>NZ_LLWC01000022.1 GCF_001561995.1 Polycladidibacter hongkongensis
ATACGTCGTCTTGTCTTTTATATAGCCAGAACTCGAACTCTCATCCAAATCCTGAGCCGCAGACAGCGCCGCCTACGTTTCTCTTTCTTACATTATAAAATTGTCAATGAGCACGAGAAAATCAAACAACCAATTCTCTCACTTCCAACCAACCGCCGCCACCCCGTAAGGCCGCCGCCGTCTGGCGTGGGGCGGGTTATAGGCACACCAAACAAAACCGTCAACACACCAAATTCAAAAAAATGAAATCATCACGGGAAAACTTTAATGCCCTAATTCAAAACAACCCCGCGTATATCACTAACACCCAAACAAAACACCCAAAAACCCCAAAAACAGGCCAATTAGAAGTCACTTAGTCTGCCCTGCGAGGTCACATTATTGATAGAATGTTAATCTGTATAAAGCCCCTTATTTTTGCCCGAAACTAATCAGGAACAAAAAACCGCAGGTAGACACACGCAGAACAAATTGGCAACATCCACCATATCCGCCACATCAGTACACAGAACCTCGGCGATAAGGAGGTATCCAGATGGAATATGGCTAAAGAGGACAACGATCACATATAATCGCGAAGCTTTGTTAAAAACCTTCGTGCATCGCTACAGGCTTCAGCATAATTTGACGCCACCTTCGAAGAAAAGTCGCTGTCGTCAATCCGTAGCAATCTACTTTCAAGTGCAGCTTTACGTTCTGCTAGATTATCGGACAACGGCAGGCGCCCCGCTAGAAACAATAGGTGCAGCATATTGTGAACCCGCTGCATCATCCAAAAAACATCCATCATTTTTGGAAGGAGCTGCGCTTCGTTCAACCAGCTTCTCTCAGGAAAGAAGTCATTCAACACTCTTGGGCCAGCACCAAAACACTGATAGTCAACGCAACCACTAAACCCAAGTTCATTGAGGGACATATGTACTCGGCATGACCCACAAGACGACAAATGCCTGCAGGCTTCACCTGCCTCTTTATCAAAAGGAAAGCAGCTCCCTTTTTCAAACACCAGCGCGACACAACAAAAGGAAGCACAGCGAGAGCAATCGGATTGCAGGTAGTCGGGCAGTGAGCTCATTAGCAGGCGTACTTATCTAGGATCTGATGACAAGCACGCTTCTAACACAGTAGGGGCTAAGCACCACAACAAAACACTGTTACCTCCTTAACCAACCTGATGTCGGAGCATTTTATATCGACACCTTCAAAAAACACGCATCTGTCGCGTTCAAGCAAAGAGGCACCAACACAAACAGCAGGCCTGATCTTTTAGGCAGGAATTCAGCTCAGGCAACCAAATCCTGTCGCTCTTCAACCTCAGAGCTTAGCCACAGGCGTGCGCGGCATTGCGCCTCGGCGATATCGCGCAAGCACATTTCCTTTGAAATTTCCTGCCTATATTGCGCCGCCAGAACAGATCCCTTAACAACCGCGAGGTTAAACCACTTATGCGCTTCAATAAGATCCGGTTCACTCTCTGCCGTTCCTGTAGACGCCAGCATCCCCTGCGCCAACAACCAGTCAATCAAAATCGCAGGTGCTTGAACACGCCGCAGGTTTTCTTTCGTTTCTTCCATAAACATAATGATCACACCCTTTCTTCACAAATAAAAAGGATCTGATTCGTAACAACATCACGATAATTTTCACGGTAAATGCAATAATAATGTAAATATAGATAAAGTTACCAAGTATAAATTTAATATTCAACATTACAACAACACTACACCTAAAGTCCCAATGGAGTTGACGTAAACGGCACCTTACGATGGACCAATAGCATAGAACTGGGAGAAATAAGTTATGATAGGAAAAGCGTTATTTTCATTGGTATTGTTTTTTACCGTAACCACTGCCCCCGCTTTAGCGGTAGGCCCTGAAGGCGTGTGGCTACGCGCCAGTGGCACGTCCAAAATCAAGATCTTCAAATGCGGATCCGCCTATTGCGGCGACCTTGTTTGGCTTAAAAGCCCGCTCAAAGACATCCATAATCCAGATAAAGCCAAACGCACCCGCCCACTGCTCGGCTCTCGAACCGTTCTGGGTATGAAGGAAGATGGCAAAAATGCATGGAAAGGCAAAGTCTACAATGCCGAGGATGGCAAAACATATACCGGCAAGATGAAGCTCATCGATCAAAACCGACTCTCGCTTAAAGGCTGCGTCTTAGGCGGCCTGTTTTGCAAGGGTGAAGAATGGGCACGCAGTAAATAAAGCGAACGCGCAAGAACGCAAACGACGCTCTTGCGCGAAACTATGTCAGCGGGCGCGCTGGTTAAACAGTACGCTTTGTGCGTCCTTGTCGGTTGCCAACGTCACTTTTTCCCGTTCTTCAGCACCAACCTCCAGCCCACGCTGTACGGCTGGACGCGCCAGCAAGCGTTCACGCCACGCCTCTACATTCTTGAATTCGCCAGCCTGCATTCCCTGCGCTTCCCAGCCACGCGACCAGCCAAGAATGGCCATATCTGCAATACTATAGGCATCACCGGCGACATATGTGCGCCCCTCAAGACGCCGGTCCAGCACGCCATACAGCCGGTGGGTTTCGTTCAAATATCGCTGCATCGCGTATTCGATCTTCTCTGGCGCATAAATTCGGAAATGATGGTTTTGCCCTAGCATTGGCCCAAAACCGCCCATCTGCCACATCAGCCACTCTTCCACTTCAACCCGGGCCCGCTCGTCAGTTGGGTAAAATTTTCCGAATTTTCGGCCCAGATATTGCATAATCGCGCCTGATTCAAAGACCGAAATCGGCTCTCCTTCTGGGCCTTCCGGATCAACAATCGCAGGCATTCGGTTGTTTGGCGCAATTTTTAGAAAATCTGGCTCGAACTGCTCCCCTGTTGCAATATTTATAAGCTTGAGCTCATAGGGAACGCCAAGCTCTTCCAGTAGAATAGAAATCTTATAGCCATTTGGTGTTGGCCAATAATAAAGCTCAATTGGTTTGTTCTGCATAGTTTTTCCTCTACAAACGTTGCGGCGGGCACTTGGCCTTCCATAAGCACCAAACGCCCCGTCCGGCTATCAAGTGGTGCGAACGAGCCTAAACCACAAGACACAGTGAAGAAAACCAGCACCTCATAACATTAATTTGAAGCCCAAGTGCGTTTGCTCAAATCCCTCACGCAAGTAAAACCGGTGCGCATCCGCACGCGTAGCATTGCTGGTCAGTTGCACCAGCACAGCCCCGCGCGCCCGCGCCACTTCAATGACATACTGCAAAAGCGCCCTGCCAAGCCCCTGCCCTCGGTGGCTGGCCCGTGTATGCATGCTTTCAACGCTTGCTCTGCTCCTTCCCTGAAAAGCAAGCCCTTTTTCAAGGGTTAGCTGACAAGTCGCCAACACATGCCCGTTGCCCAGCTCGCACAAGACATAAATATCGACTTCGTCTGCTTGAAGGATTTCCAGAAATGCCCGTTGGTAGCTCGCAAGATCCGTGCTTTCCAGTTGCGCCCGTGCGCCCACAGCACCCGCATTCATCAGTGCAACAATCTGCGGCAAATCCTCTAAGACAGCGACGCGTATTTCAATAGACATCAAAACTCTCCGGCGCTTCAGCTTAAGGGACGACAGACCGGTGTTTCGGGCTTTAACTGTACAACGACAAAATAGGTAACCCGAAATCCGGGCTTCCAACTATGCGGCCACGGCACACCAAACAAGAGCGGCGCCCCAACCAACGATTCCCGATCTGCTCCGATCACCTTGAGCATTTGCGCGCTCACCGCGCTAAAGTCCGGCGCAACATCATCTCCAGCATCCTTGATCAAATAGCATTGCTGGCGCACAGGCCCGCGTGGTCGATAATTTAACAAGGAAACTCTTGCATCAGGCAGGCTCGCGCGCAAGTTCCCGGCAGTGTAGTCATCAAGTGCCACCAGTGTCGCTTGCGCCACCTCGGGCTCTACAGCAGCCAACCTCTCTGCTAACGTGTCATAGGGCTTCATATGCCGACAGTAACCACCGCAAAACTTTTTGTCCGGCGCAATAAAGCCAGATATCCGGACCGCAAAGACAACCGCAATCAAAACCAGAATGAACAGGCTAAAAATCCGCAGGCGCCGCGCTTGATCCGCCTCCCTCTCGGCCACCAATGCCATCATTGCAAGCGGAAACACCAGCATGAGCGGATGCATGTGCCGTTCCTTGATATAGGTTGCCCCACTAATCAACACCGCAATCATGGCGATACCGACGCTGGCAACAGTATAAACCAGCACAAACTGGCCATAATCCCGCGCAGTTAACGGCCCGTCACAGGCACGATCCATGCGCCAAAGCGACCGCAGACCACTCCACAACCCACGCTGAAACACCAACAGCATAACGGCCAGCAAAATACCGCCAAAACCGATGACACCCCAGATCAGTCGCGCTTCACCAACGCCGACACGTGCAAGATGTCCAAGGCTTTGTTCACCCTGCATCGTATTTAGGGAACTGGACAGCAGCCGCTCTCCCTCCATGGTCACCCACCATAAAAACGGCGAGTAAACCAGCAGAGCCACAACAAAAACCAGAGGGAGCAACCGCCAGCGTAACAGTGTACGAAAACGTGGCAAAATAAGGCTCGTCACCAGCAGCACAAGCGGCACCAGCGCATAGGAGTGTTTTGAAAGCATCCCCAAGCCAATTGCAACGCCCAACACCAAAGCAGTTGCCACATCGCCACGCTCCAAAAAACGCAGCCACGCCCAAAAGCTAAGCGCAGACGTCGCAATCAGGATCGAGGTATGCGTCACCCCTTCATGCAGATTAAAGCCGATCTGA
Source organism: Polycladidibacter hongkongensis (assembly GCF_001561995.1). Taxonomy (GTDB): domain Bacteria; phylum Pseudomonadota; class Alphaproteobacteria; order Rhizobiales; family Stappiaceae; genus Pseudovibrio; species Pseudovibrio hongkongensis. Next base: position 4,777 of record NZ_LLWC01000022.1, read on the forward strand.
TACATAAGGGTATAAGAGAAAACCGCCAGCGCCGCCATGCGCGCTTCCGGCAAGGCGCGACGGGCGACTTGGTAAAGCGCCCAACCTGCGGTGAAAATGCATGCGTATTTAACAATCTGAAAGCTCCAGATTGTCGGACCAAGCACCTGCTGCGCCCCGTACAGCAACCACTCGTATAGTGGTGGCTGGCGCACTTGGTAGCCAAGCGAAAAATCCTGCACGAACACGTTTTCAAACATGTCATCCGTGCCCAGAATGCCCGAAAAGCTGCCACGCAAGATGCTGTGAACACTCAAATAGACAAAAACAAATGTCGCAACGCCAATCGGGCGCGCCCAAAAGGGAACGACTTCTCCATCACGTTGATAATCGGTGCGCATCAACCTCTCCAAACCCCACCTGGTCCTCGGCAAGACCAAAGCAAAACTACACTGGCCCGAAAGGGGCACGGGTTTCTTACAGGACTCGCGTCACTTGCGCACCTACTGATTTAAGAACAGGCATAAACAGCTAAGTGTTCCGCCGTCCAAAAACGAGCTTTTGCGGACGAATTGGTCGCTGCACTTGGCTTGTTCGCGGCTCTGCACGCGGCCCTCTGGCCGTGGACCGATTGCTTGCAACGCCCCCGGCTTGCCTTGCGCGGGTTAATCCTTCGCGCCACTAGCTTTGATGAGGTTGCACTGTAGGAGCAAAGCCACAAATTGCAAAAAACAACAGCATCCCGAATGGTATGATCCACTACAGCATCCACTAACGGGAAAAGCCAGCATCTGCCAGTTTACTTGCGGTCACGCAATGGCAAAATAAAAAAGCAGTAAACCACAACTGCATACGATTAATGCGACCAGAAACAGGATTAAATAAATCTAACATGCACTTCTCATAATAATTTGAATAAACAGCCAAATAATATTAAGTACATTAGAATCATATAGTCAAATACAACAGCAAAAGCCCGGCTCGATGAGCCGGGCTTTTAAATCTCGATAAGAAAACGTTAAAATCGCGTCTTATTCGATGCCGATTTTTGCTTTCAGCAGCTCGTTCACCGCCTGCGGGTTGGCTTTGCCTCTAGATGCCTTCATCACCTGCCCAACAAACCAGCCAATCATGCTTGGCTTTTCTTTGGCTTGCGCAACCTTATCGGCATTGGCAGCAATAACCTCGTCAACAGCCGCCTCAATCGCGCCCATATCAGTAACCTGCTTCATGCCGCGCTCTTCAACGATCTGCGCCGGGTCACCGCCTTCACTCCAAACAATTTCGAACAGATCTTTCGCGATTTTACCCGAAATAGTTCCCGCCTTGATCAGGTCGATAATCGCCCCCAGCTGCTGCGCAGTGATCGGGCAACTATCAACATCCAGACCTTCTTTGTTCAAACGGCCGAAGGTTTCGTTAATCACCCAGTTCGCGGCCAGTTTCGCATCACGGCCCTTGGCAACATCCTCAAAGAAGTCGCAGGAAACGCGCTCGGCAACCAGAATATCCGCATCATATGGCGTAAGGCCCAGCTCATCCACATAACGCGCCTTCTTCTCGTCCGGCATTTCCGGCAGACCAGCAGCAATCTCGTCAACCAGCTCCTGCGAGAATTCCAGCGGCAGCAAATCAGGGTCCGGGAAGTAGCGGTAATCATGCGCCTCTTCTTTGGAGCGCATGGAGCGGGTTTCGCCCTTCACGCTGTCAAACAGGCGGGTTTCCTGATCGATCTCGCCGCCATCTTCCAAAATGCCAATCTGGCGACGCGCTTCATATTCAATCGCTTGGCCGACAAAGCGAATGGAGTTCACGTTCTTGATTTCGCAGCGCGTGCCAAATTCACCGCCCGGACGGCGCACAGAAACGTTCACATCCGCACGCATGGAACCTTGATCCATATTACCATCACAGGTTCCCAAATAACGCAGGATCATGCGTAGCTTGGTCAGGTAGGCTTTGGCTTCATCTGCACAGCGGATATCCGGCTTGGAGACGATCTCCATCAAGGCAACGCCAGAACGGTTCAAATCCACAAAGGACATGGTCGGATGCTGGTCATGCAAGGATTTACCGGCATCTTGCTCAAGGTGCAGGCGCTCAACACCAACTTCCACCTGCTCGCCATCTTTCATATCCAGATGAATGGTGCCTTCCCCAACAATTGGCTGCTTGAACTGGGAGATCTGGTAGCCCTGCGGCAAATCCGGGTAGAAATAGTTTTTGCGGTCAAAAACAGATTTCAAGTTAATCTCTGCCTTCAAACCAAGGCCGGTGCGGATCGCTTGACGCACACACGCCTCGTTAATCACGGGCAGCATGCCCGGCATCGCCGCATCCACCAGACTCACATTGGCATTGGGATCATTACCAAAGCTCGTGGAAGCGCCGGAGAACAGCTTTGCTTCGGAAGTCACCTGTGCGTGCACTTCCATCCCGATCACGATTTCCCAATCACCGGTCGCCCCTTTGATGAACTTCTTCGGGTCCGGACTACGCGTATCGACAATCGTCATGCGATCAATTCCTGTCTTAATGAACCAGTGCACCGCCTGCCCTGCCTTCTAAAAAGAACCAAAAGCTGCGCGCACAAAAAACTTTAGTGTGTTGGGTAGTCTCTCACTTCAACAAACGCAAGGCCAGACTGCACGCTTTTCGCATTTGCCGCGGGATTTTTCGCGCAGCCCTTGCACAAGTTTTATGCAGCAAGCCCGACGCAAGCCGAACGCACACCATTTACCCCTTACATTTGAGGGAAAAAATCCCGCGCGCCACCAGCCCCACGCCCAGCCCGCCGATAAAGCGTGCCGGAAACAGCGCAACAGCGCCGGCATCCACCTCCCAGAAGGAAGGCAGGCCCAGAGCACGTAACCCCCCATCAAGCATCAGGCTAAGGGCTGCCGCCGCAAACCCCACAACCAAGAACTTTCCGGCCTGATCACAGCGCCACCCCATATAAGCCCCGATCACCAGAGCAAACGGATTGACCAATCCGGCAATCCCTAAAACCGACGCAAACTCTTGCAGCATCATGCCCCCTTTAGGTCGCTCCAAACAATTTGGCCCAGCAACCACTCTCATTAGTAAAAATGCAACACTGCCAAGCTTTTTAATGGCAATTATGCTGCCAGCGCTAGCCATTTTCGTCTACTGCCATTAAATAGGCCCCAGCAAAACGGAGTTTTTATGCGCTTTTTCGGAGAGTCCCGCTAAGGCCCTGCCAACAGGCAAGGCAGGGCATGTGAAACCAAACAACAAACCATCCAGCAGCGAAGAGGCGCGGATGGTAACGGGTTTTATCATTCTGGATTCTTCTACTACCCATGGACATTTCCAAGGCAGAGCAGCGCATCATGCATGTGCTGGCACAAGGCGGCCATATCAAGCTGGAAAAAGACACACGCGGCAAGATCGAAAAACTACATTGCGTCACGCGTGATGGCTGGTACATGAGCGGCTTTTCGCTTGAGCTGTTTCGTAAACTCAAACGGCGGCGGCTGATCGCCTCTAAAGGCGGTGGCCCTTATCGCGCCACCCGCTTGGGGCGCGTGCGCGTGCGTGCCGAGTTGGACAACAGATAGGCGCAGCCACGTATCTTCACACAAACAGGGGAGAGCAATCTGCTCTCCCCTTTCCCTTTGGCAATGGACATTAAAACACCCGTGGCTAAGCCAAACGTACCCAAAAATGCATTTGCGCTGTGCCCTCATCAACAAGTGCGACCAACCCCTGTCCCGCAGGGTCTTGCAAGTACCCTTCGCAAATGCGCAGCGTATCGGCATAGCTTCGGCTAAATGTGGCATCGCAGTAGCCTTGCTCACTGGTTACGCCAAGTGCATGACCGCACCCAGCCGCCTCATTAGCAAGATAATCCGCCGCTACCCGCGCACTTACGGCCTCAACCTCTGACTGGCTGCGTGTTGTCGCTTGAAACCAGCCAAACTCGGCTGCTTGAAACACCGGATTCAGCTCAAGACCTTGACCGGAAAACTGAAAATTACACATTTCCAGCCCTTCTTCCTCCAAGGCCGCCATATAAGAACCCACTTCTTTTGCGCCGGTAAACCCCGCTGCAATTTTCTGCAGCGCCGTTGCATCTTCCGCTAACACCAGATCCAGATAGCGCCCCTTACCGTCACTGAGCAAGTACTGAGCCAAAATACCCGGTTGCCGCAGAACATAGCCATCGCGGCACGCGCTAAAATGCCGGACCATATCCGCCGCGCTCGTCTCCGGCTTACCGTTAAATGTGACATATCCAGCCACCTTGGCGGTGATCTTAGGTGCCGTTTCGGCCAGAGCTTTTTCCATTACATCTATCACGCGCATAACTATCTCCAAATCAAATATCTCGTAAAACCGGAGAACCTCGCGCCCTCCGCTGGTAACAGCTCTACTCGACATCCCTGACAGTTTATGTCAGGGTACAGTCATGCGAAGCGAACGCCTGTTTAAACTTCTTGATCTTTTGCGCGCAGCCCATCGCCCGCGCAGCGCCGCCTCCCTCGCCCAAAGCCTTGCCGTATCGGAACGCACCATCTATCGTGATATCGCCAGTTTGCAGCATATGGGCGCGCCAATCCGCGGCGAAAGCGGACTTGGGTATCAAATTGAAAAAGGCTATTTCCTCCCGCCATTGCACCTGAGCCAAGAAGAAATCAGCGCCATCAGCCTCGGAACCCGCTTGCTCGTTGGCCGCGCGGACCCAGCACTTGCCGAAGCCGCGGCCACGGCATTAGCCAAAATCAATGAAAGCCTGCCCGAGCGCGCCAAAGATGCCTACGCCAATGTGCCCATAATCGCATTCAATAGCGGCGTACCAACCGATGCCGCGGCCCACCCTTGGTTGCCGATCCTGCGTCAAGCCGTCTTTGCGAGGCGAAAACTTGAAATCACTTACATAAGCATCAGTGGCACAACCACGCAGCGCGTCATCCGGCCCCTTGGTCTAACCGTGTTCCCTCAAAGCTGGATATTGACTGCATGGTGCGAGCTGCGCGGCAGTTTTCGCAATTTCCGTGTCGACCTCATCAAAGGAGTTCTCCAAACGGAGACCGCCTTTAGACGCGAATTAGGCAAGGAATTCCATGATTTCCTAAAAACAGTCACCCCAAGCTGAGAGCAGAAAGAGTGACTCCCCTCACTATCTTGGCGGTTTTGCCAAGCGAATACCCGCGGTTTCGACCCACCGCATTCCATGGCAAAACACTACGTGTTATCCGCCATGTCCTGAGTTTCCTGCGGATTGAGTTCACACCTATCCGCGGGGAGTTTCGCTCAGATGCTTGCAATAGGATCACCGTTTCAACAATGCCTTTTGGCTACATTTGCTATCGTGCTATGCAGCGGTGCCGCCCATGCAGCAGACCTTGCAGATACACCACCGCCGCAAAGCAAGGATTGGGAGTTCACAGTTGCCCTTTATGGCCTTGCCCCTTGGATTTCTGGGGATGTAGGCGTTGGTCCTGCAGAAACAAGCGTCAACATCACCGCCAAGCAAGTATTTGATGCCCTCTCATTCGCCGCTTTCGCGGACGCACAAGTAACCTATAAACAGAAATACTCGGTCGCCACAGACCTAACCTTCGCCAATTTTCAAGAAACTTTTGATCCCGTTCGTCAGGGTCGCCTTCGCCTCAACTTCAAGGAAATCGTTGCAGAAGGGCGTCTTGGCTACCGCGTTTGGCAACACGATACCAACTGGATCGAAGCCTATACCGGTGTGCGATATTGGTATTTGGACAGTGATCTGGCAGTGCAGGACAATGTCAACTCCGTCGAGGTCACTGGCAGCACCGATAGCAGCTGGGCCGACCCGATCTTGGGTGCGCAGGCAAACCTCCGCCTCTACGGCAAGTGGCGCATGCGTGCGCTCGCTGATGTCGGTGGCTTTGGTGTTGGCTCCGATTTCAGCTACCGGCTACAAGGCGGCTTACAATACCAATTCGACAACGGGATTGGCATAGAGGTTGACTACAAGGCACTTTATGCAAACTACGAAAACGGAGAGGCAGGAGCGAAACATTTTATATGGGACACTCTTCAAAACGGCGTCCTAACTCGCTTATTCTACAATTTCTAAAGAGGTTGGTTGCAGCTCACGACAGCTGATACAGCCGCGTCGGCACGCATCACAAAAAATTTCCAAGCTGCATCAAAATGCTAAAAAATAAACAAGGCCGGAATATGAATACAAGACAAGCAGAGCCGCAAGAAACAGCAGCCGTCGCACAACTGTTTACCGCGACATTTACTGCATCAGAAGGGGCTAGCGAAGGTAAGCAAATCGGCGATTTGGCTCATCGCCTAATGAGCACGCCAGACGAACCGGCAATCTGCTTCGGCACTTGGCAGGATCAGCAGTTGACTGCAGCAGTTATCTTTACCGAGCTTCGTGTCGCCCATCCGCTGCAAGTCATGTTGCTCTCCCCACTCGCCGTTGCACCAAACTGGCAAAGGCAAGGCAATGGACAAGCGCTTGTCAAACATTCCATGGATATCTTGCAAGAGCAAGGTGTCAGTCATTTGGTAACCTACGGCGACCCGGCGTTTTACAGTAAACTAGGCTTTACTCCCATCCGTGAACACCAGCTAAAAGCACCGCAACCTCTCAGCTATCCCCGTGGCTGGATTGCCCGGCCACTGAGCGAACACGGATTTGATGAGCTAAAAGGTACCGCATCATGCGCTTCCGCACTGGATGACCCGCAATACTGGTAGCAATCCGAGAGCGCAAAAACCAAGAGGCCCCGGCAATAGCCGAGGCCTCTCGTGGTTTTTGCAGACGCAAGCACCTGTTACTTGCTCCACCAGTCCGCCGCGTTAAAACGCCCAGCGGCCTGCTCGATCACCTCACCCAGCTGGAACAGCGTGCCCTCGTCAAAAGGCTTGCCAATCAGCTGCAGCCCCAATGGCAAGCCTTCCTTGTTCACACCTGCGGGAATGCTCATACCAGGCACGCCAGCCATGTTTGCGGTCACAGTAAAGATGTCGTTGAGGTACATCGTTACCGGGTCCGTGATCTCACCTGGTGCAAATGCAGCGTCCGGCGTGGTCGGCGTCAAAATCGCGTCAACACCATTCTCCCAAGCCTGATCAAAATCCTGCTTGATCAGTGTGCGCACCTTCTGCGCTTTGAGATAATACGCATCATAGTAACCGGCAGACAGCACATAAGTCCCGATCATCACCCGGCGTTTAACCTCAGCGCCAAAGCCTTCTGCCCGCGTATTCTCATACATTTCTACAATATCATCGCCCGGTACACGCAGGCCATAACGAACACCGTCATAGCGCGCGAGGTTGGAAGACGCTTCAGCAGGCGCAACGATGTAATAGGCAGGCAATGCATACTTCGTGTGCGGCAGAGAAATCTCTACGATCTCCGCCCCGGCGTCTTTCAGCCATGCAATGCCCTGCTGCCACAGCTTTTCGATTTCCTCCGGCATGCCGTCGAGACGGTACTCTTTTGGAATGCCAATCTTCATGCCTTTAACAGATTTGCCAACAAAGCTCTCGTAATCCGGCACCGGCAGTTCAACCGAAGTGGTGTCCTTGGCATCAACAGACGCCATGGATTGCAGCAGGATCGCGTTATCGCGCACTGTGCGGCCAATTGGGCCTGCTTGGTCAAGCGAGGATGCAAACGCCACCATACCCCAGCGCGAGCAGCGCCCATAGGTTGGCTTGATACCGACCGTACCGGTCAGCGCAGCAGGCTGACGGATAGACCCACCCGTATCAGATGCAGTCGCCGCAGCACAAAGCTTTGCCGCCACCGCAGCCGCCGAACCACCAGAGGACCCACCAGGCACCAGCGCCACATCAGAGCCCGCCCGGCGCCACGGGTTCACAACAGGGCCGTAATATGAGGTCTCGTTAGAAGAACCCATCGCAAACTCATCCATATTGAGTTTGCCCAGCATCACCGCACCATCATTGAACAGGTTTTGGGTGACAGTGGATTCATACTCGGGCTTAAACCCATCCAGAATGTGCGAACACGCCTGCGTATGCACACCTTTGGTGGCATAGAGATCTTTAATCCCCAGCGGAATACCTTCCAGAGGGCGCGCTTCCCCCGCTGCAATCTTGGCATCAGAGGCCTTGGCCTGCTCCTGCGCCACATCGGCAGTAACAGCCACATAGGCGTTGATGTCTTTATTTGCAGCTTCAATCGCCCCAAGATAGGCGCCAGTCAGCTCCGTTGCGGAAATCTCGCGGGCAGCCAGCTTGTCGCGCGCCTCAGCGATGGTCAAATCAATAAGATTGGTCACGTGGATCATCCTTGGTAGTCAGTCAATAACGGGCGGGAGCTTACTCAACCACCTTCGGCACCATGAAGAAATTGTCTTCACTGGCAGGAGCATTCACAACAACCTTGTCGGCATAGCCGCCATCACTCACGCCATCTTCACGCTTCTTCATTGATTGCTCAACAACTGAAGTAAGTGGCTCAACACCATCAATATTCACTTCATCCAACTGCTCAACAAAACCCAAAATCGCGTTCAACTCACCGGTCATGGTTTCCGCTTCCGCGTCGCTCACCTTGATGCGCGCCAGACGGGCAACCCGTTTGACTGTGCTCAAATCAACGGACATGTTTCACTCCACATCTTGTAATAGTAAGGCCGCATCAGCAGCCATTTAAAACAAACTCAACGCTATCCATAGCCCCTCCCCCGCCCAATCTCAATGGCAAACCCTTGCCCTTTCACGACAAAGCAGCTAGTTTCGGTCCCTGTCATAACCGCTAAAAACAAGTACCCAAAACCCAATGCCCCGCCCGCAAAGCTCCGACCTCTCCCAGCGTCTCTACCGCTCAGCCCTGCACCATCTGGCAAGGCACGGTTATGCCGCCTGCAAACTCGCCGCAATAACCTTAGAAGCAAAAACATCAAAACAGGCCATCTACCGCCGCTGGCCACACGGCAAACAGCAACTGGCAATCGAGGCACTGCGCTTTGGCTTTTCACGCGTGCCCTACCAAGCAGCAGGTTCCGCCAGCTTTGACGAAGAGCTGGATACTTCCTACGCCGCTTTGCAGCACGCACTCACCCATACCCCGCTCGGCCTTGCCTACCTCACCTGCCTTGGCACGCAAGAGCTGCGCCCCACCTGCCAACTACTACTGGCAGAGCAGCGCATCTTCTTTCGCCAAATTTACCTATACTGGGGCCGGAGCCATATTATGGAAGCGGAGATCTCTCAACGCCTTTCACGCGTTTTTTTCCAGTGTATTCTGGAACCCGCAATCGAGCAGCAAAGCTAACTTTTGCCCCCCAATAAAACCCCATTCAAATACTCTGAATTGCAGCACCCTTGGCACCAAGGCATTTAACGTCACAGTTGAATGACCCTCGGGTCACAAATAATTTTACAACGCTAGTTTTTTCGACTTTGCGGTCGCGGAGAGCTGTTATGTTTAAGATTAAATCCACCCTCACAGTTTTATGCATATCGCTTGGGTTAAGTGCCTGTGCATTCAGTCTTGCCTCGATCCGCCCCGATGCAGAAAGAGGCGACCCTGTAGCGCAATTTCGAATGGGCAGGGCTTATCATTTGGGCAGAATGGCTCATCAAGACCAACACATGGCCGCCTATTGGTTTGAAAAAGCCGCAGCACAAAGCTATGCACCCGGCCAAACAGGGCTTGGATACTTGTATTTATACGGTTTGGGCAAAAAGCAAGACTTCAAAAAAGCTAAAAGGCTATTCGAACTTGCGGACGCACAAGACGAACGCTGGGATGCCAATAATCTTGGAGAAATGTACTACCGCGGCATCGGTGTACCCAAGAATAAGCAAGTGGCGAAAAAATACTACCAAAAGTCTTGCGACCTCGAACTTCAAGATGCCTGCGATATGCTCGCAAAATTGCAATCGTAAACCACTGGCGACTGTGCTGCCCCTTCGCACAAACCTGACAGGATGATCCCGGCAACAGCATAACGAAAAAGACAAACAGCTTTAAGTATACTAGGCGGCTGCCTCGCTCAGTCTGTGGGTTAAAACGCCAGCCAATCTATCGGTTCATTTCCCCCGCCCTGCAGATAATCATTCACTTGCGAGAAGGGCTTTGAACCAAAAAAACCACGATGCGCGGAAAGCGGCGAAGGGTGCGGTCCCGCCACAATATGGTGACGCGCCTCATCAATCAGCGCTGCTTTTTTCTGCGCATGCGCCCCCCACAGCACAAACACCAGCCCCTCGCGCTGCGCGTTCAAGGCGCTGATCGCCGCATCGGTAAACCACTGCCAGCCGCACTTTGCATGTGACCCCGCTTTGCCAGCTGCAACCGAAAGCGAACTGTTCAGCAGCAACACCCCCTGCCGCGCCCAACCGCTCAAGTCTCCACTTGCCGGAGCATCTGCGCCTAAGTCCCCTTGCAACTCCTTGTAAATATTACGCAGAGATGGCGGCAGTTTCACCTCTTGCGGCACCGAAAAACTTAGCCCATGTGCCTGCCCCGGCCCATGATAAGGGTCCTGCCCCAAGATCACCACCTTCACATGTGCAAACGGCGTCGCCTCAAATGCCGCAAACCGCAGTTCCTTCGGCGGATAAACCACATCTCCTGCCCGCTCCGCCGCCTCGACAAATTGCAGGATTTCGCCATACCGCGCATCTTGCAATACAGTTCCCAGAGCCGCGCGCCACCCTTTTTCTATTAGCTCCCCATCCAGCGCCGTTACCATCGCTCGCCCCTTTATACTGCATACTGCCGTGAACCTTCACCTAAGCCACAGCTAGCGGGGCCCAAGCCCGCATGGCAATCGCCAAACAGCCCTCATGCACAACAAACAAGCCGCGCAAACAGCCTTGGCCTATGCTCCGCTTCGTGCTACCAGCCTCGCTATGGCAAACGACCCCACACTGACAGTAGAAGAGTTCGCTGCATATTTGCAGCCGAGCCACCGCATAATCGGCCTTGACTTGGGCACCAAAACCATTGGCTTAGCTCTTTCCGATATAGGCCGCCAGATCGCCACACCTCTTGAAACCATCAAGCGGAAAAAATTCACGCTGGATACAGACCGCTTGCTTGAGCTTTGCGCACAGCATGATGTGGGCGGCCTCGTGATGGGCTTGCCACTGAATATGGATGGCAGCGAAGGCCCGCGCGTGCAATCAACCCGCGCTTTCGTGCGCAATCTGTCGCAGCGCACCGACCTGCCAATCACCTATTGGGACGAACGCCTGTCCACCGCCGCCGTCACCCGCACCTTGATCGATGCCGACCGCTCCCGCGCCCGTCGCGCCGAGCTGGTAGACAAAATGGCAGCCAGCTACATTCTGCAAGGTCTTTTGGATCGCCTCGCCTTCGGAGGCCGACCCGTTTGGGAACAGGACGACGACGCGCCCTACTAATCCCCCAGAAACCCGCTAGCGCAATCATTTGCTTAAAAGCGCTCTGCCGCACAGGCAGCAACACCCGTGCGACATGCCATCTCGATGTCGCGCGGCACACCTGATCACGGTGGATATAACCAATCCACAATGCCCCGGCTGTCAAAACCTCCCGCCAGCATGCCATAACTGCCCCGCCACTGCCCGCCAAGGCGCGAGCGGCAAAACGCATCTGCAATAAAATCCGGCGTCATGCGCCGCAGGCAAGCCCCGGCAAAGCTCATCGCCAGCTGCTCTGCCAGCAAACGTGCCGCCCGTTCATCTCCGCTTGCCTGCTCGGCCAAGGCCCGCAGCGCCGCCACACTCACCGGCCCCGCCTTGCCAAGGCCCGCACCAATACCCTCCAGCACGCTCTTAAAAGCTTCCGGCTCCTGTGCTAGCGCACGCACCAGATCCAGCGCAATCACATTGCCAGATCCCTCCCAGATACCATTAAGCGGCGCCTCGCGGTAAAGCCGCGCCAATCCGTGCTCTTCCACATAGCCATTGCCGCCAAGGCATTCCAGCGCCTCTCCCACCACCGCCACTGGCAATTTGCACGCCCAGTATTTCATCGCCGGGATCAAAATGCGCAGTCGTGCCGCCGCCGCAGGCTTCGCACGCCCTTGCGACGCTGCACCGAGTGTCGCGCCGCCAACGCTGTCCATATCCTGCGCCAGATGTATCGCCGCCGCCTGCACCGCCGCCACATCCAGCGCCATATCGCCCAGCACTTCCTGCATCAGCGGTTGCGCCACCAGCTTGCGGCCAAAACTCATGCGCCCGCGGCAATGAAACACCGCCCGCGCCACCGCCGCTCGCATAGTCGCCGCGGCGCCAAGCACGCAATCAAGCCGTGTCGGGGTCACCATCGCCATAATGCTCTTGATACCGCGCCCAACGTCGCCCACCAGCTGCCCATGAGCGCCCAATATCTCCAACTCCGCTGAAGCATTGGAGTGGTTACCAAGTTTGTTTTTGAGCCGCACCAACCGCAAGCCGTTGTTACTGCCATCCTCGCGCAAACGAGGCACTAGAAAGCAGCTAACTTGATCTCCGACCTTGGCAAGGATCAAAAAAGCATCGCTGGCCGGAGCCGACAGGAACCACTTGTGCCCGTTAAGAATATAACTGTCGCCAACGCTGCGCTGTGCCTTGCTTTCGATCTGGCGCAGATCAGAACCGCCCTGCCTTTCAGTCAGCCCCATGCCCAGCGTCACCCCTTGCTTGTAGGGTACGGGCAACGAGCGCTGGTCATAAATGCGCGAGGCCAACGCCGGTTGCCATGCCTCGTAGAGAGGCACGTCAAGCGCCAACACCTCCGCCGCTGCATTTGTCATGGTCAGTGGGCACAAGTGGCCTGCATCCACCTGCCCAGCAATCATGAAGCGCCGCGCCCGCTGCAAATTCGCTTGCCGCGCTCCTTGTTGCCGCGCCACCGCAGCGCAGTGCAGCCCCGCATCCATGCCCCGTCGCATCAGCGCGTGGTAGGCTGGGTGATAAACAATGCGATCGACACGTTCACCAAAGGCATCGTACTGCTGCAGGCTCGGCGCTAATTCATTCGCAACTCGCCCCATCTCCTGCGCGGGAAGCGCGCCCGCATCTGCGCCAACGGCCAGCAAGTCATCCCGTGCAGAATCATCACGCACTTCCCCATCCAGCTCTGCCATCAACAATGGATCGCCTTCCGCCAGATTCATCCCCTGATAAGGTCCGGATTGGTTGTGCACCTGATTTTCGCCCATACGCAGGGCCTCTCCTTTGAAAACAAGCAGTGAAACCGGCACCTCGGCCCGTCCTGGGGCTTAAACTACCCGCAAATTCCTAAGGATTTTGGCTAAATCAACGCCTCGTAAAACACTTGCCGCTAGCCTCTCCCACACCAGCACCAGTCCAGCATGACCGGCAGGCCTTGATCCTGAAACCACCACCAAAACCCCAAAAACACCGGCGCCCCAGCATAGCAGCCCAAACAAAACCGGCATCCCCCTTTACCTTCTAGGGGCATTTGCATATAGATGGGTTTTCGATGACCAATGAAACCACACATCGACCAATAGAATTCCCCCACCGGCACCTCCTCGGCATTGAGGGGTTGCAACCGCCAGATATTAATATGCTGCTTGATCTGGGCGAGGAGGCCGTTGAGGTTTCCCGCCGCGAGGACAAGCAAAAAGGCGTTTTGCGGGGCCGGACACAAATCAACCTCTTTTTCGAGGCATCCACCCGCACCCAATCCTCCTTTGAGCTTGCAGGCAAGCGTCTGGGCGCGGATGTGATGAACATGGCCGTTTCCACCTCCTCGGTGAAAAAAGGCGAAACCCTCATCGACACCGCAGCCACCTTGAACGCTATGCGGCCGGATCTTCTGGTGGTGCGCCACTCTTCCGCCGGTGCTGTCCAGTTGCTGGCCCGTAAGGTTGGCTGCGCTGTGGTCAACGCCGGTGACGGCACCCACGAACACCCCACGCAGGCGCTGCTGGATGCGCTAACCATCCGCCGACATAAAGGCGCGCTCGGTGGCCTCACCGTGGCCATATGCGGCGATATCCGCCACTCCCGCGTAGCCCGTTCCAACATCATCCTGTTGTCCACCATGGGTGCACGCATCCGCGTCATCGCCCCTTCCACCTTAATGCCTTCTGGCATTCACAACATGGGCGTTGAAGTCTTCACCGACATGAAAAAGGGCCTGCAAGGCGTAGATGTCGTCATGATGCTGCGCCTCCAGCGAGAGCGTATGAGCGGCGCGTTCGTCCCTTCTGTGCGCGAGTACTTCAAGTATCATGGCCTAGATAGCGAAAAGCTTGCCTACGCCAAACCAGATGCACTGGTGATGCACCCCGGCCCCATGAACCGCGGCGTGGAAATATCTGCTGAAGTGGCCGACGGCGCCCAGAGCGTCATTCGAGAACAAGTGGAAATGGGGGTCGCCATCCGCATGGCAGTGCTGGAAGCACTGGCGGCTCAGCTGCCCAAGTGGAAAGACGTACCATGACCAGCACCAATCAACCGATTCTGCTAAAAAACGCGCGCATCATTGACCCGGCAAACAACATTGATGCCCGCGGCTCCCTGCTTGTCGAGGCAGGCCGCGTTGCAGGTATTGCTCTTGCTGACAGTGCAACCGGCTCTCCTGATGGCACCATCGTGCAGGATTGCGAAGGCGCAGTTGTCGCCCCCGGCCTCGTCGATATCGGCGTCAAGGTGGGCGAACCGGGCGCAGAGCATCGCGAAACCTTGCAAAGCGCCAGCCGCGCCGCCGTCGCCGGTGGTATTACCACCATCGTCACCAGCCCGGATACCGATCCGGTTATTGATGATCCGGCATTGGTAGATTTCCTGTTGCGCCGCGCCCGCGACACCGCCAGCGTGAATGTCTTCCCACTCGCTGCGCTCACCAAAGGCCTTGGCGGCAGCGAAATGTCGGAGATCGGCCTGTTGCAAGAGGCAGGCGCCATTGCCTTTTCCAACGACACCCACGCCATTAGCAACTCACAGGTCCTCGTGCGCTTGATGACCTATGCCCGCGATTTTGACGCACTCGTTATCCATCAGGCACAGGATAAGGATCTGGCAGGCAGCGGCGTAATGAATGGCGGCCTGCGTGCCTCTTGGCTTGGCCTTGGCGGTGTTCCGCGCGAGGCAGAGTTTATTGGCATCGAACGGGATATGCGCCTTGTGGCCATGGCAAAGGGCAAATACCACGCCCGCCTCATTTCCTGTCCGCAAAGCGTGCGCGCCATCGCGGCTGCCAAAGCAGACGGGCAGGACGTTACCGCCGGGATCTCGATCAATCACCTCACCTTGAATGAAAACGACATCGGCCCCTACCGCACCTTCCACAAGATGACCCCGCCACTGCGCACCGAAGAAGATCGCCTGCAAATGGTCGAAGCCATCGCCCGCGGCGACATCGACATCATCATGTCCGATCACAACCCGCAGGATGTGGAGACCAAACGCCACCCCTTCGCCGAAGCCGAAGCAGGCGCTCTTGGCCTTGAAACCTTGCTTGGGGCGGGCTTGCGTCTGGTGCATTCAGGCGAGGTCCCGCTCTCGCGCTTGCTGGCCTGCCTCACCTGCAATCCGGCCCGGCGTCTTGGCCTGAACAAAGGTACACTGACCAAAGGGGCAGAGGCGGACATCATCGTCTTTGATCCAGAACGCCCTTGGGTTGTCGAAAAGTCTAAGATTCGCTCCCTGTCGAAGAATACCCCCTTTGAGGACGAGCTGCTCACAGGTAAGGTACTCACAACCATTGTCTCCGGTCAGGTTCTTTACAGTAGCGACGCCTGACCTCGAATTTTGGAGAATACCGTTGATCGATACCACCCTTTGGAGCACCGCCCTCCCCTACATGGCCGCAGCGGCGCTGCTCGGTTATGTGCTAGGCTCTATTCCCTTTGGCCTCATCATCACCCGCCTAGGCGGACAGGGTGACATTCGCAACATTGGCTCGGGTAATATCGGCACCACCAATGTTCTGCGCACCGGCAAAAAAAGCCTCACAGCACTGACCCTGTTGTGCGATACGCTGAAGGCAACGCTGTCTGTGCTTATCATAGCCGAATGGGCCCCGCTGGGGGCAAGCAACCCGCTTGCTATCTACCTGCCGCTTATCGCCGGTGGTTTTGCCTTTCTGGGGCACCTCTACCCAATTTGGCTCAAGTTCAACGGCGGCAAGGGCGTCGCCACCTATCTTGGCGTTCTCTTTGCAGTCTACTGGCCTATGGCACTGGGATTTATCGCCCTTTGGATCTCCACTGCGCTGATTACCCGCTTTTCCTCGCTCTCTGCCCTACTGACAAGTTTGCTGACCCCCTTCATTCTGTGGGTTTTCAACCAGTATGAAACTGCGGGATTGATGGCACTAATGACTCTCATCCTCTGGATGAAGCATCATGAAAACATCGCCCGCCTGATGAACGGCACAGAAAGCAAAATCGGCAACAAAGGCTGATTACGCAAGCCACAGCACTGTGTCACGGGCCAACCAGAAGGAAATTGGCCCGTGACAGAACTACAAACTGCCCTTGCCACCAACAAGGTGGATTATGCCCTTTCCGACCCCCAGCGCCTTGCGTGGTTGCGCCTGATCCGCTCGGAAAATGTCGGCCCGCGTACGTTTCGTGACCTGTTAAATTATTACGGCTCGGCAGAGACAGCGCTTGCTCATCTGCCGGAGCTCTCTGCAAAGGGCGGCAAAACCAGCTATCGTCTCTGTTCCTCGCAAGAAGCCGAGCAGGAGCTCACCGCCTTAGAAAACAAAGGCGCCCGGCTGATTGCGCTCGGCGAACCCGGCTATCCGGCACCGCTGCGCCATATCGATAGCCCACCCCCATTGCTTTCCGTCCTAGGGGCAGATCTCGGCTCAACTCAGAATTACATTGCCATTGTCGGTGCCCGAAATTGTTCAGCCGCTGGTGCAAAACTCACCAAAACCTTTGCAAAATCATTGGGAGCGCAAGGCCACGTCGTTGTTTCGGGGCTGGCACGCGGGATTGATAGCGCCGCCCATCAAGCAAGCCTACAGACTGGCACTGCGGCAGTCTTTGCCGGTGGGCTGGATGTGCTCTACCCACCACAAAACGCCCGGCTAGCTGAAGAAATCCTTGCCCATAACGGCGCTTTGCTAACTGAAATGCCTTTGGGCCATGTCCCACGCGCCCACGATTTTCCGCGTCGCAATCGCATTGTATCTGGCATGAGCCGCGCACTCATTGTGATAGAGGCCGCAGCCAAATCTGGCTCGCTGCACACCGCCCGTTTCGCACTTGAACAAAACCGTGAAATCTTCGCTGTTCCCGGCTCTCCACTTGATCCGCGTTCTGAAGGCGCCAACCAATTGCTCAAACAGGGCGCGCATATGGCACTTTGCCCGCAGGATATCCTTGACGAGCTCGCCTCTCCCTCACTGCGCCAACCCCAACTAGCCGAAGAGCCAGAGCATAAACAACTTATTGCCGAGGAAACTCGGCACACCGAGTTGGCCCAAAACAAGGCCCCACCACCGGTTACGCAAGAAGATATTGCGCAGCTTCACGCCGCGCTGACCACAGTACCCACCAGCATGGACGACCTTGCCGCCCATACTGGCATCGCTGTTACCCGCATTCCACTTGCTCTGTTGCATTTACAGCTGGCTGGAAAACTGCAGCGCCACCATATGGAGACATATACATCGATGGATCCATAGTCCCACCTATGTTTGGGCCCATAACAGCCCAGCAATTAATGAAGAATTTTATTTAAATGCAACAAGTCTTGCAAAACTTGCGGTGTCACTATAATGAATATACAACCCTAGCGAGATAAGTGACTCGCTCTTACTGCTTTGTCTGCGGCCCGCCAGCCACTTCCGCTGCTTCTTTCGCAGCCATTTCGAGCAGGTATGAGAGGAAGACAAGGTCATTTTGCGCGGCAAGTGTTTTTAGCTCAAGACACATCTGCTCACAGTAGCTGGCCACGTCTGTGATTTCGCAAGGTGCGTCGGTGTGTTCCATGAGGGTTACAGGGGCAGGATTACTCATATTGATTTGCGCCTTTTGGATGGTTTCAAGTTAATTTTGCTCAACCTTTAGCACACATAATGATCACAACCAATCAGGGTGCACAACTGAATTTTATCTTATTAGTTGTATTTTTCGGAGGCAATATCGCTTTCCCTAGGGTGAGAAACCACGGTTGTTATCATTTGCACTCTTGACCCCCGCCCCTCAAAAAGCCATTTGACAGGCAGCAAATGTTTCGTGATTGTCTCGAATCGTCGAAGCAACGCCCGTTATCCGTGCCAGAGCAGCCAAAACCGACAAGAGCAGCTCCGGCCATATCGCGAGAGTTTTTAAGTTTATGAACGTTGTCATTGTGGAATCACCGGCCAAGGCCAAAACCATCAATAAGTACCTGGGCAAGGACTACACGGTTTTGGCAAGCTACGGCCATGTGCGCGACCTGCCGCCCAAGGACGGCTCTGTGCTGCCAGATGACGACTTCGCCATGAGCTGGACAACAGACAGCAAATCCCAAAAGCGCCTCTCCGATATCGCCAACGCTGTGAAAAGCGCTGACAAACTGATTCTCGCAACTGACCCCGACCGCGAAGGCGAGGCCATTTCCTGGCACGTGCTGGAAGTATTGAAAAAGCGCCGCTTGCTGAAAGGCAAGCAAATCGAGCGCGTCGTTTTTAACGCCATCACCAAAAACGCCATTCTTGAGGCAATGAAAAACCCGCGTGAGCTGGACGAGCCGCTCGTGGATGCCTACCTCGCCCGCCGCGCACTGGACTATCTCGTAGGCTTCACCCTTTCGCCGGTTCTGTGGCGCAAATTACCCGGCTCCCGCTCCGCTGGCCGTGTACAGTCGGTGGCCCTGCGCCTTGTTTGTGAGCGCGAACAAGAGATCGAAGATTTTAACTCGCAAGAATACTGGTCAATCCTCGCCAACCTGACCAACGGGGAAAACGCCGCTCTGCAAGCCAAAGTCACCGGCTTTGAGGGCAAAAAACTGGGCCGTCTGGATATTAAAGACGAGGCCAGCGCCACCACCATCAAAACCATGCTGGAAAAGGCGCAGCTCTCAGTCTCCTCCGTTGAATCCAAGCCGACCAAGCGCAATCCCTACGCGCCATTCACCACCTCGACACTGCAACAGGAAGCCTCGCGCAAATGCGGTTTTGCCGCCGCGCACACCATGCAAATCGCGCAGAAGCTTTACGAGGGCATCAACATCGGCGGCGAAACCACCGGCCTCATCACCTATATGCGTACTGACGGTGTGCAAATCGCACCAGAGGCGGTGCACAGTGCCCGCTCCGTCATTGGCCGCCTCTATGGCGATAATTATGTGCCGGAAAAACCGCGCCACTACTCATCCAAAGCGAAAAACGCGCAGGAGGCACACGAGGCGATCCGCCCAACCGACCTCTCCCGCCATCCGCGCGATGTGGCCAAATTCCTTGATCCAGATGCCGCCCGCTTATACGAGCTGATCTGGAAACGAACCATTGCCTCGCAAATGGCCTCCGCTGTGCTGGAACGCACCACAATCGACATCACCGCCCGTGAAGGCAGCCGCACCGCCGCGCTGCGCGCCACCGGCTCAGTTGTCCGCTTTGATGGCTTCCTCACCCTCTACCAAGAGGGCAAGGACGATGAGGAAGACGAGGAAAGCCGCCGCCTCCCCGCTGTAAGCACCGGCGAAATGCTGGGCCGCACCGGCATAGAGGCCAACCAGCACTTTACCGAGCCCCCCCCACGTTTCACCGAGGCCACCCTCGTGAAAAAGATGGAAGAACTCGGCATCGGCCGCCCGTCCACCTATGCCGCCACGCTGCAAACCCTGCGCGATCGCGGCTATATCGAGCTGGATAAAAAGCGCCTGCTGCCGCAGGATAAAGGCCGCCTTGTCACCGCCTTCCTTGAGGGCTTCTTCAAGCGCTACGTGGAATACGATTTCACCGCCGCACTGGAAGAACAGCTGGACAAAATCTCGGCAGGCGAACTGGAATGGAAGGCCGTCTTGAAAGAGTTCTGGAACCCCTTCCACGAAATCTGCGATGAAGTGATTAAGCGGTCCAACACCGAAGTTCTGGACGCGCTCAATGAAATCCTGCGTGCCCACGTCTTCCCCGATAAAGAAGATGGCACCGACCCGCGCCAGTGCCCAAAATGCGCCACCGGCCGCCTCTCGCTTAAAACCAGCCGCTTTGGCGCCTTTGTCGGTTGCTCCAACTACAACAAAGACAAAAAAGACGGCAAGGTTCCCAACGAGGATCCGCCACACTGCGATTACACCCGCCAGATCGTGCAGGGCGCAGATGGTGACAGCGCCGCCGCTGTTGATGGCCCGCAAATACTGGGACAAGACCCGCAAACCGGCCTCGACGTCTCCTTGCGCATCGGCCGCTTTGGCCCTTACGTCCAGCTAGGAGAAGAGGCCAAACCAAAGCGCTCCTCCTTGCCCCGCGGCTGGCAGGCCTCTGAAATAGATCT
Source organism: Polycladidibacter hongkongensis (assembly GCF_001561995.1). GTDB lineage: Bacteria > Pseudomonadota > Alphaproteobacteria > Rhizobiales > Stappiaceae > Pseudovibrio > Pseudovibrio hongkongensis. Next base: position 25,143 of record NZ_LLWC01000022.1, read on the forward strand.
GGAAAAAGCGCTGCAGCTGCTGTCGCTGCCGCGCGAAGTTGGCACCCACCCGGAAGATGGCAAGACAATCTCCGCCGGTCTTGGCCGCTTTGGCCCGTTTGTGCTGCACGATGGCACCTATGCCAATCTGGATAGCCCGGAAGAAGTCTTCTCCGTTGGCATCAACCGCGCTGTTACCCTTTTGGCCGAAAAACGCGCCAAAGGCGGCGGGCGCCGTGCCGCGGCCAAACCGCTACGCGAATTGGGTGACCACCCAGACGGCGGCGCCATCAATGTCTATTCCGGCCGCTATGGTCCCTATGTAAAATGGGAAAAAACCAACGCCACCTTGCCAAAAGATGTCACCCCTGAAGATGTAACACTGGAGCAAGCCGTCGAACTGGTGAATGCCAAGGCAGGCAGCAAGGGCAAGAAGAAAGCCGCACCAAAGAAAAAACCGGCAGCGAAAAAAGCCCCTGCCAAAAAGGCCGCAAGTGGCCCGCTTGCAGAATTTGGCAGTTATAGCGACGGCGCTGATGTTTCCCTGCGCGACAGCGGCCGCCTTGGCCTGCGTATCAAATGGGGCAGCAAGTTCATTTCACTGCCCAAAGACCTGCAGGCAAAAGACGTGACCAAAGAGCTGGCTTTTAAACTGATTGCAGAAAAAGCTGGCGAATAAACAACTGAAACCTTAACGGCCTTGCGCTATCAATAAGCTGCAAGGCCGCACCAAACCGCGCAGCCACAGCTGCACAGGATGACACATTGAGCCGAAAAACACAGGCTAACAAGCGGGCAAAGGGCCCCGCCAATATGCCCTCGCGCGAGGAGATCCTCGCCTTTATCAAGAAAAATCCGAGCAAAGCCAACAAACGCGATGTCGCCCGCCACTTTAAAATAACCGGCGCGGCGCGCATCGAGCTAAAGCGCATTCTGAAAGATCTGATGGCCGATGGCCTCGTCGAAAAGCGGCAAAAGCAAATGTTGCTCCCCGGCGAGCTACCCCCTGTTTTTGTCGCCACCATCCGCGCCGCCTCAAGCGAGGGCGAGTTGCTGGCCGAGCCACAAAACTGGGACGATGCGCTAGGCACACCGCCCAAGGTGCTCATTCTACCTGAAAAGCGCAACAAATCGCAGGGCGTTCCGGCCCTTGCCATAGGTGACCGCGTTCTCCTGCGCCTTGCAGATGTGGACCCCGGCGCAGAGGCGCAGTTCTGCGCCCGCCCGATTAAAAAACTGCAACGCCAGCAAGATGAAGTCCTTGGCGTGCTCTCCATAGACCCGCTGTCCAAAGAAGCTATCCTATCCCCGGTAGACCGCAAGCAGCGTGAGCTGAATGTGGATCCACGCTATTTGGAAGGCGCAAAGGACAGCGATCTGGTCGCCGTTGAAGTGGTCAAAGCCGGGCGCATGCGCTACCCGCAAGCGCGGGTGACAAAAGTCATCGGTTCGATGAAGTCGGAAAAAGCCGTTTCCGAGATCGCCCTTTACACGCAAAATATCCCGACCGAGTTTCCAGAGGCCGCCTTGGCACAGGCCGAAGCCGCCGCCCCTGTCAGCCAAGGCAAGCGCGAAGACTGGCGCCATCTGCCGCTGCTCACCATCGACCCGGCAGACGCCAAAGACCACGACGACGCCGTCTACGCCGAGGCGGATACGGCCGAGGACAACCCCGGCGGCCATATCATCTACGTGGCCATTGCCGATGTAGCGGCCTACGTCACCCCCGGCTCGCCGCTGGACAAAGAAGCGTTGAAGCGGGGCAATTCGGTCTACTTCCCCGACCGCGTCATCCCCATGTTGCCCGAGCGCATTTCCAACAATCTGTGCTCCCTGCGCGAGTTGGAAGACCGCCCCTCCATGGCGGTACGCATGATCTTTACCGCTGAAGGGCAAAAGCTCTCCCATAGTTTCCATCGTGTCATTATGCGCAGCGCCGCCAAGCTCTCCTATCAGCAAGCCCAAAAGGCCATTGACGGCGTGGTGGATGACAAAACCGGCCCGCTGCTGGAGCCGGTCCTCAAACCGCTATGGCAAGCCTATGACGCGCTAAAACGTGGCCGCGACAAACGCGCACCGCTTGAGCTTGATCTGCCAGAGCGCAAAATCAAGCTAAAAGACGATGGCACGGTCGACAGTGTGTTCGTGCCCGAGCGCCTTGACGCCCATAAACTCATCGAGGAGTTTATGATTCAAGCCAACGTCGCCGCCGCCGAACAGCTGGAGGCCAAGCGCGCGCCAGTGCTCTACCGCGTTCATGACGCCTCCACACCGGAGAAGCTTGCCAGCCTGCGCGATTTCCTCTCCACCATGTCAATCAAGTTGCCCACAATTGGCGGCCTGCGCCCCTCTGTGTTCAACCACATTCTGGCAAAGGTGGCCGAGACCCCAAGCGCGCAGCTGGTGAATGAAGTGGTGCTCCGCTCCCAAGCGCAAGCAGAGTACACGCCGCAAAATATTGGCCACTTTGGCCTTAATCTGCGCCGCTACGCCCACTTCACCTCCCCAATTCGCCGCTATGCGGATTTGTTGATCCACCGGTCGCTTATTCGCTCTCTGGGCTTGGGCAAAGATGGCCTGCCGGACGGCTTTGAAGACAAGCTTGATGTAATTGGCGGTGAAATATCTGCGGCAGAACGTCGCGCCATGCTTGCCGAGCGCGAGACCATTGATCGCCTCATAGCCTTGTGGCTCTGCGATAAATTGGGCGCAACCTTCAAAGGGCGTATCGCTGGGGTAACAAAAGCTGGACTATTTGTGCGCTTGTCAGAAAGCGGCGCAGATGGTTTTGTGCCCGCCTCAACCATTGGTACGGATTTCTACGAATACGTAGAGACGGCCCATGCGCTCACCGCCGTGCATTCAGGCGAAACCTTCCAGCTGGGCGACTCTGTCGAAGTTCGCTTGGTGGAAGCTGCCCCGTTTGCCGGTTCACTGCGTTTTGAGTTGCTAAGCAAAGGGCAAATCCGCAAGGATGTTCATGCCCATCTGCGCGGCAATCGCAAGCCAGAGCGTCGCCGTCGCCCCTCCAAGCCACATGGCTTGAAAAGGACAAAGCCGAAGCGGAGGTAAAAGGCGAATATGACAGCACAACAAGCCACTTTGGAAGACACTCCAGTGTCCAAACCAGAGCGCAATGTCGCCGATGCCATGCTCAAGGGCAGCCTGTGCCGCTGCCCCTCCTGCGGCCAAGGCAAAGTATTTGACGGCTATCTGAAGCTGCAAAATGAATGCACAGCCTGCGGCGAAGAGCTGTCGCACGCCCGCGCCGATGATGCCCCGCCCTACTTCACCATCTTTATCGTTGGGCATGTCGTGGTCGCATTGGCCATGTGGGTGGAGATCGCCTATCGACCGGCCATGTGGCTGCATATGGCCATGTGGATTCCATTGACAATCGCAATGTCGCTTGGCCTGCTACGGCCACTGAAAGGTGCCATTGTTGGCCTGCAATGGGCCCTGCGCATGCACGGTTTCGAAGGTGCAGAACTGGACAAGCGCGACCGCGAGCAGCTTAGCAAAGGTACTGGCAGCGCGGCGGACAACACATGAGCCGCGCCGACGAGCTCACGGCCTTCGCCCGCCGTATCGCCGACCCAAGCCAGCCTGAGCGCCCCGCAGTGGACGCCGCCACATTGCTCATTCTTGATACCAATGCCAGCGGGGAACCTGTGGTCCTCATGGGCCGCCGCCACATGCGCCACACCTTTATGCCCGGCAAATTTGTGTTTCCCGGTGGCCGCGTCGATGAAAGCGATGCACAAACCCCGTTGCTCGCCTCCTATCATCCGCAGATCACCGCCAAACTTGCGGCCCAAACAACTGATCGCTCTATCGCTCAGCTGGAGGCTCTGGCCGTCGCCGCCTGCCGCGAAACCTATGAAGAAGCAGGGCTGTTTATTGGCAAGCAGCAAGAAGGCAACATAGCGCAGCCGCTGCCGCCAGCACTACAGGCATTTACACAGCGCGGTTTGGCTCTGGATCTCTCCTGCTACCGCCTGCTGGCCCGTGCCGTTACTCCGCCCGGGCAACCTCGCTGCTTTGACACCCGCTTTTTCGTTGTGGACGCGGCACAAATCGCCGACCGTCTTGCCGAGGGCACCGGCCCAACCGGCGAACTGGAAGAATTGCAGTGGCCAACACTTGAAGAATGTAAGCAGCTGGACCTGCCGCCAATCACCCTCGTCATCATCGAGGAACTGCAACAGCGGCTGCAACAAGACCCGCAGCTGGATCCCGCAACCCCAATTCCCTTCTATTTCTGGCAGGACGGTTTTCAACGCAAGCTGCTCTAGCACCGGCACAAACGCACACCTGCCACGCGAACCGGCCTGTCACAGCTTCAGGCCTGCCACTTTTTCATGCGTGCCAACCAGCTGGCACACAAACACAATAGAACAGCGCTTCGGCGCTCCTCTCATGTAAGCCGCGCCAAATTGCCATTGTGATAAACAAATTGATAGCTCTCAGACAGCCTATGTGTTTTCATGGCTAGTCCATACTCTTTATTTGTTTCATCACCGACGCTGCTTTTGCCCAAAAGCAGATGTCGCGCACACTTGGTATTCTCAATGTTTGCTGTCTCGATAAAGATGCGCCAATCCAAGCGCACGCTCGGCATTGCCGCCGCTATTTCTGCCATCACCGCCTTTGGCTTTGCCATGTCTGCCGTCTGGCCGCTGCTCTCGCTCGTTCTTGCCGCGCGTGGCCATTCAACCGACGCCATCGGCCTCAGTGCAGGTCTCGCTGGCGCAGGTGCCCTCGCCTCGTCCTTTCTAACCCTGCCAATTGCTCGGCGTTTTGGCTTTCTCACCACCTTGCTCGGCGCGCTTATCCTGTGTGCGCTAAGTCTGCCGCTCTTTCACCTAATACCCTCTTTCTGGGCTTGGATTCCACTGCGCTTCACCTTTCACGTGCTTGTCACCGGCGTGTTCATCCTTGCAGAAATCTGGATCACCCTAGAGGTCGAAGACAAGCACCGCGGCATCGTTCTGGGCATCTATGGCACTGCCCTTTCCGTGGGCTTAGCAACTGGCCCCTTAATCTTAAAAGCCTTTGGCACCGTCGGAGGCGCACCCTTTTATGCCATAGCCGCCTGCCTGCTGCTCGCAGTTCTCCCGGTTCTGCTTGGCAGGAGGGCAGCGCCTAAACTGACACAACCTGCGAAAAGCCGTTTGTTGCCGCCTCTCACCATGCCCGCAGTCCTGCTTTGCAGCTTTGTTTTCGCCGCCGTTGATCTCGCCTTCACCGCTCTCATGCCAATCTACGGCCTGCACCGCGGTTTCTCACCGGAAAACGCCGCCCTTGTCCTTGCCATGTTTCCACTGGGCAGCATTCTCCTGCAAATCCCGCTTGGCTACGTGGCAGATCGCATTCCCCGCATTTACGTGCTGCAATTCTGCGCGGTCGGTGGTGTGCTCTTGCCCATCCTCATGTACGCCCTCCCCTTGAGTTTAAGTGCTTTCCTCGCCTTAATCATGCTCTGGGGCGGTCTATTGGGTGGTCTTTACACAGTTGCCCTTGCCCTACTTGCCCAAAACGCTACTCCGGACGAGTTGCCGGATCTCAACGCTGCTTTTGTCCTGTGGAACACATTGGGCATGGTCGCCGGACCTGTCATCGCTGGCGGCATTATGAGCACTGCCGGAACGCCGGCACTGCCTTTGGGCTTTAGCGGATTTGCGGCAATTCTCCTGTGTGTCCTGCTCTTTAGTGCCAGAAACTACACGCAGAATTAAGAACTGATCTTGACTTTGGCCGCATGTTGAGTAGTGTGCGCGCTGAATTCCCTATTGGGTTCTTCGAGTCTTTGCGCGCCGCGATGGCAGCCGCAAAGCCAACAAGACCCGAGCGAACAATCCGGCCATGCATGGGCCGACAACAAACAGGATCCTTAGCGATGGCAAAGGCGGCAACCGTTAAAATCAAGCTGAAGTCTACCGCAGACACCGGCTACTTCTACGTCACCAAGAAAAACTCTCGCACCATGACCGAGAAAATGGTGAAGCGTAAATACGACCCAGTAGCGAAAAAGCATGTCGAATTTAAAGAAGCAAAAATCAAATAAGCATCTGCTTAGCTTGATCTTTTAAAAAGGCGCCGCGTGGCGCCTTTTTTATATGGAGATTTTTCTCCTACGCGCTTAGGCAAGCCCTCCACGAGGCCCCACTGGCTTCATACGCAAAATGCGCAAAGCGGCCCGGCAGGCACAAAGCCAGCTCCGCACCAGTTGCGCAGCGCATAATTTAAATTCCTACGGATCTTGGATTTGCAAATAAAGGTGGCCGACGAGAAGCGGATGACACGAGGAGGCCACTCAGAACCCGATAACTCGCCGGCCAACCCCACGGTCTCAGGAAATGCGGCGGACCCGAGTGCTCCGTAGGGTAATGTATATGTCAGCACACAGTGGAAACCAATTCTCGCCACCAATTTGACTGTGAAACGGTAAACCACCAAACTTGCAAGCCAAGAATTGCAATAATTAGGCTGGTAGTAAAGCAACAAAGCTTGACAACTGCGCAAAACCGAAAAGATTCAGTGTCTATGCACAACAAATCCCGCTTTAGTTAAAGATTACTAGACAATTTCAACAGTTAACAACCGTCAAATCGCACCTTACATACCAGAAGTTTTCTATAGGCCTCTTTCACTAGCTAAATGCTGTGGTGAATTCAAAGGGGGTAGATATCAAAGGGCGCAGTGAGATTCTTTACCGCCACGCAGACCATTCAATATCATTTCCGCTGCCTCGCCTGATTTCATAGACATTCGCAAAGCCAAAACCTTTGCATCAGGCGCCGTACAAAAGGCAGCCACGCCAAACCAGTCAACCTGTCAACAGACAGCAACTGCAATACTTCTATCTCCGCTCTCGACAAGTCAATCTTACTACTGCACCCAGCATAGTTTTGGCTACGCGCGTTGCCGCATGGAAAGCCCGATGGGTCTAGGCTCCTGCTGCAAAAAGGCGCGAGATAAGCACGATGGCTAGCCGAGGAAAGACTTTACTGTACCAATAAAACTGGCAACTGATATCGGCTTGGAGATATAGGCCTCGCACCCACCTTGGCGAATGCGCTCTTCATCCCCCTTCATAGCAAAGGCAGTGACAGCTATGACCGGAATCCCCTTCAAGCTTTCGTCTTCTTTCAACCACTTTGTCACTTCCAATCCTGATACTTCTGGCAATTGGATATCCATAAGAATCAAGTCTGGAAGATGTGTTTTTGCAAGCTCTAACGCAGCCATGCCATTGCGCGATTGCAAGGTGGCATAACCGTGCGCTTCCAATAGGTCATTAAACAGCTTCATGTTGAGTTCATTATCTTCAACAATCAGCACAGTCTTCGGCATTACATTATTCCCGTTTGCGCATAGAAAAGGCCTCTTACCTTTTCAAGCAACGCAGATAGCAGTATAGCAATCCATTCTAAGGCGCTGTTCCTTAGTAAATCAGGATTCGTTTCAGAAAGGCAAACACCAAGTGGCACTTGAAAAAAAAGCATCACTATCGGTTGAAACTGCACAAGAAATTGCTGTTGGTGCCCTCGCATTCCTTGCCCGAAACCCGGAGCACCTCGGGCGCTTCCTCTCCCTCGCTGGAATTGGCCCTGCTGAAATTCGCGAAGCCGCTCAGGAACCGGAATTCCTTGCCGGTGTGCTTGAGTTTTTTATGGAAGACGAACAACTTCTTCTCGCCTACACACAAAACGCAAATATCCGCCCCACCAATATCGCTCGGGCCCATCTTGCATTAGCCAACCCAGATGGAATTTTGAACTAGCCACACTTCCCTGTGGCCACTCAGCGCGAATAACACCCCCATAGCCCGACTCACCGATTTAGTGTAGGAACGAAAAAAGAACACTAAAACTCCCTTGAGTTAAAGGGCAGGTTGGCAGGGATGAATTGTTAGGGACAGATTCTAAGAGAAGACCTCCAAATCAGACGGGGTATTACTATGTCGTCAGATAAAAAGGGCCGGTCAAACAGCCACCAAGGCGCTCAAGGGGTTCCGCTCTGCCGGGATTGTGGACACCGCGAAGTGACCCGCTCGCACAGGTGCGCTCGCTGCGGCAGTCCCCGCGTAATCTCACATCCGGAATTGGATAGCCTTGAGATTGCACATATTGACTGTGATGCCTTTTTCGCATCAGTTGAAAAGCGTGACAACCCAGGCCTCATCGACCAGCCCGTCATTGTCGGTGGAGGAAAAAGAGGCGTTGTTTCAACGTGCTGCTACATTGCCCGAATGTATGGCGTTCGCTCGGCTATGCCCATGTTCAAAGCCCTCAAAGCCTGCCCGCACGCGGTAGTGGTAAAGCCGCGAATGAGCGTGTATAGCGCGGTCGGCAAGCAAATTCGGCAAGCCATGATGGAACTAACACCCATGGTTCAGCCGCTCTCTATCGATGAGGCGTTCTTGGACCTATCAGGAACACAGCGGCTGCATAAAGCCAGCGCAGCGCAGTCATTGGCACGATTTGTACGCGAGGTCGAAACAAACATAGGCATAACCATGTCCGTCGGCCTGGCCCCGAACAAGTTCTTGGCAAAAATTGCCTCCGATTTGGAAAAGCCCCGCGGCTTTTCGATTATCGGATCTTCCGAGGCAAAAGAGTTCCTCGCAGATAAGCCCACCTCCATCATCTGGGGAGTTGGCAAAGTTCTGCAGCGCAAACTAGCGGAAAACGGCCTGCAAACTGTCGGTCAACTACAGCAGGCCGACCCAAGCATGTTGGCAAGAACCTACGGTGCCATGGGCCTTCGCCTCGCTAAGTTGTGTCAAGGCGAGGACGATAGATCAGTCACCCAACCTGAAAAAGCAAAGAGCATCAGCAACGAAGTCACATTCAACTACGACATCTCATCCTATAAAGAGTTGAGCGCAACACTCTGGCTCCTCGCTCAAAAAGTCTCAGACCGCGCCAAGGGTTCGGCCACCGCAGGTCGCACAGTCGCATTAAAACTAAAGGACGAAAATTTTAAGACCATTAGTAGATCGCGCCACCTCGGCGAACCAACTCAACTGGCCGACATCATCTTCCGTGTTGCCGATGCCCTGCTGCAACCCGAAACACAGAATGGGCGCCGCTACCGGTTAATTGGTGTTGGCATTGCCGACTTGGAGCCAACAGATGGCAGCGATCCGCAAGACTTGCTTGATAATCAAGCGTCAAAGCGTGCAAGTGCCGAACGCGCGATGGATGATTTACGAAACCGGTTTGGTGATAAAAGCGTCACCATGGGCCGCGGGTTGAAAACCAAATAAGGCCTTTCCAGCCTACCTACGCAGCATTGCGCGCTACCCGCCAAATTCAGCTTAATAACGAACTTCGGAGGCACGAAGTTTTTGCCCAGCCGTTATACGTTTGATAGTTCAGCAGCTTTCCCCAAGCCAAAACCGGCAACCACTTGTCAGGCGCTTGATTCTATTACAACCTTGGCGCTTAGTTTTCCCTGTATCCCGCCAAGGGACGCCGCACTCTGCGTGCGCCGATTTTATCAAAGGTATAACAATGACCAGCATAATCGAGCAGCGCCTCGCCTCACTCGATATCACCCTTCCAGAAGCTGCAGCACCCGCTGCCAATTACGTGCCATTTGTTCGCAGCGGCAATCAGCTGTTTGTTTCCGGCCAGCTCCCCATGCAAGACGGCGAACTCGCAATTAAAGGTAAGCTTGGCGCCGATGTTACGTTGGAAGAAGGTCGCCAAGCCGCTCGCCTTTGTGCCATAAATCTGCTGGCTCAAGCCAAAGCGGCAACAAGCGACCTTGCAAAGGTTGCCCGCCTCGTCAAGATCGTCGGCTTTGTCAATTCAACCGCAAGCTTCGAGCAGCAACCGGCGGTTATCAATGGCGCATCCGATCTGCTCGTTGAGGTAATGGGCGAAAGTGGTCGTCACGCCCGTTCCGCCGTAAGCGCCGCCAGCCTGCCATTCTCCGCCGCGGTAGAAATTGAAGCAATTTTTGAAATTGCCGACTAATCTGAAAGAACAGAGAATGACAGCTTTGCCATGGCTCACTGCCCGGCCAATCGCACATCGTGGCCTACATGACAAAACCAAAGGCGTGATTGAAAACAGCCGCAGCGCAGTAAAAGCAGCAATCGCCGATGAATACGCTATCGAGGTTGATCTGCAAGAGACTGCAGATGGCCAAGCTGTCGTCTTTCATGATGAAACTCTGGAGCGGCTTACCGGTGCCTCTGGTGCAACCGTGGCCAAGCCTCTCGCGGAGCTTCAGGAAATCCAGCTTGATTTTGGCGAGAACACCGCAAGAGCGACCGATAAAATCTGGTCTCTAGCGCAGTTACTGGAGCTGACCGCAGGCCGGACACCACTAATCATCGAGTTAAAGTCACTCTATCAACCCGATGGCCAACCGCGTTTCTTAGCACACGTCGCCGAGCTTTTAAGCGCGTATCAGGGCCATGTGGCAGTAAAATCTTTCGACCCTGCCATGCTCCGCGCCATGCGACGCCTCGCCCCGCATATTCCAAGGGGGGCCTTGTCCATGAGCCGCCTTGGCGAAGATGAAAAGCGTAACTTTAGCCTTGCCTTAAAGCTACTCGCACCGACAATGCTGCATATGGTTGGCACAAAACCAAGCTTTGTTTCCTACCGCGTCCATGACCTCCCCGCACTTGGGCCGCAAATCTACAAGTATCTGTTTGGCTTACCCATTATGACATGGACAGTACGCACAGCAGATGATCGTATACGTGCTGAGCGATTTGCCGATCAGATGGTGTTCGAAGGCTTCACTCCATAGGTGAAGGGAGGTTGCACCACTTGCCCATACTTGCAGAAGGGCAACGCCTATGCTTTGCTTGCCATGCCAACGCCGCAACAATGCGCGCAACAAAACGCGCAACACGCAACAAAACGCATGAACATGAGAGGCCCCTTTGACTTCGCAGCTCTCCCTCTCTGTCGTCAATTCACTGCAAGAAGTGAGCGCTACCGCATGGCAAACACTTGTTTTAGATACGGCCACGCGCCTTGGCTCTCCTCAGGATCTGGGCTGCGATCCACAAAACCCTTTTATTTCCCACGAGTTCCTCAGTGCTTTAGAGCGAACCGGTTGCGCCGCACCTGCCGCAGGCTGGTATCCAGCCCATATTCTCATGCACCGCGGCGAGCAATTGGTCGGCGCCGCCCCAGCCTATCTGAAAACCAACTCACAAGGCGAGTATGTATTTGATCATGCTTGGGCCGACGCCTTTGAGCGCGCTGGAGGCGAATACTACCCAAAGCTACAATGCGCCACGCCGTTTACGCCGGTCAGCGCACCGCGCCTGCTCGTAGCCCATACTGAAAACCATCAGGAAATTGAAGCGCTATTACTTGCAGCATTAAAAGAACTGGCGCACGCTAATGACGCGTCCTCCCTACACCTGACATTCCTACCGGAGCCCCAGCGACACAGCCTCGCGGCACACGGCTTGCTTCAGCGAAACGATCAGCAATTCCACTGGTGCAACAGCGGCTACACACATTTCGACAGTTTCCTCGCCGCGCTCGCATCTCGCAAACGCAAAGCCATTCGCAAGGAACGCCAGTCCATCATCGAGGCCGGGGTAAAAATCTCTTGGCTGCGCGGCCGCGATATCAGCGACAAGCATTGGCAGTGTTTCTTCGAGCTCTACCAACACACTGGCAACCGCAAATGGGGCCGCCCTTACCTCAATCAAGCGTTTTTTGCCGCGCTGGCAGAACAAATGCCACATGCCTGCCTGCTCATCTATGCAGAACAAAATGGAGCCCCTTTGGCCGCCGCGCTAAATATGATTGGCGAAACAACGCTCTATGGTCGCTACTGGGGGGCATACTCTTTCGTACCGCACTTGCACTTCGAGCTTTGTTATTATCAAGCGATCGACTATGCGATCCAGCATGGCTTACAGCGCGTCGAAGCCGGAGCACAGGGCGAACACAAACTCGCACGCGGATATGAGCCGGTCACCACCTACTCCGCCCATCATATATCCCATAAGGGCCTGCGCGATGCCGTAGCGCACTACCTTCAGCACGAGCGACAAGTCGTGGCGCACAATAAGCAAATTTTAGAACAGCACAGCCCGTTCAAGCAAACTGATCTGGCAAGCAAACCACACAAGCAGAGCGAGGCCAACTCTGCGCCTCATCTCACAGGAGACAATGATGACATCGACAAACTATGACCCACAAAACATCTTTGCCAAAATTCTGCGCGGCGAACTGCCCTGCGAAAAGCTTTATGAAGACGAACATACCATTGCCATTATGGACATTATGCCCCGCGCACCCGGTCACCTGCTGGTGATCCCCAAAGCGCCCTCCCGTAACCTGCTAGACATTGATGAAGACGCCCTGTGTGCCGCTATCAAAACAGCGCGTAAGCTGGCCATCGCGACAAAAGCCGCTTTTGCCGCTGATGGCGTCACCATGCAGCAATTTTCCGAACCGGCGGGCGGGCAAGTGGTGTTCCACACTCATATTCACGTGATCCCGCGCATGGATGATGTGCCGCTTGGCCCGCATGGCGGCCCCATGGCTGATGCAACAGAGCTAAAAGCCCACGCTGACAAAATCCGCGCGGCTCTATAGCGCTTTTCCCGCTTCACCAGCCAAAGCTGTTTCCTTTGGCTGGTCTTAAATAACCAATTCATAACTTCTAGCAGCTTTAAAAGCTCAACCAGCTTAACTAGAATAAATTTCTCATATTAATAATAGATAGACATTGCCATATGACACATATTGCCATCGATCTTGGAACAACAAACTCGCTTCTTTCTTACTTTACCGAGGACGGACCCAAACTCATCCCGAACGCATTGGGTGAGTACCTCACGCCATCAGTGATCAGCTTCGCTGGCACCACGCTGCATGTGGGTGCGAGCGCCAAGGCGCGTCTCGTCTCTCATCCTGATGATACAGCAGCTCTGTTCAAACGCACCATGGGGGCCGAAAAGCCATACTCGCTTGGCAAAAAAAGCTTTACCGCCGTTGAACTCTCGGCCTTACTCCTCAAAACGTTAAAGCAGGACGCAGAAACCTACCTGCAAGGCCCTATCACCGACGCGGTCATTTCCGTTCCTGCCTATTTCAATGAAATGCAGCGCAAAGCAGTTAAAAGTGCCGCGGCCATGGCAGATTTACAGGTCGCCCGCCTGATTAACGAGCCGACGGCAGCAGCGCTGGCCTATGGCCTGCAAGACAAAGAAGAGGAAAGCACTTTCCTCGTCTTTGATTTAGGGGGCGGCACCTTTGATGTCTCGATCCTTGAAGTATTTGAGGGCGTCATGGAGGTGAAGGCCACTGCGGGAGATGCATATTTGGGCGGCGAGGATTTCACCGCTGCCATTGCCAACCACCTCATCGCGCAGGCCGCTGTATCAAGCAACCTCCCGCCAGAACAAGTGGCAGGCTACCCGCAGCTGCAACATCTGGCCGAGCAAGCCAAGCTGGCCTTGAGCGAGAAACACGAAGTCCACTTGCAACTGGACACGCCGCCACTGCAACTTGACCTCGTGTTGACCCGTGAAAAGCTGGAGGAGATCACAGAGAACCTTAAACGACGCCTGCGCGCGCCGCTGGATCGGGTTATGTACGACGCTCGCCTTTCTCCCGAAGATCTTGATCGCGTGGTTCTCGTTGGTGGAGCCACCCGTATGCCGCTCGTTCGCTCATGGGTTTCGAAAATTCTGCGTAAGTTCCCAGAGGCAACCCTTGATCCAGACCAAGTGGTGGTCATGGGGGCCGCCGTTCAGGCCGGACTGATCAGCAAGAACAGCGCGCTTGATGATGTCGTGATGACCGATGTCAGCGCCTTCACCCTCGGCACCGAAATCGCGCAGGAAGTCAACGGCATCATTAAAGCGGGCTACTTCCAGCCGATCATCGAACGCAACAGTGTCCTGCCCATCTCCAGAGAACACATTTTTACAGCGATGGTGCCCGGCCAACGCGAGGTGAACATCAGTGTCTACCAAGGCGAAGCCCCACTCATTGAATCCAATCTCTTCTTGGGGGAAATCGACGTCCCCATTCCCTACAACAAAAAAGAACAGGAAAACATCGCAGTCCGTTTCAGCTACGATGTTTCGGGCCTGCTAGAGGTAGACACCAAGGTGCTTTCTACGGGCAAACGCAAAAGCCTGTTGCTCAAAAACTTGGCAGGCGAATTATCTGAAAAGGAAATCAAAACCCGCCTGAAAGAGCTGGCTCAGTATAAGGTCCACCCCAAAGATCAAGCGGAGAACCAGCGTCTGCGCGCCCATATCGAGCAGTGCTACACCATGGCTAAAAACGCAGACCGCGATATACTGATGCAAATGCTCCGTGATTTTGACGCGCTTCTGGAAAAGCAAAACAGCTCGGATATCGAGGCAGCACGAGAAAGCATCACGTCAAACCTAGCCGCATTCGAGGCCAATTATGTGCACTAAAGAAGCGCTTGATTGGCCCTACAACCTGCTGGGCCTTACCGAAATTCCGCAGGACAAAAAACCGATCAAACGCGCCTATGCGCGCCGTTTGAAAACCATCGACCAACTGAATGAGCCAGACGCTTTTCAGCAGCTGCGCGAAGCATATGAAGCCGCGCTCGATATGCTCTCCTACAAGGAGTTCTATCCTGAAGAACATGGCGAACAACTGGCGCAAGGGGCGGCAGACACGGCAGCGCGTGAACACACTGTTGCGGGAAATAATTGCGCAACCGCAACCAACACACCGCTGAATGACAGCGGGCAACTTGAGGCAAAAGCGGGCGAAACGCAAAACACACCTACCCCCGATGACAGCTCCCCGCCTCTCTTCCCCCTAGTCTACAGCGAAACACCTCTTGAAGAACTGCAAGAGTTTGCAGCGCAGTTTATCGCAGCCGATAATGAGCGCAGCGATGAAGAAACGATTAGCCAACTCATTCACTATTCAGCTGATGCCCCCATGCAAGAGCGGCAATTGATAGAAGCCAGTATGCTGACGCTTTTGGATTTGTTGACACAAGAGAAGGACGACAGTGACTATTTCGCTTCTCCCATTACGCCTCACATTTTAAATGAGTTGGAGGCAGAGTTCCAATGGACAAAAGATGCCATTCGTATCAACAAAACCTTCCCACAGCACCTGCACACCTATCAAACCTTTCAAGAGCAGTTGGAGGCGCTTAGTCGTTCACCATGCACCAGCGCCGAGCAGGACGAAAGTCTGTTCCGGCACGCAAACCCGGGAAAGCTGTTTTTAATCCTATTGGTTGTGAAGTGGGGCTCGGAAGGACTTGGCCAGATTTTTGGTAAGTATGGGCTAGACAGTGCGGCAAGTTTTTTCTCCAGCTTTGTCAAACCCATAAGCGGCATAACACTTCTGGTTCTGGTCGTGCTAATCGTCTTCGACGCCTTAAATCGTTTCATCCGCAAGGTCAAAAAGCGCCTGTAAAAACGCACTGGAGGGCGGCAAACCGCCCTCCCATTCTGTTGGGCAACAACAGTTATCAACTCACCACATGCTCTCTTTAGCTCTTGCAGGCCATGCCGCATCATAGCTGGCACCGTCAAAGGCCCCTTGTGTCGCCTCGCGCAGCATATCTCCCGCGCTTGGCAAGTCCCCTTTGCCGACAAATCCTTTAGGATCCCAAAGCTGCGCCCGCATGACCGCGCGCGCGCACTGAAAATATACCGCCTCAATCGCCACAACCAAAACACTGCGCGGCAGTTTGCCTTGCACGCAGAAGCGCTCCAAAACCTGCGGCTCGGCACAAATCCGCCCACGCCCATTCACCCGCAGCACGCTATTGCTGCCCGGCACCATAAACATCAACGAAATCCGATCATCCATCAGGATATTGCGCAGACTATCAATGCGATTGTTCCCGCGCCGGTCTGGCAATAACAAACACCGGTCATTCTCGATTGTCACCACCTGCCCGGCATCACCTCGCGGGCTACAATCCATCCCCTCAGGCCCAACCGTTGCCATGGCAACGAATGGCGATGCTTCGATAAAGCGCTTGTACGAGGGCAACAGATAATCAACTTCCTTTGCAAGCGAAGCCTCGCTACACGCCCCGTAAAGCTCTTCCAGTTCCGCAATGCTCTCTAAATACTGCATACTCTGCCTTTCAAATGATCTGCGGCATAAAAAACGCTCGCCGCTCTGCGCAGCTAAATTCAGTCCCTCAAAAGCGACCCAATAAAAAACCGGGCTTCAAGGCCCGGTTTCAAATCTCCAACTCAATCGCCAGCAGCGATCTTGGGAACAGATGCCCCCGTTTTACGTCGGCGTTTGGGTGCGGACTTCTTCTTTGCCGCTGGCCTGTCCTCAACACTTTCCAGCAGCAGGCCCTTGCCATCTTCGTTGACACAAACCTTCACCGTGCCACCTTTTTGCAGCTTGCCAAACAACACCTCGTCCGCGAGTGGCTTCTTGATATGTTCCTGAATCACCCGCCCCAGTGGCCGTGCTCCCATTTGCCTGTCATAGCCTTTGTTTGCCAGCCAAGCCACCGCGTCCGGTGTCAATTCAAAGGTCACATTGCGCTCTGCCAGCTGCGCTTCAAGCTGCATAACAAACTTCTCGACCACCCGGTGAATAACCAAGGTATCCAAATTGGCAAACGGGATCACCGCGTCCAAACGGTTGCGGAATTCCGGCGTGAACAATTTGTTGATCGCCTCCATATCATCGCCTTCGCGCTGAATCCGATTAAACCCGATCGGGGCCTTGGCCATATCCGCCGCACCCGCATTGGTGGTCATAATTAGGATCACGTTCCGGAAGTCGATTTTCTTGCCATTGTGGTCCGTCAACTTGCCGTGGTCCATCACCTGCAACAAAATGTTGAACAGGTCCGGATGGGCTTTTTCAATCTCGTCCAACAACAGAACGCAATGGGGGTGCTGGTCAACCGCATCGGTCAACATGCCACCTTGATCAAATCCAACATATCCCGGAGGTGCGCCGATCAAGCGTGATACCGTGTGCCGTTCCATGTATTCCGACATGTCAAAGCGGGTCAGTTCCACGCCCAGTGTCGAGGCGAGTTGCCGCGCGACCTCGGTCTTGCCAACCCCGGTCGGACCGGAAAACAGATAGCATCCGATCGGTTTGTCCGGTTCGCGCAAGCCCGCCCGCGCCAGCTTGATCGAAGCAGACAGCGCGTCAATCGCGTTATCCTGCCCATAAACCACACGCTTCAAGCTGTCTGTAAGGTTGGACAGCACCTTGGCATCATCCTTGGAGACTGACTTTGGCGGTATCCGTGCCATCGTTGCAATGGTCGCCTCTACTTCCTTTACACCAATGGTCTTGCGTCGCTTGCCATCGGGCAGCAGTTGCTGGGATGCACCGGTCTCGTCAATTACATCGATCGCTTTGTCCGGCAGCTTTCGGTCACTCAGATATTTGGCAGAGAGCTCGACGGCCGATTTCAAAGCGTCATTGGTGTATTTGATTGAGTGAAAATCCTCAAAATAGGGTTTCAACCCTTTCAAGATTTCAATCGCATCAGGAATGGACGGCTCATTGACATCCACTTTCTGGAATCGCCGCACAAGCGCCCGATCTTTCTCGAAAAATTGCCGATACTCTTTGTAAGTGGTCGAACCGATACAACGGATAGACCCCGACGCAAGCGCCGGCTTTAACAGGTTAGAGGCATCCATCGCCCCGCCAGATGTGGCACCTGCCCCAATCACCGTGTGAATTTCATCGATGAACATAACCGCACCAGGGTAGTTCTCAACTTCCTTCATCACTTGCTTCAGGCGCTCTTCAAAATCACCGCGATAGCGCGTGCCCGCCAAAAGCGCGCCCATATCCAACGAGAAAATTGTCGCAGTACGCAACACTTCCGGCACATCACCGGTCACGATCCGCCGCGCTAACCCTTCGGCAATGGCGGTCTTACCAACACCGGGATCCCCAACATAAAGTGGATTATTTTTCGAGCGCCGGCATAGAATCTGGATTGTTCGGGAGATTTCTTTGTCTCGCCCGATCAAGGGGTCAATCTTGCCAGAATACGCTTTCTCATTGAGATTAACGCAGTAAGCCTCCAGCGCCTCTGTCTTGCGCTTGGTACCAGAGCCGCCGTCACTCTTCGGCGGCTCACCAAAGCCGCTTTCAAAGTCAGCCGCTTCTGCATCATCCAGCCCTCGCACGGGCCGCGTCTCGCTCATACCCGGACGCTTGGCAATTCCATGTGAAATAAAGTTAACCGCGTCATAACGCGTCATATCCTGCTCTTGCAAGAAATAGGCAGCGTGGCTTTCGCGCTCGGCAAAAATCGCCACCAGCACATTAGCGCCGCTCACCTCTTCCCGCCCAGAGGACTGAACATGGATAACGGCACGCTGAATAACCCGTTGGAATCCGGCGGTTGGCTTGGAATCATCATCATTCTCAACCACCAGATTTTCCAGTTCACTGTCGATATATTCGACAACACTTTTGCGCAACTGATCCAGATTTACATTGCACGCCCGCATCACCGAGGCCGCATCCTGATCATCGATCAGCGCGAGCAGCAAATGCTCAAGCGTTGCGTACTCCTGATGACGCTCGTTGGCAAATGCCAAGGCTTGGTGGAGTGCTTTTTCCAGACTGCGAGAAAATGACGGCACAGGCGCCCCCTATTACTTTTTCTCCATCACACACTGCAATGGATGTTGGTGTTTTCGGGCGAAATCCATAACTTGCGTAACTTTGGTCTCCGCGACTTCGTATGTGTAAATGCCGCATTCTCCCACCCCGTGGTGGTGCACATGCAACATAATCTCCGTGGCATCCTCCACACTCTTATGGAAGAACTGCTCCAGAATCTGGATGACAAACTCCATCGGGGTAAAGTCATCATTCAGCAGCAGCACACGATAGAGGCTCGGACGTTTAACCTTAGGCTTCTCACGGGTGATAACCGACAAGTCGCCGTCTTCATCCTCATCATGCCTGCCATCGTCTCCACTCATCATGGGTGGCAAGTACCCCGAGCTTACGTGGGCCAGCTTTATAGTATTTAAACAGCGCTTCCCTTGAATCAAGGGGAGCAATTCCGTCTGCTTACGCGCAAGAACCTGTTTTTCATCCTCGCCGCTGTACTGTGTCATCGTTACGATACGTCCCGTCATTTTCGCGTCAGCAATTATTATAAACAAAATAGCCAAAATTTTCAGCGCCCTAGCTAATACACTGCACCACCATGTGTAAAAAGCGGCAGTACGCGCACCGCGTTTTCTCGGCCCCGTATTCGCTCCCTACCTTATCAGTCCTTCAATTATTCGTAATAACCAAATAATTAACACGGGCCCACACCTTGCAAACAATCTGGATAAATGGGTTTAACCCGCAACATCACTGCAGAACCAGCAAGACGAATTTACCGCGACAAGGCTGTAAGCACCGCGCCATTTCTAAAGTAAAAATTAGGAGCACAAGCGGGCGCAAACAAGGCACTGGCGTTCAATTCCACTTCACAACACTGGCATAAAGACGAAAAAGGGTGGCACCAATTCGGCACCACCCCACATTCTTGGCAACAGCATGTTGCAATTTATGCTCTTACTTCGCGGCGCTAGCAAACGCACCCTCATAGGGCTTGTAGGCTTCTTTTGCCAATTCGGTGTACATCTCACCTAGCTTGCTCGCTTCACCAACCATCGCCTCATAGGAGGTTTTGGCATAGTCAGCTTGCGCCTCAAATGCTTTGTCAAGGGTCTTGGCGGCTGCAATCTTCTCAAGAGCTGCCGAGCCTTCTTCAAAAGATTTTTTTGAATAGTCTGCAACCTCAGCGGAAATTGCCTGCATGCCTTTTGAGAACGCGCCAAAGCTCTCCATAGCTACGTCCATACCATCTTTACCTGCTTTTTGAAACTGCTCAAATCCGGTCATCGCTTGTCTCCATCTATCCGGGGGGAGGAAAACGCTGCGCGCAGCAAAGGATCTGCTGAATTTCTTAGCTCAACGCTTCAACCAACGCGGCCATTATGTTGCGTCGCACAATTTTTGTCAACACCATATTGCATCGCACAATTCCATGAAAATTGATGGGTAACACCCCAAGCCAACGGTTAATTGCAGCAAAGAAACCCACTGCTTTTCCCATTGCCTCATAATAACTCAAGGGAAACGTGATTTTTTTCAAAATTGCACGCGCGCATTTACGGATTTGTAACCGCGTTTGCAGCAATTTGTCTCAAAGAAGTCAAAATGCCTCCTCATTGCTAATCTATCCAGATCGCACCTTGGGGAAGCATAGGCAGGGTCTCTTCCCTGCAACAACAATTTGCCATTTGCGTATTCAATGGGGCTAGGTATGGGTCTGTATCGTTTTAGGCCAGTAAAACAAATGTGTCGTGCCGTCTTGGGCCTCACGATTGCAACAGGTTTATTGACCGGCTTCGGCCCTGGTCTCCACAAAGCTGCAGCCAATCCCAAATACGCAGGCATCGTTGTCGACGCTAAAACCGGAAAAGTACTCTACGCGGAAAACGCCAATGCGCGCCGGTATCCAGCATCCACCACAAAGATTATGACCCTCTTCGTACTCTTTGAAGAGTTGGAGGCCGGGCGTCTCAGCCTTAACACGCGCATGAAAGTCTCGCGATACGCCGCTGGACGGCCACCGACAAAACTGTACCTCAAGGCCGGCAGCACTTTACGTGTCAAAGACGCCATATACGCTCTTATCACCAAATCGGCAAACGATGCGTCCACCGTCATCGCCGAACACATCTCAGGTTCGGAAGCCGCATTCGCCAAGCGTATGACATCCACAGCTCGTGCCATCGGCATGCGCAACACCACATTTCGTAATCCGCATGGCTTGCCCAATTCCCGCCAAGTCACCACGGCGGCAGACCTCGCCTTGCTTGGTCGCGCCATGCAGGATCGTTTCCCAAAATACTATAAATACTTCAACACTCGCTCCTACACATATGCTGGTCGCCGGATGGGCAACCACAACAAACTGCTTGGCCGGGTCCGTGGTGTTGATGGCATCAAGACCGGGTATACCCGCGCCTCTGGCTACAACCTGGTAACCAATGTTGAACGCGACAACCGGCACATCGTCGCCGTGGTGCTTGGCGGCCGTTCAGGAAAACGCCGCGACGCGCAAATGGTCAAACTCATCAACAGGTACTTACCTAAAGCTAGCCGTGGCAAACGCACCGCCCCCTTGCTGATGGCAAGAACAAAACTTACCTTCCCAAAAGTTGCGCCTGCAACGCCTACTTTGAAGGCCCGCCCCGCAACAACCACAGTTATGGCCTACGCGCCGGAGTCGCAAACAAAAGTGAAGCAAGACCCGATCGCACAAATGCTGCAATCGCAAGCTTCATTGACACCAATTGCCAACCCCAAAGTCAGCGAAGTGTCTATAGACGACGCTGTCAAAGCGGCGCTTGCCAGCAACAAAGCAAAGCAGCTGCCACCCAACGAGACCACCCTAGCAAAAGCACCTAGCGCAGCCCAGACATCTGTACCGATGGCAGCACCGATCCCTATGGCAAACCCCTCGTCGGCCGAAAAAGCACCTGAAAAGGCAGCTTCAACCGAAGAAATGAATGGTTGGCAAGTACAGATATCCGCTTCAGACAGTCGTGAGAAAGCCGTAGCTATATTGCAAAAAGCCCGTAAGGCTGCAGGCACCGCTCTGAGAGACTATGATATCTATACTCAAGAAGTAAAAACCAAAAAGCAAACTCTGTACCGTGCCAGATTCACGGGGTTTGAAACAAAAACAGCAGCTTGGGATGCCTGCGCAAAGCTGAAGCGGGTGAAATACTCCTGCTATGCGATTTATCAATAATCGAAACGAGGGGGCCTAGTTACTCATGTCTATTGAGAAGCCGATCCTTAGCCTCGTTGAGCTTGGCAGCGAGGAAAGCAGAACCACCACTATCGGGATGCATCCGCTTAATCAAGCGTCTGTGCGCAGCTCTGATTTCACTCGCGTCAGCGCCAGGCCGAAGTCCAAGAATCTCGTAGGCCTCTTGATCGGTCAAACCGCCCGAGCCAGACGCGTTGCTTTGCCCCGATGCGCTGTGCGCTTGGAAGTTTACACGCCAATTGGAGAATCGGCGATCGAGATAAGCCTCTAGCAAAGCCAGGCTTTCTTGATCTCCTGCTGCATTTTGCCAAACCTTGCGAAGTTCCTCGAGCGGCAACCCCGAGAGTTTTGCCCCCATAAAAGGACCGGATAAGATTTCACCATCCAGCTGGCCGCTCTCATGATCTAACTGCATTTCAAATAGATTAGAGCGAACAGTGCTCCTATTTAAACCCGAACTCGCACGCTGGCCTTGAAACAAATTGCCAAATAGATGGCGAGATATTGCAGCTATGCCAAATCTCGGCACCGCAACGCCGAAAAGGCTCGCCGCTAACATAAACAAAGGCAATCCCGCAGCCCAGCGCCCTGTTGCAATAAAGACAATAGCAAGCAGGCAAAGAGCCAATCCCGCAAACTGTTTTAAATACAACAACATCTTTTGCGGACTACCGCGAGCAGCAAGCTTCGCAAAAAAAACGAGTAACGCCAACCCCAACAGGCCCGCAACGAAAAACGCCATAACAACTCCAACACCATTTGTGCGCGCTTGAAGCTCGCCAACTGGTGGTTACTTCTCAGATTTAAAATGCGTTAGCAACATCCGGGCGCCTTGATCCCCATTCGAACTCAGCACTTTTAGAGCGCTTTCGCCTCCGCTTGAGTAAGCAGCAATAGCACCTAGTATATCCCTTAGTCTATTGGCCGCACCTTGATCAAACGCCTGATAAATCCCCCCACTAATCCGCGCCATCTCTTTAAAACAGCTCTGTGCATTTTGGCAGTACCCTTCCTGAAAGACATAAAGTGGCACCTGCAGAATACCCAATTCACCAGCCAATTGGCACAGCATGTCTGGATTCTCTTCAACCGTGTCGCCGATGTAAATCAGCCCGGCAATACCCATTTCTTTTCTTCGTCTCAATCCGTGCCGGAGAACTTTTTCTATCTGTGTTTGCCCTCCCTGACAAACGATGCGCGTCATCTTTTCACCAAGGCTGCGCCCATTCCCTACAAAGCCAGAGGCCTTGCATTGATCATAACCTCTAAAAAAAACAAGCTCTAATAAAAGACCATTAAACTCGTTAGCAGCCTTGAACATTTCAAACTGCAGGTTAACCGCTGCATCCCACGTCGGTTGCCTGCTAAGTGTTGCATCAAGTGCAACAATCAAACGAGAGTTTGCCTGATTAGCCTTTGGCTCCCCAAGTCGCTCGACCCTTTTTAAAAAAGTTGCAACCTTGTCCGTACTAACAAGATTTCGATTGTCACCACCATATCCAGTATTTTTGAGTGGAGAGTTCCTTGTCGTTTTCATAAGGCTACCTCGATCATTTCTCGGTATTACCACACTATTTTGCGCACTAGTCAAACAGCGGGGCACCACCTTACTTATCTAATGACGCTGCAATAGAGCATCAACGACTTCTCGCCCTACCACTTCGCGAAGCTTATCAACGCAGTCCCTGCTTTCACTATGCCGCGCTTTCAATAAACTCTCACAATATGCATAAAGGTATTGAGGATCAGCACTTAGCTCTGCGGCCTTTCGCAAGGCATGAATGCCTGTCCCTCTGCCTGTACGCTGCTCAGCGAGGCCAAGTACGAACCAACCTTGGGCATCTCTAGGGCTAATGTCGGTTGCTCTTTCCAGTTGCTCGACAGCCGGTTCGTATCTCTGCCGTCTGATAAGCGCCAATGCATAAGCGTAACGCAATGCGGAACTTTCTGGTTGAGATGCAATACCCTGTTCTAGCGTAGAAATTTCTTTGTCGAAGCGCTCCTCATCTCGAAACACACGCGCAAGATTTATGTAACTGCCGGCAAAGTATGGCTCTCTCTGAATTGCCTTGAGCAGCAATGCCTCCGCCTGAGCATTTTTACCTTGGAATACCAGAGCATTTGCAGCATTCGTCAAAGCAAATCCTCTATCAAAATTAAAGGACTGAGCCTTAAAATAATCAGCCAGCGCTGGCTCTAGCTTTTCTTGCTGTGTCCCTGTCAATTCCTGCCAATTTCGCACCAACTGCCCGGCCGCTTCGATTCTTAAAACCAAAAGCTCGCTCTTCAACAACGGTTCAAGAACCTGCCACCGATCACCTGCGGACAATCCGGCGGCACCGCGTGCCGCACCCAGCTGCTCAATTTCAGTGCCACTGCGGATCGCCCGCGCCAACACTGCAACCACATTCCCGTCCGAGAACCTTCGTAAGCGCATCAAGGCCGAAGCCCTGTCTATCTCCGCCAGATATCTATCATCCGCCAACTGCAAGAGCGCAGGCAATGCGGAAGGATCCTCCCGATCAGCTAGATAAAAAGCAAGTGCTAGCCTTTGCTTTGAGGACGAACGCGCAGAGATCTCGAGGTCCCCAAATCTTGCTGCGATCATGTCCCTGCTTAACTCGCCATGACAGTTTTTGCAGGCAAGCGGCGTTTTGACCTGCTCTGCAGAAAGCCAATTTGGGACATGAAAACTGTGTTCCCTGCGATCATCAACTTGCATGTAAGTCTTTGCAGGCATGTGGCAATCCACGCAGATCGGTGCGCCAGCTACACTTGGATCATGCGCTGAATGCAACTTACCGCCGTAAGCCTCACTACTATGGCATTGAAAACAAACCTCCTCAATCGGAAGCACCAGTTCGTTGCTATGTGGTTCATGACAATTTGTACAAACCACGCCTTTCTTTGCCATCTCTGATTGCAAAAATGACCCATATACAAAGACTTCATCAAGAATCTGTCCATCGGGATAATAGAGCCCATTCTCAATCAGGCTTGGTAGGAATAGTCGCATCATCGTCGGCGGGTGTAAACGATCCGCATCACCCACTTGCTGCCGCCGGGCATGGCAAGGGGAACACACTTCAAGTTGTTTTGTTTTTCCAACTGCCGCGGGTTGCAGAGTTTTATTCCCAAGAGTGCCGATCCACTCTTCAACCCGCTCCCCAATCGGTTTTACGAAGGATCCGGTCTCAAGCGCATTAGCTGGTAGTGTGTTGGATAAGCCACCATGATTGGGGTCTTCTCCATGGCACGCAGCACAGCTCACATTAACCTGATCAAACTCAGTTAAGTACACGCCACTAACAGCAGAGAAGTTTTTTCGTACATTTGTTGAGTGGCAATCAGCGCACATGTGATTCCAGTTTTGCCCGACATTCCGCCAATAGAACCTATCAAACTCCGCTGTATCGGGATAAAGCACAAACCATCGCTGGCCACCGTTTACAAGTGACCGACTATCCCAGGCTACGGGAAGGAGGTTCAAACGACCTTTCCCAATGTCGACCATGTATTGTTGGAGAGGCTCATATCCAAAGGTGTACAATACTTTAAATCTGCTAATGTTCTTTGGCTCATGTACAGACCAAATTTCCGCAAAAAACTCGCCGTCCTCCTGAACGAGGCGAATTTTCTCTGTACCTCGCGCAAATAGCAGCACCTGCCCGTCAAATGTTCCCAGTACGGCCGCCGTATTGGCAACCTGCATAGACCGGAAATGATGTGACGCCTGCCAATTTCGATACGCCTCTGCATGACAGCTTGCACAGCCGCGCTCTGGAAAACCTATCGTCTCACCACCTTGCGCGTCTACCACCTCAGCACTAGCAGCAGCACATTTTATCACTAGAAAAGCTAAGAGAAGCAACACAGCACCAAAGCGCTGCGCCAAGCGTAACAACACGCTGTTACCAGTAAAAAGGTCAGAAAAGGGAGGCTTGGAACCAGGCAACGCTCTGTCCTCATAGAGACATCATTCCCCAGAACAATACAGGTACAAAGGCAAATAGCGAGCCCCCCATTTAGGTGGGCTTTATTTAAAGGGTTGATAGGTGGTTACCTTTCATGCGAGCCCTTAGATCAGGCATAACTCCTTGAGTTCCCTCTGCATCCCTTCCGGCATAGCACCTTCCAAAGGTACATGACCAACATCAGGAATATCCGCAGGAGCCTCGTTCGCTTTAAGGTAGCGCCACCCCTGAAACGGACGCTTAGGCTGCATTTCGACACTTACTATCTGAGGAGCGAGAATGAGATCACAAGCCTTCCGACCGCCGCCGTCTTTGTACTCTCGAATGTCGAGAATTCTTTGCCGTACTTGAATAGCTCCTTTGATTACCCAATAGAGCGAGCCACCATCAAGTATTTCATCCCTACGCTTTGGAACCATCCGCGTCGTGTGAACTTGAACATCACTTGTACCAGCAGCAAGGGCTAAAATTTGTCTTTGCTCGGTGCGCGCGCGCAAGTCATCAGCGCTTTCAACCCCAACACATAGCTTAACCAGATGCAAAACCATGCAATCTCCTAGCAGGTTACACGGTAAAAGAAAAGGTGCGGCAGCTTCCGCCGCCCGCACCTTTCAAGAATTCGTTCAAAAGAGCCTGTCACTCTTGATCGTTAAGAGCCAGCGGCGCCAGCGAACACATAGACAAGAGCAAGCGCACTACCCAGTGCAGCAAGTGTCCATGCGGTGACACCCCAACAAGACTTTTCGACCTCGTGATCCATAAATCACCACTTGCATTGTTAACACAAACTTCACGCTCTCACGTGGAGACGCACCCAATAGGCTGGTTACAGAAAAATGACAAGCAGAAAATTTGCAATTGTTTTTAATATTCCTGTGGAACTCGCCGCGCGACGTTAGGTCACCTAAAACCAATTTACCTTAGCCAAGTTAGAAAATGCCTGTATATTCAAATGCAATACAAGAAAACTGAGTGAGTGGTCGCACGCGCCACAAACCAGCCACTTTTCCATCCCCCATGGAGCTAAAACCGTGCTTTCTTCCCTCGACTTTTTAGGTCTTTTTGTTTTTTTAACCGCGTGGAGCGGCTACAGCTGGCTGACCTCCTACAGCAAATGGCGACACAAAACGCTGTCCTACATGATGGATAGTCATCGCCATGCTTGGATGCGTGCAATGCTAACTAGGCAAGTTCGTATTGCCGATACCAACATCGCAGCTGGCCTTCAGCAAGGCACTGCCTTCTTCGCTTCTGCATCACTGCTAGCAATTGGGGGCGCTTTCACGTTCCTCAACGCAACCGAAAACGCAGTCATGCTCGCCAAGCGACTTCCGGTGCCAATCAGCACTGATCCTGTTCTTTGGGAGTTGAAGGCCTTCGGCTTGATCCTGATCTTTGCCTACGCTTTTTTCAAGTTTGGTTGGGCCTATCGCCTTTTTAACTACGCAACCATCGTGATCGGCTCAATTCCTGAAGAAGTCTCGACCGAAAACCAAGAGGCGATCGCTGCTGCTGACCGGGCCGCTCGGCTCGTCACCTTGGCCGGCAAACACTTTAGCAGAGGGCAACAAGCCTTGTTTTTTGCCGTCGGTTACCTCGGTTGGTATGCAGGCGCTGAAGCGTTCATTGCTTCCACGCTTTTCGTCACCGCCGTCTTACTGCGCCGTCAATTTGCCTCTCGCGCCAGAGCCGCGGCAAAAATCAAAGTAAAACCAGCCAATCTCGACTAGGAACAGCAACGGGGCCCAATGGCCCCGTTGCAATTTGTAAAAACATGAAGGGCGAACCGACGCCTTAACCGACCTCGTCCACGCGATTGACAACCTTTCCGACCAATCCGTAGTCGATCCCCTCTTGCGGGGTCATCCAGTAGTCGCGATCCGTATCTTTCTCGATACGTTCAAGCGATTGCCCCGTTGCCTCTGCAAAAATCTTGTTCAAACGATCACGCATTTTCAGGATTTCATTAGCCTGAATCTCAATGTCGGTTGCCATACCGCCAGCGCCGCCACTTGGTTGATGTAGCAAAAAGCGCGTATTCTTAGTACAGTAACGACGCTCTCTTGGCACAGACACGTAAATCAGCGCGCCAGCACTGGCCACCCATCCGGTCCCGATAATATTCACTTTTGGGCGAATAAACTGGATCATATCGTGAATCATATCACCTGATTCCACATGACCGCCCGGGGAGGAGACAATCACATTAATCGGATCATCCGAAACCTGTGCCATCGCCAGCATGCGTGAACACACATCCTCTGCCAACTCCTGACTGATAGTGCCTGTAATAAGCACAGTCCGCGATTTGAACAGGTGGCTTTCGACACTCGAAGATTTCTTAGTTTCTTTTTCTTTGGCAGCGTCCCCATCCATCACAACAGGTGCTGTGCAACCAGTCATTGTCATTTCGCAACGTGCTCCTTAGGCAATCGGCTCAACGCGTCGGCAAGCCCTAACTCAAACAAAACAATTTCTCCATCTTTGTAAAAGAAGGCTTCGCCCCTCGCAAACACCAAAATAACCGAGCCTCAATTTAGCGGGGGACACCCAAAGCATGCCGACGACGTATTTTGTTTACCCTGCCCATAAGATAGTTAAAATTTATTCCAAACTTAAATCAGATGCCCATTTTGGGTTGTGACCCCCCTAAAAAGCACGTATACCAATACATATTGTATCCAGACCATGCGTTCCTCAGACAATTGGATTCCGCATTGACTTTCGATCGTTTAAGCAGCGCAGATACTAGAATTGGCAGCCTGCCAGCGGCCGACGCCCACGCTTTCCAGCGCATAGGCCATCCCATCGCCATACTCGATCCCGATTGCCACCTGATCGCATGGGCAAACCATGCCGCCTGCAACCTGATGGAGTTACCGCCGTCCAAGCGCCTGCGCGATGATAATGGCCGCGATTTTGCCGCTGCCCTCCCCTTGCCCGAACCCTTCAATGCGCCGCGTTACACCAGGCACTTGCACGTCATTCGCGCAGATCAAACCGGACGAGATGTTTCCAGTACCATGTTAAGCGCCAAACTCGGCGAGCGTATGATGAATCTCTCTGTCGCATTTTCCTGCCAGCCATTTGAGGATGGACGCATGGGTGTTGTTGCCTCGCTCTTATCGACGGGAAACAAGAACGAACTGCAAATGCGCAGCACACAAGCCTTGTTTCACACCACAACACACATTGCGCTATTCTCAAAAAGTGGCGAGTTGCTCTACGAAAACCCGGCCTTCCGCCTGAGCCGCCCTTATGATGGCGATCGACTGAGCAAAATCTTTTGCAGGCATGAAGATTGTAATGCACTGCATATGGCCGCCGCGGAAAATGAAGAAAAATCTCTTCTTGCTCAATTACACACCAAAGACGGGCCACGATGGTTTGATATCTCGGTAAGACCTGACTTGGACACCGCAACTGGCAAGCCGGTCTACCTACTAAGTGCAAACGATGTAACGACACGTATCGAAGCCGAGCGAGAAATTCGCTATATTGCCCATCACGATCAACTAACCGGCCTTGCCAACCGCAATGTCCTCGCCACTGAAGTTGATCGACTGCTACAAGATGAAGCACGCCAGCAAATTGGTGGATCTTTACTGTTTATCGATCTTGATCACTTTAAAACAATCAATGATACGCTTGGCCACCAAACCGGCGACGATCTACTTGTGCTGGTCGCCAACCGCCTGAAAAAAGCCGCAGGTGAACATGGCCTCGTAGCCCGCCACGGCGGTGATGAATTCGTCATCCTTTGCCACGCGATCACCGATCAGGCGACGGCCATACTGCTGGCAGAAGAAATATGCACCGCAATCGCCGAACCATGCCAAATTGGTGAGCACCGCCTACATGTAAGCCCCTCAATCGGCATCACCTTGTTTCCAGAGCATGGACGAGATTTTCCAACACTGCTGCGCAAAGCCGATTTGGCCATGTACCGCGCCAAAGAGCAAGGTCGCAACCGCACAGTCGTATTTGAACCTGCCATGCAGATCGCGGCGGATGAACGCTTGTCGGTCAGTACTCTCCTCCGCAGCGCGCTCGACCTGTCAGAATTGCAACTGCATTACCAGCCTCGCCTCTGCGCCTTGACACACCGTATCGTCGGTGTTGAAGCGTTGCTGCGCTGGCATCACCCCAGCCGCGGGTACATTTCCCCCGCCGGTTTCATCGGTATCGCCGAAGAAAACGGATTGATTGACGAGATTGGCAACTGGGTTGCACTGAACGCAATGCAACAACAGGCAAGGTGGGCTGCCAGCGGGTTTAATCTGGACGTCTCTTTCAACCTGTCCCCGGCTCAATTGCGCCGTGGCGGCTTACCACAGCGCTTTGCCAAGCTACTGCGCGAAACCGGCGTTCGCCCGGAAAAGATCCATATTGAGATTACTGAAAACACCCTGATCAACGACAGCGAAGACAGCCTGCGGGATCTCTTCTTGCTGAATGATCTTGGTTTTCCATTGGAGATTGATGACTTCGGCACCGGCTACTCAAACCTTGCCTACTTGCATCGCTACCCGGTGTCTTCACTCAAAATCGACCGCAGCTTCATTTCAGACAGCATGCGTTGGCCAATTGTCCGCATGATCACGCAAATGGGCCAATTTCTGGGGCTAAATCTTGTCGCCGAAGGCATCGAAACAGAGGCACAGCTTAATCACCTGCGCCAATTGGGCTGCCATCAGTTTCAAGGCTTCTTGTTCTCCCCCGCAGTTCCGGCTGCAAAAATATGCGAAATGCTTGAAGCCCAGCAGCAAAGCCAACTGCACTTCACCTTACCTGCTAAACCCGGTGAGCCGCAAAAGCGCATTAAAATCAGTCGCTAGATGCATTGAGCTGCAGCTGCTGCAAGGCCGCCACCGCCCGCGGTCCATCTTCCACATCAACAAATACGTGATCATGATGATAGGCGGCAACCACGTTTGCGCTTATCCCTCGCTCGGCAAGCGCATTCGCGACGGCGGCAGTAAGACCCACAGCCTGTAGATCAGAGTAAACCTCAAGCGTCACCTGCGCGAAGGCCGGTCCCCCCTTAAACCCGCAGTGGATCGCGGCCTCTCGCGGCACGATAAGGCTCACACCTTCCGCCTCTCGGAATTGCCCAAGAGCCTCCCGCCCAAGCAAAGGGGGCACCTGCTCTCCTTTAGGAATGGAAACAAAGCAAAACACGCCCTCGTTAAGCACAGGGTTCATACCCCGCAGCATATTCCGAAGCGCAGAAACTCTATTTTTGGACACTCAACAACTCCACTAAAATAACCCTTTAAAACAAGCTAGTAGGGCAAGCCGAACCACCACGCCGCGAGGAACAGAAACGAAAAAAAGCCAACAACGTCGGTGACCATCGTAACAAATACCGAGGATGCTAAAGCCGGATCAGCCCCGGCGCGATGTAACCCTAAAGGGATCAGCAGACCAAACAGCCCGGCGCACAGCGAGTTTACCAAAACAGCAAAACCAATAACCAAACCGATATCAAGCCCTTGAAACCACAGCCCGGCTATGATCCCAATAAGCAACCCAAGCCCGCTACCATTCAGCAGCGCCACCAAAAATTCACGCCGCAAAACACGGAAAAAATTGCGCCGGTTCAACTCCTGCGTTGCAATTGCCCGCACGGTTACCGTCATAGTTTGCGTGCCGGAGTTCCCCCCCATTGAGGCCACCACCGGCATCAACACCGCCAGTGCCACCATACGGCTGATCGTTTCTTCAAATAGTGAAATAACCGTCGCTGCAAACAGCGCCGTGCCCACATTGATTACCAACCAACCAATGCGCGAGCGCGCAATTTCGAAGACACTATCGGAGATTTCCTCATCCCCCACACCGGCAAGCGCCAGCATGTCTTCCTCGGCTTCCTCTTGAATAACGTCAACAATATCGTCAATGGTGACGATACCGACCAGCCGCTCATCCTCATCCGTCACCGCAACCGAAACAAGATTGTAACGCTCAAACAGGCGCGCCACCTCTTCCTGATCCTGCGTTGCTTGCACCGAAAAGCGCATTTCCTCCATGATTTTAGAAAGCTTTTTGGAGCGTTTGGTGGTCAACACCCGGTCCAAAGAAACCGCACCAAGCAAATGAAATCCCGGATCCACCACATAAATTTCATAGAATTTCTCCGGTAATCCGGAGGAAGATCGCAAATGGTCGATCAGCTGTCCCACTGTCCAGAAGGCAGGCACAGCGACAAATTCGGTCTGAATGAGGCGCCCTGCGCTTTCCTCCGGATAGTCAAGCGAGCGCTGAATCTGTACGCGGTCAACACTGGAGAGCTTGGAAAGAATCCGCTCTTGGTCATCCTCTTCCAGATCTTCCAGCAGATACACCGCATCATCAGAATCAAGCTCGCCAATCCCCTCGGCCACATCGCTGGTTGGCAGCGCCTCCAATACCTCGGTGCGCACTTGTTCATCAGTCTCGGTCAGGGCCGTAAAATCGAACGCGTCGCCAAGCAGTTGAATAAGGCCAAGCCGGTCATCACTCTTCAGCGTTTCCAGCACATCGCCCATATCCGCTTCGTGCAAACCTGCGGCCAACTCGTACACACGTGCGTTATCAAGCGCCCGTACCGCCTGCTCCAATTCCTTGACAAAATCGCTGAGCAAGTGCCCGTCATCATCTCGCACGCTTATAGAAACCGGTGTCTCCTGCGCATCTGCACGGATCTGTTCGATCATCAAGCCTCCTGTAAAATGCGCGAATACCAATTGGTGCTAGGGGTTATTTCATGTTTGCCCCAGCCGCGTCTCAGCCGCAAGACACTTACACACAAAAGGGCAATGCCCCCCAACAATTCAAGTGGGTAGTGGCAAGAAAGCACGTTGATGCAAATGAAAAGGCCAAAACAAGTAAGTCATGGCTCGAAGAACCAAGGGCTTTTTAGGGCGGCCTAATCGCACCGCAAAGCACGTAGTAAATAATTTTAATACTTTAACTCATCAAAAATCCAAATGCAGGGCAACTACTTCTCTCAAACGAGGCCGGTGCTTTTTGCCGCTCTTGCCAGCCTTCCTTCCCAACCCCTGCTCACGCACAGCCTAGGCCGATAGCCCGATGGGAGCGGTGGTAAATTTCTTGAAAATTCACAAACGTGACGGCGAACCGTCAACCTTAGTGCCATTAATCAAGGAGAGACCTATGGGAAGCATCAGAGTTTTCGGCGACAACCCTAGCAACGGCCCAAGCCATTACGCGTCGATTGCAGCACGCGATCAAGTTAACGAAGAGAACCCCGGCTGGTACGTTGAGCTTGATTACGACGCTTCTGTTACGACAGCGCGTTACACTTCCGCAACCGCAGACGACGACCAATTGATAGCCGCCTTTACCCCGCTATTTCCGGGCATGCATGTTGTAAAATAAAGAAATGGAGGGAGGGGGTTCCCCTCTCGACCTACTATACAGTGAAAGGATGGGCCAAAAGACGATTGCCGTTCAGCTGAGACGCACCTCTCGGTAAAAGGCACCAATGAAAGGCATGCGGCAAATATTACGTAAAATTTTATTTTCCGACTACATCCATTTATCTAAAGATGTGCTTGATAAAATCAGCAATTTCACTTTGGCAATAAAAAACACCGTGCTAAACATGGAAGACAAACAGACTATTTTTAATGGAATCGACGCAATGAATATAAAACCATTATTATTACTAGTAATTTTTGCCACTACTGGTTGCGTAACCAATCGAGCGCCAATGTCTGAAGGACAAGCAATCGAGCAGCTACAAGACCATGCGATCGCATACGCTCGTGTCAAAAACAATGGTGAAACTTGTAACAACGGCTACTTTCGCGCCGTAAATATCTCCA
Source organism: Polycladidibacter hongkongensis (assembly GCF_001561995.1). GTDB lineage: Bacteria > Pseudomonadota > Alphaproteobacteria > Rhizobiales > Stappiaceae > Pseudovibrio > Pseudovibrio hongkongensis. Next base: position 58,744 of record NZ_LLWC01000022.1, read on the forward strand.
ACAAAAATCTTGAAGTCGTAAGCAACGGCGAGCTCAACACCATTGAACCCGGAGAATATGTAGTAACTTACGTAGGATGCGCCGGTTTTTACGTGCAGTTGTATAGAGGCAGAAGAGACTACAGCATTCTCGACATGCCGGAACTAATGGTAAAAGCACCACAATTCGCTGTAGCAAGCGGAAAAGTATATGATATGGGTAGCTTGGATTTGGTGACAGCAGAAGACTCGAGTTTCTTTTCTTTAGGCTCTGTTTTTCCGACCGGCCGTGTTCCCACTGCTGCAGATAGAACCGAATTTAAGAAAAGATACCCAGCACTTTCGAAAAAAGTAAAACCGCTAGAATTTAAGACATTTGTTTCGAGTGAGCTCGTGGATTTGTATACGAAAATCAAATCCCTGCGCAAATAGCGATTGCGACCTCCACCATGGGTGGAGGTTCTATTCACTCTTTGCAGCCACGCACGGCGGCAAGGATCTCGCGCATGGCTTTCACGCGGTTTCTGGAACTCACCAGCACTATACAGGGTTGTGCCGCAAAGCTTACGCGGTTTCGCGCTTCTGGCGTTTCGACTACAATCAGCTCGCTCTCAATTCGTGGCTTGGGGTTTAGCGAGTTGATCTGTTTTAATGGCAGCCAATACCCTAGAGGGTGCTGCAAGCTTAGCCTGCCATTGGCCGCACTGGTTTTCTCTAGAGGCATTTTAGGCGTTAAGCTTAGCGGCTTGTTTCCACCTAGCAAAAGTGTTGATGCGATGGAGGTGAATGTCGATCGCAAAGCGTTGGTGATGAGCGGAAACAAAGAGATTTCGAAGGCCGGTAAATACTTCCAGAAACCTTTGCAGTTGCCCCTGCGATTTGAACTCCTGCATGGCGCGCTCTAGGGATCAAACGGCAAATGAGAGTTCTCGGCCCGGTTGTTTAAGCCCTTGTGGCGAAGGTGCTCAACAGCGGGTACCACCTTGCGTCTTGCCGCTCCATAGGAGCCGAGTTTATCTCTAACCATCCGCGTTGTCGCGACACCTTGCTTCTTCAAAGAATAGGTCAGTAATCGCTTCGCTGCCCCAATTCACGAGATGTACTGCGCCGATTTTGCAGGATCTCATCTAGATGCCAAAGATTAGTGGTGCTTGGTTTCTTGCGGCTCAAACTGACAGGGACTGCCCCTGGGCAACGCATGTGATTGTCTCTAGTGGAAAGATAACGAAGCGGGGGCTGGTGCCCCGAAGGCTCTTTGCCGTTTGTTGCGCCTCTTTTTGTACCAGAGCACATCAGAAACACATAAGAGCTTGCCTATACTGGGATATTTCAAGAAAAATGGTGCGGCCGAGAAGACTCGAACTTCCACGGGTTTTACCCCACAGCGACCTCAACGCTGCGCGTCTACCAATTCCGCCACGGCCGCACGCTGTAGCACCGAGTTCTTACTCACTCTTTTTCAAGAAGTGTTGCGCCCTCTCGGCTGGTGAGCGGTGATATAGCCCCCTGCTGGAAAGCGCGCAAGAGGCAAAAGCACCTTTATTCACAAAATGCCGTAAAAATTGCTATTTCCCCTTGTAGGTAAGCAACTTATCCACCGCACGCAACAAAAGTAACCCTAGATCGCGGCTTAGATTATAGCATCCAGCGCTTCTGGCCGCACCTCCGGACCACGCTCCAATACTTCTGTGATACGCACGCCAACCTTCTCGCCAATCACCATAACCTGACCGCGGGCGATGGGTGTCTTGTTTGCCAGAATTAGCACATCATCACTCTCATGGGCGTCCAGCCCGATCACCCCGCCACGCCCCATGCGCAACAATTGATGGATCGGCATTTCCGCTTGCCCCAGAACCACAGAGATTTCCACCGAGATATCGTCAAAAGTGGTCATCACGTCCCCTTCACAACTCCAAAATCCGGCCCGCGCGCTTGACGAAGCGAGCCCATCCGCTCCATATGCTAATCGCTAAGCACAAGCGGCGGCGCTGCAGGCCGCAGCGGCACAACCCTATAGGAATTGCAAGAGCCGGTCTATCATTGCCAGCGGGTTTGGTTCGTACCGTCCCCAACCACTCTTGCGTTAAAGATGACAGCGTAAGGAATTGCCAGCCATGGCACAGCGCCAGCAACTCACCTTGGATTTTCACGCCCAAACAGGCACACCACCCGTTGAATGGGTGGTGGATGATGAACTTGTCACCTATGAAGCCGCCGCCGCGGAGATGGAGCAGCGTGTTGCCGCCATAGCAGCAGGAGAGGCCCGCGAGCGTGTCTGGCTCTTGCAACACCCGCCGCTCTACACCGCAGGCACCAGCGCCGACCCGCAAGATCTTCTCGCCAAAGACCGCTTTCCGGTCTATGAGACCGGGCGCGGCGGACAATATACCTATCATGGCCCTGGCCAGCGCGTCGCCTATGTAATGCTTGATCTGCGACGCCGTCAGCAAGATGTGCGCGCCTTTGTCTCGGCACTGGAGCAGTGGCTCATCAATACACTTGAAGCGCACAATATCCGCGGCGAACGCCGTGAAGATCGCGTCGGTGTCTGGGTCCAACGCCCAGAGAAAGGCGCTGGCGTTGAAGACAAAATCGCCGCTCTTGGCATCCGCCTGCGCAAGTGGGTCACCTTCCACGGCATCAGCATCAACATAGCGCCAGAGCTAGAGCATTTCTCTGGCATTGTCCCCTGCGGCGTGCAGCAACACGGTACAACCAGCTTTGAAGATCTCGGCCAGCTCGTCACCATGCCAGAAGTGGATATGGTGATGGCAGACCAGTTCCAGCAGATCTTTGGCCCGATTGAGCCCATTGGCCCGTCAGGCCTTGCTGCGGGCGCCGAATAACCGATCAACCTCGCGCAATGACAAAGCCACTCAAGGTGGTTGCGTCCAATTCGATCACACCGGCCAGCTCCACCTCGCTTACCCGCGCATAGGTGGGGCCGCGTTCTGCTGCTTGCATGAGCAGCGTTGTCGAGACATCTGTGCCCGCGATCACGGCTTCCACCCGCCCATCCGGTAAATTTCGTACATATCCGGCAGCTCCAAGCATCCTTGCCTGTTCTGCAAACCAGCGGCGATACCCAACGCCCTGAACACGGCCACTGATAATCAACTTCTGTGCCAGCATTCGCTCCTCCCTCGAGTGACCAAGCACTAAAACCACTATGCGATATCGCTAACTAAATTCACGAGTTATTACACATACAAAAAAGGGCGACCCGAAGGCCGCCCGACAACAAGATTACGCTCTTTCTACTCTTATAAGATATAGCGAGGCACCAATTATCATCAATGCCCCGAGCCAAAGATTGCCCGGAGGCACCCAGCCAAAGACGACCAGCCCTGTCAGCACATTAAATGGCAGCTTCACATGATCAAACGGCTGCAAGAATGCCGCATCAACCTTTTCATAGGCCAACGCCAGGCTGCCTTGCGCAATTGCACCGAGCACCCCGGCGACAACAACCAGCGCCCAAGCCGACTGGCCACTTGGTAGCTCAAGCGCACCACCGCCTGCAGACAGCGCCAACACCAGATTAATCGGGGTCAGCAGCAACAACAGGTAAAGCGTTACACTTTGCGCGCTCTCCGTACCTTCCAGCTTTTTCATCACCAAGATGGAGCTACCCCACAACAGAGCAGCGCCAACCGGCAACAATGCCGCAAGTTTAAAATCATCCTGCCATGGCGCTAGAATAATCATACCGCCGACAAAACCAACAGCTGTTGCCAACCAACGCTCGTAGCTCGCTTTTTCGCCCAGAAACAGCGCAGCGCCAATGGTCACAAAAAATGGCGATGTCATGAGCAATGCAATTGCTTGCCAGATCGGCACCCCCTGCGCCAATCCAGCGGTCCATAATTGCACGCCCAAAGCTGCCAGCACCACACGAAACACGTGCAAACCCAGCTGCTTGGTGCGCAGCGCCGCCACACCACCACGCAGCACCAGCGGCAACAACACCACAAGCGAAACGAAGTACTGCCAAAAGGTGGCACTGGCGGACCCAAGCCCCAAGTTCATCGTCAGATATTGCATTGCAGCGTTTACTAGGGCAAACACCGCCCCGGCAAACACCATCCAAGCGGCCCCAACGAGCCGATGGGATAAGCCCATACGAGAAAGCGCCTCACTCATAATGCGCCCCCGCCGTTGCGGACCTAAGGCGCCCGCATATCAAAATCTTTTTCTTCACTTCAACCTCTGATTCAAAGGGCGCTGCGGCGGATAGCCACGCACCAGAACATATGAATCAGGACAAACGTCGCCCTGCGACAGCACAGGCTGCACAAGTTGATCATCTCTTTCATCCGGACTGTAACCGTCGGCTCCGGAATCACACCGGATCTGCTGACCCTGCACATCGCAGGCGCTCGCGGACTAGTTTCCGTTCAACAGGAAACATCACCACCGGTGGGGACTTTCACCCCGCCCTGAGAAGCGCGCAGCCTTGACCACGCCAACTTTTACTAGCAGAAATAATAGGAGGACGCATCTAGTTTTTCAGTATCACTGAAAAGACTCGCCTAACGTTGCAACAAGCTCAGAACATGCTGTCTATACAGCTGCGGCATCTGCCATTGTTCAAGCGCATCGGCCAGCCCCTCTATCGCCTTGTCATGCGCCCGGCCACTAGCCGCACTGCGCGTCACGTAAACAAGAGCGGATCGCGTAATACCTTGATGACGAACAGGAATAAACACTTTGTCCATAGCGCCGCGCATCAACGCCTCCGCGCTATCGACACTTGGCACATCGCTGACATGCAAATCCCAAAGCACACCGTGCACGCACTGCATCGGCGCTTTCAACAGGCTTGGTACACCGCCGCGTCCAATAATGAAGCGGTACCCATCCATCTGCGCAGGGCCAAGGGTTTTCGCACGCTTACAGCGTTTTGCCATCACATCGCGATTCATCAAGCGGCCATATGAGAAGTAAAGTGGCATAGTAGCCCCTATCGCGCATCAGCAGCAAACTGCCGCAATACTGGTAAAAGCTCGGCGGGATTCGCAGCCAAATGCGCAGGCTCCTCTTGCTCCAGCTCGTCCTGAGTGCCAAAGCCCCAGAGCACCCCAATGCTGGTAACCTTGTTTTTTCTTGCGCCGATCAGATCATATTTACGGTCACCAATCATCACCACCCGGTCGCTGGCAAGCCCCTCTGCCTCCAGCAGCGCCTTGATGAGCTCGCCTTTGTCGGCGCGTGCGCCGCCGGCAAAACTGCCATAAATCTCTTTAAAATATGGCTCCAAACCAAAATGCGTAACGATGCGGCGTGCAGCCCCTTCAATCTTTGAAGTCGCAACAAACAACGGCACCCCCATGTCTGTCAATGCCGCCAATACTTCAACGATACCGTCATAAATGTGGTTTTCAAACAAGCCTTGCGCGTCATAATAGCTGCGATATTGCTTAACCGCTGCCTCAATTTCGGCCGGATCATCACTGCCCAGCGCACTGGCAATGCCTTGTTCAATCGGTGGACCGATATAGATCTTCAGTACATCACGTTCCGGCACATCGCGCCCCATCTTCGCCAACGCATGCTGAAAACCTGACGTTATTCCGATGTAAGGATTGGTAAGTGTCCCATCCAGATCAAAAAGTACCGCGTCCACTCTGGCTCCATCCCGCGATAGAGCCAGAGCTCAATCGCTACACTTGAAATTCCATGATAACTGCATCAACCGCCAAGCTGTCCCCCGGCGTTGCCTTGATTGCACTTATTACACAGTCGCGCTCGGCCCGTAAAATGTTTTCCATCTTCATTGCCTCGACAATCGCCAGCGGCTCACCAGCCTTGACCTCTTGCCCCTCACCCACATTGATAGAAACAACCAGCCCCGGCATCGGGCAAAGCAACAAGTTCGAAGTATCGGGCTTCACTTTTTCAGGCATCAATCTTTCCAGCTCGGCAATGCGCGGCGTCATTGGCCTTGCCAGCACCCGCATGCCCTGCCAGTCCAGCTGATACCCATTGAGCACAGGGCGAATCTGAACCTGAACCGGCTGCCCCTCATAAGAACCCCGCCACAAAATGTCGCCCGGCGTCCAATCTGATCGCAGCGCGGACGCACTGCCCCCGGCAACAGACACATCCATATCAATCGGCGTTGCCGTGTGCCCTTCACACAATTTCACTTGAACGGGCTCGCCGTCCAGATTAACCACCCAATCTGTCCGCACTGCGCCTGAGTGTGGCCGCAAACGCCCGGGAAGATGATCCAGCCGCTCTCGCTCGATTAAATGCATCGATAGCGCCACACTAGCAAATAACGCCTTTGCTTTGCTGTCAGGTTCCGCGGGTACAAACCCCTCCGGATACTCATCGGCAATAAAACTGGTCGAAAGCTCACCCGAGCGCCAACGCTTGTGTCGCATCAACGCAGCAAGAAACGGCACATTATGCGCTATGCCGTCAACGACAAACCCATCAAGCGCCAAACTCATCGCTTCAATAGCCTCCGAACGCGTTGGCGCATGTGTTACCAACTTAGCGATCATCGGATCATAAAACATCGAGATCTCGTGTCCCTCGCTCACCCCTGTGTCGTTGCGCAAAGTCACATCGCCAGTCTTACCTTCTTCTGGCGCGCGATATTTGTTCAAGCGGCCAATGGAGGGCAAGAACCCGCGAAAAGGATCCTCTGCGTATATCCGGCTCTCAACGGCCCACCCATCTAGGCGCACATCCTCTTGCGCCATACTAAGGGTTTCGCCAGCCGCCACACGTATCATCTGCTCAACAAGATCCACCCCGGTTATAAGCTCGGTAACAGGGTGCTCAACTTGTAATCGCGTATTCATTTCAAGGAAATAAAAGCTCTTGTCCTGCCCAGCGACAAATTCCACAGTGCCAGCACTGTCATAGTCAACAGCCTGTGCCAGAGCAACAGCCTGCTCCCCCATCATTCTTCGTGTCGCTTCATCCAAAAGTGGCGAGGGCGCTTCTTCAATCACCTTTTGGTTTCGCCGCTGAATAGAGCATTCCCGCTCACCTAGATACACAGTGTTCCCATGCTTATCTCCGAGCACCTGTATCTCGATATGACGTGGGTTTTCGATAAACTTCTCTATAAAAATACGGTCATCGCCAAACGAGCTCGCCGCCTCCGAACGCGCCCGCTCAAAACCTTCCGCAGCCTCGTCGCTATTCCATGCAATGCGCATTCCTTTACCACCGCCGCCAGCCGAGGCCTTGATCATCACAGGGTAGCCAATTTCATTAGAAATCCGCATAGCGTCTTCAGGGCTTTCAATGAGCCCCATATAACCAGGGACAGTAGACACACCTGCCTTGGCGGCAAATTTCTTAGATGTAATCTTATCACCCATCGCCTCAATGGCTTTTGGGTTTGGGCCTATGAAAACTATGCCATGCGCAGCCAGTGCCGCACAGAACTCAGCGCGCTCGGACAAAAAGCCGTAGCCGGGATGCACAGCTTCCGCGCCAGTTTTTTGGCACGCCTCGATGATTTTCCCCACCTGCAGATAGGATTCTGCTGCCGCAGCAGGGCCAATGTGTACCGCCTCGTCCGCCATCTCCACATGCATGCTATCGCGATCAGCATCAGAGTAGACAGCAACAGTCGCTATCCCCATTTGCTTGGCAGTCTTGATTACGCGACAAGCGATTTCACCACGGTTGGCTATTAGTATTTTCGAAAACATCTCAGGCCCAATCCCCATTTATCTAGTGAATTTCTATGAGCCAAACAACACAGGATCAACCTCGCAAAAAGGAGAACACGCCCCCTAGATCTCGACTATACAAGATGAAATGAACTTTCATATCCCTATGAAATCATAGAAAAAATTAGAACCGGCATACCAAGCCAAGTGCATTTTAGGGAGAAACAATCGGGTTGTTCTTTTGGCTAATCAAGAACAGGGGATCACTAGCCAATCGTGCAAAGCACTGCTAAAAATCAAAGAGACGAAAAAGGGGAAAAAATGGACACGATCTACTTAACAGGCCTATCGTTTTTTGCAAATCACGGTCTATTCGAGGAAGAAGCTCGTCTCGGGCAACGCTTCATAGTCGATCTCAAGTGCGAGCTAGATCTTTCGGCCGCATCCAAGAGCGACAAATACGAGGACACAGTTTGCTATGGTAGCCTTGCAAAGCTTGTAGAGAGTGTTGTTACCAACAACCGCTTTAATCTAATCGAACGCTTGGCCGGTGCCATTTGCGAGGCGGTTTTAGATTATGATAGTAGAATTGAACGTGTTTCAATTACTTTGCACAAACCGTCCGCACCCGTTCCTGTCGCAACAGGATGCTTCAAAGTTGAGATCACGCAACAGCGCATTTGAATTCGCTTAACATTATTCGCCTACGCTTATTTGCAACGAGAAGCTCAAGCAAAGGAGGCGTGAATTCAATGCGCGGTGAGTATGAAAACAAGATAACAGCGCTCATAGTCTCACTCTTCCTTTTTTGGAGCACTACCGCCCCAGCCCAATCCCGGCCAGACACTCGCCTCATGACCTGTGAAAAAACAAAGAACCTCGTCAAAAGCAAGGGCGCGATTGTTCTCAATACGAGCACTCGTTTGTTTGACAGATACGTCGCTGAACGCCGTTATTGCCAACGTGATGAAGTATTGCAGGGCGCATGGGTTCCAACCAAGGACAAGAAAGAGTGTTTTATCGGCTATACATGCGAACCGCCAAACTACTGGGATGCCTTTGATTAGCTGCAAGGCTCCCAGCAGTTGATATGTTCAATACTCCCTAAAGTGGTATATTGTCATGTTTCCGCCAAGGTAGCTCCGACTGTTTATTTCTTAGCATCGCCAATGCGCGAGACACCCTTCGACGCGTTGAATGGGGCATTATGACCTCATCAATGTAACCACGCTCCGCCGCGACGAACGGATTGGCAAATCTGGTCTCATAGTCCTGCGTTCTCTCTGCAATCTTCTCAGAGTCGCCCAGCTCTGCACGGTACAAGATTTCAACCGCGCCTTTTGCACCCATGACCGCAATCTCGGCAGACGGCCATGCATAGTTGATATCCCCTCGAATATGCTTGGAACTCATCACATCATATGCTCCGCCGTATGCTTTGCGTGTAATAATCGTGATCTTGGGAACAGACGCTTGCGCATAGGCAAAGAGAAGTTTGGCGCCATGCTTGATAAGTCCACCATATTCTTGCGCTGTACCTGGCAAAAAGCCTGGAACATCAACAAATGTAACAAGCGGGATTCCGAAACAATCGCAAAACCTTACAAACCTGGCAGCCTTGCGACTAGCGTCTGAATCAAGAACACCGGCAAGTACCATCGGTTGGTTTGCAATAATACCTACGGTGCGCCCCTCTATGCGCGCAAACCCAGTGATAATATTTGCCGCGAATTTCTCCTGAATCTCATAGAAGTCGCCCTCGTCAATGCACTTCAAAATCGCGTCGCGCATATCATAGGGTTTGTTCGGGTTGTCAGGGATCAAGCGATCAAGACTATCATCAAGGCGCGCTGGATCGTCATATACTGCGAGTTCTGGAAGCGAAGCTTGATTGTTCATGGGAAGATAATCGAGTAGTCGGCGTACCTGTAGGAGTGCTTCCACATCACTGTCAAATGCACCATCAGCTATAGATGATTTGGTTGAGTGTACACTGGCGCCGCCAAGTTCTTCCGCTGTAACAGTCTCGTTTGTAACGGTTTTTACTACGTCAGGACCAGTGACAAACATGTACGAGCTGTCTCGAACCATAAAAATGAAGTCTGTCATCGCAGGCGAATACACATCGCCGCCCGCACATGGCCCCATAATAACTGAAATCTGGGGGATCACACCGGATGCCTGCACATTGCGCCAAAATACCTCGCCATAGCCGCCAAGCGCTGCGACACCTTCCTGAATACGTGCCCCTCCCGCATCGAACAGACCAACAATTGGCGCTCTGTTTTGCAAAGCCATATCCTGAATTTTCATAATTTTTTGCGCATGTGTTTCTGATAGGGATCCGCCAAAGACGGTAAAATCCTTCGAAAACACATAAACGGTTCGACCATTTACTGTGCCCCATCCGGTAACCACTCCGTCACCAGGAATATGACTCTCATCCATACCAAAATCGGTACAACGATGCGTCTTGAACATATCGTATTCTTCAAATGACCCTTCATCGAGAAGAATCTCTATACGCTCGCGGGCCGTCAACTTGCCCTTTGCATGCTGCGCATCAATACGGCGTTGACCACCACCCAATTTCGCGTCTTCGCGACGCAGTTCCAGTTCCGCAAGGACTTCTTTCATAATAAAAACCAGCTCCCACCTAGTTGGGCTTAGTCCTAACATGTTGAGATAGACGACAACCAGTCATCCATTTGGTTTAAGCCTTGTCTCCAATCAGCAGCGAAAAATCCCGCAAATTCCACTCCTTACACGACCCATCAAACCAATCATCGTTCGCTACTTGTTCACAATGATGCTTTGCGCTTTTTAAGTAAATCCGCTGAAATCTGCCTACAAAATAGCGCGGTAAAAAAAACAGGGCTTGCCGCAAAGCTGCGACAAGCCCTAGTCTCACCTCATACGCACCTTTAGTCAGACACGCACAAATCAATCTCTTGGAACTATTGCAAGGGGGAAAGGACCACTTCCACCCGCCGGTTCTGCGCGCGCCCCGCTTCGCTTGCATTCGATGCGATTGGCTGAGAGAGCCCATAGCCGAACGCGGCAATGCGTTGCGCAGGAATGCCTTGGTTGATCAAATAGGAGCCCACTATCTGCGCTCTTTGCTGCGAAAGCTGCATATTGTATTGCGCAGAACCGACATTATCTGTGTGCCCATAAACATTGAGGCGTGTCTGCGTGTACTCTTTTGCGACCACCGCTACACTGGTCAGAACCTGCATAGCCCGTGGGCTCAGCGCTGTTTGGTTGGTCGCGAACGTTACATCATTTGGCATATTCAGTTTAATCTGATTGCCAACACGTGTCACAGATACGCCGCTTGCTTGTAATTGTTGCCTCAGCGCAGTTTCTTGCTGGTCCATGTAGTTGCCAATACCGCCTCCGATCAACCCACCGGCAGCGGCACCGACCAGTGCACCCTCGACGCGCGCACTGTCACCACCTGCGATTGCACCAATAACAGCGCCAGCAGCAGCACCCAAACCGGCACCCGCGGCTGTATTTGAAACCTTTGATTGGCCAGTATACGGATTGGTTGTTTGACAAGCAGCCAAACCCACCAAAGTCAGGGCAACAGCAGCCCCCCGGAGATATGCCTTCATCTGAAACTCTTCCTAATTCAAATAGTATAGGACACGGAAGCAGACCGCGCTCACATGCAAATACTATTAGGGGCCTTTGTCAGCCTTGCAAGTAAGGAATGGCTTCAAGTGATGAAAACCAGTGACAGCATGTGGAAACCGCACATTCCCGCCACATTTCAGCCGCCACTCTTCTTCCGCGAGCAACGGGGAGCCGCTTAAAAAAGCAGTCAAGTAAAACTAAATCGCGCACCATTGGCGCCGTTGTAGTCCGCTCATTTAACTCAAAACGCCACTCTGACCATCGCGAAGAAGCTAGGCGCATTTTCCCTTGCGAGACCACGGCCTTTGCTTATAAACCAAGCCACTAACACGCGATATCGACATACCAAAACGCGTAGAGCCCCACAAAATCAAGCGATAGGAACGCTGCAGCTCCCAAACACAAAAAGGGGGAGCCAAGCCCCCCCCTCATTGCGACATGTCTTTTTTAACTCTTAGGCTTGTGCATCCGCGGCAACCGCATTCAGCAAACCATAATTGGCCTCACCAATGCTGCCGAGCAGCTCAAGCTGCGTCTCGAGAAAATCGATGTGCCCCTCTTCGTCTGCAAGCAATTGATCAAACAGTTGCATAGAGACGTAGTCCCCTTCCGCATCGCAGATCTCACGCGAAACACGGTAGGCCTCGCGGGCATCTTTCTCACCAGCCAGATCAGCTTCGAGAATCGCTTTAACACTGTCTTTCATGCTTGGTACAAATTCTGGGCGCATATCAGGCACGCCGCCAAGGAAGAGAACACGCTCTGCCAACTGGTCCGCATGTTCCTGTTCTTCCACAGCTTCTTCCAGCTCTTTGGCGGCCAGTTTGCCTATGCCCATCTCGTTTAGCAATTGACTATGCAAGCGGTACATGCTGACTGCGCCGAGCTCATGCCGAAGCGCTGCGTTCAAACGTTCAATAACCTTCTCGCTGTCTTTCATTGCAACCCCCTATTCCTATTAGAAAAACTAGTTAGCCGGAGAATAGGGCATCCCGCAATTGCAATCAACACTTTAGAATTGTTATAATCTATAATACGCACGCGTTTTGCCGTAGGCCGCCCTTTAGCGGCGCTTCCAGACGTTGGCTACCAGTGGCTGCCCTGCCAGCCGCTTCCCTCCCAGTGACGCATTATCGTGAATGAAAAATGGCCGCACCGAATATCAGTGCGGCCTCTCCTCTCAAAACAATTGCAAAGGGGGGGGGGAGTTAGCCCAGCAGTTCCCCAGCCGCATCCCGCTCTTCAGGCGCAGGGCTCAGTACCAACACCGCTGTATCAAACTCTTCACGTTTGAATTGGCGCACCCGCGCGGCTTCCGCGTCCTCACCCCACTGCTCGATGTTCCAATCCTCGTCCACATAGGCAGCTGCCCACGCCGATTCCGCATCAATGGCCTGATGTGCCAGCGCTAACGCCAACACAGCACTGCCGCTGATAGACATGAGGGTATGCACTGCCGCCAATTCGAGTGGGTCAAAGGCGCTAAGTGACGCCTCAATGCGCCCGATAAAGTCGACGTCCTGTTCCTTGTGCATCATGCCGCCAACGCGGACAAATACGCCCTGCCACTTGTCTTCAGCCCATTTCAGGGGCGGCTCCCAATGCGCTTCTTGCCGCGCAACCAGCTCTTGCGGAGCATCTGCGCGATAACACAAATGATCATTGCCAGCAAAGCGACCAATTTCCTGAATGACTTCTGCAGGTCGGTCTGCAACGGCATCTATAGCCGAATGCGCAAGGCGGGTCAGCGGCATGGTTGCCGGGTCTATTTTCTCCTCTTGCAACTCCCATTCCGCCGCCACGGTACTGGCCACGTGCTCCTGCGCAAATGCCAGAGCGCGGCGTTGCGGCGTTTTCACAGCCCGACCATCCAGCAAAACCTGATAAAGCCCATCCGCCTGCTCAACACTTACCCGCTCGTAGAAGCGTTTTGGCAATTCGCGCCGGGACAGCTCCTTGGCCCGCTCGATCGGATCAACTTTTCCTTTGGAGATATCCTCGGAGATTTGCTCAAAAATGTCACGCATGCGCGCCTCGCCTCTTTCTAAACTCTGATGGCTCTACCAGCCAAATTTCTCGCTAAGCGCTGGCAGCAAAGCATCAAACTGCTCCAACACCTTAAAGGCGCCCGCCTGCAGCAACGCATCACGCTCGTGATACCCCCAGTTCACCCCAAGGCCTGCAACACCTGCGTTGCGCGCCATCTGCATGTCATAGGTGGTGTCACCAATCATCACCACGTTTTCTGAGGTCACGCACAGCTCGTCCATCGCTTGCTGGATCATCGCCGGATGCGGCTTGGAGGGGGCGCGGTCTGCCGTTTGCACAGTCAGGAACTTACCCTCAAGCCCATGCTCGGTCACCATATGCGCCACACCGCGCGAATGCTTGCCCGTTGCCACCCCCATCAACACGTCGTCGCGCGTTGACAGCACCTCAAGCGCAGCCTTCGCGCCGGGGTAGAGCGGCGAAAGATCCTCACCGCGTGTGCGCCGCGCAATGGCTGCCTTTCGATACGCATCACTCATCGCCGGAACAATGTCGGCACGCTCTTCGCCAACCAGCTGCAAAAACGCCTCATCCAGTGAAAGCCCGACAATGGAAAGCCCTTGAGCGCGTGTTGGCTGCGGCAAATCCAGCGCCGCAAACGCAGCCCGCAATCCATACATAATGGAGTCTTGGCTATCGACCAAAGTGCCGTCACAGTCAAACAATACCAGATACATGCGTATGCTCCCACCTCCTGCTGTGTTGCAAGCAGGACCCTGAATTCCAGCGTTAAGCACGCAGCAGCGTACCTCGCCTTTTGTTGTTGTTATTTTGCTTTTCCCGGAGCGGGCTCATGCTCCTCGGGGTCATAATCGTTCACATCAAACCCGAGCAAGTTCCAAGTCTGCTGCATATGCGGCGGCAACGGCGCGGACACATCAATCATGCCATTCCCGGAAGGATGCGGGATCAAAATCCGCCGCGCGAGCAAATGCAGCTTGTTTTGAATACCGCCGGGCAGCTCCCAGTTCTGAATATTGAAGTACTTCGGATCCCCAATAATCGGATGGCGCATCGAAGCTGCATGAGCACGCAGCTGGTGCGTCCGGCCGGTAACAGGCTGCATCGTCACCCAAGCCAACTTCTGCCCGGAGCGCTCAACAACATTGTAAAGACTAACCGCGTGCTGCGCCTCATCCTCGCCATGGCGGGCAATGCGCATCTTCTCGCCGCTTTCATCCCGCACCAGATAGGAGGAAATCCGCCCCTGCGCCGGTTTTGGAATCCCCGCAAGGATCGCCCAATAAATCTTACGGGTATTGCGATGGCGAAACGCCTTGGTCAGCTCCTGCGCTGCACGGCGGGTTTTGGCCACCATCAACACACCGGACGTCTCCCGGTCCAGCCGGTGCACAAGGCGCGGCTTGTTGCCCTTGCGATCGGTGAAAGCCTCCAGCATGCCATCAACATGCCGGTTGACCCCAGATCCGCCTTGCACAGCAAGCCCAGCAGGCTTGTTCAGCACCATCACATCATTATCTTCAAACAGCACCATCTGTTCGATGGCCTCACGGTCGCTTTCCACCAGCTTGCGGGCGCGCGGCTTGGCGTTGCGCTGGTCATCGGCGTTCACGCTCACACCCAGCGGCGGAATGCGGATAACCTGACCAGTGGCAATCCGTGTCGCTGCCTCAGCGCGCTTGCCATCAACCCGCACCTGCCCGGTGCGTAGCAGCTTCTGCAAGCGCCCAAATCCCAAATCGGGGAAATGCTGTTTAAACCAGCGATCAAGGCGCATTCCCGCCTCATCCGCATCAACTTTTCTTTGCTCAATGGCGCTCATGGGCCGCCGTCCTGCTTACTTTAGGCCGCAGGATCGCCCGCAGCACCTCTTGTTTGTTGCGCTCTCTGTGACAGGCAATAGGATAAGACGCAAGGGCCGGACGTCATTTTTTGCGCAAAAAACGACGCGACGCCCCCGCCTGCGCCTAGGCTGCAAAAGTGGCACGTGCCAGATAAAGCCCGCCAAACAGCGCGCTCACCCCAATCAGCAGCGAACTTGCCACGTAGACAAAGGCAAGTCCGGGCTCGCCGCGCTCCCACAACACCGCCACATCCAGCGAGAAAGACGAAAAAGTGGTGAACCCGCCTAAAAAGCCCGTGGCAATCATCAGCCGAAATTCCAGCGAGGAATTAAGCCGATGGGCAAGGTATTCGATGAACACCCCCATTAAGAACGAGCCGAGGATGTTGACGGTAATCGTGCCCCAAGGAAAGCCAGCGCCAAGCACACGCAGCCCCGCAAGCGAAACCAAGTGCCGACACACAGCCCCAGCGCCACCACCAAGTGCAACCAGAAGCAAATCTCTTATCATTTTTTTCCGTCTTTCACGAGTTGCACAATGCGCGGGCATCCCCGGCGAGACTGAGTTCGCCATAGCATGCAGCCGCTCAATGCGAGGTTAAACAGCACCCTTTGTTATTTAAAAAGGGTTGCCTAGGCGTGCCACCCTCCACGAAATCCAACGCGCCAGCAACGCTGGCCTAGCCGGTGCCCTGTCGCTCTTTGCGCAGCCGCTGCCAGTAACTCAGCCGCTTGTTAATCTCCCGCTCAAAGCCACGCTCAGGCGGTGCATAAAACTGGTGTCGCCCCATTTCCTGCGGGAAATAGTCCTGTCCGGAAAACGCATCCGGTGCATCATGGTCATACTGATAACCATCCCCATATCCCATTTGCTTCATCATCTTTGTTGGAGCGTTCAGGATATGCGCCGGTGGCATTAACGAGCCATGCTGCTGAGCTGCCACCCGTGAGGCCTTGTAGGCCGTGTAAACCCCGTTTGATTTCGGCGCACAGGCCAGATAAACGCAGGCTTGCGCCAAAGCGAGCTCCCCTTCCGGCGAACCCAGCAACTGATAGGCCTCTTTGGCGCCGTTGGCCTGCACCAGCGCCTGCGGATCAGCCAGACCGATATCCTCCACCGCCATGCGCACAAACCGACGTGCCAGATACATCGGGTCCTCGCCCCCATCCAACATGCGCCCCATCCAGTAAAGCGCCGCATCCGCATCCGAACCGCGAATGGATTTATGCAACGCCGAGATCAGATTGTAGTGCCCATCCTGCTTGCGGTCATAAAGCGGCGCCCGCCGCTGCACCATCTTGCCAAGTTGTGCTGCATCATATGTCTCGCCGGGCTTGGCCGTGCGCCACACATCCTCACTCAATGTCAGCGCCGCCCGCCCATCACCATCGGCAAGTTGGATAAGCGCCCGCCGCGCATCCCCGTCAAGCGGCAAGGCCGCGCCGGTTTCCTCCTCCGCCCGGCACAACAGCGCATCCAGCGCCGCCTCGTCCAGCCGTTCAAACACCAATACATGCGCCCGCGACAACAGCGCCGCATTCAACTCAAAACTCGGATTTTCCGTGGTCGCCCCCACAAGGGTGATGGTCCCATCTTCCATAACGGGCAAGAAACTATCCAGCTGCGCCCGGTTAAACCGGTGGATCTCGTCGACAAACAACAAGGTGCCGCGCCCCGTCAGCCGCGTCATCCGCGCACGCTCAAACACCTTCTTCAAATCTGCAACACCGGAAAAAATCGCGGAAACCTGTTCAAACTGCAACTCGGTATGATCCGCGAGCAGGCGCGCCACAGTGGTCTTGCCCGTTCCCGGTGGCCCCCAAAAGATAAGCGAGCCAAGCGTTCCAGAGGCCAGCATCCGCGCCAACACACCATCCTCGTCGAGCAAGTGCCCCTGCCCCACCACCGCAGCAAGTTCATCTGGACGCAGACGGTCAGCCAAGGGCCGGTTGGCCGCCGCAGTTTCCTCTCCGCTTTGTGCAAACAGATCTGCCATCGCTCTGTCCTTGTCCTTCACTCGACCCAGACTACTTTCTCCTCTCTATTAATAGCCCCTTACAAGCCAAACAAAAAGGCCGCCCGGATCATTGGGCGGCCTAATCTCTATTCAAATCAACTAATTGGCCTTAAAGCCGCAGTGTTGTGGAAATATCGCGACCTTCCCGGCGGAATTTAATATGCCAAGTGCGGATCTTGCGTTTGCTTAGCTTTGCCAGCTGCTTTGCGCTGTCCACACTCTCGCCATTCACTTCAAGCACAATGTCCCCGCGCCGGAAGCCCACATAGGCCGCCCGTGAGCTTTCTAAAACTTCGGCAACCACGACGCCCGCAGTTTCATCTCCCATACGCAACTCTTCAGCCACCGCTGGCGATAAATTCATCACCACAGAACCTGCAAATGGTGAGGTGCCTTTCAGCTCGCGCCGATCCCGTGGCACGCTTTCCGGTGCTACCCGCATATGCACAGATAAAGTCAACGCTTCTCCATCACGCAGCACGGCAAAAGCGACATCGCTGCCCAGTTCCTGCGTCACCAAACGATAACCAAATGAATTGGGGTCAGACACCTGCTCGCCCGCCACCGCGGTGATCAGATCGCCGACCTTGAGGCCTGCTTCCTGCGCCGGGGAGTTCTCTAGCACCCGCGTCACCATCACTCCGTTCGGCCGATCCATACCAAGGCTGGCTGCAATATCCTGCGATACGGGTTGCAACTTGGCGCCTACCCACGGACGGCGCACCACATCGCCATGCCCCGCCGCTGTGGCAACAATCTTGGCCATGTTGCCGGGAATAGCAAAGCCAATACCGTTTGAGCCACCAGAGCGAGAGAAGATCGCTGTGTTGATCCCCACCAACTTACCATCTACATCCACCAATGCGCCACCGGAGTTGCCTGGGTTGATCGCCGCATCTGTCTGGATAAAAAACTGGTAGTCAGAGACCCCCACCTGAGTGCGCGCCACAGCCGAGACAATCCCCTGTGTCACCGTCTGACCAACACCAAACGGGTTGCCGATAGCAAGCACCAGATCGCCAACCTCCAAGCCATCAGAGTCGGCGAACTCAACCATCGGCAGATCTGCTCCCTCGCCATCTATCTTCAAAATCGCCAGATCCGTGCGCTCATCCTTGAGCAACACCTTGGCTTCAAACTCGCGTTTATCCGAAAGCACCACACGCACATCTTGCGCACCTTCAATCACGTGATGGTTGGTAATGATTGTGCCATCTTTAGACACAATCACCCCGGAACCCAGCGAGCTTTTCACACGCTCCCGCGTGCGCGGCGCCCCAAAGGGGCTGTTGCCACCAAAAAACCGCCGAAAAAAGGGATCAGAATCAAACGGGCTCGCCACCCGTTCCCGAACGCGCCGCTGCGCATAAACATTCACCACCGCCGGGGCAACCTGCTTGACCACCGGCGCAAACGAGAGCTTCACCTGCGTAGCATCTTGCGGTGTTGTGCGCTCTGCCGCATACCCCTGCACAGAGCCAGAAAACGCCAGTGCCAGTACCACCCCGGCAAGCGCACCAAAGCGCCGCCCCTTAGAAAAGCTAAACAAAGCCATCAAAAACTGTCCCGATTTTGCAAACTACTGGACAAACCATAGCGCTTTAACTGCGGCAGCAATAAGCCGCAAAAACACTTTCCCCATTTTTGCTGGCTCTGCCTTTCATGGGAGATCGCCGCACCGCATCACAACAAAAAGGCCCCCGCGACAACCAAGTCGCGAGGGCCCGAAGAAGGCTGCTGGGCAACGTCCTTAGATTGCCTTGATGTTGTTGAGGTAGGTCTCGACCAGTCCGGATAGCCGCTCAGACTGTCCAGATAGCTTATCAGCTGCTTTCAAAACCCCTTGCGCTTCTATACCTGTATCTTCCGCAATCTGGCTCACACGGGAAATAGCAGAAGCCACTTCCTGCGATCCAGACGTCACCTGTTGGATATTGCCGGAAATCTCTGTGGAGGTGACGGACTGCTCTTCGGCAGCTCCCGCCACAGCGCTGGAAACCTCGTTGATACGTGCGATGACCTTGGCGATCTCATCTATCGCCGCAACCGCTTGCTGCGTTTCATTCTGCACCGCCTGAATTTGTGCCGAGATCTCGCCTGTCGCGCTGCCGGTCTGGTTGGCCAGCTCTTTCACTTCCGATGCCACTACGGCAAAACCGCGCCCTGCCTCGCCAGCACGCGCTGCCTCGATGGTTGCGTTCAACGCCAGCAGATTGGTTTGCTCGGCAATATCGTTGATCAGAGAAACAACTTCGCCAATTCGAACGGCCGCCTGTTGCAAACCGTGAATGGTTGTGGACGCACTGCTTGCGGTTTCTGCCGCCTCACGGGAAATATCCGCCGACTGGCGGATTTCGCGATCAATCTCGCCCGAAGTCGCCGACAGTTCTTCCGTTGCCCCGGCCACTGCCTGCAAGTTCATCAGCGACTGCTCGGAGGCCGATGACACCGTTTGTGCTTCAGAGTTGGTCTGCTCGGACATCCGCGCCATCGACTTGGCAGTTGTGTTGAGCGTGTCTCCCGCTTCGGTAACTTCCTGCAAGATTCCACGAACCTTCTGGTCGAACTCGGCATTAAGCTCTTCCATCAATTCCGCCCGCTGATTGCGCTCTTCCTGCTCTCTTGCACGTTCCTTGCGCAGTTCGCGCTCATCCTGCAAACCTTGCTT
Source organism: Polycladidibacter hongkongensis (assembly GCF_001561995.1). Classification (GTDB taxonomy): domain Bacteria; phylum Pseudomonadota; class Alphaproteobacteria; order Rhizobiales; family Stappiaceae; genus Pseudovibrio; species Pseudovibrio hongkongensis. The sequence continues at coordinate 78,546 of NZ_LLWC01000022.1, forward strand.
GAACAAATCAACCGCACGCGCAATATCACCGATTTCATCACGACGCTTGATCGCAGGAATACCCCGCTCCAGATCACCATCAGCAATATCGCCGATTGAGCGATTGAGAGCAGCCAGCGGCGTTGCAAAATATCTAGCCAGCAGCACGCCAAGTGCCAGCACAATTAAGCCGACAACGCCAGCCCCCACCATGATTGCATTGCGCACGTTGGTCACGCTTTGGGTCGCAACTTCCATTGGCAGCTCAGAGACAAGGTAATCGAGATTGGCAAACACATCGGCTGCTTCAACTGCATAAAGCTTGTCATTCACTCTGTAGATTTTACTTTGCCCAAGCGCCAACTTTGCGTCCTGCACAAAGGGGACATGCACATCAAGCGGCTTTACACCTTTCAAGCCACGTGGAATGGTGAGCATCTCACCTCTTACCGTCGCTAGATAGTTCAAGTTGCGATCACCCAGCAACGAGCTTTCGCTCAATATCCCTTTTGCGAAGTGGGTGGAAATACGGGCAATCTGAACTGCAACGACCTGATCGGCTTTATAAATAGGGTAGGACAAAAACAGGCTCATCGATCCATCGCCAAAAGCGTAAGGTCGAAAATCCGTGGCAAAGCTTTGGCCCTGCCGCAGCTTCAGGCCGCGCTCAAAAGCCATGCGAATGCCTTGGCCATCATAGTCACTATCATTAATGTTTGTAAGAAACTCACGGCTCTTGGTGACAGAATAGACGATGAAACCATCTGGCCTTGCCACGTAGAGGTCTTCCACGGCCCCGGAAAAATAAAGATCATAAAAAGGCTGGTGAATGCCTTTGTGCTTGTAGCCATAAAATGTTGTCGTACTGCCAAAGTTTTCCGAGCGCTCAAAGGCATCTGTATCTTCACCTTGGAAGTCAGCCTTAATCTGCTCAAGGCCAGTTTCCATGCCCTCAGCAATACCAATTGCTTGGAAAATGACATCCGTCAGCTGCTGCTGAACAGGGCCATTGGCAAGCGACAAAAGGCTCTGCGTTGCATTGTCAATTCTGGCGCGCAGTGCGCCCCGACGACTTTCCGCTGTGAGTTCAAGTTGTTTTTCGACTTCACCAAGTACAACTTGACGCGAGGTAAACTCTGCGAAAACACCAACAGCAGCGACACCGACAAGTGCCAGACCAGCAATCACAACAGGCAATAAAAACCCGATGCCTGAAGCACGAAATGCCCATTTCTGCTTCCTGCCGGGTTTCGCCCCTTTAATATCTGTAGTTGCAGCCACAATACTTCCCCTAAAACACGCGGCTTGCAGGCCGCTTCACACTAATTTTCTCGCCCCCTAATTCAGAAGTAGCGTATACAAGCAGTTTGCAACTGTAAAGTGACTTAGCGGGACAAATTTTACGCAACCCATTATATTAATTAAAATTTTCCCATATGCAGGACAAAAAAAAGGAGGCCGAGGCCTCCTTTTTTCGCGCTAGCTTTCCTTCACATTTTGAAGATAACTCTCCACCATTGCCCGAAGCTTTTCAGATTGCTCGTTAAGCTGATTAGCCGCAGTGAGCACCTGCTCAGCCTCCCCGCCCGCATCCGCGGCAATATTGGACACCCGCGTAATCGCCTGCGCCACCTCTGAAGATCCGGCAGTCACTTGTTGGATATTCCCAGAAATATCTGTCGCTGTCACAGACTGCTCCTGAATTGCCCCGGCAATAGCTGTTGCTACCTCGTTGATCTGCGTTATGACCTCGGCAATCTCTTCAATCGCGCCAACAGCTTTTTCTGTCTCGCGCTGCACCGCTTGAATCTGCACCGAAATCTCACCGGTCGCCTGGCCAGTCTGGTTGGCAAGCCCCTTCACCTCCGACGCAACAACCGCAAAGCCTTTACCCGCCTCACCAGCGCGTGCCGCTTCAATTGTCGCATTAAGCGCAAGTAGGTTTGTCTGCTCCGCAATGTCATTGATGAGAGAAACCACCTCACCAATACGATTGGCCGCTTCCATCAAGCCCTGCACCGAACCTTGCGCAGCGCTCGCTTTTTCAGCAGCGCTCTGCGATATCTCGGCGGAACGGCGTACCTCCCGATCAATCTCACCGACAGTAGCTGATAGCTCTTCAGCCGCCCCTGCAACCGCCTGCAAATTCATGAGCGATTGCTCTGAGGCTGAAGACACCGTTTGAGCTTCTGAGTTCGTCTGTTCGGAAATTGCCGCCATGCTCTCCGCTGTCTGGCCAAGCTGGTCACCTGACCGAGAGACAGATTGCAACACGCCGCGTATGCCTTGATCAAACTCAGCGTTGATCTCCGCAAGATGTTCAGCACGCTTATTGCGCTCTTCCTGCGCTTGGTGCGCTTCCTCATCAAGCATTTTTGCGCGCTTCAGTCCCTCGCGGAAGCTCCGCACGGCTTTCCCAATATCACCGATCTCATCCTTACGCCGCGCGGACGGAATGTCTACGTCAAGATTACCGGCTTCGATATCGTTCAGCGTTTTTGTCAAGCGGCCAAGTGGCGATGTGATGCGCTGCGCAAATACATAGCCAATCACAGTTATAACCAGCAGCACCAACAACCCGCTAACCAGCATTGAATCAAACAGCTTTTGAACCGCCGAGAGAGATTCAGCCTTAGCATATTCCGCTATCACGATACTTGGGTAATCCTTCATTGGCACCCGCGCTGCGTAGTAGAATTTGCCATCATATTCGGTGAAGGTGCTTTTCACCTTGCCCGACGCCAATCCCTGAAAATCAAGCAGAGTATTCACTTCGGCAGGTAGACGCGCAGCCAATGCAGAACTGCCCTCTTTTAACGGAATATCGGAAATCGCAATACCGCCAAGGTTTACAAGATAGGTCTGACCTGTCTCGCCCAAGCCTTTGCGATTGCCAACGACCGCATCAAAATAGTTGGTATCAAGACGCAAAAGGAGTGTGCCACTACGTACCGTTTTTTGAAATTTCTCAAGATAAATCGGAATGCCGACTACTACAGAGGGTTGCCCAAGATCCGGCCCATAGGCATGCATCGGACTAATAAAAAACTCGCCAACCTTGGCGTCCTTTAGATAGTCAACAATCTTCGCCACATAAGTGGTTTGCATGCCGCTATCTGCGACCCCGCGAAGGAATTCATAGCCCTTGTTCGCGGTGTAGACCACATTGCCATCATTGTTGACCACTACTATGTCTTTGTAATGGCCAATTTCGATCGTATCGATGAAATCCTGATGTACGGCCGTATGCCGCCATGCATAAACGGAAGGATGCCCTTTTCCTGTTTTTTCACGGCGCTCCTCTACAGTAGAATCTTCTGGCTGGAAGTACTTAACAAGTTCCTCGCGATCCGCTTCAATCGAACGCAACGCATTGTTAAGGTCACCCATTGTTGCCTGCATGGAAGCGCTCCGGGTAAGTCGGACCATATCCGCTTCCATGAATTTCAGCCGTTCCGCCAATGATTCTGCGCGCGAATTCGCCAGCAACGACATTTCCTGCCGCGCCTTGGCAACAAGCGTACTCTCCCCTTGATTGTAGGCAAGCAAAGATACAACCAATGTCGCAGAAATAGCCAAACCTGTCATGAGTATCGGTAGCCGAAGGGCAATACGATGAAGACGATTGCTTGAATTACTACGACGCTTTTCTGTGTCCCTATTCTTCTTCATTAAATTCCCCAATCACAAATCAGCGGTTGCCTCAATGGTGGTTAGGTTAATTTAACTATGCTTGTACGTCGAGTACTGTAAAACCATTAGTATAAAGAAAAATGCAGCTAAATCGTCAATTTCCCGTTACTGTATACGCTGCTATTACATTTTTAATTATCAGAAATATATTCAATATCAACCATTTACAAAAACAAAAGAAGGCACACCCGAATACGGGAGCGCCTTCCTGATTGCTTTACTAAGCTAAGCTATTATGCCGCAGCTTCGTCGCCGGCAGCTTCTTCAGCTTCAACACGTGCACGATCAGCAGCACCGCGTGCATTCACATCGCGGTCAACCAGCTCGATTACAGCCATTGGTGCATTATCACCATAGCGGAAACCGGCCTTCAGAACGCGTGCGTAACCACCCTGACGGTCTTTGTAACGCTCGCCCAGTACGTCAAACAGCTTGCGTACCATAGCAACGTCACGCGTCTGGGAAATCGCTTGACGACGTGCATGCAGGTCGCCGCGCTTACCAAGAGTGATCAGCTTCTCAATGATTGGACGAAGCTCTTTAGCTTTCGGAAGCGTCGTTACAATCTGCTCGTGCTCGATAAGAGCAGCAGCCATGTTGGCAAACATAGCTTTACGATGGCTAGACGTCCGATTGAGCTTGCGGCCGGAATTACCGTGGCGCATGGCCCTCTCCTTTGTGTCTCTACACGGCCCTTTTGGGGCCTGATGGGCAGCAACTTGCTACCATGTTAAATCAATATTGGTGGTCTTCATAGCGCTTGGCTAGATCATCGATATTTTCAGGCGGCCAGTTGGCCACTTCCATACCGAGATGCAGGCCCATCTGCGCCAGAACTTCTTTGATCTCGTTCAAAGACTTACGACCGAAGTTCGGCGTACGAAGCATTTCTGCCTCTGTCTTCTGGATGAGATCGCCAATATAGACGATGTTGTCGTTCTTCAGGCAGTTTGCAGAGCGAACGGACAGCTCAAGCTCGTCAACCTTTTTCAACAGAGCAGGGTTGAAGGCCAGTTCCGCAACCACGTCTTCCTGTACTTCACGCTTTGGCTCTTCGAAGTTCACGAAGATAGACAGCTGATCCTGCAAGATACGTGCCGCAAAAGCCACAGCATCTTCAGGCGCAACAGAACCGTCGGTTTCAACAGTCAGTGTCAGCTTGTCATAATCAAGAACCTGACCTTCACGGGTGTTTTCCACCTTGTAGGACACTTTCTTGACCGGTGAATACAGGCTATCTACCGGAATAAGGCCAATTGGCGCATCTTCCGGACGGTTAGCCGCAGCAGCCACATAACCCTTACCCTTGTTGACAGTAAACTCGATGCGCACTTCCGCGCCCTCATCAAGGTTACAGATCAACAGATCCGGATTGAGGATCTCAACATCACCAACAGGGGTAATGTCACCGGCATAAACCGAACCCGGGCCCTGCTTGCGCAGTACCATGCGCTTTGGACCATCGCCATCCATCCGCAGAGCAAGCTCTTTGATGTTCAAGATGATGTCGGTAACATCTTCACGAACGCCCGGAATGGAGGAGAACTCGTGCAGCACACCATCGATCTGGATCGCAGTAACGGCAGCACCCTGCAAGGAGCTGAGCAGCACGCGGCGCAGCGCATTGCCAAGAGTGAGGCCGTAGCCACGCTCCAGAGGCTCGGCAACCACAGCAGCTTTGAAACGGCTGTCATCACCTGCACGTACGTCAAGTTGGGTTGGCTTGATAAGTTCTTGCCAGTTTTTTTGAATTGTCACGTTTTTACCCTTCTGGCTATCCCGTCGGCCTTAACATGTTAAGGCCAACCATACTTGGCCAAGAGTTTACAATTTGCCTGAGAATGAATCAGACGCGACGACGCTTGCGCGGACGGCAACCGTTGTGCGGGATCGGGGTTACATCACGGATAGATGTAATCACGAAACCAGCAGCCTGAAGCGCGCGCAGAGCGGATTCACGTCCAGAACCTGGACCGCGAACTTCTACTTCCAAAGTCCGCATCCCGTGCTCGGCAGCTTTCTTACCAGCCTCTTCGGCAGCAACCTGAGCAGCATAAGGGGTCGACTTACGAGAACCCTTAAAGCCGAGTGCGCCGGCAGAAGACCAGGAAATCGCATTACCCTGTGCATCGGTAATGGTAATCATGGTGTTGTTGAACGTAGAGTTCACATGCGCGATACCAGAAGAAATATTCTTCCGTTCGCGACGACGCACACGCGCCGAATCTTTAGCCATCTTGTTTCCTATCTTTCGATATCTGCACCGCCGTAGCTTATATCCCGGCGGCTCCACCTAGCGATTTATAGCCGGTAGCTTACTTCTTCTTACCAGCAATCGCTTTCGCAGGACCCTTACGGGTACGTGCGTTGGTATGCGTGCGCTGACCACGAACCGGCAGACCACGACGGTGGCGCAGGCCACGGTAGCAGCCAAGGTCCATGAGACGCTTGATGTTCATTGCAGTTTCACGGCGCAGGTCACCTTCTACGAGGTAGTCTGCATCGATGGTTTCACGGACACGCAGAACTTCCTGATCAGAAAGTTCGTTCACCCGGCGCTCGGCTGCAATCCCCACCTTTTCGGTGATTTCAGCAGCGAACTTCGGGCCGATACCATGAATGTACTGCAGCGCGATAACTACGCGCTTGTTCGTCGGAATATTGACGCCAGCAATACGGGCCACGTTTTCTCTCCTTTACGAGGGAACGGGATGTCCCCTCTCCCATTTCCTGCAGGTTGAACATAAGCTCTCCCCACAGCAAAAAGATTGGCCTCGGTTTCCCAAGGAAAACCGGCGCCAATCGAATATGGTTTCGATGTGCGCCGGCTATACTTTATTCTGCATAAAAGCGCAAGCGCCTCGCAGAAAATTAATAGATCGTTAAGCCCCTAAAGAGCCGCATCAATCTGTGCTGCAACTGCATCAACACTTTGCATGCCGTCAACTGGCTTCAAGGAACCTTTGCCCTTGTAGTAGTCAACCAACGGTGCTGTTTGCTTGTTGTAAACGTCAAGACGCTTCTTTAGCGCCTCTTCATTGTCATCGGAACGCACCTCAGCGCTTTCCGCAGCACGGGTCTTGATTCGGTCCAGCAGGATCGCCTCGTCGACCTCAAGCTGAACAACGCCGTCCAGCTTGATACCTTTGTTTGCAAGCAGCTCTTCAAGAGCATCAGCCTGAGCGATGGTGCGCGGGAAGCCGTCAAGAATGAAACCATTGGCACAATCTTGCGCTTCGATGCGGTCTGCAATAATCGACACGATCAACTCGTCCGATACCAATTCGCCGCGATCCAGCACACCCTTCACTTTGAGACCGACCTCGCTCTCAGCAGCTACAGCGGCACGCAGCATATCGCCAGTTGAGAGCTGCACAATTCCGTGCTTCTCCACCAGACGGGCAGCCTGCGTGCCCTTACCTGCCCCAGGAGGGCCAAGCAAAATGAGTCTCATCGACGTTTACCCCGTAGTTTCGTCTTCTTAACCAGCCCCTCGTACTGATGCGCCAGCAAATGTCCTTGGATCTGGGAAACAGTATCCATTGTCACACTCACGACAATCAGCAGCGAAGTACCGCCAAAGTAAAACGGAACACCTGTCGCCGAAATTAGGAATTCGGGTAAGAGACAGATGAGGGTAATGTAAATCGCACCAACAACGGTAATACGCGTCAACACAAAATCGATGTGCTCGGCAGTACGCTCACCAGGACGAATGCCCGGAATAAAGCCGCCATGCTTCTTCAGGTTGTCTGCTGTCTCACTGGGATTGAAAACAATCGCGGTGTAGAAGAAACAGAAGAAGATGATCAGCGCAGCATACATCACCATGTAGCCCGGCTGACCATGACCAAGAAAGGCCGTGATCGTTGTGAGCCATTCGGTTGCAGCAGAAGTCTCGGCACCACTTGCCTGAAAACTTGACAAAGTCGCAGGAACCAGCAGCAAGGAGCTTGCAAAAATCGGCGGAATGACACCGGCAGTGTTGAGCTTCAAAGGCAAGAACGAGGAGTTACCCTCATACATCTTGTTACCGTGTTGTCGGCGCGGATACTGGATCAGCAATCGACGCTGCGCCCGCTCCATAAACACAATAACGGCAATCACAATCACTGCGATAACAATCACAGCGGCAATCACCCAGCCAGCCAAAGCACCCTGACGGCCAAGCTCCAACGTGGAAGCCAAAGACACCGGCAGGCCTGCAACAATACCAGAGAAGATAATCAGCGAAATGCCGTTACCGATCCCGCGGGACGTAATCTGTTCACCCAGCCACATCATAAACATGGTACCGCCCACCAGCGTAAGCACGGTGGAAAGTCGGAAGAACATGCCCGGCTCAACAACGACGTTGGCACTCGATTCTAGCCCGACAGAAATGCCGTAGGCTTGAAAAGTCGCCAACAGTACGGTGCCATAGCGTGTGTACTGGTTGATTTTTTTTCGCCCGGTCTCGCCCTCTTTCTTCAGTTGCTCCAACGAAGGAACTACCGAAGTCATCAACTGGATAATAATCGAGGCTGAAATGTACGGCATAATGCCGAGTGCAAAAATAGCCATGCGCTCGACAGCACCCCCGGCAAACATATTGAACAGGCCGATAATGCCTGTCTGTACGTTGCCAAAAGCCTGCGCGAGCGCATCAGGATTAATTCCAGGTAGAGGGATGTAAGTACCGAACCGGTAAACCAAAAGAGCGCCCAGTGTAAACCAGATCCTCTTCTTCAGTTCTTCAGCCTTGGTAAAGGCCGAAAAGTTAAGGTTTGAAGCAAGTTGCTCGGCAGCAGAAGCCATACTGCGCTCCGGTCGTTAAAATCCCCAAAAAAAAGAGCAAGGCCTATTCGGCCTTAGCTCCCTTGATATCGACCTTACCGCCTGCTTTTTCAACTGCTTCAACAGCAGTTTTCGAAGCACCAGCAATTTCAAAGGTCACAGCAGCTTTCAGCTCACCACCGGCAAGAAGACGGACACCGTCTTTTACGCGGCGAATTACGCCAGCTGCTTTAAGAGCTTCTGCAGTTACAGTCGCAGAGGCGTCCAGTTTACCTGCGTCGATAGCAGTCTGGATGCGGCCTACGTTAACAGCAGTGAAGTCTTTTGCAAAGATGTTGGTGAACCCGCGCTTTGGCAGACGGCGATGCAATGGCATCTGACCACCTTCAAAACCCTTGATCGCAACACCAGAACGGGACTTCTGACCCTTTACACCACGGCCACCGGTTTTTCCTTTACCGGAACCGATACCGCGGCCTACGCGAGTACGTTCTTTAACTGCACCCGGATTGTCCTGAAGTTCATTGAGCTTCATCGTTTTTCTCCTGGCACCAATTACGCTTCATCAACGACGCGAACGAGATGCTGGACCTTACGGATCATGCCACGAACTTCAGGAGTATCCTTCAGTGTGGAACGACGGTGCATCTTGTTCAAGCCAAGGCCGACCAGCGTAGCACGCTGATCTTTTGGACGGCGAAGTGGGCTGCCGACCTGCTCGACCGTTACGGTCTTTTCAGTATTAGCCATGACACTAACCCTTGTTCAAATTTCTGCGGACAGAACGAAGCTTACGCTTCGCTCCTCACCACAACCGCATCATCATTGTCACGACGGCGTGCCTGCAAAGCGGAAACTTTGAGGCCACGGCGCGCTGCAACGGAACGCGGGCTATCTTCTCTCGTCAATGCGTCAAAGGTTGCGCGAACCATGTTGTATGGGTTCGAGCTGCCCAGAGACTTTGCAACAACGTCCTGAACACCAAGTGTTTCGAACACTGCACGCATTGGACCGCCTGCAATGATACCGGTACCAGATGGCGCTGCACGCAGCAGCACCTTACCTGCGCCGTGACGCCCCTCTACATCGTGATGTAGAGTGCGGCCTTCGCGCAGTGGAACGCGGATCATAGAGCGTTTTGCAGCTTCGGTTGCCTTGCGGATTGCCTCAGGCACTTCGCGTGCCTTACCGTGACCAAAGCCAACGCGGCCCTTCTGGTCACCAACGACAACGAGCGCAGCAAAGCCAAAGCGACGACCGCCCTTAACTACTTTTGCGACACGGTTGATGTGAACGAGCTTATCGACAAATTCGCTGTCGCGCTCTTCACGATCCCGGTTGTCCTGTCTTGCCATTTTAATGTCTTCCGTTTCTTAAAGAGCACCTGCAAAGGCGCTGATCAGAAATTCAGTCCGCCTTCACGAGCGGCATCAGCCAAAGCCTTCACACGGCCGTGGTAGATGTAACCGCCGCGATCGAACACGACTTCTTTTACGCCAGCAGCAATAGCGCGCTCAGCGATGAGCTTGCCAACAGCCGCTGCGGCTTCCTTATCAGCACCTGTTTTCAAGGTACCCTTGATGTCCGTTTCGATCGTAGATGCTGCAGCAACGGTGATACCTTTGGTATCGTCGATAATCTGCGCATAGATCTGTTTGGACGAGCGGAAAACGGACAGTCTTGGACGCCCATTCGCTACTTTTTTGATCGAACGACGCACACGTGCGCGACGACGTTCGAAAGAATTGCCATTCGCCATGGTCCGACCCGTTACTTCTTCTTGCCTTCCTTACGAACGATATGCTCGTCCGCATAACGAATACCCTTGCCTTTGTACGGCTCAGGCGGACGGTATTCGCGGATGTTCGCGGCGACCTGTCCGATTTGCTGCTTGTTAATACCGTTGATTACAATCTCAGTCGGTTTTGGGCAAGCAATCTGGACACCCTCAGGGATGGCAAATTTGACATCGTGAGAGAAACCCAGAGCAAGATTGAGTGTAGAACCCTGCACTTGTGCACGGTAACCAACACCAGTAATTTCAAGCTTTTTCTCAAAGCCTGCGGTCACACCAGTGATGAGGTTCGCAATCATTGTGCGGCACATGCCCCACATGGAGCGAGCCAGCTTGGTCTGGTTGCGTGGATCAATGCGGATGCCATCATCCGTCATTTCGACCTGAACAGCATCGTGGGCCACGAAGGAGAGTTCCCCCTTCGGGCCTTTCACGACAACTTCCTGGCCGTTGATCGTTGCCGTTACCCCGCTAGGCACGGGGACTGGCTTTTTGCCAATACGAGACATAAGATCAACCTGTCTGTTGTTGTTTTAATAATGTTGGCAATGCCGCATCAGAAGACGCGGCAAAGCACCTCACCACCCACGTTTTCATCACGTGCCTGATGGTCAGCCATTACACCCTTAGGGGTGGAAAGGATAGACACACCCAGACCGTTTGCAACGTGAGGGATGTTCTTCACTGAAGAATACACACGACGCCCAGGCTTGGACACGCGCTCGATGGTACGGATAACCGGCTCACCATCAAAGTACTTCAGTTCAATTTCAAGTTCGGACTTGCCAGCAGAAAACTCAACTGCGGTGTAACCGCGGATGAAACCTTCTGAAACAAGTACGTCCAGAATACGTGCGCGTAGCTTGGAGGCAGGTGTAGAAACCTTACCCTTGCGACGCATCTGCGCATTGCGAATGCGCGTGATCATATCCCCGACTGGATCGGAAATCGACATTGCAGTAACTCCTTACCAGCTCGACTTCACGAGACCCGGGATCTTACCCAGGGAACCCAGCTCACGAAGTGCCACACGTGACATCTTCAGCTTGCGGTAATAACCGCGTGGGCGACCTGAGACTTCACACCGGTTGCGTACCCGTATAGGCGCGGAATTGCGCGGAAGCTCAGCAAGCTTCAGCCGTGCATTGAACCGCTCCTCCAGGGACAAGTTCTCGTCCTTGGCCATAGCCTTAAGGGCTGCGCGCTTATCAGCGTACTTAGCTACAAGACGCTCGCGCCGCTTGTTTTTTTCGACCGCGCTTTTCTTCGCCATCGTCTGTCCTCGTTCCTTTCCCGTATACCGTGCTTATTTAGCACGGAACGGGAAGTTGAACGCGCGCAGTAGTTCACGCGCTTCCTCATCGGTATTAGCACTCGTACAAACAACAATGTCCATACCCAGCATGTGATCAACTTTATCGTAGTCGATCTCAGGGAAAACAATGTGTTCTTTGAGGCCCATTGCGTAGTTACCACGACCATCAAAGCCGTTCGGGTTCAGACCACGGAAGTCACGAACTCGAGGCAGCGCGATGGTGACCAAACGATCGAGGAATTCGAACATCTGGGCACGACGAAGGGTAACTTTGGCACCGAGCGGCATACCTTCACGAACTTTAAAGGTCGCGATAGATTTGCGTGCACGGGTAATAACCGCCTTTTGACCAGCAATCAAGGAAAGATCTGCAGCAGCAGTCTTAACTCGCTTACTATCACCAACTGCTTCACCAACGCCCATGTTGAGAACAACTTTCTCAATGGATGGGATCATCATTGGGTTGGAGTAGTTGAACTTCTCCTGCAGCTGTTTGCGCACCACTTCATCGTAATGCGCTTTAAGCCGTGGTTGGGTATTAGCTTCAGCCATCGATAACATCTCCCGAACGCTTTGCAAAGCGTACCAAGGTACCATCTTCGCTTGCTTTGAAACCTACGCGAGTAGGCTTGCCGTCCTTAGGATCTGCGATCGCCAGGTTGGAAAGCTGGATCGGTGCTTCCTTAGAGATAATACCGCCTTCGCTCTGCTGGGTCTGGCGCTGGTGACGTTTCACCAAGTTTACGCCACGCACGACAGCGCGGTTTTCGGCGGCGATCATCTGGATGACTTCACCGGATTTACCTTTATCACGGCCAGCGATCACTACTACAGTGTCGCCTTTTTTGATTTTCGCGGGCATCAGAGCACCTCCGGCGCAAGCGAAATGATCTTCATGTGATTCTTGGCACGTAGTTCACGAGGAACAGGGCCAAAAATACGAGTTCCGATCGGTTCTTTGTTGTTGTTGATCAGCACGGCCGCATTGCGGTCGAAACGGATCACGCTGCCATCTGGACGGCGAATGTCCTTCGCCGTACGTACGACAACAGCTTTCATCACGTCGCCCTTTTTGACACGGCCCCGTGGGATAGCTTCCTTGACGGAGACAACAATTACGTCGCCAACGCCAGCATACTTCCGCTTGGAACCGCCGAGCACTTTGATGCACATGACACGACGTGCGCCGGAGTTATCGGCCACATCGAGGTTTGTTTGCATCTGAATCATGACTCGTCGCCTTATTCTTTAGTTCAGCGATCCACCCGCTTTTAACAGCGGGCAGAACAACTGGATGCGTGATTAGTTCGCAGCCTCGTTAGAGACGACGACCCATTTCTTATTCTTAGAGATAGGTGCGCACTCTTCGATACTGACGGTGTCACCAACCTTGTAAGAATTTTGTTCATCGTGTGCACGATACTTCTTCGTACGGCGCACAGTTTTTTTCAGCAGCGGGTGGGTAAAGCGGCGCTCTACCTTCACCGTAACCGTCTTGTCATTCGCATCGCTGACAACGACGCCCTGCAAAATACGCTTTGGCATTTAGAGCTCCTTAAGCGTTATCAGACATGCGCTTTTCACGCAGGATTGTCTGAATCCGTGCAATGTCACGACGAACCTGTCGTACACGCACGGTGTTTTCGAGCTGACCAGTCGCCTTTTGGAAACGCAGGTTGAACTGTTCTTTTTTCAGTCCCTCCAGGTCTTCCCGCAGTTGATCTTCGGTCTTTGCCCGTACATCGCTAGCCTTCATGGCCTGTTCCTTTCGATGTCCGATTACTCGCCAATGCGCTGCACGAAGCGGCACTTAATTGGGAGCTTGGCTGCTGCCAGACGCATTGCCTCACGAGCAACTTCTTCTGACACGCCGTCAATTTCAAACATGATCCGACCAGGCTTCACCCGGCATGCCCAATATTCTGGGCTACCTTTACCCTTACCCATGCGGACTTCAGCCGGCTTGGAGGACACAGGTAGGTCCGGGAAGATACGGATCCACACGCGACCCGCACGCTTCATGTAGCGGGTCATTGCACGACGGGCCGCCTCAATTTGACGAGCGGTTACCCGCTCTGGCTCCAGCGCTTTCAAACCGAAAGCGCCGAAATTGAGGTCAGTGCCGCCCTTGGCGTTACCATGGATGCGGCCCTTGTGCTGCTTGCGGAACTTAGTTCGCTTTGGTTGCAGCATCGCTTCTCTCTCTTAAACTAGATCTGTCGTGAAGAGGTGCTGCTTACGCAGCACGCTCACGGCGACCGCCACCTTGGCGCTCATTTTTACCACCACCTTCGGTAGCGCGGCGCTCAGATGCCATTGGATCATGCTCAAGGATTTCGCCCTTGAAGATCCACACCTTCACACCACACGCACCATAAGCGGTGTGCGCAGTAGCAGTACCATAGTCAATGTCCGCACGCAGAGTGTGCAGCGGCACGCGACCTTCACGATACCATTCGATACGTGCGATTTCCGCACCACCCAAACGACCGCCGCAGTTAATACGGATGCCCTGGGCGCCAAGACGCATTGCAGACTGAACTGCACGCTTCATGGCACGACGGAAAGCAACACGACGCTCCAGCTGCTGAGCAATAGAAGCGGCAACCAGCTGTGCATCAGTCTCTGGCTTGCGAACCTCAACAATGTTGAGAACAACCTCAGAGTCGGTCATCGCTGCAATCTTCTTGCGAAGACGCTCGATGTCAGCACCTTTCTTACCGATAACCACACCTGGACGACCAGAATGGATGGTTACGCGGCACTTGCGGTGAGGACGCTCGATAACGACCTTAGACACGGCAGCCTGCTTGAGTTCCTCAAGAAGGAACTCACGGATGCGGAAATCTTCATGAAGAAGATTACCGTATTCGTTTTTGTCAGCATACCAGCGGGAGTCCCAAGTACGGTTGATGCCGAGGCGGAACCCAATTGGATTAATCTTCTGACCCATTAGGCGCTCTCCTCAACTTCCCGAACAACGATGGTCAGGTTAGAGAACGGTTTCATGATCCGCCCTACCCTGCCACGGGCCCGAGGCTGGAAGCGCTTCATTACAAGCGCTTTGCCAACGTATGCCTCGGCGACAACAAGATTGTCGACGTCGAGGTCGTGGTTGTTTTCTGCGTTCGCAATAGCAGACATCAAGGTTTTCTTGACGTCGCCAGCAATACGCTTGCGAGAGAAGGTCAGATCAGCAAGAGCCTTACCAACTTTCTTACCGCGGATCGATGCTGCAACGAGGTTTAGCTTCTGCGGAGAAGTCCGCAGCATGCGGCATACTGCCTTTGCCTCGTTGTCGGCGAGCGTCCGCTCAAGCTTCTGCTTGCCCATCGTTATTTCCTCTTCGCCTTTTTATCAGCTCCGTGACCGTAGTAGGTGCGGGTTGGGGAGTACTCGCCCAACTTCTGACCAACCATGTCTTCGGAGATCAAAACAGGAATGTGCTTTTGACCGTTATAAACGCCAAAGGTCAACCCCACGAAGTGCGGCAAAATAGTGGAACGACGGCTCCAAGTCTTGATGACCTCATTACGGCCAGACTCGCGAACCTTCTCCGCCTTCTTCAGGAGGTAACCGTCGATGAACGGCCCTTTCCAGATCGAACGTGCCACGATCCGTTCCCCTTACTTCTTACGTGCGTGACGGGAACGAACGATGTACTTATCGCTCGACTTGTTACGCCGCGTACGTTTACCTTTAGTCGGCTTACCCCAAGGAGTAACCGGATGACGACCGCCGGATGTACGACCTTCACCACCACCATGTGGGTGATCGATCGGGTTCATCGCAACACCGCGAACATGCGGGCGGCGACCAAGCCAACGGGAACGACCTGCCTTACCAAGGTTGATATTGGCATGATCAGGGTTGGAAACCGCACCAACGGTTGCCATGCAAGTGCCAAGCACGCGACGCTGCTCGCCAGAGAGCAGACGGATCAAGGTGTAACCGGAGTCACGACCAACGATCTGCGCGTAAGCACCGGCAGAACGAGCAACCTGAGCGCCTTTACCAGGCTTCAGCTCAATGTTGTGAACGATGGTGCCAACCGGGATGGATGCCAATGGCATCGCGTTCCCTGGCTTCACGTCCACGTGCTCGCCAGCTACAACCTTGTCGCCAGCAGCAAGACGCTGTGGAGCCAGGATGTATGCCTGCTCACCATCCTCATAGGAGATGAGAGCAATAAATGCGGTGCGGTTCGGGTCATATTCAAGGCGCTCTACGGTGCCAACAACGTCGAATTTACGACGCTTGAAGTCAACCATACGGTAGGTGCGCTTATGACCACCACCAATGTTGTTTGCGGTTTTACGGCCGTAGTTGTTACGACCACCGGTCTTGGACAGGCCTTCAGTCAATTTCTTGACTGGCTTGCCTTTCCACAATTCTGAACGGTCAACCTGAACCAGCTGACGACGGCCAGGAGATGTGGGATTAAATGTCTTAAGTGCCATTTGTTCTCACTCCCCCTTAAAGACCGGTTGTCACGTCGATGGCTTCGCCATCTTCAAGAGTAACAACAGCCTTTTTGAAGTCAGACTGACGACCAATGATACCGCGGAAACGCTTTTCCTTACCCTTACGGACAAGAGTATTAACCGCTTTAACCTTCACACCAAACAGAGCTTCAACAGCTGCTTTGATTTCAGGCTTGGTCGCTGTGTTCGCTACCTTGAAAACAACTTTGTTCTGTTCAGAAGCAATAGTTGCCTTCTCGGTGATGACCGGAGAAACGATTGTATCGTAGTGAGCAATCTTACTCATTAGAAGCGCTCCTCCAGGGCTGCGATGGCCGCTTTGGTCAGAACCAACTTTTCACGACGAAGAATGTCGTAAACGTTGATGCCCTGTACCGGCAGCACGTCAACCAACGGAATATTGCGGGATGCCAGACCAAAGTTTGCATCAACCTCAGAGCCATCGATGAACAGCGCGCTGTTCAGGCCAAGGTTAGCAAGTGCACCTTTCAGTGCCTTGGTTTTAGCATCAGCAGATTTCGCCTCGTCCAGCACAATCAGATCACCAGCAGCAGCTTTAGCAGAAAGAGCATGCTTGAGACCAAGCGCGCGAACTTTCTTTGGCAGGTCGAACGCATGCGAGCGAACAACCGGACCAAATGCACGACCACCACCACGGAACTGAGGAACCTTACGGTTACCGTGGCGTGCTCCGCCAGAACCTTTCTGGCGAACGAACTTTTTAGTGGTACCAGTAACTTCGGAACGACCCAAAGTTTTGTGAGTACCAGCCTGGCGCTTAGCGAGCTGCCAGCGTACTACGCGCTGGATCAGGTCCTTACGTGGCTCAAGACCAAAGATGTCTTCAGACACGGTGATCGAACCGGCTGCGCCGCCAGCGAGGGTCTTAACCTCGAGTTCCATCACTCACCTTCCTTCCCGGTTTCGGTCGCTGCAGCTTCAGCCGCACGGAAGGCACCAGGAACTGGCGCTGCTTCTGGCAGAGCTTTTTTAACTGCATCACGAACCAGGATCCAACCGCCCTTAGAACCAGGTACAGAACCTTCAACCAAGATCAGACCGCGCTCAGCGTCGGTACGAACGATCTTGAGGTTCTGAGTGGTAACGCGCTCGCTACCCATGTGTCCGGCCATTTTCTTGCCTTTGAACACTTTACCTGGGTCCTGACACTGACCCGTAGAACCATGCGCACGGTGAGAGATAGATACACCGTGAGAAGCGCGACCACCACCGAAGTTGTGACGCTTCATAGCACCTGCAAAGCCCTTACCGATAGATGTGCCGGTAACATCAACAAACTGGCCATTCACGAAGTGGTCAGCAGTAAGTTCTGCACCAACTTCAATCAAGTTGTCTGTGGTTACGCGGAACTCGGCGACTTTACGCTTTGGCTCCACCTTCGCGGCTGCGAAGTGGCCGCGCATAGCGCGATCCGTATTTTTTACTTTTGCTGCACCAACGCCAAGCTGTAGCGCTGTGTAGCCATTCTTTTCTTCCGTCCGGTGGGCAACGACCTGGCACTTGTCCAGGGCCAGCACGGTTACAGGCACGTGTTCACCTGCCTCATTGTAAACCCGTGTCATTCCCACTTTCTGGGCGATCACTCCAGAACGCATCGGTGTGTCCCCTTATGGCCGCCTAGAGTTTGATCTCGACGTCCACACCAGCAGCCAGATCGAGCTTCATCAAAGCATCAACTGTCTGCGGGGTTGGATCGACGATGTCGAGCAGGCGCTTGTGTGTGCGCATCTCGAACTGATCACGACTCTTTTTATCGATATGCGGCCCACGAAGTACGGTGTACTTCTCGATCCGCGTTGGCAACGGAACCGGTCCACGCACTTGTGCGCCAGTCCGTTTCGCCGTGTTGACGATTTCCTTGGTGGAAGCGTCAAGAACACGGTGATCAAACGCCTTTAGGCGGATCCGAATATTCTGACCGTTCATGACTTATCCCTACTGAGTAAGAGTGGCAGCCTCATAGCAGAGACTGCCACCTAACTCAATTATTTTATTCGATGATTGCTGCTACAACGCCCGCACCAACGGTACGACCACCCTCACGGATAGCAAAGCGCAGACCATCTTCCATAGCGATCGGCACGATCAGCTCAACAGATACGGAGATGTTATCGCCCGGCATCACCATTTCGGTGCCTTCTGGCAGAGTAACCACACCGGTCACATCAGTTGTACGGAAGTAGAACTGTGGACGGTAGTTGGTGAAGAACGGGGTATGACGACCACCTTCTTCTTTGGTGAGGATGTATGCCTCTGCCTTAAACTTGGTGTGCGGAGTAACAGAACCCGGCTTACAAAGAACCTGGCCACGCTCAACTTCCTCACGACCAACGCCGCGGATCAGTGCACCGATGTTATCCCCAGCTTCACCCTGATCGAGCAGCTTACGGAACATTTCCACACCGGTAACGGTGGTTTTGGAGGTTTCTTTGATGCCAACGATTTCAACTTCGTCGCCAACGTGAACCACACCGCGCTCAACACGACCGGTTACAACAGTACCGCGGCCAGAGATAGAGAACACGTCTTCGATAGGCATCAGGAATGCCTGATCACGCGGACGATCTGGAGTAGGGATGTACTCGTCAACAGCAGCCATCAGTTCTGCAATTTTCTCAGTACCGATGTTTGCATCACGATCTTCAAGGGCTGCAAGAGCAGAACCAGCGATGATCGGAATATCGTCACCCGGGAACTCGTAGGAAGACAGAAGTTCACGAACTTCCATTTCAACCAGTTCCAGCAGCTCTTCGTCGTCAACCTGATCAACTTTGTTCATGAAGACAACCAGAGCAGGAACGCCAACCTGACGTGCCAGCAGGATGTGCTCGCGGGTCTGTGGCATAGGGCCATCAGCTGCGTTCACAACCAGGATAGCACCGTCCATCTGCGCTGCACCGGTGATCATGTTCTTCACGTAGTCAGCGTGACCCGGGCAGTCAACGTGAGCGTAGTGACGAGCTTCGGTCTCATACTCAACGTGTGCGGTAGAAATGGTGATACCGCGAGCACGCTCTTCTGGAGCACCGTCAATCTCGTCATATGCCTTGAAGTCACCAAAAGACTTGGTGATCGCAGCAGTCAGAGTGGTTTTACCGTGGTCAACGTGGCCAATCGTGCCGATGTTGACGTGCGGCTTATTACGTTCAAATTTTTCTTTAGCCATCGGATTACTCCGTTCTCTCTGTGATCCTGTGGACTGTCTTTAAAAGCTTAAGCGTATTTCGCTTTAACTTCGTCAGCTACAGCCTGAGGGACCTGATCGTAGTGATCGAACACCATGGAATACTGCGCACGCCCTTGGGACATGGAACGCAAGTTGTTCACGTAACCAAACATGTTGGCCAGCGGAACCATAGCAGTGATAACGGTGACAACACCGCGGTTTTCGGTACCGGAAATCTGACCACGACGTGAATTCAGATCACCAATAACATCACCCATGTAGTCTTCAGGGGTGACAACCTCAACCTTCATGATTGGTTCCAGAAGCTTCGGTTTTGCTTGCGCAATAGCTTCACGGAAACCGGCACGACCTGCGATCTCAAACGCCAGGACCGAGGAGTCAACATCGTGGTAAGCACCGTCTGTAAGCGTTGCTTTAATGTCGACCATCGGGAAGCCAGCAAGTGGACCAGAGGACATAACCGATTCAATACCCTTAGAAACACCAGGGATGTATTCTTTAGGTACGTTACCACCCACGATGGTGTCTTTAAACTCAAACCCAGCACCAATTTCATTAGGCTCGATTGAGAGTTTAATGCGAGCAAACTGACCGGTACCACCAGACTGCTTCTTGTGCGTGTAGTCGATGTCTGCAGGTGCAGTAATCGTCTCACGGTAAGCAACCTGAGGCGCACCGATGTTTGCCTCAACCTTGAATTCGCGCTTCATGCGGTCAACAAGGATGTCCAGGTGAAGTTCACCCATGCCAGCAATGATGGTCTGGCCGGATTCTTCATCTGTCTTCACGCGGAAGGATGGGTCTTCTGCAGCCAGGCGGTTCAGGGCAAGACCCATCTTCTCCTGGTCACCTTTGGTTTTAGGCTCAACAGCGATCTCGATAACCGGATCCGGGAACTCCATGCGCTCCAGAATAACAGGCTTCAGAGGATCACAGAGCGTATCACCGGTGGTGGTGTCCTTCAGACCAGCAATCGCAACGATGTCGCCTGCATAGGCCTCATCGATGTCCTCACGGCTGTTGGAGTGCATCTGCATCATACGACCAACGCGTTCGCGCTTGCCCTTAACAGTATTCATGACAGACGAGCCTTTGGTCAGCACGCCGGAATAAATACGGGCAAAGGTCAGGGAACCCACGAATGGGTCATTCATGATTTTGAAGGCGAGCATGCCGAGTGGCTCTTCATCAGAAGATTTGCGCTCGGTTTCTTCCTCGGTCTTCGCATCAATACCTTTAATCGCTGGAACTTCTACCGGGCTTGGCAGATAGTCAACGACCGCATCAAGAAGTGGCTGAACGCCTTTGTTCTTAAATGCAGTACCGCACATGACAGGAACAAAGTCACCAGCAATGGTGCCCTTACGGATCAGCGCCTGAAGCTTTTCAAAGGAAGGCTCTTCGCCTTCCAGATAAGCTTCCATTGCCTCTTCGTCCACTTCAACAGCGGTTTCGATCAGCTTGTCACGGTATTCCGCAGCCTGGTCAGCAAGATCAGCCGGAATATCCAGCTCATCCCAAGAAGCGCCGAGGTTTTCGGACTTCCAAACCAGTGCCTTCATCTTCAAAAGATCGACAACACCCTGGAACTCGCTCTCAGCGCCAATTGGCAGCTGCAGGCAAAGTGGGTTAGCGCCAAGGCGCTTCTCGATCATTTCTACACAGCGGTAGAAATCAGCACCGAGCTTGTCCATCTTGTTGACGAAGATCATCCGCGGGACGTTGTACTTGTCGGCCTGACGCCAAACAGTCTCGGTCTGCGGTTCTACGCCAGCGTTGGCGTCGAGCAGGGCTACCGCACCATCAAGCACACGCAAGGAACGCTCAACTTCAATTGTGAAGTCAACGTGGCCTGGGGTGTCAATGATGTTAAGACGCTTGTCATTCCAGAACGCAGTGGTCGCAGCAGAGGTAATGGTAATACCACGCTCCTGCTCCTGCTCCATCCAGTCCATAGTCGCTGCACCGTCGTGAACCTCACCAATCTTGTGAGATTTACCAGTGTAGTACAGGATACGTTCGGTTGTCGTCGTCTTACCAGCATCAATGTGAGCCATGATGCCGAAGTTACGGTAGTCCTCGATTTTATGCGTGCGTGACATTTCGCCAGCCTCTTTCCGGGGAGATTACCAACGATAGTGCGAGAACGCGCGGTTGGCTTCCGCCATACGGTGCGTGTCTTCGCGCTTCTTAACAGAGTTACCACGGCTGTTTGCCGCATCCAGCAATTCGCCAGACAGACGCTCAACCATAGTGGTTTCGTTACGACCACGGGCCGCTGAAATCAACCAGCGGATCGCCAGAGCCTGACGACGTTCTGTACGAACTTCAACAGGAACCTGATAGGTCGCACCACCCACACGGCGGGAACGAACCTCAACCTGCGGCATCACGTTTTCAAGTGCCTGATGGAACACTTCAACAGGGTTGCTGCGGGTTTTGTTTTCCATGATGTCGAATGCACCGTAAACGATACGTTCGGCAACAGATTTCTTACCATCGAGCATTACCGCGTTCATGAACTTGGTAACAACGATGTCTCCGAACTTTGGATCCGGAAGAACTTTACGCTTCTCAGCGGCGTGACGGCGAGACATAAGCTATATCCTATTATTTCGGACGCTTAGCGCCATACTTGGAACGACGCTGTTTACGGTCTTTAACACCCTGGGTATCAAGCACACCACGAATAATGTGGTAGCGCACACCCGGCAAATCTTTTACACGACCACCGCGGATCATAACCACGGAGTGCTCTTGCAGGTTGTGACCTTCACCCGGAATGTATCCGATAACTTCAAAACCGTTTGTCAGGCGGATTTTCGCCACTTTACGCAGAGCCGAGTTCGGCTTCTTAGGCGTCGTGGTGTAAACGCGTGTACAAACGCCCCGCTTCTGCGGGCATGCTTCCATCGCAGGAACCTTGTTCCGCTTTGGAGGGTCTTTCCGCGGATTGCGGATCAACTGGTTAATAGTCGGCATTTTGCCCTTTTACCTTTTGCTCTTAGACCGGACGCAGCAGCTGGTGGACATACGCAAACGAACTCCTCTTGCAGAAAGCAGCAATCGCCGCCATCTCCAAAAAAAGCCCTCGCGAAAAAACCAGAGGACCGCGGGTTGCGCGGTCATGCATTCGACTCTTATTCGCCTTTAAACCCGGCAGCGTTTAAGCTTTAGCATTCTGGGACGAGGCGTCACCGGAAACGGTCCTTACTTACCGCCTGCCATGGGGTTGCGCGGAAACTACTCAGATGCCCTGCCCCCGTCAAGTGCTTTCGCGGAAAAAGGCCGATTCCTGCCCCCTGCGATTGACTCTTACGGCAACCACACGTCACCGCGACAGAGCCACGGTAAGTTTTGGAAATAATCGACCAATTTCTGGTAATAATATTATATTGCGCGTATTCATCGGCAAACTCAGCCCATGCGCGTTAAAGTTATAGTTAACAAATTGCTAGCATTTGATTCTATAGGAGGAACCTCAAAAAACAAAAAGGGCAGCACCTGCCGCCCTCATTGTAGTTAGCACTGCCTATCGCAGGCTATTCATTGAACGCAATAACCGCGACCACCCCTTGCAGCGCATCAGCATAAGCCGCGTCGAATGGTTTCTCACTTGGCGCCTCGTCCAAAACCCCGATGCGTTCGAACTCGGCTTCCGCGTAACTGTCTTCAGCCAACGCCTCAAGCCCTTGACGCACAGCATCATCTTCATCCGCTGCACGCACCAACAAGTTCACAACAATCGCATCATCTTGGCCAAGTTTGTCTTCTTCCCAAACACGGCCAACAATGATGAACACCATTGCGTCTTCGTTTGTATTCTCATCGCTCATTAGTTAATCCTCATAGTGGCGTAGGTGCCAAGCAAAAAGGAAAGGGCCACCTCTTGGGCGGCCCTTTTAGTCTTATGTGGCTTACTCGCCTTGCTGCGAGAAATCTTCGAGCATCGAGTCCGCCGCCCCGGCGGTTGATGCTGCGCGCCGCGCTTCCATAATCAGATCGTCGCGTTTCATCGCAACTTTCTGGATCCGGTTCATCGCCCCGCCGGTACCTGCCGGGATCAGACGACCCACAATGACGTTCTCTTTCAAGCCGTCGAGTGGATCGCGTTTGCCCGCAACCGCAGCTTCGGTAAGAACGCGGGTGGTCTCCTGGAAGGACGCAGCAGAGAAGAACGAACGGGTCTGCAAGCTCGCCTTGGTGATACCCAGCAGCACTGGAACCGCCTTGGCTGGATCGCGTGCATTATCGATCGCGCGCTGGTTGGCTTCCTCAAAGTCGATCTTGTCAACCTGCTCACCGGCAAAGAACTCGGTTTCACCAGCATCGGTAATTTCGACTTTCTGCAGCATCTGGCGAACGATAACCTCAATGTGCTTATCGTTGATCCCCACACCCTGAAGACGGTAAACCTCTTGAATCTCGTTCACGAGGAACGCTGCCAGCGCTTCCACACCCTTAATTGCAAGGATGTCATGCGGTGCTGGGTTACCGTCGATCAGGTATTCACCCTTTTCGATAGTATCACCTTCTTGCAAATGGAAGTGCTTGTTCTTCGGAATGAGGTATTCAACCGGCTCAAGAGCTTCATCATGCGGCTCGATCACCACACGACGCTTGTTCTTGTAGTCACGGCCAAAACGGATCGTCCCGTCGATTTCGGCAATGATCGCGTGATCCTTCGGACGGCGGGCCTCGAACAGTTCCGCAACCCGTGGCAGACCACCGGTAATGTCTTTGGTTTTCGCGCTCTCCATTGGAATACGTGCAAGCACGTCACCAGCTTGAACGTGATCCCCCGGCTGTACCGACAAAATAGCGTCAACAGACAACAGTGAACGGGCGTCACCGCCACGCTGCAGCTTCTGCAACTTGCCACTTTCGTCCTGCACAACAATCGCCGGCTTCAAATCCGCACCACGAGGGGTCGACCGCCAGTCGATAACCACACGCTTGGTGATACCGGTGGTTTCGTCGGTATTCTCCTGAATAGAGGCACCATCCACCAGATCTTCAAAGCCCACACGACCGGAAACCTCGGTGAGGATCGGACGGGTATATGGATCCCACTCGGCAATACGGTCGCCGCGCTTGATAGTGTCACCTTCATCGACAAACAGCTTGGAGCCGTATGTCAGGCGATGAACGGAACGCTCATTGCCGTCACTGTCAATGATGATGACAGACATATTACGCGCCATAACAATCAAGTTGCCGGAGCTGTCCCGTACCACATTGCGATTGCGGGTCTTGATCGTACCGTCATAGTTCGCCTCGATGAACGAGCTATCAACAACCTGCGCTGTACCACCAATGTGGAACGTACGCATGGTAAGCTGCGTGCCCGGCTCACCAATGGACTGCGCCGCGATAACACCAACAGCTTCGCCATTGTTCACTGGCGTACCACGTGCAAGGTCACGGCCATAACAGGCAGCACATACACCGGTCTTGGTTTCGCAAGTCAGCACAGAGCGGATCTTAACGGACTGTACTTTGGCAGCCTCGATCAGTTCCACGTCTTTTTCGTCAAGCAACGTACCATTTGGTACAATCACATCACCGGTCGCACTGTTCACCACATCTTCTGCGGTGGTACGGCCAAGGATACGCATACCAAGGGTCGCGATCACGTTACCGGCATCGACAATCGGGGCAACGGTAATACCGTTTTGCGAACCACAATCGCGCTCCAGAATGATGCTGTCCTGCGCCACATCCACCAGACGGCGGGTGAGGTAACCGGAGTTCGCGGTTTTAAGAGCCGTATCAGCCAGACCCTTACGGGCACCGTGCGTGGAGTTGAAGTACTCCAGAACCGACAGGCCTTCTTTAAAGTTCGCGATAATCGGGTTTTCGATGATGCCGCCATCCGGCTTCGCCATCAGCCCGCGCATACCACCCAGCTGCTTCATCTGTGCAGGTGAACCACGCGCACCGGAGTGAGCCATCATCCAAACAGAGTTCATCGGCTTTTCACGGCCAGTTTCCTCATCATGTTCGGTAGAGGAGATGCGCTTCATCATCTCGTCAGCGACTTTGTCGGTACACTTCGCCCAAGCGTCAACAACCTTGTTGTATTTCTCGCCCTGGGTAATCAGACCGTCATTGTACTGCTGCTCGTATTCCGCAACCATCTTGGCGGTATCATCCACCAGTCCAGCTTTGGTATTTGGAATGACCATGTCATCCATACCAAACGAAATACCGGCAAGACAAGCGTTCTTGAAGCCAAGCTGCATCACGCGGTCACAGAAGATCACGGTCTCTTTCTGACCGGCTGCACGATACACAGCGTCGATCATCTTGGAGATCTCTTTCTTCGTCATCAGCTTGTTAGCGATGTCGAAGGTGACTTCAAAGTGCTTAGGCAGCAAATCCGCGATCATCATACGACCAGGCGTGGTCTCATGGATCTCGGAGGTCTCGTTGCCCTCTGCATCAACAGATTTAAAGCGGCCACGGATCTTGGTGTGCAGCGTGATAATGCCGTTATCCAGCGCCTGCTGCAACTCGCCAAGGTTACCAAAAGCCATGCCTTCGCCCGGCTCGTTCTCTGACATGATCGACAGATAGTAAAGACCTAGCACAATATCCTGCGAAGGAACGATGATCGGGCCACCATTCGCTGGGTGCAGAATGTTGTTGGTAGACATCATCAGCGTACGCGCTTCAAGCTGGGCTTCCAGCGAAAGCGGTACGTGAACAGCCATCTGGTCACCATCGAAGTCAGCGTTAAACGCAGAACAGACGAGCGGGTGCAGCTGAATAGCCTTACCTTCAATCAACGTAGGTTCAAATGCCTGAATCCCAAGACGGTGTAGCGTTGGCGCACGGTTCAAAAGAACTGGGTGCTCGCGGATCACCTCGTCAAGAATATCCCAAACTTCCGGACGCTCTTTCTCAACCAGCTTCTTCGCCTGCTTAACAGTCGAGGAATAGCCCTTCGCATCAAGGCGCGAGTAGATAAACGGCTTGAACAACTCAAGCGCCATCTTCTTCGGCAAGCCACACTGGTGCAGCTTCAGGTTTGGACCCACGGTAATAACGGAACGACCGGAGTAGTCAACGCGCTTACCGAGCAAGTTCTGACGGAAGCGACCTTGCTTACCCTTCAGCATGTCAGAGAGCGACTTCAATGGACGCTTGTTGGCACCCTGAATAACACGGCCACGACGACCATTGTCAAACAACGCATCAACAGACTCTTGCAGCATGCGCTTTTCGTTACGGATAATGATATCCGGCGCACGCAGCTCAATAAGACGCTTCAGGCGGTTGTTACGGTTGATAACACGGCGATACAAATCGTTCAGATCCGACGTCGCGAACCGGCCACCGTCCAGCGGCACCAACGGACGCAGATCCGGCGGGATCACCGGCACAACAGTCAGGATCATCCACTCCGGACGGTTACCGGACTCGATGAACGCTTCCACAACCTTCAAACGCTTAGCTAGTTTCTTAGGCTTCAGCTCGGTGGTTGCCTCGGCAATTTCCTGACGGATTTTTTCGGATTCGGCCTTCAGGTCCATGCTGGCGAGAATCTCGCGGATCGCTTCCGCACCGATCATCGCGGTGAACGCATCTTCACCGTACTCGTCCTGCGCCGCAACATGCTCTTCCTCTGAAAGCAGCTGGTGCTGTTTCAATGGCGTCAGGCCGGGCTCAATAACGATATAGTTTTCAAAGTACAAAACGCGCTCAAGATCCTTCAGCGTCATATCCAGCAACTGGCCGATGCGCGATGGCAACGACTTCAAGAACCAGATATGCGCAACAGGAGCCGCCAGCTCGATGTGGCCCATGCGCTCGCGGCGTACCCGAGACAGCGTGACTTCAACGCCACACTTCTCACAGATAACGCCTTTGTACTTCATGCGCTTATACTTACCGCACAAGCACTCGTAATCTTTGATCGGACCAAAAATACGGGCACAGAACAGCCCTTCCCGCTCCGGCTTAAAGGTGCGGTAGTTGATCGTCTCAGGTTTCTTGATCTCACCAAAGGACCAGGAAAGGATCTTTTCCGGGCTGGCGATCGAAATTCGGATATGGTCGAACGTCTGTGCAGGAGCCTGTTGATTGAACAGGTTCATTACCTCTTGCGACATCAGCTCTCTCCTTAGATGCGCGGGCGGGAAGCACGTAGCTCACGCGCTTCCCTGTGTCCGGCTAGATTAAAAGGTCTTGCGGCAAAACACTCTGCTGTAAGGCAGACTATTCCGCAGCATCCACGGCTTCAGCATCATCATTAGACACTTGCTTCTGTTCTTTGTCTTGCAGCTCGACGTTAAGGCCAAGCGACCGCATTTCTTTGACAAGAACGTTAAAGCTCTCGGGGATACCAGCCTCAAAGGTGTCATCACCGCGAACAATCGCTTCATACACCTTGGTACGCCCTGCCACGTCATCCGACTTTACAGTCAGCATTTCCTGTAGGGTATATGCAGCACCGTAAGCTTCAAGTGCCCACACTTCCATCTCACCGAAGCGCTGGCCACCAAACTGCGCTTTACCACCCAGCGGCTGCTGGGTCACAAGCGAGTAAGGGCCGATGGAACGGGCGTGAATCTTGTCATCAACCAAGTGGTGCAGCTTCAGCATGTAGATGTAGCCAACAGTCACCTGACGGTCGAACTGCTCACCGGTACGTCCATCATACAAGGTAGACTGACCGGTAGGCTTCAGACCTGCGGTGGACAGCATAGACGCAACATCCGGCTCCCTTGCACCATCAAACACTGGTGTTGCAATCGCCACACCTTTGTCTTTCAGCTGCTCGCCTAGCTTGACAATGCCGTCATCATCCAGCGCTTTAACGTTGTCACCCTTGATGTTGTCGCCATACAGCTCAACAATCTCGGTGCGCATCGCCTCGATTTCACCGTTCTTACGGTATTCATCGTAAAGCTCGCCGATCTTCTTGGCCATTCCGGCACACGCCCAACCAAGGTGCGTTTCTAGGATCTGACCAACGTTCATGCGAGACGGCACGCCTAGCGGGTTCAACACAATATCAACATGGGTACCATCCTCAAGGAATGGCATGTCTTCACATGGGTTGATCTTGGAGACCACACCTTTGTTACCGTGACGGCCGGCCATTTTATCGCCAGGCTGGAGCTTACGCTTAACCGCAACGAAGACTTTCACCATCTTCATTACGCCAGGTGGCAATTCATCACCACGCTGTAGCTTCTCAACCTTGTCGATAAAGCGTTGCTCAAGGCGCTTGCGGCTCTCGTCATAAGACCCACGCAGCGCTTCCAGCTCGCCCATCAGCTTTTCGTCTTCAACGGCAAACTGCCACCACTGCGAACGTGGGAACTCGTTAAGAACATCGCCAGAGATTTCCACGCCTTTGCGGAAGCCCTTAGGGCCACCAACAGCAACGTGGCCAATCAGCATCTCGGCCAAACGACCATAGACGTTACGATCAAGGATCGCTTGTTCATCATCACGGTCTTTTGCCAGAGTTTCGATCTCTTCGCGCTCGATCGCCATAGCGCGTTCGTCTTTTTCCACCCCGTGGCGGTTAAAGACACGCACTTCCACAACCGTACCCGATACACCTGGAGACAGGCGCATGGAGGTATCACGAACGTCAGAAGCTTTTTCACCAAAAATGGCACGCAGAAGTTTTTCTTCAGGTGTCATTGGGCTTTCGCCCTTCGGTGTAATCTTACCAACGAGAATATCGCCCGGCTTAACTTCAGCACCTACGTAAACAATTCCAGCTTCATCAAGGTTCTTCAGAGCCTCTTCAGAAACATTCGGAATATCGCGAGTGATCTCTTCCGGTCCAAGCTTGGTATCACGTGCCATCACCTCAAACTCTTCCAAGTGGATGGAGGTGAACACGTCATCACGCACGATGCGCTCAGAAAGCAGGATGGAATCTTCGAAGTTGTAGCCGTTCCACGGCATAAACGCGACAAGCACGTTCCGGCCAAGCGCCAGATCGCCAAGATCGGTAGACGGGCCATCAGCAATAATATCGCCTTTGGAAACCCGGTCGCCCACATTCACCAGCGGACGCTGGTTGATACAGGTATCTTGGTTGGAGCGTTGGAACTTCAACAAGCGGTAAATATCAACGCCAGATTTGGATGGGTCCAGATCTTCGGTGGCGCGAATAACAACACGCGTCGCATCAACCTGATCAACCACACCGCCGCGTTTCGCCGCAATCGCTGCGCCGGAATCGCGAGCCACGACTGGCTCCATACCGGTACCAACGAATGGCGCTTCAGCGCGTACAAGCGGCACAGCCTGACGCATCATGTTCGAGCCCATCAGCGCACGGTTCGCATCATCGTTCTCAAGGAACGGGATCAGCGCAGACGCTACGGAAACCAGCTGCTTAGGCGAAACATCCATTAGATCCACACGATCCGGTGTGATCAGAATGTTTTCCCCAGCATGACGACACTGCACCAAATCAGATGCAAATTTGTTGTCCTCGGTCAGCTCCGCGTTAGCCTGAGAGACGTAATATTTACTCTCTTCCATAGCGGAGAGATACACCACCTCATTGGTGACAATACCGTCTTTCACTGTGCGGTACGGGCTTTCGATAAAGCCGTACTTGTTCACACGCGCAAATGTCGCCAACGAGTTAATCAGACCGATGTTCGGACCTTCCGGCGTCTCAATCGGGCAGATACGACCATAGTGCGTTGGGTGCACATCGCGAACCTCAAAGCCCGCACGCTCCCGGGTCAAACCGCCTGGGCCAAGCGCAGAAAGGCGACGCTTGTGCGTCACTTCAGACAATGGGTTGGTTTGGTCCATAAACTGGGAAAGCTGGGAAGAACCGAAGAACTCACGCACCGCAGCAGCAGCTGGCTTGGCGTTGATGAGATCCTGCGGCATCACCGTATCCACGTCGACCGAGCTCATACGCTCTTTGATCGCGCGCTCCATGCGCAGCAACCCGATACGGTACTGGTTTTCCATCAACTCGCCAACAGAGCGAACACGGCGGTTACCAAGGTTATCGATATCATCGATTTCCCCGCGACCATCACGCAGATCCAGTAGCACCTTCATTACAGACAGGATGTCTTCCTTACGCAGAACGCGCACGGTGTCTTCACAGTCCAAATCAAGGCGCATGTTCATCTTTACGCGGCCAACCGCAGAAAGATCATAACGCTCCGTATCGAAGAACAGCGACTGGAACATCGCCTCGGCAGTCTCGATGGTCGGCGGTTCTCCTGGACGCATCACACGGTAGATGTCAAACAGAGCCCCTTCTCGGGTCTCGTTCTTGTCTGCCGCCAATGTGTTACGGATGTAAGCACCGGTATTAACGTGGTCGATGTCGAGAACTGGAATTTCGCCGAAACCACGATCGACCAACTCGTCCACCATCTTCTCGCTGATTTCATCACCAGCTTCGTAGTAGATTTCGCCAGTCTGCAGGTTGACCATGTCCTCAGCAAGATACTGGGTGAACAGGTCTTCCTTCTCAACTTTTAGCGAGCTAACACCCTGATCCTTCAGCTGGCGGATGACGCGTGCTGTGATCTTCTTGCCTTCTTCAACAAGAACTTCACCGCTATCAGCATCAACCAGCGCGTTGATCGCCTTAGTACCTTTCAAACGATCCGCATCAAACGGCATCGCCCAACCACCCTTACCAAGCTTGTACTCGATACGGTTGTAGAAAGTTTCCAGAATCTCTTCACTGTTCAGCCCCAGCGCCATCAACAGCGATGTCACGGGCAGCTTGCGGCGACGGTCAATACGAGCATAAACGATGTCTTTCGCATCGAACTCGATATCCAGCCAAGAACCACGATATGGGATGACGCGCGCTGCAAATAGCAGCTTGCCTGAAGAATGCGTTTTACCCTTATCATGATCAAAGAACACACCCGGAGACCGCTGCATTTGCGAGACGATCACACGCTCGGTACCATTCACAATGAAGGTGCCGTTGTCTGTCATGAACGGAATATCGCCCATGTAGACATCTTGCTCTTTGATGTCCTTTACCGATTTCGCACCGGTATCCTCATCAATATCAAACACGATGAGACGCAGCGTCAGCTTAAGCGGCGCTGCGTAAGTCATGTCGCGCTGGCGACACTCGTCAACATCATATTTGGGGGCTTCAAATTCGTAGGACACGAATTCAAGCAGGGATGCACCAGAAAAATCCGAAATCGGGAAAACGGATTTAAATACGGCCTCTAGGCCTTCGTCAACGCGACCACCCTGTGGCTTTTCGACCTGCAGAAACTGGTCATAAGACGCCTTCTGCACTTCGATAAGATTCGGCATAGCCGCTACATCGCGGATGGATCCAAAATGTTTACGGACCCGTTTGCGACCGTTGAACGTTTGCGTCATTGTCGCTCCTCGTATCACTCTAAGGTGACGGTTCAATGAAACAGTGACGCCTACACATCACCGTTTTATGAAACCGTCCCCGCGGGAACTTCCCGAGCATCCTGCCCCTATCGGGACGTTTACCCCGGCCAGGAAACCCGCCAGGGTACGAAAGTGGCCCCGGATAACTCCGGGGCCAACAGCAAAACTCAAGATTACTTGAGTTCAACCTTTGCGCCAGCTTCTTCAAGCTTTTTCTTAAGCTCTTCAGCTTCAGCTTTTTCAACGCCTTCTTTAACTGGCTTAGGAGCACCTTCAACCAGTTCTTTAGCTTCTTTGAGGCCCAGACCAGTGATCGCACGTACTTCTTTAATTACGTTGATCTTCTTCGCGCCAGCGTCAGCCAGGATCACGTCGAATTCGGTTTGCTCTTCAGCAGCAGCAGCAGCAGGACCTGCAGCAGCAACAGCAACAGGTGCAGCAGCAGAAACGCCCCACTTGTCTTCGAGCAGTTTGGACAGCTCAGCAGCTTCCATTACGGTGAGAGCGGAGAGTTCTTCTACGATCTTTTCGAGATCAGCCATTTTCTTAGTACCTTGATGTTCGAACCGTTAACGGTTTTGACAAAATTAAAGTGGTTCCGCCTTATGCGGCTTGGTCCTTCTCGGCGTACGCATTGAAGACGCGAGCAAGTTGCCCGGCCGGTGCGCTTGTAACCATCGCCATACGGGTCGCTGGGGTCTGTAGCATACCCACCAGCTTGCCACGAAGCTCGTCCAGAGACGGCATCGCTGCCAGTGCATTAACACCAGCAGTATCGAGATTGGTCGTACCCAGAGCACCACCAAGGATAGAAAATGCTTCATTATCCTTAGCGAACTTAGCGGCTACCTTAGGGGCTGCAACTGGATCATCGGAATACACGATGACAGTTGGGCCCTTGAACAGGTCGCTGATGTGCTCAAGGTCAGTGCCTTGAAGGGCAAGCTTGACAAGACGGTTCTTCGCAACTTTTACGGTGCCGCCAGCTTCACGTGCCTCAGCGCGCAGCTGAGTCATCTGGGAAACTGAAAGACCCGCATAGTGCGCCACGACAGCAACGCCAGTGCTGGACAGCACTTCGTTGAAGTCAGCAACGAACTTTTGCTTTTCCGTTCTTTCCACTTGCCTACTCCAGTTGGCGACAACGAATTGCCGCCGGTTTGCCTTTGCCGATTAGGAGGAGCCCTCCTAGCCGACGCTCAGGGTTCCTGTCCCCTTACCCGCGTCACTCGACATTGGCAAGGCAGTCTGGTTCGAAACAGATACTGAAATCTCTAGCGACATTTCCATATCTTGATTCTTTTCCATCTATGCAGGCCTTAAAAAGCTTAAGCTGGCTGCGCCAACACCTGCAGTCTCGGACAGGGCGTTAGCCTAAAGAGTTTCAGGCCAACAAAAACCTCCCGTTTTCACGGGAGGCAATTCTTTAGGGCCGTTCCTTACTCGGTAACGGACGCCAAATCAAGCTTAATGCCAGGACCCATTGTGGAAGAAAGCGCGACGCGCTTCACATAGGTACCTTTTGCACCAGCTGGTTTAGCTTTAACAACCGCATCCACCAGAGCCTTAATGTTTTCTTCAAGCTTACCAGCTTCAAAGGAAACTTTACCAACGCCTGCATGGATGATACCGGCCTTTTCTACGCGGAACTGCACAGAGCCACCCTTGGCGTCCTTAACAGCCTTGGTCACGTCAGGGGTCACAGTACCAACCTTAGGGTTTGGCATCATGCCGCGTGGACCAAGCACCTTACCAAGACGACCAACAAGTGGCATCATGTCAGGAGTTGCGATCACGGTGTCAAAGTCGATCTTACCGCCCTGAACTTCAGCCAGCAGATCCTCAGCACCAACAATGTCCGCACCAGCAGCTTTTGCTTCGTCAGCTTTCGCATCACGAGCAAAAACAGCAACACGCACATTCTTACCAGTGCCGTTTGGCAGTACGCACGCACCACGAACCATCTGGTCCGCGTGACGTGGATCAACACCCAGATTGATCGCCAGCTCAACGGTCTCGTCAAACTTGGCAGTACCACGCTCTTTGACCAGCGCAACAGCATCTGCCAGTGCGTAGTCTTTGTTACGATCGATACCCTCGCGGGCCGCTTTAATGCGCTTACCTACATTCGCCATCGATCTTACCCCTTAACTTCCAGACCCATAGAACGGGCGGAACCCTCAACCATCAACATCGCAGCTTCGATGTCATTGGCGTTCAGGTCTTTCATTTTTGCCTCTGCGATTTCGCGGACTTGGTCCTTGGTCACGGAAGCAACAAAACCCTTACCAGGTGTCTGGGAACCAGACTTGATCTTCGCAGCTTTCTTCAAGAAGAAGGAAACCGGAGCAGTCTTCACTTCAAAAGTGAAAGACTTATCAGAGTAGTAAGTGATGACGGTTGGGCAAGGAGCACCCTTCTCAACATCCTGAGTCTTGGCGTTAAACGCCTTACAGAATTCCATGATGTTCAGACCGCGCTGACCCAGCGCAGGACCGATTGGCGGGGATGGTGTAGCAGAGCCCGCAGGTACCTGAAGTTTTAGGTAACCTTCAATTTTCTTCGCCATAAATCCTCTCCAAGGATATTGGGGCGCCTCGCACCCCGTTACAAGAGAGAGGGCGGTCTGGCCCCGATGCACCGGCGAAGCGCATCAAACCTGCCGCCCACATTAATCTGGATTAACTGCCCTGTTTTTCAACTTGACCGTATTCCAGCTCGACCGGTGTTTCACGGCCAAAAATAGACACAGTCACTTTCAGACGTGCCCGCTCTTCGTCGACTTCCTCAACGAAGCCAGAGAAGGAAGCAAACGGACCATCGGAAACCTTGACCTGCTCACCCACTTCAAACTCGACAGATGGACGTGGCGCCTCCACCCCATCTTCCACCTGATTAAGGATCCGGTAGGCTTCTGCCTCAGAAATCGGCATCGGCTTCTTGTCATTACCAAGAAAACCAGAAACCTTCGGCGTACCGTTAATCAAGTGATATGTATTTTCGTTCATTTCCATCTTCACCAGCACGTATCCTGGGAAGAATTTACGCTCGGACTCCACCTTGCGCCCGCGGCGCACCTCAACCACCTTTTCAGTGGGAACCAGGACATCCTCAAAAGACCCTTCAAGCCCGTGCTGCTCAGCACGCTCCTTGATTGATTCGGCAACTTTCTTTTCAAAGTTGGAATAAGCCTGAACAATATACCAGCGCTTTGCCATGTTCTTATTTTCGCTCCAAGTCCGCGAAGTCTTCAGATATTAAAACCCCAGCAACCAAGAAAGCGCAAAGCTCATCAACTGGTCAGCTGCAAGAAAAAACATGGAAGCAAGAAACACCATCACGAACACCATGAGGGTGGTTACGCCTGTCTCACGACGAGAGGGCCAAGTGACCTTCGCTGTTTCCGAGCGCACCTGCTGGATGAATTTCAAAGGATTGGTTTTCGCCATAAGGTTCCGGCCCATCTTACGCAAGGTGGGCGCGTGAAGACATTTCACGCGCCCGCCCGAGAAAAACTATTTAAACCAAACTCCCAAGACAATCAAGGGAAAATGGCAGGGGCAGCAGGGTTCGAACCCGCGACCTACGGTTTTGGAGACCGTCGCTCTACCAACTGAGCTATACCCCTTTGCTATCTATCCTATTGGATAGTAAAGCGAATCTCGTTTTGTCTTCCCTGAAGACTGCTACGTCGCGTTTAAAGCCTGCGACGTAGCTTGTAAAGTCAAAAAACTGACTTATTCAATAATTGCTGCTACAACGCCCGCACCAACGGTACGACCACCCTCACGGATAGCAAAGCGCAGACCATCTTCCATAGCGATCGGCACGATCAGCTCAACAGATACGGAGATGTTATCGCCCGGCATCACCATTTCGGTGCCTTCTGGCAGAGTAACCACACCGGTCACATCAGTTGTACGGAAGTAGAACTGTGGACGGTAGTTGGTGAAGAACGGGGTATGACGACCACCTTCTTCTTTGGTGAGGATGTATGCCTCTGCCTTAAACTTGGTGTGCGGAGTAACAGAACCCGGCTTACAAAGAACCTGGCCACGCTCAACTTCCTCACGACCAACGCCGCGGATCAGTGCACCGATGTTATCCCCAGCTTCACCCTGATCGAGCAGCTTACGGAACATTTCCACACCGGTAACGGTGGTTTTGGAGGTTTCTTTGATGCCAACGATTTCAACTTCGTCGCCAACGTGAACCACACCGCGCTCAACACGACCGGTTACAACAGTACCGCGGCCAGAGATAGAGAACACGTCTTCGATAGGCATCAGGAATGCCTGATCACGCGGACGATCTGGAGTAGGGATGTACTCGTCAACAGCAGCCATCAGTTCTGCAATTTTCTCAGTACCGATGTTTGCATCACGATCTTCAAGGGCTGCAAGAGCAGAACCAGCGATGATCGGAATATCGTCACCCGGGAACTCGTAGGAAGACAGAAGTTCACGAACTTCCATTTCAACCAGTTCCAGCAGCTCTTCGTCGTCAACCTGATCAACTTTGTTCATGAAGACAACCAGAGCAGGAACGCCAACCTGACGTGCCAGCAGGATGTGCTCGCGGGTCTGTGGCATAGGGCCATCAGCTGCGTTCACAACCAGGATAGCACCGTCCATCTGCGCTGCACCGGTGATCATGTTCTTCACGTAGTCAGCGTGACCCGGGCAGTCAACGTGAGCGTAGTGACGAGCTTCGGTCTCATACTCAACGTGTGCGGTAGAAATGGTGATACCGCGAGCACGCTCTTCTGGAGCACCGTCAATCTCGTCATATGCCTTGAAGTCACCAAAAGACTTGGTGATCGCAGCAGTCAGAGTGGTTTTACCGTGATCAACGTGGCCAATCGTGCCGATGTTGACGTGCGGCTTATTGCGTTCAAATTTTTCCTTCGCCATCGGCGTAGCTCTCTGTCCGTTCGCGGCCCAGTCACTTTACATGCAGTAAGCACCCGAAGGAGGGCGCACAGACACCAAAGAGACCGACACAGCCAAATCAACCGTAGTAAACTTTATTGGAGCGGGTGAAGGGAATCGAACCCTCGTATTCAGCTTGGAAGGCTGCTGCTCTACCATTGAGCTACACCCGCACAACAAAGGGCAGATGGTGGAGGAGGTTGGATTCGAACCAACGTAGGCATAGCCAGCGGATTTACAGTCCGCCCCCTTTAGCCACTCGGGCACTCCTCCGAAATCTGCATGCAAAAAGCTTAACATACGGCTTCGGTTGCAATTCAAAGACACCCACACATCTTGCAAAAGCGCGTTGGCGTCCCTGTGGCGCGGTTTATGCAGCCCTCGCCCGCTCCTGTCAACGGCTAGTTTTCACTCCCCCAAAAAAATTAACAGGCAATGCACTACGAAAGCTAGCAGAGCCTACCAATGCGATACCATCACAAACCCATCTCCTTGCCACCAGATTGCTTTTCCCCCTAGTGACAAGTTGCAAATCGCCCATATCTGCAATTTTAGGAGCCAATTCACCAATTCGCACGCAGGCAAATTGCTTTCATTCCCAAATCAGGTCACCCGCAATCGTGGATGAGCATTACTGCCGCGCTTGACCAATCGGCTGTTTTGCTATTTCTCCATCCCTTAAGAGTATATGTGGAAAAGTCACAGTATGTCCGCTTGCAACTTTAATCCACCTTAGGCGGCAGGCGTGTAAAGCTAAAGAACGAAGTCAGGCCATATAATCCATGAACACCAAGTCTCAAGGCCCAAACAGCGCCAACAAGCGGTTTAACAAATCTGGCAGCGGCCGCCCTAACAAATGGGGCAAACCCGACTTCCGTCAAAAAAAGGAAGAAAACGACGGGCCGATGCATATCTACGGCCTGCACACCCTCGAAGCTGCCTTTAACAACAAGGAACGCAAGCGCCACAAACTGTTTGTCACCACCAACGCCCTTCGCCGGCTACAAGAGCGCGATATCAACATCGATGTCCCCGTCGAGGAAATGACGCCGCGCCAAATTGATAAGCTCGTCCCCAAAGACGCCGTACACCAAGGCGCGGTTTTGCTGTGTGATCCCCTGCCCCACTATGGTGCCGCTCATTTAAAGCAAGGGCATTTGGTGCTAGCGCTCGATCAGGTGACCGATCCTCATAATGTGGGCGCCATATTGCGCAGCGCCTTGGCCCTTGGCGCAGACGCAGTGGTCACCACCCGCCGCCATGCGCCCGAAGAAGGACCGGTTCTTGCAAAAACCGCCAGTGGTGCGCTGGACATGATCAAACATGTGCGCGTGCAAAATATGGCCCGTTTTGTCGAAGAGATGCAGGACGCCGGGTTTCAAGCTATTGCGCTGGATAGCGAAGGCCCCGCCTCGCTCGAACAAACCGAGTTTACAGACAAAACCTTGCTCGTGCTTGGTTCGGAAGGCAAAGGCGTGCGCCAAGGTATCCGTGAAACCTGCGGCACCCTCGCCCGCCTAGATATGCCCGGCCCGATCAAGTCACTCAATGTCTCCAATGCCGCCGTACTGTCCCTCTATGTGGCGCGCCTCAAGATGGGTCTTATGAAAATCTAGCGCACACTAGATACTTCAAATCAATAGGAGTTTGGCGCTAACACCTGTGAACAAAGCGCCAAACCGCAGCAAAAAACAAAATGCCCTGTGAAAAATGCACTTTTTGTATTTTTTAGAGTTTACAACAGGCCAAACACCCCTTAAACCCCGTCTCCAGCGACGCCGGTATAGCTCAGATGGTAGAGCACCTGACTTGTAATCAGGGGGTCGCGGGTTCGATCCCTGCTGCCGGCACCACTCTTCTCCTTGAGTTATCAAGGATATTTCAAAGCCTCCCTCGGGAGGCTTTTTGCTTTTCTGGCTTTTGTCAGCATATGGTAAGCAAATGGGCGTTTTGGTAAGCAGAATTTCGCCCCGCCTACCCCCTCTAAATTCTCTTTCAACTTAATACTGAAAAAGCTGTGAATGCCGTCACTAGCCGTCAGCAAATAGGCTTTCCGTAAGGTTTACCGCAAACCAAGCCGTCAGAACTTTGTAACCGCTCGTCATAGCCTCCACATACTCAATTATCCTCCCAGTCAGATAGACGTATGTTCTTCGAGCGATTCAGCGAGCGCCGAAAGAGCAAAGTGCGGAAAAGTAGAGTTAATTACTAATGCTAGATTATTTACTTCATTTGAACGTCCAGCCGTTTCAGATGCGCACTTCAAAATGCCGCAAGCTGCCATCAAGGCATTAAGATGATGCCCTTAACCAATCCACAGCGCAGACACAGCTACGCGGTCAGGACCACGGCAAAAGACCTGAGAAAAACAGATTAAAGCTACATCTCTGCACCAGAAACCGGGTGTCATATGGAGTTCGTCCATGATCCCGGACAATCGAGTATATTGACTTTGCGAGACAAATATCAGTGCGATCTGCGGCGATCTCGCATTGTTAAAAAGGGGCCGATGTGCAAGTTCGGCGTATTGCACTCAAGAAAGGTCGTCCCCAAAACGGCAGATTGTCTAGTAGCTCTCAGTCAATGATGAGCGCATTAACCCTACTAGATGCTCTGACAAGCAACTCGGGCATGAGGCGCGTGCGACGCACGGGCGAGATGTCCCCTTGCATGCGCCGCAACAGTTGAGACCCCACATCACGGCCGATTGCGCTTGGGCTTGCGCGTGCTGTGGTAAGAGGGGGCCCCCATAAAACAGTGTCCTTTAGGCCATCAAAGCCAGTCACAGCGATATCTTCGCCTACGCGAATGCCAGCTTCTGCAAGAGCCAAATAAACGCCGCCAGCCACAATATCATTTTGACAAACGATAGCAGAATACGTGCCAAGTTCAGGTAGTAACTGTTCAACACACGCCTTGCCAAATGCACGGGTTGCATAGCCGGGGAGTACGCGCGTCGTATTTAATGCCAACCCTCTTTCCATAAAGGCACTATAGAACCCTTGAGTTCTAAGGCGCCCGGTACTTACAGTTTCATGGCCACCAATCTTCAAAATGTTGCGGTGCCCCAAATCAAGCAAATGGCTGGTAATCAGTTTCGCGCCTTGGAAGTCGTCAGCGCCAACGAAATCAAGGGTGACATCGGACAATTCACGCGTTGAAAGAACGCAAGGCACACCTCGGCTTTGAATAAGCGCAAGATCATCGGCAACAGTGCCAATGGAGGGCGCCAGCACAATGCCCGCCACACCGCGCCCCACCATTTCCTCTATCAGCTTGCGTTGGTTCTCAACATCGTCATTGGTGTTTGCGAGCAAAGGAAGGTAACCCTTAGCCGCCAAGACACCCTCCAATGCCACTGTTTGCTCGGACATATACGGGTTGGTAATATCCTCAACGATAACACCAACGAGATTTGAGTGACCGCTCTTCAGTTTCGAGGCATTGTAATTCGGCACAAAGCCAAGCTCTTGCGCCGCGGCAACGACCTTCTTTCGGGTAGCATCGGAAATCCGCCCTTTGTTATTCAGCGCATTTGAAACTGTTCCAATGGAAACGCCAGCATACTTAGCAATATCTACAATTGTTGGTTTAGACATACGATAAATCCTATAATCTATTGTTTTTTAGTATGTCGAATAGTTTAGGTAAACATGATAGGGCCGATGCCAGCAGCCTGGTGGAAGTAAGTTTGCCAGCCAGAGCGCGTGGGCAGACCAAGCTCTGGCTGGCAGATTGAGGCAATGTGCTACTTGGCGAATATCG
Organism: Polycladidibacter hongkongensis; assembly: GCF_001561995.1. GTDB lineage: Bacteria > Pseudomonadota > Alphaproteobacteria > Rhizobiales > Stappiaceae > Pseudovibrio > Pseudovibrio hongkongensis. The sequence goes on from NZ_LLWC01000022.1 coordinate 118,879, forward strand.
CCCCTAGGCTCGCAGAGGAAACGAGCTTTGAGTAACGCCCCAGATAGCCGTCGGTAACCTTCGGAGGCAGAGGCTCATGCCCTTCGCGGCGCTGCGCCAACTCCTCATCACTCACCAGAACATTGATACTCTTGGCTTTCAGGTCGATGGCAATCTTGTCGCCTTCGCGCACAAGACCGATTGGGCCGCCTTTGCTGGCCTCAGGTGAACAGTGGCCAATTGCTGCTCCGCGAGTGGCACCTGAGAAGCGACCATCGGTGATCAGCGCCACTTTGTCATCAAGACCGGCACCGCAGAGCGAACCAGTTGGCAACAGCATTTCACGCATACCCGACTGTGGTCCTTCATAGATGATAACCACCACGTCACCCGGTACAATCTTGCCGGTGTTGATCGCGGTTACCGCATCTTCCTCGCGAGTGAAGACACGGGCCGTACCGGTGTACTGCTTCATCTTCTCATCAACCACGCCGATTTTCACCACAGCGCCATCCGGTGCGATATTGCCGTACACAACAGCAAGGCCACCTTCGGGCTTGTAAGCCTCTGGAACAGAGCGCGCCACATCGGAACTCTTGGCATCAAGCGTGCCGATTAATTCCTCAAAAGACACACCAGAGGCCGTTAACGTGCTGGTGTCGAACATGTCACCATCTTTCAGGTGCTTCATGACAACGCGCAGCCCGCCAACAAGATGCAAATCCTGAATATGGAACTTTCCGCCCGGTGAAAAAGCACAAAGCTTTGGCACTTCACGACTGATCTTGTCAAAATCGTCCAGATCCAGCTCCACATCACATTCATGCGCAATTGCCAGCAAGTGCAGCATCGTGTTGGTAGAACCGCCAATGGCCATATCAACAGCCATCGCATTGTGGAATGCGGTTGAAGTCATAATTTGCCGTGGCAGGATCTGCTTTTCAAACAGCTCCATGATTTTGATACCAGCCTCTTTGGCGAGGCGATTGCGCTCGCTGTAGGTTGCTGGAATGGTCGAGGAGCCGGGCAAAGTCATACCCAAGGCTTCTGCCATGATATTCATCGAGTTTGCTGTACCAAGGTGCGCACAACAGCCGATTGTCGGGCCTGCCACATCTTCGCGGGCCAGCAGCTCTTCCATATCGATGTGCCCCGCGGCGTATTCGCCGATTGTTTCACACATCATTGAGCCATCGATACGCTTGTTATCGAAGTAACCGGGCTCCATGCAGCCGCCCGAGAGCAAGAGGCATGGGATGTTGAGCCGACCAGCCGCCATCAAGGCTGCCGGGGTGATCTTGTCACAGTTGGTAATCAGCACCATCGCATCAAACTGGTGCCCCTGAATCTGCACCTCAATGGCATCTGCAATGAGTTCCCGGCTTGCAAGCGGATAGTGCATGCCCACGTGGGTCATGGCGATACCATCGCAGATCGAGGGCATTGTTAGCTCAAACGGGTAACCACCTGCCTCGTATACTCCGTACTTTACCCGCTCACAAAGTTGACGCAGGTTTTGGTGGCCGGGAATGATCTCGTTATATGCATGGATCACCGCAATAATCGGTTTGGTGGCCAGATCTTTTTCACTCATACCGGCAGACTTGAGCATAGAACGCTGGTTGGCTGCGGCATAACCCTTGGTGATGATATCAGAGCGTTTTGACATTGTTATATCCTTTTAATTTTAGCCAAACAGCGTTGGAAGCAGCAGCGAAATTTGAGGCACGTAGCTGACCAAGATGAGACAGATCAACATCGCGACTAGGAATGGGGCAATCGCTTTGAAAACCGCTTCAATCGACAAGTTCGCAACCGAAGAAGAAACGAACAGATTGACGCCAAGCGGTGGGGTGCAGAAACCGATTGCAAGGTTCACGGTGAGGATCACACCAAAGTGGATTGGATCAACACCAACACTCACAGCAACAGGCAGCAGGATCGGCGTTAGGATGATGATTGCCGCCACGGTCTCCATAAACATACCAACAGCAAGCAGTACCAAGTTAAGCAGCAGAATGATGACCAGCATATTGTCGGAGAACGAGGTGATCATGCTGGCAACTGTGTTTGGAATTTGCTCGATCGTGAGCAGACGGCCAAACACAAAGGCCATTACCACCATCACAAGGCAGGTCGCCGCTGTCAGCGATGATCTGGCAAGGATGGACGGTAGCTCCTTGAAGCTGATTTCCTTGTAGACAAACAGGGAGATATACGCCGCATAGATAACCGCAACACCAGCCGCTTCTGTTGGGGTAAAGATACCGCCATAGATTCCGCCCAGAATGATGATTGGAACTAGCAAGGCCCAGATTGCATTACCGTTTTTATCGCTTTCCGCAGCTTTTTGCGCAGCCAACTCCTCCTTGGTGGAGACAAGATCATCACGATCTCGCAGCAGGTACTTTGATACCAGGACATAACTGGCTGCAAAAAGGAAGCCGGGAACAAGACCTGCCATAAACAACTTGCCGATTGATTGGCCAGAAGTAACCCCGTAAATGATAAAGGGAATAGACGGCGGGATCATCACCCCAAGCATACCGGAGGCAGCCGTTAGACCAGCAGAAAACTCCTTCGGATAACCGCGCTTTTCCATTTCAGGAATCATGTTCGAGCCAATGGCAGCAACAGTTGCCGGGGAGGAACCGGAGATAGCGGCGAAGAACATAGAGGCCAGCACGTTTACATAAGCAAGCCCCGCTTTCAGGTGGCCAACACCGCGCGCTGCCATGCCGACAATACGGCGGGAAAGGCCGCCAGACTGCATAATATCACCTGCAAGGATGAACATTGGCACCGCCACCAGCGGGAAGTTGTTGCCCCCCATGACAGCGCTCTTCAGCAGAAGAATGTCGCTTGGCGTACCCGGCAAAAAGCTCATAACAAACAGCGAGGCAACCCCAAGCGCCGCGCCGATCGGCATGCCCAACAGCACCAGCGCAAAAAAACCGAAGAATAAGACAAATCCAGACATGGGTTATCCTTTCTCGCCATCGCCAGCAGTAGAAATGCCAAGCTTTTTCAGCGTTTTACAATCTGTGATCATATTTTGCAGAATGCGTAAGGAAGCCAGAGCAGCACCGACCGGCATGGACCAGTAAAGGAATGCAAGGCTGACACGAATATCCGTACCGGGAACGAAGAGAACAGGAGATGTTTGCCTGATCACAAACGGGCTTGTGGCCTGAGCATTGCCGCGAACCGCCAAATAGGCGAAGAATGCCAGCATGATAGCGGAGAGCAACAGCCCCAGATACAGCTGACCTTTCTCCGAAAGCTTGCCGGAAATGATGGTTACCGCCACATGCTTTCGCTCTTTGTAGCCGTAACTGATACCCAGCCAAATAAACCAGACGAAAAGCCAGCGGACCAGCTCTTCGGACCAAGACAAGGAATTCTGCACCACATAGCGCATAAACACCTGAAAGAAGATAAGAATGGCGATCGAAGCTAGAGAGATGACAAGCAGATCACGCTCTAGATGCTTATCCAGATAGGCTAGCGTTTTCATAGCTTTTTCACTTGAGTTGGGGGAATGTCTGGGGCCGCAAGTAGCGGCCCCTTTGCTGCTAGTTCTTGCGACTAGTTCAGCTCTGCTTCAGCTTTGGCAACAGCATCCATCAACCGGCCATAGGCTTCCTCGCCCACCAATTTTTGGAACTCTGGCTTCAGTTCTTTGATTTTACCTTGGAACAGTGCCATTTGCTCTGGGGTGAGCTCGTTCACTTCATTGCCTTGTGCACGGAACCAGTCAACCAGCTCTGGCTCTTCTGCCTTGATGAGCGACTGCTGGTATTCAGAGGCCTCAAGCACCGCATCAGACACAATTGTTTGTTGCTCTGGAGACAGGCTTTCAAATTTCGCTGGGTTCATAACCACGGTGTACGCAGAGTAAACGTGGTTGGTCAGCGAAATGTACTTGTTTACCTCGTGCGTACGCATGGAGCGAATGTTGGAAAGCGGGTTTTCCTGCGCGTCAATCACGCCCTGCTGCAAAGCGGAGTACACTTCACCAGAGGCCATCGGCATTGGGTTCGCGCCCAGTTTGGACCACGCGGTGATGTGGGCATCCACCTGCATCGTGCGCAGCTTCAGTCCATCAACATCATCTGGGGTGTATACCGCGCCGCGGCTGTTGGTCAGCTGGCGGATGCCAATCTCGAACCAACCCATGGACTTTAGTCCGATCGGCTCCATTTTTTCTGCTAGCCAATCGCCGTATTCGCCTAGGAAGACTTTACGGGCCACTTCGCGGCTTGCGAAAGTATAAGGAAGCTCTGTTGCTGCGAAGATGTCGTCCCAACCTGACAACACGCCAACGGCCTCGGCATTGAGATCGATCTCGCCCATTTGCACAAACTCAAGCAGCTCGCGCCCCTCGCCAAGCTGGCCCGCTGGGTAGATTTCAACTTCGATGTCGCCGTTGGTGCGTTTTTCGACGATTTCCTCGAATTTCTGCCACGCTTTATGCATATGGTTAGATTCAGGCGCGCCATGTGCAACCTTCAAGGTTACATCAGCTGCAAGGGCAGTTCCTGCCATTAGGAAAGAGGCTGCGACAAGGCTAGCTGTAAAACGTTTTTTCACAGTGATACTCCCATTTATTTGACTGGATTAACGTCAAACCAGAGAAAAATGAAAAAACGTTTCAGCAACAAGATCGCCCTTCTACCTAAGCGTCACCACCTAGTATATCAGCGGTGATACTTTAGTGCGAACGCGCTCTAGGGTTGCATTCTCTTGCAAATTCCTATCGATATCTTCCGGCAACGCACCTTGCAAAGCGTTATGTTATAACATATGCTGCTGTGATCGTCTCATGGCGATGCATAATGACTTACCAGCAAGATACAGGATGCGCATTTATGCAGGATAATCGTCTACCGGTTACAGTGCTCTCAGGGTTCCTAGGAGCAGGGAAAACCACGCTGCTCAATCGAATTCTCAACAATCGTGCAGGCCGCCGTGTAGCCGTCATTGTCAATGACATGTCGGAAGTGAACATCGATGCAGACTTGGTTCGCGCAGATACAGAATTATCCCGCACCGATGAAACACTCGTCGAAATGTCCAACGGCTGTATCTGCTGCACTTTGCGTGATGATCTTCTGCAAGAAGTTAGAAAACTTGCTGAAGAAAAGCGCTTTGATTATTTGCTCATTGAATCAACCGGCATTGCAGAGCCGCTTCCGGTGGCCGCCACGTTTGACTTTCGCGATACACAGGGCGCAAGTTTGTCGGATGTTGCGCGCCTCGACACCATGGTTACACTGGTCGATGCCGTTAACATTCTGAGAGATTTTTCCAGTCACGATTTTCTTAAGGACAGGGGCGAAGTTATGGGGGTGGAGGATGAACGCACCTTGGCACACCTCTTAACCGATCAAATCGAATTTGCAGATGTTATCGTCTTGAACAAAGTGGCCGACGCAGGGGCCAAACGCACCGAGACCGCGCGAAAAATCATCCGGAGCCTTAACGCAGACGCAAAGATCATCGAGACAAACCATTCAGACGTTGCACCTGAAGCTATTCTGGACACTGGGCTTTTCGATTTTGACAAGGCTCACACACATCCCTTATGGGCAAAAGAGCTCTACGGTTTTGCCGAGCATATCCCCGAAACGGAAGAGTACGGCGTAGCCAGTTATGTTTATCGCGCAAGGCAGCCTTTCATCCCGGAAAAAGTCATGGAAATTTTTAATGATGACCTGCCAGGTGTCATTCGCGCAAAGGGACATTTCTGGATCTCCACCCGCCCACAATGGGTGGCCGAGTTCTCGCTCGCTGGCGCTTTGTCATCCGTCTCGCCCTTGGGTAATTGGTGGGCAACCGTGCCAGAGGACAAACGCCCAACCCATCAAAGTGCGCAGGCCTATATCAAGAACCATTGGCAAGAGCCTTGGGGCGACCGACGCCAAGAGATCGTCTTCATTGGCAGCGGTATTGACTGGCCGGCTCTGAAAGCACGCCTTGATAGCGCCTTGTTGCCCACAGCAGCGGCCAGCTCTCTCGCAGAAATTCCCGATCTCCCCGACCCGTATCCCGTCTGGGAGCGCACGCCGCAGCCCAGTCAATAAAACACATAGATAGCCACAACAACGGTAAGAGAGGCGCCTGCCCTCTCTTACCTATGAAAAGAGGAACAAAACCGTCGCGTGGCTATCTAAAGCTATAGGGCCCCAACCTAAATCGAACTCGTAGCCTTTCAAGCAAGATTGTTAAGAACATTGAGGTTGCCCCCTCCCCCATTTTCACGCAGTTTCCCAAGCCAAGGATGCAGTGCACCCCGCCCAACAGATCCACTTACATGACGACAGCTACGTTTATGCCAACACCTATAGAACCACTTATTTTCAATGGATTAGGTCGGTCTGAAACGCTTGCATCAGCATCATTTGCAAGGATGCTAACCCACTGATTACTCCGTACCAGTACCAGCGCCGACGCCTACTCACTCTACTAACTTGAACCACATTCAGTAAATTCTCACCAAACATTCACCTGCAGTAGACCCTATCTTCAACCGGTGCACACTTGCTCGATCACCGCGTGACAAATGGCAAAACACCACCGTCACCTTTTTAAACGCGCTGCAGGAAAACTAACTGTGAAATACAGCTATGCCGCTCACGAAAGGTACCTACCAAAACGAGTGCACCGGCAAATTGTGAACACTTTACAAAACGACCAACACAACACAAACCACAAGGGCACGAAAGCTTTAAGTCGCTCACAAAAGCAGTTGCGGATGAACAATTCCATCTCGCAACCTCGCCTTTTTATCGCGTTCAATCATGTGCAAGCAAGTCGATGCCCTGCTGCTTTAAGAAGTACAATATGTCAATAAAGACCCAGTTTTCAGCGAGTTTGTCTTTGTCTCTACGGTAAATGTCGATCACACGAAACTCACAGGGCTTGTCATAGGCTGGCAGCCCCATGAAACCGCCAGTCGGCCGCGCTGTAAAATTCGGATATCCGAAGAAGCCACCAAATTCCCCCTCCGCCAACCGGCAAATGTGGTTGGTTTTAGAGCGATCCGTAAAACCGGCACGAAATGGCCCAGAGTGCTGCTTCGCATAACGCTCGATCGTATAGGTGGCCCCGATTCCTTCCGGCCCCCACCAGATCATGTCGTCATGCCAAGTCTGTGCCAGTTCCTCTTCAAGGGAGAGCTTGTTATCCCACTGCCCCAAATCAGAAATCATTGCGTTAATGACACTGAGTGTGCGTTGGCCTTCCTCCACCTGCGCATCCTTAAACATCAATCCAGTGTGCGTTTGTGGCCCAGGTTGAACAAGATGCGCAGCGGATTGGCTTTGAAACGGAGACTTACCAGCCTGTACCATCAGGTGCGGTATATCGAAATACATTGCAGTCTCTACGATCTGCCCGTCCACCACCCGGTGAAACGCGCAGTAGCGCAAAAATGCTAGCTTGCCAGTTGGCGTAATTCCAAGCCATGCCTTGTCAAAGAGCCCCATCAAATGCCCCATGGAGACCACCCAGACATCTTTTTCCATAGCGAGCGAATTTTGACCTGCAAAAAACACATCCATCCGCCTTTGCATGCCTGTCAGACTTTGTCTCAGCGGCTGCCAGAACTCGGTAGCAACACTTTTACATGAGCAAAATTGATCGAATGGATAGAAGCTGTGCCAAGTCAGATCCGCACTGCAATACTCGTCCAAAACCGCCGGTAGATTCTCAACAGCCGCCTCTTCAAGTGCCTTGTAATACGCAAGTACCAATTGTTTTTCCACTTGGAAATCTGTCATAGCACATCTCATTTACCACGTATTGTTAATTAGTTAGCAAGCAGAGAACAAACTCGTCGAACTTGATTTTGCATACCTATGCATTCTGTGCTTGCAATTGATATTTCGATCTTATTACATATTGCATGCGTATGCAAAGCACGGATGGAGAGGGACGTTGGCTGTAATTCAACTACGCAATCTGACAAAACGCTGGGGGGGCGTTTGTTGGTGTAGACAAGTTTGATTTAACAATCGCAGACAAGGAATTTTTGGTTCTTCTTGGCCCCTCTGGTTGCGGCAAGACCACCACCATGCGGATGGTTGCGGGACTGGAAGATGCAAGCGATGGCGAGATCCTGATCGACGGAAAATCCGTGAAAGATCTTGAACCAAAAGACCGTGATGTGGCGATGGTGTTTCAAAGCTACGCGCTTTACCCCAACATGACGGTCTATGATAATATCCGCTTTCCCCTCAAGGTACGCGGGATCAAAAAGGCAGATCATGAAGCACGAGTTCTGCAGGCTGCTGACAGAGTGGAGCTACGCGAGTTTTTAAATCGCAAACCGGCGGAGCTTTCTGGCGGCCAGAGGCAGCGCGTCGCGCTGGCCAGGGCAATCGTTCGCAAGCCAAAAGTCTTCTTGATGGACGAGCCACTGTCCAACCTTGATGCAAAGCTGCGAGTATCAACACGCGCGCAGATCAAGAATCTAACCCATGATCTTGCCGCAACAACCATTTACGTCACTCACGACCAGATCGAGGCCATGACCTTGGCCGACCGGGTTGTCGTCATGAACAGAGGCGTTGTGCAGCAAGTTGGAACGCCGACAGAAATCTATGACAACCCGGAAAATACATTCGTGGCAAGCTTTATTGGCAGCCCCGCGATGAATCTGGTCAAGGGTGAAGTTATAGGTGGCACCTTTAAAGCTGATCACACCGAAATCCCTGGCGTAAACGTGCCTGATGGCGCCGTCACTCTCGGGTTTCGCGCCGAAGACGCCCTGATTGCCAAGGATGGCCATATCAAGGCACCACTTTACACCCTTGAAATGCTTGGAGATGCGACGATGGTTTCAGTTCGCATCGGTGGCAAGTTGGTCGCGGTCAAAGCCGACAAGAGCTACCGCGCCACCATTGGTGACGCTGTCGGGATTCAGATTGATCCGGAAAAATGTCACCTATTTTCAGCAGAAACCGGAGAGCGGATCAACCGTTCCTAGTTGACAGTTTTCACGCATAGTATTGGAGGAGAGGGCCTATGCAATTCAAACTCGCAGCTCTTGCGCTTTCCGCAAGCCTCATGAGTGGCACAGCATACGCATCATGTCAGATTGATGGCCGGGTCAGCATTGTCGGCAATGAGTTTCCCGCAATTCACGCCGTTGTCGAAGGCGCCAAAGAATGTAAAGGCGGGGAAATCACCTCCAATCTGACCGCAGATCACCAGAAAATCAACGTTGCCGGCATGACCGGCAATCCGGCAGAGTACACATCGGCCATCATCGCCAATAGCTCAATCGTCGCGCTAATGAATGACGACCTGCTCCGTCCTCTGGATGATCTGGTTGCCAAATTCGGTCAACAGCTAAAACCCAACCAACTGATAAAAATTGATGGCAAAGTAATGGCAATCGCCTTCATGGCCAACGCTCAGCACTTTGTCTATCGCTCTGATATCCTTGCCAAACACGGGATTGAAACACCAAAGTCTTACGAGGAAGTACTCGCCGCCGCCAAAATCATTCGCGAGAAAGGTGAACTGGAGTTTCCTGTCGGCGGTGCATACAAGGCCGGTTGGAACTTGGCACAGGAATTCGTCAACATGTATTACGGCATGGATGGGAAATTCTTCGAGCCCGGATCGGCGAAAGTTAGCATCAACAATGGCAAGGGCATTGCCGCACTTGAAATGATGAAGTCGCTCTCCGGTTACATGAACCCTGATTTCCTAACCCACGATTCCAATGCAACCAACGCAGAGTATCGCGCGGGCAATGTCGCCATGATGAATATGTGGGGCAGCCGCGCCGCAACATTGACCGAAATTGAAGGCATCCCGCAAGAGGTCAAAGACGGATTTGCAATTTCCGGCCCGCTAACCGTTGGCGAGAGCGGAAAATCGGCCTCCACACTTTGGTGGGATGGCTTTACGATTGCCAAAAACATCAGCGACAAAGATGCAGAAGCAACCTTCAAAGCGTTTATGAACGGCATCGCTCCTTCACGCCTAAACGAAGAAACCAAGCCGCTCGCCGTGTGGCTCATTGATGGCTATGAGCCAACTGAAAAGGCAAAGGGCGTCTTTAACGCCGCCAATATGCAGACAAAGCCCTATCCGATGCAGCCTTTCATGGGTCTGTTGCACTCCGCACTCGGTGGTGAACTCTCAGACTTTATGCAAGGCAAAGAAGATGCAGCTTCCGCTCTTGCTGATGTAGAGGCTGCTTATACCGCAGCAGCGCGGGAAAAAGGCTTCTTGCAGTAGCCGTCCCGAACTATTGAGGGGGCGCTGCGCGTGCCCCCTCCCCGTTCTCCCATTTTCAATAATCCTGAAGGGTGATGCATGAAGCACCGCACCTTTTTCTGGTTCATTTTGCCGACCGCGCTGTCGATGCTTGTTTTCATCGCCATGCCCATTGTCTCGGTAGTGACCCAGTCCGTTTATACCCCGCACGAAGCTGTGTTGGTTGAGACAGAAAGCTGCGGCCCGTTTGGTTGCTCTAAAGAAACTGTTATTGATCAAGCAGCAACCAAATCCCTACGCGAAGCAGAGCCGCTTGGCCGCTTTGTGGGACTTGAGATCTACCTTGATCGCGGACACCTCGCGGTTGACGAGGTTGCACAGGCTTGGCGCGATAGCGAAGGCATTTCCGAGTTTATCTCAGAGCTGAATAACCTGCCATTCTACCGCGCCATGGGCTTTACCCTGACCTACACATTCACCGTCGCGCCGTTGATGCTGCTGCTCGGTTTCCTGATTGCTGTTAGCGTCAACCGGTTGAACCGCTATCTCAAAGGGCTGGTAATCTTTTTCTCGCTATTGCCGATGATTGTCTCGCCCTTGATCGGCTCGCTCGTGTTGTTCTGGATGGTGGATAGCCGCGGAATTCTTGGCACCTTTTTGCAATGGGTGGCAGGTGATCCCGATCTCTCGGTAAAAGCCTCCACGTCGCTTACCTGGGTTATGTTAATCGTTTACGGCGTATGGCACGCCGCACCGTTCTCGTTCATTGTGTTTTATGCGGGCCTGCAAACCTTGCCGGGTGACCTGCTGGAAAGCGCACAGATCGACGGCGCCAATCGTTGGCAGCGCACATGGCATATTGTGGTGCCTCACCTGCTGCCACTGGTGACATTCGTGGCCCTCATTCAGCTCATGGATAATTTCCGCGTCTTCGAGCCAATCGTTGGCTTCAACTCAGAAGCCCATGCCACATCTCTAAGCTGGTTCATTTTCAACGATCTTGGCGGCGAAACCCGCTTGCTCAGCTCCGCTTCTGCCACCTCGGTTCTGACCATCATCGGCGTTGCCATCCTGCTCGCTCCAGTTTTGGTGCGCACATGGCGCGATTATCAGAGGAAAGGATAGGCCATGCGTACTCATAGCGAAAAAAATCCGGTGCACCTGAGCGTGCTAATCAATGGCTTCGTGATCCTCTGGCTGCTGATGGCTGCCTTCCCGTTCCTCTGGACAGTATGGGGCAGCTTCAAGGTAGAGCTGGATTTCTTCTCCATCGCCAATTGGACAAACGCCCTCACCGGTGAAAACACCCAGCGCACCCACGAAGGCGCGTTTACCGCAGCGGCCTATGAAGGGGCGTGGTTGCAAGAAGAGTTCTGGCTTGCAGCAATCAATACCGCGATTGTTTGTGTCAGTGTAGTTGTCATCTCGTTGACGTTTGGCACCTTGGGCGCCTATGCCCTCTCCCGCTCAACGCACAAATATACTTTCTGGCTGCTGATTACCGCATTGATCTTCCGCGCCATGCCGCCAGTAACACTGGTTGCCGGATATCTTCTCCCGTTTTTCGAGTGGAACTTGTGGGGGCATCTATCCACCTCCATCATCGTACTGGTGGCGATCAATCAGCCCTTCACTTTGTGGATGCTACACAGCTTCTTCCAGAAAATTCCGAAGGATCTGGATGAAAGTGCCAAGGTCGATGGGTGCAACCAGTTTCAGGCCTTCTGGCATGTCATTATTCCGGTGATGTGGCCGGGCGTGATCACCACCGGTCTGTTCAGCTTCCTGCTCGCCTATAACGACTTTGCAGTGACAGCCATGCTGCTGGCAAAAGAAAACCACACCATGGTGCCAAAAATTGCCAGCTTCCTTGGCACGACGCAGACAGAAGGCAACGTAATGTTCGCCGTCGCCTCCGTGGTCTCCGCCACCGCACCTCTTTTCATTCTTATCATGTTCTTCCAGCGTCAGATTGTGGCTGGACTGACGCAAGGCGCCGTCAAAGGCTAGTTTTTGGAGTAAAAAATGAAAGGTTCAAGACCTGAGCAAGCCGTGCTCACCCGCAATACGGATACGAGCAAAACCGAAGCCACCCGCGCAACCATCGAAAACATGGTGGATGGCCTCAATGATCACCGTATCGAAGATATTGGCGAGTTCTTTGCCGAAAACTTCCGCTGGTTGGGCAATCAAGGCTGCGGCACCAAAACCGGCCTGAGAGAGTTTCAGGAAAATTGGCAAAAGCCGTTTCAAGCTGCTTTCTCCGATAAGGTCTGCATAGATGAGGCCCGCCTTTACATGGGCGAATGGGCAGCAGCCTTTGGCCGCCAAGAGGCAACACATTCCGGCGAGTTTCTAGGCATCGCGCCCACCGGCAAGCGGGTAGAGATCCGCTACATGGATTTTTGGAAGGTCGTCGATGGCAAGATTGTCGATAACTGGGTCAATGTGGACTTTGCCCATGTGGCAGCACAGCTCGGGGTTGATCTGTTCAAGGGTCAGGGCTGGGAAGCCTACGACAAAGGTGAGCGCCAACCTCCGCAGCCACAAGCATCTACTGATCAGTAAACAAGTATAAGTGTTAGGGCACCAACCATGACCATCAAGCATTTAAAGCACGGCAAACCTGAGGCAGATCGGGCAGAGGACGATGCGAAAACCCGCAGCATCGTTGAGGCGACGCTGAAAGAAATCGAACAGCGTGGCGATGCGGCAGTTCGTGAGCTAAGCGAGAAATTCGATAACTATTCACCGGAGAGTTTCCGCCTCTCGCCAGAAGAGATAAATGATCTCATTGCTCAGCTGAGCCCGCAAGAGCTGGCAGATATCAAGTTCGCTCAGGAGCAGGTCAAGAAGTTTGCGCAAGCGCAGCGCGACTCTATGCTCGACATCGAGGTCGAAACCCTGCCCGGCGTTGTCCTTGGCCATAAAAACATTCCGGTGCAATCTGTTGGCTGTTATGTGCCGGGCGGCAAATTCCCTATGGTGGCCTCTGCACACATGTCAGTTGCCACGGCTGCGGTGGCCGGAGTACCGCGTATTATTGCTTGTACCCCGCCTTTCAATGGCAAACCTAATCCGGCTGTGATCGCTGCAATGCACCTGGGCGGGGCCCATGAGATTTATGTCTTGGGTGGCATTCAGGCCATTGGGGCCATGGCGCTAGGCACCCAGACTATTGAGCCGGTACATATGCTGGTCGGGCCGGGTAACGCCTTTGTGGCCGAAGCCAAACGGCAGCTCTTCGGCAAGGTGGGCATTGACCTGTTTGCCGGGCCAACAGAAACCATGGTGATCGCGGACGAAACTGTTGATGCCGAAATCTGCGCCACAGACCTTCTTGGCCAAGCGGAACATGGCTACAATTCACCAGCGGTACTTGTTACCAACTCCGAAAAGCTGGCCAACGAAACCTTGGCAGAAATCGACCGCTTGCTGAAAATCCTGCCAACAGCCAACACTGCCGCTGTCAGCTGGGAGGAGTATGGCGAGGTTATCCTCTGCGAAACCTACGAGGAAATGCTGCAGGTCGCCGATGACATTGCATCCGAGCATGTGCAGGTTATGACAGATCGTGATGACTGGTTCTTGGAAAACATGACCTGTTATGGTGCGCTATTCCTTGGGGCACGAACCAATGTCTCCAACGGCGACAAGGCCATTGGCACCAACCACACCCTGCCCACCAAAAAAGCCGGGCGCTACACCGGCGGTCTATGGGTTGGTAAGTTCCTGAAAACCCATAGCTATCAACGCATCACCACAGATGAGGCCGCTGCCAAGATTGGTGAGGTCGGTTCCCGCCTGTGCATGCTGGAAGGGTTTGTGGGTCATGCGGAGCAGTGCAACATTCGCGTTCGTCGCTATGGCGGCATCAATGTTCCCTACGGCGAAGGCGCAACCTCGCGAGGCTTCTTAAAAACGGGTTGCGGCCTCTCAGTTTCCAAAAGAGGCCGCTCTCCTCTAACCAAACAAAACCAAAGGTACCGCCCACAATGCAAGATCTGCACAAAAGCAACAAGGCTCTGCTCAACCCGCTAAGAAAGGCGCTGTACGACTACGATGCAGATACCGTTTGTAACGCGTTGCGTGCCACTTTTGCGCAAGAGGTGGTGTGCAGGCTCTCACACCCGCTTGGCACTATGGTCTCGGCTCCGGCGTATTTCCAAGGTGCCATCGCCCCCCTTGTCAAGGCCCTGCCGGATTTGGAGCGCCGCGACTACATCGTCATCGCCGGACAAGACAGTCCGGGACAAAACTGGGTCGGTACCGCAGGATACTACACTGGCACATTTGCCCAACCCTTCCTACAAATTCCCCCCACTGGCCATCAAGTGGCGATGCGCTTCCACGAGTTTTATCGCTTCGTTGAAGGCAAAGTTGTCGAGATTCAAGCCATTTGGGATATTCCCGAGTTGATGATGCAGGCAGGCGCTTGGCCCATGGCACCGTCGCTTGGGCGAGAGTGGCGCGCCCCTGCCCCCGCCACGCAAGATGGCATCAATGTGGGGCAAGCGCAGCAGCAAAGCGGTCAGCAAACCTGCAAGCTCATTATAGATATGCTTGAATATATGATCCGCCACCCGCAACAGGGTGGGCCGGAAGTTATGCAGCTGGAGCGCTTCTGGCACCCCAAGATGAACTGGTATGGACCGGCAGGCATCGGCACGGCCAGAGGCATCACAGGCTTTCGCAACTGGCACCAAATCCCGTTCTTGCGCGCCATGCCGGATCGGGGCCAGAACCCTGAGGGCACAGGCCACCATTTCTTCGGCGAAGGCAATTATGCAGCGGTTACCGGCTGGCCCAATATGCGCCAGACACTAAGCCACGACGGCTGGCTAGGGCTTGCTCCCTCAGTACAGGAGATCGCCCTGCGCTCGCTTGATTTTTGGCGTGTTGAGAACGGTAAGATCCGCGAAAACTGGGTGCTTGTTGATCTGCTAGACGTCTACTCCCAATTGGGCATAGATGTTTTTGCGCGCATGCAAGAATTTAACAAAGCGTACAACCCTTTCCATCAGCACCCGAGCAATAGAGGCGAGTGACCTATGGCAACCCTTCCCAAACTTCCATCGATGGACCTGAATGGTAAGACCGCATTGGTAACCGGTGCGTCCTCCGGCATTGGCCAAGGCTGTGCCGCTGCGCTCGGGCAGGCAGGCGCATATGTTATCTGCGCTGCACGGGGCGTTGAGCGGCTTGAAGAAACCCGAGCGCTCATGCATCAGGAGGGATACTCGGCCGAAGCTGTCAGCCTTGATCAATCAAACCTGAGCGAGTTAAAGGCGTTGATTGACAGCTACACCCCTGAAGTCATAATCAACTCGGCGGGCTTGGCCCGGCACAAACCGGCGCTAGAAACAACCCCTGAAGATTTTGGTGCTGTCACCGACGTTAATTTGAAGTCCGCATATTTCCTTAGCACCTATGCCGCAGGGGCGCTCATCCGGCAAGGCAAACAAGGCTCGATCATTCATATATCCAGCCAAATGGGCCATGTGGGCGGTATCGATCGCACCCTTTACTGCGCCACCAAACATGCGCTGGAGGGAATGATAAAGGCAATGGCTATCGAGTGGGGCAAACACGCCATTCGCATCAATAGTATCAGCCCAACCTTTGTACGCACCCCCCTCACTCAAGCGACCTTTGATGATCCCGAACGGCGGCAATGGATTATGGACAAGATCAAACTGCCCCGTCCCGCAGAGGTGGAAGACATCATGGGCGCTGCGTTGTATCTGGCAAGTGATGCCTCTGCAATGATGACCGGCACCTCCCTACTCGTTGATGGGGGCTGGACAGCGGGCTAATGTACGACAAAGTCACATCACATCAAGTAGCCGAACTGGCAGGTGTTTCCCAATCCGCAGTCTCTCGCGTGTTTACACCCGGGGCCTCTGTCTCCAAGAAGACAGCGGCAAAGGTGCGCGCTGCCGCAGACGAACTGGGTTATCGCCCCAACGTTTTGGCTCGTGCGATGGTCTCGGGCAAAAGCCGCATCATTGGCGTTATCGTCGCTTACCTAGAGAACCAGTTTTACACCGAGGTTCTGGAAAAGCTCTCCCGCGCCTTCAAGCAGCGCGGTTACCACATTCTGATTTTCATGGTGAAGAATGATCGCGAAAGCGTTGAAGATGTGATGGCCGATATTCTTGATTATCAAGTAGATGGCATCGTCATGGCGTCCATCGATCTCACCTCGGATATTGTCAGCCGTTGCCGCAACGCCGGTGTACCACTGGTGCTGTTTAACCGCTCCCAAGATATCGAGGGCGTTACCTCCATCACATCAGACAACATCCGCGGCGGTGAGAAAGTCGCCAGCTACCTCGTAGAGGCAGGATATCGGAAACTGGCCTACATCGCCGGTTGGGAAAAAGCCTCAACGCAGCGCGACCGTGAGCAAGGGTTCAGGCAGGAGCTTACGCGCCATGGCCATCAGCTCTTCGCCCGGGAAACTGGAAACTTCAGCACCCAGCAAGCGCAAGGGGCCGCCCGCCGCCTGTTCGACAATCCCGCGCCAAACCGGCCAGATGCTGTGTTTGTCGCCAATGATCACATGGCCTTCGCCGTGATGGACGTTATCCGCTTTGAATACGGCCTACGTGTGCCAGAGGATGTGGCTGTTGTTGGTTATGATGATGTACCGCCCGCCTCATGGGGCGCATACAGCCTGACAACAGTGCGCCAAAGGGCCAACCTGATGGTGGAGGAAACCGCCAAGGCCCTGTTTGCCATGATCGATCACCCAGAAGAATTCACTGCAAAGCACATCAAAATTGACGGCGATCTCATCGTGAGAAGATCCAGCCGCGCGCTGCGCTAATCCGCTTTAAGAAAAGGAAAACAAAATGCAGGGTTTTGACAGCTCCTTTAAGGACTTCCCCGGCTATATCCTCGATATCACCAAGGAAATCTGGGAAAACCGCGGCATTGCAACTTTGCACGATTATTGCAGCGAAGACATTGTCGTGCGCATGCCAGGTTCTGTCTCCACGGGCAACCAGAATGTAATTGCGGCCACCATGGCCACCCTCGCCGAATTTCCAGACCGCACTTTGCTAGGTGAGGATGTTATTTGGTCCGGCTCACCGGAAGAGGGCATGCTTTCCTCGCACCGCATCCTGTCCACGGCAACCCACTTGGGCGAAGGTGCTTACGGCAAGCCTACTGGCAAACCGCTCGTCTATCGTATTCTGGCCGATTGCCATGCCATCAATAACAAGATCAACGACGAGTGGTTGATCCGCGACCAAGGCGCCATTTTACGGCAAATGGGCTGGGAGCCGAAAGCCTTCGCAGCAGATTTGATCGAGCGCGAAGGCGGCATCGATAATTGCGTAAAGCCACTCACACCCGAAACAGATATTGAAGGCCCCTATCTTGGCACTGGCAATGACAATAGATGGGGCGAAGCGTATGCGGGCAATTTACGCAGCATTATGGCAGCTGATCTGCGCGTAATCGAACACAACTATGATCGCGCGGTGCAAACAGAATATCCCGGCGGCGCAACAGGGCACTCTTACGCCTCTGTTGATCATTTCTGGATGGGTCTGCGCGCAGCATTCCCGAACGCCCAGTTCACCATTCATCACCAGATCGGCCGCGATGATCCGCTGATGCCACCCCGCGCTTCCATCCGTTGGAGCCTATGGGGCAAGCACGAGGGGTACGGCGCTTTTGGTCCGCCCACCGGTGCCATGGTCTACGTCATGGGCATCTCGCAGGCAGAATACGGCGCGTTGACCAACAGCGAAGCCAAAATCCGCCGCGAATATACCCTGTTCGACGAAGCGGCCATCTGGAAACAGATTTTGCTGCAAACAAAATAGATAAGATCATCACTGGGAGGTGAATTTATTACCCAATCTCTTGAAGAGACGATTGTCCGATATGGCGATTTAAAGCCTTGTAAAACAGCGTTTATTGATGCCCACACACCCGGATCTGATCAAAAAGAAAACTTCACCATCATTGGTGGTGGCGTTTCTGAAAACCCGGATCAACACGTCCATATCAAGGACACCCCGGGCTTTAACATTGGCGCTGCGGGCCAACCGCCCAAATGCCGCAACTCGCTGCATTCTCACACCACGGCGGAAGTATTCTTTGTCTTGAAAGGTCGCTGACGCTTTTTCTGGGGTGAGCAGGGCACAGATGGCGAATTCATTGCCGAGGAAGGCGACATTTTCAACATCCCGACGGGGATCTTCCGCGGTTTTGAAAATGTCGGCACCGACTACGGCATGATCATGGCCATTCTGGGCGGAGATGATGCAGGCGGCGGCGTCACTTGGGCCCCGCAGGTTATCGAAGAAGCAAAGGTACACGGGCTCATTCTCGGCGAAAACGGTGTGCTTTATGACAGCAAGAAAGGGCAATCGCTGCCAGCAGGCATCGCCCCTATGCCACTATTAAGTAAGGAAGAGCTCAAACAGTTCCCTAAAGTGCCGGTTGGCGCTGTTGTTCGGGATTATGTCGCCAGATATTGGGACCTCATGGCGCTTTCTGCAAATGATCCTGCCAAGGTCATCGGAGAAAACGCGCTGCTGAAAGACAAACCGGGCTTTGAGGTCGATTTCCTCAGCCGCAACTCTTTGGGCACCGCATCGCAAACCTGCGAAAAGCACCATGTGCTTATGCCAATGCGCGGTCACTGGAAGCTTTCCACGACCCGTGGCGAGGCAACCCTCAACCCTGGGGATACCGCGTTGCTTAACCCGGGCGAGTCCTATCATCTCACCCCATCCATGACAGGCGAATCCAGTCTTTACCGTGTCATCGCCAATGATGATCCAGCAGGATTAACCTGGACAGGGGCATAATACGAAAGACCCCGCGCTTTTTAGCCACCAGCAACCCTAAGAGAAGTCAAATGCTGCCACTGGTCCTCTTACCGGGCATGATGTGCGATGCGCGCCTGTACACTCCGCAAATCTCTGCGTTTTCAAGCAAGACA
This sequence comes from Polycladidibacter hongkongensis, assembly GCF_001561995.1. Taxonomy (GTDB): domain Bacteria; phylum Pseudomonadota; class Alphaproteobacteria; order Rhizobiales; family Stappiaceae; genus Pseudovibrio; species Pseudovibrio hongkongensis. The sequence continues at coordinate 138,062 of NZ_LLWC01000022.1, forward strand.
AGCGTTCAGATCCCCTTCCTCGGCGGGCACAGCACCATGCAAGAACTCGCGAGCGCTGTTCTTGCACAAGCCCCGCAGCACTTTGCCTTGGCTGGCCTTTCCATGGGGGGCATTCTGGCAATGGAAATTGTGCGTCAGGCTCCTGAGCGCATTGCAAAACTGGCGCTACTGGACACCAACCCACTGGCCGAACTCGACGCTATTAAAGCGATACGTGCCCCACAAATCGAAGCCGTACGGCAAGGGAAGCTGGCTGAGGTGATGAAGGGACAGATGATCCCTAAATATCTCCCCTCTGGAAAACAATCTACTGAAATAGAGCAGCTCTGCCTGCGCATGGCGCTGGACTTGGGGCCAGAGGTGTTCATCAGGCAATCACTCGCCCTGCGTGATAGGCCCGATCAGCGGGAGACTTTACGCCGCTTTCAAAATAAAACGCTCATCCTGTGCGGGGCGCAAGACCAGCTTTGCCCAATCGAAAGGCATGAGCTGCTACAATCACTTATGCCCCATGCGCAGCTGCATATTCTTGACGGCACGGGCCACCTGCCCACGCTGGAACAACCTGCGCGAACAAATGCCCACTTGCTAGATTGGTTCTCATCATGATTACCCCAAGCCTGCTAGAGCTACTAAAAAAAGTCGATACCCCCACCGTTTGCAACGCGATTGAGGTTGCCCAAGGAAAACGGGGGTTCAACGATTTCACCCGTGGCACCATGCTGTGTTCTGCGCCAGAGGAAGGCGCCATTGTCGGCTTCGCTCTCACTGCAAAAATCTCCGCGATTGCGCCGCCAGAAGAGGCGCCGGAGATCATTAAAAAGCGCCGCATGGACTACTACCGCCACATGGCCAGTTGCCCGGAACTGCCAACCGTGGCGGTTATTGAAGATATGGACGGAGCCGCGGCAATTGGCGCGTTCTGGGGCGAGATCAACGCCAATATTCACCGCGGCTTTGGTATCTGCGGGGTCCTCACCAACGGCGTAATGCGTGATCTGGGGGATCTGCCCAAAGGTTTCCCGGTGATCGCAGGCTCGATTGGACCAAGCCACGGCTTCGTCCATGTAAGAGATATTGACTGCCCCGTGAACGTGTTTGGCTTGAATGTTGCACCAAAATCGCTAGTCCACGCAGATCGGCACGGCGCGGTCGTCATCCCGAGTGATCTTTATGAAGTGCTGGAAGATGCAATTAACAAACTCTTGAGCACAGAACGCATAATTCTTGATGCAGCACGCGCACCCGGTTTTGATTTTGACAGCTTCCAAAAAGCTTGGAGCGCTTTTGAAGCTGCAAGAACATAACTGTTTGTGCGCCAAATTAATGCCCGACAACAACCGCCACTCCCTCTACATAGAGGGGGGGCTGTTCCAACGCACTCATCTAGAACAAATAGGATCCACCGAAGTGGAAGCTGGAGCTTGCATGGGTTGCCGCATAGTCCCCTTCAAAACTCGCGGTGAGTTCCAGCTGCCGATTGACATGCACCCCTACCCCCGCATCGACGAGAAAAGAATAGTGTTCCGTTTCCACGCTGTTGCTATGGCTGGTGGCAGAGGTGTCGACGACCACATTGCTGATATCGCGCCCCATCAACCGTTGACGCCCATATCCGGCAACCCAGCCGATGGCCTTGGCGTCATCACCTAATGAAAAACTCCTCGAAACCCGCATACCACCGATCAAATCAAACAGCCCTTGCGAAGTACCGGAGAAGTCGGAGTTCAGGTTCGCGTTAGAGGCAAAGCGAGTGTAACTATCGGTAAACACCTGTCGGTACAGGCCTGCCACTTGCGGCGTAATCAGAAATTCTCCGGCTTGAAAATCCTTTGTGGCGCTCACCAAGCTGTTGATCGACTGCACGCCATAGCCAGCTTGCGTTGTATCCGTAAAGTTTAGGCCCGTCAGGCCTGTAAAGTCGACATCTTGATATGCATATTCCGCTTGCCCCATCAGCAACACCCCGGCGTATTCCATCGTCGCATAAAGACCACTTATATACGTGTCGCTTTTTTCGCGTGATCCGCGGCATTTTGGATCATTGGAAACCGCATGACTGTTCAGGTAGCCAACATAGCCCCCCGTGCGCAGCCCCTGTGCAAATTCGTAGTCTGTCCCTGCGGTAAAGCCCCAGTTCTGTGCATCATAGCCGGGGGTTTTCGAAGTATTTTCTGCCTTGATCAACTGCCCGCTGACATCCCCCCAACTTACCCAATCACCGCGATTGTGATGGTGCACGGTGCCGTGCCCCTCCACATGCCCCTGCGTATCCCACATCCGTGCCCGCGTCGCGTTGTCTTGGCTGCTAAATGCGTAGCAACTGGACGGATTAAAGCTCGGCCGCACAGAGACACCGCCATCACCACCAGATGACGTATCACCAAACACCGAGATTTGGCTCTCAGAAAACTCCGGATTGGCGATATTTATCGAGGCAAATTCCCCTGTTCCGCTCGCTCCGCTAGCCAACCCGAAAATGTAGTAGGTCTCGGTTAGTGCAAATCCCGATCCCTCCGTCAGATTCAGCACCGTGGAACCAGATATGCTCGCGGAATTATTCACTTGGAACGGCGCTTCGGCGGGCGTGTCGTTTGCGGTACCAAGTGCAACTTCCACTGTACCGCCACTAAGATCAACTTGATCGGCCGTCAATGTGCCATTCGCCGTAATCTGCCCCGACGACATCGACAAACGGCCATTGCCCCCTTCAACCATGGTGAGCGAACCGCCACTTGGCACATTCAGCGTTCCACCGGAAATCGTCACCTGCGGTGATGCTTGTAAGTCCCCGTCATTCAGCGTTCCGGCAAGCTCGATCGTCCCACCTGAAAGGTTAAGCGAAGGGGTTGAGAAGCTTCGCCCGCTGACAATATCAAGCGTGCCATTGCTTTGATTGATCGTTGTATCCAGTGTCTGGTCCGCGCTTGGGCGCCATGTCCCGGCACCAGAAAGCTCGATACTATCAAACCCTGAAGCATTCACGCTGCCAAGATCCAGCGTCCCCACCTGCCCACTCGTTAATTCATAGGTCAACCGGCTGCTCAGGTTCGCGGTGTTGGCAAAGGTAAACGCACCAGCGGAAAAACCGAAGCCATCGCGAATGGTCACATTCGCATTACAGCTACCACCAGCACTGCCGATCAAGTTAATATTGTTATTTGTGGTATTCTCGAAGGTGGCGGTCACTGTCGCACCTGCATCAGGGCGCAGGTTAAAGCTGTTCGCCCCGGCAAGGCTCATGCCACTGCCCCCACTCTCCAGAGTAAAACTGCCATCGGTAACATTAAAGGTACCGCCTGTTTGGTTGAAGGTCTGCGTGGTGAAACTGTCGCTGGTATTCACCGTTGCCCCGGCCTGCTCATAGGTAGGCAGGTTGGTGGCGGAGGTTATGTCCCAATCCCCATTGCCCGCCACATTTATTTGGTCAAAATTAATCGCGGCACCACGGAAAAAGTCACCCGCATTCATGTTCAAATTCAAAACAGCAAGAAAATCCGGTGCAAGACCATCGGAAATTTCCAGATCCCCTGTCACCCGACTCCCACCATTCAGATTCACCGTGATACGGCTACTACCGGCAATTGAATCATCCACCGCACCTTCAACAAACAAGGCCTCGCCACTTCCTCCATTGAGTGTGCCACTATTGTTAAAGGTTATTCGGTTATTGTCAGGTATAAGGATACCGGAACTTTCCAGATTAATGTGTACACCACGCGTCGCCCCCGTGATACTTCCCGAGTTATCATAGGTGGATGTGTGGTCATCGCTGTACAGCATATCGACGAAAACAGCCGCATTTCCCGTTGATGTGAGACTGCCTTCATTAGTGAAATTGAAAGCGCCATCATCCATTGCCTGCAGCTCGGTATTAACGGCATTATCGGCAGAATTAACGACACCAGCGGCCGCATTAGTGATATTGTATACCGCGCGGTCACCACGGGATATCAGCCGCATACCATAGGCTTCATCGCCCGCCGTTGTTATTGTTCCGGCATTATCAATGTTTGCAGTGCTATCGTTACCGACTTCAAAAACCCAAATTCCATGCGAGCGATCGCCATTTGTGGTGACAGTTGACCCGCTATGAAAATCTACATCAATCAATCCGTCTTCAGCTGTTTCAACAAAGACCCCATAGCCTGAGCGCCGATTGGTGGTAACTGAAGATCCATTCCGCAAATCCACATCAATCGCGGAAAACGTTGCATCATCCCGGCTTACGTAGATACCGTGTTGGGAAAAATCAGAGCTTGATCCCCCGGCTCCCGTTGTAATACTGCCAAAGTGATCAACACTGTAAGTGATCAGATTACCCGCGCTCCCGTTTCCGTTCTCTTGATCAAGTGAAACAGCACGGCTGAGATCGTCATCAACATTAAATACAGCACCTGCATCGATAGTAACATTTACGCTCTGTCCGGGTGAGATATTGAAATTTTCCAAGAAAACAATTGACTCATTAAAGTCAGTCAAAGTCTGATTTCCTGTAAAGCTGTGATCACCTACAGTAGAAATTGTAAATATGTTTTGAGCTTGTGTCGGCACTGCAAACATCAAAGCACCAAGCATTGTCGTAAGACCGCGCATGTATCACCTTTTCGTTAATACAGACGCTGCCCCCCACACCTTCTATTAGCAACCAGTTAAATCACACTAGGCATTAACTGTAGATGCATAAAGCATTATAGGAATTATATAATTTCATATGATCCTTTGGAAATCCAGAAAAAAACATGTGCAGAAGAGCTTCTGGGCGGCGCCTAGCCCGACGCACGCAAGGTAATCATTTTTAAGCCAAAACCGATAAAAACTATGCCAGTCAGCAGTTTTATACCTCTTTGAAAATATGTCGCTCTTGCTGCCTTCCCTAAACTGCCGAGCAACCATATCAAACCACTGAACCAGAGTGCAGCCACCAGAGCATGCACACCAACCAGCACGAAGGCACCTCCGTCCGAAAAACTGTCAGTCATAGCAAACTGCGGAAATGCAGCAAGGTAAAACATTGAGACCTTGGGATTAAGCGCATTGGTCAAGAAACCCTCGCCAATCGCCCGGCGAAGTGAATGCTTCTTTTCTTTTTTGCTTTCTTTCGGCGCAGCAGCACACTCGCCTTTCCATGCGGCGTAGAGGGCCCCGATCCCAATCCAGCATAAATATAAAGCGCCAACATACTTGATGACAGCAAAAGCCAGAGCCGAGTTCATCAAAACTACCGAAACCCCAAGCAATGAAAATGTGCCGTGCAGGAAAAACGCTGCAACGAATCCCAGCACGTTACCAAACGCAGCCATACGGCCACTGCTGGCCATAGTACTGACTATCAACACGCCGTTTGGCCCCGGAGACATAACTAGCAAGCTGGCAATTATAGAAAATGTAACAAGCAACTCTAACTGCATAAGTTTCCCCCGAATAATGCAATTAAGCTACGCAGCTGCAGACACATGTCAATAAAACCATAAGAGCATCATAGGGATTTTTAATTAGACATTTATTTAATTTTATTGAAATGTCATCTATGGCCCCTAAAAGCAAATAGATAGTTTCACAAGTCATTTGCCGCCTAACATATTAAAAACAAACATTATTTCGGCAAGTACCCATGTCTTCTATGAGGTGTATTATGTCTTTTTGGAATCCGCAGTATCGCTCCTACAAACTCGCTTACATTTTTGGAAACCGCACCAGCGAGACCGTTTATGGCAGCAAACTCAATGAGTTCATTCATGCCAATGATGGCAACGACACGGTCTATGCAGGCGGTGGACATGACACCGTATATGGCGGCTTTGGCGACGACCTGATCCATGGGGGCTGGGGCCACGACACCCTCCACGGTGGTTTTGGCGCTGATCGTCTGTTTGGCGGCGCGGGCCGTGATATTCTCACCGGTGGCTTTGGCGCTGACTTGCTTGATGGCGGCAAAGGTAACGACCATCTCAACGGCGGCTTCGGTGATGATACTCTACTTGGCGGCAATGGCCATGACGTCCTGCTGGGCGAGTTCGGCAACGATATGCTGGACGGCGGCAATGGCAACGACAAGCTAAACGGTGGCTTTGGCGATGATGTGCTCAAAGGCGGCGAAGGCAATGACATACTCATCGGCGAATTTGGTGACGATACCTTTGAAGGTGGTGATGGCAACGACACCATTAACGGCGGCTACGGCTACGATACTGCCCGCGTCTCTCATTCCCTTACCGATTACACCTTTGGCAAAACCGGCCCTTTCTGGAACCGCGCCACCACATTAACCCGCTGGATCGACAACACCAAAGCAGAGCAAGACACCCTGCGCGGCGTGGAAGAAATCTATTTCACAGCAGACGACTACACCTACTACCTCGATGGTCGCAACAACGACGCCCTTGCTAGGGATGATGCATTCGCCACCGGTGAAAACACAGCCCTGTCTATTAAATTGAGTGACCTGCTCATCAACGATATCGATCCAGATGGCGACACCCTTGCCTTGTCCCATATCGACACCGTGACCAGCTCAGGCATCGCCCTAACCTTGCAAAACGGTGTTGTAACCTATGCGCCCGGTGACCTCTTCGATCACCTGCAAGCCGGGCAGAGCGCTACCGACACCTTCAGCTACACCATCACTGATGGCAACGGCAGCACCAGCACCGCCACAGTAACCCTGACCATCGACGGTGAAAGCGACGCGCCAACGCTGACAATCACCGGCGACAAAGCCATCGACGAAAACAAAACCGGGCTTGTGGCGCAAGCAATCGCCACAGATGTCGACAGCACCGGCCTGACATTCTCCATCTCTGGCGGCGCCGACGCGGCGCTGTTCTCCATAGACGCGCTCACCGGCGAAATCTTTTTGGATACCGCCCAAGACTATGAGAACCCTGCCGATGCCAACACTGATGCAAGCTATGAGCTGGAAATCACAGTCAGCGACCCACAAGGTGGCTCCTGCACCCGTCCGCTAACCATCGAATTGGGCAATGCCGCCCGCACACTCATCGCCTTCGACATGGTCGGTTCTGCCAGCAAAAACCTGCTGAGCTACGCGAACAACGCGCCGAAGTTTTCCAGCAAGGCGGATGGCTTTCAAAAATACAGCATGGGGGATAATGTCCCATACTCGATTGTTGATGACAGTACCTTCAGCTACCCGAGGGACAAAGCTGGCATCATCGACCGCTCCACCAACACCGATACATTTTTCGGCATCACCGACACCGAAAATGGCAACAACAGCGGCCCTGTTACCGCCGTTTGGAACTTCGATATTGAGGGCTTTACCGATCTTGGCTTTTCCATTGACGCAGGCGCTATGGGAGACTTCGAAAACAATGACTTCTTCGAACTCACATACGCGATCGATGGCGGTGCAACAAAAACCGCGTTCAAGTTTGTTGCAGATGAACAAGGCAAGCACACCTACACTCTTGCCGATGGCGACGAATTCACCCTGAGCGATCCGCTGACCGATGCAGCCAGCGGCAAAACCCTAAGCAACGTTCTGCAAACCCTGACGACAGATCTGCAGGGCACCGGCAGCACGCTCACCATCACACTCACAGTCGAAACAGATGGTGGCAGCGAGGCGGTTGCCCTGCAAAACATGCAGGTGACCGGCGAGGCTATCGACCCGTCAACACTGCCCACAACCTTTGCCGTTGCGGCTGATGCTGACACCGTGAACGAGGGTGATAGCGGCACGACCCAAGTCACCTTTACTGTCACCCGCGCTGGAAACAGCACAAAGGCAGCAACATTGGACTTCGCGGTCTCCGGCGCTGTCGATGCTGACGATTTTGGCGGTTCCCTGCCTACAGGGACAATTACCTTTGCCGCTGGCGAGACCACAGCAAAAGTTACACTTAATATCGTAGGGGACACACTGGCAGAAGCCGATGAAGCCTTGACGCTGACCCTGTCAAACCCGTCAAGCGGCACCATCACCACGCCAGCAGCAACCACTACAATTCTGAACGACGACATCTCCTATACCTTGATCTCTGAAATTCAGGGGGATGGCGATGCCAGCACACTGGTGGGCGAACGTGTCGACGTCTCTGCAATTGTAACCCGCGTCGATGACAAGGGCTTCTTCCTCATGGAGGAAACAAAAGATCAGGATGGCAACATAAAAACCTCTGAAGGCATCTATGTCTATCAACGCAATGCCAACGTGCAGGTAGGCGATCATGTGACGTTCAACGGCAAAGTGAATGAGTTCAAAGGGGAAACCCAGCTGGGTTCTCTACGCGCTCTGACAATCCTTTCCTCCGGCAATGCCCTGCCCGCCGCTGCACAAATCCTGTTGGGCGAGACAGATCTGTCCAACATGGAAGCCTATGAAGGTATGCTGGTAGAGATCTCTGCCGCCGAGGACCGCGAACCCCTCACCATCATCGAAAATTATAATCTGGACCGTTATGGCCAGATTGAAATCAGCGCCGGCAATCAGGTTCAGGCCACACAAATCTATGATGCGCAAACGCAAGGCGCTGAAATCGCCGCCCATATCGCCGACAATATGAACAACCGCATCTCGTTGGACGATGGCAGCAACGCACAAAACCCAGATGGCTTTGCATACCTGCCAGCCAATTCTGGCGACAATGGCAACGGCTATCTGGATGCAGGCGACACCTTCTCTGAAACGGGTCCAACCGTTCGCCTTGGCACGCAGATTACCGAACCTGTCCGCGGTATCGTCGATTTCAACTACGGCCAGTTCAACGTAGTTGTGCAAGACCAACTGGTGTTTGACGAGACCACTAATTCCGGCGCCCGCGAGCAAGCTCCGCAAGACGTTGGCGGCGAATTGAAAGTGGCAAGCTTCAACGTGCTCAATCTGTTCACCACCTTGCGCGGCCAAGGCACCTCCGGCCCCAATGGCCTGAACCCGCGTGGCGCAGGAACCGAGGCCGACCTTCAGCGTCAAACGGACAAAATCGTCGATGCCATGCTTAAAACCGGCGCAGACGCCTTCGGTCTGCAAGAGCTGGAAAACAACGGTTTTGACGACACCTCCGCCATCAAGCATCTGATCGATGCCCTCAACAAAGAGGCTGCGGCGCGCGGTTTAGATGCCTCTTTCACCTTCGTAGACCCAACCAACGGAGATCCGGAGGGCTATCTCGGCACCGATGCCATCACAACCGGTATCATCTACCGAGACAATGTACTGCAGCTTGAAGCTGCCGACTATATCGTCTTCGAAGAAGGTTCGGCAGCATCAACCTACGCCATCGCCGAGCGCCTCAACGCTTTCACCAGTGACGACGTGTTGGATCTGCAACGCAACCGCCCGTCGGCTGCCGCAACCTTCAAGCACAAAGACACAGGTGAAAGCTTCACCATGGCCGTCAGCCACTTTAAGTCCAAAGGCGATAGCAACTTGCAGGACTTGGCTGATGATGTGGCAAGTGCATTGGCAAGTGGCGCCGTACCTGCCGATCTTATTGCGCAAGTCGAGGCGGATCTGGCGCTCTTGAAAGCAGATCCAAACTTTGATCAGGGCAACGGCCAAGGTTTCTGGAACCAAGTGCGCGCCGATGCAGCCTCTGAGCTTGTAGAGTGGCTGAAGAGCGACTACGCCGGTGCGGCCCTTGACGAGGACCACCTCATTCTGGGGGATCTGAACGCCTACGCCATGGAAGATCCGGTCCAGAACATTCGCGATGAAGCTGGCTACACAGACCTGCTGCGCAAATATCTGGGTGAAGATGCCTACTCCTACGTCTTCGATGGGCAACGCGGCAGCCTTGATCATGGCCTAGCGTCTGGATCTATGGCCTCTCAGGTAACCGGCGCAACCGAATGGCACATCAACGCCGATGAGCCTGACCTGCTTGGCTACAACAGCCACTACACAGATGCAGGGTTCTACAACGAAGACCCGTTCGCCTCTTCTGACCACGATCCACTCATTATTGGGTTGGATCTTGGCCTGCCGCAAGAAGGGCTGATCGCGTAGATACCAGTCGCGGCTCATGTGAGCTGAACCACAAGCGCAGCCTTCCCTTTTAGCAAAGGGGAGGCTTTTTTCATTTTTCCCCTTGACCTAGACTCTACTCGAACCCTTAAGCAAACAAGGCAAGAGGACTTGCAGATGAAAATAGGCGAACTGGCCAGACGGAGCGGCCTAAGCGCTCATACCTTACGTTACTACGAGAAGTACGGCCTGATCCCACCCCCGTTAAGGGATAGCTCTGGCCAGCGCGTTTACGGCGAAGACGCTTTGGATTGGCTCGCATTTTTAAAGCATCTCAAACACACAGGTATGCCGCTGTCGAAGATGCGCCGCTACGCCCACCTACGCGCACGCGGCGACACCACTTTCGCAGCAAGACAGAACATGCTGCAGGAGCACCGTCTCGCTGTCTTAGCGCAAATAGGCACACTGCAATCCTGCCTCGACGCATTGGAACGCAAAATCGCGTTCTATAACCAACTGCAACAAGGAGACCACGCAGATGACAACAACAACCTCGCAAGAGAACACACCAAAGCCTAGCAATCGATACACACGCGGACTTGCCAAACTTCGTGAAGTTGATGGCCGCACCGGGGAAGACGTCCTAGCCGGATTGAATGACATTGCTCCAGACCTAGCGCGCTACATCGCCGAATTTGCTTTTGGCGACGTGTATTCACGCCCCGGCCTTAATCTACAGCACCGTGAAATCGCCACCATCGCCGCACTGGCCGCAATGGGTACAGCCACGCCGCAGCTGAAAGTTCACATCAAGGCAGGGTTGAACGTTGGGCTAAGTGAGGAACAGATCATCGAAATCCTCATTCAAATCTCCCTTTATGCCGGGTTCCCAGCCGCTATAAATGCCGTAAATGCTGCAAGAGACGCGTTTGCTGAGCACAAAACCCTCTGATTGCCCCAAAACTAAACCGACTTTTCCTAAAAACGCCCCTTCTGTTCTGACCAAGCATTAAGCTCAAGGCCGCACACTGAAGTTTCATGCTGAACGCTTAACCTGCTCAAAGATCTGATCCTGATATGCCTGTATCGAGCAAAGAAGCATCAAGTCACTGTTTACGCCAAGTCCTTTAGGAGACCCCCTGCAATGTCGGAAAACAAGCAAAACACGTCAGCTCATACCCATGACAAAATGCAGCGCCGCTACGGCGATGACCACGAGCACAAGCATAACAAAGATCACATGAGCTACACCACCGGGCAAAAGACCCATGCCCAAACCCAGCATGGCGGCAATCCGGAGGGGCACAAACACACAAAACAGCACCATGACGGCCATGCGCATTCAGACAATCGGCACCATCATGCCAAGCACCACGACCATAAAGAACACACCCGAGAGCACCACAAGAAACACACGGATTAAGCCGCACCTGCTCCCAACCTAAAAAGGGCCACCCAACTGGGCGGCCCTTTCTTTGTTTGTAAACTAGACAGAGCTTAGGTCAGGAACGGCCCAACCAGCACCCAAGTAATTGCGATTGGAGCAACAATCCGCATGATGAACTTCCATGCGCCCAGCAGTGGGAATGGCAATTCACCATGATTGGTCAACTCGGCAGCAATCTTGTCATAAGCAAACCAACCAGCGCACACAGCCACGGCAATCCCGCCAATTGGCAACAGATACCAATCAACCGTGTTGGACAGCAGATCAAGCACACCATAACCGAATAGGGTGTAATCGCTCCAGATACCTAGCGACAGCGAGCAAGGGATCGACACAACAAATACGATCGCACCAACCAGTAGCGTAGCCTTCACACGGCTCATGTGGAATTGCTCGGACAGGTAGGAAACCGGAATGGCTACCAAGGAGATCGAAGAGGTGATCGCCGCAACAAACAGCATGAAGAAGAAGAACGCCTGGAACAGCTGGCCACCCCACATACCGGAAAATACAGCCGGCAGAGTGATAAAGGTCAGGCCTGGGCCAGCACCTGGGTTAAAGCCAAAGGCGAACACAGCAGGCATCACCAAGAAGCCGGCCAGCACCGCAACGGCGGTATCTAGGAAGCACACCCAGCTGGCAGAGCTGCGGATATTGTCGTTTTTATTTAGGTAGGAACCATAGGTAACCAACGCGCCCATACCCAAGGAAAGCGAGAAGAACGACTGACCAAGCGCAGCGCTGATTGTCCCCATGCCCACTTCATCCCATTTCGGGCTGAGGAGGAAATCGATACCGGCAGAAGCACCTTCAAGCGTTACCGACCGCGCTACCAGCACAATGAGCATGATAAACAGAAGCGGCATCAAAACCTTAACGGCTTTCTCGATGCCAGAGGAAACACCGGCAATAACCACAGCCAGCGTTAGGCCTAGGAAGATCACATCATAGATGATCGGGCGTGTGGTATCGCCAACAAGCGCACCGAACTTGCTACCCAGTTCATCAGGTGTACCGCCAACAACAGCACCGCTCAACGTGTCGATGAAGTAAGCGATGGTCCAGCCCCCGACAACGGAGTAGTAGGACATAATAATGATTGCGGTGATCACGCCCAGCATACCGGCCCAAGACCAGCCACGTCCGGCAATCTTGCGGAAGGCCCCGACAGGGTTCATCTGCGAGTAGCGCCCGATGCCGATCTCGGCCATCATCAGGCCAATACCAATCGTCGCCATAAAAGCGATGTAGATGATCAAGAAGGCGCTACCGCCATTCTCACCGACAAGGTAAGGAAACTTCCAAACATTCCCAAGTCCCACGGCAGAGCCTGCTGCCGCCATAATGAAGCCAAACCGGCTTCCCCATTGCTCACGCTGCATTTTGTTTTTCTCTCTGTCTGTAGCAGGAGCCCCGATAAGCATCGGATTGCCCAATCCTGCAAACAATACTGACCAATTCAGCAATAAACTGTCTGCAGAGTGCCCCTGTCAGATCTTTTCTTTCATAAGGCTGGCGACGTTGTTTACAGGGCAAATCGCCACAGTCAAGCTGGGAAATTGCGTGCGCGACGCATGCCATCAAAGAGCGTTACGATGACAATTGCCAAGATCAAAACATATACGACTATACGTGATACACATTAGCAGAACCTGCCAAAATCAGATTAAAACAAGGCAATATTATCTACATGCGCTCATATGCTCTTGATATAAATATTTCTAAAACTGCGGCAAAAAGAACTAAATAATCAGGGGAGACTGTTCCGTATTTCTGCGTAAACGCGCAATTTTTTTGTCAAAAGTGCTCGTTTCAAGTCAGAGTTCAGCGCATTATTGCGCCTCTCATCATCTTTTTTCCATGATTCCGCAAACGATAATTACCGTTGCGACACGTGCTCCTGCAGTCTGGCGTAATCTTCTCCTCGATCAATGTCTTGCAGGTAGGCAGGGCTGTGCACCCCCATCGCATCGACCATCGGGGAAGGCTCCGCCGCCTTCACCAGCTTGCGCAGGTTCAGCTCACCGCACCCAACATCATCAAGCAGTCTGGGTGGCAGCACCACCGGATAACCCCACACACCCTCAAGCTGCGGAACAACAATACGCTGACAGCCACCTTGATAAAACCGTGCAGCCACCTGCCGGTACTCCGCAATACCAAGCCCCGGCATATCACCTTTGGCGACCAAAACGCCCTCTCCCATCAACTCGGGCTGCGCGAGCGCCGCGCGTACGCCTGCCGCAATCGAGCTCGCCTGCCCATCCCGATAGCTCTTATTGTAAACGAAAGTGACATCAAGCCCCTTCAGTGCCGCCTCGACCCGCTCACTTTCAAAGCCAGTAACCACCAACAGCCGCCCCAACCCGCTGGAAAGCAACCGCTCGGCACAGCGCAGCACCATGGGTTGGCGTCGCACCGGTAAAAGCAATTTGTTCTCACCCTGCATCCGCTTGGAAAGTCCCGCTGCCAGCATCACCATCGTAAGGCGTGGCAAATCAACCTGTTGCTGCTCCTGCTTTTCACTCACGCGGATCTCCTCGGGTTCTGCCAGCTTGGGCATGCATTGCAAATATGTGCAAATCTGACGAAGCCAGCGTGGAAATGCAACCACATCATAGCGTGTGCAGGTAAGACGCCCTAAAATACCGCTGGATTTCTTCCTGCCCATTAAGCATCTCAAGGGGAAACGCTGTTCATGAGCGCAAAATGGCTAATCGGACTAATGACCGGCACCGTTGCCGACGGCAATATCGATGTTGCCCTGCTTAAAACCGATGGCGAAAAAATCAGCGAAACCGGCCCTCACGCACTGCTTCCCTACACACAAGAAGAAAACCGGCTGATCAAGGGCGCGATAGCGGCGGCGCAAGACTGGCAATTTGCAAAGAGTGAGCCGCAGGTCTTTGCCGAGGCCGAGGACGCGCTAACCCGCGCCCAGTCTCGGGCTGTCCTCCACTTCCTTCAGGACAACAAACTGAGTGCACAGGATATCGCCGCAATCGGCTTTCATGGCCAAACTGTTCTGCACCGCCCACCCACTGACAATGTACCCGGCGCCACGCGCCAACTCGGTAATGGCGAACTGATGGCACAGCTCACCCGTATTCCGGTGGTCTACGATTTTCGCAGTGCCGATGTGCGCGCTGGTGGCCACGGCGCCCCGCTCGTACCAGTCTACCATCGCGCGCTCATGCGCACGTCTTCGCAGCTTCAACGGGGCCAAAGCATTGCGGCGTTAAACCTCGGCGGCGTTGCCAACCTTACTTGGTGGGATGGCAAAGACGGCTTGATAGCGTTCGACTGCGGCCCGGCCAACGCCCCCATAAACGATTGGATTTCTCACCACGGAGCAGGAGACTACGACGACAAAGGCCGGATCGCTGCCAGTGCCCTGCCAGATTTCCAGCGGGTGGACACGGCCCTTGCCCACCCATACTTCATTCTGCCACCCCCAAAATCTCTGGACCGCAACAGTTTTACATGGCGGCACGCGAAAGATTTACCACTCGCGATTGGCGCCGCCACACTCACACACATTAGCGCAGGCGCAGTCGCCGCCGGCCTCGCCCAATTACCGCAGAGCACACACACACTGGTAGTCTGCGGTGGCGGACGTCACAACCTCCATTTCATGCAGCTTCTTGGCGAAAAAACCGGCGCAAACATCATTAACGCCGACGCGCTTGGCTGGCAGGGAGACGCCATCGAAGCGCAATGCTTCGCTTTCCTCGCCATGCGCCATTTGCGCGGCCTCCATTCCAGCTATGCCAGCACCACCGGTGTCCGCCATGCATGCGTTCTTGGGGAACTGGCGACACCGGCCTGATTGAAAAAGGGCGGAGCGCAGCCGCCGCGCTGCCCTCCGCCCAATGAAATCAATAAACTAAGTCTTTTCCTCGGTCCAAAGCCGCCGCGCAGTCACAAGTCCAACCAACACAACAAACCCGAACTGGCCCAAGGTGAATATGCCGCCGATACCGATAAGCTTGCCCCACACCACGCACCTCGGCAAGCATGCAATCCTGTACCTCCGCAGCAATCCTCCCGCCTGTAACAACATTGCGACACCGCACTTTTTGCAAGCAATTCCTGTAGAAGCCTCCTAAAGATATGTGTAATAACCGCAGTTCAGCAGGCGGGCTCACAGCAGCTCAGCCAACTCTATAATTTTTACCAAGCTATAACTTTGGTTTGCTCAATATACCGCCCGTCGAAAATCCTCATAAACTTGCGCCAGACACACAAGATGGGGTGCCTTAAACAGGCTCGCAACTTCCCAAGCACTTAGAAATTACGCACAGTCATACGCGCATACTGTTGAAAGTTGGGGACAACACCAGCGCAGCGCGCACCAACGCCACCCGATACCAGTTAACCTAGTGCCACGTACATGCGGCAAGCACTCTTACCCTTAGGAACACCTCATGCGGGCAAACAAAATCCAGTCCATTGCGCTCGTCTCCAGCGGCACGCCTGAGGCAGAAGCGGCAAGAATCGAACTTGAGAAGCGCTACGCCTGTACAAACGCGGAAAATGCCGACGCCATCATCGCCCTCGGAGGCGATGGCATGATGCTGCAATGCCTTCACACCTATATGAACACCGGCAAGCCGGTTTACGGCATGAACCGCGGTTCGGTTGGCTTCATGATGAATGAGTTTCGCCCCGATGGTCTGCTCCAGCGCCTAGCGGCGGCTGAACTGCGCACAATCCACCCGCTGAACATGGAAGCCACCGATACAAGCGGCAACAGCTTCACCGCACGTGCTCTGAATGAAGTTTCCTTGCTTCGGCAAACTCACCAAGCAGCCAAGCTTCGTATCCAGGTAGACGGCCGCGAGCGATTGGAAGAGCTGATTTGCGATGGCACAATCGTCGCCACTCCAGTGGGCAGCACAGCCTACAACCTATCCGCTCACGGACCGATTCTCCCAATGGACGCGCCATTGCTGGCACTCACCCCAATCAGCGCATTTCGTCCACGTAGATGGCGCGGAGCACTTTTACCCAATAGATCAACTGTGCACATTACTGTTAGGGAAGCAGATAAACGCCCGGTGAGCGCAACCGCCGATCACCAAGAGTTTCGACATGTCACACAAGTCTCAATCTTTGAAGACGCAACGTCATCCTGCCTGTTGATGTTTGATAGCGATCATAATTGGGATGAAAGAATTCTAACGGAGATGTTTCGCTACTAGCTATTATACCAGTTACACATATTATGGCTATCCTATTGTTTAATAGCTATTATTATTGACAAGGGTACTTTTTTGGTAAACACACGCCTTGATAGAAAGGGGCAATTAGCCCTATTATCATAAGTAAAGAATTCTAACTCATCTCAAGCAAAAGCCGCGGATCGATCAATATGAAATCAAAAGACAGCGCCAAGGCAGAAGACTACCAGCTGGTCAAAGCCCCGAAAGACCTGTCAAAAAAGGTTCGAAA
Source organism: Polycladidibacter hongkongensis (assembly GCF_001561995.1). Taxonomy (GTDB): domain Bacteria; phylum Pseudomonadota; class Alphaproteobacteria; order Rhizobiales; family Stappiaceae; genus Pseudovibrio; species Pseudovibrio hongkongensis. The sequence continues at coordinate 154,894 of NZ_LLWC01000022.1, forward strand.
GCTCTCGGCCCGTGAGGCTGCCAAGTTTGATCCTGTCAAAGCCGCTGAAGCTGCTGTCGAAAATCTCTCTGATCGCTTCAACGGTTGGATGGGTGAAGAGGTAGATAATTTAACCAGCGCATGGGAGGATGTGCGCCTCTCCGGCTTCAATGAGGATAACTACGGTTGCTGTTTCCGCAATGCCCACGATTTGAAAGGGCAAGCTGAAACTCTCGGCTTCCCGCTTGTAGGGCGTGCCGCAAAGAACCTAGCTCTTTTGCTTACAGCTGCAAAAGAGACCCAAATCTACCCCATGGAGCTGCTTGGCCAGAATGTGGACGCAATCCGCGCCATGGTCAATGAAGAAGCACGGGATACAACCAGCCGTATAGGCATCGCTCTTGTCGAGCGTCTGGAGGAAGTCTCAGCCCCCCTATTCGAGCGCGCTTTCGGGGAGGCCTTCCACGAAGGCAACTTGGATGAGCACCTGACAGATCAGGACAACGGCAGGCTCTAGGCGTGCCATAAGCCAAAGAGCCGCCAAATCTAGGCGGCTTCGAGCATTTTCGACACTCTAAGCTTCGCGCAGGAGCGCGAAATATCGTCGGATAGCCGCAGTAACAGGTCTTCCAGATCGCCCAGCTCGGCAATTTCCAACTCCACGCGTAGCGCCACCAGCTCGTTCACCACCAACCGGGCCTTTTCCCAGTGCGGCAGGTCCAGCTCTTCTGCTTCACACCAGAATTCCAATGCTCTTTGCAACAGCCGGATCACCCGTTTTGGCAAGCCACACTTTTTCATCAAAGCCCCCGCTGCCAAGCTGCCCGGGCGCCGCAAGATCTGCTGCACCCGTTTGCCCGCCACATGTGAAAGCTTTTGTACCGCCGCTTCAACCAATCCATGACATCCGCATACACTGGCACGTAGCAAAAGCAGTGTGGTCATTTCACCACTTATCACCAGATGCTCGACGAGCCGCTGCATATCGTCTTCGCTGGCCTCCCAAGCCAGAGAAATTGTCGCCTTATCCTTGGCATCAACTACCAGCGCATCTGCGCAACGCCCCACATCCCCAGTGCTCACAGAAGGATGCAAACGCAGCCGCTCAACATACCCCCGCAGCACCACATGGCGTACACTTACCGGTACGTCCGTGCGCGCCAGCATCGCCGCACAAACCTCATCATTAGTGCCAAAACGTTCCGCCAATCGCTCAAACGACGCCGCGACCAATACGGCCGACTTGTTTTCCATAAGCGCCAAGCAGGCCTGCGCATCTCCAACTTCGGCAAGCGCCGCAGCAACTCCGGCCCCCAAGTTGCACCTCCACGCCACAGCCATCGCTTTTTCTGGTAGGCATGTCGCCACCAAGTCAATCAGATCACTTTCGTCTATATCCTTAGAGTGTTGCAGAACAGGCAAAGCAACCTGCGGCACATCTGTGATCATGGAGGAGAGCAAATGTCGGGCAACGCCTTGCCCCTGTGCCAACTCTTCAGCCAAAGCCGCACGTACAGGCGTACTGCTGTCATCCAACAGAAATGTCAGCGCAGCTTCCGCCTCCTCCAGCTCTTCCTCACCAAGATCAGAATACAAATAGGCCCGCGCCAGTGCGCCCGCCGCATCCTTGCGACTGCCCTCTGGCGCTCCTTTGATCCAGCTGAAGAACTGACGAATAATCATACGTGCAAACCTAATTACTATTGCTCAGTATTTAGATACCGTTCAAATTCTTAAGGTTTGGTTCACCCTAGTGGTAATTAACAGGTCGGACAAACAATTGCGCCAGTCTACCCCCGTCTGGTCAACTGCAAAAAGGCTGTAAGGTCAAGCGGACCACGCGTTCCTTGCGCAGCATCCCCCGCACTAGTCACCTCAGGTTTTTCCTGCGGCGTAGCCTGCACCTGCTGCTGTTGAAGCGATGCCTGCACTTGCTCGTCTTCGCGCAGCTTCGTCAAATAAGAAGCGTTGAGCGCCTGTCGCTTTTGACCAGCCACATCAGCGCGAAACAAATCACCAAGCACACCGCCACCACTTTGATACGCTGTAAAAATGCGACTGCGGCGAATTGTAAAAGGCTCTTGCCGCGGTTCCGCGCTGCTTATGGTCGGGGCAGTCGCGTCAACTTCAGCAACATGCGGCGGAAAACCATCTATTGGCTTGCGGTTTGGCACAGGCACAGCCTCTCCCGCGGCCAACTGCATAGGCTGAACATCCATGGATGCAGCAAAGGCGCCCTGCACCGCCGTCTTGATTTGAGCAAACGAGAGCGGCTTCCCCCCCTCGCCGAAAAACACCGCCGGATTGGCCTTGGCTTCTTTTTGAAACAACAGCGCCGCCGGCATCTGCGGTCTGTCTTCCGCAGCCCGGATAAACCGCAGCGCCCCTTGCGCGCCAAGAAAGTGCGCCAAATACAACTCGTCACTACCAACCTCGCGCCCCAGCTTGCGCGCCAGCATCCCCGCATTCTCACGGCTGAGTGCGCCAGCCATCAGGGCTGAGATCTCCGGATCCCGCCGCAACGCCAGTATCTCGGAGCGCTTGGCTGGGTCTGCCACTTCAAACCGCCCCGCGCGTTGGCTCACATGTTGGGCAAAGCGCTCAAGACCCAACGCAGCACCATGCTTGCCCATGGTCTCCAGCCACGTACTCTCGATAAACTGAAACAGCCCCTCTGCAGAAGATCCTGCGGCTTTCGCCTGTGGCTGCAACGAAGACTCGCGCACAGCTGTATGCAGCAAATAGTCAAAGGATGTACCGGTAGCCGAGCTGGCCTTTTCAAAAGCCGCCTGATACTTCGCTCCGGTTTTCCCCTCTGCCTTCACGTCCATCACTGGCAGGCCTGATAGTTTTGCCAAAAGCTGCCCTTCTTTAATCTGAAATCTGAGTTGATTTTACGCTCTGTTACTCAACGCTCACTTAGGTTTAAAGTTTTAATCATTTCTCAAAGTTTGAACAGGGCGGACCTCCGCCCACAGCGCACAATTTTCAAAAGGATTCACTGATTTTACCTGCCTTGCACTCTCTAAGGCGGCTTTGACGCACTTGCTGTCCGCGCACAAACTGTTTAGGCAAAAAACAACATTGCTGCATATAATAGAACCAAAGCTCCAGTCAGACACGTGGCAAAGACTGGCGATACAGAGGCCTCATGCGCACATTACTTTACTCAAAACTTCATAGCCTTGACGTCAAGTCATCTCCGGCAGATGCGTGGCTCGCATTGGCCCCTGCCCGTCCAGCCAGCTTTGAGCATCGTTACGGTGAATTGACGCCCCAAAAACTTGCCGGATATGAACACGTATTTCTGCAACTCCACGACGCCGCAGAAGAAACAATTCACAGTGCACTCGCCCCTTACATTCCCACAGCAGCTTTTACCGCAATTAAAGGCTTGCTGGTGTCTTTCATCTCCACAAGAGCTGATCTGCAGCGCTTGCACACCATTCTATCCGCGGTTGAAGCAAAGTTTGGCCTCGCCGCAGGGCGGCTGCAACTTGTCATCGAATTTGGTCATCACGTCGAGCCCCTGCTAGCCCCGCAATTGCTAAAAGGGCTGAGCAATCGCCTCACCGCGATTGTTTGGAACGAGCAGGCCCTGCGCACAACACTTGGGGCCAGTCATTCTCGTGCAGAAAACGGCGCGCTTCTGCCTCCCTTTGCCCATGCGCAAACCATCTGCCTCATGCAGGCCCGCGCTGCCGGGGTCTTGGCGTTAGACAGCCCCTCCCAGCATGACGCGCCCTTTGATCAGATCCTCAAGGATGCCAAGACCGCGCAGCAAATGGGCTTTGACGGCAAGGCCTTTGTGTCTCAGGCGCAAAGGCAAGCTTTTCTAAAAGGCTAGCCGCACCTCTATACAGCTATAAGCCTATTTCGGACGATCCAGCTCGAACACCTCATCAACACAGGCATAATCCATGTAGCCAAGACGAGAGGCCAGCTGCAATGCTGCCATATCAACCTTGCCATCACGCAAAACACCATCATCAATGTAAACACTCACCACCTGACCAATCACCAGATAGCTGTGTGTGTCCTGTCCATCGATCCCCTTTAGGTGTTGCGTGGAAATGTGCCTACACTCTAACGCGGCCTTAACTCCCGCCACCCGCGGCGGACGAACGAGCGAACTCGCCACCTTGCCAAGTCCGGCAAGATCAAACTCGTCAATATCACGCGCAACCGGCTGCGAACTCGCATTCATCGCCGCAAGCAGATCCCGGCTCACAAGATTGCAAACAAACTCACCTGTTTCATCCACGTTGCGCACACTGTCTTTGTATGTGGACGAGGAGAACATCACCATCGGCGGCTGGGCGCAAACCGCATTAAAAAAGCTGTAGGGGGCGAGATTATGTAAGCCATCTCTTGAAACACTTGAAATCCAGCCGATTGGCCGCGGGGAAACCAGTGCTTTAAAAGGGTCATGCGCCAACCCGTGCGCATCTTTGGTTTGATACTGCATGTAATTCCTCAAAGAATAACAGAAAGATAAGATGAAGTCTTGTGGCGCCAATTATTGCCCTAAGACGTCCAGTAACTGGTTTTTTCCAAAATGTCAGGCCGCGGCCGCTCCTTCGGCGTCACACTGGCGCTACCCAAATGCACAAATCCGGCAAACCGTTCTCCCTCACTTGCCCCCAGCAGACGGTTCGCCTCTTCATCATGGCAATACCACTCGCTCAGCCACTGTCCTGCATAGCCCAGAGAAGACGCCGCATTCAGCAAGCTGACACAAACTGCACCAACGCACAGCTCCTGTTCCCAAACCGGTACTTTATGCCCGCGCGCTGGCGCACTAATTACACCAACAACCAACGGCGCGCGCAAAAACCGCTCCAGCTCGACCGAACGCTTGTTGCCTTCCACCACTTCGCCGCGGCTTTCAAGCAGTCGCACCAAAACCTCTCCGGCTTGTGCCCGCGCCTCGTCTGCATACACAACGAAACGCCATGGGGCGAGCTTGCCGTGATCTGGCACCCGCCCCGCCATTTGCAGAATTTGCACCAGTTCCGCCCCTTGAGGGGCTGGCTCAATCAATGTCGCCGCCAAATGCGAGCGCCGGTGCATCAGGAAGTTTTGCACCTCTAGGTTCTTTGCTGTCATGATTCCGTCCAAATCAAATGTTTCAACTCACCCTCATAATCTTGGTTAATTTTCAACCCTGTCAATATCAGGTGAGACAAATGCGTGCTGCCCCTATGAATTCGTTAAAAACCTGCATGTTTTCCAAAAGTTCGCTGTGTTTTTTGACTAAAGCGCTTCCCTTAGTCCAATTCGGCTTGTAGTGTCTTTCGCAGCGTTGAGACGCACTTTTTCATCAAAGTGTGGCGGCAGCGCGACAATCAAGCATCCTTGCATTTCTGAAAGTTTGAGCGAGCGTATCTAGTGATTCACGATCAGCGGCAGTCGTTTATCAGCACCACCCTTTGGGCCATATACGCGGGCGTATTGGCGCTAACGCTCATGTGCGTGCCAGCTCTGGCACAAAATATCATGCCCCTTTCCAAACCATCTGCGCACCCTTTTGCACCAGAGTTACTGGCACCGCAGAAGCAGAAGGAAGAGCCGGAAAAGCTTGTGGTGCCGCCCATCAGCTACGATCCGTTGAGCGGCTATCAAGGGGCCTCTCTTGCCCCTTCTTTTGGCACGAATGTTCTGCCCTATGCTCCGGGCTCGCAGCAGCAAAACAACAGCACGCATCCAGAAAGTCAGGCAACGCTCTATCTGGTGGCCAAGCTCGCCAAGGACCTTCCCAATCTTACCAAGGGCGTGGAGTGGCGGGTATATTCAACCACCGAAAAAGATGGTGAGGGCAACTACAAGCTGCTGCAAACAGCCGCGGATCGCGATGCGGAGTTTCGGCTAAGCCCCGGAACTTATCTGGTTCACACCGCCTATGGCCAAGTGAGTACGGTAACCCGCTACAAGCTCAAGACCGGCGTCACCACAGGAACAATTCTGCTTAACGCCGGCGGCTTTCGCCTTGATGCCGCCTTCTCCGACAAGCTGAAAGTGCCATCACAGCAGCTGCGCTTTGATATCTACGACATGACCTATGATGCTGAGGGCAACCGCACCAAAATCGCATCGAACATCAAGCCCGGCGAACTCGTTGCCGTCGCCGCTGGCACGTATCAGGTCGTTAGCCGCTACGGCTCACTCAATGCACAAATTCGCGCCGATCTGCACGTGCAAGCGGGCAAACTCACCGAGGCCATGCTTTATATGGAAGCTGGCAATGTTACCTTGAAACTGATCAACCAATCCAGCGGCACCTCGCTCGCCAATACGGCATGGACAGTGATGAGCCCTGGGGGTGACATCATCACCAGTGGCATCGGCGCTTACTTGGATGTCACACTCGCCTCTGGTACCTATGAAGTTCTGGCCGAAAACCAAGGTAACACCTACCGCGACAGCTTCACCGTAAACACCGGTGATTTCCAGCGTGAAGTCGCCATCAAGGCTGCAATCAACTAAACCTTCTTTCCTAAAGGCAAATCTAGTGTTCACCTGCCAGTGCATGGACTTTTGCATGCAGATAGGCCGTCATGTCCTGAGCACTCCCTTTTGCCAGTATTTTGTGCGGCTCGATCACCGCCCCAACGCGCACATGAATAGTGGAACCGAGCAAACGGCGAAACTCGCGCACCAGCAAAGCCAACCGCAGTGTCAATGACCACTGGCTAACCAGCTGGAACAAGCGGGAGTTCTGCCCCTCAAAGTAGACCGGCAATACCTGCGCATGCGCGCTACGGATCAACTTGGCGCAAAAGTTTTTCCAAGGTAGCTCCTCAGCCCGTCCCCACATATGACGCGACGTCGCAACACCCCCACCAGGAAAGATCACAATCGTCACCCCTTCTCGCAGCAGCCGCAACGCTTCTCGCCTTGTGGCAAGATTGGTTCGCAGCGCATCTCGCGTGTCTTCAAAGTCAATCGGCAAAGAAAACTGACGTATTTCGGGCACTTTAAGCAGCTCGCTATTAATCAGGATCCGGTAGGGACGCCCCATTTGCTCGGCAAGTGACAGGATCGCCATCCCGTCTCCAATTCCGAATGGATGATTAGCCACAATCACTAAGGGCTGCGCGCTCAGGCCGCGCGGCGGCCAAGCCCCGGCATTCACATCAAGCCCCAGCCCTACAAGCTCCATAAGGCTACTCCAGATATGCGGCGTCACACCAACTATATTATCCCGCCAGTATGCATAGAGCGCTAGCAATTCCTTGCGCCCTGAAAGCCCTTCAACCACGCGGATCGTCCATCGCTTTAAGTAAGGGTGTTCAGGATTTGCATAACTAAGATCAGAGTTTGACACGTGCAAGACGAACTCCTTCGCCGGAAAACCATTCCTCTGCCTAGCAAAGCAACGGTTACAAACACGTGACAACACATCTGGAAACAAGCAAATATCAGAAAAACAAAAGGGCTGGCACCATGCAGGAACCAGCCCATTCTTTTTCTTGCTCTCACATGAAAAGGAACTTTCTAAGAGTAATGTTAGTCCTCTTCGCGCAAGTCAGGCGGTGTTGCCTCATCCACCAGCGAGGAAATCGCATCAGCAAGGCTCATCGGCGTCTGGTCCTTCGAGCCAAGACGGCGAATGTTCACCGATTGCTCTTCCGCCTCACGCTTGCCAACAACCACAATTACCGGCACTTTTGCCAGAGAATGCTCACGCACCTTGTAGTTGATCTTCTCGTTTCGCAGATCAAGCTCACCAGCAAGACCAGCCTTCTTCAGCTTGGCATGCACTTGCTCAGCATACTCGTTCGCCTCAGAAGTGATCGCTGCCACCACATATTGCTGCGGCGCCAACCATAACGGGAAGTGTCCGGCAAAGCTCTCGATCAAGATGCCAAGGAATCGCTCTAGCGAACCACAAATGGCACGGTGAACCATAACCGGTTCTTTTTTCTCGCCGTCACTGTCCACATAGAACGCGCCAAAACGGTCCGGCAGGTTGAAGTCTACCTGTGTCGTGCCACATTGCCATTCGCGGCCAATAGCATCGCGCAGGGTGTATTCAAACTTCGGCCCGTAAAACGCGCCTTCGCCTTCAAGAATACCGGTTTTGATCTTGCCGCCTGATTGCTCTTCAATCTGCTTCAAGACCCGGCCCATAACCTCTTCGGCATGATCCCAAACTGCATCAGAACCAACGCGCTTTTCAGGGCGGGTCGAAAGTTTGACCACAACCTCATCAAAGCCGAAATGCTTGTAGACCGAGAGAATGAGCTCGTTGATTTTGAGACATTCTTCCGCCAACTGCTCTTCTGTACAGAACACATGCGCATCATCTTGCGTAAACGCCCGCACGCGCATCAAGCCGTGAAGTGCGCCTGATGGCTCATAGCGCGACACTGCGCCAAATTCCGCCATGCGCAAAGGCAGCTCACGGTAGGAACGCAAGCCGTGCTTGAAAATCTGCACGTGACCCGGGCAGTTCATCGGCTTGATGGCAAACACCCGGTGGTCTTCTGTCTCGGTGGAGAACATGTTCTCGCGGTACCATTCCCAGTGTCCCGAGGTTTCCCAAAGAGCCTTGTCAAGGATTTGCGGGGCGTTCACTTCCTGATAGTCATCAGCCAACCGGCGGCGCATATAGTTGGTCAGGTTCTGGAACAGCTTCCAGCCCTTGTGGTGCCAAAAAACAACGCCCGGCCCTTCCTCTTGGAAGTGGTATAGGTCCATCTCCCGGCCCAGCTTGCGGTGGTCGCGTTTTTCCGCTTCCTCCAGCATGTGCAAATAGGCTTTGAGGTCTTTCTCGTTAGCCCACGCGGTGCCGTAAATGCGGGTCAGCATCTCGTTGTTGCTGTCCCCGCGCCAGTAAGCACCGGCAACCTTCATCAGCTTGAAAGCCTGCCCGATCTGACCAGTGGAATAAAGGTGCGGCCCGCGGCAAAGGTCCAGCCAATCGCCCTGACGGTAGATCTTGACATCTTCCCCCGCAGGGATCGCATCCACCAGCTCAACCTTGTAGTGCTCGCCCTGCTCGGCAAAATGCGCCTTGGCCTGCTCGCGCGACCAGACTTCCTTGGTGAACTTGGCGTTCCGCTCGATAATCTGCCGCATTTTCTTTTCAATGACCGGCAAATCTTCGGTGGTAAACGGTGTCTCGCGCTTAAAGTCGTAATAAAAGCCGTTTTCAATAACCGGGCCAATGGTCACCTGCGTGCCTGGCCACAATTCCTGCACGGCCTCAGCCATCACGTGCGCCGCATCATGGCGGATCAGCTCCAGCGCGCGTGGATCATCACGGGTAATGATCTCGATGGCGCCATCCTGGGTGATCGGCTCGGCCAAATCACGCAGTTCGCCGTCAATCGCCACAGCCAATGCTTTTTTCTGCAAGGACTTGGAAATGCTCAGCGCGACATCAAAGCCGGAACTGCCAGCCTCGTACTCACGGATTGAATTGTCAGGAAAACTTAGTTTAATCATCATCACTCTCCGGCTCACTCCTGCAAACATAGGCAGGTAAGCAGTGGGTCATTTGGTCACTTCAAAGGAGTGCTTAGCCTAAATGACGAGGCTGGTCCAGAACCTGCGCCGGTCATGCCGCAGATTCTTTCCTGTATCCACGCAGCATGTCGCGTTGATGCAAGTCCGCCTACGACTTCTTCAAAATCTTGATAAGCTTAAAGTACTCGCAGACCAGCGGCATGTCTGGCGCATAAACTCCAAGGCGGGTGAAGTACTCTTTGTGCCCTTCCTGCCAGTGATCCAAAGAAAGGTCACCCTCGCCTTCCAGCACCGCCCAAACCTCGTCAATCTCGTCAAAGCGGCGAATACTCACATCAATCATCTCCACCACGCAAGCGGCCTCGCCCTTGCCGTTGGTGATGACATACTGATCGCCCGCCTGCGGGATGCGCAAGCCTTCGCTTTCATAATAATGCAGATCGCCGCAAGTGGCCGTCTTCGTGCCATTCAGCACCAGCGCCAGCAGCTCATCTGCCAGCTCTGGTGTATCGCCAAAGCTAAAGCTCGACAGTCCCTCGATGTTAATCTCGCTCACGCAGCATAACTCCGTTAAGGCAGCGCCCAACCTATGGAACAAGCTACAACGAGCCTAATGCGCCGCCTGATTTTTCCAAGCCACCAGCTTTACCATAAAATCAATGCAATACAACTTGGCGCAAAACATCACCACAGTGCCAATCACCGTCCACCAAAGATGCAGCTCCCACAAACCATAGATATAGGCAACTGCGCCAAGGGCAGAAGTAAAGTTAAGCAAATTGATCATGCGTCCAAGATGTTGCGGGATAGGTTCTTGCTTTCGTTTCAACCAGATCCGCTCGCCAAGCACCCCTGTCGACATCCAATTATCAGTAGACTTGGGCACACCGAACAACCGGGGGTTAATCCAGACCCAAAGCAGCACAAGCACCACCGGCACAAGATACCACAGCCCCAGCCATACCCGCGACCACACCGCCAGCGCAAACAGAGGTAGTACAGACAAGCGCGACCAACCGCTCCAAGGATTGGTGTGTCGCTCCCAACTCGCATCGTCCATTCCCATGAGCTTTTCGGCAAAACTTCCAAGGTCCATGGCAACTCTCCCTCAAATAGGCAGAGCAAAACCTAGCAAGCTCGAAAGCACCTGTCGATTGACAGCAAAAAGCCACAACAGATCTATAAACAAACAACTTGTTCTTCTGGAAGTTTGGAAGATTATCTCATCAACCTCATAAAGAGGGATGGTGGAGGAGGTTGGATTCGAACCAACGTAGGCATAGCCAGCGGATTTACAGTCCGCCCCCTTTAGCCACTCGGGCACTCCTCCGTCACGCTGCGAAGTGTGTCTCGCCGTGCGGTGTGGGCGGTTTATGCGGTCTTCACGGATAATTGTCAACGGCCCGTTCTGCATTTTTTAAATTTAACTGTATAAATATCGCAGGACGCCGCCAACCTGTTGAAAAGATAAGGCTTAACAGCCGCAAGGCACCAAGAAAACCATCCTAGTCCTCACCGCCAAGGCGTGTCGTTGGGTCAATCTGCGCACCGCGCCAGTCGCCATAGCGCCAAGGCGCATACCACCGCCCTTCAGCTGGCAGGGTCTCTGGCACAGGGTCAAAGCCGCTGGCACCGCCCGGGCGGCAGCGCATAATCCGCGCCAACCCCACCCAGCCTCCGGCCCACAGACCGTAGCGGCGGATCGCGGTCGACGTATACTCAGAGCAGGTCGGCGCATATCGGCATGTCCGCCCGAGAAACAAACTAAGCGAGTGGCGGTAAACGAAAATCAGGGCAAGCCCAATCGCCGCCCCTATGCCCAGCCGCATTGTGCCCTGCTTTTGCCGCTCCAATTCACAGCGAAGGCACATCAGCGCGCGCCCTCACCTGTCTCGCCTGCAAGAGGTAAAGCGCCCAGCTGTTGCAGCGCGTCAACACAGGCGTCAAAAGCCAGCATGGTAGAGGCATGACGCGCTTTGTACTCCCGCACCGGCTCCAGATATCGCAGATCGGCAAAGCGCCCCTCTGGCGCTGGCCCATTCTCTTTAAGCATCGCCCGCAATGCCTGCTGCGCTGCCAGCACCTCCTGCGCCGTGGCTCCCACCACATGCGCCCCCAGCACACTGGCGCTGGCCTGCCCCAAGGCACACGCTTTTACATCCTGTGCAAAGGCACTCACGGTACCTGCCTCGACACACAGCTCCACCGCAACGGTAGAGCCACACAATCGAGAGTGCGCCTTGGCCTTCGCCTCTGGCTGTTCCAGCCTGCCAAGCCCTGCAATATTGCCTGCCAGCTCAAGGATTTTGCTGTTGTAGACGTCGTTTAGCATCGCTCGTGTCATTCCTTAAAATGTGCCGGTTTGGGCCTAGCGACAAAATCACTTCAGCATCGCCCGAGTAAAACTCAATCGAGCCGAAAGGCCCTCTCTTTTCATAGGTCGTATTCTGGCCTATATAAGAGCGCTTGCTGCAAGTTCAAAGCGAAGCGCCGCCCACTAGCTGGCGCCAGACAAGAACCGAAAAGCAGCAGCAACCACGATACGTTATCCGGAGAGCCCGCACCATTGCTTGACCTTGGTTTTGCGCTATGTACCGCCTGTTAGGCCCTTTGTACATAATTTAGCGCAAAAGCTGCGGCGTTTTCAAAAAACGTAACGTGACAGATGTGAATATGGAGATCCGCAATGGAACCAGTCCTCAAACCGGTAAGTGACACCGATCAAGAGGCAAAATCGCAGGCCGCAACCACCAGCCAGCGCCCTTCCCGTGCAGAGGCGGAAGCTGCAGCAGCTGTCTTGTTGCGTTGGACAGGAGATGATCCGGCGCGGGAAGGTCTCATAGAGACGCCTGCTCGTGTGGTCAAAGCCTACGAAGATCTCTTCGCCGGTTATCGCGAAGATCCGAAGGAGCATCTGGAGCGCACCTTCGAGGAAGTCGAAGGCTACAAAGACATCGTGTTGCTGCGCGACATCGTCTTCACATCCTTTTGCGAGCACCATATTCTACCATTCGTTGGGAAGGCTCACATTGCCTACTATCCCTCCAATGCGGTTGTTGGCCTGTCTAAACTCGCACGTGTTGTCGATATCTTCGCCCGCCGCCTGCAAACACAGGAAAAGATGACCGCACAGATCATCGACACCATCCAAAGCACGCTCGCCCCGCGCGGCGTTGCCGTGATGGTCGAGGCCGAGCACCAGTGCATGTCCATGCGCGGTATTCAAAAGCAGGGGGTCTCTACCCTCACCAACAGCTTTACCGGCTGTTTTGCCGAAGATGCAGCTGAGCAGGCCCGTTTTATGCAACTGGTTCGAGCCTAAGCGCAAAACACCTGCGCCAACTCACGCATTTATTTAAGGATTGTTATGTGCAACTCAGCCAATTGCAGCCACTTCCCGCCCCGCCCTGCCAAGCAGGAGTTGGAGAAGGGCGCCGTACTGTCGCCGAAGTTTGATAGTGATGGCCTGATCGCCGCCGCTGTAACCGATTTTGACACCGGCGACTTGCTTATGGTCGGCTATATGAATGCCGAAGCCCTGCAACGCACCATCGACAGCGGCGAAGCATGGTACTGGAGCCGCTCCCGTCAGGAGTACTGGAAAAAGGGCGGCACCTCCGGCCAAGTACAGAATGTCATCGAAATGCGCACCGACTGCGATCAGGACGCCATCTGGCTGCGCGTACGCGTGGCAGGTAACGGTGCCACCTGTCATGTGGGCTATAATTCCTGCTTCTACCGCAAAATCGAAAAGGATGCGACCGGCAACACCATTCTGACCTTCGCAGAAGCCGCGCCTGTCTATGATCCAGAGGAAGTCTACGGCAAAAAGTGATAGGTTGAGCCCGCGTTTGTTCAGTGTTTTTATAGAGTTTGTCTGTCACACTCTTTCATTCATAGCAAACTCTTCGCCAAATGGGCAAACACGTGCTGGACAAAATACGCTTTAAAGCCTCGGGCAAACCAGAGGACGATTGCCTCGCCAAACCCGGCCCAACCACACCAAGCATCGGCCTCGCCCTAGGCGGCGGTGCCGCACGTGGCTGGGGCCACATTGGCGTGCTCCGCGCCTTAGAGGAGGCGGATATTAAAGCCCACGTGGTTTGTGGCAGTTCAATTGGCGCAATCGTTGGCGGCTGCTATCTGGCAGGCAAGTTAGATGAGCTGGAAGAATTTGCCCGCTCCATAAACCGACGCCGCATGTTCTCCCTAATGGACTTTTCCATCGGTGGCGCCGGTCTTATCTCCGGCAATAAAATCTTCGACCTTCTGCACGAACACCTTGGCAAGACAACAATCGAAGAGCTCGTCACACCCTTTGCCGCCGTGTGCACCGAACTCGGCACCGGCCACGAAATCTGGCTTCGCTCCGGTTCCCTTGCCCACGCCTTACGCTGCACCGCCTCGCTTCCCGGCATTTTCGAGCCAGTCTCCTATGGCGGACGCTGGCTGGTGGATGGCGCTCTGGTCAACCCAATTCCCGTTTCCGTCTGCCGTGCCTTTGGGGCCCGTTTCGTCATCGCCATCAATCTCAACACCGATAGTTTTGGCCGTGGCTCGACAGTGGTGCACGACGATCCTTTCTTCAACTTGCAAGAAGACAATCAAGACACACCAAACCAACTACAACTGGCCAAGCGCATCGTTCGGCGCAAGCTTTTTGGCAAACCAAAGGGACTACCGGGAATTTCCGGGGTAATGATGGAAAGTTACAACATCATACAAGACCGCATTGCCCGCTCCCGCTTGGCAGGCGACCCACCGGACTGGGTCATCCCCTTGCGCCTTGGCGAAATTGGCTTGTTTGATTTTCATCGTGCCGCGGAAAGCATCGAGATCGGCTATGAAACCACCCAGCGCATGCTCACAGACATTCGCGATGTCCTCGGCCTTTGTCCGCCTCTACCACCACAGCACAAATTCCGTGTGCCCGACGATCTCGCCTAAAGCCTCATGCATCAAACAAAAAGGCGACAAGCACTTGCCAGCCGCCTTTTCGGCAATCAAAGCGAAAACCGGCTATCCCGCATGAATATAGGAGCGCATCTCTTCGGCCTCCCGCTCCACCTGCGCAATACGGTACTTGACCACATCACCAATGGAGATAATCCCGCTCAAACGCCCATCTTTGACAACGGGCAAGTGACGAAAGCGCCCCTCTGTCATCCGTGCCAACACCACCAGCAAGGTATCCTGTTCTTCGCAGACCATAACTTTCCGTGTCATGATATCGCGCACGGGCTGCTCCAGAATATCCCGACCATTCAGAGCAATCGCCCGCACCACATCACGTTCCGAAACAATTCCGGCAATCTCCTTATCACCATCATGCAGCACCATTGCACCAATGCCCCGTGCCCCGAGCGTCGCGCACACCTCACCAACCGTACGGTCACAAGGCTCGCAAAACACCTCACGGCCCTTAGCTTGCAGAATTGCAGAAACTGTCATGAACGTCCTCCTCAATACCAAGATGGCGCAAAGCAAATACCGCTCCACCAAGATATATCATGACCAATTCCTATCATTTTGCAAACAGCAGATAAGACATACGGCCTTTTTGCTTAATTGCTTTGAGAGGTAGCTCTGTCAAAAAGTGAAAACAGCAGCAGGCCAGTGGCAAAGCCACCCAAATGTGCTTCCCAAGCGATTGCCGGTCCGCCAGCAGAAGGTGAGAGCAGACCAAACACCACATTCAGCGTCCCCCAAATCCCAAGAAAGCCCAGAGTCCGCCTATCTTGAAATGTACGCATTAGCGAAAATGCTGGCACAAAAAACTTGATCCGCCCCGGCGCGCGCACCTGATGCATGGGCCCACCGTAGCAAAAACCAAATCTCATGACCCCGGCAACTTGTCCCGAGATCGCCGCCGATGCGCCAATCATCGGTATCGACGCGCCTTGGTTCATCAAGAGAAACAACAAGGCACCACCGATAGCACTCAGCCCGCTAAACAACAGGAAACGCATAGCGCCAAAGCGCCACGCCAAAGCCCCGCCAAAAGCGGCCATCCAGAAGCAGTTCACCAGCAAATGTCCCCAGCTACCATGCAAAAAGCTGTAGCTCACAAAAGACCAAATCGCAGAAGCTGTTCCTCCCGGCCACCCCTCCTGCGCAAACAAGCTAAATTCATAGCGCAGCGGCCAGAAAGCGAACAAGGCAAAGATTTGGCGCTGTTCGTATGGCCCAGCAAACTGTTCGATGAGCAAATGCACCGCAACAAACACCAGAACGAGGGCGATCACGACACCGGGTAGATTAAAGACAGGCGGCGAGGATGGTCTCCCCCGCTTTTCAGGGGCAGAAGTTTGCTCCTCAGACATACGTTTCTCCGTAAGGTTCGCAGGCGCGACTACCTAACAGCCCAAATCCGTTTCGTTCAAGTGTGAGACACCGCGTATCAATACGAAACATCCCGTCCTTTTTTGAAACAACAAAAGATCAAGCACGCCAAAAATAGAAAAGCCGCCAGCGCTCTCCCCCGATCACGCATGGCGGCTTTTCAATGTGGCATTAGCCGGAGGTCTGCTGCACTCATTTCCCCCCGAAAACGAGCCGCACCTACGACGGCAATGACGGAACCCATTAAAAGCGCTTCAAAAAAAATAGCAACTAATATTTCAGTTTAACGACAAAAAACACCTTGAACCAAAGAGGATATCCCCAAAGCGACAAAACAGCGTATCAAATTCGATTAAAATTTTAAGAAAGTTTTAATATTGGCACAAACCCTGCTTAATACCCACTAGAGAGACAGGGATGGTTAAAAATGTCTATAAAAGACACACTCTGATCTCCCTTCGATAAGTAAGGCCAGTTCAGGGAGGCATCAGTATGAAACACGGGGCAACACGCTTACTCTACTCTTATTGGGACGAAATCCGCGCCACACGCGAGGCACCAGAACGCTGCGATATCCAGCCTGCGGCAATCAAGTCGGTCCTCGGCGATACGTTTATTCTTGAATATAAAAAACCCGCCGCCTTTATCTACCGCCTCGCTGGCACACGCGTCTGCGCGCTGTATGGACGAGAGCTAAAGTCGCGTGATTTTTTTGATGGCTGGCAAGATGCAGATAAAGCCAAACTCACAACAATGCTAGAATCAGTCACCAAGGAAAAGGCCGCTGCCGTGCTGACCTTATCTGCTGTCTCCGCTAGTGGTGATTCTCTACCGCTAGAACTACTGCTCCTGCCAGTGAACGTCCGCGGCCAAGGGGCTGTGCGCATACTGGGCTCACTCGTGCCCATGCAACGCGCGCATTGGATTGGCGCAGACCCTGTCATCGCGCAAAAAGTCTCGTCAATGCGGGTACTGTGGCCGGATGAGATTGAAGATTTTGCAGGCTTTTCCTCACAATTCCAGCGAGAAACCAACCTAACAATCCCCCGCCAGCCGACAAATCTTAAGCCACCCCATGTAGATATGCAAAACTCATCAGCATTTGGAAAGGCCCGTCAGGTCAAACACCTACTAATATTGGATGGGGGAAAAGCCTGAGCAACAGTTTTCTCCCTGCATACCTTCTATTAAGCTTGATAACCTAGTAATATTATATGAGCAATTTTGCGGCTGACTTGGAATTGGGATTCGATTCATATGACAACGAGCCTTAGCGAAGCGACCGACCTGCAGGGGGAGACCGCCGAACAATACGCCCGCTCGCATCACCGTGTCGATGTCAGTGTGTTGGGCCGGTTTATGCTGGAGAATCAGCAGGAATACCCATGCCAAGCCGTCGATATGTCTCCCGGCGGAGTAAGCCTCATAACGCTCACCACTGGCGCTGTGGGCGAAAAAGTTATCGCTTATCTAGATCATATCGGACGAGTAGAAGGCACAATCAGCCGACATCTCGAGGTCGGTTTTGCGGTTGAGATAAAAGCCAGCCCCAAGAAACGCGAGCGCATCGCCTCCGTACTGACTTGGCTAGCAAACAAAGATTCGCTAGGTCTACCGGAAGATCGCCGCCACGAGCGCTTTGTTCCCAAGACGCAAATCACCAATATGATCCTTGAGGATGGCCGTGAATACGAGTGCTCGATTATTGATGTGTCCTTGTCAGGCGCAGCGATAACGACGTCCGTGCGCCCTGCAATCGGCACGGTTATCACAATCGGCCGAATGCGCGCGCGTGTCGTACGCCATTTTGAAGAGGGCATCGGCTTGGAATTTGCAAGCGTACAAAAACCCGAGATGTTAGAGCAACAGATCGCACATTAAGGCCAGCCAGCGTTACGAGGCCAAGGCTTCATGAGCCAATGAGCCATAGGTATAAAGCAGCGCAAAAGCGCTGCTTCTTGTTTTTAGACAGAATCACTTTGTCCCGACTACGCTCGGCGCAGCCTAACCCCGGTCACCACAGCACGCTGCATCAACATGCTTCACAATCCTTGGTTAACAAATACTAACTTGCCGATTTACCACCATCCCTGTGCGAAGTATGATAATTTTTACAATAATTTCATATAGATAAGAAGTTATTTTACTTTCACCACTCTAAGACAATCCCCCCCGAGCAGCAACAGGCCGTGCTCCGACGGGCAGCAGCCAGACACACTCCGCCGCGCATGAGTTTTGTTTAGAAAGGATTCAGCTCTCTCGCAGACCTTGGGTAACGAACACTCGGGAGTCGCATTTGCTGTCTGCACTTAAAAGCATATCCTGGCCTAAAAAAATAGTGGCCGTCATCGGGCTCACGCTGTCCACCCATGTCAGCGCGCAGCCCCCCGGCCCATTCATGCCTGTGCTTGGCCCGGCAGAGCCGCCAATTGGCCATATCGAGTTTTGCAACAAGTACACGCAAATGTGCCAAGTAACTGACCCAACCCCGTTGCTTGTGCGTCTGACAGATGCACGATGGCGCGAAATAGAGCGCATCAACACTGCCGTTAACAAAACCATTCGCCCAATTACCGACCAGCAGCAATTTGGCACCCCCGAATTTTGGACCTTGCCACAGCTGGGCGCAGGTGATTGCGAAGAATACGTCCTCGAAAAGCAGCGACGCTTCTTGGCCCTCGGCTGGCCCTCAAGTGCACTACTTATCACGGTGGTCAAGGATCTTAACAATTCAGGCCATGCGGTCCTTTCCGTGCGAACTGACAAGGGTGACCTCATCCTCGACAACCAATCCGCTAAAGTGTTGCCGTGGTACGCAACCCCATACCGCTATGTTAAACGTCAGTCCAACCGCAATCCAGCGCGCTGGACAGCTATCTCAGACCGGCGTGTCACCACGGTTGCCAGCATCCCCCGTTAGCCGCATGCCAAAGCGTGACGACGTCGCTCATTTGCAATCCCCTAATTGGTTACCGCCATTGCACTTGGCACAAAAACATCCAGTTCTTTGCTGTAGCGCTGCCAATTAGCAACATAGCCCAGTGCTGAAAGGCGCAGCCGCTCCTGCGCTGCCGCGTCAAGTGTGCCCTTAACCTTTGCTGGTGCTCCAAGAACCAATGAATGGTCAGGGATAACTGTGCGCTCTGTCACCAAAGCGTTGGCACCAATCAGGCAACCTTTCCCGATTTTTGCACCATTTAGCACCGTCGCACCCATGCCAATGAGTGATCCTTCGCCAATTTCACAGCCGTGAACAACCGCGTTGTGCCCAATAGTTACGCCAGCACCGACAATCAGCGGATAACCCGGGTCAGTGTGCAGAACGCAGCCATCCTGCACATTACTGCCCGCTCCAATAGAAATACGCTCCCGGTCCCCACGCACCACTGCATTGAACCAAATTGACGCGTTATCTTCCAAAAGGACATCGCCAATTACTGTAGCAGTAGGTGCAATGAAAAAGGCGTCCGCCTCCGGCAGTTGTGGCTGCTTGCGGCCCAGACTGTAGACAGGCATCTTTCCTCCCCGCTGCCAAATCGTCTCTTAAGGACACTTATAGCGCGACAACTTAATCAGATAAAACCGCAAAACTAAAAACAAGCAATGCCAAGCCCAATAAACAACACGCAACCAAGCCACCCACAATCAACAGCGCTGCTGCTCCGAAACCACTCGCAGACAAACGCGTCTGCGCCAGCGCGTCTTGCCGCCCCGCCTCCAACATCTCAACGGGCCCACGCAGCAGCAGCGCAACAACCGAAATGACGGTGAGCTGTTGCCGCCACCGAAATCGCAACGCATCACTGCAAATCGCAAACAACGCACTGACCAGCAATCCGACACCACACAAAAGCCCTAGCACCAAAAGATCTGCAATCATCACCCCTCCTTGCTCTTGGAAAAAAGGGTTTCACAGCCAGCATTCCCCGCCAATCCTTGGATTGCGACCAATGCCTATGCGCCTATGGGATGTCACCTACTCGATCTGCCTAGAAAAAACTCGAAACATTTAGGCATAAAAAAAGCCCCTCTTGCATTGCAAAGGGGCCTTTCATCATGTGCTTATAAAGTCTTAGAGATCTTCCAGATCAATTTCCAAGACAGCCATCTGGAAGTTCCAAGATGTCTCTCCGTCTTCTTCATCGCGGAAAATCACCCCAAGGAATTCGTCGCCAACATAGACTTCACAAGAGTCATCCTTGTTGGAACGACCACGAACGCTCAGGTTCTGGTTTCCGAATGTTTTGCGCAGAAAAGCCTGCAGTTTGCGGATTTCTTCGGCGTTCACAGCCTTCTCCTTTTCAAGGGTGTTTGATCAATTGGTGCGGCCCAAACTATACAAAGCAGCGCCGCTGCCAACCCCTGCAATCCGGCTTATCCCTGTTGTTTTTCGCCTGTTTTTGCTTGACCTTGCTTGAGCATCTGATCCATCGCCCTCGCGGGCTGTGCACAACCCGCCTCTCCAACCAGTTTTGCCGGAACTCCGGCAACTGTAGAGCACGGCTCCACATCCTTAAGCACAACAGATCCGGCCGCCACCCGCGAACAGTGACCAATTTCAAGGTTGCCGAGCACTTTGGCTCCCGCGCCAATCAACACCCCGTGCCGCACCTTGGGATGACGATCGCCCCCCTCTTTGCCGGTGCCGCCCAGCGTCACACCTTGCAAGATGGAGACATCATCTTCCACCACTGCTGTGCCGCCGATCACCAAGCCGGTGCCATGATCGATAAATATCCCGCGCCCCATCGGCACTGCCGGATGAATATCCACCTGAAACACTTCCGAACTCCGGCTCTGCAAGTAAAGCGCAAAGTCCTTCCGCCCTTGGTGCCACAAATAGTGCGCCAGCCGGTGCGTCTGCAGCGCGTGGAACCCTTTGAAGTAGAGCAGTGGCTCAAGATAACGATTGCAAGCTGGATCGCGATCAATCACCGCAGCAATATCTATCCGAAAAGCCGCAGACAGGCCATCATCCTGCCCCAACGCTTCTAGGTAGGTCTGGCGAATAAGCGATGAAGACACAACAACGTGCCCCAAACGGTCAGCCACCCGGTGGACAATAGCCTCTTCCAGGTTGCTGTGGTTCAACACGGTTTCATAAACGAAAGAGGCCAAGGCCGGTTCCTTGGCAATCATCTCTTCAGCTTCGCAGCGCACACGACTCCAGATCGGATCGTGCGAAGCGATGTCTTGCGGCGCGCTCAGAGGTAATTGCATTGTTTCGCCTCCCTTAAGGCTGTCTCTTTCCATAAAGACAATTGGCATATTCCGGTTGCAACAACCCATTTATGCAACCAGAATGCCAAGCACAAGAGTGCTTTTCCGTTTTGCTAACACACCTGAAACCAGAATTGAACCGGCTCTTGCCCTAGCCTGATCACAATCGCTGGAGCACAGCCGGCAAGCGGGTGTGCTCACTCACCTTAATCCAAGTCCTGAAGAAATCGTAGCACACCGGACTTAAACACTTTATCGCCCACCGCATTCATATGATCACGATTAGGAATATCAAGCACTTGCGCGCTTGGCATTAAGCCTGCCAATCGCTGCGGCGATCCAGCCACCTCGTCCTTTGTACCAACTGCAATCAAGGTTGGCGCTTGCACCTGCGCCACATCTTCTTCACTAATTGGCTTGCGCACCGAGCCCATACATGCTGCGAGTGCTTTACGGTCAGATTTTGTTTGCTCGGCAAAAGCACGAAAGGCGCGGCCTATCCTATCTGGAATCTCGTTCATGCTGTCGGCGAGCAAACCTTGGATAATCGGCTCGGGATTGCCAACACCTGATACAACGCCATAGCCCATACCGCCAAGGATCAGCGAACGCACCAGTTCAGGCCTCTGTAATGCGCAAAACACAGAGATCCGTGTTCCCATGGAGTAGCCAAGCAGATCAACACGCGGCAACCCAAGGTTTTCCGCAAGGCCGATCACATCCCCAGCCATGATCTGCGCGCCATAATCATCCGGGCTGTAGAACTTATGGCTTTCTCCGTGTCCCCGATTATCCAATGCAATCACGCGGCGGCCATCCTTGACCAAAGTGTCCACCCAGCCGGGGTAGAGCCAGTTCACCTCTTTGTTCGAGGCAAAGCCATGCACTAGAATAATCGGCTCCCCCTCCCCTTGATCTAGGTAGGAAATCGGTGCCCCGTTATTCTCGAAAATCGGCATGTAAACTTGCATCCCCTAGCTATACACATTGGCTGAACTTGCCGGATTGCTTGCCTCAAATCCCGCGCAAAATCAAGAGCCCGCTGCCCGCTCCACCAGCTTGCAAACACAAGACCTCACCCCAGCAACGCTTCGCTTGGCACCAAAACACCCAACAGCGCACAATACGCGCCAGAACCTTCTGCGTGCATTCCCTGTTTTTAATGCAAAGCCCTTGTCATTGGTGAGGATTAGCCCTTATTCTGCGCGCAACAAGAATAAGCGAAACTTTCGCTAGTACCCAATCGCCATACTACGGGAGAGAATCCACATGGCCTCGCATGCAGTGCCGCATTTCCAAAATTCAGGCGGCCACAAACAGGTTTCCATCGGTGCCAAAGAATTTATGTGCATCGGTGCAAATCCGCCATTCGATCATCCGCACATTTTCCTTGATATGGGTGCCGACACCGAAGTCGTCTGCCCCTACTGCTCCACCCATTATGTCTACGATAGTGCACTCGCACCGACGCAGGCCACGCCCAGCGATTGTGTCTGGATACCAGATGCCGCTGCACAAGCCGCCGAATAAGACATTCATCAATGACAATGGCCGCCCCGTGCGGCCATTCTTGCAACGACAACAACAATAACAGGATTGCACTGCGTACATGTCTAAAGGCCCTCTTGCCATTTCCGGTGCTGGTATCGCCGGAATGACTGCCGCGCTCTACCTCGCCCGCATGGGTTACAAGGTAGAGCTTTTCGAAGCCGCCAGCCAAATGCAAGAGGTCGGCGCTGGCCTGCAGCTTTCTGCCAATGCCGTGCGCTGCCTTGAACAGATCGGCCTCAAGCACGATCTGGCGGAAACAGCAATCGCCCCGCAATCCATCATCATGCGCGCTGCCCGTACCGGCCGCACCTTGGCCAAGGTCCCCCTAGGCAAACAGGCAAAGCAGCGCTTTGGTGCACCCTACTACGTCATCCATCGCGCCGACCTACAAAACCTGCTTAAAAAAGCCGTCGAAGCAACGCCAGATATTACTCTTTACTTGGGCTGTAAGATCATCAACGCAGACCAAAGCGATGCGGGCGTTACCCTCAAGTTCGCTCCGGATGCCTGCCTCCGCGGAGTTGATTTTGCGGAGCGAACCTACCAACTGCTCATCGCCGCTGATGGTGTCTGGTCCGCCCTGCGAACCAACACCCTCGCCCTCCCCCCAGCCCAATTCTCTGGCCGCGTCGCTTATCGCACAACCATAGATGCCAGCAATTTCTCGCCGCGCATGTTGCAAAACACTGGTCTCTGGCTCGGGCCTCAAGCACACATGGTCCACTACCCTTTGCAGCAGGGCCGCTTTCTGAATATCGTTGCCATCGCCCATGAAGACTGGCAGCAGGTAGACATAGCCGCCCCCAGCTGGGCCGAGCCCGCCACACTGGACCAGCTCCTACCCCACTTTTCAGGCTGGAGCGCCAATGCAACCGATCTGCTGCGCCTGTCCAGCAGCTGGACGCGCTGGGCCCTCTGTCACATCAAACCGGGAAGCGGCTGGTGCAAGGGTCGCATTGCGCTCATCGGTGACGCCGCCCATGCCATGACCCCGTTCATGGCGCAGGGCGCAGCTATGGCCATCGAGGACGCGGCAATACTGGCAGCCAATGTCAGCCGCTTTGGCGCAGCCCCCCCCGCGCTTGCCTCTTACGCCAGCCAGCGCCGCCCCCGTGCCGAGAGCGTTGCTCGCCAAGCACTCAAAAACGAAAGTGTTTATCATATGCGTGCGCCTGCATCTCTGGCGCGTGATACGGTTCTGTCTTTCTCTTCCCCCGCGAAGCTGCTAGAAAAGTTCGCATGGATTTTTGACTGGGCACCGCCACCGCTCGCCGATGCGCATACCGCCCCACAGGATTTAAAATGACAACTGCACAGCACAAAGTTATCAGCGCCGGATATGTGGTGATCGGCGATGAAATCCTTTCTGGCCGCACCAAAGACAAAAACATCGGCTACCTTGCCAGTTTCCTCACCGAGCTGGGCATTGATCTGCAAGAAGTTCGTGTCGTTCCCGATATCGAAGAGCGCATCGTTGAGGCCGTAAATGCCTTGCGGGCCCGCTATACCCACGTCTTCACTTCTGGCGGCATAGGCCCAACCCATGATGACATAACCGCTGACGCCATCGCTAAAGCCTTTGAAGTGGGCATCGACATTGATCCGCGTGCCTTTGCCATTCTAGAGCAGCATTACGCACAAGGGGAATTCACCCCCGCCCGCCAGCGCATGGCCCGCATTCCCCATGGCGCCTCGCTTATCAAAAACAGTGTGTCTGCTGCTCCGGGTTTTAAATTGGAAAACGTGCATGTACTCGCCGGTGTACCAGCAATCATGCAGGCTATGCTGGACGAAATTGGCCCTACGCTGGAAACAGGCGCAAAGATGCTTTCCGGAGCAATCGATATCGCACTACCAGAAAGCCGCATCGCCGCCCAGCTCGCCAAAGTACAGGCAGACCACCCCAAAACCGCCATTGGCTCCTATCCCAGCATGAAAGATGGGGTGTTTTCCACACAAGTGGTTGTCAGAGCCCGCGAAGTTGATGTACTGCGAGATGCAATCGCTGCTGTAGAGGCGCTTGCCACCAAGGCCCTCGGCACATCCACCAAAGGGACCGAAGATGGAAAATCCAGCCCAGAATAAAGCCTTCCCAGTTTCTTGGGATCAGTTCCACCGCGATTGCCGCGCCCTGTCTTGGCGTCTGTCTGACAAAGGCCCGTTTGACGCAATTGTCTGCATCACCCGTGGTGGCCTTGTTCCAGCCGGTATCATCGCCCGCGAGCTTGGCGTACGTAAAATCGAAACCGTTTGCATCGCTTCCTATCATGATTATGACGACCAAGGTAAACTTGAAGTCATCAAAGGCATTGATCCAAATGTGATTGCAGACCAAGGCGAAGGCGTACTTGTCATCGACGATCTTGTAGACACCGGTAAAACCGCCAAGGTCGTGCGCGAGATGCTGCCAAAAGCCCACTTTGCTACCGTTTACGCCAAGCCTCTTGGCCGTGAACTGGCCGACACCATCGTCACCGAGCTTTCGCAGGACACATGGGTCTACTTCCCATGGGATATGGGCTGGTCCTTCCAGCCGCCAATCGCCAAAGATACGGCAGGCTAACCAAACACACAAAAGGCAGCTCCGGCTGCCTTTTTTATTTCCCTTTTACACCTCTCCCGATCTGGCCACCATTTCTCGATAGTGCGCAGGCTGCTCCCCTGTCAGCCGCTTGAAAACCCGGCTGAAATGCGCCTGATCCGCATAGCCTAGCCCATAGGCAAGTTCGGCAAGCGAGCCCTCAAAAGCCTCCCTGTCCTGCGCCTCCAGCAGCGCCAGCGCCTCGAAAATCCGATAGCGTTCAATCACCCATTTAGGCCCGACACCAAGATACTGCTGAAACAGCCTTTGCAGCTGGCGAACTGTTAGGCCAAACCGGTCGGCAACCTGCTCCACCCTGAGAAGGCTTCGATCTGCCTCAATCCCCGTAGTAATCTTACCAAGCAAGAGCACAGAGGCTGTGCATATCCACCTCAAGGCACTGTGCCAATAGGCGCAGCAACAACGCCTCAGCTTGCGCAAAGGCGCGCGCCTCCACCAACGCTTCAAGCTCGCCAACCTCTTGCGCCGCAAGCCCGGCGCTGGTGAGCGGCACCGATCCATCCACAAGATCACCAGCGCGCACATTAAACAACACGGTCGCCGCCCCGGGCACAAGCTTAAAGCCCAGCACTGCACCTTTCCCGCGCAGCTCATAACAAAACGGCGCCGTCGTAGGTCCATATAGTCCGCTGCCGCTACGCCGATCAATAACCAGATGCTGCGCCGGATGGGGGAGATTTCGCTGCTCATGGCTTTGCCCTTCAGGCAGTGCCCATGTCACCTGCCAGATCGCCGCAACACCTGCCCCGAAGCGGCCCTGCGCCGGGCGCAAGTCCAGCTGCAACGGCGGCTTTTCTGCTGCGCGAATAAGCCCTTTTACCGGTAATTTTGCACGCAAAAGCCCCCTCCGTCGCAATTGTTCAAGACCAAGCCAGCGGACGGCCTTAGCCTGCCACAATCTATTTACAGTTTAGGACATAACAGCATGCAAGCAAGCTATACAATTGAAAGTTGGCAGGAAACACCGATAAGCGAAGATCAGGAAACCAAGCTCACAAGGGCCGAGGTGACCAAAACGCATAGCGGCCAATTAGTTGGCAACGAAGCCATGACATACACCATCGCCTATGCAGATAAGAGCAGATCAGTCTTCAGTGGCACCGGCATTTTTCAAGGCGAATTAAACGGCGTCCCCGGCACCTATGCCATAATTGAGCGGGGTAGCTTTCATGGCGATACTGTGCAGGCCCGTTTTGCTGTCTATGAGTTAACGACGCAAAACACCTCCAGCCCACTGAACATTGTCACTGAAGCAGACTACACGGCGACCGGTCATGGCCTGGTCGCTTACCGCATCAATTGATAAAGCATGATAGGGCAGCAAGCGCGCTGCCTTATTGCTCCATCGCTGACTTAGGCCGCGGGCGGTTGAAAGCGCGGAAATACCAAGTCGCCATGTGCAAGCCGAGTATGCAAAACAAGAACAAGCTAAGCTGTTCCAAAACGATTTCGTAAATAAACAGGCAAGCTAAAACCGGTGTGAACAAGAACTCTCGCCACCCCTGCACATTATTGGGCAATTGACTGAAAAACAGCATCATTCCCAAGCTTACGATCAAGGTCGTACAAATTATGACCCCTTGCACGCTCAGCGCTGTCCAAAGTAAACCGTAGTCGCCACGGCGCCCCAGTAGCGGTGAAAACAAAATACCCACGACCAACACGACACTAAGTACGCCCAAATGAAACTGTGGCGGCATAACATTTAGCGGTGCCCAAATGACAACAACATATGACGCCATTAGGCAAAGCGTTGTTATCACTGCAACTTTGAAATTAACGGAAGATAGCAACGCATTATTCCAACTACTTGCCTAGTCCATATGCCAAACACTCACACTTACAAGCTAGTTGAGTAAACGCATAATGCAAAGGGAGAGCAGTTCTTTTACTCAACGTGATCAACAGGTTCATTGGTTGATTTTCTCGGCTTAACACGATTAGACAACCAGCTATACACATAATTACCAACCAGCACAGCCGAAGAAATTATGAGAAACCCCTTAAAAACCTTGTTAAACTCATACTGCCTAAGAATAAAACCTGACACATTCAAAGTGGCTAAAAAGAAAAATGCCGCGCAAACAAATGACAATACATACTTTTTAAATATATACATCTTTTTGACCCCTATAAGACCATCAAAAATTTCGTTAGATCTATTTCTAACTTCAGAAAACTGAGAAATACCTATCATGAACACGCACAACCAAAAAGGTTAAAGTGCCGAATAAAAATCTATTTCAACATTCCGGTCTACAACGATCTCGCCAGCATCAAGGCGGCAACCAATGGCATAGGCTTCCACCCCTGCGGCCAACGCCGCATCAAAGGCTTCGCCATAGGCGTGGTCAATATCACGCGCGATACGCATGCGCTGCGCATCATCCCGCTGCACCAAAAACACCATAGCCGCACGGTGCCCCTGCGCAACCATATCGCTTAACTCTTGTAGATGCTTGGTTCCCCGCGCGGTCACACTATCAGGAAACTCCGCAATCCCCGCCTCGCGCAGCATGGTGGTGTTCTTCACCTCCACATAGGTCAGCGCGCCATCTTCATTCTCTAACAAAATATCGATACGGGAGTTCTTGCCGTACTTTACTTCGCGGCGCAGCTTTGCGTAGCCTTGCAACGGTGCGATCCACCCCACACCGAGTGCCTCCTCCACCAGCTTATTAGGCAGCGCTGTGTTGATGCCCACCATGGCCTCGCCAAGCTGTAGCATCTGCCAAGAGTATTTGAGCTTGCGCTTTGGATCATCGCTATAGCTCAGCCAAACGGGAATACCCTCCCCCAGCAAGGTCTTCATGGAGCCGGAATTGGCGCAGTGTGCCGTCACTATTTCACCGCTGTGGCACAGCTCTACATCCGCCAAAAACCGCTTGTAGCGCTTTTTCAGCCGCCCCTCGATCAACGCTTCAGGAAATTTCATTACCGCCCACTCTTGCTCGTTACTTGCGCCAGAAATCCGGATCAAGCAGCACCAACACGGTAAACAGCTCCAACCGGCCCAGCAGCATCGCTGCGCTCAAAATCCACTTCACTGCATCTGGCAGCGGCGCAAAGCTGCCCGCCGGGCCGATGACCGGCCCAAGACCCGGCCCCACATTGCCCACCGAAGTCGCCGCCGCAGATACCGCCGTCACCAGATCCAGATGAAAGGTGGACAAAACCAAAGTCAGAATCCCAACGGTTCCCAAGTAAACCACTAGAAAAGCCAGAACAGAAAAGGTTAGCTCCGGCGTCAGGCGCGCCGCCCCATAAGAAACCGAAATCACACGATTGGGCCGCACCATCCGCCGCAAATGCGCCTTTACCGTGCCAAAAAACACCAGGAAACGGAAGATCTTGATACCCCCAGTTGTCGATCCGGTACACCCGCCGACAAACTTCAGCAGCAGCGCCAACCCGATCACCGGCGCGCCCCACTGGGTGTAGTCCCCCATAGCATAACCCGTGCCGGTTATCACGGAAATCACGTTGAACGTGGCTTTCAATAAGGCCTGCGAAAACGGCTCTTGCAACGACACGCCAAGATAAATGGTCAGAGCCAGCGACACCAACGCAATCAACCATAGAAACGAACGCACCTGCGGATCGCGCCAAAGCCGCCACGGTTGCCCCCGCGCCGCCTGCACGACGAGCACAAACGGTAAGGACCCAAGCACCATAAACACAATAGCAATCCAGCCGCTCACCGGATTCGTAAAGAAGCCGAAAGACTTGTCATGGGTCGAATAACCACCCGTCGCCACTGTCGTGAGCGCGTGATTGAACGCATCAAATATGCTCATGCCACTCGCCCAATAGGCAAAGATACAAAGCACGGTAATGCCAAGATAAGTAAGGCCGATATACTGGATCTGCTCTGCCGAGCGGGAGAAAATTCGCTCCCCATCCGCCGAACTCTCTGTCTGGAACAACTGCATTCCACCAATGCGCAGGAACGGCAACAGCACAATCGCCATAACCACAATGCCGATCCCGCCCATCCACTGCATAAGCGAGCGCCAAACCAAGAGGCCCGGCGGCAGATTATCCAGCCCTGACAAGACGGTCGAACCAGTCGTGGTAAAGCCGGAGACACTCTCAAAAAACGCATCTACATAGGCAATACCGAGGCCCATAAACGGCAGCGCACCAAGCGCCGGCAGCGTAATCCATGCAAGGCTGGTCAAAATAAACGCCTGCCTCGTCGTAATACCATCGCGCAGCGCATCGCCCATCGCAACAGATAGCAGCATCCCCACAAGGCCGGTAACCATCGCGGAGAACACAAAAGCCTGCCAATCAGCGTTGCGCAGCGACACATCCACCAGCGCAGGCACCAGCATTGCTAATGCTAGCGTGACATACAGATACCCAAGCACACTCAGGACAGGACGGAATAAAACCAATTGTACTCTCGCTTGCCAAACCCCACCGGCCACAGCGGGCATCGTTTTGCAGCAAAAGAGCCAATGACTGCCTCTATAGCCCTCGCTGCCCCACCCCTCGCGGCAGGTCCTTGAGGAATACACGGCATTCAATTGGTACAACACCGCCTGAAGAGGCGTTTTCCAAGAACATCCAAAGACAAGCAACAATTAAAAACATTATTAAAATGTCTCGCAATAATATTTCACAGACAAGAACAATTATACACAGGGGCACCAGCAATACCGCGAGTCACTCCGCCGCCACTTGGGAAACCATAGAGTTAACGCCAAAACTCCGGATCAAACAGCAGGATAATTGTGAACAGTTCCAGCCGCCCCAGCAGCATCGCCACCGCAAGCACCGCCTTGGCACTCTCCGGCAATTCGGCAAAGCTTCCCACCGGGCCAATTTGATCGCCAAGCCCCGGCCCCACATTGCCAAGCGCAGTTGCCGCAGCGCTCAGCGCAGTGACCAGATCAAGCCCCAAGCCCCCCAAAACCACTGTAAGGCCAACCACAGTGCCCATGTAAACCACAAAGAAAGCCAATACAGAAAACGCCAGATCAGGCGTAATTTGCGTATCACCATAGCGCACGACAACCACCCGATCAGGCCGTAGCATCTGCCGCATATGCGCGCGCACTGTTCCAAAAAACACCATAAAGCGAAAGGTTTTGATCCCGCCGGCGGTGGATCCGGTACACCCCCCCATTAGGGTCATCATAAATACAACTCCGACCATCGGCGCGCCCCAAGTAGTGTAATCACCAAGCCCGTAGCCCGTTGTCGTCACGATAGAGGTCACCACAAATAGTGAATCGACCAAGGCCTCGCCAAACGCCCATTGGTGCGCCGCACCCAAGTAGATCGTCATGCAAATGGAGATTACGAGGAGGCTTTTAAAGAACACCTGCGCTTGCGGATCTCGAAACAAGGCCAGCGGCGATTTGGTCAATGATTTGACCAGCAACACAAACGGCAAACCAGCAGCCATCATAAATACAATTGCCACCACACGAACACCGAGCCCGTCAAAATGGGCGAAGGAGGCATCGTGTGTTGAAAACCCGCCTGAGGACAAGGTCGTCATAGCGTGATTAACCGCGTCGAACAGATCCATACCGAACAGCAAATAGCCAAACACACATATCCCGGTCAGAACCATGTAAACCCCGGCGATATACCGCATCTGGTCGCCCGCCCGGCTGAAGATCTTATCGCTCTTGTCAGAACTTTCAGTTCGAAACAGCTGCATGCCGCCGATACGCAATCTGGGCATCAGCATAATCGCCATGACGATGATCCCGACACCGCCAACCCACTGGGTCAGCGAACGCCACAGCAACAAGCCCGGAGGCATACTATCCAAGCCAATAAGTACCGTCGATCCTGTGGTCGTAAACCCGGATGCACTTTCAAAAAAAGCATCAACGAACCCGATACCTAGCCCCAGAAATGGTAAAGCCCCCGCAGCAGGCAACAAAAACCACGCGCTTGCCGTGATCAAGAACGCCTGACGCGTGCTAATCCGCTCAATCTGGTAGCCAGACGTCGCAACCGACAGCAATAGCCCGATCATACCAATGAAGATCGCGGTCAAGGCAAAGGCTAACCAGTCAGGGTTGTTGGCATAAAGATCCACCGCAGCAGGAACCAGCATCAACAAGGCCAGTGCCACACAAAAATACCCAAGCACGCGCAGAACCGGACCAATCAGCAGCATGACATTCCTCTAATCATGACGACGCGATTTTACACCCCAAAATCGCAAGACAGTTTTAATGCATGAAATCTCAGGCAGGACAATCACGTAGCACTGCCCCACATACATGCAATGAGCAATATTACATATTAACCTTTGCACCAAGCGCAACCCTGCTATGCAGTTACTGCAAAATCTCAACTACCTTTACGTTAGAATCGTTCCTTTTCTATGAAATATCAAGGACATGGGACAATTCCGCATAGGACACTGCCACATTTCTACTGTATAAGGCAGATAAGAGATCGCGCTCGTCCCCCGAAGCCAAGCTAGAGCGCGCACGAAAAACTGTTTTGCGCACAAGCATGCGCCTTCAACTGTATCCATAGCAGGAGCCCGGATCCCATGCCATCCGCAGCCTCAACAGCTGTAAGCCCATTGGGTTTGACACACACCGCAGAAGCCTACGGCATCACCAAAACCCGCAAGGCACCGCTAACCTCGTTCATGCTGGCTATCACCGCCGGTGTATTTATTGCCATCGGCTTTACCTTTTACACCACAGTCACGGTCGGCACTGGCACAGCTCCCTATGGCCTTGTTAAGTTCATCGGCGGCGTTGCCTTTTCCCTTGGCCTGATGCTGGTCATTGTCACCGGAGCCGAGCTGTTCACCTCCACCGTACTCACCTCTGTGGGCTATGCCAGCCGCAAAATCAGTACACTAGAGATGATCCGCACATGGGTAACGGTTTACCTCGGCAACTTCGTGGGGGCCCTGCTCTTTGTCGCCCTGATATTTGCAGGCAAGGTCTATATGCAAGTTGGCGGTGAATGGGGCATCAATGCAATGAAGATCGCCCAGCACAAGCTTCACCACTCGTTTGGCGAGGCGATTGCCCTCGGCATTATGTGTAACATGTTGGTTTGTCTCGCAGTTTGGCTCTCCTTCTCCTGTCAGAATATGATAGAAAAGGTGCTGATTATCATTCTGCCAGTTGCGATGTTTGTCGCTGCCGGGTTCGAGCACTGCGTTGCAAACATGTTTATGATCCCGCTCGGCATCATCATCCATTCATTTGCAGGACCAGAGTTCTGGGCAGCCACAGGAGTCGATCCGGCTGCTTTTGCCGATCTCACCACCTCCCACTTTGTGCTGAACAATCTTATCCCGGTTACCATTGGCAACATCATTGGCGGCGCCGTGATGATCGGCTTCACCTACTGGTTCATTCACATTCGCCCTACGTTGAAGCTAGGCGAAGATGCAACACCAGCCGAGTAGCTACGGGTAAAGACAGAGCCTTCCTCCGCCCTCTCTCGGCCTAAACGATGATAGCACACCAAGGGCCGCGCTCGCTCGCGGCCCTTGTAATACCCTCGCGAAGACCTACCTAAAACTCACAGGTACTACGACTACACGCGTTACCAAACACCTGCGATATGCCAGGAAGCGTGGTCGCCACAGAACGAGTCATCACAAAACTGCAACAAATGCAGATGACTGATAATACAAGAAAAACTACGCAATGCCCCTTAGAACCCGCCGACGAAGTGGGGAAAACCAAAGACGGGACACCCCCTGCGACGACTTGACCCAAAAGTCATGCCCCGCGCACCGTAGATAAACACGCCCCTTAATACATCAGAGACACCACAAAAAACGCATACATTAAAACCTGTCTAAGATATTGATTTGTAAAAATATATTAGAAAAACAAAGTATCAAATTTCCCTTAGCTATTCTTCCGCAAGCACAAGCACCAGCAGGAACACCTCTCTAATAGATTTCATCTATAAGACAATAAAGTCTATCAATTTCAAATCCCTCCCAACTGCCACCAATCTTGGGCCGAACCGCACCAAACTCCCTCCGAAACAATGGTGTTTTGGACCCCCGGTGTGCCTAAAATGAATGGAGGGTTCTCATGCTTAAACTACCATCCTTCCTGCTAAAGGAAGCCATTGTAGCCAAGCCTGGCTATAATCGCTGGCGGGTACCGCCCGCTTCCATCGCAGTTCACCTTTGCATTGGCTCTGCCTATGCATGGAGTATTTACAACCCATCCCTGACCCGTGAGATCGGTGGCATTGCCCCCGCCGCTGCCGACTGGACCCTGTCAAACGTTCTTTGGGTCTTCTCCGTTGCAATCTGTTTCCTCGGTATTTCCGCTGCCATCGGCGGCAAATGGCTTGAAAAAGTCGGGCCACGCTGCGTCGGCACCGTTGCTGCCTTCTGTTGGGGCGGCGGTTACATTGTTGGCGCTCTGGGCATCATGACTCACCAGCTCTGGCTGCTCTATCTGGGTTACGGTGTCATTGGTGGCTGTGGCCTTGGTCTTGGCTATGTCTCCCCCGTATCCACCCTGATCCGCTGGTTCCCGGATCGCCGCGGTCTGGCCACGGGCATGGCCATTATGGGTTTTGGCGGCGGTGCGATGATAGCCGTGCCATTGAAATCTTGGCTGCTGGGCATCTACTCCAAAGCGCCAGAATTCCTCGGCACCGCTGATCAGGTGCAAACCACCATCGAAAACGGCGTGCGCTATGCAACCGTTGCAGGCAAAAAAGTTGAAGCAATCTTTGTTTCCGCGGCCGACGCTGCAAATGCCTTTGACGGCGCTGTAGAAGGCGTTTACGCCGCTGGCACCGGCTCCACCGGTACAGCAGCAACCTTTGTCACTCTCGGTATCGTGTACTTCTGTGTCATGATCCTTGCCAGTTTCGCTTACCGCGTTCCGCCGAAAAATTGGGCGCCAGAGGGCTTTGTCGCACCTAAAGAAGACAAAACCGGCAAAGGTCTGGTCACCACCCATTCCGTGCATATCGACACCGCCCTGCGTACCCCGCAATTCTGGCAATTGTGGATCGTACTTTGCTTCAACGTCACCGCAGGTATCGGTGTGATCTCGGTTTCCAAAACCATGATCAGTGAAATCTTTGGTAACGGCCTGCCAAGCATCGTTGATAGCACCTTTACCGGTGTCTATGTGTTGATGATTTCCGTATTCAACGCATTGGGCCGCATCGGCTGGGCATCGCTTTCCGATTACATCGGTCGTCGCAACACCTACACCGTGTTCTTCGTCCTTGGCGCGTTCCTCTATCTGTCTATCCCGTTCATCGCAACATCCGCTGGCGCAAGCCCAAGCGTGATGTGGCTGGTTCTGTTCTATGCAGCAACCATGATCATCTTCACCATGTATGGTGGCGGCTTCTCCACAATCCCCGCATATCTTGCGGACATCTTTGGCACCAAATATGTCGGTGGCATCCATGGCCGTCTGCTGACTGCTTGGTCCACCGCAGGTGTTGCAGGTCCGTTCTTGATCGGTTTCCTGCGGGAACGCTCAATCAACAGCGCTCTCCATGATCTCGCTGCCAAGATTGACCCCATCGTCTTCTCCCAAACCTTCGGTGCAGGCAAAGACCAGCTAGAGGCGATGATCGCGGCAAAATCCATCTCCGTGTCTCGCTTGATGGAAATCGCCCCTGAGGGAACTATCGACCCAACCCCAAGCCTGTACAACTCCACAATGACCTTCATGGCCTTTGTTCTGTTGGCAGCCCTTGTAGCTAATCTGCTGATGCGTCCGGTGAATTCTAAGTATCACATGGCTGAGGATGCACTGGGCGAAGGCGAGGAGCACGGCTCAAAACCTGCAAAAGCAGCGTAAAGCCGAAAAACACTTGTAAACACTAAGAGAGGCGGGGCACCCCGCCTCTTTTTTTGCCATAAATTCAATCATATCAGCGCTAGGCCAAGTCCCGCACCGCACGGCTCGCTCCCGCCAGCAACTCCATAGCACTAGGCGTGGCACCCTCGCGCATAGCTGCTGTGGCGCCATGCTTGCTCGCCTCCAGCGCCACAGCCTGCGCAAACTCTCGCAGCCCCTCCAGCAGGACCGGCTGCAAGTCACGCCGCAAGCTCACCAAACCAACCGGATGGTTCAATCCCGCATCAACCAGCTTCACGCTTTGCAACAGACCACCACTGGCACTTTCATAGTGCGTAGGCATGATTGCGGTATATTGGGATCCGGGCAGCGTACTTACCAGCAGCTCGAAGCTGTCACACTCGATATCCGGCTCCCGCCAACACGCTGTCCGGCGAAAAGCCGCATCAACAAACTCACGGTTCTTAAGCCCGTCACTAAGCGCCACCATGGGGTACTCGCTGACTTGCTGCATCGTCACTTCGTGGCAGCTTGCTAACGGATGCTCTTTGCAAACAAACATGCGGTAACATTCGGTAAACATCAAATCACCGGCAAATTGCAGCGGATCAATATCTTCAATATAGGTAATCCCGCAATCCACCCGATAAGCGCTCACCGCATCAAGGATTTCGTTATGGGGCAGCACCGCAATGTTGATATGCGTTGTCGGCCATTGCGACCGCATCTCCCCGACCAGCCGCCCCACCATCGGCGCGGCAGAGGGCACAACAGCCACGCTTACTCGTTCGGGCAGCGCGCCATTTTCCCCCAGCGCATCGTGGCGCAAGCTGCGGCAGTCCGACAGGATCTTGCGCGCCCAAACAACCACCCGCTCGCCCTCCTGCGTGAGGCCGAAATACTTCTTTCCACGCGCAACCAGCGGCACACCCAGCTCCAGCTCCAACTGGCGGATGCGGCCAGAAAGGGTAGGCTGTGTCACATTGCAAGCTGCAGCAGCTTTCGTGAAGTGTTTTTCCTCCGACAACACCACGAGGTATTGTAGTTGCCGAATATCCATAGATCGCATCTCCCCCAAGGCGCATAGTTTGAGCTAGAGGTAATTCAAAAGTCTAGTATGAAAGCGAGAAAAACACGCGCCGCGCTAATATGTCACTGAAATACTGTTGGAATCTGCAAAAACATAACCCTATTTCGTGTATCTGGAAATAATACAGAGAATTATCTTCCCTCAGGTCACATAGACAGACCGCCACAACCAAGGGCGCAGTGTTAACAGATGATAGCAACTATGTCTTGAAATGGGGCGCGGCCAGCTCTCCACTATTGAGCTGGCCGCTGCCTGCCGCCAACGGGGTGAGCTGGCGTGGCAGGATCTAAAAGAATGGGGGCGCCGCACAGCGGAGGAACACGCGACAACCCGAAATATACGGTGGTGCCAAGCACCTAGATTCAAAAGCTATGGGGGAACTCTGGCCACCTCAGCGGCCAGAGTAATATCATCGCATAAGGTGATTACTTTGCTTCCAGATACAGATCTGCCAAGTAGTAATCTTTAGGGTCCATCGCCTTCTCGATTTTGCCAAACGCGACATAAAGATCGGCAAGACCGCCAAACCACTTGTAAACATTGCCGTTCTGGGTCAGGAACTCCAGATCGTCGCTGTTCAACACTTTGGCCATAGCAGATTCCTGCATCAGCGGCTCTGGATCAACACCAAGAAACTTAGCAGTGATCTCAACAGCCAGCTCACGGTTTTTGGCGCGGAAATCAAGCGCTTCCTTGATCACAGAGTTCACCTTCTTCACCGCTTCGGTGTTGCCGGAAAATTCGTTAGAAACCACAAACGCACTCGGGAAAGACTTCTCAGGATAAAAGTCCTCGTTAGAGGCAAGCTCTACAGTCCCGGGAACCTTGCTCTTGATAGTGCCAACCAATGGGTACCAGATACCTGCCGCATCAATTTGCTGCGAAGCAAAAGCAGAAACAACAGTGCTTGGATCCATCTTGATGGTTTCAACGTCGGAACGCTTCAAACCAGCCTTTTCCAAGGCAAGGCGGTAAAGCATGTCACCTGAAGTTCCCTCAGGAATACCAATCCGCTTGCCCTTTAGATCTGCTAGGCTGTTAATCCCTTTCTGTGCAATAACGCGGTCAGACAAGCCAAGCGCGTTCACTGCAATAATCTTGGCCTTGCCGCTTGCAGGAAGCCACATGGCCCCGGCACCAAGATACGCAAAATCAAGGCTACCTGCACCCAGTGCCTGTACCTGAATTGGGCCGTTGGTAAATACCTTCAACTCAGCATCAATACCATGCTTTTCCCAGAGCTTCTGCTCTGTGGCAATGGCAGCAATACTTGTACCGAAGTAATCGGCAATATACCCCATTCGAATTTTAGTATTTTCTGCCAAGCTAGCACCAGCAGAACTTGCCAGCAACAAGGCAGCGGAAGCAACAGTTGCGATACGTCCAGAAAACTTCATTCCAAACCCTCCAAAAAGGCCTTTTCGAGCGCAGCCTCGAGAACTATTGGTGATACACCGCGTGCCATACACGGTTACGTATCTCTGCGAATTCCGGCGACAGGCGGATGTCCTCTGTCCGCGGATATGGCAAATTCACCGGAATTATCTCTTTCAAGCGGCCGGGGCGACTGGCCATCACGATCACACGATTGGCCATGTAAACCGCCTCGTCCACATCATGGGTAATAAACATGATTGTGCGGCGCTCCCGGCTCCACGTGTCCAGCAGCTGATCCTGCATATTCACCCGTGTCAGGGCGTCAAGCGCGCCAAACGGTTCATCCATCAGCAGAATT
Source organism: Polycladidibacter hongkongensis (assembly GCF_001561995.1). Classification (GTDB taxonomy): domain Bacteria; phylum Pseudomonadota; class Alphaproteobacteria; order Rhizobiales; family Stappiaceae; genus Pseudovibrio; species Pseudovibrio hongkongensis. The sequence goes on from NZ_LLWC01000022.1 coordinate 192,687, forward strand.
TTTGGATTCACGGCATAAGCGCGGGCAATAGCGCAGCGTTGTTTCATGCCACCAGATAGGGTCTTTGGCAGTGCATCGGCGAAATCCGTCAAGCCCACCAGCTCGAGGTAGCGATCTGAAATCTTTTTACGCTCCTCCTTCGGCAACCCTTGGATCTTCAATCCAAATTCAACATTCTTACGCACGCTCAACCACGGAAACAGCGCATACTGCTGAAAAATCATCCCACGCTCTGGTCCCGGTCCATTCACTTCTTCACCATCAACAAGTGCTTCGCCGGAAGAGGTGTCCAGCAATCCCGCCGCAATATTCATCGCAGTAGACTTGCCGCAACCTGAAGGACCAACAACGGTAACAAACTCGCCATCTTCAATATCAAGATCTAGGTTTTGCAGGGCGACAAAGCGGTCGGCTCCCTCACCAAAATGACGCGATACATTTTTGAATTGAATTTTGGTGCTCATACTCGTTCCTGCCATGTTGTCAGACGTTGTTCTGCAGCTTGCACCAGACGGTCCATCACCAATCCAAGGAAACCAATCGTGATTAGGCTGACGAAAATTGTGTCCAACTCGTAGTAAAGCTGCGCCTGTTGCATTCTAAACCCGAGGCCCGATTGCGCCGCGATCAGCTCTGCTGCAACCACAGTCGCCCATGACGCCCCAAGGCCAATGCGAAAACCCACCAGAATGAAAGGTACAGAGGCAGGCACAATCACCGACAAAAAGATGCGCGCATCCCCCGCGCCCAGCACACGGGCAGCACTGACCAACGTTTTGTCAACGCTGATAACCCCTTGATAAGTCGCCACAACCGAAGACAGAAACGCTGCAAGAAAAATCACGAAAATCTTCGGTGTCTCATCAATACCCATCGTAACAATCGCCAAGGGAATTACGGCCAGCGGCGGTACCATGCGGAAAAACTGCACATAAGGCTCGATCAAGCTACGCGCCGTTTTGTACCACCCCATCAGAAACCCGATGGGCACGGCCACACTCACGCCAAGCAAAAAGCCGGTCAGAACGCGGCTCAAACTTGATCCGATATCGACAAACAACTGGCCACTACTCGCCAGCTCAACAAAACGCTCTGCGACGCCAACCGGGCCAGGCAACCCGACAACACCAGCACGTGTGACCAGCGTCCAAAACCCCAACCCAAGAAACAAAGCCAACAGATTCAATAGCAACCCTTGGCTTTTGCGATATAATTCAGCAATCCTGAATTGTGTTTTGGGCCGAACTTCGGCCACAGGCTGCAAAACCTGCTCTGTCATTTGAATGCTCCTGAGTAGAAGAAATGATCCAGTGCGACACTCGCCGCGCCCAAACCACCAAGGTTAGAATCCAATGTCGATCCAACAATGCGCAAGCGTTGTCGTGCATGCGCCAGTACCCTTTGCTTGACCCGGGTTTCCAGAACAGCAATGAAGCTTTGCGGCGCAGCGGCCAGATGCCCGCCAAGCACAACGAAATCGACACTCAGCATATTAATTGCGCTGACCAATGCGTGCTCTAAATACCGCAGAACATCGGCACGCACCTGAGGCTCCCGGTCAACCAACACAAACAGAGGATCATCCAGAATCTCGCCATCCTTGATCCCTAGCGCGCGCCGCAGCGCTGCTTCCCCTACGAGGGCTTCAAGACACCCCTCAGCTCCGCAAGCACACCCTGGCCCATTGGCAACAGGAATATGGCCAAGCTCAACGGTGCCAATCCCTCCCGGTCGGAACGGCTTACCCTCAACCACCAGACCAGCGCCAACGCCCGAGCGCAGATACAAATACAGCAGCGCATCAGAGTTCTTGCCCAGCCCATAGCGTGAGTCCCGCTGTGCCATCGCACTAACATTATGCTCCAGCACCACTGGCAGGTTGATCTGCTCTTCCAGCATCTGCGCAAAGGAAACATCTTTCCAACCCGCAGCCGCACAAAACAGAGCACGCCGCTGCGCCTTATCAACCGGCCCGGGAACAGCAAAGCCAACACCGATGATCCGATCATGCGCGCTGCCTGACATCGCCAGCAGGTTCTCCAGTTGATTGGCAATCAGCGTCACCACTTCATCCGGGGTTGTTGCACCCACTTCATAGCAAAATGTAGCGGATGCCAACGCTTCTGTGCGCAAATTGCAAAGCACAATCTGCCCGCGCCCTCCGCCGATATGAACGCCAAGTGCCCGGTAACTCGCATCGCGCAGCCCTAGCGCAACAGGTGGGCGGCCCACGCCAACACGTGCATCCTCTTTCACTTCTTCAACGCAACCATCTTCCAGCAGCTGCGCCATGAGATTGGTAAGGGCCGTCGCGGACAATTGGGTACGGCGCGCCAACTCGGCCCGTGACAACGGCCCATAGTCTCGCAGTAACCCCAATATAACGCCGTGATGAACGCCCAAAACTCTCCCTCCCGTCGAATTTATTTATCAACTTTACAAATAAACGACGGGATCCTGTCAACGTCACCCCCCAAATACTTAAGTAGGAAAATTAACGTAATGTCGAATTGAGGGCAGTTTTCTGCGATTTCTTAAAAAAACAGTGGGGCGACGATATTTGCCGATCTGTGAGTATACGTACCACATATGCAATAATATCACTTCGATTCCATCAAGAATCACGAACTAATCAAAGATAGACGAGCAATACTATTGGAATTTAGATCGCACTATTGGGCTTAATTCGTCATATTATCTTGATTAAACTGGCATAAAGTTTCTAGAAAATAAAATACATGCAGAATGCTATTTAGTTTTTCTATAAGTTCGCTTCAGCAACTCTTGACGCGCCCTCTGATACATTTCATATAATGAATAATAGAATCCATTTTTGAAATACCAGACACGTGTAGCGCATTTATTCGCGCACTCAGACAGGCCATTTTAACAGGCAGCTTTAACAGTCTGATCACGCAAAAAAGAGAGGAAGAGCCCCAATGCAGCCCAACATTTTGTTCATTATGGCGGATGATCACGCCGCCAAAGCAATTTCCTGCTACGGCGCGGGGCTCAATACCACCCCGAACCTTGATCGCCTCGCAACCGAAGGTATGCGGCTTGATCATTGTTATGTCACCAACTCCATTTGCACGCCAAGTCGCGCATCAATTCTCACCGGGAACTATAATCACGTAAACGGCGTCACAACACTGGACACCCATCTGAATAACCGTGTGCCACACCTTGCCAAGCACCTGCAGCGCGCAGGCTACCAAACCGGCCTTTTCGGCAAGTGGCACTTGGGCGAAGGCCCAGAGCACCAACCAACAGGCTTTGATGCTTGGTCCGTACTGCCAGGTCAAGGTGACTACTTCGATCCACGCATGATCGACAAGGACGGTAGCCGTCGTGAGCCCGGCTATGTCACAGACATAATCACCGACAAGACACTGAATTTCTTGGAGGAACGCAATACAGAACGCCCGTTCTTTGTCATGTGCCACCACAAAGCCCCGCACCGCAGCTTTATACCTCATCCCAAACACAACCACCTGCTTGAGGATGAGGATGTGCGCGTCCCAGACACCTTCGACGACGACTATAAAACCCGCTCTCGCGCCGCTACCAATGCCCGCATGCGCATCCGCGAGGACATGATCTACGATGACCTAGGCCTTGCACAACCCGAGGGTGGTGCCGAAACGGGCGAACTTCTTGTCGATGGTCCCGCCCGTTTGGTCCCTCACCCCAAAGACCTAGAAGGCTTTAAGTTGGTCGACAAAAACACCGGCGAAGTCTTTACCTTTACTTCGCAAGATGAGTTGGCGCACTTCAAGTATCAGCGCTACATCAAGCGCTACCTGCGCACAATTGCCTCGGTTGATGAAAATGTCGGCCGCCTTCTCGACTACCTTGATGATAACGACCTCACCGAAAATACCATCGTAATCTACACCTCGGATCAAGGCTTCTTCCTTGGCGAACATGGCTGGTTCGACAAACGATTTATGTATGAAGAGTCGCTGCAAATGCCATTCCTCATCCGTTACCCGCAAGGGATCCGTGCCGGTAGCACCTCAAGCGATATCGCCACCAATGTCGATTTCGCTCCCACATTGCTTGATTACGCCGGACAGCCAACACCCACATACATGCAGGGCACCAGTTTGCGCCCGCTGCTGGAAGAACGGACCGATGAAAACTGGCAGGACATCGCCTATCATCGCTATTGGATGCATGGCGATGAAAATCACAACGCTTACGCACACTACGGGGTGCGGGATCAGCGTTATAAACTGATCTATTGGTACAATGATGGCCTCGATCAACCCGGCGCATTCGGCATGCCAGAACAACCCGAGTGGGAACTTTTTGATTGTCAGGAAGATCCGCTAGAGCTGCACAATCTGGCGGGCAACGCCAGCTACGATGAAGTTTTTCAAATGATGCTCGCCAAGTTGGATGCCAAGATGGCAGAGGTTGGAGACATTCCCGAGCACAGCTCGCCCGATGTACTGGCCAACCGAGCAAAAGGCATTCGCGCAATTATGGTCGCATAGGCGGCTACGCACACACCTGTTGGGCCGGACTTCCGGCCCGCTTTAGAGAAACAGCTCCATGTAGAAACAATGTCTGAACCAGTCCGAAAAACCCTCAAGGTACTCGAATATCTCGCCAACCCAGAGAAATCGGTATTCTCGCAGTCCGAGGTCGCCATAGCCTGTGCGATCCCTCCTGCGACCCTCTCACGAATCCTTGCCACATTCGAAGAGCGTGGCCTGATCCGCCGCCAAGACCGCTCGCACTTCGTGCCTTTGTTCTCCTTCAGGCAAGAGCGTAGCTTTTCCGATGCCTACCTTGGAAAAACGCGCCGTGTATTGGAAACCATTGCAAACCAGACGCGCCAATCCGCAGAGCTCATCACCCTACGCTACCACAGCCTCTATTGGCAGGACAAAGAGCAACACCCAGACCTCACTCTCGCCATTCGCGCAAGTCGCGGCTTCTCGCGCGAGCTTTATGAGCTCGACAGCCTCTCTCGCATTGCCTTGGCAAAGCTCGGCCGAGATTGGTTGCTGCAACAAATGGAGAAAACGCAGTTTTTCTCTACCGGAGAAGTCAAACGGCCCATGACCCCACAAGAAGTGCTTCGCACCATTGATGCGATAGATCTTGGGGCGGTTGCCTACGACATCGAGGGTAATTCCATGGGCGTCCGCCGTTTTACAACACTGGTTAGCGTACCGGGTGAACCGCCGCATTTCTTGGCAATCGCCGAGGCGGCTCTGGGCAAAGCGCAGATGGCCGCGCACATCGCTCGCAATTGCGAAATATTGCTTACCGCGCGCAAATTCATCGAAACAGACGCCCATGTCCAACAAACCGCCTAGGGAAACGCGATGCAGAACCAGCCTTACACGCTCATGGCAAAGCCAGCCGGGCCCTTGTGCAATCTGGACTGCAAATATTGCTACTACTTGGAAAAAGAACAGCTTTTCCCATCACGCTCCCCTATGCATATGTCGGAGCTGGTTTTAGAGCGCTACATAAAAGACTACATCAAACAGCAATACAGCTTGGGCCTGCGCCAGATCGGTTTTAACTGGCAAGGCGGCGAGCCAACCATCAGCGGCATCGCGTTTTACAAGCGCGCCGTGGAACTACAACAAAAGCACTGCCCAAAAGGCGCAAAAATCACCAACGCCTTTCAAACCAACGGCATTCTTATTGAGGAAAACTGGGCGCGCTTTTTTAAAGAGCACGACTTTCTCGTCGGGCTTAGCATAGACGGCCCCAAAGAGCTTCACGATGCCAATCGCCCAGACAAAGCCGGCCGCCCCACTTTCGATAAAGTCATGCGGGCGGCACAAATTTTGCAAGAGCACGGCGTTGCCACCAATGCTCTGGTCACTGTGAACCGAGCCAACGCGAAAAAACCCTTGCAAGTCTATCGCTTTCTCAAAGCCTCAGGCTTCCGCTTCCTACAGTTCATTCCCATAGTCGAACGCACCCTAGATGGCAGCAGCCTTGCATCCGCTCCCCAGCTTGATGAAGATGGCATCGCCCCATTTGTAACGGACTGGAGCGTGCTCCCCCGCGACTATGGCCAATTCCTAAAAGCTGTCTTTGACGAATGGCTCGCCAGCGATGTTGGCAAGATCTCCGTTCAGCTTTTTGATGTTCAGCTAGAGCAAACTCTCGGTCTTCCCGCCGGACTGTGCTGGTTTGCGCCAACTTGCGGCAACGCTCTGGCACTGGAACATAACGGTGATCTTTATGCCTGCGATCACTATGTTTACCCGCAATACAAGCTTGGAAACATTTGTGAAACGCCAATGGGCGACTTGGTTTCCAGTGAAAGCCAGCTTGCCTTTGGCCAAGACAAACAAGCCTCCCTCCCGCAAGATTGCCTGAACTGCGATATTCGCGCGGCCTGCAATGGCGGCTGCCCTAAGCACCGTTTCTTAAAAGCAAAATCAGGCGACAAGCCGTTGAACTATTACTGCCGCTCAACCCAGATTTTCTATAGGCATGCAAAACCCTATCTGGAGTTCATTGCCCAGATCTATCAAAGCGGCGTCCCTGTCTCGCAAATCGGCCCAATCCTGCAACAAAACCTAGTCCAACTTCGAAACGAAGCCTCAAAGAGCAGAACTAAAAACAAGTAAACTCAAACTAAAAAACTACGCAACCGCCACATGACTGTTTTTTTGCTTCAACTTTCGCTCCCATTCTAACGCATGCGATACGATTATCTTTAGGTCATCAAACTGCGGCTCCCAGTTGAGTTCCGTTAGAATTTTTGCATTATCTGCCACAATTTCAGCCGCATCACCAGCACGTCGTGGCTCAGATCGAACCTCGAAGTCAACGCCTGACACTTCTTTTACTGCATCGATGACCTGCCTTACAGAAAAACCGAGGCCATAGCCAACGTTCATGACTAGGCTTCCGCCCCCGCGCTGGAGGCGTTTCAATGCCAGATAATGGGCATCCACCAAGTCACACACATGTATGTAGTCGCGAATGCCTGTGCCGTCTGGAGTGTCATAGTCATTACCAAAAACACTTAGAAAATTTCTTCTGCCTAGCGCAGCTTCGCTTGCAACTTTTATTAGATGCGTTGCTTTTAGCGTCGACTGCCCAGTTCTGCCCAACGGGTCAGCACCTGCAACATTGAAATACCTCAATGCGGTAAAGCGAAGGCTATGTGCCCGCGACGCATCCTCAAGCATCCGCTCACTCATTCGCTTGGAGTTGCCGTAAGGACTAAGAGGCGAGAGCACATCTTCTTCAGATACAGGAACGTTATTGGGGTTGCCATAAACTGCTGCGGTGGATGAAAAGATGAAATTTTCAACATTGTGAAGTAGGCACGATTAAGCTAGTCGTGAAAGCTAAGACGCGCGCGATAATGGCAATTCCCAAACTTCTACTTGCGCCGCTACTCTTGCCTATCTCTCCGGCAAAATCACGCAGATCAACTCTCGACGCACTTAAAAAGATATCCTACGCAACCGGCGTCGTTGAGGGATTATTTGGCCGGGTATCAAACCTCTACAAGACCACCCATGGCACCTAAGTACTAAATTTGTGATTGGTGCGGACGGCGGGACTCGAACCCGCAAGCCTAACGGCGGCAGATTTTAAGTCTGCTGTGTATACCAGTTCCACCACGACCGCTTTCGACATTGCATACTTGCAAATCTGATCAGCTTTCTGGCACATCTGCGCGCCCACCACAAGACCAACATTTCCACTACCCCCAATTTGCATCGACCCACCTTGGGAAAACCCGCGCCACATCAATTGGCGCTCGCAAAAAACCACTGACAACAGCAGCCCGTTCAGTCTATAACCACGCCACGACAGATTTTGGCAAATGCGCTGCGCTCTTGCGATCAAATTAGCCTCTTTCCTCAGGGCAAGCCGGAACCGGAAGCTTCTCGCGACCTCCTGAGAAACAGGGCTTGCCAAGCACAGGTCAATTTGGCCTTATCGTCAAAACAGACGAGCCACCCGCACAGCGCACAGGAATAACAAGCAGGAACGAGAAAGCATGGTTGGATACATCGAGGCCAGCGCCGCACCAGTAAAAAAAACTGGGCAAATCAAGCTATACGCCCCCGAGGACTTTGAGGGCATGCGTAAAGCCAGCCAGCTCACCGCCCGCTGCCTCGATGAATTGGTTGACATTGTTGTTCCCGGCGTTACCACCGCCGAAATTGACCGGTTTGTCTACGAATTTGGCATGAACAACGGTGGCTATCACGCCGCCACCCTAAACTATCGGGGCTATAAATACTCAAGCTGCACCTCGATCAATCACGTTGTATGCCACGGCATGCCCGGCCCCAAGCCATTGAAGGAAGGGGATATAATCAATATTGACGTCACCTTCATCGTCGATGGTTGGTATGGCGATAGCTCCCGCATGTACCCGGTTGGCAAGCTAAAGCGTGCGGCAGAGCGACTGATCGAGGTCACTCATGAATCTCTCATGCGCGGCATTGAAGCAGCCAAACCGGGCAACACAACCGGCGACATTGGTCATGCGATCCAGTCATTTGCCGAAGCCGAACGCTGCTCTGTAGTGCGGGATTTCTGTGGCCATGGTCTTGGGCGCTTATTCCATGATGAACCGAATATTCTGCACTATGGCAAGCCAGGCACCGGCGTAGAGCTAAAGCCCGGCATGATTTTTACCATCGAGCCGATGATCAATCTGGGCAAGCCGGATGTCAAAGTACTAAAAGACGGCTGGACAGCTGTTACCCGCGACAAATCTCTCTCTGCACAGTTTGAGCACTCCATAGGCATTACCAAGACTGGCAATGACGTCTTTACTTTATCACCCAAAGACCTCTTCAACCCGCTAGCAGCGCGTCAGGCAGAGTAATTTAAAAAAAGCCAAGAAGGGGAAGGAGTTCGCAGATGACAAAAAAACCTCCCCCCTTCACTGCGGCCAAAAACTCTAGACAACCAGATGAACTCGCTCCAGCAGATGCAAGTTTATCCGAGTGCGCGCCGTTTAATTCACAGGTGGATACCCCGCCCGCGGCAATTGTTGACGACCTGCCATTTCCTTTTACCGAGATACACACCCCCCCTGCAACACCCAGAAAAAGTCGTAGCAAAGGCGCGAACAAGGCACAGAGCAAACACTACCACGGCCATCGGGAACGCCTTCGGCAACGTTTTGCCACCGGCGGCAGTGACGCCTTACAAGACTATGAACTTTTGGAAATGTTGCTATTCAACACCATCAGGCAGGGCGACACCAAACCCCTGGCTAAAGAGTTACTCGCCACATTCGGCTCTTTCGCCCGTGTAATCTCGGCTCCAAAGGCACGCCTTGAGGCAGTAAAAGGCTGCGGTCCGGCGACCGCTCTCTTCTTACACAGCCTACACAGCGCGGCAGTTGCCTTCGCAAAGGACAAAATTGATCAAGACGCCCCACTTTCCTCTTGGTCTGCGGTGATGGATTACATCCACGTCGCCATGGCGCACAACTCGCAAGAAGAACTCCGCCTGCTGTTCCTAGATAAGAAAAATCGCCTGATTGCCGACGAGATCCAACAACGCGGCACCGTAGACCACACTCCAGTATACCCAAGAGAAGTGGCTCGCCGCGCACTGGAACTGAATGCCTGCGCACTCATAATGGTTCACAATCACCCCTCCGGTGACCCAACCCCCTCCCGACCGGACATTGAGATGACGGCGAAAATCAACAGTATCCTTGAACCAATGGGCATTATTCTTCACGATCACATTATAATAGCCCAGACCGGTCATGCCAGCTTCAAAGCACTGGGTTTGTTGTAGAGTTTTCTCACCAACCTGCCATTACGACAGGCTCGCTCAAGTCTTTGCCGACAAAATGGTTCGGCCCTGCGAATCCGGTTTTTTGCCGGTGAGCAAGATCATTCTGGCATCGAGCAACAACCAACAAGAGACCCAATGGCCCTCTACAGCGCTGACGGCGACAACGCGAACTTTCCGTTTCTTCAAGGAGAAACGCCCGAAACCCGAGCCAAAAGCCGGCGTCGCATGTCGCGTATTCTGGCCCTTGTTTTGTTGCTTGTTGTATTGAGCGCGCTGGCAGTCGCCACGCTTGCCCTATTCTGGTCTACCGAGCAGGCACTCAATCACGAGATCGCCAAGGAACGTCGGTTGGTCTCCTCCTATTTGGCGGTGTACCGCAACTCCCTCGCCAACGAAGTTGAGCGGATCGCGGTTTCTGATAAGGCCTATGATGCGATCATCGCAGATAAGACCCGCTTGTTTTTGGACCAAGATCTAACTCCGACCATGAACAATCGCGGTGACCGTGATGTCTTTATTATCCTCGATGGCGCCCGCAAGCCGATCTACACCTTCCGTCAAGATTTACCATGGCATGCAGATATCTTCTCGCAACAACTGGGTTACCAGCTTCAAGGTGTCTTCGATGATCTGGATCGCGCTGCCAAACGCCGCGATGAACAGCTATATGTCCCCGGCCCCCTCCGCTCCAAAGCTCCCGATGCCATAACCATCAAAGACATTTTAAAACTGGATGATGGCTTCGGACTTGCAACGGTTTCAGCGATTATTCCTTCGACAAGACGTGAAGATGCTGCCCCGGTCCTAGCAGGTTACTTGGTTTGGGTCCGGTTGCTCGACACCCGCGCCCTGAAAGACTTCTCAGATTCAACAGGTCTTCAGCAAATAGCAATTGGCGAGGCACCTGAAATTGGCGTCACACAAGTCGCAGGCCTTCCACTAACGGATCGCAATGGCAGAATTATCTCGCACGTGACATGGCGTACCAGCGCTTCCAGTGGGACAATCTTCACCCGCGCAGCACCATATCTGCTAGGTACATTCCTCGTAATCATTGCGGCAACCCTGTTACTCCTGAGACGATCAATAGGTCTAACAGACGAGCTTCTGGGCAACGAAGCACAAGCCACCCACGCAGCCCTGCATGATGCACTAACCGGGCTACCCAACCGTACCTATTTTTCTTGGTCTGCCTTAAAACTGCTGCGCCGAACGCGCATGAACGATCAACTCTCGGCCCTTGTGTACCTTGATCTTGATCACTTCAAGCAAATCAACGACAGCCTAGGTCACTCCGTCGGTGATGAAGTCATCAAAGAAGTCGCACGCCGTCTGCGCCGCACCTGTCAACGCGAGGACCTTGTTGCCCGCGTCTCTGGTGATGAATTTTTACTTCTTATTTTTGGCCGCAGCTCCAAGGACCAATTCGATGAGCTCCTTCAAGCTATTGAGCACGCCATTAGCGAAGAAATCGAAGTAGAAGGCCAGAAGATATTCACCACTGCATCTCTCGGTCTGACAATTTGCCCCGAGCATGGCAACGAACTGCAAGAGCTCATGCGCCGGGCCGATATTGCGCTCTACAGTGCCAAAAATAATGGCCGTGGCCGATACTCTGAGTTCCATTTGGAGATGGAAAACTCGGTTATCATGTCGAAACAGCTGGAAGAAGAGATCAAAAAGGCGCTAGGCCGTGGCGAGTTCGTCAATTACTATCAGCCAATCATGGATGGTGCTGGTGAAAACATTGTTGGTGCAGAAGCGCTTATCCGCTGGAACCATCCTCGCCGTGGATTGATCGCACCTGCTTCGTTCCTTCCGGTTGCCGAAGGCACCCAGTTGATTAACTTGATTGGTGAGTGGGTTCTGGACAACGCTATCCAAGACGCGCTGGACCTTCCAGGCGGTAAAATGTGCGTCAATATTTCTCCAAGCCAACTCGGATTGCCTGACTTCCCGCAATTGATAAAGTCGCTCTGCGAGAAGTATAAAGTTGATCCCGCAGTACTTGAGTTAGAAGTAACCGAAGAAATCTTGATGAACTACACCGAAAGTACCGGTAAAATTCTGAATGATCTTCAGGAAATGGGCGTGTCAATTGCTCTGGACGATTTTGGCACCGGCTTCTCAAATCTGAACTACCTGCGCAAGCACCGTTTTAACAAAATCAAGATCGATCGCACATTCCTGAGCGATATCGAAAACGACAAGGACGCCCGTGAAATCGTCCGCTCCCTTATCAATCTTGGCCAGTCAATTGGCATGGCAGTTTGTATTGAAGGAGTTGAAACGGCAGAACAATATCATGTTCTCAAGGATATGGGCGCCGAAATTCTCCAAGGCTTCCTGTTCTCAAAGCCTGTCCCGCTTGCTAAGTTTAAGCTATGGCATGAAGATTACTCAGCGCCGCACACGCTTTACCCGCAAGAGCATGAACCGCGCCGGGCCACAGTCGAGGCCTGAGCCTGTTTCGGCCTAGGCTTTTTCTGTTGCAACAAGCAATTTACTTTGGCTGATGGCGGCATAGTTATCAGCGCCGCGCCCCTCCCGGTGCACAAGATCGCTGAAGGCTTCTTCCGCTTTCTCCATCAAGGGCATGGTAAGGCCAAATTGCGAGGCAACATCAACCCCGGTTTGCAAATCGCTTAGCACGCTTTCTGCACTGGCGCCGCCGCTGAAGTTTTGCCGCATTACCCGTTCACACATAAGGGTCAGCAATCTGTTGTCGTTAAACCCAGAGCGCAACGCGCTGCGAAAGGCCTCCGCATCCCCACCACTTGCCTTCACCAGAGCCATAACCTCAGAAAAAACGCCAACAAATACCGCGGCAATAGCCTGATTGCCTAATCGACAGATCTGCCCGCTTCCGATTTCCCCTACTCGGGTCACATGCCCCATACTGCCAAAAATCGGCGCACAGTTAGCAATTGCAATTGCATCGCCCCCAGCGGCAAAACTAAGGCTCGCTTGCTTTGCTCCCAAAGCCCCACCAGTGCTTGGCGCATCGATCAACACATAGCCATGCCCACGGGCCCAAGCACCGAGCGTCACAACCTGTTGCGGTGTTGCATCCCCACAATGAATTATGTGCAAGCCATCAGGCAATCCGCCTTCATCGTGAAGTTTATGCAGCTTTCCTTGGAACTCGCAGAAATCCTCCAGCATATTCAGGAGTACATGCGCACCGCTAACACTCTCTCGCGCATCCAACGTATGCCGAAGATCGCAATGTGTTTTCTCACAGTCATCAGGACATATACTAGCTGCCAGCACCGTAACCTCATAGCCACTCTGTGCCAAATTGCACGCCATATCTCGTCCCTGCCCGTTAAGCCCCCAAAAGCTAATTCGATAGAAGTTTCCCAAATAACCTCCCAGATCCCCAAGACGCCTATATTTGCACAGCACACATTATCAAGCCAATGAAATTTTTGTGTTTTCTAAAACACAAAAAAAGGAGCGCAAAAGCGCTCCCTTCCATAATGCTTGGAAAAAACAATGCCTACAGGGTTCCGCTATCCGCCCCCGCCAACATCGCCTGTGCCGCAGCAAGCCGCGCCACAGGAACTCGGAATGGCGAGCAGGACACATAGTCAAGTCCTGTTTTTTCGCAGAAGGCGATAGAGGCTGGATCTCCCCCATGTTCTCCGCAAATACCAAGCTTCAGAGCAGGTCGCACAGACCGCCCCTTCTCTGCTGCCATTTGCACCAACGCCCCAACACCATCGCTATCAAGAGAGACGAATGGATCTTTCTCAAGCAACCCTTTTTCCTGATAGGTGCCAAGGAATGATCCCGCATCATCTCTGGATATACCAAAGGTAGTCTGCGTTAAATCATTGGTACCAAAGGAGAAGAACTCAGCAGATTGGGCAATATCATCAGAAAGTAAAGCCGCTCTTGGCAACTCGATCATTGTCCCGATCGTAAACTCGAGTTTCTCACCGGTTTCCGCCTCTACAGCTTCTGCCATAGCCTCAATTCGCGCTTTTACAGTGTCCAACTCGGCCTTGAGCCCGACCAGTGGCACCATAATTTCCGGATGTACAGCTTTCCCCTTGGCGCGACTAACTTCAACTGCCGCCTCGAAGATCGCCCTTGCCTGCATTTCGGCCACTTCCGGATAGGAAATCAGCAACCGGCACCCACGGTTCCCAAGCATCGGGTTAAACTCGTGTAACTCTTCGGCCCGCTCGCGCAAGTCTTCAGGGTCAACACCCATGCCTGTTGCTACCTCTGCGATTTCGGCATCGGTCTTTGGCAAGAACTCGTGTAACGGCGGGTCGAGCAAGCGAATAGTTACGGGCAGGTCTTCCATCAGATCGAATATCTCGACAAAGTCACCCCGCTGCATAGGCAGAAGCTTATCCAAAGCCACCCGCCGCTCTTGCAATGTATCGGCAAGGATCATCTCCCGCACAGAAGTGATGCGATCCCCATCGAAGAACATGTGCTCTGTCCGGCAAAGGCCTATACCTTCCGCGCCAAACGACAGCGCGGTTTTTACATCTGCAGGCGTTTCCGCGTTGGCCCGCACCCGCAGGCGCCGCACACCATCGGCCCACTGCATCAGCCGTTGGAAATCGCCGGAAAGCTCTGGTTGCTGCATCTGTACGCGCCCCGCATAGACCTTGCCCGATCCACCATCGATGGTGATCAGATCGCCCTTTTTGAAGCTACGCCCGTCAGCGACCATTGTTTCCCCGCGCATATCAACGCGCACTGTTCCCGCGCCGGCCACACATGGCTTACCCATGCCGCGCGCCACAACAGCCGCGTGGCTGGTCATACCACCGCGTGAGGTCAAAATCCCCTCCGACGCATGCATGCCGTGGATGTCTTCAGGGCTGGTCTCCACCCGCACCAGAATAATGTTGCGGCCATCCGCTTTTGCAGCCTCTGCCTCATCGGAGTTGAAGACAATCTCGCCGCAAGCCGCACCGGGAGAGGCCGGCAACCCAACGGCCAGTTCATCAAGCTCCGCGTCAGGGGCGATCGTTGGATGCAGCAACTGGTCCAGCGAAGCTGGGTCAATCCGCTTCACCGCTTCCTCTTTGCTAATAAGCCCCTGCTCCGCCAAATCCACAGCAATCTTCAGCGCCGCCTTGAGGGTCCGTTTGCCATTGCGCGTTTGCAACATCCACAGCTTGCCGCGCTCAACGGTAAACTCCATATCCTGCATGTCGCGGTAATGGGATTCTAGCTTAATGCATGCATCTTTGAACTCGCCAAACACTTCCGGCATCAATGCTTCCAGCGATGGCTTGTCCGATCCGGCCTGTATCCGCGCTGCCTCGGTAAGATCCTGCGGCGTTCGAATACCGGCCACGACGTCCTCCCCTTGCGCATTCACAAGGAATTCGCCATAGAGCGCATTCTCACCAGTGGAGGGATTGCGAGAGAAAGCGACACCGGTCGCAGAGCCCTCGCCCATATTACCAAACACCATCGCTTGAACGTTAACAGCGGTCCCCCAGTCCTCTGGCAACTCGTGCAGGCGGCGATAGGTTTTCGCCCGCGGCAACATCCAAGAGCCAAACACGGCACCAACGGCGCCCCAAAGCTGCTCCATCGGATCCTCTGGGAAAGGTTCGCCGGTTTCTTCCGCCGTTTTGGCTTTGAACGAGACGATAACCGCCTTCCAGTCCTCGGCGCTTAGATCCGTGTCCAGATCTAGGTCATTCTCGTCTTTATAGTCTTCAATAATCTCTTCAAAAAAATCGCCATCAACACCCAGTACCACATCAGAATACATCTGAATGAAGCGCCGGTAACTATCGTAGGCAAAGCGTTCGTCATTGCTCTCCCGTGCTAGCGCAGCCACTGCCTCATCATTCAAGCCAAGATTAAGCACCGTATCCATCATACCCGGCATAGAAACACGGGCACCAGAGCGCACGGAAAGCAAGAGCGGATGCGCCGCATCACCAAAGGTGCGGCCAGTAAGCTTGCCGATAGCCTCCAGCGCGGCAAGAATCTGCCCTTTAAGCTCTTCTGGATATTGCTGATTATCTTCGTAAAAACGGGTGCAAACTTCTGTTGTAATTGTAAATCCTGGAGGAACAGGTAATCCGAGCCGTGCCATTTCGGCCAGATTGGCCCCCTTGCCACCAAGCAAATTCCGCATTGTTGCATCACCGTCGGTAACGCCTTCACCAAAGATGTAGACCCACTTGGTCATGACACCCCCCAATCGCTGGAAACCTGAGCAGCATCTCGCCGCTCCTCGATAAAAATGTATAACACATATCACTGATATATCTGTACTATATCAAGCTCACACCGCTTGTATCTTCGGAACAATGCGTACACGCTGCGCCAAGATTTTAACCAATATATCTTCACTTTCAGCGAATTGGCGCAAGTGCATGCAAACAAATACAGTTTTGCCTTCATCTGTACACACTTCTACGACAACAGGCGTCATCTCACCACCTGCGACATTTTGGCACGCAATTTCATTGGGGCCCTTCCTGCCATCTACGCAACATCCCCCCTAGAATCTCCTAGGAGATAAAGTGACCCTTCAAAATCAAAAAAACGCCACTCTTTTCAACTAGGACAAACTTTAAAGGGACTCAACGCAGCTGCATTCGCCCACTCTCGGTGCAGCTAAGCCAGCTTTTGGAAAGGCTCTGGCAACCATTAACACCTATCCTTGCAGGGGGTGTTCCATATGGCTTGAAAAAAGACTGCGAAGTCTTAATCTTCATAGCTCTGCGTTCCTATTCTGGTCTAAAGCGGCAGAACATTGGCCAACCTGCCAAGCTTGCCGAAAAACAAATGAGAAGCTAATGCAAAAACCGTCTGCTCGACTGCTCGCCCGCCTAGCCCAGCCGCTTTCCCGCGCCGCTGTGGCAACGGTGCTCTTGGCATCCACAGCCGTGCAACCGGTCCATGCCGCCGCACCAACCGAATCTACCGCCACCTCACTGGCGGGCAATTATCTTTCGGCCCGTACGGCGCTGTATGATCAGGATTACAACAGCGCGGCCCTCTTTTTTGAAAATGCCCTGCGCTATGATCCGCAGAATTTTTATCTGCAAGACCGAGCGTTCACGATGGCACTTGCCAGCGGTCATACAGACCAAGCCATCGCGCTATCCAAAGACCTTTTGCAAGGCGACCCAGAGCACTTTTTGGGCTCATTGCTCACCACCAGTGAGAATCTGCGCGCAAAAAATTATGCCAGTGTCCTTGAAGGGGAAGGGACCACCAGCTCCAACCCTCTCGCTCGTCTCACATTTACCCTTGCCGAAGCGTGGGCAAACGCTGGGAAAGGTGACAAAACGACCGCCATCAAACTCCTAGAGGATTTGAATGGCCCCAGCTGGTATAAACTGTTCACTCTCTACAATGCCGGACTGATCGAAGAGCTTTCGGGCCATCCGGCCGCCGCAGCCAAAGAGTTTTCTAAGGCCTATAAAGCAGATCCGGGCTCACTACGTGCCTTGCTCGCGCTCTCGCGCAATCTGACAGCCTCAGGCCAACAAAAGCAGGCACTGGAGAAATTGGCAGCCTACGAAGAAGTCGTTCCCGCTCACCCTCTTGCTGTTCAGATGCGGGATCAAATCACCGCAGGCGCGGTACTAGAGCCTACGATTACCAGCCCGGCAGAAGGCATGGCTGATGCCCTCTTCTCGCTTGGCAGCGCTATAAACCGTGACGGGGAGGAGCTCTCCGCCGCCTACCTACACCTGTCCAGCTATCTCAATCCAAAGCTTGATGAAACCATCATCGCGCTAGCTGATCTTTATGAACAGCTTGGTGACTACGCCCGGTCCATCGAGTTTTTGCAGCAGGTAAGCATGGCGTCGCCACTCAAGCACGAAACCGAGATTCTTATAGCAACGCACTACAATGCGCTGGACAAGCTGGAGCAAGCTAAAGATCATTTATCGACACTAATAAAGGCAAATCCAAAGGACGTGGATGCGCACACCACTTTGGGCAACATCTTGCGCTCCCGCGCCAAATTCAATGAGGCCGAGGCCGCCTACACCCGCGCGCTTGATATCAAGGCGGAAGAGGGCAAAGATGATTGGGTACTGCACTATTTCCGTGGCATTTCCCGGGAGCAGCAAAAAAACTGGCCAAAGGCGGAAGAAGATCTGCGCGCCGCACTCAAATTGAACCCGAAGCAACCAATGGTATTAAACTACCTCGGCTACTCTTTGGTTGACCGTGGCATGAGCTTCGACGAAGCGCTGGATATGATCAAAACCGCCGTATCCCTGCGCCCAACAGATGGGTACATCGTTGATAGCCTTGGCTGGGTCTATTACCGTCTTGGCCGCTTTGACGAGGCGGTCAAAGAGTTGGAACGCGCCGTTTCTCTGCGCCCGCATGATCCGCTGATTAATGAGCATCTTGGCGACGCATATTGGCAGGTCGGTCGCAAACTGGATGCCCGCTTTAAATGGAACCATGCACGCGATCTGGATCCAGAACCACAAGACCTCACCCGGATACTTGGAAAAATTGAACGCGGCCTCCAGCCTGAAAGCTCTCAAGTAAAACAAGCCAAACAGGAAATGCCCGAGGACAGTTAACAACATTGGGGAGCGCTCCGCTCCCCTTCATTTAACGCAGAGCAATTGATTACGCCCCGCCCCCAAATCCACGGGGCCATACCCAAGCCGCTTCCATGCCCCTAGACACCCCCACGGACCAAAACATCCGCATCACTCAAATAGCGCAAGCGAAAGTCAATCTAGCCCTACACATCACGGGTCTGCGCGCCGACGGCTATCACTTGCTCGATAGCCTTGTGGTCTTCCCTGCGTTTGGAGACCGCATCACCTGTACCATAGAAGATGAATTTGCGCTCTCTATTTCGGGGGAATTTGCCGCACCACTGCAGGGCGACATCGCAGAAAACCTTGTCCTCACCGCAGCAAAACGTCTGCGCCAAGCTTTGGGCACAACAAAAGCGGCCCATATAAACTTGCAGAAGAATCTCCCCGTCGCCGCGGGAATTGGAGGTGGTTCAGCCGATGCCGCGGCAGCGCTCGTTGCGTTACAGCAGCTTTGGGGCCAGACCTTGCCTGCACAGCAATTACATCATCTTGCTACCAGCCTTGGCGCTGATGTTCCCATGTGCCTTGCCGGCGCGCCGGTTCGCACGCAAGGCATCGGTGACGAACTCAGCCCGGTACCATTTATGCCCAAGGGGATGGCCATCGTTCTTGCCAACCCACGCCGACCTGTCTCAACGCCAGCCATATTTACACGCCTGAAAAAACGCGAAAACCCGCCCCTGCCGTCTATGCCAGACACCTTCAAGGATGCGCAGGAACTGGCCACTTGGTTACACACCACGCGCAACGACCTGCAAGAAACCGCCGTGGCGCTTGAGCCGAGCATCGGCCAAGCGCTGCAGGCCCTCGCGGATCAGCCGCAAACTTTGTTTGCGCGTATGTCAGGTTCCGGTGCCACCTGCTTTGCCCTTTGTGAAAATATCAAAGCCGCTGAAGCACTTGCCCAGAATTTGCAAAGGATGCTGCCAAGCCACTGGATCTGCGCCAGCGCGCTCTAACGGCTGACGCGAAAAAGCCGCCTCTCCTTTAGAAGCCGCTTCTTCATTCATCTATAGAACATTCAGGTCTTACACCACGCGGGCAATACAGAAATCCACGGCCTCAGCCAACGCATCTTTCACCACACCTTCTGGAAGCGGCGCCAATGCTGCTTTTGCAGACGCACCAAATTCCTTAGCCCGCGCGATTGTATCTGCCAGAGCGCCGGTTTTCTTCAGCAACGCGATTGCGTGCTCTAGATCGCCCTCGCGCACATCATGCTCCTCAAGGCAGCGTTTCCAAAACGCGCGATCCTCATCATCACCCCGCGCCAACGCATAAACCACCGGCAGAGTGATTTTCCCCTCGCGCAAATCATCGCCAATGTCTTTGCCAAGGTCTTTCGCCGAGCCACCATAATCCAGCGCATCATCCACCAGCTGGAACGCCAAGCCCAGATCCATTCCGTACTTGCGACAGGCGGCGCGGATCCCGTCACTCTCCTCTGCAATCTCTGGGCTGACTTCACACGCCGCAGCAAACAGCGCAGCGGTCTTCGCCTCGATCACGCGCATATACATTTCTTCAGTGGTGCCAACATCTTGCGCGGCATCCAACTGCAACACTTCCCCCTCAGCGATCACCGCCGATGCATCCGCCAGAATGCGCAGGGCCTCCAACGAACCAACTTCAACCATCATCTTGAAGGATTGCCCAAGCAGATAATCACCAACCAGCACGCTCGCTTGATTGCCCCAAAGCTTGCGCGCTGCCGCCTTGCCACGGCGCATATCGCTTTCATCCACCACATCATCATGCAGCAGCGTTGCTGTGTGCATAAACTCGACACAGGCGGCCAATTTCACATGGCCTTCCCCCTCATAACCAAACATCTGTGCAAATGCCAAGGTCAACATTGGCCGCAGGCGCTTGCCACCAGAATCGATCAGATACTGCGCTATCTCCGGTATGAGTTCTACGTGGGACCCAGCCATGGACAAAATGCGGTTGTTAACCCGCTCCATATCGCCGGAAACCAATTCCATCAATGCCTTAATGCTGGCTTGCTTTGGCTGGCCCTGTTCCATTGTTGTCACGCCCACGGCCCCTCTCCTGTGAATTTTTCGAGACAATAGGAGGGCTAGTCCGTTCGGGCAAGCACCGATAATCACAATCCTGTCAAATCTTTGCCAAAACCCTCGCATTTGCGGCATTTCGCAGCCAAACTACTAAGAACAACACCAAAGAATAAGGCGGCAATCATGCAAGAGTTGCTTCGCACCAATGATCCGGTCATTCTGTCGGCGGCCCGCTGGCATTTGGAGGACGCGGGTATCACCGTCCTGCACGCCGATAGCAACACCAGCATTCTAGAAGGCTCCCTCGGTTTTTTGCAGCAGCGCCTGCTTGTCCCAGACTGTGAACTTGAAAAAGCCCGGCAGATTTTGCTAGAGCAAGGATTAGGGGACGAGCTCCCCACTCAAACAAAAAAGTAAAAGCGCAGTGTCAGGTAAAAAGGCCATCGCACATGTCAAACGTACACGATGAAGGCCAAGCCGACGCACATGCCACAACGCGTGACAACTTCCTTGGCGGCCGTGTACTGATAGAACAGCCTGCCAAAGGCACGCACCGCGCAGGCATCGATGCCGTATTGCTCGCCGCTGCACTGCCAAACGGTACCAAGGGCCACTTGTTAGATCTGGGCGCTGGCGTGGGCACGGCAGGCTTTTGTGCCGCTTGGCGATTGCCAGAGTTGCAACTCACCAGCGTGGAGCTTGATAACACCGCAGCCAACCTCGCTCGGAAAGCGCTGACATTTCCCCAAAATGCCTCATTTGCCGATCGGGTTTCGGTGTTAGAAGCCGACATCACCGCCAAGGGAGACATCCGACATGCAAGCGGCCTTGCTCCCAACCAAGCGGATCATGTCATCATCAACCCGCCCTATTACGCGCCGCAACGGTTTCGTATCACACCAAAGCAAACAAGAGCCGACGCCCATGCACTTGATGACCGCGGACTGGAGCCATGGATCAAAACCGCCAAGGACATCTTGCGCGACAAAGGCTCGCTCACCATCATCTTTCGTGCCGACGGCCTAGCCGATATCCTGCCGCTAATGCAGGGTCGTTTTGGGGGCATAACCATACGGCCAATACACCCAACAGCAGACAAACCCGCCAATCTTATTCTGATCAGCGCCATTGCCGCCAGCAAAGCCCCGCTTGGCATCCTGCCGCCGCTCGTTCTACGAAACTGCGATAACACGGCCTATACCGAGCAGGTGGAAGGCATCTTGCGCCACGGAAGAGGGCTTTAGCCTCACTAAAAAAACAATAGCAGCGACGCCGGACAAACACTTGTGCTGACGAAAAGTAGCGCAGCAATCAACAGTCGATAGTAGAGCGGCGCCACAGTCCATCGCAGCGCCACTCCGTTTTAGCACATAACATGCTGCATATGTCGCCTAGCGGTAATCGTAGGCACCGTCTTTCCATTCGTACCAGACATAGCCTGGCAGCGAAACATCACCCTTATCATCGAAGGACAGCTCACCCAGAACCGTGTTGAACTTGCCCTTGTCAAGCTCGGCAACCACGGCATCAAAATCGGATGAGCCCGCCGCTTTCACCGCATCTGCCCATGCCTGAATGGCCGCGTACGTGTAAAGCGCATAGCCTTCAGCTGTTTTGCCTGCCGCTTCCAGTGCATCCACCACCGGCTTCGCACCCGGGTTCTTTCGTGGATCTGGCGAGAAGGTCATCAAGGTGCCAGCACCAGCAGGCCCCGTAATAGACCAATACTCATCAGTCACCAGCGCATCACCGGAAAGCAGCATGGTATCCATACCCTGATCCACCATCTGGCGTTTCATCAAGCCTGCTTCAGTGTGATATCCGCCCACATACAGCACATCGATTTTTGCTTGCTTCAGCTTGGAAACCAACGCGGTGTAGTCTTTTTCACCCGCAGTATAGGCTTCGTACATCGCCTCTTCTTTGCCAAGCGAGTTCATCACCGCCTTGGTGGCATCGGCAAGCCCTTTACCATAGGCAGTCTTATCGTGAATAATCGCGATGTTTTTACCGCCAAATTCTTCTGCCAGCGTGGTACCGGCAACTTTACCCTGCTGGTCATCACGGCCACACACGCGGTAGGTCCCCGGTCCCGGGCGCTCATCGGTATATTTCGGGTTGGTCGAGGCAGGTGTAATCTGCACGATACCCTCTTCCGCATAGACCTGCGAGGCAGGAATGGACGAGCCAGAGCAGAAGTGACCAGCCATAAAGGCAACATTCTTACCTACCATCTGGTTGGCCACAGCCACAGCCTGCTTAGGGTCGCAAGCATCATCGCCAACTTCCAGAATAAGCTTCTCGCCGTTGATCCCGCCAGCAGCATTGATATCAGCAACCGCTTGTTCGGCCCCCGCTTTCATCTGCTGACCAAAGGAAGCGTACTGGCCTGTCATTGGCCCGGCAGTTGCAATCACAATATCCGCATAGGCAGCACCGGCAAAAGCCATGCCAGCAACGGCGGCCACACCGGCCAAAAGATACGTCTTCATTGCTATCCCCTCTATTGTTTTGGGCCCCGCCAGCTTAGGCGGTGCTAATTTGGCCAACAGGCCAGAGCCTTGGCAGCACGCGCTGCACAGGCCGTAATCAGCATGGGCACGGGGCTCTCCTGTCCCGCATTGGCTGCTTGTATTTTGTCGTCAGAGCAAGCCACCATGCAACTCTTGAAAACCTCTAGGCCGAAAGATGGGGCACCCATCTTAAGGGCCATTTATCAGTAGCTGTCGTCTTGCCCCGGCTTTAGTCGCCATGAAAACGGGCCAGCCGGTTGATACAGCCAGCTGTACTGGATCACCATCTGCCGCGCCCGCGCCATGCGAAACCCGCCATAGCCAATTGCCGCCAGCACCCCATAATCGACAAGCAAGTAGTAGAGCGATGTCAGCGGCTCGCCAAACAGCGCAAAACACAAAAACCGCACCGCCAGCGTGAGCAAAAACACGAACCAGAACAACACCGGCAACGGCCGCCATGTGACTGCCACGGCCCGCCCTGTAGCGATCGCAGCCAAGCCGCCAAACACCAGCACCATGAAAAAGAACACCAGCGCGGAACTTGGATAAAGAATTCCCATAATCACTCTCCTAGTGCCGTCCGCCTTCAAGGTAGGCCGCTTTCACTTCCTCCCGAGACAGCAGTTCCTTGCCAGTGCCAGACATGGTGACAACCCCGTTGACCATCACATAGCCCCGATGTGCCAGCTTGAGCGCGTGATACGCATTCTGCTCCACCAAAAACACAGTAAGCCCCTCGCGCTTGTTCAGTTCGCCAATGGCCTCAAAGATCTGCTTTACGATAATCGGCGCAAGGCCCAAGGACGGTTCGTCCAACAACAACAGCTTGGGCCGGCTCATCAACGCTCGCGCGATGGCCAGCATCTGCTGCTCACCGCCAGATAGTGTGCCCCCGCGTTGATGCTGGCGCTCCTTCAATCGCGGAAACAGCGCAAACACCTTTGCCAGATCTTCATCCAGATACTCCGGCTTGGAAACCATCGCCCCCATAAGCAGATTTTCCAACACACTCATGCGCGGAAAAATCCGCCGCCCCTCTGGCGACTGCGCAATGCCCGAGCGCATCGTCTGGTAAGTCTGCGCCCTTGTTATATCTGCTCCCTCATAATGGATCGTGCCGGCTTGTGCCTGCGGTGAGCCGCAGATTGACATCATCAACGTGGATTTGCCCGCTCCGTTGGCCCCGATCAAGGTAACGATCTCGCCGGCATAGACATCCATATTAACCCCGTGCAGTGCCTGAATTTTACCATAGTAAGTCTCTAGATCGCGCACGCGCAGAAGTGGTTGCTCTGTACTCATAGGCCCACTTCCTCCTCAACATCATCCACTTCATCATCATCCACGCCCAGATAAGCCGCAATCACATGCGGATCATTCTTGACGAAATCCGGCGTGCCATCAGAAATCTTCACCCCGTAATCCAGCACCACCACATGATCGGAGATCTCCATCACCACCGACATGTCATGCTCAATCAAGAGGATAGATGTGTCATGTTCGCGGCGAATAGTAGAAAGCAATGTATTCAGCTCTAGGCTTTCCTTGGGGTTCAGCCCCGCTGCCGGTTCGTCCAGGCACAAAAGCTCTGGCCCTGTGCACATGGCCCGCGCAATCTCCAGCCGCCGCTGATCCCCATAGGATAGATCAGCCGCCGCCTTGTCCGCCCGGTCAATCAGCCCGGTAAGCTCCAGCCAGTATTTGGCCCGCTCCACCGCCTCAGCTTCCTTGCGCTTGAACCCGCCAAGGCCAAGCACCCCGCCAATGGTCCAGTTCGAGGCCACCATCAACGGATTATGCTGCGCCACCATCAGGTTTTCCAAAATGGTCATCCCGCCAAACAGCCGGATATTCTGGAATGTACGCGCCACCTTCGCGTTTGCCGAGATTTTGAAATCGGGCAACCGCTCCAGTAGGTGCTTTTCACCGCCACTGCGATGCATCACCAACCGCCCCTCGGTTGGTTTGTAAAACCCGGTGATGCAGTTGAACACCGTTGTCTTTCCGGCGCCATTGGGGCCAATGAGCGCTGTAATGTCCCCCCGCCCCACGTTAAACGAAAGGTCACCAACGGCAGTCAATCCGCCAAAGCGCATGGTCAGGTGCTCCACTTTAAGCACCGGATTGTTATCCCAGTGGCTCATCCGTGTCCCTCCTGCACCATATCCGCAGAGATGCCCTGCGCCCGCCCTGAGAGCGCAATTGATGGCGCACGGCTAGAGATCAGCCCGCGTGGCTTCCACACCATTATCACCACCATCAACAAACCAAACACCAGCATGCGGTACTCTTCCAATTCGCGGAACAGCTCAAACCCGCCGATCATCACCACCGCGGCAATAACAACGCCGATCTGCGAGCCCAGTCCGCCCAGCACAACAATTGCCAAAATCACCGCAGATTCCATGAAGGTGAAACTCTCTGGCGAGATAAACCCTTGCCGCGTTGCAAAAAACGACCCGGCAAAACCGCCAAACATCGCCCCCAACGCAAAGGCTGTCAGCTTGGTGTTGGTGGTGTTGATGCCAAGCGAGCGGCAGGCAATCTCGTCTTCGCGCAGTGCCTCCCACGCCCGCCCGATCGGCAGGCGCCGCAGCCGCATGGTGACAAAATTGGTAGTCAGCGCCAAAATCAGGATCAGGTAGTAAAGGAAGATGATCCGGTGAATGGATGAGTAATCCAGCCCGAAGAACGCGGCAAACCCGTCTTCCCCGCGCGTGAACTCTAGCCCGAAAAAGCTTGGCCGCGGAATTCCCGAAATCCCGTCTGGACCACCGGTAAACTCATACCAGTTGAGCAAGACAACGCGGATAATCTCGCCAAAGGCCAAGGTCACAATTGCCAGATAATCCCCACGCAACCGCAGCACGGGAAATCCGAGAATAATCCCCCAAAACGCCGCCAGTATCCCGGCCAAAGGCAGACAGATCCAGAAGGAAAAGCCGAAATAGTGCGCGAGCAAGGCATAAGAATAGGCACCCACAGCGTAAAACGCCACATAGCCAAGATCCAAAAGCCCGGCAAGCCCCACAACAATGTTCAACCCCCAACCCAGCATCACATAGGTGGTCACGAGAATGGCAAGGTCAATATACTGCCGCGATCCCCGTGCCCCAAGCCAGAACATCAGCGCAAATGGCAACAACACCGCAACAACCAAAAACACCGGCTTCAAATTGCGCTCCAGCGCCTCGCCCTTAACCTTCGGTTTTGGCAAAGACACCCCGTCCAGCACCTTAAGTTTACGCCAAACAAGCAGGTTCATGGCCAACCGGCCAAAGAACACCGCGCCCACCGCATAGGCCAGATAATCCCAGCGGAACCGCAAAATGAGCTCGGCCCCAAGGCCGGAAGTCACATCCACTTGCATGCCCAGCATCATTACGCCCATCAACAGGGCAATCAGCGCGCCGCCACCGCTATCGACAAGCAGCTCGCGCATATAATCAGGCTTTTGCGCACTCATACTTTTTCTACCTCCGGCTTACCGAGCAAGCCCTCGGGCATAAAGATCAGCACAATGGCAAGAATGGAAAACGCGGCCACATCTTTGTATTCTACCGAGAAATAACCGGACCAAAACGTCTCGATCAGGCCGATGAGCAGCCCGCCAAGCATAGCCCCGGGCAACGAACCGATGCCGCCCAAAACAGCCGCGGTAAACGCCTTCACTCCGGCAAGGAAGCCGATGTAAAAATCGATAACGCCGTAATAAAGCAGGAACATAACCCCGGCCACTGCCGCCAGCGCCGCCCCCATCACAAAGGTCAGGGAGATCGTTCGGTCCACATTCACGCCCAGCAACGCCGCCATTTTACGGTCTTGTTCGCAAGCACGCTGCGCCCGCCCAAGGCTGGTGCGGTTGATCAGCAGCGTAAAGCCGGCCATTAGCAAGAGTGTCACGACAATAATAGTTATCTGCACATAAGAAAGCTGCACGATAAGCGCCGACCCATCCGGCCCGCCATCAGTCAGCTTGAAATTCCCCGAAATCAGCGGCTGCAGCGGCTTGTTGCGCGCGCCCTGCGAGATCTGCACGAAATTCTGTAGCGCAATCGATGCTCCGATCGCCGTAATCAGCGGCGCAAGACGAAACGACCCGCGCAATGGCCGGTATGCCACCCGCTCCACCGCCCAGCCCCACACAGCTGTAAACGCCATGGCAAGCACCAGCACCAACACCAGCGCCATAACAAGCATCGCCACCGGCATGGCCGCAGTAACACCAAGCAACACAATCAGGATCAGCGCCGTGAACGAGCCAATCATGAATATGTCACCATGGGCAAAGTTAATCATGCCGATGATACCGTAGACCATCGTATAACCAATGGCGATCAGGCCATAAATAGACCCAAGCGTCACCCCATTGATTAATTGTTGGAGAAAATATTCCATTTTTCTAATTATTCTCCTCGCCGCCATACGCACATTACATACGAAAAGCCGTTCCCCTATTTGAAAAAGCATGTGCTTGTTTTCTTAAATCTCTTGCACACCTTTTCCGACCTCTAGGAAAACCCCATTGCTTTCATTAATCAAGCGCCACGCCGTATTTTTACGCAAGCCGCAATTGGATTCGTTTTTCATCACAAAGGCAAAAACAGGAGATAACTGCGTTTTTCTGCGTATATTTGAGCATTTTCCTATCGCGGCCTCTCCCCAATACTAGACTTATTTCCTAGCCAGCCCCATGGCAAAAATTAGCACTCAAACAGCCTTTGATTCCCCCGTTTCCCTTAGAAGATGCTGACAATTGAATAGAACAACCAATGCGCTAGCAGCCGGATTTCTTATCCTGCAGTGACAAAATGCTTGCTTGACCGCCAAAGCACACTAAAAAGGCAAGAAAGAACAAAGGGCCTGCACGCCCTCAAGGAATTAGCGAAGGCAACACACGTGAACGACACCAGTACTCTAGTTTCTCCTCAGGATTATCGCGAGGCAATGAGCCGTTTTTCCGGTACGGTCAGCGTGCTCATCACCGATGGCCCAGCAGGAAATGCCGGGGCCACAGTTTCCGCTGTCTGTTCTGTCTCCGACAATCCCGCGTCACTGCTTGTCTGCCTGAACAGGCAAACCCGCATCAACAGCATCGTGAAGGAAAACGCACGCTTCACCATCAACACCCTCGCTGGCGGGCAGGAAGACATCTCCAATGCCTTTGCTGGCTTTGGCGAGCTAAGCAATGACGAACGTTTTGCCAGCGCCCAGTGGCAAACACTGCCAAGTGGAGGCTTGGCTATCAAGGGCGCGCGCGTCACCTTTGACTGCGAGCTTACCGAGATCAACGAAGTTGGCACTCACTCTGTGGTCTTTGCCAAGGTTGTTGCCGTTCGCCTTGGAGATGCCGATCAAAAGGCACTGGTCTATCTCGACCGCGCTTATCGTCAGGTGTAAACTTCCGTAACGTAGCTTCGTTTGCCTTGCTTGACAAAAAGGCAGGCACCTCAAGACAGCTAACGGGACAGCACATGCAAAGCACCTACCCACCGGGCCAATACAATCTCATAACCGATGTGCCGGGGCTAAAACTCGGTCACGCCACCGACACGGCTCTGAAATCAGGCAGTACCGTCCTCGTGCCGGATGAGCCCGCAGTTGCATCCATCGCTATTATGGGCGGCGCACCGGGCACCCGCGACATAGCCCTGCTTGAACCTGAGCAAACGGTCGAGAAAGTCGATGCGCTTGTGCTCTCTGGCGGCTCCGCCTTTGGCCTCGACGCCGCCGGAGGGGTGCAAGCCGCCCTCGCCGAAGCAGGACGCGGCTTCGCTATCGGCCCGGTACGTGTTCCAATCACCCCAACAGCGATCCTCTTCGATCTGCTAAATGGCGGCGACAAAAACTGGGGCACATTTTCGCCCTACCGAGAACTCGGCTACCGCGCCGCAAAAGCCGCCCTTGCCAGTACCGACAAAGCGTTTTCCCTTGGTAGCGTTGGCGCTGGCACCGGCGCACTTACCGCCGATTTGAAAGGCGGTCTGGGTTCTGCTTCTTCCTGCTTGCCAAGCGGCGCAACACTTGGCGCGCTGGTTGCTGCCAACCCGCTCGGGCGCACAACCATCGGCTCTTCCAACCATTTCTGGGCCGCCCCTTTTGAGCAAAACCGGGAGTACGGCAATTGCGGCATGCCTTCACCGTGGCCGCAAGACGCAACCGAGCTTGTTACAAAACTCTCGCTCTCACAAGAGCCTGCCCAACCGCTATCCAACACCACCATCGCCATAATAGCCACAGATCTGGCGCTCACCAAAGCACAGGCAAAGCGCATTGCCACCGTCGCCCATGACGGCATGGCGCGAGCAATCTTCCCATCGCACACCCCGCTAGATGGTGACTTGGTTTTTGTCCTCTCAACGGGCAGGCAAAAGCTAAAATCAGCCGATAGCGAACTGCTGGAGCTGGGCCACATCGCCGCCCTCACCCTCGCCCGTGCCATTGCCCGCGGCATTTATGAAGCCACACCAGAACCGGGCGATCTGCTCCCCTGTTGGCGGCAACGCCACAAAGTCTAATTGCAAAAGAAGAGCGCCGCCCGTGGTGTTGGACACGGAAGCGGCGCTCGAAAAGCATTGGCGGATCTGCGGTTTATCCCGCCAACGCAATCTGGTGTTTAGGTAATCACTCCGCCGGAGGTCTCACCCCCGGCGAACATTTTTTATGCAGGTTCCGGCGCATTCTCCTGTGCTTTCACGGCAACAAGAGGAGCCTCAACAGAGGGCTCGGTTGGCTCCGATCCACCCTTGTTATCGCCATAGCGAACGCCGTGGAACAGGGCGAACAACACTGGCACTGCAATCAAGGTCAATACGGTTGCAAAGGACAATCCGCCCATAATAGTCACCGACATCGAGCGGAACATGGGATCAACAATCAACGGCGCCATACCGAGGATCGTGGTCACCGCTGCCATACACACCGGGCGCAAACGTGAAACCGAAGCATCAACAATCGCGGCAATTTTGTCCTTACCTTCATCAATCTGCACATCAATCTCCTCAAGCAACACAATCGCGTTCTTGATGAGCATGCCGGACAAGGAGAGGAAACCGAGGATCGCCATGAAGTCAAAGGGAAAGCCGGTGCCAAGCAAGGCAATTGTCACACCGTTGATTGCCATGGGTACCGTAAGCCAGATGATCAGAGGTTCACGGACACGGGCAAACAACAAAATGGTGATGATGATCATAATCAAGAAGCTGATCGGCTGTTTGCTGCCCAGCGCTTCTTGAGCCTCCGCCGAGCTTTCAAACTCGCCGCCCCACTCCATTTCGTAGCCCCTAGGCAAGGCAATAGCTTCTATCGCTCCGCGAACCCGCGCATGAGCAACAGATGCCAGCTCATCCGGAGCACTTTGCGATAGCACCGTAATTGTCCGTACCCGGTCACGCCGACGGATGACCGTGTCCTCGATCGAGGTACGCACATCGCTCGTCACCTGATCAATCGGGATGTATTTGCGTTGCTGCGAGCTCCACACCAGTGTGTTGATGAGTGCTTCACTAGCACTCACACCTTCACCGCGTTCCCGCTTGGCTACAATCGGAATAATTTCATCATCATCCCGGTAGCTGCCGGCACGCAAACCGTCAGAGGAAAACTGGATCGATTGAGCCAAGTCCCGGCGGGTAATCCCGGCAATCCGGGCTCGCTGTTCGTCGAACATCGGCTGAATTACCAGCTCCCGTTCGCGCCAGTCAGAGCGCACATCAGACAAACGATACTGAGGGTCTTTAAAGATTTCCAGCGCTTGAGCGGACAATTCGCGCAGCACACCTGCGTCCGGTCCGCTAAAGCGCACCTGCACATCAGCACCCGTCGGCGGGCCAAAGACCAGCCGTTCTGTCGTCACCATCGCATTGGGGAACGTGTCACGTCCATAGGCGCGCACTTTAAGCGCCAGATCGTCAATCACCTCAGTGTTTTTAGTGCGTACAATGATCTGCCCATAGTTGGAAGTCCGGTCCTGCGCCCCGTAGGTGAGCATAAACCGCGTTGCCCCTTCACCAACGAATGACGTTGTCGCCGTTACATTCGGATCTTGGCGCAGCATCTCGTCTAGCTTGCGCATGTCCCGTACGGTCGCATGCATATCGCTTCCCTGCGGCAGCCAATAGTTCACATAGAGCAGCGGCGTGGCCGAATTCGGGAAGAACGCGTTAGAGACAAACTGGAACATAAAGATGCTGGTCGCCGTAAGGCCAACAAGACCTGCAATTGTTACCCAGCGCAGCCGCAGAGCTAATGTCAGCCACGCACGGTAAAAGCGATAGAGAAATCCGCCATACGGATCCTTGCCGTCCTCACCACTGCCTTGCACAAAGAAATAACTGCCAAACAGCGGGGTCACTGCAATAGCAAACACCCAAGACATAAACAGTGATATGGAAACCACAGCAAACAGCGAGAACATAAACTCGCCCGTTGTATCTTGAGAAAGACCAATACCGGCAAACGCCATCAGGCCGATAATTGTCGCCCCGAGCAGCGGCCACATAGTCTGCTTCACAATCAGCGAAGCCGATTTAACAGCGCTCTTGCCGCGCTGCATATTAATCATCATACCTTCGGCAATCACAATGGCGTTGTCAACGAGCATCCCCATGGCAATCACCAATGCACCCAGCGAGATCCGCTCCAGCTCAATGTTAAACAAGTGCATAAAGAAGACCGTCGATAGCACCGTGAGCAAAAGCACAGAACCGACAACAACAGCCGCCCGCCAACCCATAAAGATACCAAGAACGGCAATTACAATTGCCACCGAGATGATCAGGTTGACAATGAAATCACTCACTGCCTTGTCAACAACCACATGCTGCTCATAAATCGGCGTGATTTCCATACCAATCGGCAAGGCGGCCCGAATGTCGTTGATTTTCGCTTCCACCTTCTCGCCAACAGCGACGATATTTGTGTTCTCTAGTGCAGCAATACCGATTGTCACCGCCGGTTGCCCATCGAAGAAGATCTTGCTCTTCGGCTTCTCAGGTTCACCAATGCGCAAAGTCGCCACATCAGACAGGCGTACCATTGCGGTAGAACCCGGCTGGCCAACAACAAGACCCTGAATGCTCTGATAGGTATGGAACGCAGAGTCCGTCGAGATTCGCATCCGAAGATCGCCTGAACGCGAAGACCCATCGCTTTGTACGGCGTTTTCCGCTTTCAGAACATTCATGACATCGCTAAGCGTAATGCCGAGCTGCGCTAAGCGATCCTGATTGATGTCGATGTAGATGACATCCTCCGGCAAACCGGAAACCTGCACCTTAGCCACGT
The DNA here is from genome assembly GCF_001561995.1 of Polycladidibacter hongkongensis. Classification (GTDB taxonomy): domain Bacteria; phylum Pseudomonadota; class Alphaproteobacteria; order Rhizobiales; family Stappiaceae; genus Pseudovibrio; species Pseudovibrio hongkongensis. The sequence goes on from NZ_LLWC01000022.1 coordinate 224,856, forward strand.
TTTCAACGGCAAGCAGCTCGCGGCGCACATCTTTGACAACCCGGCGCATCTCGCGGTTGCTATAGCCCTCGGCGGTAAACGCATAGAACAAGCCAAACACATCGCCAAAACTGTCATAAACAACAGGATCCCGCACCCCATCTGGCAGATGCGGGCGCGCATCATTCACCTTACGGCGCAGCTCGTCCCACACTTGCGGCAGCGTGGCGCCATCATAGGTGTCTTTGATTTCCACCTCGATGCGCGACAAACCGGGTTCGGTCGTCGAGCGCAGCTCATCAAGCTGCGGCATCTGCTGAATTGCTGTTTCCAGCACTTCAGTCACTTCCTGCTCAACTTCTTCAGCGCTCGCGCCCGGATAAGAAGTGATCACCTGCGCCACTTTAATAGTAAACGCCGGATCTTCTAGCCGACCAATGTTGGTCAGCGCCCATATGCCACCAAGAAGGGCAATAAGGACAACCATCCAAACATTGACCGGTTTTTTGATTGAATAATTTGCAATATCCATAAAACTACACGCCGTTAATTGCCAAGTGGCTGAATAACTTGACCGTCCTGCAAGTGTGCAACACCTGCAACCACGATCGTCTCACCTGCATCCACACCGCCGGAAATCGTCACCAACGGCCCAAGCACTTGGCCCAGCTGCACAGCACGTTTGCTAATCGCATTGGTCGTACCGTTAACGATCCAGACAAAGCTGGTTTTATCCGGGTTCATGCCAATCGCAGATGTCGGCAGCAAAATGCCATCATTTCCAGCTACGTGCGGCGAGCGCGCATCAATACGTACACTTGCTGTCATGCCCGGAAAAATCGAAAGGTCATTCGGATAAGGCATAGCAAGCGTAACCCGATAGGTCTGGGTAACCGGATCCGCTTCTGTCGAATGCTCGCGGTAGGTCAGCTGGTATGCCTTGCCCGGATTTGCTGGAAACTCGGCTGTCATTGATCGAAGGTCAGAATTAATCGCCTGCGCAAACAGGGTTTCAGGCACATTGATATCAATCTGCACCTCACTGACATCCTGAAGACGCAGCACCGCATTCCCTTGCCCCACTGTGGTGAAGTTATCTACCAAGCGCTTGGTAATGATCGCATCAAACGGAGCCACCAGCTTGGTATAGCCCATATTTTGCTCGGCTTTATCAAGGGTCACTTTCGCCAAGTCATAGGCGGTCCGTGTCTTGTCAAAAGCCCCTTGCGAAATCACTTGTTTCTTAAGCAGCTCATCATAACGCTGCAAATCAAGTTTCTTTTGCTCGTAGTTAACTTTCGCTTCACGCAGAATGTTTTCATAATCAGTCGGGTCAAGCGCCGCGATCAGATCTCCCTTCTTCACCCGCTGGCTTTCCAGCACTGGCAATTCGTTGAGCTGCCCACTCACACGAAATGCCATATTCACCGTTTGCACCGCCTCGACACGGCCGGTAAAGCTGCGCGTGTACAACCCCTGCTGCTCCACAATTTGCAGGACTTTTGCAGGGCGCGGAGCAGCTTCGGTTGCGGCATTTGCATCACTTGCCGGCTTTTGACAACCTGCCAACAAGCCAAGCCCACCGAGGCTCAAGGCAGCGATTACACCAAATTTCATCATGTCTTTATTCAGTTTCAACATGGCAATAACCTGAATTTTGAGCCGCTTGCACGCGGCCCGTGGAGGGAGAGATAAGCAGGGCGCGCAAAGCAGCAATGGCAGCCCCTATTTCTTCTTGGGATTTCCCTTCGATCCCCAAAGCGTGGCGCAGATGCAGGCCATCCAAGGCCAGCAGAACGATAAAAGCCATCATTGGATCTCGAGCTTCGGATTCGATCAAAGGTTCGATTTCAAAACACAACTCGCGAAATCTACAGAGCAACTCCGGCCTGTCTGCAGAAACTGTCAAAATTGCATGAGACAACCGGCGTTCGGCAACCATGCAATAAACGTCTATCAGGGCTCGAATAGTGGGGTCATTCAGGCCTTCGGCTTGGTATTCCTTACGCTTTCTAAAGACCAACTCTTGAAAACGGCTCACCAGTCGCTCAACCATCGAGCCAAGCAATTCGTCTTTGCTACGAAAGTTATAAAGCAACCCACCCTTAGAGTAGCCCGCTTCTTGCGCAACCGCCTCTAGGGTAAGATTGGCGACCCCAGCCCGACCTATGATCACCTCGGTTGCATCCAGCAATATGTCCCTTGCACTTTCCAAGGCTTCATTCCTTCAAGATACACTTCGAATTTTCTAGACTCATCAGTCGGTTTCTGCACCGCCTGGTCGGTTTCTATACCGGCTGGACGGTACTGTCAATTACACACGCGGGCGCAAGTATCAAAACAACACAAAAACAACCCCACATACCGCCCGAAGCACAGGTGATATGTGGGGTTGATTTATTTAGCGTTTTGTAAGGCTTAAAGCTTACTCGGCAGCCTCTTTGAAGGGCACAGTGGTCGGGTCGTCTTGCAGCAAGGCGATCAATTTCTGGCGCCGCTGCGCAGCCGCGCTAAGGGACTGGGCCTTCACAACACCAAAGCCCCTGACCGAATCAGGCACGCGCATTAAATCAACCAGAAGACCATAATTTGCAACTCCAACGCGACCTGTGACCCGGATCACATCCCGCTCGAACCGCCGCATTAACTGCCGCTCGTCCCGCCGCTCTTGCGTGTGACCAAACGGATCATAAGCTTTCCCTCGCAGCCATTTGCCCTTTGCCAACAACTTGAAGGCGGAAAACACCCACGGCCCAAAGGCCAGCTTTTTTGGCCGTCCGGTTTTCTTGTCCTTACCCAAAGGCCAAAGTGGCGGCGCCAGCATTACCTTAAGCTTGCGTGGCTGTTCAAACTGCGCCATCAGCTTTTGCTTAAAGGCCGGATCGGCATAAAGCCGCGCCACCTCATACTCGTCCTTATAAGCCATCACCTTGTAAAGCATCTCTGCCGCTGTGCGGGTCAGCTCCATAGTTCCAAGCCCGAATTCTGCATCACGTTCACGCAGCTTATCTAGCAAACGACGATATCGCCGCCCATAGGCCGTATCCTGATAGGCCTCAAGCTCTTGCTGGTAAAACTTGATAAGCTCTTTTAGCCCGAGCGCCGCTTGCGCTTCTCCCTTTGGTAACGCCTGCAAGATTTCGCCCGGCTGTGCCATGAGCACGCGCCCGGCCAGAAACGCCCTCTGGTTCTGCTGCGCAGCTGCGCCGTTAAGCTCAATTGCGGCGAAAATGCCCTCCTGCGAAAGCGGCAACGCTCCTGCCTGATAGGCCATCCCCACCAACATCATATTGGCGAAAATCATATCGCCGAAGAGTTGCTCGGCGATCCGCGCCATATCGTGATGCACAAAACGCTTTGCCCCTTCCTCAAGCGCCCGCACCATGGCCGAGGTGTCATAGCTCTGGCGTTGCTTCATCACAAATTCCGAAGTGGGCGCCACTTGGCCATTTGCCAGCGCCAAAGTGCGCGAGGAATTCAGCAAGGCCAGCTGCTCAGCCTTGGCAGCCACCAGCATATCACTGGCCAGCAGGACATCCAGTGTCCCGGTTGGCACACGCGGCCCTTCGATCTGCGCATCCGTCGCCGCAAATCGCACATGCGAAGTAACAGGCCCGCCCTTTTGCGCCAAACCGGTCATATCCAAAGTCGAGGCCTGCAATCCCTGTATATGCGCCGCCATTGCCAGCACCGCCGCAACTGTGGTGACCCCCATCCCGCCGATCCCGGCCACCAGCAAATTTACCGGTTCACGCAAACTCGAGGGTTGCACAGCTGGCAAGCGCTCGGCCATACCGGCAAGATCTAGCGAAATTGTCGCTGCCTTGCGCAAACTCGCCCCTTCCACATAAACAAAAGAGGGGCAAAACCCTTTGACGCAAGAGAAGTCTTTGTTACAGGAGGATTGGTTGATGCGCCGCTTTTCACCAAACGGCGTATCAAGCGGCTCAATCGACAAGCAGTTTGACTGTACCGAACAGTCACCACACCCCTCACACACGCGCTCATTTACAAAAAGCCGCAGGTCCGGATCATCCATCAGGCCACGCTTGCGCCGCCGCCGCTTTTCCGATGCACAGGTCTGATCATAAACAATAACAGAAACACCCGCGCCCCGCGCCAGCTCTTCCTGCACCTGCATCAAATCATCGCGGTGACGGGCTTTTATGCCTTTAGGTAAGCGGACCGCGTCGCCATAAAGCTCTGGCGTTTCACTCAGCAGCGCCACCTCGCGCACGCCCTCTGCTTTGATCTGCGCTAACAAATCAGGTACGCTCAATGTTCCATCAATGGGTTGCCCTCCTGTCATGGCAACCGCATCATTGTAAAGCACCTTGTAGGTCATCGACACGTTTGCCGCCACGGCTTGCCGGATAGCCAGAATTCCGGAATGGAAATAGGTGCCATCCCCCATATTTGCATAGACATGCTTATCCTTGGCGAATGGAGCCTGACCTACCCACAGCACACCCTCTCCGCCCATGGCCACCTGCCCATCGGTGGTACGCCCGTTGATCTCCGACATGGCATGGCAGCCAATGCCCGGCATGGCGCGCGCGCCCTCCGGTATCACCGTAGAAGAGTTGTGCGGGCAGCCAGAGCAGAAATACGGCATCCGCACCCCGCTTTCCCCATGCCCCTGCGCCCACATCTGCTGCTGTGTCATCTGCCGTGACACCGCGCGCATCTGCGCCCCTTGCATATCCTCTGGCAAAAAGGCGCGCAGAGCCTGAATAATCTCGGCAATGGACAGCTCCAACACATCAGAGAGCACCACCTCACCGTTTGGCGCTTTCTTGCCCCAGATCTGCGGACGTTGCTCTGGCGCCCATCCATAAGCAATGTCTTTGATCTGCGGCTCGATGAAGGCGCGCTTGTGCTCCACCACCATCAGCTTTTCCAACCCACGGGCAAAGCCGGAGATCGCGGTGGGTTCAAGCGGATACGGCATCGCCACCTTAAACACCGAAAGCCCCAGCTCCCGCGCCCGCGCATCGTTAATCCCGCACAGCTCAAGCGCCTGACACACATCGCGAAAGGCTTTGCCGCTGGCCACAAGCCCAAGACGCGGCTTGCTGGCACCAAATGCCACCCGGTCCAATCCGTTGGCCCGCACATAGGCCTGCGCCGCTGGTAAGCGGATATCCCGCAACAGGCGCTCGGTCTCCAGCCGGTTTCCCAGCAACAACACCCTGTTAAGCTCTGCCGAGCGCCGCGGATCCTCTTCAACAGGATGCAAAAACACCCGGCGCCCCTGCCCCACATGCACAGTTGCCGAAGCATCCATCGTATCTGCAAGGCAAATCAACCCGCTCCACAGGCCGCAATAGCGCGACATTTCCAGCCCATGCTGCCCATGATCAAGCACATCTTGAATATCGGCAGGATTAAAAACCGGCATCTCCGCATGTTGAAAAAAGAATTCGCTCTGCGCTGGCAAAATAGATGACTTTGCCAAATGGTCATCACCCGCCAACGCCAGCACGCCGCCGTTCCTGTCAGTTCCACTGGCATTTGCCTGTTTCAAAACGTCGCCAGCGCGGTCAACTCCAGGCGCTTTGCCGTACCACATGCCAAACACACCATCAAAGGAACTCCCCTTCCCGTGTTGGCGCACCTTCTGCGTGCCCCAGACCGCAGTTGCCCCCAGCTCCTCGTTAAGGCCGGGCTGAAAATGAATATTGAGCGGTGCTAAAATATTCTCGCACCTCGCCAACTCGCTATCGAACCCACCCAGCGGTGAGCCACGGTAGCCGGAAACAAAACCACCCGTCTTGAGGCCAATTTCGCTATCCAGTCGCGAACGCTCCAGCGCAATCCGCACCAAAGCCTGAATACCGCTAATGTAGATTCCGTCCTGTTCTTTGCTATACTTGTCGCCAAGCTGCACACTTCGCAAAACAGCAGTCATTGCGCAGTTCTCCTCTCCCATCAGGAAACGAGGAAGACCGTTAGTCCGTCCACTGGTCTTTCCCGCCCTCCGTCCAGACCTATTTTGATCCTTCACAGCCGCAACATCTGTGCTATCCTACCAAGAAATACCTATAAATACGAAAAATATATCCTCCAGAGGCTACATGAGCGAAACGACCCTCCTAGACCATACGGACATCAAAGTCCTGAGAATCCTGCAAAAAGACGCCAGCCAATCCATCGCTGACATCGCTCGCGAAGCTGGAATGAGCCAAACGCCCTGTTGGCGTAGAATCAAGCGTCTGAAAGAATCAGGTGTCATAAAACAGGTCGCCGCGCTTGTGGATCGCGAGTCTGTGGGTTTGGGTTTCCTCGCGTATTCTTTTGTAAAGCTCAACCTTCCATCACGCGAGAACATGGAGACGTTTGACCGGTTGGTAAACGTGTGGCCAGAGGTTGTAACCTGCGAGCGCATCACCGGCGCCGTCGATTATCTCATCAAGGTCGTCACCACTGACATCAAAGACTACGACAACTTTCTTCGTCTAAAACTGCTCAACAATGAGTTGGTTTCCGACGTTCAGTCGCGAATTGTTGTGTCGACAATCAAAGAGACTGTCGCCCTGCCACTGCGAGAGTGATAAAACAAAGCAGCAAACAATCCTGCAATTTGGAATTTATGAGAATGACCCAGCCTCTTGCCATTGCCCCCTCTGTCTTGGCGGCAGATTTCGCCAACCTCGGCCAAGAAGTCCGCGATGTCACCGCCGCCGGTGCTGACTGGATACACCTTGATGTCATGGATGGGCATTTTGTGCCCAACATCTCCTTTGGGCCTGCGGTCATTGCCGCCCTGCGCCCGCACACTGACAAGATCTTCGATACACACCTGATGATCGAGCCATGTGATGCGTATCTGGAAGCGTTCGCCAAGGCCGGCTCCGATTACATCACCGTGCATGCCGAAGCCACCAAGCACCTTGACCGTTCGTTGCAGGCTATCAGAGCTCTGGGGAAAAAGGCGGGCGTTTCGCTCAATCCTGCCACTCCAGAATCTGTTCTGCAATACATCATGGACAAGGTCGACCTCATTCTGGTCATGTCGGTAAACCCGGGATTCGGCGGTCAGAGCTTTTTGGAAAGCCAGTTGCAAAAGATCAGCAACATCCGCGAAATGATTGCAGATCGCCCCATCCGGCTGGAAGTGGATGGCGGCGTGACAGCGCAAACAGCGCCGCTGGTCACCAAGGCAGGTGCTGACACGCTGGTGGCGGGCTCTGCCATTTTCAGCGGGGGAACTCAAGACGCCTACCAGAAAAACATTGCGGCTCTTCGCGCCAGCATCGCAGCCAGTTAAACGGCTGGTTAGCTGCGCACAGCGCATTAGCGTCATGGAACTGAACAAACAAGGCGGGATCTATCCCGCCTTGTTTCGTTATAGCGCCGCTTAGCACACACGCTGCTTTAGCCGCTGGTCTCTAACTGCTTGCGCGCCTCTAGAAACAACTCTTGCATGGTGCGCTCCACTTGATGCTCGGATTTTTCCACCCCCGCATCCTGCAAGTCTGCCCAGACCTTGTCCTTTACCAGCCCATCCCCGTCATCTTTCAAATCATAGCCGACAAGAGATTGTGCATAGGCCGCACTTTCACCCTCTCCAAGGTTCATCAACTGTGCCGCCCATGCACCAAGCAACTTGTTACGACGTGCCTTAACTTTAAACAGCATATCCTCGCCAAGCGCATAGCCCCCTTCAAAGGCTTGCTTTCGCTGATCAAATAAACTCATTTCGCTCTCCTCATGCCCTCAACAAGAGATCACGCACCACCAATTGGCAAAATAACGCCACAACCAGCAGTCGTTACGCAAACGCTGCCTAACAGACCCGCTCCTGCGCACCAACCTAGACCATAGTTATGACAGGACCAAAAATACCGCAGGTTTTCGCAGAAAACGCGAAAATATTCAGGTTTGAAATTTAAGGAAAAGTACATTAAGTTCCGCGCCGCAACACACCCCTCGTGGCGCCTAGGCTTTATTGACAAGAGCAACGCCTGCTCCCCCCGCAAGTCTTCGCAAAACGAGGCACTCTAACTCTTACTTTCAACGTGGTAATCGCCTATGAACCGCCGCCGTCGAATTTATGAAGGCAAGGCCAAAATTCTCTATGAGGGCCCGGAACCGGGAACTCTTGTCCAGCACTTCAAAGATGACGCAACCGCTTTTAACAATCAAAAGCATGATGTGATCGATGGAAAAGGTGTGCTCAACAATCGCATTTCGGAGTTCATCTTCTCCCAGCTGAACACCATGGGCATTCCCACACACTTCATTCGCCGCCTGAACATGCGCGAGCAGCTCATCCGGCAGGTGGAGATCGTGCCCATTGAAGTTGTGGTGCGCAACATTGCAGCCGGTTCTTTGTGCAAGCGTCTTGGGGCTGAGGAAGGCACGCGTCTTAATCGCTCCATCGTCGAGTTCTACTACAAAAACGATGAGCTTGGTGATCCATTGGTTTCGGAGGAGCACATCACCTCCTTTGGCTGGGCCTCCCCGCAAGAGCTCGATGATATGATGACCATGGCCATCCGTATCAACGATTTCCTCACCGGGCTCTTCCTTGGTGTTGGCATTACCTTGGTCGATTTCAAAATCGAGTTCGGACGCCAGATCGAGGGCGATATGATGCGCATCATTCTCGCCGACGAGATCTCGCCAGACAGCTGCCGCCTGTGGGATACCAATACCAGCGAGAAGCTGGACAAAGACCGCTTCCGCCAAAACTTGGGCGGCATGGTCGAGGCCTATCAGGAAGTCGCGCGTCGTTTAGGCATTTTTATCGATAACGAGCGCCCCGGCCACAGCGGCCCTGTACTTGTAAAATAACACTTCAAAACGGGCAGCGGTCTCATTGACCCTGCCCGTTTTCCCGAAAATACGACCTCGCACCGCATATAAGCAAGCGTGCGGCTAAACAGACCTATTCAAACTGAAGGACACCACCATGAAGGCGCGCGTCACCGTTACCTTGAAAAACGGCGTACTTGACCCACAGGGCAAGGCAATCGAAGGCTCCCTCAGTGCTTTGGGCTTTGCTGGCATCGCCGGCGTTCGGCAGGGCAAAGTCTTCGATCTGGAGCTGGCTGCACAATCCGCTGACGAAGCCAAGCAAGAAATCACCAAAATGTGTGAGCAGCTGCTCGCTAATACGGTTATCGAAAACTACAGCATCGACATTCTCAAATAAACGCCGCCCACCTAAAGCCTACAAACTTAGCCATGACCAATCAGCCCCAACAAGATGACAGCGCGCGCATCCTGCGTTTTATGCTCATAAAGGCAGTCATATTTATTGGCTTGCCTGCAGCGCTTTCAGGTCTTGCTGTCTGGTGGCTGCTGTGAGCATGCAGGCCGTGCCTGAACAAGGACCCGAGACTCTATGAAATCCGCTGTTCTGCTCTTCCCCGGCTCCAACCGGGATCGTGATATGATCAAGGCGCTGGAGCACATCTCCGGCAACCCTGTCGCAACTGTCTGGCATACGGAAACAACGCTCCCCGAGGCGGACCTCTACGTCTTGCCCGGCGGCTTCTCCTATGGCGATTACCTGCGCTCCGGCGCCATCGCCGCGCGCTCCCCTATTATGGGCGCTCTGAAAAGCGCTGCGGCGCAGGGCAAACATGTGCTTGGCGTGTGTAACGGCTTTCAAATGCTAACCGAGGCCGGCTTGCTTCCCGGCGCGCTGATGCGCAATGCCTCTTTGCACTTCGTTTGCAAAAACGTCGAACTGCAAACCACAAGCACCAACAGCCCGTTCACTCAGAATATGGCTAGTGGCGCGGTATGGCAGTGCCCGGTTGCCCACCACGATGGCAACTATTTTGCTGACAGTGAAACCCTAAATAGGCTTGAGGGAGAAGGCTGCGTGGCTTTCCGCTATGCAAATGGCACCAACCCCAACGGCTCTATCAACGACATCGCAGGCATTACAAGCGAAAACGGCCGCATTCTAGGGATGATGCCCCACCCGGAAAACCTAATCGAAGACTTGCATGGCGGCCTTGAGGGCCGTGCGCTGTTTGAAAGCGTTATGCAAACACTAGACGCTGCCTAGCACCAAACAAAAGGCTGATGCTAAGGCACAGCGGCGCTTTCCGCAAAAAATCATGGGCTGCATTTGCAGCCCGTAATTTTTTGCAGCCTCAACAGCTAGAAGTAAACCGTGAGCACCCCGGCTCCCCCAAGGCATAGCACCACATAAAGCGGCGGGAGGCGCCACACTGCCAGCATTAAAAATCCAGACACTGCAAGCGCGAAGTCAATCGGTTCTCGCACTGCACTTGTCCACACGGGCGCGTAAAAAGCTGCTGCCAAAACTCCGACAACCGCCCCATTTGCACCAGCAAGAAGCGCTCTTGCACTCCCTAGAGCGCGCAGATCCTTCCAAAATGGCAATGCTCCGGCCACCAACAAAAAACCCGGCAAGAATATACCCGCAAGCGCAATCAACCCAGCCAGCCAAGCCGGGATCCCATAGGCCCCAGCAGCCCCCAGATAGCCTGCAAAAGTGAACAGCGGTCCCGGCATTGCTTGCGCCGCGCCATAGCCCGCCAAAAACACCGAGGGGTCCATGAGCCCAGCGCCCACACTTTGGCTCTCCAACAGCGGCAACACCACATGCCCACCACCAAAAACAAGTGCACCCGCCTGGAAAAATTCATGGAAAATCCGCAAGGAAGGACCGCCAAATCCAACAGAAAGCAATGGCAAACCTAGAAGCATGACTAAAAATGCGCTGAGGAAAAACACGGCAGCCTGCTTACCCACTGCCTTAGACCCGTCACCTGTTCCTGTCCCTCCCACATCCCGAGGCAACAACAACAGACCCAGCAAGGCACCTAGCCCAATGGCGGCAATCTGGGCATAGGCGCTGACAAAGTAGCTACAAATAAACAGTGCCAGCAGTGCAATTCCGGCCCTCGGCTTATCCGGACATAAGCTGCGCGCCATACCGAACAACGCATGCGCAACCACCGCAACCGCCACAAGCTTAAGCCCATGCAGCACCCCATCACCTAACGGGCCATCAATTGATGCCGCTCCGAAGGCAAACGCGATCATCATCAAAGCGGAAGGCAATGTGAAACCAACAAACGCCGCCACAGCCCCCCAAAACCCGCCGCGCATCAACCCGATGGCAAAGCCCACTTGCGAGCTAGCCGGCCCCGGCAAAAACTGGCACAGCGCAACTAGGTCTGCATAATGCGCATCATCCAGCCACTTGCGCCGCTCTACAAACTCATGCCGAAAATACCCCAAATGCGCCACTGGCCCGCCAAATGACGTCACCCCAAGCCGGCCAAAGGCACCTAATATCTCCCATGTTCGCCTTAGCGCCTGCCCACCGCGTGCAACAGTCATCTCGTGTTCCCCTATTAATCATCCCGTCCCGTACCAGCGCACTATAATTCAGTCCGTCAAGCCTCGGTCAACCGACACAACGCAGCTGTGTCCTGCTAATCTTTCTAAATTACACCTTTATGTCAGATGTGAAATTCTTATCAATTTAGCCAGACGCGCCTAACCGCTTTTCCAATTTGCGCTTGTCATCGCCAACCTTACCCTCTCCTAATGGCTCCCACGTATTTCTGTCAATTTCCCTAGCAATCCTCCCGCCTAGGGCACACGAGAGACCCCACATGCTTGCCGCGCGTACCAGACTTTTCTCCACCCTTTTTGCCTCTGTTCTTGGCCTGTCCTTTGCTGCCCCTGCGAGCGCAGCCTCCAAGGTTGACGCGAAAGCAGCTGCCTACAACACAGCCCCCAAACTCACCAACTTCGGCAATTCAGACACCTCCCAAATCGCTGAGGGTCTGTTTCTGCGCCGGATCAATTCTGATGTTATCTTCGTAGGTGTCAGCGATAACGATCCTTTTCACGGCGTAACCGGCAGCTGCTACGGCACAGCATTGGTGCGGGATTCCAAGCTTTCCGGCGAAGGATACTGCAGTTTAAACGATAGCGACGGGCAGAGCTTTGCCATTAAATTCGCGATGAAGGACATCACCTCCAAAAAACTGCTTGGCTCTTGGCGTATTATTGGCGGTCAAGGCAAATGGGCTGGCGCAAACGGCTCGGGAGATTGGACACAAACAATTGTCGGCGCAAACAACATGTCTATCGCTCACCTTACCGGCAATATCGATTTTTAGGCTCAGCATCTGCCCAAAGACCCCAAATATCCGCAGGAAACCACCCGCAAAAAATTGCAGCAAACTGAAGTATTTTCAGCGTGTTTTACGCGGGTTTTCCTTTTCTTTTCTTGAGCAAATCTGATAGTACCGCACTTAGTTTCAAGGCCCCGGCGCGCGGCGCCCAACTGTTAAAGTGCGATGCTCAACAACACTGTAGAAATTACCCCCGAACTTCTCGATGCCCACGGATTAAAACCAGAAGAATACCAGCGTATTCTTGAGCTCATCGGCCGCACGCCGACGTTCACCGAGCTTGGCATTTTTTCTGCCATGTGGAACGAGCACTGTTCCTACAAGTCCTCGAAAAAGTGGCTTCGGACCCTGCCAACAAAAGGGCCGCGGGTGATTCAGGGCCCCGGTGAGAATGCGGGCGTGGTTGATATTGATGATGGCCAGGCCGTGGTCTTCAAAATGGAAAGCCATAACCACCCTTCCTACATCGAGCCTTATCAAGGCGCCGCCACTGGTGTCGGCGGCATTCTGCGCGATGTGTTCACCATGGGGGCACGCCCTGTTGCTGCCATGAACGCCCTGCGCTTTGGTGAACCGGAGCACCAGCGCACCCGCCATTTGGTCTCTGGCGTCGTTTCCGGCGTTGGCGGTTATGGCAACTCGTTCGGCGTGCCAACCGTTGGTGGCGAAGTTGAATTCCACAAAAGCTACAATGGCAACTGCTTGGTGAACGCGTTCGCCGCAGGCCTTGCCGATGCAGATAAAATCTTCTTGTCCGAGGCAAAAGGCGTTGGCCTACCGGTCGTTTACCTCGGCGCGAAAACCGGCCGTGATGGCGTCGGCGGTGCCACCATGGCCTCTGCCGAATTTGATGAAACCATCGAAGAAAAACGCCCAACAGTGCAGGTGGGTGATCCCTTCACCGAAAAATGTCTGATGGAAGCCTGCCTTGAGCTGATGAAAACCGGCGCCGTTATCGCTATTCAGGATATGGGCGCAGCTGGCCTCACCTGTTCGGCTGTAGAAATGGGCGCCAAGGGCAATCTGGGCATCGAGCTGGATCTTGATTTGGTTCCCACCCGCGAAGAAAACATGAGCGCCTACGAGATGATGCTCTCCGAAAGCCAAGAGCGCATGCTCATGGTTCTGGAGCCATCCAAAGAAGAAGAAGCAGCCAAAATCTTCACCAAATGGGGTCTGGATTTTGCTATTTGCGGCAAAACCACCGACACCCTCCGCTTCATCATCAAGCATCACGGCGAAGTGGTGGCTGACCTGCCTATCAAGGAACTTGGTGATGAGGCCCCAGAATATGATCGCCCATGGGTGCAATGGCCAGAACCGGAAGTAAGCCCCGCTAGCGATTTCGCTGCACCAAATGACTACGCCGCCACCCTGTTGCAATTGCTTGGCGGCGCCAATGGCTCTTCCCGTCGCTGGGTTTACGAGCAATACGACACGCTCATTCAGGGCAACTCCGCCGCAACTCCTGGCGGTGATGCCGGTGTGATCCGCGTAGAGGGCACAAACAAGGGCCTTGCCTTCAGCGTCGATGTAAACCCTCGTTATTGCTACGCCAACCCATATGAGGGTGGCAAACAAGCCGTCGCCGAAACCTACCGCAACCTCTGTGCAGTTGGCGCCCTGCCACTGGCTGTCACCGACAATCTCAACTTCGGCAATCCGGAAAAACCAGAGATCATGGGCCAATTCGTTGGCTGCCTAAAAGGGATCGGCGAAGCCTGCGAGGCCTTGGAAACTCCAATCGTTTCCGGCAATGTTTCGCTTTACAACGAAACCTTTGGCGAGGGGATCTTGCCAACTCCGGCAATCGGCGCAGTTGGCCTGCTCAAAGACGTTACCCAGCGGGTTGGCATTGCTTTCACAGCTGCGGATGAGACCATCATCCTGCTCGGCGGCCACGGCACCCATCTGGGCCAGTCCCAATACGCATCAGAGGTGCTGGGCAATGAAGCAGGCGCCCCACCGCCCGTTAACTTGGACAAAGAAAAGCGCATCGGCACCTTCGTGCGCGAGGCAATCTCCAAGGGCCGCCTCACCAGCGTGCACGATCTATCCTCCGGCGGGCTGGCCGTTGCGCTGGCAGAAATGACCCTGCCCAAAGGCATGGGCGCCAGCATCAACGCCCTGCCTGAAGAAAACCAGCATGCTGTCCTCTTCGGCGAAGATCAGGGCCGCTACCTCGTCACCGTCAAACCAACAGATCTTGCCGCATTTGTTGAAGACGCCATAGATCTTGGAATTCAAGTGGATGAATTGGGCCAGACCGGCGGTTCGGATTTGACCTTTGCCGGGATTGCCACCATATCCGTATCTCAGCTTAAATCGGCCCACGAAGGCTGGTTCCCAACATTTATGGCAGGAACCTGCTAGAGTAGCCCTTGAGAAGATTCGCACTTGGCACAAGGGCTTACCCCTTTTGCCGGTGCGCACAGCGGGAAGGAAGAAAAGCATGGCCATGGACGCAGGTGAAATTCAGGCTCTCATCAAAGAAGCACTGCCAGACGCCCACGTAGAAATCCGTGATTTGGCTGGTGACGGCGATCACTATGCCGCCATTGTCGTCTCTGCCCAGTTCACCGGCAAATCCCGTGTGCAGCAGCATCAGATGGTCTATCAAGCGCTGAAGGGCAAAATGGGCGACGAGCTGCATGCCTTGGCGCTGCAAACCTCTGCCCCTGCCTAGCCATTCCACATACCTGCGAAAAAGGCTTGCCTGTTTGCCTCTGCGCAAATAGGTATGCACACTACGCAATTAAAACACGCTCACCGGGCTTTGACCCCGGTTGCAACAGAGGACCTTGCCATGAGCGATATCCAAGATTGGATCAAACACGAAGTTGAGAACAACGACGTTGTTCTGTTTATGAAAGGCACCCCGTCTTTCCCACAGTGTGGTTTCTCCGGCCAAGTGGTGCAAATTCTGGACTATACCGGCGTAAAATACGTTGGCCACAATGTTCTGGAAGACGACGCCCTGCGCCAAGGCATCAAAGATTACAGCCAGTGGCCAACAATTCCCCAGCTCTATGTAAAGGGTGAGTTCATTGGCGGCTGCGATATTCTCCGCGAGATGTTCCAAGCGCAAGAGCTGCAAACCCTGTTCACGGACAAAGGCATCGCGCTCGCCCCGCAAGGGTGAACCCGGCGGCTGCAAAGCCTTTTCAGAAAATACTTCAGATAACGATCTAAGGCGGCACTCTTGCCGCCTTTTTGCTGACCAGAGAGACACATAGGGCAATCAAATCTACCCAGAGTTGCATGTTCCATGCTAGCAATACATTTCCAATAATTAGGAATCGGAAATGATAAACTCTAGTAAAATTGCAATTATTCTTTGCACTGGACTTGGCTTAACTGTTTCGGCCTGCCAAACTAAGCCAGCCATTACTTTGCCTCAACCGCACAAAGACAAAGTTGAAAAGTTCGCCGCAGCATACCATCTTGCATCATTAGTTGCGCACCGCTGCCCAGACTTTAGCTTTAACAACAACTACTACAAAGCTTACTATCAAAAAACGAAGCGGCAAACCGGCCTAAGCGCAGAAGAAATCTATTTGGCCACTGGTCTACGCGGCTCTAAGGAGTTGAATTTGGAATATGATCGTAAGTACGCCATGGGGCCGAAAAAGAAAAACAAGCGCCCGCAGCATTGCCGCCTCGGCAGAAGCTCCAAGCTGAAAAATGATAATTCCGGAAAAATGCTCACACGAGTCCACTAGCTAAGCTCGATACACATTTAAAGAGGCGCAAAGCGCCTCTTCTGATCAACTTAACATGCACCTACGTGCCTACTACGAAAACTCGTTACCAAACAGTTTTTCTGTCATAGCCACGGAAGCTGCACAGGGGCCCTCATCATCTGCCCCTTGCTCGCTCTGGGTTGCCCCGGGCCGTAGATTGGCAAAATCCCACAGCTGCCCATCCAGCAAATGCGAAGGCCGCACATGCGCCAGAGAGCGCGCCATAATGCCAAGGCGGCCCGGTGTCTCCCGCTCCCACTGTTGCAACATGTTTTTCACCTGCACCCGCTGCAAGCCATCTTGCGAGCCACACAGATTGCAAGGAATAATGGGAAACTGCATGGCATTGGAGAACTTCTCGATGTCCGCCTCGCAAGAATTGATCAGCGGTCGCAGCACCATCAGATCTCCCTCGTCATTCACCAGTTTTGGAGGCATCGCCGCCATCCGCCCGCCATGGAACATATTCATAAAGAACGTTTCCAGCGCATCATCGCGGTGGTGACCAAGCACAATAGCCTCGCAGCCCTGCTCCCGCGCCGTGCGATACAAAATCCCGCGCCGCAACCGCGAACACAACGAGCAATACGTGCTCGTCTCTGGCAGTTTATCTGTCACGATCCCGTAGGTGTTCTCGCGCACGATGATACTAGGAATATCAAAGCGCTCAAAAAATTCCGGTAGAATATGCGCAGGGAAGCCCGGCTGCGATTGATCCAGATTGCATGCCACCAGATCCACAGGCAGCAAGCCACGCCATTTCAGATCCCACAGCACCGCCAGCAATGTGTAGCTGTCCTTGCCTCCAGATAGACAGACAAGCCACTTCGGGGTCGTCTTTTCCGCATCCGGGGCAACCATCCCGTAACTGCTAATTGCCTCGCGCACCTCGCGCAGCAGCCGTTTGCGCAGCTTCTTGAAGGAAACCGAGCTGGGCACCTCGCGAAACAGCGGGTGGCAATCAGGCTCAACCTTGAATTCATCCTCTCCCCCGGCAGGGAGCGTAGCAGCAGTGTCTTGCATGGCGTGTCTAGTCGTCTTTGCTTGGCTTGGGCCTATCGCTCTTTTGGAGCAGGCATCTCATCGTTGCCGCCCTTTTATCCCCTTGCCCTGAGAAAGACAATGGCCGGCACCCCCGCCAACAACGCGCAAGAGCCGACCCAAATTCAAAAAAAACGACAAAAAAAGAGCCACCTCGAAAGGCGGCTCTTCCAAACGCATAGCTATGCGAATGTCTATTAACGAGAATAGAATTCGATAACCAGATTTGGTTCCATCTGAACTGGATAAGGAACATCCGCGAAAGAAGGTACGCGGTTGTAAGTTGCAGTCAGTTTGTTGCTGTCAACGTCGATGTAATCAGGCACATCACGCTCAGCAGACTGAACAGCTTCCAGAACAATCGCCAGCTGCTTGGATTTTTCACGAACTTCGATAACGTCGCCCGGCTTGACCATGTAGCTGCCTACGTTTACGCGACGACCATTCACATTCACGTGACCGTGGTTGATGAACTGACGTGCTGCAAAAACGGTAGGAACGAATTTTGCGCGGTACACAATAGCGTCGAGACGGCACTCCAACAGACCGATCAGGTTTTCGGAGGTATCGCCGCGCATGCGGGAAGCTTCCTTGTAAACCTTCAGGAACTGTTTCTCGGAGATGTTGCCGTAGTAGCCTTTCAGCTTCTGTTTGGCGCGCAGCTGCACACCAAAGTCGGACAGCTTGCCTTTACGGCGCTGACCGTGCTGACCTGGGCCGTATTCGCGGCGGTTAGCTGGGCTCTTAGGACGACCCCAGATGTTTTCGCCCATACGGCGGTCAATTTTATACTTGGCACTTTGACGCTTAGACATCGCAGTTTCCTTGTGTGTGTTTGTTCGTTTAAGGAAACGCGCCCTCCTTGTTCCCTCAGCCAGCATTTGGCCGAAAGACCGACAGAAAATCACCAAACTGCGCCTGGGATCTTCTCGGGTGCGTAGAAAAGCCAAGGGCCCCTAGAAGGAGCCCTCAGCCATCAACAATGGTTCCTAGTCAAAGCCCTTGCCAGAGTCAACCAAAATCACGGCGCGCCACTCGCTCATTTCCCCTCAGAGCCCCAGATATCGCGCTCCACCCCCTTTGCCAGCTGCGGATGCGCTTCCAGTTTAAATTCCGGAACCTGCCCGGCCTTGCGCTGCGCCAAATAATCGCGCGTCAACAGCACCACTTTGGGCGACAGCCACACAATGGCCACCAGATTGATCGTTGCCATCAGCCCCATCGCCGCATCGGCTGCGTTAAACACTGTTGCCACACTCTGAACAGAACCCCATAGAACCATGGCAAGGGCCAGCAAGCGTAGCACCAGCACCCCCGGTTTCCAGCCATGCTCCAGAAACAGCATCGCATTTTCGGCATAAGAGTAATTGGCAACAATCGTAGTAAAGGCAAAGAACAGGATCGCCACTGCAACAAAATAGGTACCAGCAACACCAATCTGATCGGCTGCGGCCGCCTGCGTTAACGCAGTTCCGGTGAGCGCCCCGCCCACCTCGTAAACACCAGATAGCATGATCAACAGCGCCGTCGCCGTACATACCACAATCGTATCGATAAACACGCCCAACGCCTGCACAAAGCCTTGGCTCGCCGGATGATGCGGATCAGGCACCGCACACGCTGCGATATTCGGCGCAGATCCCATCCCAGCCTCGTTGGAGAACAGCCCGCGCCGTATGCCATTCATCAGCGCCGCCATGACGCCCCCGGCAACGCCGCCTGCCGCTTCCTGCCAACCAAAGGCCTGCGCAACAATAGTGTAAAGCAGCTCAGGCACCACTGTGATATTCGCCAAAACCACGTAAAGCACCACAAGCAGATACACCCCGGCCATAACCGGCACCACCTTCTCGGCAAAATGCGCAATGCCACGCACACCGCCAAAAATAACAATGCCTGCACCCAGTACCAACGCTGCACCGCTCATCAGCTCTGGCACCCCGAAGGCCTCCTGCATCGCCGCAGCTATCGAGTTGGACTGCACCGCATTAAACACCAGACCAAAGGTAAAAATCAAAACGACCGCAAAGACATGCCCCATAATCGGCATGTTGAGGCCCCTTGCCATATAATGGGCTGGACCGCCGCGAAACTGTCCCTCTTCATCCCGATATTTGTATAGCTGCGCCAACGCGCTTTCCGCATACGCCGTTGACATGCCAACCAGCGCAACCACCCACATCCAGAAAATTGCCCCCGGCCCCCCAAGGGTCAGTGCCAGCGCCACTCCCGCGATATTGCCTGTGCCAACGCGGGACGCCAGCGAGGTGCACAACGCCTGAAACGGGCTAATTCCTTCACGGTCTTCCCGAGCCCCGCTAAACAACACCTTGAAGCACTCACCAAAATGTCGAAACTGAAGAAAGCCCAACCGCACAGTAAAATAGACGCCCACCGCTAACAGGCCATAAACAAGTATATAGCTCCAGAACAGAGTGTTTAAATAACCGATGACTGTATCAACCACACGCGCCTCCAAAATCATACCACTTGCATATGACCTAACGGAAACAAACAATTACAACAAGGATCAGCCGCTCAGCTAAGTTGTTATCCTGTTAAAACGCAATGGGAAAACCAAACGCGACCAGCGCTGTGGCTAGACGCTACGCAAAAACACCGTATCGGCGCAAGTTGAAACAGCGCCACCTGCGAGCACACTGCGCAAGCGCCGTGCGATTGCCGCTGCCGGGTCGATAAACTGCACCGGCCATGGCGCGACTTCGCGCAACTCGTCAAGCAGCAGCGGATAATGTGTGCAACCAAGCACGACAACATCGGTGCGCCGTCGCCCCTCGCAAACAAAACAAGGCGCAATTTCATCGCTCAGCACCGTAAGGTCCACATGCCGCCCGGCCAGCTTGTCTTCAGCCAGTTGCGCCAAACGCCGCGCCCCCACAAGCTTGACGTGGCTCTTGCCCGCAAACTCGGCAATCAACGCAGCGGTGTATTCCCGCGCCGCGGTGCCCGGCGTCGCCAGAACCCCAATCAAGCCGCTACGTGTCGCCGCCGCCGCCGGTTTAATCGCCGGGACCGTGCCCACAACCGGCACCGTAAGCGCAGCGCGCAGCTGTGGCAGCACAATGGTCGACGCCGTATTACATGCCACCACAACCGCACTGACATGCCAATCCTTCGCCAAACGCACCAGTAGCCTGACCAAGTGTTCTCGCAACGCCGCCTCATCCCAATCTCCATAGGGGAAGGCATGCGCATCGGCGAGATAGAGCAGCCCCACCTCTGGCAGCGCCTTGCGCACTTCACGCAGCACGCTCAGCCCGCCCATGCCACTGTCTGCAAGCAGCACACGCCTCGATAGGTCTGGTAAGGTGCCACTGCCATCCGCTGCAACAGGCCGAAAAGTCGGCAGTTCACCCCCAAAAATCGCTAGGCTCATGCAGCAAACCCCAACCCAATACTTGGCTTATCCGTCCCTTTTACGGCCATACTTTTCAAAGCAAGCCACAACGCCGCGCATAATCCGCACCTCGTTGCCCGTAAGTCCCGCCTTTTGAAAAATGTTGCGCAATCGCCGTACCGTCACCGGTTTTTTCTCCAGCGGGCGGAAGAAGCCCCGCACCTCAAGCGCCTCTTCAAGATGTTTGAACATATAGCCGATTTCGGCTTGTGTCGCTGGCTCCGCGTCATAATCATCCAGCGTAAACGGCAGCAAACCCGCCGTCGCTTGTCGCCGCCACTCATAGGCACAAACCAGCACCGCCTGAGCAATATTGAGTGAAGCATAGGTAGGATCAACCGGCAGCGTGACTATTTTGTTTGCCAGCGCCACTTCGTCATTATTGAGCCCCCAACGCTCGCGGCCAAACATATAGCCCACTTTGTCGCCGCGCTGCTGGCTGCTAACGACTGCCTCTTGCGCCGCCACATCAGGCCCCACAACTGGCTTGGGAATATCGCGGCTGCGCGCTGTTGTGGCGAACACCAATTGCAAATCTGCCAGCGCCTCTTCGACACTGTCAAAAACCTTGGCGCTGTCAATCACATGATGCGCCCGGCTGGAGGCAGAACGCGCCTTCTCGCTCGGCCAGCCATCACGCGGGTTTACAATTCGCAAATCGTTCAGGCCAAAATTCGCCATCGCCCGCGCCACCATGCCGATATTCTCGCCAAGCTGCGGCTCGCATAGGATTACAGCTGGCGGGCAGGCTTCGCCGCGCTCCACTGCGTCGTCTTGTTGCTGAATATTCTCCATGTTGCGCGTCTTACTCCATTTGCGAAAGCAAAGAAAGGCCCGTAAAGCCACAGGCCCCGCCTTTGCACCAAGGCATTGCAGGCGCAGGCAACGACAAACAAAAAGGGGCACCCCACTTGGGGCGCCCCTTTTTAAATGCATCGTCAGAAAACCTTAGGCGACAGCCATAGCCTTCTGAAGGTTCTCGTCAACCTTGTCGAGGAAGCCGGTGGTTGTCAGCCATTTCTGGTCCGGGCCAACCAGCAAGGCCAGATCTTTGGTCATGAAGCCGCTTTCAACAGTCTCGATGCATACGCGCTCAAGTGTTTCAGCAAATGCCTTCAGTTCAGCGTTGTCATCCAGCTTGGCACGGTGCGCCAGACCGCGGGTCCATGCGAAGATAGAAGCGATGGAGTTGGTGGAGGTCTCTTCACCCTTTTGGTGCTGACGGTAGTGACGGGTCACGGTGCCGTGTGCTGCTTCTGCTTCAACGGTTTTGCCATCTGGTGACATCAGCACAGAAGTCATCAGGCCAAGGGAACCAAAGCCCTGTGCAACGGTGTCGGACTGTACGTCACCATCGTAGTTCTTACAGGCCCAAACATAACCACCGGACCACTTCATGGAGGCAGCTACCATGTCATCAATCAAGCGGTGCTCGTACCAGATCTTTTCAGCTTCGAATTTCTCTTTGAATTCGGCGTCGTAGATTTCCTGGAAGATATCCTTGAAGCGACCATCGTAAGCTTTCAAGATGGTGTTCTTGGTGGACAGGTAGCACGGCACCTTGCGGCCCAATGCGTAGTTCATGGAAGCGCGGGCAAAATCACGGATGGAATCATCCAGATTGTACATCGCCATCGCAATACCGGAGGAAGGTGCGTCAAACACTTCGTGCTCGATCTCGGTACCATCATCGCCAACAAACTTAACAGTGAGCTTGCCCTTGCCCGGGAACTTGAAATCGGTCGCGCGGTACTGATCGCCAAATGCGTGACGGCCAACGATGATCGGTTGGGTCCAGCCCGGCACCAAACGCGGAACGTTGGACATGATGATAGGCTCGCGGAAGATCACGCCGCCCAGAATGTTGCGGATGGTACCGTTTGGCGAGCGGTACATACGCTTCAAGCCAAATTCTTCAACACGCGCTTCATCAGGGGTGATCGTCGCACATTTCACGCCCACGCCATGTTCTTTAATGGCATTTGCAGCATCAACGGTGATCTGATCATCGGTGGCATCACGCGCTTCGACACCCAAATCGAAATATTTCAGGTCGATGTCCAGATAAGGGTGAATCAGCTTATCCTTGATGAGTTTCCAGATGATGCGTGTCATCTCGTCGCCGTCGAGTTCGACGACAGGATTGGCGACCTTAATCTTAGCCATAAAGTGGACCTTTCAAGTTGCAGTAGATGCAGGGCAGCACCTGCGTTTGTCAGTTTGTATACCGGTGTGCGCAATTTGTGTCTAGTGAGAAAATTATCTGTGTCTGCGCTTTTTGCTCAAGCCGAATTCCACGACAAGCTCCCGAGCGTATTTCTCACTAAAATCAAGCCATGCGAATTTACATCAGATTCCTCTGGATTTGACAGAAGAGTTTTTACCTCGTTTAAATGTTCGTGCCTTTCACGGGACAACAGCGGGTGATGTTAATGCGGCGCGTAGTGGTGACAGGAATGGGCGCGGTCTCGCCGTTGGGTGTCGGGGTCGAGCGGTTTTGGAATAATCTGGTCAACTCCAAAAGCGGCATCCGCCGCGTTGATCGCTTTAATCCTGAAGGCTTCGCCTGTCAGGTCGCGGCACAAGTTCCGAGCGTTGAGGAAGACCCAGAAGGTGGCTTCGACCCTTTGGTTGCAATGCCCACCAAAGAGGTAAAACGCGTTGATCTGTTTATCCGCTATGCGCTGGTAGCCGCAAAAGAAGCGATTGAACAAGCAGGCTGGCAACCACATAAGGACACAGCCCGGCAACGCACCGCCACAATCATTGCAAGTGGTGTTGGGGGCCTGACCACCATGACCTCCGCCACCAAGCACGTGGAAGCAAACGGGCCCAGACGCTTGTCCCCCTTCATCGTCCCCTCGTTTCTTGCCAATCTGGCAGCGGGCCAAGTTTCCATCACCCACGGCTTCAAAGGCCCTCTTGGCACACCGGTGACCGCTTGCGCCGCCAGCGTCCAAGCACTCGGAGATGCAGCCCGCCTGATTAGAGCCGACGAAGCCGACGTTGCCGTCGCAGGCGGTGCTGAAGCCAGCATCGATCCGGTTTCCTTTGCCGGTTTTTCCGCCGCGCGAGCGCTTTCCAGCAGCTATAATGATACACCATCAGCTGCATCCCGCCCGTTTGACAAAGCTCGCGATGGCTTCGTTATGGGGGAAGGTGCCGCCATTTTGCTGCTTGAAGAACGCCAACACGCCATCGAGCGCGGCGCCGAGATTATCTGTGAGCTTAGCGGATATGGCACCAGTGCAGATGCCCATCACGTTACAGCCGGTCCAGAAGATGGCAGCGGCGCACTGCAAGCAATGCAACTCGCACTCGCTCAATCCTCACTATCACCTGAGGCGATTGGCTATGTTAACGCACACAGCACATCAACACCGCTGGGTGATTTGGCGGAGCTGGCAGCACTAACCCGCCTGTTTCCAACCCGTGGTAAAACACTTGCGGTATCTTCAACGAAGTCTGCCACAGGGCATCTGCTGGGAGCCACCGGTGCTCTAGAAGCAATCGCAGCAATCAAAGCACTAACAACCGGGACACTCCCCCCCACACTCAACCTTCAAGATCCAGAAGTATCCGCAGGCAATATGCCTATAGAGTTCGATCTGGTGCCAGAAAGTGCCGTCAAGCGCGAGCTTTCCCATGTCATGAGCAATGGCTTTGGCTTCGGAGGCGTGAACGCGGCTATTGTGTTCTCTTCCACCCATCCATAACATGAAAGCACTTGCGGTAGCGCAAACCCCTACCTGCCTCTGCTCCAATCTCTTGTATTTAACTGGCCTTGCCCGCAATCCCGATAGCCAGATAGCTCCAGCCATTTATGATGATAGAGATGCCGGCAAGTGTGCCAAGAACCCAATCCGCGGACAAGGGAAAACCATAGAAAATGCAAATTCCGGCACCAAGAGAAACAAGCCCGGCAAATAAGACCCACCCCCAGCCATCACGGGGTCGCAAAGCAAACGAAAGCATCAATTGCGAAACACCCTGCGCCACAAAAATCGAGGCAACAACAAGCGTCAACGCGACCGTACCGATAACCGGGTGGTAGAAAATCAGCGCACCGCCCACGATGGCGATCAGTCCCAGCAAGACCTGCCAAACAACACCCTTCCATCCCTTAACTGAAAAGGCGTGCCAAAGCTGAACAACGCCCACGGCAATCAAACAACTTGCAATGACAAAGGTTACCGCAAAAGTTGAAGCCAAAGGCATCGCAACGACAAACATACCGCCAATAATCATCAAAATCCCGAGCAGCAGGAATTTGCCCCATCCCTGTTGCACTTGGCTTGAAACCTTGATGTGTTCTTCTGATCCGGCACTGGATGCGGTCATCACATTTCCCCTTAAACGCAGCAGCTGAGACATTAGTTCTGGGACAACCTTAATCGCTTAAGCGCCAGCGCAGAATTCTCAAGTTCTGGGAACAAGAGGCAAACGGGTAAAATGCGCACCCCTTCTTTCAAGGGGTGCCTGTCACCTAATCCGCACCATCGTGCTTTTCCATTGTTCTTTGTTTCTCTTGAGCAGCCGCCGCGCGCGCAGCCTCCCGAATTCTCTCGGCTGTTTCAGGCTTGCGGCGCAAAAAACTCCGGAGAACATTTAGGTCAAGCACCAGCAATCGGCACTGCTCTATCGCTGTAGCTTCACGCTTGCAAACCCCTTTGCCGCTAAGCTCTAAAGCACCAAAATGGTCGCCACTGCCAATCTCTAGCTCCCCTTCATCGTCGCTCAATCGAACGCGTCCGCTAGAAATAATATACATGCTATGCGCAGGGTCGCCGCGATGCACAATCCTCTCACCTTCGTAGGCCTCCTGCGAGCGTAGTATCTGGGAGATCTCCTTGATCTCATGGGCACTCAATTTCTGGAACATTGGGATTTCAGCAACCATTGACCAACTAACCACAAAATCCCGTGCGCCAATCTCACGCACAAAGGCCGTGCCAATAATGCCAACAGGCAAAGCAAAGAGACAATAACCGACCAACATCATTAAGCTAGCCAAAGCCTTGCCGATCACGGACACCGGAACGACATCGCCGTAACCCACAGTCGTTAATGTCGCAAAGGCCCACCACATGGATCTTGGGATACTGCCAAATGCCTCTGGCTGAACGTGCCGTTCTACGCTGAACATAAGTGTTGCAGCTAACAGGATACATCCCAAAATAATTACAAGGCTGGCAATGATAGCGTTTCTCTCGACAACCACAGCATTGGTCAAGGATCTAAGCGCTGGTGAATAACGTACGATTTTTAAAAACCGCAATAATCGGAGGAATAGGATCGCAGTAAAATCACTACTTGGTAGGAGAGGCAACAAAACCAAAGGAAGCGCCGCCAGCAGATCGACTAGAGCAAGTGGCTGAAGCACAAAAAACAACCGAGACTTAAGCGGCCCATGGCGTGCGCTTTGAGGATGTAAATTACACACCCAAACACGGCAAACATACTCGACAAGAAAAACCCAGCCGGAGGCAAAATTTACCAGCAGTAAAAGAAAACCACTTTCTGCCCTAATCTTCGGGTCACTTTGCAAGATAGCGGCAGTTACATTTAACAGGATTAACACCACAAGGACACGCCCCGTTACCCTTGCTGTTCGGCTCCTCGCAGGATCTGCTTCAAGTGATGCAAATACAGTTTGCTTTATCTTTTGATAGAGTCGCATAAGCTTGCCCGTCATATTCGAGCCAACTCTACATCATCAGATACAAACAAAACAAAAAAGGGAGAGCAACGCTCTCCCTTTCTCATCAGATATTATTCAGGTGATCACGGATGGCCGCAATTGCCTCATCTGCCTTAGAAGCGTCCGGGCCTCCTGCCTGCGCCATATCAGGGCGCCCGCCCCCGCCGCGTCCGCCAAGAGCCGCTGATCCGAGGCGTACCAGATCAACCGCGCTGACTTTATCACTGCAATCTTTGGTCACACCAACAACAATCGCCGCTTTGCCATCATCCCCGCTGTTAATCAAAACCACGACGCCGTTCTCAAGATTTGCCTTTGCCTCATCAGCCAAACCCTTAAGATCTTTCGGATTCAAACCATCAGTTACTTTGGCAAAAAAGTTAAATGTACCGAGTTCTTCCGCTTTCTGCTCACCAGAAGTTCCACCACCAAGCGCAAGCTGTTTTTTTGCATTTGCTAACTCTCGCTCCAGCTTGCGTCGCTCGTCCAACAGTGCAGCTATCCGTGCAGGCACATCCTCTGCAGCGACTTTTAGTACACCTGATGTCTGACGCATCAACGCGTCTTGCCGAGCCAAGTAGGTGCGCGCTGCATCCCCAGTCAACGCTTCTAGCCGCCGAATACCAGCAGCAACAGCACCTTCATTCACAACCGTTACAAGACCAATATCGCCGGTTCGAGAAACATGGGTGCCCCCGCAAAGCTCCACGGAATAGGCTTTGCTTCCCCCATCCAGAGCCTGTCCCATGCTAACCACACGAACCTCATCGCCATATTTTTCGCCAAACAACGCAGTTGCCCCACTCTCAATGGCGTCATCAACCGCCATCAACCGAGTTTCAACCTCCGCATTTTGAAGTACGACCTCGTTCGCCAATTCTTCTACACGCTTGACATCTTCGTCACTCAATGGCTTTGGATGTGAAAAGTCAAAGCGCAACCGCTCAGACATCACGAGAGATCCTTTCTGTGCGACATGGTCTCCAAGCGTCGAGCGCAGTGCTTCATGCAGCAAATGTGTCGCTGAATGGTTGGAACGTATTGCCGAACGACGAGAATGATCGATAGCCATCTCGATTGGATTGCCCAGATGAATTGACCCCTCGGTCACAGCCAGCGCATGCACAAACACACCCTCTGCCTTCTTCTGAGTGTTGGTTACAATCGCTTCAAAGCCTTCACCAGTAATCTTTCCGGTATCGCCCACCTGACCCCCGGATTCTCCGTAAAACGGAGTTTGATTCACCACTAGGAAACCTTCTTCTCCCTTACTCAGCGATGTAACCACGGCGCCATCCTTAACCAATGCTGAAACGACACCTTCTGCCTTCTCGGTTTCATAGCCAAGGAATTCGGTCACCCCGACTTTCTCCTTGATCCCAAACCAGATTGCGTCTGTAGCAGCATCGCCAGAACCTGTCCAAGCTGCACGAGCCTCGGCTTTCTGACGCTCCATCGCCCTATTAAAGGCATCAGTATCTACGTTGATGTTCTTCGCGCGCAGTGCATCCTGCGTCAGATCAAGTGGGAAACCGTAGGTGTCATACAGCTTGAAAGCAGTCTCCCCGTCTAATTGCTTGCTATCTCCAAGCTCCTCAACTGCGGTATCCAGCAATCCAAGGCCTCGCTCTAGCGTTTTAATAAAACGCTTTTCTTCAAGCAGAATTGTCTCTTCTATCAATTTTTCTGCTCGTACCAACTCTGGAAATGCGCGACCCATTTCCCGCACTAAAATGGGTAGCATTTTGTAAATAATCGGATCCCGTGCCCCAAGCAGATTCGCATGTCGCATCGCCCGACGCATGATACGGCGCAGCACATAACCACGCCCCTCATTCGAAGGCAGTACACCATCTGCAATCAAGAAAGACATCGATCGCAAGTGATCAGCAATAACCCTGTGGCTTGACCCGGCTTTTCCGCCAGCCTCAACGCCGGTTAAGTTCTCGGAGGACGCTATCAGAGCTTTGAACAGGTCAATGTCATAGTTATCGTGCACACCTTGCATGAGGGCTGCAAATCGCTCCAACCCCATACCTGTATCAATCGAGGGCCGCGGCAGATCGAGACGCTCATTCGCAGTTTGCTCATACTGCATGAAGACGAGATTCCAAATCTCGATAAAGCGGTCCCCGTCTTCCTCAGGAGAGCCAGGAGGACCACCCCAGATGTGCTCACCATGATCGTAAAAAATTTCCGAACAAGGGCCACAAGGGCCTGTATCTCCCATGGACCAAAAGTTATCAGAGGTCGGGATACGAATTATCTTTTCATCCGCAAAACCAGTCAGCTTTTTCCATATAGAAAAAGCCTCGTCATCCTCTGAATAAACTGTGACCAGCAGTTTGTCTTTTGGGAGGCAGTACTCTTTTGTAAGCAAATTCCAAGCAAGCTCGATAGCCTGTTCTTTAAAGTAATCGCCAAACGAGAAGTTGCCGAGCATTTCAAAGAATGTATGGTGACGGGCTGTATACCCCACATTGTCTAGATCATTGTGCTTGCCGCCAGCACGCACGCACTTCTGTGATGATGTAGCACGTACGTAGTCACGCTTTTCAACACCCGTAAACACATTCTTAAACGGAACCATGCCCGCGTTGGTAAACATCAACGTCGGATCGTTGCGCGGAACCAATGGGCTAGATGGCACAATTTCATGTCCATGCTTTGCAAAGTAGTCGAGGAACGCCGACCGAATCTCGTTTACACCACTCATAGATACTCGTTTCCAAATTACCGAAAGGAAGTTTTCTTCCTGTTCGCTTGTCCTGTAGTTGCTCTTGTCAGCGTTTTATCCTTTGAAAAATGCAGTGTCTATCTGCAAACGTCGATTTTCTTTGGTTCCAAGCGAAAACAAACACCTGCAACTCACACGTAACCTTAGAACACAGAGAAACCCCGCCTCGCCGCTTTGTGACCGGCAATTGATCTAATTAGGACGCGTTCGTCTTTCTTTCAGATAAATTAAAGGCGAGAGATACTCCCTCGCCCATAGTCTACGCTAATGCTTTATTTGCTCCACGCCGCGTACGTGTTGCGGGAGCCGCTTCCGGCTTTGGTTCAGGCGCCGCCGCCGCTTCGGGATCATCAAGTGTTGCAGCTATCAGACCAGCACCTTGCCTAATTGCTAACTCAATTTCATCTGCGATTTCAGTATTTTCTCTTAGAAACTGCTTAGAGTTTTCTCGCCCCTGTCCCAAGCGCTGAGAGTTGTAAGAGAACCACGCTCCAGACTTCTCAACAATGCCACCTTTGACACCAAGGTCGAGCAGCTCCCCAAGTTTGGAAACACCTTCTCCATACAGAATGTCGAATTCCACCTGTTTAAACGGAGGCGCAAGCTTGTTCTTAACAACCTTTATTCGGGTCTGATTTCCGATCACTTCATCGCGATCCTTAATCGCACCAATTCGGCGGATGTCCAACCTAACACTGGCGTAAAATTTTAGTGCATTTCCGCCAGTTGTTGTCTCTGGCGAACCAAACATCACGCCAATCTTCATGCGAATCTGGTTGATGAAGATAACCATAGTATTGGACTTGGAAATCGACGCAGTGAGTTTGCGTAGGGCCTGACTCATCAACCGCGCTTGCAGACCGGGCAAAGAGTCGCCCATCTCTCCCTCTAGTTCGGCTTTCGGTGTCAGCGCGGCTACAGAATCGATAACCAAAACATCAATTGCGCCCGAACGCACAAGCGTGTCTGCAATCTCAAGTGCCTGTTCACCTGCATCAGGTTGAGAAATCAGCAGATCATCAATGTTAACGCCAAGTTTGCGAGCATAAACTGGATCAAGCGCATGCTCTGCATCGACGAATGCGCATATTCCGCCCTTCTTTTGGGCCTCGGCAACGGTGTGCAGAGCAAGCGTAGTTTTTCCCGACGATTCTGGACCGTAAATCTCGACAATTCTCCCCTTTGGCAATCCTCCAATGCCAAGTGCGATATCAAGCCCGAGACAACCGGTTGAAATCGATTGCACTTCAACAACTTGCCCCTGCCCCATGCGCATGACAGAGCCTTTACCAAAAGCGCGCTCAATCTGAGAGAGCGCGGCTTCCAATGCTTTTGTTTTATCCATATCTTTGCCCTCAACAAGGCGGAGTGAAGTTTGCGACATTGTTCCGCTTCCTTATTTCACGAAGGGCGAAAAAATTAAAGCTCACAATTCATGTACCTATTTTGTTCACATTTCGCAACCCTGTTTTCTTACGATCGACAATTGAAGGGTTGTATACTTGATCTCCATTTGTTCCATTAAACAACGAAACGCAGACGGCCTCGGAACATGTTTTAGTAACAAACAGAAAACGCAGGGGGATATCAATGATGCATGACCACAGTAATGATTACCTATCGCGAATACGCGTTCACCGTCATTGGCTCGAATTTGCACTAGGCACTTCGCTGCAAGAGATTAGGTAAGGCAGGACGCATCCGTGCAAAGTAAGGGCAACACCTTTTTCAAACTCCAACAATAAGCCGCAGGAGGGCCTTAGCTGTGCCCATGCCTGCGAACAAAACGTGTTTCAGCGACTAGTCTTCAAAAGCCGCAACGATATGCGCTGCCACCATAAGATCAAGATGTGCCCCACCCCCGTTTTTAAACAGGGTGATCTCATCGTCACTGCGCCGCTGCATCTGTGCAAGGGTATAGTAATCACCAAGCACGTCGCTTTTGCTAATCGCGCCAGAAGCCAGAGGTATTTTCAACTCACCAATATGCTCCAGCGTGGTGTCATAGCTATCCA
Organism: Polycladidibacter hongkongensis; assembly: GCF_001561995.1. Classification (GTDB taxonomy): domain Bacteria; phylum Pseudomonadota; class Alphaproteobacteria; order Rhizobiales; family Stappiaceae; genus Pseudovibrio; species Pseudovibrio hongkongensis. The sequence continues at coordinate 255,630 of NZ_LLWC01000022.1, forward strand.
CGAATATGGAAGAGCGCCGCAATGCCGTATCATCCGCCTCGCGCATGTCCGGTCGATACGCCCCGATAAGATCCACATGCTGTCCTGGCTTCAGCCATTCGCCGCGCAGCACCGGTTCCTGCACCATCAATGCACTGGTAATAATATCTGCCTGCCCAACGGCGCCAGCCAAATCGCTCACCGTCTGCGTGTGCGTGTATTTATCGGCAAATTGCTGCGCCCGAGCCTGAGTGCGATTCCACACCAAAAACTCAGCCTTAGGAAACAACGCCTCGTAGGCCTGCCGCAAATTGTGCGCCACCGCCCCAGCGCCCAAGATCAAAATGACACGGCTGTCCTTGCGCGCCAAACGGCTGGCCGCTAGCAAACTGTCTCCAGCTGTTTTCCACTTGGTCACCAAGTGAAAATCAATAAGCGCGCGCAGCTCGCCAGTACAGTCATCATAAAGCGACATAGCCCCGTTAATCGCGGGTTTGCCAAGCGCCGCATTTCCGGGGAAAATCGTCGCCGATTTCACCCCGATGCCGAGCCCATCAATCCACGCTTGCCGTTGCAGCAAAGTATCTTTGCCGCGATAAAGAAAGCTGTCGCTTATCGTCGCTTTTGGCAAGGCATGCCCACGCTCCAGCGCTGCAATAAGCTCCAGCCAATCCAGCTTCTCCTCACCCTCAGCAAAGCCAATCGTGCGAATAGAATTTGTCATTTCGTTTCCATCCCTAGGAAGGCAGCAACTAACAGCCCCAAGTATCTTTTAGCTTATAGCCACCCGGCCACGGGTCGGAAGGATCAAGCATATGTTGATGCGTCCCGGTGATCCAGCCGCGCCCGCTAATCTGCGGAATGATCGCCGCACGATCACTTAGCGCCACTTCCTCGCAAATCTTGCCGCTAAACTGCGAACCAATGATAGAGCTGGCGGTAAACGTATCCCCCACCTGCATCATACCGCGCTTGTGCAGCAGCGCCATGCGCGCTGAAACGGCTGTGCCGGTTGGAGAGCGGTCCACCTTGCCCGGCTGGATAGCCACAGCTGATTTCGCAGTATACCCGCCCTTGATTTTCTGCAGAACGCCAGCAAACAAGCAAAAGGAAATATGCCGCCACTGCGAATTCTCAGGATGCTTGAAGCCAAGCTGTTCATTGGCCGCATTGGTAATACGAACGCCTAGCTGGGCAATATCCCTTGCCTCATGCTCGGCAATGTCAAAGCCAAGCGCCGCAGCATCCACCACCACAAAGCTGTCACCGCCATAAGCCGTATCAACTTGCAAGGAGCCAAGGCCTTCCACCTCCAGCTGGGCATCCAGTTGCCCTGCAAAACTTGGCACATTTTTCACGTTAATGCGCTCTGCCTTGCCATCTCGGCACTCCGCTTCCACATGCACCAGCCCACCCGGCGCTTCCAGCGTAAAGCGCGTCACCGGCTCTTGCATCGGCAAAATACCGCTATCCAGCAGCACAGTTGAAACGCATATGGAGTTAGAACCAGACATAGGCGGCGTATCTTCAGGCTCCATAATTAAGAACGCGGCATCGGCTTCAGGCGATTTCGGCGGCACCAGCAAATTCACATGGCGAAACACCCCGCCCCTTGGCTCATTCAGCACAAAGTTGCGCAAGGTCTGGTCCTTGGCAAGGAAATCTCTCTGTTCCCACAAAGTCTTGCCAGGGGGTGGCAGCACACCACCCACAATCACATCACCTACTTCCCCCTCGGCATGACAAGAAACCACATGAACCGTTTTTGTTGAACGCATTACGAAACTCCCAAAATCCTAAAACCGATCTGCGCGAAACGCATCAATCGAAACCTTTGCCGGACGCTGCGCCACCAAATCCGCAACCAGCTCCGCCGTACCAGCGGATTGCGTCAGCCCCAAATGCCCGTGCCCGAAGGCATAGCAAACCCGCTTACTTGCTTTTGCATAGTCGATCACCGGCAAACTGTCGGGCAATGACGGGCGGAAGCCCATCCACTCTTGCCCCTGCGAACAATCCAGCCCCGGCAAGAATTGCTTTGCTTTGTTCAAAAGCACCTTGGAGCGCTGGAAATTCGGCGGCAAGTCCAATCCACCAAGCTCAACCGCCCCGCCAACACGCACGCCGCCTCCAATTCGAGAAACCACAAATCCATGTCCGCCGAAAGTGAGCTGCGTTTTTACATCAAACGCCCCGGGAGGCAGAGTGGTATTGTAACCGCGCTCGGTTTCCAACGGAATTCGCTCACCCAGCATTCTGGCCACGTGATGCGACCAAGCCCCGCCAGCCACAACCACCCGATCTGCAACCACCTGTTGCCCGGCACAAACAAGTTGCACCCCATTCTCTTGCAGTGCAACCTGCCGCATCTCATCTTGAATAAAGCGCGCTCCCAGCGCGACAGCAGCGCTATATATCCGCTCCGCCCACTTGGCAGGCTCACACACATTCATCCAAGCAGGCGTAAAACCAGCATGGGTAAAACGCGGATCAATGCCAGATTGAATTTCAGCAATGGCCTCAGGCGAAGAGAGCAGATGAAATGCAATGCCGTGTTGCCGCTTCAGCTCCCAAGCAGGCATGCTGGCGCGAAATTGTCTTTCGCCTTCAAACAACTGCAGCTGCCCCTCGCGCTGCATCATACCCTCGCCGTCCACCTGCGCGATTTGTCGCTCCAGCGCGGCTTGGCAAAAACCCATCATCGCGCTTTGTGCCGCCACAGCTGCGCCATAGCGATCTGGCAAGCTGGCCCGCCAAAAACGCAACAGCCAAGGCAGAATTTTAGGGAAATAACGTGGAGGTAAAGAAAGCGGCCCCAGCGGGTCCAGCAGCCATTTCGGCGCTTTGCGCATAATGCCCGGCGTTGCCAGCGGCTCGATATCGGCAAAAGCAAATGCCCCGGCATTGCCTTTGCTGGCCCCTTGCGCCACTCCGCTGCGATCAATCAAAGTGACATGGTAGCCCTCGCGCAACAACTGCAACGCACAGCTTACCCCAATGATGCCAGCCCCCAGCACCACCACATGCTCATCGCATTTCACCCGCGCTCTCCTCCCGAGAAATTCCAATAGATCCCGCGCGCGCACCCTTTAAGCGCGCGCGAAAAAACATTATCAGCTGCCGCGAATGCCGCTTATGTAGGGGTCGTTTGCATCAAACAGCAGTTCGCTTTGTGCTGTCACATATGCAGAGCCCTTCACCGTCGGCAAAACAGCACCAGCCGGAGCACTCTCGCCCTCAGCTGGAACATAGAACAGCTCATAGGTGCTATCGATGATGCTCTCTTGGCGCCAAATCGTATGAGCTGCAAGCAGTCCATCTGCGGCAAGGCATGCCACCTTTGCCGATGTTCCCGTCCCGCAAGGTGAACGGTCATAGGCCCCGCCCGGACACATAACAAAGTTCCGACCGTGATTATGCGCGGATTTCGCCGGGCCAATCAGCTCCACATGGTCTATCTCACCGCCATCCGCGCCGGTGATCCCATTGCTGGCCAATGCCCTGCGGATCTCTAACGACACATGCGCAAGCTCGGGAATCTTCTCGTATTCCAGCGGCACACCGCCATCTTTAGTCAGGAAAAACCAGTTCCCGCCCCATGCCACATCACCGCGCACGGGGCCGACACCCGGGACAACAACAACAATGTCTTTCAAATAGCGATAACTCGGCACATTCACCACAGAGACCGTATTGGTATCATGCAGCTCAACGCTGACCACACCCACTGGCGTTTCAAACCGGTGCACGCCCGGGCCAATACGCCCCAAATGCGCCAAAGTCACCGCCAGACCAATGGTCGCGTGGCCACACATGCCAAGATTTCCAGCGGGATTAAAATAGATTACACCGGTAACGCAATCAGGCGCGTTGGCAGGCACCAGCAGCGCCCCCACAATCGCATCGTGCCCGCGCGGCTCCAACAGCACAGCCTTACAAAAATCGCCATGCTCCTGCTCCAGGCGCAAGGCGCGCTCGGCCAGAGAGCCATCGCCAAGCGATGGCCCCCCTTCCAAAACCAGCCGGGTCGGTTCCCCGGCTGTATGGCTATCGATTACCCGCATACAGCTTTGGTATCCGCCTGCTCGCTCCAGTCAGCGTACCAGTTCTTAAACAGCTGGTACTGCTGCTCAATGTAGTTACGCTGCGCATCACTCAGCGCATCCGTTTCATTGAAGTGCAAAGTGTATTCACGCTCGCCATTCAAAACCATCAGATGTTTGTAGAACAACACCAGATCAGGGCCCTCATCGAAGGAGGAAAGTACGCCAAGCGCCTCTTCCAGTTCCTTGGCCTTTACCCGTGCCAGCGCATTACCGGCAGCCGCCTTCTTGGAAAGATCAACCAGCCGCAACACTTCCTGTGGCAAGGCATTACCGATACCGGTAATCGCGCCAATGGCGCCGCAGTTCACATAGCCATGATAAACATTGGTATCAACACCGATCATCAGTGCAACACTGTCATCTTGCGAGGTGATGTTTTCAGAAGCGTAACGCAAATCCTCAGAGCCGCCAAACTCCTTAAAGCCAATCAGGTTAGGGAATTTTGCTTTCAGCGCGAAGAACAGATCAGCTCGTGTAGCAAAGCCATAGTAAGGGCTATTATAAATAACCGCAGGCAGATCGGGAGCGGCTTCCAAAATAGCGGAGAAGTGGTGCTTTTGAGCAATCAAAGAGGAGCCACGAGACAGCACCCGCGGAATAACCATCAGGCCATGAGCACCAACTTTTTGTGCATGTGCGGCGTGCGCAACAGCCTGCTTAGTGTTCACTGCACCCGTACCAACAATGGTCGGCACACCAGCTTTTACCAGAGCTTCAACCCCAGCCATCCGCTCTTCGTCGGTCAGCAGCGGCCAATCACCCATGGAACCACAATAAACAACGCCAGACATGCCAGCATCAATGAGCTCGCGGCCCTTACGCACCAACGCATCAATGTCAGGTGTGCGATCAGCTTTGCAAGGTGTCATCAAAGCCGGAATACAACCGGCGAACAAAGTGAGATCCATCTTATTCCCCCAAAACTTGGATTAGGACCAAGGCTCTCTCCCCTCGGCCCATATTAAGCTTCCCAGCAGGCCCGCTGAGATATCAAGCATGAATCACTTATATTGCATATTGGATCCAATATGCAATATGAAATCTCTTTGCTTTTTCGCCAATGAGTTGTATCCACCAAAAACATCTTGAATTGGGGAGAGGAATCACCGGTGAACATCGAAAAAGTCGATATTTCCAAATCTGCATCAGCCTCGCAAATTATCTTCGAAGCGCTGCGCAACGCCATTATCGCTGGCGAAATGGAGGTCGGCACACCGTTGCGCCAAGATGAAATCGCCCGCATGTTCAACACCAGTCGAATTCCCGTGCGCGAGGCGATCTCGCGGCTGGAGGAGCACGGCTTGGTCAAATCACAGCGCTACAAAGGCGCAGTGGTCTCCGGGCTTTCCGTGGAAGAAGCAAAAGAGATCTTCCAGTTTCGCATCCTGCTAGAAACAGAGGTCATCCGCCTTTCTGTCCCGCGCATGACCCGCAAGGATGTCGACAACGCTGCCACCGCCTGCGAGGCTTTCGAAAAAGCTACAGATCCGATGCTATGGGGGCCGCTCAACCGCGATTTCCACCTCTCGCTCTACCAAGCCAGCCAACTGGGCTATCATTTGGAAGCCATCACCAATGCCATGGATAAGGTAGATCGCTACTTGCGCGCCCAGCTCATGATGAGTGACGGCATGGCACTGGCAGATAAAGAGCACAAGGCCATCCTCAAGGCCTGCTCCGACAATGATGCCGAACGCGCCGCCCGCCTCACCAGTGAACACCTGCGCGATGCCATGGGCTCGCTACTTACCCACCTTGAAGCGCTCTAGCTCTTCCTGCATCCCGAACAAGTAGAAAGGGCGCCGCCTTCATTGGCCGCGCCCATTTCTTTTTACATAGGATCCCGTCTAACCGGCTTAACCAAGCAGCAGGTTTGGCACCCACAAAGCGAGCTGCGGGATAAAGGTGGTCAACATCAACGTTGGCAACCATGCGAAGACAATAAACAGCAAAGTCGGCTTTAAGATCTCATTCACCGGCACCTCTGTCACCCGCGCACCAAGATAAAGCAGCGGCGCAGTTGGCGGTGTAATGTTTGCCATGCCCAAATTCACCCCAAGCACCGCGGCGAAATGAATTGGGTCCATCCCAACCGACTGCACAATCGGCAACAGCAATGGCGTACACAGCAACAGCCCGGAGATGTCATCCATCAGCATGCCAACAAGGATCATGACCAGATTGACCATCAGCAGAATCACAATCGGATCATCAGAGACCGAATAGATCAACTCCTCGGCAATCGCTGGAATGTCTTCGAAAATCAGGAAGCGGCTAACGATCAACACCATGAAAATCATCGCCATAACCACTCCGATGGTTACGCCGGAATGCAGCATGGTTTCGCGAAACTGCTTCCATGTCATGCCGCGGTAAACGTAAATCGCGATCGGCACCGCATACAGCACGGCAACACCCGCCGCCTCTGTTGGTGTCATCACCCCGCCGTAGATACCACCAAGAATAATGGCGGGCATCATCATTGCCGGAAATGCTTTGATGGAGCGGGTTTTCAGCGCCAAGCCAAAGTTTTCCGGGCGCTTCATCAGTTTGATGTCTTTATGCTTGCGCAGGCAAATCTGGTTCACAATGATCAGCAGTACCACCAAGATGATGCCCGGAATGATGGTGGAAAGGAACGCCCGCAACACCGATTGCTGTGCAACCCAAGCATAAAGAATGTGGGAGGTACTTGGCGGGATCAATAAGCCCAACGGGCTGGAGCACACAAGCAGTGCCGCTGACAATCCGCGCGGATAATTGGCTTTGCGCAGATGCGGCATCATGATCGAGCCAATGCAGATCAAAGTCGCGTTTGCCGCCCCCGCAATAGAACCAAACACACCAGAGGCCAACACCGCTGCAATAGAGAGGCCACCCTTAATATGCCCGATGAACAACTCCGCCATCGCAACCAGTGGCGCCGCGATCTTGCCGCGCTCCATGATGCCACCTGCAATGATAAACAGCGGAATAGCGAGCAGTACAACAGAATCCATGCGCCAATGCCCGGTTGGCAAATAACCCGCCACATCATGACCGCCCATCACCGCCAAAAATGCCAGCACAGCGCCAAACGCCAAATGCACACTCACGCCCAGCAGCAACAAGGTGCAGATGATAAGAATACTACCGAAAATAATCATTTGCCCTTGCCCTCATCTATCAGTGCAATGTCTTCAACTGGCGGATGCTCCAGCTCTTCATGATGATCCGCCCAGCCCGGCCCCTTCCTGATGAGCAGATAGAAATGCAAAATGGCAAAAGCAGTCATGCAGATGTAGCCAACGAAAATACCAAGGCGCGGCACGAGAAACGGAATTTTCAGAGCATTGGTAGTTTGCCAAAGGGGATAGGTGCCAATCTCTTCGGCAATCATCAGATACGCCCAGTAGCACACCAGCAGCAGCACAAGAATCTCGATGGTCTCAACCACCAGCTCACGCCACCAGATCACACGCGGATTTGTTATGAGAAAGCCCAGAATGTCAGCGTTAATATGCGCTTTTTGCGCCGACGCCAAAGCCGCACCGATAAAGAACACCCAGAACGAGGCAGCCATGAGCCACTCTTCATAGGCGAACAAGTTGGCATTAAAGCCATAACGAAACACCACCACAAAGGAAAATGTCAGCGCCATAACTACACCGCCAGCAATCACCAGCGCCTGCATCAGTTTCAGCACCCGTTCCAGCGGCCCCGCGGCTCCGCCCGGCAACTCGTCAGTTAGATTAGTCATTTGTCCCCTACCCCCAAAAGCAAAAGGGGCCAGTCCTTTTATGCATAAGGACTGGCCCACAAGGTTTTCGCTGATTAGTTGGCAGCGGTGATGCGGTCCATCAAGTCCTTGCCAACAGTCTCTGACATTTCAGGCCAGACGTTCTTCTTGACGTGATCAACAATCATCTTGTTCTGCTCTGGGGTATAGCGCAGGATTTCGTAGCCAGCGTCGACCAGCTTCTGTTCAAACTTCGCATCGTTTGCTTTGTTGTAAGCAAAGAAGTCGTCGGAAGCGCGCTGGAAAGCAGCCTTTACAACTTTCTTCTGTTCATCATTCAACTTGTTCCAAGTCTTTTTGGAAGCGTAGTAGAAAGTCTGCTCAGGAATCGCGTTGATCTCGATGTAGTACTTGCCAACATTGGACTTGGCGAAGATGGTGTAGGTTGCTTCTTTGGTGCAGCAAATCGCGCCATCAACGATACCAGACTGCAGCGCAGGGAAGATGTCGCCCCATGCCATGGTGGTTGCCTGATAACCGATGCTTTCAACCATGGACTTCAGCACAGAAGAAGACCAAACGCGGATGTTCATGCCTTTGTCGCCAAGACCGGCAAAATCCTCAGGCTTCTTGTTGGAAACGATACCGGTGAAGCCCTCAGGGTTTGCATTCAGCAGCACAAGACCAAGCTTATCCATGCGCTCGGTAAGCACCTTGATGACTTCTGAATTAGGATCGCGCAGCACGCTCTGCATCTCGTCATAGCTGGAAACGAGGAACGGCGTGGATAGAATGTCAAGCTTCGGGTCCTTATGCGCGTAGATAAAGCCCATGGAAAAATCGATGTTCCCGCGAGCCGTATCTTCCACGAGGCTCTCGCCAGAACCCAACTGGTTCGCAGGGAAAACGGAAACTTTCAAACCCACATCAGCAGCTTCGATCTCTTTTTCGATCTGCTTCATCATGCGGGTGCCTTCATGGTCAACAGGCGCCACACCGGCAAACTTCAAGCGCAAATCAGCTGCAGAAACCGAAGTTGCAAAACCAGCGGCAACAACGCCAAGAACTGCCGCCTGACACACGCGGCCCAAGAACGTAGACTTCATTAGATATCCTCCCAATCTCAAGCGCAGGTCCCCCTTGCAATACTTGAGAAAATTTGAGCTGCACCAAGTCAGATGCGCCCATTCCAAATAACTTGCCTTACGGCAAGCCCCCAAAAGACACCCCCAAAAGCCCCTCCCTTTAAGGACTTTTTCAGCAAATGGCATATCAAACACCATCATTAGTAAATGGATATTGTATCCAATTTAACGGGTATTACTTAGGTACATAAACTCATTCCAAATCGAAGACAATGATAATATCACCCCATCCCACACAAAGTGGAAAACAATACTCTCATTGCATCCAGAACGAGCGGAATTAGCACACAGAAGCACCTCCTGCGCACAAAATTCCTAGAGCAAGGCCCACCGCGGGAAATTGCTCCCCGCAGCAGACGGTAAATTGCAGATAAGTGACTAGCTCAGCTTCTTGTCGCTCAACACCCCGTCAACAAGCCGCATAAGGCCAAGGGGATTATCATCGCGCAGCTCAGCTGGCAGCAACGCCTGCGGTGCCCCTTGGTAGCAAATAGGGCGGACGAAACGATCAATCGCCCGCTCACCCACAGAAGTGGATTGAACACTCGTGCTAGATGGGTACGGCCCACCGTGAGACATGCTGGCACACACCTCAACACCGGTACCAAAGCCATTGTAAATCAAGCGACCAACCTTATCCTGCAACACATTTGCAAGCTCGCCAGCAACCGCCGCATCAGCATCCTCCATGAAGATCGAAGCCGTCAAATGTCCGTGGAAGCTAGCGGCAATTTTGCTCACCTCTGCCTCGTCACGGCACAGCACAACCAATGTTGATGGGCCAAAGATTTCCTCTTGCAGCTCCGCATTAGCTAGGTAATCCGCAGCGGAAACCTGCATCAACATCGGCTGCGCAAAATTGCCAGAAACATCTTGCCCTCTTGCCAGCACTTGAACATCACCCACATCAGCGCGTGCAGCATTCCCCTTATTAAAGCTGCTACAGATATTGCGCGTCAGCATGGCTTGCCCCTGCTGCGCCTCAACACCCTTAACAACTTCGGCTAGGAATGCTTGCCCTGCCACATCGTCCTTCAACACCAGCATGCCCGGATTGGTGCAGAACTGACCCGCGCCAAGCACCATAGCCCCAACGAAGCCCGCAGCGATACTCGCTCCCTTATCTTGCAACGCATGATCACACAGGAAAACAGGGTTGGTAGAGCCAAGCTCGCCAAAGAATGGGATCGGCTCCGGTCGCTGCTGCGCCAAATCATAAAGAGCACGCCCACCAACAACAGAACCGGTGAAACCACCTGCCTTGATTTTCGGGTGCCTCACAAGCGCCGCACCAATTGTCTGCCCTGGCCCGTGCAATAGGCCAAAAGTTCCCGCGGGCACATCACACGCGGCAATCGCCTTCGCAATGCACGCAGCCACCAGCTCAGAAGTTCCCGGATGCGCGGAATGCGCTTTCACAATAACCGGGCACCCAGCTGCCAAAGCCGAAGCCGTATCGCCACCAGCAGTAGAGAACGCCAGCGGGAAGTTGCTGGCTGCAAACACCACGACAGGGCCAAGCGCAATCTGCGTTAGCCTTGTGTCCGGCTTGGGCACCGGCTGCCTCGCCAGATCTGCCTGATCGATAACCGGGCGGCGCCAGTCACCACGACGCAACAAGTTGGAGAACAGACGCAACTGGCCACAGGTGCGACCCAGCTCACCCTTAAGCCGCATTTCCGGCAAACCCGTTTCCTGTTGCCCACGCAGCACAATGTCGTCAGCAGCACCCTCAATTTGTACCGCAATCTCATCAAGAAATGCGGCGCGCTCTACATCACTTAGGCGCGAGTAGGGCAAGAAAGCTATATCAGCAGCCGCGACTGCGCGCTCTACCTCGTCAAGCGAAGCCTCGAAGAACGTACCTGATAGCTCCAAATCGGCCACTGGATCAATAGCCAAAATTTCAGGCGCCCCGGCAGCTGCGACCCACTCTCCCGCGATGAGTTGCTTTCCTGTAAGCTGCATAACTCACTCCCATGTTATCGTTGATATTACGTAACCCATACTCGGAAACACAAGCGCAGACAAAAGAGATTTTTCAGTTTATAGATGAATAAAAGCTCATCTATAGGCGATTCTAGAACAATGCAACTTCCCTCCCTAAACACCTTGCGCACCTTCGAAGCTGCCGCCCGCCACCAGAGCTTTCTACTTGCGGCAGAAGAGCTTAACATTACCCCATCCGCTGTCAGCCATCAGATCCGCCAGCTTGAAAACACACTCACAGTCAAGCTTTTCGAACGCAGCGCGCGTCAAGTAAGCCTAAGCCGAAAAGGCGACCAGTATTACACGCAGGTACAACAGGCTCTGCAAATCCTGTCTCGCGCCACCAGCAGCCTCGCCGGACCAAGCCGTGACCGGCAAATCCGCATGTCCGTTGTCCCGTTTTTCGCCACGCGCTGGCTCATGCCGCGCATAGACAGGTTTCAAGCAGCACACTCAGGCTGGGAGCTCGCTATTCAAACCAGCACACAGCGCTCAGATTTCGACAGGGAGGATCTGGATTTGGTAATCCGCCGCGGTGGAGGCACTTGGCGGGGCCTCTCCAGCACCCTTCTTCTGGAAGAAGAGCTTATCGCCGTCGCGGCCCCGTCCATAGCGAATGGGGCCAACAACCTCACGCAGCTAAAAACCCTCCCGCTGCTATACAATTCGCAGGTGCCAAGCGAATGGCGTGAATGGTTCGCCGCCCTTGGCCAAGAGTTCACCCCCTCAGGAACCCGACTTGAACTGCAGAACAACTCGCAAATACTCGAGGCGTGCGTCACTGGCATCGGCGTCGCCCTGATAGACCGCCAGCTAATTGGTGAAGAGCTTACCCAAGGACGGATTCAGCCAGTTACCCCGCTTAGCGTACGCGGCATGCGCAACTACTTTTTGGCGTACCCCAAAGAGCACGCCAAACGCCCCGCCGTAAAACTCTTTCAATCATGGCTCCAAAACGAGCTTAAGTTATAACGCCCGCGCACCCGGATGACATTCTTGATTCGTGTTTTCCCGCATAGCACCTTGGATTTTCAGGGTTAAGTAGCTTAAAATTAGAAAATTTTTTACATAAATTTCCCCACCACACAGACTCTCAAATAGAATTTCCATGAAATATCAGGGATATAACCCCCTTTTTATTGGTGATAGACTTTGACTATTCACGGTTTACAAATACGAAAATTCATACCATATTTAATTACGGAGTAAGTAAACTAGTTGTTGTGGGGTGATTAGTTTTTTTCAGTAATGAATGAAGTTTATATACTTCGATTGATGGAATTTATATAATTACAACAATAGACTAATCCATCAGCCAACAATCATTTCACTACTGAAACCTACAACAATATCGATTAAATGGCATGTAGCTCGACTTGCAACTCGAAACGCATCGATACAGAAAATGTAAATTATTTTCTATATACGTTTCTCTTGCAGGGCATTCTTGGCGAAGGGCAACATGCTTTGGGGGACAAATGAAAGTTGGAATTATTGGCCTCGGGGCCCGCATTGCCCATGTCGCGCACGAGTTTTACAAAACCGCGCCTGATCTGGAGTTTGTTGCCTACAGCGATCCTGCTCCGGCAGGGCAGAGTGTTTTGCAAAGTCAGCTAGGCAAGCCCCTACAGGGTTACGAAACCCCTCAGGAAATGTTTGCAGCTCACAAACTTGATCTTGTCCTGATCGGCTCTCCCAACTTCCTGCACTTAGAACATATAAAGGTGGCGCTGGAGTCCCCCACGCCCTACATCTTCACCGAAAAGCCGGTGATCATCTCCAAGGAAGAAACCTTCAAGCTCTTGGAGCTGATGGCAAAGCACAACGGCCTGAAACGCCTGTTGATTGGATTGGTGCTTCGCTATTCGCCGCTATTCCGCCAAATTCGTGAGAGCCAAAACTCCGGTCAAATTGGCGACATTATCTCCATTGAGGCCGCCGAGCATATCGCACCCTATCATGGCTCGTTCTTCATGAAGGACTGGCGCCGCCACAGCAAGTATTCCGGCGGCTTCATGCTGGAAAAATGCTGCCACGACCTCGACCTTTATCAAGGCATCATTGGCGCCCGCCCAATCAAATTGGCCAGCTTTGGTGGCAGGAAATTCTTCACGCCGCAGAACAAACCCGAAAAACCACATCGCTTCCCAGCACCGGAATACCCTGATCGCGTTGATCCATTCACCCCGCGTTGGAATGGCAGCGAGGCCGACTTCGACAGCGATGGCGACCTGATCGATTATCAAACCGCGCTTATCGAATATGAAGGCGGCGCGAACCTGTGCTTTCACACCAACATGGCAGTCGCCGACGAGTATCGCCGCTTTGCCATCATTGGCACAAACGGCATGGCGGAAGGCGATTTCGTGCGCAACTACTATCGCGTGCATGACGCAATGACCTCTGAAGAGCTGGTTCATCTGGATGACTTGGGTGGCAATCGCAGCGGCCACTATGGCGCCGACAGCATGATGAGCGCCGATATTATCGCTTACATACGCGGCGAAGCAGATCTACCCGTCGGCATCATCGATGCGCTGCAAGCAGGCCTCACCGCTCTCATGCTGGATGAAGCGAGGCACAGCAGCAGCGTCATCGATATGGCGCCAATCTGGCAGCAGTTCGACAGCTATAAACTGAGCTAACCTACGGGGCCAACATGCCAAAGACGTTAAAACGCGACCTGTTTCCCTACCTCCTGTTGCTGCCAGCCATTGTGATCACGCTGGTTATTGTTGCATGGCCGCTGGTGGAAACCATTCGCCTCTCTTTCACCGACGCCTCGTTAAAGCCGACAGAAAACTACATTGGCTTTGCCAATTACGAGAAAATCTTTTCCCGGCGCTTTCCAGAGGTTATCGCCCGCACATTTTACTGGATGGCCCTCTCAGTCGCTCTGAAAATGCTGGTTGGAACCTTTGGCGCGGTGCTGTTAAACAGCGCAGTCCCCGGGCGCACGCTTGCCCGCATTCTTGTCATCCCGCCATGGGTCATTCCCATTGCAATTGGGGTGTTCATCTGGGGCTGGATGTACAATGGCCAGTTCGGCATGATTTCCGGCCTGTTGCAGCGCTTTGAGATAATTGGCGGCCCACTGGAGTTTCTCGCCTACCGGGAAACAGCATTCCTTGCCACCATCATCACCGATGTCTGGATCGGCACGCCCATGGTCACCATCTTCGTCCTTGCTGCCATGCAAGCGGTTCCGGGCGATCTTTATGAGGCTGCATGGGTAGATGGCGCAGGCCGGGGCTATCGCTTCCGTCGCATCACCTTGCCGCTCATCCTGCCAGCCATTGCCACCATGAGCTTGCTCTCGGCAATCTGGACGTTCAACTCCTTCGATATCATCTGGATTCTCACGGAAGGCGGCCCGCGCGGCGGCACCACCACTATGATTATCGACACCTACAAAACCGCAATCAGTCGCTTCAAATATGGCGAGGGCGCGGCCCGTGCGGTGATGATCGTCTGCATTTTGACGGCCTTCTCAGGTGCCTATTTCTATCTGATTTCCCGCTTCGCGAAAAAGGGAGCCTAAACGCTATGATCAACAAGTATCGCTGGTGGGAATATGTTGCTATCTACGCAGGCCTTGCTGTTTTTCTGGGCTTTATTCTAGCCCCGTTCATCGAAGCCTTTGTCGTTTCGTTGCGTCCACTAAACGCGCTGTTCTCCATCCCCTATCAGTTCTTCACTGATGAGATGAGTTTCAGCGCCTACATCACCATGTGGCAGAACGTGCCGTTGCTCTGGCTCTATATGTTGAACTCGTTCTTCATCGCCGCCATGGTAACACTGTGCGGACTATGTGCCATCATTCCCGCCGCCTATGCCTTCTCACGCTTTGAGTTTCGCGGCAAAAACACCCTGCTCGCTGCCTTTCTGGCCATTAATATGGTCTCCGGCGCCGTGCTTATTATCCCTCTTTTCAAAGTGATGCAGGAATTGGGCGTGCTCAACACCTACATCGCAATGATTGCTCCGGGCACAGCCTTTGTCATCCCCACCGGAATCTGGCTGCTGCGCTCCTACCTGCTCAAAATCCCCAAGGAGTTGGAAGAGGCCGCTTGGGTAGATGGCGCTGGCCGCCTCTACACACTGCGCCGGGTTATTCTACCCATTGCCCTACCGGGCATCGTGGTGGTCTCCATTGCTACCTTTATTGCCGCCTATGCGCAGCAATTCATCTACGCATTGACGTTTAACAATAAAAACGAGCTGAACCCCCTCCCTGTCGGTTTGTTTCAGTTTTTTGGACGCCAAGAGGTCGTTTGGAACGAGCTCATGGCTGCCAGTTTGGTCGGCATCCTGCCGGTGCTGATCGTCTATGTCTTTCTGCAACGATACATTGTGGCTGGCCTGACAGCCGGTGCCGTTAAAGAATGACCAAAAAAACAAAAAAACTTGAAAAATCACACTTCGGAGAACGTGAACATGCTTAAAAACATTCTATTGGGCACCGCGGTGCTCGCCGGTCTGTCCACTGCCGCTTTGGCTGAGGATACCCGAATTCACATGATTAACTGTGGCGACAACAACGGCGATGGCATCAAGCTGCAAGACCAGCTCATCGCTGATTGGGAAAAAGCCAACCCCGGCTTCAAGGTCGATGTGGAGTTTGTGCCTTGGGGTCAGTGTCAAGAAAAGTCCACCACGCTCGCCTCTGCCGGTAGCCCTCCGGCAGTCGCCTACATGGGCTCCCGTACGCTAAAACAGCTTGCAGCCAACGATCTCATCATTCCAGTGAGCATGAGCGATGCTGAAAAAGCCACCTACGCCGCGCCTATCCTTGCAACAGTGACCGCCAATGGCGAGCAATGGGGCCTACCGCGCGCCTTCTCGACCAAAGCCTACTACTGGAGCAAAGACCTGTTCAAAGCCGCAGGTCTGGACCCGGAAACTCCGCCTAAGACATGGGACGAGATGTACGAGGCCGCCAAGGCTATCAAGGAAAAAACCGATGCCGACGGCGTTGGCCTTGTGGCAGCTTCCTTTGACAACACCATGCACCAGTTTATGAACTACGTGTACACCAACGGCGGTGAAGTCATTAATGCTGATGGCGAGATTGTCTTTAACTCGCCAAACAACGTTGAAGCAATGGCGTTCTACGGTAAACTGGCAACAGTTTCCCAGCCCGGCCCAATTGCCTATGACCGCGGCAAGCTCTACCCGCTGTTCAACGAAGGCAAAATCGGCATGTTCATCTCAGGCCCATGGGAGCGTAAAAAGCTCACCGGCGATTGGGGCGTTGCTCCGATCCCTGTCGGTCCAAAAGGCACCCCGGGCACCCTGCTGATCACCGACTCTTTGGCCGTGTTTAAAGGCTCGGGCGTTGAGGCTCAGGCGCTTGATTTGGCAAAACTGCTCACCAACCCGGAAAACCAGATGGCCTTTGAGTTGGCAGAGGGTTACACCCCGCTGCGTGACATGCCAGAAGTGAAAGGTTTGGTTGCCAAAGACGCCACCTGGTCTGCGTTCCTTGATGCGATCCCAACCGGTGGTCCAGAGCCATTTGTAACCGATTACGTCGCACTTCAGGACATCATCAACGAAGCAATTCAGGGCGTTGTTCTGGGTGAGGTCGATGCTGTCGCAGCTGTAGAAGAAGCTGCAGAGCGCCTCGAAGACGCCAAGTAAGACGAACTGCAACAAGCCGGGTCCCATGTAGGGTGGGGCTCGGCACATTTCCTGAATTAACAACATCAAGACGATAAGCACTCGCAATCCACCAATTGCGGCCACCTGATACTTTAAGGGCACTCTATGGGCAAGCTGCGCATTTCCAACCTTCACAAGAGCTTTGACAAGCTGGAAGTCATCAACAATGTCTCGCTGGAAGTAGAGCAAGGCGAGTTCATAGTCTTCGTTGGCCCCTCCGGCTGCGGCAAGTCCACGTTACTACGCATGATTGCCGGTCTGGAAGAGATCACCAAGGGCGACATTGACATCGATGGCACCATAGTAAACGACCTGCCGCCAGTTAAGCGCAATATCTCCATGGTGTTTCAATCCTACGCGCTCTATCCGCATATGAGCGTGTTCGAAAACATCGCTTTCCCATTGCGTGTCCAGAAACTCTCACAGGATGAAGTGACAAAGCGCGTCCACGCCGCCGCCGATATCCTGCAACTGCACGAGCGCTTGCATCACAAGCCGGGCGAGCTTTCCGGCGGCCAACGTCAGCGCGTTGCCATTGGCCGCGCCATTGTACGCTCCCCTTCCGTTTTCCTGTTTGATGAGCCACTATCAAACCTTGATGCCGCACTGCGCGCCGAAATGCGCGTAGAACTGTCCAAGCTGCATGAGAAACTCGGCGCAACCATGATCTACGTCACCCACGACCAGATTGAGGCCATGACCATGGCCGACAGGATCGTGGTTCTCAATGGCGGGGTAATCGCGCAAGTTGGCAGCCCGCTTGAGCTCTATCACAAGCCCGCGAACGAATTCGTTGCCACCTTTATCGGCAATCCCAAAATGAACCTGATCCCGGTCACCTGTACCGAGGTTGGCGCGAACACCATCACCGTGAGCCTACCAGATGGCAACACAGCCACCCTCCCCATGCAAGGGGATGCCTCCCTCAAAGGCAGCACAATGAAACTGGGTATCCGCCCAGAGCACATGAGCCAAAGCGAGGGCGAAGTGGAAGTCTCGCTCACCCCTTATGTGGTTGAACGTCTGGGCATCCACACAGTCGCCTATGCCAGCCTCGCAGGTGTCGAAGGTTCGTTCTGCGCCCTTCTGCCCGGCGAAACCAGCGTTGCCAGCGGCAAAGCACAAACCCTCCGCTTTCAAGCCCAAAACTGTCACCTATTCACCAGCAATGGAGAGGCCATTCCCCGCCAGATCCCGGATCACCTCATGTATCCGGTTGATCTGCCACAAATGGAGCCTGCATAAACACAGCAAACTAAAAAAGCCCGGGTCAAACCGGGCTTCTTTTTTGCAGAACTCTTTAACACCGCAGCTTCATAGAGCGAAAATACACGCCGCTACCAGACCTTACCGCGCGCCGCCACCGGCTCCACAGCGCTCACTACACCTTCGCGGTGAAACACCATCTGATCAAACAAATTGGAAATAACGCAGGTATGGTTTGGGATAATCTCCAGCACATCGCCAATCTCTGGCCGCTGCGCGCACGCCCCCATATCAATCACGCCATGTTCTTCACTCAGACTATGCACGCGCGCGCCCTCGTAGCCAACCACAAGGCCATAATCCTCAAACCCCAAGAGGTCAGAGGTCAACGCCTTTGACCCCGCATCGATCACCACCCGCTCAGCCGTTGGCCGCGAAACCACGCGCGCCAAAACTCGCATCGCACAATCCTTGATATCGGCGTGCCCCATCTCCACCATTTTGCGATCATTGTAGATATAGGTGCCTGCCCGGTGTTCTGTGGCGCAAGTAAGCTTGTGTGCCTCAAACAGGCTGGGTGTACCACCAACCGTCACCGGCACATTCTCAATCCCCTCTTGTCGCAACAATTCAAGGCATTCTAGGAAAAACGCATCGACAGACCCTTCGCTATAGGCGGGCGGATAAGTCATCAAGCCGCCAAAACGCAAGCCCGGCGCATTCTGTATCTGCTGCACAAGCTCCCGCGCCTCTTGAGGGCTTTGTACGCCTGCACGCGCACCGCCAGTATCACACTCCACCAGCACACATAACGACGCCTCTTGCTCGAAAGTCTGTTGTAGCCCTGCCAGCACCACAGCATTGTCACAGGTCACGCTAAGCCCGCTAATCTGCGCATTAAGCCGCACCAGATCCGCCAATGCTTCCGCGCCAAGCACATTATATGTCAGCAAAATATCGTCAAAGCCCGCATCGGCAAAAACCTGCGCCTCGCTCACTTTCTGGCAATTGATGCCAACCGCACCAGCTGCGATCTGCTTTGCCGCGACCGCCGGGATCTTGTGAGTTTTTATATGCGGCCGAAAACGTCGGCCGATACGGTCCATATAGCTTTGCACACGGGTGATGTTATTTTCCATCACTTCCGCATCGATTACCGCAATTGGCGTGCGCAGCTGCGCCAGTTTCTGCCCAATCATCATACCACCTTGGCAACCAGCCGGTTCAAATTACGCGGCCAGATATCTTCCCGCACTTTCTTATAGTCTGTCACTCTTGGGTTATGCGGATAAGGCTGCCCCGCCGAACAATACAGAATGACATCGGCAATCTGCGCAAAGCTATGGTAGAAGTGATTGGTAGATTTCACGATCAACACCGACATCTCTTCCGGCCGCACGCCCATAATCTCAAACAGGGAGCGGTCAAAGCATTGCGCCCGCGTCGAGTTTAAGATTACGTAGATATCGCCAATGCGGATAAGACTGGCATCGCCAATCGGCGCATATCCATCGCCAAACCTCTGCTCCGCCTGCACCACATTGCGTAGCACCTCCACTTCGCCGTCAATCGGATCGCCGGTCAAAGGCGCTGATTTTGCACCAAAACGAAGCGCCAGTCGCGCGCCTTCACCAGCCGCATGGCAAATCTGTACCGCAATCGGATCCCAGATAGAACCAACAGCTACATTCTTAAGCCCACGCTCCAGCGCATGTTGCAGCAAAATCGTGCCGTCCCCTGCGGTTCCACCTCCGGGATTGTCCCAGATATCGGCGATCACCACCGGCTTCTCGCCCTGTGCCACAACTGCTCGATCCAGCGCCTCGACTACACTCACCTCCGGGCTGCGCACCTTGCCGCGCATCTCCCAGACCCGTAGGCCCAATTGCTCTGCCAGTGCATCACCATATGGCCGGTTTCCATCGGTAATCACCAGCATCTTTGTGCCCATATCAGGCACATCGCCCGCCATAAACCCGTGGATCAGGCTTGCCGAGATTACTGTATCATCCACGCGCTCCAACTCATAAAGATCGTCAACGAACTGGCGCATAGGCTGCCGTGATGTGGGGAACACATCAATCATTCTGCAATCGTAAACACTCATCACCGGCTTGACACCTCGGCACAACATGCCCTCCGCCAACCGCCAGATATCGGCCGCCCGCTCTACATAATCAACGTGTGGAAACTCCTTAAACGCAATCAAAGCATCCAGATTGGCAACCCGCTTTGCACTCAAATGACTGTGCGGGTCAGTTGTTGCGATCACCGGCACATCAGGTCCGACAATTGCGCGGACTTTTTCAAGGAAATCTCCCTCAGGATCATCATAACCTTCGGCAATCATCGCCCCATGCAGGCCCAGCACAACCATATCAAGTGGCCCGGCGCATTGCAGCTGCACCAGAATTTCATCCCTAAGCAACTCATAGGTTTCACGCGCCACCAAACCCGCCGGATCGGCCCATGCCGCCGTCCCTTCGATAAGGTCCCAGCCCAGCCGTCTGCACACGTCCCGCCCCACAGGGATAACCGCAGAGCACAAGGTAGGCGTGTCAGGGTGCTCCCCCGGCCGCGCCAGCAAGGAGGCCTCAAAGGCACGCAAATCGATGCGAATTGGCGAAAAACTGTTGGTCTCGGTCGCCAACACAGCACAGAAAATGCGACGGGCCATGCGCCCTCCCTATTGTTATTATTGCCTAGGCCATCGGGTTGGGCAGATAGCCGGTAAATCCGCTAATCTTCCAGCCTTGTGCGGTGCGCTTGCAGTAGTAAAGCGTTTGCCACAACAAGCGATCCTCGCTGCCATCCGCAAGGGCAATGGCGCCATTAAACTTTTTGCGCGCTATCGCCCGTTCTCCTTGGATATCAATATCCCGCAGCACGGTTGCGCGAAAAATCGCCAGCTTGGCATCCTCGGCAAAGCGTGTCCCTTGAAAGGCCCGGGCTTGCCTCAGCCATTCATCGCGGTAGCTTGCGAGGTCTGGAAATGCCAACTGCCAATGATCGCTTTGGCCCGTCTTGCGCCCGTCGACTCCCATAAATTCATCGGGAACAAAATCTCCCGCAACCATGGCCCAGTCGGCAGCAACAAATGCCTCTATGTCACGCGCAACAAGCATCTCCCAAATGCTATGGCGCGCCTCATCTAAAGGCGAAAACGGATTATGTGCGTAAAGATCAACTGCGTCTGCCATATGAAATTCATTTTCATTTTGCGTTGAAATCCATCAAAAACTATGTGTAAATAACGATAGTGTCAAACCAAAAAGAAATGAATTTTCATAATTCAAGGAAACCAAAATCATGACAATTAAGCGATATGGTGTCGAAAAAGCAGGCGCGGGTGGCCAAAACCTGCCATTTGCTAGAGCGGTAGAGGCCGACGGCTGGCTGCACGTATCAGGGCAGGTCGCCATGAAGGACGGCGAAATTGTCGGTACAGGGATTGTTGAGCAAACCCATCTCACCATCAAAAATATTATCGCGATTCTTGAAGAAGCAGGCTACGGTCTGGAAGATGTTGTGCGCATCGGTGTCTGGCTCGACGACCCGCGCGATTTTTGGTCCTTTAATGGTGTATACAAAAGTTACTTTGGTGAGCATCCTCCGGCACGCGCCTGCGTCCAGTCTTCCATGATGGTGGATTGCAAAGTCGAGATGGATTGCATCGCCTATAAAAAGAAATAGGCAGCGCATGAAAGATATTTTTGCAGTCTTAAAAAAGGTAGAAACAGAGCTTTCCAAATCGGAACAGGCAATCGCAAAGCTGCTCTATGACCACGCTGAATTTGCAGTAAGCGCGTCGATAACCGAGCTGGCCCAACGGGCCAACGTCTCTGCGCCAACAGTCACACGCTTTTGTCGGCGCCTTGGCTGTGACAGCTACTCTGATTTTAAGGTTCAGCTGGCAAGCGCGGTCTTTGCCGGTGAGCGTTTTCTGCGCTCTGAGAGCAAAAGTATCGCCCCCGATGATATTGCGGACGATCTATTTTCCAAAGCCCGTGCGGCGATGAACCTCGCCCGCGAGCAACTTGATCTAAATATCCTAGATGAAGCCGCAAGAGCGATCGCCAGTGCGGGCACAGTCGCTGCCTTTGGCTCTGGCGGTGCCTCGAATTGGGTGACCGAAGAAATGCGCCTGCGGCTTTTCCGGCTGGGGATCAAGGCGGTTGCTGTGCACGACCATATATTGCAGGTCATGCACGCTGCAACTCTGGACATGAACGACGTGCTGATTGTCTCTTCCTTTTCGGGGGGCAACACCGAGCTGATCCGCGCCATGGAAGCAGCAAGGGACTATGGCGCAACAATCATCGCATTCACCCGCCCGAGCCGCCCTGTAGCCCGTGCGGCGGATCTTGTCATTGGCATCGACCTAGAAGAGGGTACCAACATTTTACGCCCCACTTCTGCCCGCTATGCCTATCTGCTCACCCTAGATATTCTCGCCACCCGCGTTGCTATGCTTAAAGAGGACAGCGCCCGCGAAGTTCTGCGCCGTATCAAATTGCAATTGGTCAACCGGCGCGGCAGCGATGATAAGGAGCCCCTTGGTGACTAACCCCAGCACAAATGCCATTGCCATCATCACTGGCGCAGCAGGCGATATTGGCCGCGCCATCGCCGCCGCCCTCACTTCTGACTATCACCTAGCTCTGGTTGATATTGATGCAGATGCCTTGGAAGGGGCTGGCAAAACCCTTGCCACGCAAGGGGCTAAGCTTTCGCTCCATCGCTGTGATCTCACCTGTCCTGCCGATCTGACAGCGCTTAAAGAACAACTCGCCCCTCTAGGGCGCGTCTCGCTTCTTGTGAACAATGCCGGCGCTGCCGCTGCGCTATCCCTACAAGAACTTACAGCAGAACAACTACGCCAAGATCTGGCACTAAATCTCGAAGCGGCCACCAACATCTTCAAAACCTTTGAGGATGATCTCAAACAAGGCGGCAACCTGATCAACATTGCCTCGGTCAATGGCATGGCCGTTTTTGGCCATCCGGCGTACTCCATGGCGAAGGCTGGCCTAATTCACTTCACCCGCCTTGTTGCCACCGAGTATGGCAAATACGGGCTGCGCGCCAACACAGTCGCGCCGGGTACGGTGCGCACACAAGCATGGAATGCCCGCGCCGCCGCCAATCCGAAAGTCTTTGAAGAAGCCGCCTACTGGTACCCGCTTGGCCGGGTCGCAGAGCCAGAGGATGTCGCCAATGCAGTGGCATTCCTCGCCAGCCCGGCAGCAAATGCCATCACCGGCGTTTGCCTGCCCGTCGATTGCGGCTTAACCAGCGGCCCCAGCCCTTTGCCGCACACCTTTACCCAAAGTGCAGACTACGCACCACTTTAACCCCCCGTTCGCGCAAAAACAAAAATGTTTTAGGCACGGCCATAACGATAAAAACACCTCGCCAAGCCCACACGAAACTAGGTCAGTGCCGGCCTGTAGCTGGCCTGCCCTCAATGGTCTTGCGGGGAAGAACAGCTGTCCCCGCCTTTTCGGGAGGCTCTGCATTTGCAGAGAAACAGCATGTCATCATCTCAATTGCACCTGAGCGCTTATTTGGCGGCGAACACGCCCGCCCCGTGCCTAACACTCACATTGCACAACCACGGGCAAACCAGCATCACCTTTCGCGAGCTGGCCTTTACCTCCATTATCATCATGGCAGCGGATGCCTCGCTCAGCTGCGGTGTACTGGCAGAAACTTTCGGCAGCTTTCACCGCATAGAGTTCCCGCAGGCGCAACACCTTGCCGCAGGTGATGCCTTGACCATCACCGCAACAGGGCTCTCAGTGCTTGCCCGCCACAAGCTGGATGGGCCACAAGGCGCCTACCTCTCCAGCCCCACCGGCCAGCGCATGCCTCTTATCTGCGCCGATTTGCAAAGCGATCTTGATAGCAATCAAGGCAGCCGCGGTACCGCCCCGCGCTCTTACCCGCAGGGCACGACATCATCGCCCGCTGGCCTTTTACCTTGGCCAAACCATATCGAGATAACGGCATGGCACAAGGCCCCGCCCTCTCTGGCACTTGCCCAAACCGCGACACCTGCCCAGCGCGCGCAGATCGCCGCAATTAACGCCCTCGTACAGCGCCTCTATCCAGCAGCGCCGCAGCCATTTTCCACCAGCCAGCAGCAAGCAGCCATAGCGCTCGACTGCATGCAAGCCAACGATCTTGCCGCTGAAGCCTACCAGCTAAGTTTTGCAGCCAACGCTGTCACCTTGAGCTACGGCGCGGATCAAGGCTTGCGCCATGGCCTCATGGCCCTTGCCCAGCTCAGCACCACCGCCTTTTTGGATAGCGCGCGCTTCGCCTTTCCCCAAACAGGCACAATTGCCGACAGTCCCCGCTTTGCATGGCGCGGCTGCCATCTGGATGTGGTGCGCCATTTCTGGCAGCTTGATGATGTCCTGCGCTTTATGGACATTCTCAGCTGGCACCGCATGAACATCCTCCACTTGCACTTGACGGAGGACGAAGGCTGGCGGATCGAGCTGAAATCCCTGCCCGAGTTGACAGAACAAGTTGCCTTCCGCGGCGCAGATTGTGCCCTGCCCCCGTTGTTTGGCTCGAGCCCGCAGCCCTATGGTGGATACTATACGCAAGCTGACATTGCTGCCATGAACGCCCACGCGCTAAGCCTTGGCATCACCATTGTGCCGGAAGTCGACATCCCCGGCCACATGACAGCAGTGCTCGCCACCTATCCCCATTTGAAGGATCCAGATGAACCTGCTGATAGCTATCGCTCCATCCAGAATTATCCCAATAATGCGCTAAACCCGGCAATGGACGAAACCTATGAGCTGCTGGAAACCGTGTTTAGCGAGTTGGCCGAACTGTTCCCCGGCCGCTATTTGCATCTTGGCGGCGATGAGGTCGATGCCAAGTCGTGGCATGCCTCGCCCAAAGCACAAGCGCTTGCCAAGCAACTCGGCAACACTGACACCATGGGGTTGCAAGCGCACCTGCTGCGCAAAGCACAAGCCATAATCGAGGGATTAGGCCGCACAACCGCTGGCTGGGACGAAGCAGCACTTGGCGGTGGCATTAGCACAGACAACACCCTCTTGGTGGCATGGCGCAGCCCGCAAACGATCAACACTCTGCTCAAGCAAGGTTATGATGTGGTCGCCTCACCGGGACAAGCTTACTATCTGGATATGGTGCAAAGCGACAACTGGCAGGAGCCGGGCATGAGCTGGGCAGGCGTGGCCACCATCGAAACTTGCTATACCTTCGAACCAAGCGCTGGACTAGACCCCGCGCATCTGCATAAACTCAAAGGCATTCAAGGGGGCATCTGGTGTGAACACATTCCAAACCAGCATCAGTTCAACTACATGGTCTTTCCCCGCCTGAGCGCCATCGCCGAAAGCGCATGGACGCAAAGCGAACACAAAGACCTGCAGCGCTTTTATGCCCTTAGCCGCCTCATGCCGCAATTGTAATCGCGGCAGAGCAAATAAAACAAGGAAGCACAGCCATGCGCATCGCCTTTGGCGGCCTGCATACAGAATGCAGCACGTACTCACAGCAAATCCAGCATTGGCAGGATTTCACCATCGCCGCAGGCGAAGCGCTGGCACACCAACACGCCCCCTTGTTTGCCGCGCATCCGCAGGCAGAGCCTGTGCCATTATTCCACGCCCGCTCCATACCCGGCGGGCCAGTGCATCGGCCCACCTATGAGGGCATGAAACACAAGTTCTTGAAAGCTCTGGGCGCCGCCACCCCCGTGGATGGTGTGTTGCTGCTTATGCATGGCGCCGTGGTCACCCCCGGTCTTGCAGATGCAGAAGGCGACTGGATCTCTGCTGTTCGTGCTGTGGTTGGCGATCACACCCCCATAGCGCTCGCCTACGATCTGCATGGCAATGTCACCCAGCAGGTGATTGACAATATCGACATATTCGCCGCCTACCGCACCGCCCCGCATATTGATACTGACACAACCCGCGCCCGCGCGCTAGACATGCTGGTGCGCACCATCAAAGGCGATATCAAACCCTTTGTCGGCTGGGCCCCTGTGCCTGTCCTACTGCCCGGCGAGCGCACCTCCACCGAAGATGACCCCTGCGCCAGCCTCTACGCGACCTTGCCGAAAATAGACAAAACACCCGGCGTGGAAGACGCCAACCTGATGATTGGCTATGTCTGGGCAGATGAAGCCCGCGCCACCGCCTGCGCCGTGGTCACCGCCACCGACAACACCGCCTGCCGCACCGCTGTCAGCCAGATCGCACAAAGCTATTGGCAAGCCCGAGAGGCTTGTTGCTTTCGCGTCACAACAGATACGCTAGACGCGCTTTTGCCGCAGATAAAAGCCGCACTTGCAGAAAACACAGGCCAAAGTGGCCCGCTCATTCTCGCAGATAGCGGCGACAACCCCACCGGCGGCGGCGTTGGCGATCGCTCAGATGTACTTGCCGCCTTCCTGCGCGAGGGGTTGCGCGGCGCCGTCTTTGCGGGGATTTCCTGTGCCACCGCACTGCCTAAGCTAATGGCTATGGAGACCGGCGCCACCTGCCAAATTGAGGTTGGTGCGGCCTTGGGAAGTTGCTCGCCTCTGCTGCGAGCATCTGCTACGCTTCTTGCCAAATCCGGCAACGCTGCAGCGGCAAAAGATCAAGCTGTCCTTGTTGAGATTGCAGGCAACCGGGTTATTCTGACAGCAGACCGGCGCCCCTTCCATAACCTGCGCGATTTTGAAGCCTTTGGCATCACCCCCGCAGATGAGCGCTGTTTGGTGGTCAAATCCGGTTATCTCTCGCCTCAGCTGGCCCCATTGGCAAGCCCCGCCCTCATGGCGCTCACCGACGGCGCGGTGAACCAGAGCATCACCACTCTGCCAAACACCAAACGAACCATGCCCGCCTACCCATTTGCCAAAGAATTCCAATGGGAGCCTGAGGCCAAGCTCTCCTCCAGAGCCTTTCAGATGGAGCTCGATCTAGAGCTAGGCACTCCTTGAGTTTTCTGGAAATCTAACCACTGCACCAACCGGTTCATCCACAACCAGCCTCACCACACGGCAGCTGCGGCAAAATAGCTTTTGACCATTTGGAAAAAATAGCGCATGTTTCGCAGCTCGTGAATGGCGCAGTAAACGCCAGTGGCACGAACCACTGATAACCTCAGCGGGCGGCCACGGCCCCAGCTGTAGTTATCTCTCAGCCTCAAAAGCAGAGAGTGCCATGCTTATAAACCAAAGCGCCCCGCCCGGGGCCAAAATCGCAGTTATCGGCGCAATCCATCTGGATCGCATTGCCCATGCTGTTGTTCCAATACTACAAGATACCTCCACACCCGGCAGTATCGAGCCCAAGCCCGGTGGCGTTGCCACCAACATCTCTCGGGCTCTTGCGCGCTTGCAACAAGCTCCGGCCTTAATCG
Organism: Polycladidibacter hongkongensis; assembly: GCF_001561995.1. GTDB lineage: Bacteria > Pseudomonadota > Alphaproteobacteria > Rhizobiales > Stappiaceae > Pseudovibrio > Pseudovibrio hongkongensis. The sequence goes on from NZ_LLWC01000022.1 coordinate 282,845, forward strand.
GCTGCCTTGGAGCAGATGCAGATGGCCGCTTCCTGATGGAAAACCTTGCCCAATCCGGCGTAGATACCGCAGGTATCAATATGCTGGAGGACCAGCGCACCGGCTCCTATCTTGCTCTGCATCAGCCAGATGGCGAGCTCTTCGCCGCTATTGCTGATAGCGAGATAACCGCAAGCATCCCGCTGCCTAGCCAGCATCACCTGCCGGCTAAATTGCAAGACGCGCAAATCTGGCTATGCGAAACCAATCTGGAGCCAAGCTACCTGCAGGCCCTTGCCGCGTGTAAGGGGAAACGCCTGTTGGCAGCTGATACGGTTTCCATCGCCAAAGCGCCTCGCTTGCGACCACTTCTGCCCTATCTGGATCTCCTGTTCACCAACAAGGCCGAGGCCGCAGCTCTACTTGATCTGCCGCAGGAAACAGGGACAGAAGAGCTCGCCAGCACGCTTGCCGCCAAAGGCTGTGGTACCGTTGCCATCACCAACAGCAGCAAACCGCTCACGCTTTATGCAGCTGGTCAATTGAGCAACTTACCGGTGCTGCCCGCAAATATCGTTGATGTAACAGGTGCGGGTGATGCGTTCATCGCCGGGTTTCTTGCCGCTTTTGCCAGCGATAACAAGGACCCGCACCGCGCCGCCTACCATGGCCTTACAGCCTCGGCCATTGCCGTGGAGGCCACAGGTGCCGCACCCACCAGCTTATCGCAGGACGCCATTCAAAAGCGCCTCGCCGACCACATCTCCACCTTGGAACAATCCCTATAAAACGCCCCGGAGCAAAACAATGAAAATCGAATACTCCAAAGAAGTCGCAGAAGCACTGGCCAGCGGTTCCCCTGTTGTCGCACTGGAATCCACCATTATCACCCATGGCATGCCCTATCCGCAAAACGTAGAGACCGCTCGCGAGGTAGAGCAGCTCATCCGCGACAATGGCGCCGTACCTGCCACCATCGCAGTACTAAAAGGCCAGCTGCATGTAGGCCTGGAAGATGCTGAACTTGAAGAGCTGGCACAGGCAAAAGACGTGATGAAATGCTCACGCGCTGATCTTACCTTCGCCATCGCCATGGGCCGCTATGGCTCCACCACTGTTGCTGCAACCATGATGGCCGCTCATGCAGCCGGTATCCGTGTGTTTGCGACTGGTGGGATCGGCGGCGTTCACCGCGACGCGGAAGAAAGCTTCGACATCTCTGCCGATCTGGATGAACTTAGCCGCACGCCGGTATGCGTTATCGCAGCAGGTGCCAAGGCGCTTCTGGACCTGCCAAAAACCATGGAGGTTTTGGAGACGCGCGGCGTGCCGGTCATCTCCTACGGTGTGGATGAGCTACCCGCATTCTGGTCCCGCACAAGCGGAATCAAAGCACCGACCCGCCTCGATAGCGCGGCGGACATTGCCAAGCTTCTTAAAGCACGCGGCGAATTCGGTGGCCACGGCGGTGAGCTGATCGCAAACCCGGTCCCGCAAGAAGACGAGATTCCAGCGGAAGAAATGATCGGCTTTATCGAAGCTTCCCTCAAGGCTGCAGAAGAAAAAGGCATCAAAGCAAAAGAGGTTACCCCGTTTATCCTCGGCCACATCTTCAAAATCACCAAAGGGCGTTCCCTTGTCACCAATATCGCACTGGTGAAAAATAATGCCCGTTTGGCCGCACAAATCGCAAGTGAGTACACCCGCTAGCAACAGACAGACACGCTAGGCAACGTCGACAAAGCCAATGCGATCAAAAAAATGCCAAGGGGCACAGTCCCTTGGCTTACATCGCACAAGAAAACACCTAGGATTTTACTAAAGCAACTTAAAGCACTACTAAAACAATTGATCCCTAAAATACCTCTGGTACAATCTTTGGGTCGCCGCAATAAAGCAAGCAGCATTACCCGATGGCTTGCAGCTGGCGACAACACGATATATTACGAAAAACAATAACTACCGACTCAGGATACTGAATAATGCGCAAACTGGTCGCCCTCGTGCTCCTTTTAGCTGTGGCAGCTTGCCAGTCTTCCACCAGCCGCCGTCCATCTGCAAACCTTGCGAGTGAGCGTCATCAGGAAGGCACGCAGTCCATCATAGTCGCAGCGTCACCTGAGCAGGTCCGCACAGCGCTCATCGCAAGCGCAGAGGAACGTGGCACCATTATCACCCGCGATGAAGCGAATATGGTCATCATGGAAAATGCGCTCTCTCGCAAAAACGATGTACTTGACGCGGAGTTTGGTCCTTCGGACAAGGGGGAGCGCGTGGTGCGGGTGCGTTTGCGTTTTTCTGGCAGCCCGTGTCGCACGCTTGTTGTTCAAGACCTTGCGCTGCTTAACAACGCCTACACCGACAAGGAGCAGTCCTTCCAGCTTCCAGGTGACGCGAACACGCAGTCCAGCCTTTTTGGTCTAAAAAGCAAAGCGGAAGCCACATCAACTTGCGCACCTGCCGTGTAAAGGGGCGAACCGCACAGCATTAATTCTTCAGATGGTGTGGAACGAGCCGCTTCCACACCCAATGCCTGCAAACGCAAACATCTTCGAACACTTTAAAAAGCGGCTAGCGCAATGCCGCAGCTTGTTTTGTGGCCCTCAGTTCCAAGCGGTTTCTAGTCCGACAGTGTTCACACCTATCTGGCAACTTGCCAAAAGCTATGATTACCAAACCTGCAGAAGCACTTCCGCGCACTTTACAAGAAACGAATTACAGCACGAGTACGTTGACGAACCACCTGTAACGAGAATTTCGTCTCGCGAAATGTAGGACAAAAACACGGCAAGGCTTTACGAGCAGGCCTCCTACAGCAATTGTATCTCGAGACTACAAATGTCGCTAGAGCTTCACTCAAAACGCGCATTGTCCTGCCTGCAAGCTTTAGACGCGGCGAAGACCTTGCACAGCTCCCAAGCAGACACGATCACAAAGCGTGAGTGCAATCGCATCTTACTCCATGAAGCGGAGCCCACTCAAACAGCAGCAACCACTTACTCGGCAAGCACTTCCTTTACTGTGGTCGCCAACTGTTTCAACGTGAAAGGTTTTGGCAGGAAATTGAATGTCTCCTCGGCAGGAAGGTTTTTCTCGAAAGCCTCCTCCGCATAACCAGATACAAAAATGATTTTCAAATCCGGTTGCATTTTTCGCAGTTCAACAAGCAGGCTTGGACCGTCCATTTCGGGCATCACGACGTCAGAAACCACCAGATCCATAGCCCCCCCCTCCTCTTCCATTACCTCAAGAGCTTCTGTACCACTGCCTGCCTCGAATACCTCATAGCCACGTGAGCTTAGCGCCCGCGCTGCAAATGCGCGCACAGCTTCTTCATCTTCAACGAGCAAAATTCGCGCCGAACCGGTAAGATCCGCTACCTTTTGCGGCTCCGCCTTTTTCTCGGCTTCCAAATGTTTTTCAGGGGCAGCAAAGCGTGGCAACAGAATTCTGAAGCAAGTCCCCTCACCTTCCTTACTTTCACAAAAGATGTATCCACCTGTCTGCTTCACAATACCGTAAACAGTCGATAGCCCCAATCCGGTACCCTTACCCACCTCTTTGGTCGAGAAGAATGGCTCGAAGATCTTTTCCCGCACCTGCGCGCTCATGCCATGGCCACTGTCTGACACCTCGATCATCACATAATCGCCCTTTGGCACAATCTGTGCCTGCTCCATGCCAGCAACGCCGCTTTCATCAACATTGGCAGTAAGGACACGAACCTCCCCCCCTTCCGGCATGGCATCGCGGGCATTCACAGCCAAGTTCATGATCACCTGCTCAAGCTGGTTTACATCAGCCATCACCGGCCACAAGTCTCTCCCATGCACCACTTTGAGCTCGATTTTCTCACCAAGAAGACGATTGAGCAAAATATCCAAATCTGCCAAAACATCACCAAGAACCAGTTCTTTAGGCCGCAAGGTCTGCCGCCGTGAGAAGGCCAGCAACTGGCGCACAAGCCCAGCCGCCCGGTTCGCATTCTGCTTGATGTTCATGATGTCAGGGAATGCCGGATCAGTGGGGCGGTGGCTGGCAAGTAGCAAATCGGAGAAGCCAATAATCGCAGTCAGTACATTGTTAAAGTCATGCGCTACGCCGCCTGCCAGCTGGCCGATGGCTTGCATCTTTTGGCTCTGGGCAAATTGCTCCTCTAGCGCCCGCTGCTGTGTGGTTTCCAGCGCATAAACAACTGCTACTTCCTGGCCATCGTCCTGCTCATCAATCGCACACACATAACAGGTTGCCGAACGTTGCCGCCCCTCTACTTCCATTGAAACTTCGACAGGTGGAATATCCCCTTGTCCTGCCTTGGCAGCTTCAAGAGCTGTCGAAAATCCCCTGCTTGCATCGCCACCAATGAGCGTAGCAAAGGGCTGCCCCTCGACCCCTTGCACATTGTCTTGCATAAGCTTCAAGAACCGCCCATTGTGACGCACAACCGCGCCAGAAGCAGACAGGGTTGCAATCGCAATTGGGGAATTATTAAAGAAACGGGCAAACCGCACCTCCGCCGCGCGCAAGGCCTCCTCATCCTGACGCCCTTCAAGCCGCGTGAGTACCAAAGTACGGCTATCCCCTGCCATACCATCGACACCAAACGGCACCTGATGCACCAAACGAACCGGAATGGTTTTGCCACCGCGCCCAACAAGGTCAAGATCAAAGCTTTGCGTTTTTACCTCGCCCTCTTCGCCGCTCATGGAGCTAAGCAACGCGGCGCCGTCTCCGTGCACCATCTGCGACAATGCAAGCGACCCATCACTGGAGCTGGCCAAGTCATGCCCAAGCCAAGTAGCCAATGTTGCGTTCAGATAAACAATTCGCCCCTGCCCATTCACCGAGAAAAAGCCGCCGGGCGCGTGATCTAAAAAATTGATAACCTTCTGCAACTCTTGAAAGGAATTTTCTTGTGCATCCCTCTCACTGCTGATGTCGCGCAGCTGCCAAATGCTGTGCACCTCGCCCCGTGTTGCTACCCTTTGCATTGGCCGCACACCTACACGATACCAATGCGGCTGGCGCACCAAACCGCTAACGGCATAGGGTAAGCGTATTTCCTCTTCTGCTTGGCGCCCTTCCCGCTGTGCTTGAGCAAGTCGAAACATCGCATCTGCAGCATCCGGGTCAGCTGAAAACAGCCGTGCAACACTGCGCAACTCGCCGTGGGCGGGCTGACCACTCATCCGCGCGTAGGCAGGGTTGGTGTAGACGATACGTCCGTCGCTGTCGCACAGCACCACGCCATCCTCAAGGCTATTCAGATAAGCTTCCCCCCACTCAGGTGCGCTTACTTGCTCTCCAAACCGCAACAGGCCAACTGCATAGGCAAACAGCGCAGCAACGCCCACAAGCGCGAGCACGCCCAACAATCCGTAAAGATAAGGTTCTGCAACCTGCAGCCCCAGAAGCGCCAAAAGCGCCACAGCTCCGCCAAGCATAATGCAAAGTCCGGCCAGCATTACAAAACTCCCCGCACGTGGTGCAGTTGCCGCCAGATCTCCAATGCCGTCTTGCTGCGCGTTACCCATTGCCACCTCAGAATTACCTGTCTTTAACCACAGGTGATAAAACCGCCCGAAAAGCAAGCGAAACCCTAAGGACGCTGCCCACCCTTATTCTTCAGCTGCATGACATAGCCAATCACCTTTGCCACCGCTTCAAAATGTTCTTCCGGAACCAACTCGTCCAAATCCATCGCCGCATGCAGTGTCCGCGCCAAAGGCGGGTTCTCCACCACTGGCACCTGCGCGTCTTCGGCAACCCGGCGGATACGCAGCGCCAGCGCGTCAACACCCTTTGCCACACACTTAGGCGCGCCCATACCCTCTTCATAGTGCAATGCCACCGCGTAGTGCGTCGGGTTGGCAATTACCACTGTCGCCTCAGGTACAGCGCTCATCATCCTATGGCGAGAGCGCATAACCCGCAATTCACGAATCTTCGCCTTAATTTGCGGATCACCTTCTGCCTGCTTGTATTCCTCTTTAATTTCCCGGCGCGTCATCCGTTGTTTTTTAAACCACTTTTGCCGCTGCCAAAGGTAGTCTACGCCCGCAATCACCGTCATCACCGCAAGGATGGCACCAATCAGCTGCAGCGACAATTCTTTAGTTTCCTCAAGCAAAAGTCGCAGGTCCCGAAAAACCAGAGTGTCCAACACCCGTCGCTGCGGCCACAACACCAGCCCCATCAATCCCGCAACCACGAGAATCTTGACAAGACCCTTGAGAAAGTTCGCCAAGCTTTCTTGAGAGAACAATCGCTTGAGGCCTTTTAAAGGTGAAACTTTCTCCAACTTTGGTTTCAGCCGCTCGCTAGACCAAATCGGCTTATGCTGGATCAGGTTGCCCGCCATCGCAAACAGCAACATCACCGCCATTGGCGCGGCAATAATCGCCAATAGCGCCGGTCCAAGATCGCGCCAGAGCAACACCAAAGCAGGTCCATCAAGCCGCATTTGTCCTGCCTTATCAAAAAAGTTCTCTAGCAGCCCAGAAAGCGATCCAGCGGTACGATCTGCCAGAAAAGTCATCGCCATCGCGGTGCCCAAAACGGCAAACCAAGTGCTCACCTCTTGCGATTTGGGAACGTCCCCTTTCTCATGCGCGTCATCAAGGCGCTTTTGCGTGGGCTCCTCGGTCTTTTCTGAATCGTCACTATCTTCGGCCATTTCCGCTCCTAGTTCGCCAAAAACGGCGAGAGCACCGCCTCATACTGCTGCAAGTACCACCCCATTAAGGTCGAGAGAAGCAACATTAGCAAGGTAAACCCGGCCAGAATAGCCACCGGCATCGCAACAAAGAAAATCTGCAACTGCGGCATCAGCTTGTTTAACAGCCCAAGCCCAAAGTAAAACACGAGCCCAAACAGGATAAACGGCGCCCCGATATGCGCCGCAATCACAAAGACATGACTGACAGTATCCACCGCCATGTGTGCCATATCTCCCACCGGTAGAATTCGACCGGGAGGAAACAAGGTAAAGCTGTCATGAATACCGGCGATAATCACATAGTGGAGATTAGTCGCCAGTACTAGCGTTGTTCCCAGCATCGCCAGAAAACTGCCAACCATAGCGCCTTGCTCGCCAAAGTTGGTCATATCACCACCCATCGCAAACGCCAGACCGCTCTGATTGGCGATAATGGCCCCCGCCGTTTGCAGGGCGTACGCAATCAAGCGCATCCCCAGCCCGACAAAAAAACCCAGCACCAACTCTAAAAACAAATAGCGCAGCAACACCGGCAACTGTTGCAATTCGCCAAGCGGGTACAGCGGCTGTACTAGTGGATACAGCACATAACACAGCATTAACGCCACAATCAGCCGGATACGCACGGGTATCGCCCGCTCGCCAAACACCGGCACCAACATAATCATGGTGCCCACACGGGCAAAAACTAAAAAGAACACTGCAGTAAAAGCAGAAAGGAAGCTTAGGTCTATCTCCACTCAGCCTCCCTCACCTTGATGCCGCCAGCCTCCACGTGCCTCAACCCGTCTACCATAGGCTAAAATCCGGAAACTATTAGCTGCGATATCTGCTCGGTGAAGGAACCAAGCACGGAACCCATAAATGGGAATGCTACCAAAAGTGCAAGAAAAATAGAGATAATTTTTGGAACAAACACCAAGGTCTGCTCCTGAATTTGGGTGAGCGCTTGGAACAGCGCTACAATCACCCCGACAACCAAACCGACCAGCAGCACCGGAACAGACAGCTTAATCAAAGTCCAGATGCCACTGGAGGCAATATCTAGAACTTCCGCGCCTGTCATTCACTTGTCCCGCTTGTTGCTCGCGCAGCCTCAAGCCCTACCTTCGCAGCAAGGCAAAACCGTTAGATCGGCATGCGCATAATCTCTTCATAAGCAGAGATCACCTTATCACGCACCGAAACCACAGTCTCCATGGCGACCTCGGTTTCTGCCACTGCAGTCACCACATCCACAACATTGGCGCGCCCTTCAACCAGATTAAGCGCCTGCGCCTCTGTTGCTTGCCCACCCTCGCGCACTTCGGCAATAGCCGACTTCACAAGATTGTCAAAACCAGCGGAGCTTAAGCCCGTGGTGCCGGCAGCGCTTTGCCCTTCACCGCCCTTGTTAACCAATCCAGCAACCGCGCTATACGCATTTGCAGCAAGTGAGGCATTTGCCATGTTATCTCTCCGTTAAAACCGCCAATGCGAGCTGGCACTTACATTTTTGATAGGCCACAGGGCCGCCTAACCCTTTAAGATATCCAATGTCCGCTGCACCATAGACCGGCTGGAGCGCACAACATTCAAATTGGCCTCATAAGAACGCTGCGCCTCGCGCATGTCCGCCAGCTCTATCATAGTGCTCACATTCGGTAGCTTGATGTAGCCCTTCGCATCAGCAGCAGGATGCGAGGGCTCATAGCGGGTCTCAAAATCGCTTTGATCACCCGCAACCTTGCCAAGTTTCACTAGCTCCGCCCCAACCTTGCGATCAAAATCACTTTCAAATGAAACCACCTTTCGCCGGTATGGCTCCGCCCCGGGCGTTGTCCCGGTGGAATCCGCATTAGCAATATTCTCAGCAATCACCCGCATACGGCCCGTCTGCGCACGCAAACCAGAGGCAGCAATCTGAAGTGACTTCAAGAAATCCATTGGCTCTCTCCAAACCTACAAAAACCCTAGGCGCTACGGCGCAAAGCGGTCTTTAGTAATCCAAGTGAACGGGTGTAAAGGCTTGTTGCCATCTGATAATCCATTTGGTTCTGCGCCAGCTTCATCATCTGCTCTTCTAGAACCACGTCATTGCCGTCTGGTGTCACTTCAAGCCCGGCTTTTCGTGTCACGTCCTGCTGCATCTGTAACGCCCGGCGGGAAGAGACCTGCGCCAGTTGCGGACCAGAACCCAGATGGGCCTCATCAGTGCGAACCGGTTGCATTGTTGCCCCAGTTGTTCCGTTCTGCCCACGCGCGGCTTCCATCAGCCCCTCAAATTTATAGGCGCGCAAATCTTTGGCCTGATAGCCCGGCGTATCTGCATTGGCGATATTTTCCGCCAATACACCCTGACGGGTTTGATGCCACGCCATCTTTTCTTTCAAGGCCTGAAACAGGGGCAAATCCGTAATAGCCATGTGCACACCTCTTCCAACCTGCGGTAAAGCGACTCTCATCCACACTCATCATAGGAAAATTTTGCCGCCCCCATGTGAGATAAATAGTTAATATTAACCATTATTAATCCAAGGAATCGCGGAAATACAAGCAATAGCTCCAATTTTCCCGCTTCCTCGTTAACCATTTTAGTGCCCGTGCCCAAAAGACCAGCTCAATGACACGGTAAAAACTACCCAGTCTTGACGGAACTCCCGTAGACGCCATTAATTATCCATAATGTCGCGCCAGCTTCACTAAGTTTTCGTAATGTAAAATTGAAGGGTAAAATTTTAGAGATCTGCGCGCCACTCCTTTTGTTACGCTTGTCTTTGCCCCGCTGAAAGCCTAAAGAGAATACCTCTAGCTTATCGTTGGCCGGCGCCAAAACAGGCAGGGGCACCCGCGCCAACCAGCCACCGGCTAAACAACTTTTTGAGGACTAAACGATCCATGGCAGATTGGTTAATGGAATTCATCGGGCTTTCAGAACCTGTAGCCAACATTCTAGGGGCAATCATTGGCCTTGCCCTTGTAATTGGCCTAATGGGCCTTTGCTACGCTGTGTTAAAGCCCTTCATCAAAACCAATTACAAAGGCTATCGCAACCGCCAGCCCCGCATCGCAATCATGGATGTTACCGAGCTGGATGCCCGCCGTCGCCTTCTTCTTGTTCGCCGCGATAATGTAGAGCATCTGATTCTTGTGGGTGGCCAGAATGATCTGGTCGTTGAACAAAATATCCTGCGTGCCATGCCCCAAGGCCAAACGCAGCGCAACCAAACCTTGCAGCAAGGCCAGCAAGCCACACAGGCCGCAGCCATTACGCAGCCGCAAGCCGTTGCCCAGTCCAATCAGGCGGTCGCCCAACCACAAGCTGCGCCAACAACCCAAGCTGCCCCAATGCAGCAAGAACACGCCCTGCACGCCAGTGCTCCGCAGCCAACAGCGACACAACCACAGCAACAAATCGCCCAACCCGCAGCCCAGCCGTCGACCCCTTCGGCGACCCGCCAGCAGCGTGCTTCGGCAGATTATCAACGCCACCTAGCTGCCAGCCGAGAGCGTCTGCGCAAGGCAGAGGCAACCGTAAAAGCAAACGGCACCAATAGCAGCGTGGCTAATGGCGGCGTTCATGTAACAGAAGCCCAACGTCAGGCACAGCAAGTTGCTGCGGCCCGTGCGCTGGCTGCTTCACGTGCCTCTGTGTCGCCCCCATCCGCAGGACCCGCTGCACGTATTGTAGCTGCTCAGCAGGAAAAGCAACGACAGGATGAAGCCGCGCAAAGCGAAGTTGTGGCCGACACAGCAGCGCTTGCGAAAGACCAGACAAAGCCTGTTGAAGAAACCGTACCAACCTTGAAACTGGCAAGCTCACTTGAGGAAGCTTTGTCCCCGGAAGTGACAACGAGCACTCAGAGCCCAGAAGCCAAGGAACCAGATGCAACGCCAACCAACGCTGATAAAAAGCCTGAGAATGCCGAGAATGTGCATCAGCTTGATTTAGAAGCAGCCATTCAAGAGACCGTTGCCAAGGCATCCAACTCTGACGAAAATCCAACGCAAGAGGACAAGGTAGAGGCGCCTGCAGCAGCAGACGATGCAACTGCGGAAAGCAAGGGTGAAAAAAGTAAAAACCCAATTCCCGCTGAAGCCCTCGACAAAGAGATGGCTGACCTACTAAGTGAGTTAAAGCCAGCCTGATATGCCGAGCCGCATCCTGAAGTCCCCGCGCAAGAACCTGTTGAAACCCTCTTGCGCGGGCGCACCCCAGCAGCCGAAACAACTCCTGCATACTGCCCTTAGGCAAATAGCCCTCCTGCTCTGCGCCTTCGCAGCCTTATGGGCAGCGCCAGCGCTAGCCCAATCTATCAGCATCAACTTTGGCGAAGGCGACACCGTCACCGAACGGGCCTTACAAATCGTCGCGCTGCTCACAGTGCTTTCGCTGGCCCCCAGCATACTCATAATGGTAACCAGCTTCACCCGCATTGTTGTGGTGCTCTCTTTGCTGCGCACAGCCATTGGGTTGCAAACAGCACCGCCTAACGCAGTTATGATCGCCCTCGCATTGTTCCTCACGGCCTTTGTGATGGAACCCACCTTTACCAAAGCCTATGACGAAGCAGTCCGCCCCTTAATGGACGGCACCATTGAAGTGGAACAAGCTGCCGAACGCGGCGTAGAGCCATTTCATGAATTCATGCGCTCACAAGCGCGGGTTGAAGATGTCACGATGTTCCAAAGCCTCTCCCGTAAGGAACCACCGGCAACGCCAGAAGAGCTCAGCCTGCGCGTGCTTGTTCCGGCATTCATGATTAGCGAGCTGCGCCGCGCCTTCGAAATCGGCTTCTTGCTTTACCTGCCGTTTCTTATCATTGATCTGGTTGTAGCCTCAGTCCTCATGTCCATGGGGATGATGATGTTGCCGCCGGTCGTAATTTCGCTGCCGTTCAAGCTAATCTTTTTTGTGCTTGTTGATGGCTGGCAGATGATCGCAGGATCACTCGTTCGCAGCTTTGGCGGCGGCTAAGCTGATAGTGTAAATCGATAGGAAAAGGGCGCGTCATCACAAGCAGTGAAGAACGCGCTCTTTTTTCTTATCAGCTATCCTTAGCTTCCCGTATCGGCCTTGTTGCTGTTGCCCTCTGGTTCACCCAATTGCAAATCGGTCCCATCTGGATCAATCGGGGCGTCAGCGCTACTTTGCCAAGCTGTTTCCGCCAAGTACCGACGTCTGTACTCTTGCAAGAAAGCATTCAGATTGCTTTCACCTGATACCTTGTTCACAACTTGCAGGAACTCCACGCCACGTTCTTCGATTGGCCGTGTAACAACCTCGAAATCTTTCGCACGCTCCCCGCCCTGCATTTTTTCTGCATATTTTTGTTGTAAACGCCCCAGACTAAGCTGCTCGCCAGCCATTGTGTAGGCAACCGCCGCACGCAGCACATCTATCTGTTCTTGATCAGAAAGCGGCGCTGCTTCCTGCCAGCGGGTGCCATGCATCGCTTCCAGCTGCTCGCCAGCTTCACGCCAGGATTTCGCCTGCCAAAGGATATCGGCGCGCAGCCTGTCCACATCATCACCGCGCATGTTACGAACAAGTTCGATAGCAAGATCCGGCCGCCCACTTTCGGCCAGCGCACTCCCCTCAACGATATTCCGCTGGTGCAGCAGCACATCAGGCAGTTGCCCCTGTCGTGTTTGGCTAAGCACACGCAGCGCTTGCTCTGGCTTGCGGTTTAGCAAATGCACCACGGCAAGATCCGCAGCGATTTGCGCCTTGGCAGCGCCGCGCAAGCGATGATCAATTTGATGTTGCAAAATCGCCGCAGCCTGATCAAGCAGATCCATATCGACCAAGCGGTTGGCGAGCCGGCGAACCATCACATCGCCCTCACGCCCCGGCGGCACTAACTCCCGAAAATCATAGAACAAAGCCAAAGACGCCACCGGATCTAGCCCGGAATTCCCGCCCCGCAAGAAGATATCCGCAAACACCTTCTGCATCTTAGCCTGCAATTCGCGCGTGATTTCAGAATCAGGGTCAGATTCCAGTGCCTGCCCCATGGCGTCAAAAGCTTGCCGGTAGTTCCCGCTGCTCACGTTCATTTGCGCCAGCGCATCTAGAGTTCGCAGCTCGGTGCGATCTCCACGCCAAGTCGCAGCCAGTCCTTCTAGCTCCGCAATCGTGTCAATCGCATTTGTACTGCCATCGCGAAAACGTAGCAACGTCGCCCGTAGCTGAGATTCCGCCGCCAATGGCCCGTCGCTAGAGCGGACGATCTCTTCATAGCCGTCAAGAGCTTCAACCAGTTGGCCTGATGCCTCCGCCGTTCTTGCCCTAAGGTAGTCGTAGGTGCGCAGCTGGGCCAAAGAAAGGTTTTCAGGTTCAATCGCGCTCAGCCGTCCAATCGCCGCCCCGTAATTGCCAAGTTCCATCTGCGCCCCGGCAATAGCAAGCCAAACATCATTCCGAACCGCATCTGGGTAGCCCCGCACCCCTTCCTCAGCCAATGGAATTTCTTGATACACCGCTGGCCAGTTTTCTTTTGCTCGTTGCGCCAACAACCGCCAAACAGCCGCTTCTGGGTGATCACCAAGCTCTTCTGCACGCAAATACCTCAGCGCTTCTTCCGGCCGGTCCGCCATATACTGTGCCGCGCCCATCATTAGCGCGTACTTTGGTTCCTTGCGAATGGCGCTATTTTGCTGCTCAATCAACTGCATCATACCCAGAGCTTCATGCGCAAAGCCTTGAGAGAGGTAAAAATGTGCCAATTCCTGCCGCAAACCCTGTAACTGCGCCTCATCAGCTGCCGCGATCGCCCCCTCAAACTGTCGTAGCTTGCCAAGAAAATCCTTGTGGGTTTGCTCATCAAGCAGCGACAGGCCGACAGCGTCAGCGGCTTCTACACTTTCCTCTCCTTCCTGCGCAAGCAGGAAACCCGCCGACGTGGAAGACAAGGCCAATCCGCCAGCACGCCCGAGCACAACCTCGCTTTCACCAATTAACGGCTCAATGCCGTCAACCTTGGGCAGCAGTGCGATCCCGTTTAGGGCTTTGAGGAATGAAACCTGCGCAAAATCCTGTGGCCGCGTCACTGCGCGCACGGGTGGATACGATGTAATCATCATAACTTCATCGCCAACCACAGGATCAAGCAACTTGTGTACATGCCCGACTTTATCTAGACCAATTCGTAAACCGGTGCCCCCTTCCGGCAAGCCTACCCGCTCAACTGGCAGCGCCTGCGAGGAAGCCAATACTCGCGAACTTACCGTCAAAACCCAGTTGTTTCCATTCGTCTCAAGGCTCGCAAGGGCAGTGTCCGACAGCTCCAGCAGCATCAATGCCAACTCGCCTTGACGGTCCATCACCGCACCTGTTGCATATTCATCCAGAATCCGCAGGCCAGTGCCTATATGCAGCTCCTTATCACTGTCAAAAGCCAACCACAAACGGTTACCGCGCTGGAAAACAGCCGAACTTACAGGTTCATCGAAGGTGAACTCCAGCCGCGCCACATCGTCAATCCGCCGCGCATCAACATGCACCAAACCACTGCCGATCACCGGCTGCGGCGGCATGGTTTCCGCCGAGATCCGTTTTGACGCGGCATCTTCAGGCAGGACCTCGCTTTCTGCAATTGTGGCAAGCGGCTCAACCCCATCGTTAACCTGCAACTCTTGATCTTCGCCAGTCAGCCCAGTTTGGCGGTTCAGATTCGCCACCAAGGCGCCAATTTCGTCGCCTTGCATCAGCGGTGCTTCCTGTAAAACCTCATGGACAGGATCATCACGCAATTCTGCACTCGCGTGCGGGGCTAGCACTGGCTCTCCTGCTGGTTTTTGGTGTGGTACCACAGCGACAAATGGCGCCACAGCATCGCGCAGCTGCCCTTGTTCCTCTTCAGACATATGCCCATTAGCAGGCATTTGCTCATCGGTAGGCAAACGCGACTGATCGCGCTTTACTATTCTTTCACTTGGCAGCGCAGGAACATCACCCGCACCAGCTTCATCTGGGCCGCTCCGCCTCTCATTGGGTGCCAGCACAGAATCATTTGCCGTAGCGCGTCCCGCTTGAATTTGCAGCTGAGGTTCGCGCAAAATACGCGTCGTATTGTTTGGCTCCGGGGCCGGGCCTTGCTGGCGGCTGAGTGTCGGTCTGACGCTCGGTCTAGGTTCTGCAGCCTTTTGAGAGACAAGCACAGGTTCAGGCGAAGATGATGCAGGAGTCCGCTGCGAGCTGACCTCTTCAGGCAACAACGACATCGGCGGCGCTTTGGCAACCTGAAGCGCAGCTGGAACAGCCGTCTTCTTAACAGGTCGCGCTTGTACGGGTAGCCCACCAATCGCATGCACCGGCGCCAGCGAAAGCTGTGGCTTTTCCGCCTTAGTCCGCTCTATCCTTTGAGCCTGCGCCCCTTTAACAGGCACCTCTGTTGGCGTCTTCGCCTGCGGCGCTGTATTTTGTGAAATTGTATTCGCTGGCGCAGGAGGCGGCGCTTGTTGCTGCACGTATAATGGGTCCGGTTGCAGTGCCGCTTGCGTTGCCGCTGGCAACTCCTCCCCCAAGGAAACGATAAGATCCTCGGCTCCTGCTGGCGGTGCGTTGCCAGAGGACAGCGCCTCTGCGAACTGTTCGTTAAGCGGATCGAGTTCGCCTTGTTGTGCAGGCGTGACGTCGACAACGTAGCTCGCCCCTTCCTTAAACGCACGAACCTGAGACTGTGGGTCCACACGCATACGGAAGAACAGCTCATCCCCCTCCACAAAGGAAGTCGCCCCGAGCACCCCTTTGGGCGGATCAACACTCAGCCGAGCCACATCCAGCTCTGCAGCTCGATTGAAGATCACCTGTACAATATTGCCATTACGCACAAATGCACTCTCAAATGGCATATTCCAATCAAATACCAAGCGCGAAAAAGTCGGGTGTTGCCCAAGCCGTAGCAGGACTTCTGGTACCACCTGTTCGCTCTCGGCCTCCAGCTCCTGAACCCGGCGCAGCGCCGCATCAGCACGTCGCGATAGCTCCCGAACAACATCCTTCGGCAGGCTGGGCGGTAAACCTGTCCAGCTTTGCGGCAGCAGATCAACAAACAGCTTCTCTCCCGCCTCCATAGAGTTGATCGTCACAGCTTGCTTTAGCGCAAATCGCAAGGCTGTCCCGTCAGGATCGCGACGCGCAATAGAAATATAATCGGGCAGCGCTCCAGGAACGTCGTCCACGGAAACATTGACCCCTTGAGGAAATGTCAGACGCAGGACACCTGCTGTAATGGAGGCCTCATAGGCGGGCAGCAGCGTTTGTTCAGGAAAGCTGATAATCAACCGGGCAAAACCGCGCTCTTCAGCAGCCACCAGCGCAGCGCGATCTGCCGCAAACGCATGACTGAAAGCAGTAGCCCCGAGCACAGCAATAAAAAGGCCAGAACGAAAAACCACATGCAACAAGAGCGCGAGCAGGCCACCTGCCTGTCTCCCGCGCTTCAAAGCAACACTTCTTTCCTTGCATGCACTCACGTAATCCGCCCCATCACATCACCTTTTTGTACCACCCCAACAAAAACGCTAGTTGCCCTTTATTTTTGGCAGCATTTTCACACCACTTTTTGCCGTAGGAACCTTTGCTTGTCCGCCAGATGCCAAAGCAATGGTGAGCCGCTCCGCTACCGCTGGATCCATCTCCGAAAGTACATCGGCCATTTTTCGAGGCTGCATTTGCTGTACAACCTTAATGAGCACGCTCATATCCAGCCGATCAAAGATCCGTGCCGCGTTTTTAGGCTTCATCGCCGAATAGATCTCAACCAGATCGGCGATTTGTTGGCTGGCTTCCTCCTTCTGGCGAGTTTTCGCTGTACCAACATCCTTTTCCAGCTTTTGCAACTCTTCCATTCGCAGATTAATACGCTCTTCGGTGCTTTTTAGCATCTGCTCGCGCAGCTCAAGCGCATGCTCACGCGAGTTCAACTCATCACGCCGCTTGCCAAGGCTGGATAACACCGCACGCTCTGAAACAGATGTCCCCAAGTCGGATAGCACATCGCGCGGCCCATCTTTATGCACCACTGGCGCTGCCGTTGAAGCATCCGCAGGTGTTACTTCAGTGCTGGATTGCTGCGCTTCAGCTTCCCCAAGCAGGCTCAGGTGGTACTTGTCCTCCAGCGTCAGGCTCAAAACCTTTAGCACCAGCAACGAGCTACCAGCAAATACAACAAGCGGCAGAAGTCTTAGTTTCACGCAACCCTCCCCGATGTACGCCGCCGGAATTGTTCAAGCCGAGAAGCGGTTTCATTGGCCGCCCTACACAAATCTCCAGTAACCTTTTTACGCGCTGGCATCTCATCCACCGGCTGCACCGCTGCAGGTTCTGGAGCCTGAGTTGGTGCGGGCTGCGACACCCCCGCTTGCGGCGCCACCGCCTGCGCCGAGGCCGCCACGCTGCCGATACGTTCCAACACATCTTCGCCGCCTTGCAACTGATTAGATAGTTTGCGCGAGACCTCTTCAGCCTCCCCAAGGCGGGCACCTAAAGTCCGATCTGCATTCCCGGCCGTAGACTTCAAGCCCAAGATCGCCCGCTCGGCAATCTCCGTCGCCGTCACCAGTTCGGCAATCGTCGCCCGCAACGATGCCTCATCCGCCCGCAAGCATTTCAAGCGCTTATTCAGCACATAGCAATAACCAATGGTCACCACCAATAGCACCGCAACCACACACTCAACAATCAGTCCCAAAGGCATCACGAGGACTCCACATCACTACGCATCGATTTTTCAAAGGCCGCCAACGACATTTTCGGCAGGCGCAACTGCTTTGAAATTTCGATAGAAATATTGTTACCCAAGCGCCCCATAACCCCCTCGGTCAATGGCACGCCACCGCATTTTATCTGCACCGGGTCCTTAGGCTCCGTGTCAAACACCAATGTTTGCCCCACCTCAAACCCAAGCACCCGTCGCAGCGAAATCTCGTTTTCATAAAGCACAGCATCAACCTGCACTTCCGAGCCGTAAACCTCCGTAGCCAAGTGTTCTTCCCACTTGGCATCCCGCCCCAGCTTCTCCCCCATGAACATCTGCAGCAGCAGCTCACGGATCGGCTCAAGCGTGGCATACGGCAGCAAGATCTCCACCTTGCCGCCCCTGTCATCCATATCGATACGCAGCTCGACAAGAATAGCCGCATTGGCAGGGCGCGAAATCGCGGCAAATCTCGGATTGGTTTCAAGCCGTTCTAACGGCAACCGTACGGGAGACAATGGCGCGAACGCCTGCTCCGCATCTGCAAGGATGATATCAATCATCCGGCGCACCAGCGTGGTCTCAATGGTGGTATAGGGCCGCCCCTCAACGCGCACCGCGCTACTGCCGCGTCCACCGCCCAGCAGTACATCAATGATGGAGTAAATCAGCGAGGATTCAACCGTGACCAAGCCAAACCCGTCCCACTCATGCGCTTTAAACACACCAAGGATCGCCGGCAGCGGGATCGAATTCAGATAATCACCAAAACGAACGGAGTTAATGGAATCAAGCGATACCTCCACATTGTCCGAAGTGAAATTGCGCAGCGAAGTCGTCGTCAACCGGACCAGCCGGTCAAACACGATCTCCAGCATCGGCAGGCGCTCGTAAGAGACCATCGCCGAATTGATGAGCGCGCGAATACCGCTGTCATCTCCATCCAGAGAATCCTCAAGATTGAAGCCCAGAAGGTTATCAATCTCTTCCTGATTGAGCACACGATCAGAGCCACGATTAGCCCCGTCCAGCTCCGCTTCCACATCTTCGGCAAGGGCAGTCCATTGCGCAGCAATATCCTCTGCGTTTCCAGCGCCCTGCTCCTGCAAGGCAGCCCCCCACGCAGCGGCCAGATCGTCCTCATCTGCCACCATATCACCGGATTCTTTTAGCGCATCCCCCCAGGCCTCATCGAGGTCCATGTCTTCAAGGGGGTCGTCAATGTCTGCCACTACGCCTCCTTATAGGACTACTGGATCAGGATTTCTTTGAAGAGCACACCATCCACTTTCGCTGGATGAACCGCCACATTTATTCTACGCAGCAATTGCTCTTTCAAGCGAAACAAACCAGCCGACCCCTCAAGATCGCTTGGCCGCAATTCGCGCAAGTAGATCTGGAAGGCGTCCATAATGCGCGGAAGATATGGCTCGATCTGCTCAACCATCGCATCGCTTTCCACTTCCAGCGCGATCCGCACCTTTAAGTAGGTCGTCCGCCCCTCACTAGAGAGGTTCACCAGCATTTCTGGCAGATCAAAAAACACAACCGGCTTTTGCTCTTGCGCAGGTGCCGCGTCTTCCGTTTGCGGCTCAGCAGAGAAAACACCCATAACATAGGCAAGCCCAACCCCGGTTGTCAGCAGCGCCATCAGCACCGCAGCTACGATCATTGCCTTGCGCCGCCGGTCTAAAGCTGCACCGGTCTCTTCGTTTTGGGGTGTTTCTTCGCTCATGCTTTCAGACCCAGTTCTCGACTTGCGCTCCCCTTAATTGCTTTGGGTAATTATTAGGAAGCTGTTAACCATAGTTACCAAAGTTCCCGCCATTCCCTAGTAGGCAATATCTACCTATCAACAATTTCTAGTAGGCAATTTGCCACTTTCTTTCCGCAGATTAACTAAAAACCTGCCGCAAGAGCAGCGCAATCACGCTTAAATCCCATTTCAGCTAGTTGGCACAATTTTTGCTTAGCTAGTTAGTGACTCGCGGCCACGCCTCTGGGGAGAGGCAAACAAGGCTTAAAGTCATTTTGCTGGGGAGCAAGACACTATGGAAAACGCGCAACTCATCGGGTTGTCACGGCAAGCTGGATTACGACGCCAGCTGGATAACGTCGCGAACAACATTGCGAATATCAACACCACTGGCTTCAAACGCCAGCGGATGCACTTTGAAGAATACTTGATGCCGGTGGCTTCCGCCAACGCCTTCAAGCCGCAAGATAGCCTCTTGTCATATGCACATGACGTGGCGGTCTCGACAGATTTTACCGAGGGTGCCCTGCGCCAGACAGGCAACGCCCTTGACGTTGCTCTGCAAGGACCCGGCTTTTTAAGCGTGCAAAACGCCAATGGCACGTTTTATACCCGCGCAGGCGGGCTGCAATTGGGCCCACAAGGTGAACTCATGACACGCTCTGGCGATTTGATCTTAGTCGATGGTGCCACAATTGAAGTGCAAGAGCAGGACTTCCCGCTCACCATCGCCAAAGACGGCACCCTCGCCACCGCACAAGGCGTCCTCGGCCGCTTGGATATTGTTGAGTTTGATAATCCTCAGGAGCTGGAGCATGTCGGCAACAACCTGCTAAGTGGCAACCTCCCCCGACCAGCAACCTCGACCAAGGTTGAGCAGGGCATGCTGGAATCCTCGAATGTGCAAGGCGTTGAAGAAATGGCCCGCATGATCGAGATCACCCGCATGTACCAAAACGTCACCAAGATGATGTCCAAGCGCGACGAACTGCGCTCTAAGGCCATTCGCGATCTTGGCCGCCTTGAAGCGTAATCCGCAGGAGACACTCGCATGAAAGCTCTTTATATCGCCGCAACCGGCATGAAAGCGCAGGAATTGAATGTGGAGGTTATCTCCAACAACGTGGCCAACATGCGCACCACAGGCTACAAACGCCAGCGGGCAGATTTCCAAGACCTACTCTATGAAAACCAGCGGCGTATGGGCACGGAAACATCGGACACCGGCACCCTTGTGCCCAACGGCATCCAGATTGGTTCCGGCGTTCGCACTGTTGCCACCGCCCGCATCATGACACAAGGCACAGCTAGCCGCACCGGCAAAGAACTGGATGTGGCTGTACGCGGTGAAGGCTTCTTTCAGATCACCACCCCCGATGGCACCACTGCCTACACCCGCGACGGCTCATTCGCCCGCGCTCAGGATGGCAGGCTGGTCACCAACGATGGCTATGCCGTCATGCCAGGCATCACCATCCCAGAAAACTCTCGGGACATTACGATAAATAAGCTTGGCGTCGTGCAAGTGGTCAACGCCGCCGGTCAGGTGCAAAACCTTGGCCAACTCCAACTCGCCTCCTTCATCAACAAAGAAGGACTAGAAGCAATAGGCGACAACCTGTTTCTGGAAACCGCAGCCAGCGGCCAACCTCAGGTCAACACCCCCGGCGCAGAAGGCTACGGGACGTTGCTGCAAGGCCACTTGGAGGCGTCAAATGTCGACGCAGTCACCGAACTGTCGGATTTGATCGCAGCGCAGCGCGCATACGAAATGAATTCCAAAATCGTCAAGGCCGCCGACGAAATGTACGCAACCTCCAACAACATGCGCTAGGGAGGATAGCTAAAATGCGTTTTTCCAACCCTAAGCTGCTGTTATTCGCCGCGCTTCTTTGCCTTGCCCCACAAGCAAAAGCCGAACTGCGCGCCCGTGTTGAGGTTGCAGCCTCCACAGTAACCATTGGTGATTTTTACCGCGAAGCTGGCGAGCTGGCAGATACACCAATCTTTCGCAGCCCCGATTACGGCACAGAAGGAAACGTTCCTGCTATTTTGATTGCCGAGCAAGCGCGCGCCGCAGGTTTCACCGGCGCCACCACTGACGGCCTGCAAAGCGTCACCGTCTACAGAAAAGCTGTCGCAGTGACACAGGAGCTCCTGCACAACACGCTGCAAGACGCACTCGCCGCCCGTATCCCTGCTGGCGAAAAGGCCAAAATTTCTTTCTATGGCACATTACCAAATGCGCTTTATGCCGACGCGCTCACGCCGCAACCGGTTCACATTCGGCAGCTGAATTTCAATGCAGACAATGGTGCCTTTGACGTAACATTCAACATCGCCAATGAAGGCAGTTGGCAACCGCTACGCCTTTCGGGCCGCGTGCAGTTAATGCGCGAGGTCGCCACGCTGGCGCGCCCCCTACGCCGGGGCGACATCATCACCAGTGCCGACATCAAGCACACGCTTATGCCAAAAGCACGCCTTGCCCGGCGCGAACCAATTGCCGCTGATGATCTTATTGGCATGGCCGCAAGGCGCAACCTTCGCGCTGGCACCCTACCAAACAGCCGAGACATTGGCCGCCCGCTCATGGTGGAGCGAGGACAAAAACTGACACTCATCTATCACATTCCCGGTATGCAAATCACCACGCAAGGGCGCGCCCTTATGAATGGCGGCATGGGTGATATGGTAGAGGTTTCCAATCTACGCTCTGGCAAAAAGCTGTTTGCCACAATCACAGGCTCGGGCCGCGCTGTGGTCACCAATGCCGGCAACACACTGGCCAGCTTGCAGGAGCGCCCAAGATGAACATCAAGCACTTCATCCTCATTCCGGCCGTTTGCGCCTCTCTCGCAGCCTGCGCAACAGCAGATCAACTCGCCAACGTGGGTAAACAACCTCCCCTAACCGCAATCAAAGATCCAACCACCACCCCCGGCTATCGTCCTGTGCAGATGCCAATGCCCCCCAAAGAGACCCAGCAATCTAAAGCAAACTCTCTTTGGCGCTCAGGTAATCGCGGGTTCTTTAAGGATCAACGCGCCAAGCGGGTTGGCGACATCGTCACTGTTACTGTGACCATCGCTGACAAAGCCGCCTTCAACAACACCTCCAAGCAATCCCGCGCCGATGCATCGAATGTGGGTGCCAGCGGCGCACTTGGCGCCGCGATCAACACAGTCGCCCTGCCGGCCAGCAGCAACGCCGGCGCCCTTGCAGGGATTGACAGCACCAAAACTTACACCGGCACCGGCTCGATCGACCGCAAGGAAACGCTGGAGACCACGGTCGCCGCCGTTGTCACGCAAGTTTTGCCAAACGGCAATCTCGTGATCGAAGGCCGACAGGAGGTGCGCGTCAACTATGAAGTGCGCGAATTGATTGTCGCCGGTGTGGTACGGCCACAAGACATCTCTGCCAAGAACACCGTGGACAGCAAGAAGATCGCCGAGGCTCGCATAGGCTATGGTGGCCGTGGCCAAATCACCGCCGTTCAGCAGCCTCGTTATGGCTCTCAAGTTCTGGACATCGTGCTGCCGTTCTAGCGGCTCACACCATCCCCGCCGCCTCGCTCCCCAAGCAGACGGCAAAAACGGGTTCGATGCATTGCTCCCCAGCACATCGAACCCGTTTTTTTACGAGCTACATGCTCACCAACCGCACATTTCCCGCCAAACAAACAAAAAAAGGCAGGAGCTCACGCCCCCGCCGACAAAAGACAAAGAGACTATTCTTGTTAGTCGTCGCGGTAAATTTTCTCGCGACGCTCATGCGCTTCCTGCGCCTCAATCGACAAGGTGGCAATCGGCCGCGCATCAAGGCGCTTCAAGCCAATAGGCTCCCCTGTATCCTCGCAATATCCGTAGGATCCATCCTCAATACGTGCAAGCGCTGCATCAATCTTGGAAATCAGCTTCCGTTGACGATCACGCGCACGTAGCTCGATCGCCCGGTCGGTTTCCGAGGATGCCCGATCCGCAAGATCTGGATGGTTTTGGCTTTCTTCCTGCAAGGCAGCAAGGGTTTCCTTGCTTTCCTTCAGGATATCCTCTTTCCATGCAAGCAGCTTAGCACGAAAATACTCTTTCTGCTTGTCATTCATAAAAGGCTCGTCATCTGAAGGACGATAATCAATTGCGACATCAACCGCCATTTGATACTCCGGCTACCTGTGTTGGCGGCTGGAATATAACGACTGTTGAGCAAAACAACAACGCTCAAAATCTATGAAATATATTCAATTAAAAAACGCAGGGTTTCTCTTAGTATTTTGTGCAGACTTTCCATTTTCCTTACCCAAAGGAAAAACAGCTTACTCGGCAAAAATACCTAGCTTGGCCAACTCGATTCTTGCACGCAGCTCAATTTCGTCAATAACCTTGTCCAACGCAGCAACACCGCTTGGTTGACGCATATCAAGTCGCGCTTGAATGGCCTGCAAACGATCGACAGACACACGCCCCATCAACAAGTCCAGCTTCAACGCCTCAAGATTATCAAGAAGCAGGTTACCATGCTGCAGCCCACGACGACGCTCTTGCGTTGCATCGCCCATCTGCTGAACAGAAAGCAACGCATCCACACCTTGCATACTCGCCACGCCAGCCTGCGCCTGCGTTGCAACACTCGCGCTGGCCTCGTCACTTACCTCAGGCGCAAACGCACGATGCGACGAACCCTTGGCCTTTACCTTGCCACTGGCAGCAACACCTGAACTGGACAGACGACGAATTTGCAAAACACTTGCCCTCAAACAGCGGTTGCGCCGTCATAGCGCACCTTAACTCCAATGCACACCAGTAAAGAGACTCACTGCAGCGCAGGCAAAGAGTACCAACCGGGCAACTCTTGCCGCACGCAGTTTTTGCATGGCACATGGACTTTTCCACGTCGCGCTAAATTTTACCGCCCTAAAAGCGTCGCAACTAATAAATTTGGCACAAAACCTCTAAAACATAGGAAAGTTATCAACAGGCGAGATTTTTGGCATGTTTTTCGCTTATTTATAGAAATACTGACGAAGGCGACATAGCCTCGGCTATCTACCTTCACATCAGACAGAATCTGTCGAGCGGCAAGGAACCTGAAAAACATGCAATCCATCACTCGATTGCTAGAACGCACCTTCAAAGCGCTATTGTTGCTTTTGCTGCTACCTTACCTTATTCACCCGGCAAATTCTGCCTCCCGGATCAAGGATATCGCCGATTTTGAAGGCATCCGTGAAAACCAGCTCATTGGCTACGGGCTCGTTGTCGGGCTAAACGGCAGCGGTGACGGGCTCAACAATGCCCCATTCACCCGCCAATCTCTACAAGCCATGCTGGAACGACTTGGCGTAAACACCAACGAGCTGGATCTGAACACCAAGAATGCCGCAGCGGTCATGGTGACAGCCAATCTACCGCCTTTTTCCACACAAGGCAGCCGCATTGATGTGGCGGTCTCCGCCCTTGGCGACGCGAGTTCTCTGCAAGGTGGCACTCTCCTCGTCACCCCGCTCATCGGCGCGAATGGCGAGACCTATGCAATCGCCCAGGGCCCTGTCACTGTTGCGGGCTTTGAGGCCTCCGGCGATGCCGCATCCATCACCCGCGGCGTCCCCACTTCCGGGCGAGTCGCCAATGGTGGCCTTGTTGAGAAGGAAGTAGACTTCAAACTCGCCTCGCTGGACACTCTGCGCATCGCCTTGCGCAATCCGGATCTGACAACCACGCGGCGCGTTGCGCTCGCCATCAACGAGCTTATCGGCCTGCCCACTGCCGAACCGCTAGACTCAGCCACGGTCCGCATCTCTCTCCCGCGGCTTTATGACGGCAATATCGTCGATCTCCTCACAGATATCGAACAGCTGGTTATTGAGCCGGATATGCCCGCCCGCATAGTAATCGACGAAAGCTCCGGCATTATTGTCATGGGTAAAGAGGTCAAAGTCTCCACCGTCGCTGTCGCGCAAGGGAATCTGACTGTCACCATCGCCGAAGCCCCGCAGGTAAGCCAGCCAGATCCGTTTTCACTGGGAGAAACGACACAGGTGCCCCGTACAAATGTGTCGGTCGATGAAGACAACAGCCACCTCGCCATCGTCTCCGAAGCGGTCACCCTTCAACAGCTGGTTGATGGTCTTAACGCGCTTGGCATCAGCCCTCGCGACCTTATCGCGATCTTGCAGGCAATTAAAGCCGCAGGAGCGCTGCAAGCAGAAATTGAGGTACTTTAAATGAACCTGATAGATCTGCAGGCGCAAGCACAAAACATCACTCACTCTAGCCTCAAGAGCGCACCGACAAACAACTTGGACAAGAAAGCCAAGGAATTCGAGGCTGTGTACTTAAATCAGCTGATGCAGTCGATGTTTTCTGGCCTCCAGGAAGGTGGGACTTATGGCTCTGGCCCCGGCTCAGATGCTTGGCGCTCCATGCTGCTGGGTGAATACGCCAATCAACTCGCCCAGTCTGGCGGCATCGGCCTTGCCGAAACAATTAAAGCTCAAATGTTAGAAATTCAGGAAGCCAACCAAGTATGACCGACATCGACGCGCCGCAGCTCGACATCAGCAAGCCGATCACCACAAAAGAGCAGGCCGAGGCTTTCTGCACCAATTTCCAAGACGCCATGGCAGATCTGGTTACGGTGATAGAAAAAGAAACCGAACTCCTTCGCGAAGGCAAGCTTTCCAGCCTCCCGGAGGTTGGACCAGAAAAATCAGCTGCTGTAGAACGCTACATGGCCACCATTCAACACGCCAGCGACAACGCCGTTGCACTGGGCAACCTCGCCCCGGATCTAGTCGAGGACATGCGCCACCGCCATGGCCGCTTGCATCCGCTGCTACAAACAAATTTGCAGGTGGTCAGCACTGCGCGGGCTGTTACCGATACCGTCATCGATAGTGTCGCCTCTGCTGTTGGCGCTACTTTAAAGCCAAAAACCTACGATGCCGGAGGTTCTCGCAGCGCCCCGCAACAAGCAGCGCGCGGCATTGCTGTAAACAAATCCCTGTAATTCGTAGGGCAAACCTACGAGTTTACTCAATACTAGTTAAAATCACCTCCTTTTTAACTCCCAGATTCAGTTGGGTAATACTTAACAATACCCATAACAACTGCTATACTGCCTTAAGTTTAAAATTTGTTCGGGCACACCAAGAGGCATTCCATGGAAATCACAGGGGTACGTTCACCCGCCGCTCCCGGCACACAATGGGCAGAAACACAACAGCAGCAAGTGGCAAGCGGCACAGAACTTGCCGATGCCAAAGCCGTAACCGCAACAGCTGACGGCACCTCTTCAGGCGGAGCAGATGAGAAAAGCTTTGCATCTGACAGCCGTAAAGGCGCCGAGGCCGCGCTTGCTGCAAAAGACGCCGAGCAGGTCAAGATCGTACGCGAGCTTTCTTACGATAAGGAAATCCGCGAGATGGTCTACCGCTTGAAGTCCGATCCCGGCGATGAAGTCATTTTCGAGATCCCGTCGGAAGCCTCTCGCCGCATCCGTGGGTTCTTGGACCAATTGATCACTCTGCAAGAAAAGGGCATGCTCGGCAACAAAGCAGAAGAATCTGCATCTGGCACAGATAAAGCCCAAAATTCAAAAGGCGCTTGATTACACTAATCAACACTGCAAAAACCCCGCACAAGGCGGGGTTTTTTATTTTGCAAAAGTGACAAGCCGCTAGATAATCAATGTATGGCCGCACACCCAAACAAGAAAAGGGCGCAGCAGCTACTGCGCCCAATCTGCATCTGAATACTGAAGCACTTAACGGATAAGCTGCAACACACTCTGGTTTGCACGCGCAGCAAGGGCCAGCGTGGAAGTAGCCAGCTGTTGCTGCGTCTGCAGCGCTGCAAGGTTCGCACCTTCGCGGTTGGTATCCGCAAGGGTCAGCTTACCAGCGCCAACTTCCAGTGTGTTGATCATGTCCGCAGTGAAGTTCTTGCGGTTCTTAACAACCGACAGGTTGGTACCAAAGGTAGAAGCTTGTGCACGCAGAGCATCCTGAGCTGCCTTGATTTCCGTCAAGGAGCTGTCGATACCGCTGTCAGTATCCCACGCACCTGCCTTCACCCCTATGGTTGTAGCTGCAGTTAAATCGCTTCCGTCCGCCGAATCCCCACTGTCATTGTCAGTATAGGAAATAGCAAGCTTCGCTCCAACGGAACCGGTAATGGTTTTAGCTGTCGCATCCAATTTGAAGTCAGAACCACTTACTTCCTTCATTTTCGCAGTCAAATCATTGAGTGTGCTATCAGCGGTGATTTCAAGCTCTGCAGTTTTTGCATCATCGCCCTCACCAAAGGTAAGCTTAATCGAGTCACCGGCAGCGAGCTTGTCAAGACTAGCCAACTTGGTATCACCGTCGGTAATTGTACCCTCAAGTGTCGCAGAGAAATCGCCGTTCTTTGCAATTTCCAAACTACCCAACTTCAGGTCGCCGTCTTCCTTGCCAAGATCGGTAAAATCAACAGACTGAATCTCCAACTTAGACGTACCATCTTCGTTGAACTTAACAGTAAGGTCGTTGCCATCACCGCCAAGGAGGTTCTTGCCTTTGTATCCAGAGTCTTTAGCCAAGTCTTGGATCTGTGTCCGCAGATCGTTAAATTCTTTTGCGTATTTATTACGCTGGCTCACATCTTCTGTCTGAAGGGCCTGATTAGCCTTACCTTTGGCCGCATCAATCAACTTGGAGATCGCTTTGATGCCCTTGTCAGCTGCGGTCAGAGTAGAAACAGACTGGCCCATGTCATCCTGAAGATTAGACAGGTCAGAAGCGCGGTTATTCAAAGACGCTGCAGTGAAGTAGGAGTTTGGGTTGTCCAGCGCAGAGTTTACCTTCTTGCCGGTGGACAGGCGCTCTTGCGTTGAGCTAATCAGCGTAGCGGTCGACTGTAAAGTAGACAGGTTAGAGCGCACCGCAGCGGTAAGTGTAATATCAGCCATAACATGGTCCTTTTCTAGGATTTTCAGTCAGCTTTCTAGCTGACCGCGCCTTTAACAAGGCTCCTTAAAAAGGTAATTCAATCAACCAGAATAATACAGCCACCACTTCATGTACAAATGCACTGGGGATTACCAAGTATAAGTATTTGTAAAATATATTAGATTAATTTGTTGTATTCAGCATACTATTTCTCAAGCGAAAAAGGGCGCAGCAAATGCCGCGCCCTGAATTGCAGAAAATGCCGTTGAACTTAACGGATAAGCTGCAACACACTCTGGTTTGCACGAGCGGCAAGGGCCAGCGTGGATGTTGCCAGCTGCTGCTGGGTTTGCAGCGCTGCAAGGTTTGCACCTTCCTTGTTGGTATCTGCAAGGGTCAGCTTACCAGCACCAACTTCCAGAGTGTTGATCATGTCCGCAGTAAAATTCTTACGGTTTTGAACAACGGAAAGATTGGTACCAAAAGTAGACGCCTGCGCACGCAAAGAATCCTGCGCAGTTTTCAAGGTTTCCAAAGAAGCCTCAATACCTGCGTCTTCACTCCAGCCATTTTTTACAAGACCAGTGGTTGTATCGCCAGTACTCAATTCACCGCCAGTTTCGCCACCACTACTTGCCTCATAGCTAAAGGTGAGATCGTCGGCGACCTTACCACTTAACGTTTTAGCGGTACCGTCAATCGTAAAGTCTTCACCCGTCACTTCTTTAATTGCAGCAGCCAGATCACCAACTGTATTGTCCGCAGTGATCTCCAGCTCTTTGGTTTTGGCATCATCACCACTACCATACTTGATGGTGATTTTGCCGCCCGCCGCGTAGTTATCTAAAGTATCGAGCTTTGTAGCGGCTTCAAAAGTGCCAGAACCTAAAGTCATCGCACCAGAAGTAAAGTCGCCCTTTTCGAGCTGCTGTACGGCGCCCAGTTTCAGGTCACTGTCAGCGGCTGAAAGATCCGTAAAGTCGACAGATTTGATATCCAGCTTCGAAGTACCATCTTCGTTAAATTTTACTTTTAGGTCGTTACCATCCCCGCCGAGCAAGTTTTTGCCCTTGTAGCCGGAATCTTTCGCCAAATCTTGGATCTGTGTGCGCAGATCATTAAACTCTTTCGAGTACTTCGCACGCTGCTCTTTGTCTTCGCTCTGCAGCGCTTGGTTTGCCTTACCTTTCGCCGCATCGACCAGCTTGGAGATTGCTTTAATCCCTTTGTCAGCAGCGGTTAGGGTAGAAACAGACTGGCCCATGTCATCTTGAAGATTGGACAGGTCAGAAGCGCGGTTATTCAAAGATGCCGCGGTAAAGTAGGAGTTTGGGTTGTCCAGCGCGGAGTTAACCTTCATACCGGTGGACAGACGCTCTTGCGTCGAGCTGATCATGCTAGCAGTAGACTGCAAGGTAGACAGGTTGTTTCGCACCGCAGCAGTGAGTGTAATGTCAGCCATAATGTGTTCCTTTCTAGGAGTGTTACTTCAGCCGTTCTGGCAGAATCGCTTCAACTTTCGGAAGCAACTTCATAATCATGCATCTTACATTATTTGTAAATATGCATTCAGGATAAAATATAATTGTATCCACTTCCGCCGACAAAGGTGAAACACGCCTTCCTTTGCCTACCTAGAAAAAGACGGGGGTAACTGATCAGTATTGCTTTTCTAAGCAAAAACAACTCTTCATCCCTCGCCAGCATCAGCCTATGCTGCTGGCCAAGACCCAGTACCCATGCGAGAAAGGTGTTTATGGCCCTGAAGGTAGAGCTAAAACCCGGAGAGCAGGTCATCATTGGCCAGTCGGTTGTCAGCAATGGCGGCAAGACCAGAGCACGCCTGATCATTGAAGGCGATGCACCTATCTTGCGCAGCAAAGACATCATGCCCGCAGATACGGCCTCCTCCCCTGCATCTCGCATTTATCTTGCCGTACAGACCATGTATCTGGCAGGTTCCGCAGATGAAATGCAGCCGCTATATGTGGATCTCACAAATCAAATCGTCAAAGCCGCACCAAGCACGCTGGGGTACGTGACAGAAATTTCCAGCCACATTCTCGCAGGAAATTTTTACGGCGCCCTCAAGCAGGCGCAAAAACTAATTGAATACGAAAGGACCTTGATCGGTCATGTATCAGCAAGCAACCCAAGCCTATCAAAAAACAGCCACAACGGCGACTGATCCACGCGCACTTGAGGCGGAACTATTGATGAAGGCCGCCGCCCGCTTGACCCTCCTAAGAAACAACTGGGAGGAAACCTCTATTGATGAGCGCAGTGATATCCTCACCTACAATAGGACGGCTTGGACGTTGCTTGCAACAGAGGCAACAGCAGAAGAGAGCGAGCTGCCGCTCGAGATACAGAACAATATCGCCAACCTCGCGCTATTCACCTTTAACCAGACCATGGAGCTTCTGGCTGCAGAAAACGGTGAAGAGCTGGAAACACTGATCAACATCAACAAGGCTATTGCTGCCGGCCTGCGCGGGCAAACTGAAAGCCCAGTTAGCGAATAATCCAACTTTGCATGCTAATAAGGGGCCCAGCAGAACGGGCCCCAGTTCGAAGATAAGCAGTCACTTAGCTTCGCAGATAATTGTGCAAATTCAGATTGAGAATTGAAGAGGTCATCTTGTAAGAGGCCTGCAGATTATTCAGCATTTCACTGAGTTGCACCGCTACTTCCATTTTATCGACGTTTTCTATCTTCTGCTGTAAGTTAAGATAGGATTGCGTCCGCTGTTTCAGCCGCGTTTCAGCAGATTGAATAGTGGTGCGCGCCACCGATATCTCCGTGGCAACGGAGCGCACACCGGAGATCTTGGACTCTGCAACAGACAAGTTTCGATCAGTCTCTGAAGCAAGCGCATTGTAATACTGCTCTGCTCGCGCTTCGGAGCCCTTATCCCCTTCCACATCCGCGGTAAAATCTGCTGCGACAAACACACTGAGATTCTTGAGTTGTCGCGCGAACGGCTCCTCATTCGCACGCGCGCCAAACTGCACGGTCAAATGCTTGTCAACATGCACTTCCTTGTCAGAGCGCGGCGTGCCCGGCCCATCATATCCAGTGTACCAAGGCATGACTTTTGATCCAGCAGCTTCATATCCGCTCGCATCCGCCTTGGGCAAGCGCGGCTCTTGCGGGCTACGCGACTTGTCGTATAGGCCGAAAAACTCGTCACCCGCCTGGCTATCCGCCGCCGCTTTCAACTCGGTCGCCCCGACCTGTTTTAGGGTTTTTTCTAATAAATCGGCAATGTTCTGCGCTGTTTCCTTGCGCGCCTGTAATGGATCAGCTGCTTTGGATATGGCAAAGGACCCATACCCGTTCGCGCGCCCGTCAGCCGCCTCCAGCTTGACGGTCGTCCTTTTACCATTCGGCAAGGCCACATCAAAAGCGACAAAGTCTCCAGCCTTTACAGTACCAGTCACATCAACACTGGCCTTCGCCGGAACTGGCGCCATTGGATCAGTCAGATCCGCAGCACTAAAAGCGGTGGCAAACCCAGAGCCAAAACTATTAGCTCCAACAATTTGATAGCCAAAAGGCCCGGTTGAGTTTTGCGCCACTGTTGCCCGCGCCGCAGCGCCGGAAACATCACTAGACACCGTTGTACGCCCACTACCATCAGCGCCAAGATGCGCATCCTCATAGGATGCCATCATCTGCTTCAGGCCAATTTTACCCGCTGTACCGTCCATGATCTTTTCAAAACTGGCAACAGGAGCATCTACAGCATTCTTACCACCATACAGATAATAGCCACCAACATTGGTATTAAGCTGGCTGATCGTTTCCAGCGTCATGATACGTGTGGTTGCCTGCGAGGTGGTCTCGCCCTCTGTAGTCAACTGATAGTTATTCGGGTTGATCGCAGTTACCGCGTCCGAACGCAGTTTTTCCATCTGCTCTAGCGTCTTACCAAGTTGCTCAATCTGCAATCCTGCGTTTGTCGCTGCCTCTAGATGCGCATTGGCAACAGTCACCTCCTGTTGCATTTTCAAACTGGTGATGCGCTCCTCGCCAAGACCGGCGTAGGTCTGAGAAACCTTGCCAGTGGTGAACTGGATGGTTTTTTCATCAAGTTGATTTTTTTGGGTTAGCAACAAGCTGGAAAGAAAAGCGCCACTACCGGAAATACTTGGAATACTCATGTCTTACCTCCAAAGCCGCAGCTAGCGCACTGCCTGCATAAGCTGGTCAAACAATTTATTGCTCACGTCAAGCACCCGTGCATTGGCAGCAAAAGCATTTTGTAGCTCCATAAGATTTACCAGTTCGGTGTCCACGTCGACCTTATAGCTCATCTCATATGCTTTTTTTGCTACATTCATTCCGCTTTCACTTGCTGTTTTCTGTGCGTTCACCTGAGAAGTCAATTGCCCTTGGCGCGCGATCACCTGATTGGCAAAGTCGGAAATCGTCCCGGAATATGGCGCTTCCCGCGAGCCGATTCCCGTACCACTGGAGTAATGAAAGCGCGCGGTGCTGAGGGAATCCTTTAAGAAGAGCGCGCGCGCACTGTCAAAGCCACTGCCATCCTTGTCCATCCCCGATAGCAAAGCAGGATTGCGCACCAATTGATCATTAACAGTAATACGATGCGCAAAACCTGTTTTCTGCCCACCTTCTTCCAATGCGCCGGTAAACGGTATACCGCCATGCTCAGAATCGACAAACATCGGCAGCGCCAATCCATCTTGCGTCGTGATAGTGCGCGTATTGGTTGCCACTGCATTATCCAACTTCACGCTTGTTTTGGTCGGGTCTGCTAGAATTTTAACAGCGCCCCCACCCGCGTCGCTCACCTCAAAACTCGCGCCAAGCGCCGTACCAATCTGTGTTGCCAAATCTGGCGCACTATCAGAAAGGTCAAGTCCATAGACAAGATCACCTCCCTTGGCTGTAGCCTCACCAGCTAACGGCAATAGTGCAGGGTCCTTCACCGCAATAAATGAAAGCTCGCGCTTGGCACCGCTTGCATCCACAAAGGACAACTCTAACTTATCGCCTGAAGATTTTATTCCGCTCAAGTTTACTGCTAAGCCAGTTTTTTCAGGTGGTGTCAGGCCATCATCTGCAGCGGCGCCCTTAGCCTCCTCGCGCGAAAGCGCAAGTGCCATCTGACTTGCAAGCTCATCAAGCCGCGTCTGCGCTTCAGGCAAATCACTGTCTCGAACCTTCAAGCTCGCGCCAATCGTCCCACCACGAAAATCCGCTGGTTGCAAGGTGCTGCGCTGACCACTTGGCGTAACAATTTCCACCGGGTTGCCTTCAACACCTGCCCCAAGCGTCGGCGAATTGACAAAAGACAGTTGCGCAGGCTTCACATCATAAAGCGTCATACCGGAGACGGTGGAAATCCGCAGCTCGCCATCGTTATCGCGATGAACGTTAATGTCCAGATATTTGGAGAGCTCTTCCAACTTCATGTCCATCTGGTCATCAAGCGCGGCAACAGAAATGCCCTTCGCGCGCTCAGACACAATGTCCTTCTCAAGCGAGCTCACTTCCCTAAGCAGATTATTGACCCGGTCAACGTCTTCGGTGATACCGGTTTCGGTTTCTCGCCGCAGCGCCTGCACATACTCCGCACCGGCGTTCAATTCCGAAGCCAAAGTCCGTGCATGGCTCACCACATTTGCCTGCGCACTCGGCGAAGCCGGGTCCGACACCAGCTTAATCAACGAACCATTCAAGTTATTGACGAGGCTGGGCAACCCATTTTTGTCGTTCAGCTGCCCGAAGTAACTATCCAGCCGCCCCGCATAGACGGCCCGCTTCTCGGCAAAATTTGCCTCGCTAGATTTCTGCCAATAGGTGTCGCGAAGCATTTGATCGACATTGCGCTGCACCAGCGAAGTCCGCACAGAAGAGGACGAGCCACTGTCGCCCAGCGTCTCGGCAACTTCCATACTCTTACGCGTATAGCCAGCCTGTCCGGCATTCGCGATGTTTTGCGAAGTCACGGCAAGCCGCGACTGCGTTGCCTTCAACCCCGCAAATGCATTTGTTATCGCCGAACCCAGACTCATACCATCACCTCTTAAAAGCAGACTGCAGCAGCGACAGCCTGCCTGTCAATTCCCTTTAGCGAACGATATTGAGCACCGAATCCAGCATCTGGTTTGCGGTAGACAGCACCTTGGAGTTCGCCGAATAAGCCTGTTGCGTAATGATCAGCTTAGAAAACTCGCCAGCAATATCCGCGTTCGAAGCTTCATAGGCCTTGGCACGAATTGAGCCGCCATTGCGGAAATCAGGCTCCCCAGAGGTTGGTGTCCGTGCAAATGCCGCACCATCAATACGCTGCAACTCTTGCTCGGCAGCAAACGTCGCAATAGGCACCTTGTAGAGTTGCTGCGACTTGCCGTTGGCGTAGTTACCGGTCACAAATCCATCTGCTGTAATGCTGATGGAACGCAAATTACCGGCAGGATAACCGTTCTGTGCAATATCAATTGAGGTCGCAAAGCCGATCTTGTCTTCGTACTGTGTCAGCTTATCACTGCCAAACGACAGGGTGTGATCCGCAGCCTTAACCCCGTTGACTTCAAGTCCGGAGATCGACATCGCCCCGTCAGCTGGAGTAACCATGCGTCCGGCTGCATCAAAAGAAACATCACCAATTTTCTTCCATGAAGTATTGGTGCCTTCAGCCTTCGGCGCGCTGTTGTAATACAGTGACCACTGGTCCTCACGATTAAGGGCCCAGCGCAACTCGACATTCACGGGCGTACCGTTTTTATCGTAGACAGTTACCGCCCCACCAGTAATCGTACTATTCAAGAACTTGGTGTTGTTTTCTGCAAGCACTGCATCCCGACTTACGCTTGAAAGGGCCGGGTCATTTGTTTCCTCATCAATATCGATGGGAGTAAGCCCGCTACCGCTCAGGTCAAAATTCACAGAACTTGCAATATTGACCTCGCCATCAATGGCAATATCAGCAGACACACCATTAAACTGGTTTAAGAACTCAATATATTCTTTTACCGTGGTATCCGTAGTGAGAGCCAAAGTCTTTGTCTCCCCGTTCACCTCAGCAGTAATTGTCTCCCCTGCGGTAAAGTCATCGGACAACGTTATTTTATCGCCTGTGGAGAGCACTCCCCCACCGGTTGCATTTGTGAGCGAGGTGGAAGTGTCAGTTTTCACCTCTGCAAAAACAGCCGGGTCGAGATACTGCGAGTTTGGTGTTGCCAGATTAAACCGCGAAGTCGATGGCGTCGAAGGTAAGTTGGCCTGATAATCGATGCGATCGGACGGCTTCGCCGCCATCGGTTGGTCAGATATTTTGATTGGTGTTAGCTTATCGCCTGTAGCGCCAGTTTCTGCATTAACAGTGTAGCCCTGCAAAAAGTACCCCCCACTGTTCACTAGGTTCCGGTCTAGATCCAGCTCAAAATCACCTGCGCGCGTATAAAACTGGTCAGGGGTTGTCTGTGTCAGCCCGGCCTGATTGGTCACTACAAAGTAGCCACTGCCATTGATCGCCATATAGGTGTCTTTGTCAGTGCCACGAATATCACCCAGCAAGTTGTTCGTCGCCCGTGATGTGGCCATAACAGTACCAGAGACCTGCTGGCTCTGTTTGGCTCCGCTGCCGGACACCAGATCACTGAAGGTGGTATCCAAACGTTTATAGCCAGTCGTCCCGGAGTTCGCCACGTTACCGGAGATATTCTCCAGCGCCGTTGATTGGGCATCAAGACCAGTCGTCGCAGCGTTGATCGCACCGTAAATGCTCATTGGCAACCTTTGTCGTTTATGCGCGTTCCTACCACGCAGAATCTTCGTTAGATCACTTAAAGCAATAATTATGCCAAGCCCGAAAACTAGCTAAACTTTTAGTTTAAAACACTTCCTCCCGCCACGTCATCAAGTCAACGCCACGCCAATCGGCAAATTATTCCCACTAAGCCATCATAACTAGGCAAAAGCCCCCTACTGCAACAAAATCGCCCCTTGCCGCCAAATTCCAAACTCACTAGTCTTACGCCGATCATTCTTTAAGGAGCTTTCATGAAGTTTGCTGGCACCGATACCTATGTCGCCACCGAAGATCTGCAGGTCGCCGTCAACGCCGCCATAACCTTGGGACGCCCCCTATTGGTCAAAGGCGAGCCCGGCACCGGAAAAACAGCGCTAGCGCAAGAGATTGCCGCCTCGCAAGGCGCACCCCTTATCGAATGGCACATCAAGTCAACCACCAAAGCTCAACAGGGTCTTTACGAATATGATGCTGTCTCTCGCTTGCGAGACAGCCAGCTGGGAGATCCAAAAGTCGCGGACATCAGCAACTACATCAAACGCGGCAAGCTTTGGGAAGCCTTTGACCACAGCGGCCCCTGCGTTCTGCTTATTGACGAAATCGACAAGGCAGATATCGAGTTCCCCAACGATCTGCTGCAAGAGCTAGACCGGATGGAGTTCTTCGTTTACGAAACCGGCGAAACGATTAGGGCAACGCAGCGTCCGATCGTTATCATCACGTCAAACAATGAAAAAGATTTGCCGGATGCCTTTTTGCGCCGCTGCTTCTTTCATTTCATCCGCTTCCCCGATGCGGAGACTATGGCACACATCGTCGATGTTCATTTCGGCAACATCAAGGATCGATTGGTAGAGCAAGCATTACAGGCGTTTTATGCCCTGCGCGATGTTCAAGGCCTGCGCAAAAAACCCAGCACCTCCGAGTTAATTGACTGGCTGCGCCTCCTGCACAATGAAGACACAGATCCCGAAGCCCTTGCCATCGAGCACCACGCCAACGGCACACAGCTGCCGCCTCTACCCCATAACGGCGCCCTGCTTAAGAACGAACAGGATGTCAGCCTGCTAAACCACATCACCAAAGCGCCCTAACTGATGATCCCAAGTAAACGACGGTTGATTGCCCTAAGCATCCTGCTCGGCTACCTCAGCCAAACAGCACTCGCCAATGACCCGTATTCTGAAGGGCTGCTAAACCGCCCCTACGACCTGCGCACCGGTTGGCGTAAGGATGTGCACGGCCTTACACACATCGAAGGCATGCACTGCCCGGACTGGCTCGGCGAAATGGAACGTACAGCGATCCTTCCTGATATCGAGGCTATTGGCCTTGGCTGCACCTACGAACGCAAGCGCGCCCGCGTCAGCGCAATCATTCGCCAACACCCGCACGGTGCCGCACAGCCATTTATGCGCGAGCTCGCGGTAAACTTTGCAGCCTCTGGGTTTTCATTATTGAAAGATAATGGGCTTTACAAAGGCATGACGTTTGTCACCGGCGAACAAAACCACCACTCCATCTATGAGAGCATTTGGACATTTGAGGGCGAAACAGCCGACTACACTCTATGGGTTTCGCAGCGCGCCCCCGTTTTCCCGGAAAAAACAGATAAACTGCTGCGCGACTTCTTCGCACTTGCCAAACGAGTGGAGGCCTCGGCTAAAGAGGCCACGAGATCAAATTCACTGCAAAACTAATTTTATCTACTGCGCAGCATCGCCCGCTTTTCTTCAAACCAATCCAGTGCCTGCAAGCGGTAGTATTCCATTTGCACCGCGGCACGCCCTGCAGCACCCCCTGCCCAAGGGTGCCCAAACTGCGCCAACAGCCGCCAGCGATCATCTCCCGTGGCAAGACCCTTTGCTACCAAAGCCCCGCCCATGGCAGACGTATTAAGCCCGTGCCCGCCAAACCCGGTCAAAGCCCATAATCCGGGCCGCAATTCTCCCACAATCGGCATTTTATGGCGCGAATATCCCATCAGGCCAGACCAAGCAAACTCCACATGGAAATCGCCAAGCTGCGGGTAGATCTCCAATATCTGTTCTTTTAGCATCTCCGCCAGCAGCGCCGGTTCCGTGCGCCGTGTGGTGATACGCCCCCCCCACAACAGGCGATTGCCCTCGACAATACGATAGTAGTCACCAGCGCGGCGTGTGTCGGCAATGCATCCATTGAAGCGGATTACCTCACCCAGTTCCGGCCCCATGCTTGCACTGGTCACCACATAGGTTGCAACCGGCTGCATAGCTTTGTCCACTTGCGGCCACACGCCATTCAGCACGCCATATGCACTGGTCGCCAACACGACACTTTCACTGTGCACGCAGCCAAGCGGCGTGTTAACCCGCCAACCCGCGCCGACGCCCTTAAGTGATAAAGCAGGTGATTGTTCAAAAATCTTCCCGCCCAAACGCATAATCTTCTGCTTCAATAAATCGGCATAAGCCAATGGATCGATATGAAAAGGACTTGGGTCGTGCAAGGCACAAAAATAACGATCACTTTGCAAAAAGCGCTTGAGTTGTGGGCGATCAAGAAAACCTAGCTCCACATTGTAGTTACGGGCCATACGCTCTTGGCGCGCCTTTAATGCCCCTGCATTGTCGTGACGCTGCACCTTAAGCCAGCCGCGCCCTTGGACAATATGGCCAGCCGCCTCGCGCTCTATCATCTGGTGGATATATTGCACCCCGCCCGCTGATAACTTGTAAAGCGAGCGCGCATCATCAAGCCCGACGCGCTTCTCCACCTCGTCCATACCCGCTGCAAAACCGGCCGAAACAAAACCGCCATTGCGTCCAGAGGCCCCCCATCCTGTCAGCTCAGCCTCCAGCACAGCGACCCGCCGCCCTAGCTTCAAAGCCTCAAGCGCACAAGTAAGTCCCGCAAGCCCGCCACCCACAATACAAACATCCGTATGGTATTTACCGACCAGTTCAGGTTGAACTGCAAGATCACGCTGGCGCGCGGCATAGTAAGAGGCAACATGAGATGCGTGCACGAAAGTAAGCCTTAATCAAATCAATCGCCCGTTGTGTTGCCACATTTAGGGGTAAAACTCAACTGTTATACCACCCTTATAAATTCTCTTTGCCAAGTAAATCCAATGCATCACACACACAACAAACTCATTACACTCAGATAGACCTTTTCACGGTACCTCCAGAAGAGTAGGTTACGAGTCCTGAAGAGCACTCTTTGCGAGAAAACAACACAAGGCATCGTAGTTTTGCTTAGTGTCTGTGTGTTTCTTCTAGATCGAAGAGAAATGGGAGATGACTGAATGCTACGTTTGCTGCTTATGCGCCACGCCAAATCAGATTGGGGCGACCCACGCCTTCCCGATTGTGAGCGCCCGCTAAACACCCGTGGCGAAGCAGCAGCGCAAGATATGGCCGCCTTCATGGCGGCC
Source organism: Polycladidibacter hongkongensis (assembly GCF_001561995.1). Classification (GTDB taxonomy): domain Bacteria; phylum Pseudomonadota; class Alphaproteobacteria; order Rhizobiales; family Stappiaceae; genus Pseudovibrio; species Pseudovibrio hongkongensis. The sequence continues at coordinate 322,117 of NZ_LLWC01000022.1, forward strand.
CACCACATGTTGCCCGAGCTGGTGCTGTGCTCCACGTCCTTGCGCACCCGCATGACGTTGAGCCCGCTCCTGCCTTACCTGTCAAACGAATGCCGCCTGATAACACTGGAAGACCTGTACCAAGGTGGCGGCCCGGACTACGTCGAAACAATTTGCGCTTATGGCGGCCTTTCTCAAAACCTGCTCGTGCTGGGCCACATGCCGAACATCCAGCAAACCGCATCGGAGCTCTGCGGCGGCGGCAACCCGGCCCTCATCGACGATATGGAAGAAAAGTATCCAACCGCCGCACTCTCTGTTATCGCATTTGATAAAAATCGTTGGTCAGAAATCAGCCGCAAAGAAGGCCGCATGGTCTCCTTTATCAAGCCGCGAGAATTGCCCGACTCCCCTCCCCTAACTGCCTCTACCAAAGTCACTCCATTAAAATAACAGCGTTCCGAATACACCTAACGGAGTGAATGCTCTTGTAATCCCTCACGCTTTTTCCCACATCACCCCTAGGAGATTACTGTGAGCAAATTAGAGCGTACCTTTCAATACATGCGCGGCGAAACCCGTCACGCCTTGAAAAACATTGCCCAAACCACCGAGGACTTGACCACTCCCACCATCCGACTTGGTGTCACTGGCCTTGCCCGCGCTGGCAAAACCGTTTTTATCACTTCCCTGTTGCATAACCTGATAACCGGCGGGCGCCTTCCCCTGTTCACCCCAATGGCGTCCGGGCGCCTGGCCAGAGCTTACCTACAGCCGCAGCCAGATGATGATGTGCCCCGCTTTGACTATGAGGATCACCTCGAACAACTTGTCGACGAACGCCTCTGGCCAGCATCCACCAAGCAGGTTTCGCAGCTCCGCCTAACCATTGAATACGAATCCGCAACCTTCCTAGGTCGCAATCTTGGCACAGGGCGCCTGCATCTGGACATTGTTGACTACCCTGGCGAATGGTTGCTGGATCTGCCCCTGCTCTCGCAGGACTTTACGAGTTTCAGCGCCGCCGCATTCGCACGTGCGCGCGCAAGGCCGGATCTAGCTGGCGAGTGGCTTGCACTCCTTGATGCAAACTCCGCCGCCATTGCCGCAGAGGATGGCAGCGGCGGTGATGAGCAGCTCGCCCGCGCCCTCGCCGCTGCGTTTACAGATTATCTACGCCGGTGCCGATTGGACGACAACGCCCTGTCCATGCTGCCCCCCGGCCGCTTTCTGATGCCTGGTGAAATGGCAGACAGCCCCGCGCTCACCTTTTGCCCGCTCGATACTGCCGCGCTGCCAAGGCGCCCCGCGCCCGACAGCCTACATGCCATGATGCAGCGCCGATACGAGGCCTACCGCACCCACGTCGTCAAACCGTTTTTCAAGCACCACTTTGCCAAACTTGACCGACAAGTCGTTCTAGTAGATATGCTCCAAGCGTTAAATGCTGGCGAGCACGCGCTGGACGATCTACAAACCGCGCTCCACGAAATCTTAGGTGCTTTCAAGCCCGGTAGCAGTAGTTGGCTGCGCTTTATCGGCGCCCGCCGTATCGACAAGATTCTCTTTGCTGCCACCAAGGCCGATCACCTGCAAAAGGAAGACCACGACAAAATGCAGGCGCTGCTGGGCACACTTGTTGCCAATGCCTCTGCGCGCGCTTCCCGTCATGGCGCGCAGGTCGAGGCCATGGCGCTTGCCTCTGTGCGCGCCACCCGCCAAACCATGCTGCGGCACGATGGTGACGAACTGCCCGCCCTAATCGGCACACCTTTGCCCGGCGAAACGCTAGATGGCCAGCGCTACGACGGCACCGAGCAAGCCGCACTGTTCCCCGGTGATCTACCCGCCTCAACGGATCCACACACCCTACCCGCAGCCCCAGAAGGCGGATATGGCGTCAATTTCGTTCGGTTTCGCCCGCCACAACTGCGCCAAACAGCAGAAGGCATGACCTGCGCCTTACCACACATTCGCATGGACCGCGCTCTGGACTTCTTGCTGGGAGACAAACTCGCATGACCAAACCAGCCCCTAAAAATGCCAACAGCAAACCACGCGCCCCGCGCTCGTTTAAGCTTGATCCGCAAGATCTGGAGAACCTGAACGAGCAACTGGATGCAAAACCAGAGCCAGAAGCACATCTCCCCGCTACCACTCATAGCCCCTTGCCAGCGCGCAAAAGCCGCGCCGGCCGCTGGATCCTTGTTGGCATTACCGGCCTTCTCTCTCTATCATTCGCACTGGCAATCGATGAGCTGATCCGCGCCCTATTCACCCGCTATGAATGGCTTGGATATGCTGGCCTTGCCCTGCTAGCAATTCTAACCCTTGGTCTCATTGGATTTATCATCGGCGAAACCCGTGCCCTCTCCCGCCTTGCGCGCATTGATAGCTTGCGCCGCCACGTAGCAGCTGCCAATACCAATGGCTCAGAGCAGGAAATGCGCCGCGCCCTAAACGATTTACAACGTCTCTACGCCGAACGCGCCGACACGGCAGCAGGGCGCGCCCGCCTAGCGTCTCATCTTGACGAGGTAATGGACGCCAGCGATCTGGCCAAGCTGGCTGAACGGGAGGTACTTACTCCGTTGGACAACGCCGCACGCCAAGCAATTCTTTCCTCTTCCAAGAGAGTTTCGCTGGTGACGGCCCTGTCACCACGCGCACTGGTAGATCTTGGTATCGTTTTTTACGAGTGCTTGCGCCTTATCAGCGCCATTGCCCGCCTTTACGGCGCGCGCCCCGGCTCGCTTGGTTATTGGCGCCTAGCGCGCAAAGTCGCCACCCACTTGGCGCTCACCGGCGGAATGGCCGCAGGCGATACAGTGCTGGAGCAATTCATCGGCCAAGGGCTCGCCGCGCGCCTGTCCGCGCGACTTGGCGAAGGCGTCATCAACGGCTTCCTCACATCCCGCGTTGGTCTTGCCGCTGTCGAAGTCTGCCGTCCCATGCCATTCATTGAAAGCAAAGGCATCACATTACCCCAGCTTATGGGTGAACTGGCAAAATCCACTCGCCCCGCCAAGGAAAAAGATGAAGCCAACGCGACGCAAGAGCCTCTCGACAAGGGATAGCAGCCGGACTAGGCTAGCCCCATGTTTATCGAGTTCTTCCTCAATCTGAAGCAAAAGGGCCTGCCGGTCTCCCTGCGCGAATATCTAACGCTCATGGCGGCGCTCGACGCCGATTTGGCAGATAAAAACCCGCAGACATTCTACTATCTCTCTCGCGCAACGTTAGTGAAGGACGAGAGCAACATCGACAAGTTCGATCAGGTGTTCGCGCAAGTTTTTGCAGGTCAGCTGCCTGTTGACGAGGTCGCCGCGCGAACATTGCCAACCGATTGGCTCACCCGCCTTGCGGAAAAACACCTCAGCGAAGAAGACAAAGCCCTTATCAAATCCATGGGTGGCTTTGAAAAGCTAATGGAAACACTGGCTCAGCGCCTTGCCCAACAAGAGGAGCGCCATCAAGGCGGCAACAAATGGATCGGCACCGCAGGCACCTCTCCATTCGGAGCTTATGGCTATAATTCGGAGGGCATCCGCATCGGCCAATCCCACTCCCGCCATCGCCGCGCTGTCAAAGTTTGGGATGAGCGCGCCTTTCAGGATCTGGATGGCTCCCGCGAACTTGGCACCCGCAATATCAAAGTGGCCCTGAAAAGACTACGTCGCTTTGCCCGCCAAGGGGCGGCAGAAGAATTCGACCTTGAAGGCACAATCACCAGCACTGCCCGCAAAGCCATGCTGGATGTACAAATGCGGCCTGAACGGCGCAACGCCATCAAAGTCCTGATGCTGTTTGATATCGGCGGCTCGATGGATGATCACATCCGCACTTGCGAAGAGTTGTTTTCCGCCGCACGCAGCGAATTCAAACATCTTGATTACTATTACTTCCACAATTGCCCCTATGAGGCACTTTGGAAAAACAATGCCCGCCGCCATACCGAGCGCTTCGCAACAACAGACCTCCTGCATAAATATGGCGAAGAATACAAGCTTATCTTCGTTGGCGATGCCTCCATGAGCCCCTACGAAATCACCTATTCAGGCGGCTCCGTCGAGCATTGGAACGAAGAGCCTGGCAGCCTTTGGATGCAACGGCTAACCCGACATTTCAAAAAGAGCGTCTGGCTCAATCCCGTACCCAAGCAACATTGGCGCTTCACCCCCTCGATAAACATATTGGGAGAACTGATGGAGCAGCGCATGTTCCCCTTGACCCTCCAAGGGCTGGACAAAGCTATGCGCGATCTGGGCAAATAGCACCACCGCCACCAAGCCTATGCGAACACGGCAGGATAGCATTAAAACACTGTTTTTAAATATTTTTTCCCCAGATGAGATCAGCACAACCCCTGCATTTTTTTAAGTAAAGTGTAGCGCCAAGCCCAGCGCAAGGCGCACACCCTACACTCTGTCATAAATTTGACCTAGCCTATCCAGACTTCTGGCAGTTTCAGGTTTTGCTAAAGGCTATATTCATGGACACCGCCCCCGCCCGTTTTTCGCGGCAACTTTCCCACGTGCTGGCTAAATTCGTCGGCTACGCAACGCTCGCGCTCTCTTGCTCCGCACTCGCGGTCGCACAAGACAACAACCAAACCACGGATCGCCAAGAATTACTTGGGCAGCTGATCCCCTCGATCATCTTTCAAAAATGCCATGAGCAACTGAATGCGCCCATCAACTCACCGCAGTTTATCGCCTGCCTACAACGTGCCACCGGTGCCAAACCAAGCCCAGTAGAGCATCAAGGCAACGCAGACTATCAGCCGGAAAGTGTTGCGCCAGGACACTTGCCCCAAGTGCTCGCCCACCCGCCAGCAGAAGGCTATTTCCCAGATGAGCTTTTAAGCTGCGCGGCTCCTACATTCGGCCGCCGCCTGTGTAAGCTACCATATCTACAAGCACGTAAGGTCGCTTTCCTGCGCCAAACGGCGCGCAAACCATGTGTGCTGGACCAAACATGGGGCCTTGCCGCGCAGGGTATTTGGGTCAAAGACGGCTGCGCAGCACTCTTTTATGTCTCGAAACCTGAAAGCCCGCTCATCACAGCGCAGATTGCGCCCCGTCGCTTTGTCGATCGGCCAATCGAAGGCCTTACCTCACCAGTTCCCTCCCTACCCCGGCAATTGCCCGGCGGCTGGGTGCAATGCGCACTTGAACATCAACCTTGTGCCGTTCCTCACCCGACTGTCGTCCGCTTTGGTAGGCCCGGCGCTTTCGTAGAGCGGTTTGTAGACAAGGAAGTGGCTTGTACGAAATCTCGCTTTCGTGATCCCGCGCGCGGCGCTCCAAAGGCTTGTTATTACCGCCCACAAGCAGGTTCACAGCTTCAAACGCAAGGTATCCAGAAGGTCGAAGTGCCACCACTCGCTGCCCCGCAAGTTGTGGCAACCCCGACAAAAAAGCTCTGGCATATCCGCGGTGGCGACCCAGTTCATTTGGAACACGGTGTCCCGGAAACCGACGAGCGGGACTTCCTCGCCAGCTGCAAACCCGCATCTGGCTTGGCACGGGTCACACTCGCTCCATTTGGTTCTCATCAGCCCGGTAGCCCGCTAAACATAACCGCTTGGTTTGATGGGCACTCAAGACCACTGCATGCAATTGCCTCCAGTGGCCACAATGAATCCGGTTCCCCCGAGCCCCAGCTAATACTCTCTCTTACCGATATGTTTTGGGACAACTTGCAGCACAAAAACAGCCTTGTCCTTCAACATCAAAACGGCAATGCCTATACTGTTTCATTAAAAGGCAGCGCCGCTGCCCTGCGCAAGTTTAAGAAACTCTGCAAGCGATCAAGCTAATTACTCTTGCAAGGCAGTTGCAAGACCACTAACCTGCACACAAATCATTACGTGGCAGCAGGTCTGCGCAGAAGCCCCGCACGCGATCCACACCGTGCTTGCAATCCACACCGACAGCACCAGCGACCACTTCACAAAAAAAAACCACCGGCACCTGATGCGCCGCACGCCCTACATTCTAGGCACAGCGGCCATAGGCGTGCCTGCCCGCGCTCCTTCATCCTCGCTGGCATTGGTGAAAATAATAGGGAATACAAGCGTGTTTAAAGATTTGAAAGACCCTGATTATGGCTGGAGATCTCCAGTCATGCTGCTGGTAATTCTCTCTGTAGCCATGCAACTTTGTTGGTCGGTCTGGTGGAATTTGATGAACAATTTCGCCGTTGTCGAGCTCGGCTTTACCGGACAGGAAATCGGCATACAACAATCTATCCGTGAGATACCGGGCTTACTTGCGGTCTCCATCATCGTTGCCCTGTGGTTTTTCAAAGAACAGCCGCTCGCCTACATCTCCCTGCTTATTCTTGCAGGAGGCATCGCCGTTACTGGCGTTTTTGCAAGTGAATGGGGCTTTTACATCACCACACTAATCATGTCTGTGGGCTTCCACTATTTTGAAACTCTGCGCCAGTCCCTCTCGCTACAATGGCTACCCAAAGCGACAGCTGCCTACACCATGGGGCGGATTATGTCGATCTCGGCCATGGTTCAGCTTGTCACCTATGGGGTTGTTTATCTCGCTTGGCAGACAATTAAACCGAGCTACGAAGTCGCTTTTGCTGTTTCGGGCATCATTACTATTCTAGTGGTGTTGGTTGTAGCCGCAGTTTTCCCGCGCTTTAAGGAAGGCGTGCCACAAAACAAAAATCTCGTCCTGCGAAAGCGCTATTGGTTGTTCTATGCCCTAACCTTTATGGGCGGCGCCCGCCGACAGATCTTCACCGTCTTCGCAGGCTTTCTGATGGTGGAGAAATTCGGCTACCATGTCCATGAAGTTGCCAGCCTTTTTATCATCAATGGCCTGATTAACATCTTCCTTGCCCCGCGCCTCGGTGCCTTCATCGGCAAGGTAGGAGAGCGCACTGCGCTCACGCTGGAATATATCGGCCTGATTGGCGTGTTTGTCTCCTACGCCTTTGTGACCAACGCCTATGTAGCTGCCAGCCTCTATGTGGTCGATCATGCGTTCTTCGCCATGGCCATCGCCATCAAAACCTACTTCCAGAAGATCGCAGACCCGGCAGATATCGCGCCCACATCAGGCGTCTCATTTACCATAAATCACATTGCCGCTGTGTTCATTCCAGTCCTGTTTGGTCTTTTGTGGCTGGTCTCGCCTGCCGCCGTATTCCTCGCAGGTGCTGGCATGGCCGCCATCAGCCTTGGCCTTGCTCGCCTCCTGCCACAGTATCCAGCCCCCGGCCACGAGCTTATCACCGGGGCTGCAGATAAAAACGCAGTGTTGCCCGCTGCCGCCGAGTAGCGACCCTTACCCATAAAAAAGGGGAGGCAAGCACCTCCCCTCATTACTTAGACTGGCTACAAACCTACTGGTTTTCCGGCACATGCACCACAAGCCCGTCAAGCTCGTCACCAACCTTAATCTGGCAACAAAGCCGCGAGGTATCGCGCACATCCTGCGCAAAATCGAGCATGTCCTCTTCCATTGGCTCAGGCTCGCCTGTCTTGGCAACCCACGCCTCGTCCACATAAACATGACAGGTCGCACAGGCACACGCACCGCCGCACTCTGCCTCAATCCCCGGCACCATATGCTTAATCGCCGCTTCCATAACGGTAGAGCCGCTGGCCGCTTCAACCTCTTGCGTCTCACCGCTGTGCAGCACAAAACTGACTTTAGGCATCCTAATCTTTCTGGCGTTGTTATGTTTGTCTGGCGCTTAAATACTCGCATCGTGCTAACCCTGCAAGCTGACAAACCACCTCAATAGAGGATTTCATCGCCGCTCAGCATGGCCTGACACAATTGCAAAGTCTCAACCAGCACCCTATCAAGCGCAACATACGCGCCATGCTCTTGCGCCTTTCTTGCTGCATCCGCCAAGGGCACAGCCCCGACACCTAAAGCTGCACCGCGCATACGATGCAAGACAGCCTCCTTTTCCACCTGAGGTTTTTCATGATCGCCAAGCTGCTCTTTTAACACAGCCAGTTGCTGCAAAAACAAACCCAACACGTCCAAAGCAAACTCACGATCACCAAATGTTACAGTGCGTAGATGCTCCAAATCCAAGAGAAGTCCCTCCCTTGAGCCCGTCATATTCACCTCCACTCAAAACACCAATCACTTGTCACTCTCAGACACCCAGACCACCGCAACTGATTCTATCCAATAAGCTTTTAGCACTGAATTCCCGTCATTGAGATGCCATAGGCGGATATCGAAGCCATGGTGCCCCATCGCGATTCATGGAATTTCACAGGAGTCTAGCCTTTGTTAAAAAAATTTTTTCTATGGTTAACAGCAGGTAAACGATCATATCAGTTAAAGCTCTCGTTAACACTTGGCTAAATAGTCTACCACTAATCAAGGCTGGCCTAAAAGTTAACACAAGCGATTCAATCATAAGAACAATTCGAAATCCATCACAACTATAACTACTAGTTCCCTGCCTGCCGCCACCAATAAAAAATGAGTCATTTGCTGCATTATGTGCAAGCTCCGGAATCCACTTCCACGGTATTCAGTTGGCTAATAATTGCAGAACCCAGCGGCCAAGCCAACACGCCACCAACCTCGCTGGAATCATTTTGTTAACCTTTTGCGCGCCAGCCCGCCTGCACCCGCGACTGCACATCCTGCCATCCTCTTAACATATGCATATGTGAACTTGGGGGATGACCTTGCTAGGGAACGGCTTTTCTGGCGCCAACAAGCGCGACGAGCCGTGTCACTCTATTGTGCCCTACAGGTGTTTGTGTCATTAGAAACAAGCAAGCTGCAAGTGCTATGGGCATTATTTAACGAGAAGTTAAGGTTAACGTAACGCAAACACGTAAACCACCCCAATAAGTTTCAAGGAGACTCTGGGGAACTTCTATGGTTAATATTTCCTTAACACCATCGCGTTGCGTTTCCATTTGCGTCTGGCGACCCAAAGCATTTGGAAAGAGTAAAGTATTGAGTACGGGAACGAGGCATTAACATGGCGAACAAACCGAAGGCGAAAGCCCCGTCGGAAGTGGCTCTCTCCGCTGTAGAAGAAGCTTTGGCAAAAGGCTACAGCGAATTTGAGGACCAAGACGCCCTCTTTGAATCAGACAACCAGAAGCCAAAGGACAGCCTGAGCGAGCAGGCCAGTGCAGAACCTGCGCTAAGCGACAGCACGCCGGCAACTCCAAGCGAGAAACTGGAAGATCTGGACAAGAGCAGCGAAGATAAGCGGCCAACTCGCAAGCGCGGCCGTGGCGGACGTCCGCCGACCGCATCAAACGATGATCGGCAAACAGTTGCCAGCCTCATGTATGCCTTGCAGGCTCGCCAGTCATTGGCACCGTTTTGGATTGCCTTCGCAGTTTCCGTAGTTTGGTCCGGCCTTGGCTTCGCTTTGGCCTCATCCGCCTTTGGCGATCAGTTGTCCGAAGTCAACTCGCTTGCCAGCCTGTCCACCAGCCCGGCCTTGGTGCTTGCTGGTGTTGCCATTGTTGTACCACTGCTGTTTTTCTGGATGATGGCGCTAATGTTCTGGCGCTCGCAGGAAATGCGTAATGTCGCACGCTGCATGACCGAGGTCACCATGCGCCTCGCCGAGCCGGAAGACTTTGCCCGCGAAAGCATCTTGAATGTGGGCCAAGCCATCCGCCGGGAAGTCACCGCCATGAGCGATGGCATCGAGCGCTCCATCGCCCGCGCCGGCGAGCTGGAAGTCATTATCCATAAGGAAGTGACCGCGCTTGAAAACTCATACAACGATAACGAGATCAAGATCCGCCGTCTGGTAGAGGAGCTGGTCAGCCAACGCGAAGCCATTCAGGCCAACGCTGAGCTGGTAAGTGAAACCATTTCCGGCACGCACGAAGGTCTCGCAAACCAGCTTTCCGCTACTTCCGACGAGTTCGCCAGCTCTGTCGACCGCGCCCGTGAACGCCTCACCACGGCCATTGAAGCAGCACTGGAACAGCTGACCAATCGCATCGAGACCCGCGTCAACGACGCCTCCGACAACTTTACCAATTCTGGCAGCGAAATGCTGTCTACCCTGACAAACCGCTCCGACAGCTATGTGGAGCGCCTAGCTGACACAGGCAAAGAGCTGGTGGATGCCCTGAGCGAAAGCGGCCAGCGCTTGGCAAGCGAGCTCACCACAACCGGCGCGGACGTCAACAAGACCTTTACCGAGCAAGCCGATCGCTTTGTCAACGGCCTCGCCACCCATGGTGACGAGCTTAACGCCCGTCTGGCAGAAACCTCAGATGCTCTCGTGGGTACCCTTTCCAGCCGCTCCGAAGAGATCAACAATGCGCTGGCCTCCACTGGCGACCGCATTGAGGATGCGTTGGAAAACCGCGCCGCCCAAGTTGCCGATATGCTCACCAAGAGCGGCGAAGATATGGGTGCGTCCTTCCAACTCTCCGGCGATATGCTGGCAAACACCATCTCCGACAGCACACAGGCTCTTCGCGCCGAGCTAGAGGAAAAAGGTGGCACCCTTGCCGCGTCAATCGAGCAAACCGCAAACGACGTTACCAGCCGCTTTATCGAAGCAGGATCGGAGCTGCGCGATACGCTTTACACCACGTCCAGTGGCATTACAGAGCGCTTCGAACATGCCAGCGGGCACCTGAACACCACACTGGCCACCGGGCTCAACGAGTTCACAGAGAATGTCACCAACACCTCTGCGCAGCTTAACGAGACCCTGCTTGGCACCACTGTATCCGTCACAGACAGCATCAACAGCGCCAACCAGAGTTTGCTCTCTACAGTCAACAACGGTGTTACCAGCATCAATGAATCTGTGTCCGTTGCCCGCAATGAGCTGTCAGGCACGCTAACCACCGGCCTTAACGAGTTCAACGAGAACGTGGCCACCGTTAGCGCTCAGATGACACAAACGCTGGAGACCACCACAAGCGATGTGACCCAGCGCATCGACAGCTCGTCCTCGGAGCTCAGCAGCAGCCTGTCGCAAGGCATGTCGTCGATCACGCAAACGGTAGATCGGACGACCACCGAGCTGGGGCAAGTGCTTTCCACATCCTTGCGCGAATTCAACGAAAGCGCCACCACAGCCACCGAAGAGCTGCAAAGCACCCTTTCGCAAACATCGCAGAGCGTTACTTCAGGCATCAACGCCTCGAACGAGCAGATCAAGTCCACCCTTTCCGGCGGCTTGCAAACCCTGCACGAAACCGTGGAGGATATGCAGACCAAGGTCAGCGATACCCTGTCCACCAAGCTGGACAGCTTCACCGCCGACGTGGACAGCGCCAACACCCGCCTTTCCGGTACCTTGCGCAGCACCACAAACGAAGTCACAGAGAAGATCACACAGGTTAATGACGAGCTTGGCTTTGCCATCGCTGCGGGTGTCAACCAGATCACTCAAACCTTCAGCACCACGCAGGATGAGCTTAACCTCACCCTCACAGCCACCGGCAACACGGTGGGTGACCGCATCGCAGCGGCCAACGACGACATCTCCCGCACGCTCTCCCAAGGCGTCAGCAGCCTGAACAGCACTGTTTCAGGCGCCAGCGAGCAACTGCAAGAAACACTTAACGTCACCGCTGCCGATGTCACCACCCGCATCAGCACGGCCAATGATGAACTCTCTGGCAAGCTGACCACAGGCATGTCAGCGCTGAACCGTACCATCACTGAGGCTGGCGACAAGCTGGAAACCCAACTGGGCGAAACCTCCAGCCGCGTCTCTGGCGAACTGACGCAAACCACCCAGAAGGTTACCGAGGAACTGGCAGGTGCCTCATCGCAGCTGACAACCACCGCGGCCAGCTCACTGGGCGAAATTTCCGATAAAATCGCAGAGGCCAACATCGTCTTCGGCACCAAGGTCGAAACCGGTGTCACCGGCATTACCGAGGCCGTCTCTCTTGCCACAGAGCAGCTGGAAGAAGCACTCAGCAGCAATTCCCGCCGTGTAACTGGCGAGCTGAACTCTGCAAGCACCACGCTGGTAGATACGGTCTCCGGCTCGCTTGATCAGATCTCGGAGAAAATCGACGAGGCCAATACCGGCTTCAGCGAAAAGCTGGCCACCGGCGTCAATGGCATTTCCGATGCGCTTAGTCTCGCCACCAGCGAGCTGGAAGAGACGCTCACCAACAATTCCATGCGTGTCACCGGCGAACTCAACACCGCCAGCACCAATCTGGTGGACACTGTCTCCCTTGCGCTGGCAGATGTATCTCAGCAAGTGGACAGCGCCAACACGCGCCTCACAACCACCATGCAAGGCGGGCTGGAAACGCTCTCCACCTCACTTACCGAAGCAGAACAAAGCCTCTCCGGCAAAGTGGAAGCAACCAACCGCAACATCGAAAGCGCGCTGCAAAACTCGCAGGAGGCCATTGCCGCCGCGACAAGCACCGCAACGCAAACACTGGGCAATTCGCTGGAAACCTCGGTCACCGGTATCTCCGAGGCGATCAGCTCGGCAGACACCGCACTGGCACAGCGCGTCATCTCCAGCAAAGAAGAACTTACCGGCCAGATCGAGTTGGCTGGCGGTCAGCTGATAGACCGCATGCAGGGCACTGTCACCACCTTGCAGCGACAGGTGGCAGAAGCGAACACTTCACTTGAAACCTCGCTCGACCAGACCTTGCAGGGCATCACCACGCACTTTGTTGGTGCTGGCGATACGCTGCATGAGAAACTGCGTCTGTCTGGCGACGACATCGCCGCGACCCTGAGCTCCACCAGCGGCACCATGTTGGAAACCATCACCGCCCGCACCGATGAGCTCATCGGCAAAGTCGACAGTCAGAGCCGTGCCCTTGACACCGCCCTGCGCGACACGGGCGAGCATGTGGCCAGCACCATGGCCGAGCGCGGCAAAGAGCTTAACGAAGCACTTGCCGTTCAATGTACCGATTTGATCGAAACCCTCTCCGCCCGCTCAGCAGACGTCTCTGAGGTCCTGCGCGGCGCAGGTGAGAGCATCGGCATGGATCTGTCCCTACGCGGCGAGGAAATCACCGGCCGCATCGACGAAACCGCCAAGGTGCTGGGTGAAACCATCACTGGCAGCGGCGGCGAACTTGCCACCCGACTTGAAGATGTCTCCACCCGTATTCACGAGAGCATCACCGTCAACGGCGCTGCACTGGATGAAACCCTTGCCAACCGCGGCGCTGATCTGGCTCTCTTGATCGAAAATCAGGCAGTCGACTTCAAGGTTGCAATGGAAACCGTCGGCGGCGAAATCACCGGCGCTCTTGGCCAGCGGACCGACGAGCTTACGGTCAAACTCGCCGACACCGGCACCGAGCTTGCCCGCCTTATCGGCTCTCGCTCCGAGCATTTGGTCACCGACCTTGCAGAAATCAGCGACCGCATCTCCGACACTCTGGAGAACCGCGGCGGTAAACTCAGCGACGGCCTTGCCTCCCGCCTTGTGGAGCTGGAGCAGATCGTCAACGAGCAAGGGGCACAACTGGTTCAATCGCTGGATCTGCGCTCACAGAACCTGTCGGTCTCCTTTGATGGTCGCTTGTCTGAACTGGAAAGCACCCTTTCCCAGCGCACACAAGCCTTCGAGGAAGCGTTCGACACCCGCTCAACCAGCCTCACCAGCGCCATTGACAGCCGCACCACCCTTGTCACCGAGGCTCTGGACACCGGCGCCAAGCTGATCACCGAAACGCTGGAGGACAAATCACATACCATTGCCAAGATCCTTGAGGATCGGACCGATGTAATTGCGGTAGACCTCACCAACCGCGTGGAACAGGTCGGCGAACAGCTATCCACCCGCGCGACGCAGATCGGCGAGGTCCTCTCTGAAAAAGGCGAGCATATCGAGCAGACCCTGTCCTCAACTCTCACTCGCTTTGACGAAACAGTCGGCGATAAGGTAGAGGCAGCGGCAACGGTGATCTCTGATAAGGCCGAGCACTTGGCTCAGTCCATGTCCACCGGTGCCGAGCGCATCGACCACGCATTGGACGCCCGTGCCCGCCAGATTTCCGAGACACTTGTCGCCCGTACCCGTGAGATCGCTTCCGCGTTCTCTACCGGTCAGGAAGAAATGACCGAGGCGCTCGACACCCGCCTCAATGAAGCTGGCAATGTTATCGTACGCCAGTCTGAAGAACTCACAGAGGTGCTCGCAGGGCGTGTTGAAGAAATCAACATTACGCTCGGCAACAAGGTCTTTGAAGTTGCCGAAACGCTGGATACCCGTGCATCTGCGCTGGAAAGCATCCTTAACGACCGCGTGGAAGCAATCTCCACCAAGATCGGCGGCGAGAGCGAACGCGCGGCCACAGTCCTTACAGAAGCTCTCACCGAAGTAACCACTGCGCTGGCTGATGAAAGCGGCAAGGCCCGTGACCTCATTCTGGAAGTTGTCGGCCAAGCGTCCACCAGCCTGTCGCAGGAGCGTATACGCACCGCCGAAACAGTCACACAAACCATGCAGGAGCTCACCGGCTCCATCTCCAGCGAAGGCTCGAAAGCAGCAGAATCTGTTTCGCAAGCCCTCGCAGATATCCGTGGCTCCCTCACCGAAGAAAGCATCGCCGTCCGCGACGCTGTCCTATCTACGGTGGAAGAAGCGGCACGCACCCTCGCACTTGAAAGCGACAATGCCCGCACCAGCTACATGGAAACGCTGGCCCAAATGTCTGGCCAGCTCACCGGAGAGACCGGCAAGGTCCGCGAAGAACTTATTGAGACCGTCTCCTCTGTCACAACACGCTTGAATGAGGAAAGCGAGCGTTCAAAAGCAGCGCTTGAAGAATCCGTCGATCGCATCCGCAACCTGCTTGCCGGGGAAAGTGAAGAGGTACGCGCACGCGTCTTTGCCGTCATCGAAGAAGCCGCAGGCACCCTTTCAGGCCGTGTCCACGCTGTCTCGGAAGAGCTGCTGGAAAAAGCAACCAACCTTAACGATGCCTTTGGTGATCGCTCCGCAGAGCTCTCCCGTATCATCGGCAAGGACGGCAATGACCTTATCGAGGCAATCGAAGAACGCGCCAACAACCTTTCCGCCCGTGTAGACCAGGTGCACGGCGCCATTATCGACGCCGTATCAGTTAAAAGCCAGGAGATCGCGGACACCTTCGCTCGTTCCGGCGTAGATGCCACCAAAACTCTCGTGGAAACCGGCGGCGAAATCACAGCCCTGTTTGATGAACGCTCAAAGGCGGCAGCCAATGCGCTGTCGGACGCCCAAAACCAGTTCGTCGATCAAGTGGGCGGCATGATCACCTCCCTCACCCAGAGCGGCGAGCAAGTGGCAACACAAGTTCGCACCCAGTCCGAGCAAGCCAGCTCCACGCTGAACACCGCTCTGGATGGCCTAGGGGACGTTATCATCCAGCGCTCGCAACAAGCCAGTGATGTTCTAAACAGCACCCGCGAGAACTTTGCCGATGAAATACGCAATCTCTTGGCAACGCTGGAAGGTCAGGGCGACGCTGTTGCCAGCGCAGTAAAAGCACAAAGCGATGTGGCCAGCCGCTCGCTACATGACGCTCTCACTGATATCGGCGACACCATCGAAAAACGCAGTGAAGCTGCTGCCACCATTCTGGTTTCCGCCAAGGATCAGCTATCCGGCGACATTTCGCAGATTCTCAGCGGCCTGAATGGCGCCAACACCGAACTGCGCGGCATTCTCGACGCCGCCGGGGCAAATCTCACCGAAGTGGAAACCAACCTTGGCCATCGCGCCAACGAGTTCCGCTCCGCAATTGAACGTGCCTTGGCGGAAACAGAATCAGCCAACCTTTCTATTGATGCGCAAGTCTCGCTCCTGCGAGATACCACGCAGGCCGTACTCACCGACACGGCGGCTATAACCACGCGCATGGACACCCAGAACCAGCAACTGGCAAAGGCAGTTCTTGATCTGGAACACGCCAACAATGCCGTAGAAAGCCGCGTCGTCGACCGCCGCCTAGCTATTGAGGAAATCACAGAAACCCTCATCAGCAAAACGCAGGCCGCCGAACAACTCATGGCCAACTACACCGGCACCTTGGGTGATGTTCTAGAAATTGCCGATGACAAGGCCCGTGAAGTTTCTGGTATGCTGAAAGTTGCCGCTGAAACCGCGACACGCTCTGTCACCGAGCAATTTGAAAACATGCGCATGACCGCTGGTATGGAAAGCAAAAAAGCGCGGGATGAAATTCGCGCTGCTCAGGACGAAATTCTGGGTGAAATGAAGCAGACCATCTCCACAGCGGCCGGCGATTTCTTGCAAACCACAGAGCGCATGCGCGACGTGGCATCGCAAGTGCACACCGAGCTGGAGGCCACACGTTCTGAGCTAAGCGCCGGATTGCATGCGCTGCCGCAAGAGGCCGAAGCTTCCACAGCGGCCCTGCGCCGCGTGGTTTCCGAGCAAGTGAAGGCACTGGAAGAGCTATCGCAGATTGTCGCGCGTCAGTCTTCGCAGTTTGATGTCTCCACACCGGCCCAAGGCCGTCAGGCGGCAGCTTCTTTTACCCAGGCGTCGGCCGCAACCCAGCTGGAAACGGCCCCGGTCGGCGCTGAACGGAGCAATACTGATCTAGATGAGGCAAGTGCCGCACCTAGAGCCCCTCTTGCCTCGCGCTCCAACCTGCGCGCCCGCACCGCTGAGCCGGCACCGGGCGAGCCGCAGGGGCAAGGCTGGATGAGCGATCTTTTGCGCCGTGCCTCCGATGACGAAGAAGGAACGCAACCGCAAGTTGCACCGCAAATGCAAGTGAACCAGCGCTCGCCACAACACGTTGTGGAATCGTTGAACTCGCTTAGCATGGACATTGCCCGCGCGGTTGATCACGACACTTTTGTCAGCTTGTGGGAACGCTATCGCCGCGGCGAGAAAGACGTCTTCACCCGCCGTCTCTACACGCTGCAGGGGCAACAAACATTTGACGAAATCCGTCAAAAGTACAGAAGAGACAAAGAGTTCCGCCAGGCTGTCGAGCAGTACCTCCGCGACTTCGAGCAACTGCTCACCCAAGTCTCCCGCTCCGATCCAGACAACCGCGTCAGCCAAACCTATCTGACGTCGGACACCGGCAAAGTCTACACCATGCTGGCACATGCCTCTGGACGCTTCGACTAAACGAACTCATAGGAAAACGGAAAAAGGGCGCTCTTTAAACAAGAGTGCCCTTTTCCTTTTGTCCCCTTGCCATGCCTTCAGCATTGGCAAGAAAAAACCGGCGAGCTTCGCGCTCACCGGTTCCAAACACATCCACGCGAAGTAACTACAGGCTGTTGACGACCCAGTCTGCCATCTCAAGCACGACCCTGTCAGATGCAGCATTCAGCGCATCCACAGCCGGGGCAGGTTCAACCGCCCGCGATGGCACAGATGCAGTAAACACCCGCGAGCGAACAGCCCGGCCAGTCCGATCATCTACCAAACGCGCTGAAACCTCCACCAGTGCCCGATTGCCACCATCCAAACGAACTTCAAATGAACGCAGTGTCGTTTGCAACTGATAGTCAATCAACAGGCCCTGCCCCGGCAGGGCAACTCCGTTAAGTTTTCCGGTAGTTTCAAGAGTTTCGACCAGTTGTGCCTGAAACACCTTTGGCAAACTGTCGCTCCACGCCACCTTGCCAAAATAGGTGTAACTCGGTCCACGTTCGGCCACCGCAATACTGGTTGTATCAAGCGCCTTAAGAGCTGTTGGTTGCGGCACAAGGATCTGCACTGACCTACGCTTTGCTGCAACAGGCGTAGGATTTGGCGCGCTTAGGCCATACAAAACCTCAGGCCCACTTGCAGCACAGCCAACAAGCGCCACACAAGCCCCAAGCAACCCTAATCTTTTCGCAATGCCCGTCACCAACAAATCAAAACCTCAAATAGCGTCAATGCACCAGATTTAAGATAGGCTTTTCTAAAATGCAAAGCATTTCATCGCCGTCGCGCGCCATCATAAACCGGCACTTCATCACCGCCAAAGATAATCCGGTTTGGCCGCCTGTTAAAATTATCTACAGCGCGCTGAATATCCACCAGTGTTCGGTTAAGCTGCGCAATCACACTGGCGAATTCTGCCGGCGCTTTTTGCGAAAAGCTCAGCAGATTATTTGAAATCGGTTCCGCATTCTTAGCATAAGCCTCTGCCAACTTCCGCACAGCAACAGCCGCCTTAGTGGCTTCTTGAATAAGACCACCACCATCACCTTTCACATAGCCATCAACCTCTTCGAGAATGCCATTGACCCTGACACTTGCACCATTAAGGTTAGCCGCGATCTGTGCGGCATTCTCCACGATTTGATCTATTTCGCCACGGCGCTTACCCAAATCATCTGTGATGCCGCGAACATTAGCTGCGGCTGCGCTCACATCATCAACCGTCTTGGCAATCTGTGTTGATTTTCCGGCGACGGCAGCGCTCACATCTTCCACATTGGCAACAATCGCCCGAACCTTCTCAGGCTCCACTGCCGCGATCACTGCCTGCGCATCGCCCGCCGCAACACTTAAACGCTCCATCACCTCTTTTGCACGCGTGCCCAGTTCGCTCACCAGCTGCTTGTTATCCGCTAATTCTTGCGAAACCGCTGCCAAGTCGGTTGAAATCTGGCTGGCATTGACAAGCGTCTTAGCCACATCCGCCTTGTTATCGCTTACTAAAGCACCTAGATCGGCGGCCCCCTGCACAGCCTGTTCAACAGCGTTTGGATCAACAGCCGCAATCACCGCATCTACCTGCTGTAAGCTGCTATTGAGCCCTTCTGTAAACTGTTGCACTTGCCCGGCAGCCTCCTGAACATCGGCAAAAACCCCGTCAAGCTCCTCTGCTTTATCAACCAGTTTAGCGGTAAATTCTTCAGAATTGGAAACAATGCCAGCAAGCTTGTTTTCAGGCACTGCCGCAAGCAATTTCTCGCCACGATCCACCAACTTGCCAATTCGTCCGCTCAAGTCGGTAAAAGCACGAGCTGTATCGGTAATTCCGGCCATAAACGCATCAACACCATCGGAGTTGGCAGCAAGCGCATCGGAAAACTTTGCCGCGTTGGCAATGGTCCGTTCCACGTCAGGCCCAGCCGCCTGAACCACATTATCAATTGTCGTCAGGGTCTTATCCGCTTTACGCAGAATGTCCTTTGCCCCTTCAATAATGTCTTCAAATTGCGATCGTTGCGCATAAATAACCGGAATTTGATCTTCATCCTCAGAAAACAACGGCTCCGAGGCCAGCGTGCCGCCCGAAATCGCCACATAGGCAACACCGGTTAAACCGGTAAAGCCGAGCATCGCCTCCGAATCTTTGCGCAGTGGCGTGCTTGCATCCACCCGCACCGTCGCCACCACCAGCCGTGGATTGGTCGGATCAAAGGTAAGATCACTCACATCCCCGATCTTGATGCCATTAAATGTCACTTGCCCGCCTTTAGGCAGCCCGGTCACAGCGCCGGGAAACACCACCTTGATAAGGCGTTGGTTTTCACCGTCGCTGGCTCCGATCAACCAGAATGTGAACAAAAACATAGCGGCCACCACACCCAACACGAAGCCGCCGATAACCATGGTATTGGCACGTGTTTCCATCTTGCTCTCCCAAGGTTAGCGCCGCAGCGCCCGTGTTCCGCAAAAATACTCCTGCACCCAAGGGTGCTGAAACTGCTTCATTTCTTCAAAACTGCCTGAAACAAGCACTTTCTTGTCTCCAAGCACAGCAATCCGGTCGCATATACTGGCAAGACTGTCCAGATCATGGGTCACCATATACACGGTAAGCCCCAGTGTCTCGCGCAGTTTTCCGATAAGCTCATCAAAAGCACCCGCTCCGATCGGGTCAAGCCCCGAAGTTGGCTCATCCAAAAACACAATCTGCGGCTCAAGCGCTAGCGAACGCGCCAACGCCGCCCGCTTGATCATGCCCCCGGATAACTCTGAGGGAAACTTATCCGCCGCTTCCCGCGGCAGCCCGACCATTTCAATTTTTAGCAGCGCCAATTCATCCATCAGCCGCTGCGGAAGTTGCAAGTATTCTCGCATCGGCACTTGCACATTCTGCCGAACAGTAAGTGAAGAGAACAACGCCCCTTGCTGGAACAAAACGCCCCAGCGTTGCTCCACTTGCCGCCGTTCCTTGGCGCTTAACTTGCCTTGTTCCCGTCCAAATACCTCGATCCGCCCGCTTTCACGCAGGTTTAGCCCAAGTATGGTGCGCATAAGCACAGTTTTACCCGTGCCCGATCCACCCACAAAGCCAAGGATTTCGCCTTTCATCACATCCAGCGTCAACCCATCCAGCACCAACTGCGAACCAAAACGCACACGAATATCCTGTGCTCGCAAAATCGGCGCGCCAACTGGGATTTGCGCTGCCAAATCAACAAAACTGTTCCTGCTTCCCGAAGCTTTTTCTCTTGTCACAACTACAGCCCCACCGAAGCAAAGAAGATTGCAAAAAAGCCATCAACCACAATGACCATGAATATGGCTTTTACCACTGATGACGTTGTCTGCTTGCCAAGAGATTCCGCGGAGCCCTCCACTTTCAAGCCCTCGATACAAGCGATCAAGCCGATAATCAGCGCCATAAACGGTGCTTTAATGATGCCGACAGTAAGCGTCTCCACATTCACAGCGCTTTGCAGCTGAATGATAAAGGAGCTTGGTACAATGCCAAGATAGGCCCAGCAGGTAAGAGCCGCCCCAAACAGCGCCGCCAGATCCGCAAGAAACACGAGGATCGGCATCGCCAGCATCAAAGCCACCAAGCGCGGCACCACCAGAACTTCGGTTATCCGCAGGCCGATCACATTAAGCGCATCCACCTCCTCACGCATCTTCATGGAACCAAGTTCTGCGGTAAACGCCGAGCCAGAGCGCCCCGCCACCATAATTGCTGTAAGAATGACGCCGATTTCACGCAGCACCAAAACACCCGCCAAATCGACAACAAAAATGTCCGCTCCGAATTGACTAAGATAAAAGCCACCTTGCTGGGCAATAATCGCACCAATGAGAAAGCTCATCAGCATCACAATAGGCACCGCGCCAATACAGCTGTTTTGAAATTGCACGGCAATGGAGATCGGCCGAAACCGCCGCGGGTGGGCAATGGCTGCCGCCAGCGTTTGCACGATAGAGCCGAGCATGGCCACCAAGGCCAAGGCATCTTCATAAACGGCAAGCGCGGCGCGCCCGGTTGCATCCAGCACCTTGAGAAACGGCGAAACCGCGGCCGGTTTGGCATAGGCTTCAGGATGATGACGCTCTACCTCTTTTAAAAGCTCCCGCGCCTCTGGAGAAAGATCACGGTAACGCAGCTCTCTGCCAGCGGCCTGAAGCTGTCGCTCCAAGCGCTTCAATAACCATGCACCGGAAACATCAATCACAGCGACTTCAGCAAGTGACAGCACCACCCTTCGCCCTGATAACGGCTTGATCATAGCCGCTAGCTCGCTCTCGCGCAGCTGTGCCTCGTCCAATGTCCAGCGCCCTTTAAGAACAAGCACCGCCTCATCGCCTGACACACCATCATCCCTACCAGATTGCGTATTCTGCGCCATATGCGAAAAGCCCTCTTGTTCCCCTGCCAGCCCACCACTTTTCTATACAGGAGAACCGCAAGAGGCGTCCACCGGCAACCCGAGTTGAGCCTAAGGAACGCCCTATTGAAAAGCGGGCCGGAAGTGCGTCCGTCCGGCCGTTGGTTCTTCAGGCTGTGGCAGAAATCTGCCGTTCAACGGTGCTCCGCGTCGCCAACAACAGTACAACACCAGCAAGCACAATAAGCGCCATAGAATAGAACGCATAGGCTGGGGACATTTCATAGAGCCACCCGCTAAGCACGCCCGTCAAACCGGTAAACAAACCGATATACGTCTGCGAAAGGCCCTGCGCCGTACCCAAACGGGCAGCGGAAATAGACTTGGACAAGTAGTTCATCAAGGCAATGAACACCATGCCAAAGTTAAAGGCATGCAGCAGTTGCAGCGCCAAAGCACTCCAGAAGCCGTCGGCAATGGGGAACAGCACCCAGCGCACCAACGCGCCTAAACTCCCTATAATGATAAGCTGAAACACGCCGAACCGCTTTATCAAGCGCTGCCCGACCAAAAACACACAGATCTCGGCAACAACACCGGCAGACCATAAAAGGCCAACTTGGCTATCGCTCAAGCCATTGGCCAACCAGAAGATCGAGCCAAATGAAAACAATGCGCCGAGGCTGCCAAGCACCAAACCAGTTGCCAGCAGCATAATGTGCAGACTTGCGGTTTTTAGCTCATTGCCATCCACGGTCCCCTGTTGCATTTCCCGCCTGTGTTCCGATGGCATCGGCGGCAATGCCAGCGCCATCCAAATCAGCAAACAAAACGCCGCCGCAATGAAATAGAGCAAATGAACCGAAGGGCCAAAACCAATGTACCAACCACCGAACATGGTCGCGATAATGAAGAACCCGGACCCAACGGCGCGTGGCTTACCGTAATCAATCCCGCAATTATTAACCGCCTCAAAAGCATAGGCATCGGACAGCGGCTGCAAAGGCGCAAGAAAGAAAGAGAAAACTAGAACAATGCCAAAAACAACCGCGTAAGTATCCGTTTGCGACAACGCTACCAGACTTAGAACGCAAAACAACGCATATAGCGCGATCGAACGCCGCCGCCGCCCGCTCTTGTCAGACAAAGAAGTAAGCAGTGGTGTTGAAACAACCTTCACCAGATTAGGCAAAGAGGCCAGAACCGCAATCTGAACCGGGGTAAATTGCAACCCTTCCAAATAGACTGGAAAGTAAGGCAGAAACAGGCCAATGCCAAAAATGAAGGTTGAGAACAGCGCACTGATTCCCAACGACATCCGCACAGGGCTGTGGGCATGAAGCAAAACACTCATGTTTTTTCACATTCAATAAGAAGTAGGAACTGAAAAGGCCACCAGCACTTGCGCGAGGGGGAAACCAGAGACCAATCCTAGGGTTTGTAAGCGAAAGTGCCCGCATTTGATGTGTCGGGCGAAACAGAACACAGCGATATTACGCAGACTTATCCCAGTTTTATTTCACTTTTAAGTACTGGATGCACCGTAAATTCGTGATAAGTATATTTTCATCAAATCACGGTTGCAAGTGCATTAGCGGGGCAATTAATGAAAAACAACGCTAAGGAAGCCGCCCTTACGGAAACAGAGTTTAATGCTCTTGAAGCGGCGCTAAGCGAGACAGAGCGCGGCCGTGCTTTCCTTAGCGAGTATATCAGCCGCAACCAAGCCAAAGATACCAAGGCATTGCTTGAGGCTGTATCTCGCCTTGAAGCCTCGTTGGATGGAAAAGAGCTCCCATCCGAACTGGATACCTTCCGCCTCTACATCTATGAAATGCATGAAGCTATTGAGCGCACCAAATCCGAGATCGCAAAGGTAAAACTTTCCTCTGAAGAGGCGGGGAGCTTTGCAACGGCCTCCAATGAACTGGATGCAATCGTCTCTTCGACGGAATCCGCCACACAAACAATTCTCGAAGCCTCTGAAGAAATTCAAGAGGCGGCGTGGAACCTGCGGGATAGCGGCGCCAGCCCTGCTCTATGTGAAGCGATCGACGCCAAAGCAACCGATATTCTTATGGCCTGCTCGTTTCAGGACCTTACAGGTCAGCGCATTCAGAAGGTCGTCAATGCACTTTGCTATCTGGAAGAACGCATCAATCGCATGATTGGCATCTGGTCGATCTCGCCCGATGCATTTGTTGCAGGTGCAACAGAAAATGCTGCAAGGATAGAGGAGAAGGAAGACCTCCCCCGCGACACTCGCCCGGACGCACACCTTCTAAATGGGCCGCAGATGGAAGGGGAAGGGGTCAACCAGTCTGACATTGATGCCCTATTCGACAATGATGATGACAGCTTTATCATTGAAGACGATCTCATTCTCGAACCAGCAAAAGTGGCCCCGGCAGAGGCGGAGGAAGCTCTAACCGAACCTCAAGCGCAGGAGCCGGAAGCCAAACCTGCTGTTCCAGACACTATCAAGACAGAGGCAAGCGCAGAAGAGACGGCGTCCGAGCCGGAAGTTGGCATAGCCGACACTGGTTCTGAGGAAGCTGTGCTCGACGCACCGCGCTCAACCTCAAAACAGCCTGCTCAGTTAGGCGCAATTTCCCAGCCGGATCCAGCGCCACAACCTGAACCGGACGAGCAAGCCGATGCGAGCGCCGAAGAAGACGAAGAGGAGGAGCGCCCTTCCTCTGGCCGAACCTTCAAGCAAATTGCCAAAAACAGCGACCCGCTCGAAGAGCTCTCCACAGGAGAGCGCCTCGCTCTCTTTTCCTAAGCGATTGGCGGCAGGCTTAATGCCTTCGCCATCACATCCGCATCCACATTGCCGCCAGACAGCACAACAGCCACACTGCGCATTTCAGCCGGCAAGCGATCAAACAGCACAGCCGCCAGCGCCACAGCACCGCCCGGCTCTACCACCAGTTTTAACTCGGTGAATGCAAAAGCTACCGCCCGCAAAGCCTCTTCATCGCTAACAACCACACTGGCAACCCGGCGGTCTTTCAAGATGTCAAAGCTGATTTTTCCCGGTGTCGGCGTCAGCACCGCATCGCAAACCGAGCCACCAAAGCGCTTGTTTGCAACCCTCTCACCTTTTGCCAAAGAGCGGGCGTAGTCATCAAACCCTTCCGGTTCGCACGTCACCAGTACGGTGTTTGCAAAGCCATGCTCGACACCGATCGCCACTCCGCTGCTAAGTCCGCCGCCCCCTGTGCAACACAGCACCGCATCGGGCACAACACCCTGCGCGCGCATCTGCGTTACCATTTCCAAACCGGCAGTCCCCTGCCCCGCAACAATGCCGGTATCTTCATAGGGATGAACCAAAGTCGCACCGCGCTTGGCGCACAAGTCCTTGGCGATCTGGTCACGGTCCTGTTGATCCCGATCATACAGAACCACTTCCGCTCCGAGCGCTTTCGTGCGTTCAATCTTTGTCGCAGGCGCATCCTGCGGCATAACAATTGTCGCCTGCATCCCCAAAAGCCCGGCCGCCGCCGCGACACCTTGCGCGTGGTTACCCGAAGAGCATGCGACAACCCCCGCGCTACGTTCACCTTCTGGGATTAGCTGTAAACGATTGTAAGCGCCGCGAAACTTAAAGGATCCGGTTCGCTGCAGGGTTTCGGGCTTCAAAAACACACGCCTTCCGCTAATTCGGTCCAACACCTCACTACATAGCAACGGTGTCACGCGCGCCTCTGGGCGAATGCGCTGTTCAGCCTCCACAATATCTTGATAGCTAACGTGTTCCTGCTCTTTGTTATCCGCCATATGTGCACTTCCCTCTTGTAGAGGGTCGCGACGATAAACAGCTTCTAATAGAGATGCAAATTATTCTAAAGCACCCTGCCGCAACTCAGCTTCGCTGGCGATGGGGCCCAAACTAGGGGCACTTAGTCGCTTTTCAGCCGCAGGCCCGTATACGCGCTCATGCGCCAATTGTGCGTTACCCAAGAACTGCTGCGCACACGCCTGCCAGCTGAACCTGAGCGCAACCTTGCGGCAATGATCCCGATCTATCTTCAACGCTGCCAAACAAGCTCGGCGCAAGTCAGTATCCAACACCCCTGCTCCGCTATCTCCAATAACATCGATAGGCCCCATTACTGGATAAGCCGCAACCGGCGTGCCACTGGAAATCGCCTCTAGCAACACATTACCAAATGTATCTGTCAGGCTTGGGAAAACAAAAACATCGGCGCTGGCATAGTAATGTGCCAACTCGTCCCCTTGCTTGGGGCCGGTAAATTCCACATCAGGATAAGCTGCGCGAAGCGTCTCCAGTTGCGGTCCAGCACCCACCACAACCTTTTGCCCTGGCAAGTCCAGCTGCAAAAACGCCTCGATATTCTTCTCAACGGCAACCCTGCCAACATAAAGAAACACCGGCTCTGCTACTCCCGCAGGAAACACACTGTGATCCATTGGGCGAAACAGGTGATGATCAACCCCGCGAGACCACCGCATCAAATTTTCGAATCCACGCGCACGCAAATCATCTTCCAAAGTTTGCGTCGCCACCATGCAACCCTGCCCGGCATTATGAAACCGTCGCAGCCACGCATAGGACCACTCAAGTGGGATTGGCACGCGCGCCCTCAGGTATTCGGGAAAACGAGTATGATAACTGGTGGTAAAGGCTACCCCCTGTTTGATCGCAACCCGGCGCGCCAAAACCCCAAGTGGTCCCTCTGTGGCGATATGCAGATGGTCACACCTTGCCTCGGACATAGCTTGGGCGACTTGCTTTGCTCGCGTCAAGCTTAAGCGAATTTCACTATAAGAAGGCATGGGCACATTGTAGTAGCGGTCAGGTGTCAGCATCTCTACCCGCACACCGATCGCTTCCAGCTCTTCCTTCAGGCGCTCCAAAGAGCGCACCACACCATTGATTTGCGGGCGCCAAGCATCACTTACAATCAGCAGAGAACTCATGCCACGGCTTCTTCCTCATGCAGCTTGGATTCGGGAGCAGGCAAAGCGGCAGGAGCCGCTGTACGCGTCCATTTGATAACTTCAAACGTCCCCTCAAAGGTTTCGCCAACAGCGGTGCAGCTCTCAACCCAATCGCCGGTATTGATGTAGTGCAGTCCGAAATCACTGTGATTTGCCGCGTGGTGGATATGACCACAAATCACCCCGTCAACATTCTGTCGGCGCGCTTCCCCCACCAAAGTCTCTTCAAAATTACCAATAAAATTGACAGCGTTCTTCACCTTCAGCTTCGCCCATGCTGAAAGCGACCAATAGGTGAGGCCAAGCTTGCGACGGCAGAAATTCACCAGCGTATTGAGATTAAGCGCGCTCACATATGCCCAGTCACCTAGCAGCGCAAGCCACTTGGCATGCCGCACCACCACATCAAACTGATCGCCATGGATCACGAGATATTTTTTTCCAGACGCACTTTCATGAATGGTTTGATCGACAATTTCCACCCCGCCCATTTGCGTGCCCAAGTAGCCACGCAAAAACTCGTCATGATTGCCGGGTATATAGACAACACGGGCGCCTTTACGCGCTTTGCGCATCAGCTTTTGCACAACGTCATTATGCGCCTGCGGCCAAAACCAAGAGCGACGCAACCGCCAGCCATCGACAATATCACCGACTAGATAAACCGTTTCCGCATCGTGGTTCTTTAGAAAATCAAGCAGAAACTCCGCTTTGCACCCACGAGTTCCTAGGTGGATGTCAGAGAGGAACAGACTACGGTATTTCTTTACTTGCGGATCCGCGGACACAACCAATCCTCCGGTTCAATGTTTCGGCAGCATAAACACGATTCACAAGAAACAATTGTGACAAGCTATCCTCCACAAAGAAATCTCCCAGATCTATTGGAGGCTTGCTCAAGCAAGTCAGAGGGGAAAGCACATTAAAGCTTTCCCCTGTCTTCATAAATTCAGAAAAAACCACTTAAAACACCACCCGCATCGCAGCAGATAGAATATCTACGCTTGCATCAACATCTCCCCTTAAAGAGATCCCGTTGTAATCATGGTGCTGCGGATTATAATCGATTTTCGCGCTTTCCGGGAAGATATGCGTATAGCCCAAGTCAAAAGAGAGCCAGTCTGTATATGTGTAGCTTAAGCCTGCACTCAACCACAAGCGATCGCTATCGGGTAACCGCGCGGTCCGCACCTCCTCGTCAATCGGCGACCACTCGTAGGCGATGCCCGCCCGTCCCGTCCACTGCGCGTTAAAATCGTATTCGCCGCCGAGTGCTAAGTAGTAGCCATCATCGTAAAAGAACTCCAAGCCGGAAATTTGTCGCCCCAGATCATTATAAATGGCAAAGTGATTAAACCGACCCCAGTGTGTGTATTCAAACGTCCCCATCACCCTAGCGCGATCTTCCATAAACGCATGTTTGAAAGAAACATTCACGCTCTCGGGCAACAACACTTCCGCATTGATCCGCGTTTCCGAACTCCCCACAATCAGATAACCGTCAAGGCTCTGGTTCACTGGAGACCGGTATCCAAAGCCGATCTGCGTGCCTTCCATTGGCTCATAGAGCAGGCCAAACGTGGCCCCGATGCCCAAATTCTGATCCTCGCCGCGCAGCTCGATTCCCGGCGCATCAACAGAGGTTGTCCGCGCCCGCTTCAGTCGCACTTGAAAATACTGCATCTGTAAACCAACGCCGAGTGACAAGCTGTCACTCAGCTTAAAAGCCACATTGGGTGTCACATTAAACGACAGCGCCTCGGAAGAACGAGCATAAGTCTGCCCGCTCCAAAGGGTGTTTGGTTTGGTCGACAGCCCGAACGGCGCATTCATGCTTAGCCCCAGATAGACCTGATCATTAAATTGATAACTGCCATAGGAACCCGGCACCCATGCGGCAATGCCAATATCGCCTGCATCACCTGTCGCCGCCCCCGGCACGGATGTCAGCGGCGTGTTGCTGCTATCTACCACCGCGCTTTCAACATCAATGTCGGAACGCGGAACAATGACAGAGTTGATGACTTCGCTCTTCATCCCTTTATGCGCTGTCAGCGTCGCCGGGTTCCAGAACATCGTAGAGATGCTATCGCTTGCTGTACTATACCCTGCAAACGAAGTGCCCTGATAATAACTCGATTGCTCGCGGATGGCGAAGCCACCGGCAAACACCGCCCCTGTACCCAACATCAATACGGCCACGCCCGCCCCCACACGCACCGCCTGCCTTGTCATAGAATAGTGATGCATTCCGCCCTCCTGCATCCACCTCACATCTGCTAAGTGTTCAGGTGACTAAACATTTCGGCAAGTCTTGATATGCAGGTGGGTAATTTTGCGCGCTTACAGCTTATCGCAAATAAAAAGGCAGCGCCGCAGCACTGCCTTGATAACGCTGTATCTAGTAGGTGCAGTCTTTAGGGCATCAATGCCCGCGCCCCGAGGTTTTGCGCAAGGGACATATCACTCCAGCCGCTGGAAAGCGTCCGCGCCTTCTCGTAGGAGGCAAACACCTTCGCGCTCATGGCATCACTCTTTGCATACTCTGCCATCACCTCCGCCGCAGCCACAGCATAAGCCTCCTGTACCGAGACAGGGAATGGCGCAATATGTAAGCCATCAGTCTCCTGCAATTTGGCAAGCGCGGTCGCGTTGAATTGGTTTGCTTCTGCAAGGGCCCTATCAGCCTCCATCCGGCACGCCGCCGCAACAACTGCCCGAAGATCTTCCGGCAAAGCCGACAACGCTTTTTTGTTAATCAACGCCTCGCCTGTGCCATTAGGCTTGTTTACACCCGGGCCATAGTAGTGGGAGCCGATCCGCTGAAAGCCCAAAGCACTATCCGTCCACGGCCCCAAGAACTCGACCGCATCAACAACACCGGATTGGAAACCGGCATAAAGTTCGGATGATGGCAGGGAAATGGCTTGCGCGCCCAAGCGGCGCAGCACCTCACCACCCATACCAACAGCACGGATTTTCACGCCCTTGAGATCAGCAGGAGAGGCAATCTCCTTGCGAAACCAACCGCCCATGGTTGGGCCGGTATTGCCCGCCATATAGGGCTGAACACCAAACGGAGCATAAAGTTCCTCCCACAGCTGTTGTCCGCCACCTTGTTCGATCCATGCCACATGCTCGTGCGGCAACAGGCCAAACGGTACGGTGCAAAAGAAGGCCGCCGCTGGCATCTTCCCTTGCCAATAGAGCGAGGCAGAGTGTCCCATCTGCGCGGTGCCGCTACTAACCGCATCCAGCACCTCAAACGCTGGCACAATCTCTCCCGCAGCAAACAACTGTACTGTTAAACGGCCCCCACTCATTGTCGTGATCGCTTCGGCGATACGCCGCGCGCTTACCCCCGGCCCCGGCAAATCCTTCGGCCAACTTGTCACCATCTTCCAAGTGATGCTTTCACCCCGTGCGTCATTGGCCAGCGCAGGAGAGGCAAGCCCAACACCGGCACTGGATGCCAGCGCAGCGCCACCAATTCCGCGCAACGCCTGTCGCCGACTAATCACGGCTTGCTTCTCTGCTTTTTTCTCGCTCATTCCTAAATTCCGTCCAGTTTTCAAAAACAACAACCTAGTTGGTCACATGTGGCCACAACTCGTAGAAGTGGTTGACAGGGCCACTCCCACTACCAACCTGAAGATCATCAGCCTGCGAAATCGCGTTGAAAATGTAGGTCTTTGCGTTGCCAACAGCCTCGCCCAAGTCTGCACCCTTGGCGATTTCAGCGGCAATCGCTGCCGACAAGGTGCAACCCGTTCCGTGTGTATTGCGTGTTGTCACGCGCGGTGAGGAGAACCACGCCTCCCGCTGCGTACACATCAGCAAGTCGGCGCTTTCTTCTTCCTCAAAGTGCCCACCTTTAAGCAAAACCGCTTTCGCCCCAAGTTTTAGCAGCCCCGCTGCTTGCGCTTGCATCTCGGCCCGGCTGCCGGCCAGCCCTTTCCCGAGCAAAAACGCCGCCTCTTGCAGATTAGGTGTAATCAGGGTTGCTTTGGGGAACATCAGCTCTTTCATTGCGCTCACCGCAGATTTCTCTAGCAGCACATCCCCCGACGTCGCTACCATCACCGGATCAACCACCAATGGGACAGTTGGACAACTGGACAAGCCGTCACTCACCGCACCGATAACCTCCGTATTAGCGAGCATACCGGTTTTCACAGCACCGACGGTCAAATCGCCAAATACGCTACGCATCTGCGAAAGCACAAACGCACCGCTCACCCCGTAAATACCTTGAACACCAAGGGTATTTTGTGCCGTCAGCGCTGTGATCACGCTGGCCCCGTAAACCCCGCGAGCACTAAACGCCTTCAAATCAGCCTGAATACCCGCACCGCCGCCACTATCGGATCCGGCGATCGTTACTGCTATTGCAGCCATAAGCTATTCCTCTTCAACTCTGCTGGTCTGTCCGCGAAACTCGTGCGGCCCTTTCCAGCGCAGTAAAACCATCGCGGGTACATCACCCGGAAATCGAAATCTTGGAAAAGTCAGTCTCTGCATAAAGTGCATCAAGAAACGCCGGGGCAAAACTTCCAGGCCCTTGCGAATGCGCCGCTGCATGGCTCCCCGCTAGGCTATAGCGAGCCACACCTGTCACAGCTGCATCGACCAGAGACACATCGGCGCCACATCCACCAAGATAGACGGCCAGATAGGCGGTGAGAGCACAACCCATTGCCGTCACGCGGTCCATAAGTTCACTGCCGCCGCCAACACGTAGAACGCGGTCCTCAAAGTAAACATGATCTTCAGCGCCTGACACAACCAAGATCCCGCGCCCGCCTCGATAATAACTCTCCAACTCACCCTTAAGCGCTTCAAATTCACTTGCATTGCAGCGCACCAAGGCCGGGTCCTGCGCCAGCAGCGCCCGCGCATAGTCCAGCCGCTCAGGCGAGCGGTCCACTTTCACCGGGTCGAGCAGCCATGGCAAACCGGCAGCACCTGCCAAAGGCACCGCCTTATTGATAACAGCAACCCGGCTATCTTCCAGCATGCCCAAGTTGACAAGCAACGCATCGGCGCTGTTCACAAATGCCGAGATCTCTGCAAGGTTGCAAGTCATTGACGGCGTGCCACCAGCCGCCAGCACCACATTGGCGCTCAAGCTCTGCGCAACCGGATTGGTAAGAGCATGCACAAAAGGTCGCGCCGCACGCACGTTTTGCGTAATTTTCTGGAAATCTATTGAATTCTGCCCGCTCAATGGGCCCTCCCTGCACATAACCGGCAAGGAACTAGCGTCATGCATTGATCCAATTCCCTCCGCCGGTATCAACCGGATCAGGTTCCAGGAGTTGGCCCCACGCCTCTCAGCCTGCGCGATTGGCAGGCACCCCCATTGGTAGCCGTTACAGCTAGCAAACCTGCACACCAGATGCAAGGCTTGTCAAACCTATACAAACACGGCAAGACAACAACAGACAGAAATTTGATTCATCATTTGCCGCAAATTTTGCGCCAACATGCAGCCAGCACGGCATCAGGAGAAGGCCATGACACCATTTTTTATTATGATCAAATGCCAGCTTGGACGTACCTATGATGTGGCAAACGCACTGGCCAACGCCGAAGTCGCCTCTGAAATCTACTCAACTTCGGGAGACCATGATCTACTGGTCAAAGTCTACGTGGAGAAAGATCAAGACATCGGCCATTTCGTCGCAAAACAAATCCATTGCATCGATGGCATTCAGGACACCAACACCATTATCACCTTCAAGGCGTTTTAATCGCTCATAAGGGGACACAAAATAAGGCCGGATACTCTCTTGGCATCCGGCCTTTTCGTTTGAACTACAGCATATTTACACTTTAAAGGGAGTAGAGGCCCGCCCTTGGCGCCCGCGGTCATAGCCAAGTCGCTTCTCGCGGAAGATCACAAATATACCGGCACCAATAACAATCGCGGTGCCAATCAACACCTCGCCGCTCGGCACCTCGTCAAACAGCAAGAAGCCGAAAAGCAACGCCCAAAGCATATTCACATAATCAAAGGGCGCAATCGTCGAGGCATCTGCATAACGGTAGCTTTGCGTAAGCAGGATCTGGCCAACCCCGCCAGAAATACCAAGCACCAACAGAATAAGCGCATCTCTCCAATCCGGCACAACCCACGCCATTTCTGGGATTACTAGCCCCAGTGGCAACGTGAGCAAAGTCAACAGCGCAGAAAACACCGTAAACCACAGTACCACTGTCGTTGCCCGCTCGGTCACGCAGAGCTGACGAACGGTTATCATCGCACAGGCACTTAAAAATGCTGCACCAACAGCTGCTAATACTCCAAGTGAAGAACCGGCACTCTGTCCCAGATGCGGCCACATGGTGATCAGCACACCGGTAAAGCCGAGCACCACCGCACTCCAGCGATAAGCACGCACCTTTTCTCCCAGCAACAGCGCCGCCAACGCCACCACAATTAACGGTGAGGCAAAACCAATCGCGGTCACATCTGGCAGCGACATCAATTCATAGGCGGTAAAGACACAAATCATCGCGCTCACACCAATCGCAGCGCGCAGCAAGTGGCCAAGAGGTCGCTGCGTGCGCGCCATATCGACGATATTGCCGCCCGTCAGTAGCATGGCAAAAATCGGCAGCATGGCAAACAGGTTACGCGAGAATACCACTTGGCCGGTAGGCACCTCCTCGCCAACCAGCTTAATGCAGGCAGCCATAACAAAAAACATCAAGGTAGCGGCTATCTTACAGCCGATCCCCAGCAGCGGGTTGGCCTCCTGCCGGTGCTCGTGCACTTTCGGCTTGGAAGCATCTCCTGCCACACTCTCTTGCTGCGTGTCCGCGCTTTGCGGCACGCCTTTCTTCTTGGTACGCATCTTGAGCAAGGTCCAAATCTGGAAATAGGCAGGGTATGTCTAAGGTAAGACCGGTCAAGAGCAACGCCCTTGGGTATCTACACCTGTGGTTTTACTATGCGCCTATCACGCAAGGACAGCAAGCGCCGATACGGAATTACCTCTGCACCAATTCGCAAGCTTCCCTTGAGCTCTTGACAATTACTGCCCACCTCCAGCTGCCTGCAATGCTTGCCAAACGCGGTGCGGTGTCGCTGGCATATCAATATGGCGCACACCGCCATTATCGCGTAGCGCCATCGTCAAGGCATTCATCACCGCAGCGCAGGCCCCGATGGTGCCAGCCTCACCAGCGCCTTTAATGCCCATTGCATTCGTCGTACTTGGTACATTGCGCGTCTGAAAATTAAAGGCAGGCATGTTATCGGCCCGTGGCAAATGATAATCCAGCAAGGAGGCTGTCAGAAGTTGCCCATCCTCATCGTAAACTGTCTGCTCATAAAGCGCTTGCGCCACTGCTTGCCCCGCACCGCCATGCACCTGCCCCTCTAGAAGCAAAGGGTTCACGCTCACGCCGAAATCATCAACAATAACAAAGTTCACGATTTCCGTAACACCAGTTTGCGGGTCAACCTCCAGCTCACAAATATGCGTGCCGTTTGGATAGGTGCATTCATCCTGTTGCACCTCGTCAAGTCCGCTGAGAACATCCGGTGCCGCCGCCGCGACATCGGCCAGTGAGAGCTGCAAATGCGTCCCCACAACCTGCACATTGCCCTCAACAAGCTCCAGATCCGCAGCATCTGCCTCCAGCTTTTCCGAGGCCACTTCTTTAATCTTCTGCGCCAGAATGCAGCTCGCCCCGCGCACAGATGTGACACCAAGCGGAATACTGCGTGAACCGCCTGTACCACCGCCCTTGCGCACCCGATCCGTATCACCTTGCACCAGCACCACATCATCAACGCTCAAGCCCAGCAGCTCGGCAACCACTTGCCCATACGCAGTCGCATGCCCCTGCCCGTTGGATTGTGTGCCAATGTAAAGGGTAACGCGGCCATCATTCCCCAGCTCGACCTTAGCTTCCTCACTGCCGGGAAAGGCGCAGGCCTCCACATAAGAACTAATACCGATACCACGATACCTGCCCGCGCGCCTGCTTTCCTCTGCCCGCGCAGCGAAGCCCGCATAGTCCACCTCTGCCAATGCCTTATCCATATGCCCGGCAAAATCACCAGTGTCATACATGCGGCCAGTGGCAGTGGTATAAGGCAGCGCTTCAGTCTTGATAAAGTTCGCCCGGCGCAGTTCGGCGGGATCCACCTGCAACTCATGCGCGGCATGTTCCATAAACCGCTCAATCAGATAGGCAGCCTCTGGCCGCCCCGCCCCGCGATAGGCATCCACGGGAACAGTGTGGCTATAAACGCCGATTACCTTGGCAAACAATCTTGGAATATCATAGAGCCCGCTGGTCATCGATGTGCCAACATGCGGAATAAATGGCCCGTACTGATGCAGGTATGCGCCCATATTGGCGGTCACCTCCACATCAAGCGCCACAATACGGTTTGCCTCGTCAAAGCCAGCTGTGATTTTGCTAACATTGTCGCGCCCATGCGCATCTGTCACAAAGTGGTCCATCCGCTCGCCGCTCCAGCGCACCGGCGCGCCCAACGCCTTGGCAGCAAGCAAAACCAGCGGATATTCGCGGTAACAGAACATTTTCGTTCCAAACCCGCCACCCACATCAGGGGTGATCACGCGCAGTTTCTCAGCTTCAATACCAAGAATATCCTCGGCAATAATATCACGCAGCCCGTGCCCGCCCTGCGTTCCAGCCGTGAGCGTGAACCGATCACTCTCGGCATCATAAGCGCCGATACAAGCTCGCGTTTCCATGTAGTTTGAAATCACGCGGTTGTTGACCAGTTCTAGCGAGACGGTCTTGGCCGCGCCTGCCATAGCCGCGGCTGTGCCTTCCGCATCGCCCTGCCCCAGCTCAAACGCGACATTGCTGCCATACTCTGGCCAGACCAACGGCGCATCATCTTGCAGCACCGCGCGCGTGCCCAGCGCCACCGGCATGTCATCATAATCCAGCTCGATCATCTCGGCAGCGTTTTTCGCCTGCTCCAGAGTATCAGCCACCACAAAAGCATAGGCATCACCAACATGGCGCAACGTATCCGAACAGAGCACCTCGCGAGGCGGCACCGCATGTTTGCTGCCGTCAATCTGTTTCAACACCGCCTTGCAAGGCATGCTGTTGGTGGCCGCAATATCTGCAGCCGTCCATACCAGATGCACCCCCTCGCTTGCCCGCGCATCATCCAACCCTTCAAGCGTAAAGCGCGCATGCGCCACCGGCGAGCGCAGCATATACGCCACTTTGGCGCCCTCAGCTTGCACATCAGTTGTATAGGTGCCGCTGCCGCGCAAAAATCGGTCATCTTCCTGCCGTAAAACCGAGGCTCCAACGCCGAATTTTGGTGTCGCAATTTTATTCACGCCGCTTGCCTCCCAACAAACAATAGAACTCAGGCCCCAGCGCGCCGCTGATATTTAAGGCCTACGGACTATACCTAACCCCAAATGATTGTAAACCGCTGCAAGCCCGCAGAAACGCCTTTCAATTTATTCAAAAAGCGTCTCGTCGTGAATTAATTTGGTACCGCTATAAAGACCATCCAGTCACGTTTCACTAAGAGGACCCTTGTTTGGACATAGCAGCGCACGCCTGCCAAACGATCCAAGCCAGATTGACCTATCAATCCGCGCTGTTATAACCAGCCGTAGCCTTCCCTCGCTAGCGGCGAACCGACCCCGCCAAACCTCATAGCGCCGCCAACACCCGTGCAAACTGCCAGCACGTCGCCGAATTCGCTCTTGGAAAGGAGCCTCCCGTGTCAGATAGCTCTGCCTCGCCCAAGCCCTGCAGACCAGACAAAAACACCAGCCGCCTCCGCCGCCTTTTGTTCTGGCAGCACCTTTCCGGCAATACTCTGGGCATCATGTGGGCGCTTGTGGCCACATTTCTGTTTTCCTGCATGGGGATGGTGATTAAACTGCTCGGCGAGAGCTTGCACGTCACCCAAATTCTGGCTGTGCGCCAGGGCTTTATGCTGCTTGTCTCCCTGCCTGTCGTTATCAAGCTGTTCCCCGCCTCGCTCACAACCAAAGCTCCCCTGCTGCATCTGGCGCGCACCGCGCTTGCCTCTTGCACCATGTATCTGGGCTTTGAAGCAGTCATCCACCTGCCCTTGGCAGATAGCACCGTCATTGGCTTTGCCCGCACCTTCTTCCTGACAGTCTTTGCCATTGTGTTGCTGCATGAGAAAGTCGGTCTCCACCGCTGGAGCGCCACCATCCTCGGCTTTCTCGGGGTTATGCTCATTGTCGGCGCAACCACCGACGCGGGCTTGAGCATTTATGGG
Organism: Polycladidibacter hongkongensis; assembly: GCF_001561995.1. Classification (GTDB taxonomy): domain Bacteria; phylum Pseudomonadota; class Alphaproteobacteria; order Rhizobiales; family Stappiaceae; genus Pseudovibrio; species Pseudovibrio hongkongensis. The sequence goes on from NZ_LLWC01000022.1 coordinate 358,840, forward strand.
TTGATGGCGCTGACAGCGGCGGCAATGGCAGCCCTTGTCGGCATCATCCTGCGCAGAGTGACACAGGTTGATCTTCCCATCACTATTTTGGTGTTTCAAGCAGGCTCCGTCGGCCTCGTCATGCTGCCCTTCGCCATCTACAATTGGCAGCCGATATCCCTTTACAACGCCGGACTGCTCATCGCTCTTGGAGCCCTTAGCTGGTCGGCGCAAATGTGCAACATCCAAGCCATGAAGAATGCAGAAGCCACCGCCATCGCGCCGCTGGATTACACACGTCTTGTCTATGCAGCCGTTATATCAGTGATCGTCTTCGGCGTCTGGCCAGCCCAAAGCACCTACCTTGGTGCCGCACTGATTGTCGCCGCTTCGCTGTACACCATCCACCGAGAGGCCGTTCTTGGCCGGAAAATCGCAGCGCAAGCAAAAGCCAATGGGCCTGCTGGCACTTAAGGGAGCGGTACGCCAACCTCCTGCACTTGCGCCACTGGCCAAGGCTCCACGGTAAGCAGCGGCCAGCGCTTGCGCATGCGCTCGCCTTTTTCGGCATAGGTGCCACTGTTATCTAGAAGCAGATTTGGCACCAAACGCATGGCGTAGATATTGGCAAGCCCATAGGGCGCGACAATTTCGATCTCTTCGTTTTGGCAAAGGCGCGCCGCCACACTGTGCGTTCTACTTGCGTAATAGTTGAGCGATTCCACCGCGCAGCCCAGCTTAGGATATGTCGAACCAAAACGATCCGGATACCACAGATGCACCCGCGCCTGATTCCGCGTCTCAACTGGCACTTTTAAGTCAACTGTTGCAGCCTCGATCTGGCGGATGATCACATCTTCCGCTTCCCAGCTGCAATCCGTATCATCGAAATAGATAAGATCGTAGTCTTTCAGCCCGTGCCCATGTGGCAGCCCACTCAGTGCATTCCAGATATTCTGGTAGATCGCCCCGGACACCAGCCAACTGTCCGGCACCTGCAATTCGCGCAGCACGCGTAGCAGTCCGAACGTAACAGGATTTCTCTTCAATAAATTTGCGGTTAGCAAGGCCAGTTCATTCTCGCTGGCCTTGCTGTAAAAAGGGTCGCCAAAAGCTGGCAAGGAACATTGCTTATCAAACATGAGTGTTACCTTGCCACCTATTCAGCAAAAGCTGCAAGCCTTATCATGCATTGGCTTTCGCAAGCGCCTTCTCCCGTTCTTCTTCAACCAGCTCTTTCTTGGAAAGCTTGCCCACCATTGTTTTGGGTAGTTCATCGCGAAACTCGATGGATTTCGGCATCTCGATTTTGGAAATATGCCCTGCAAGAAACGTTTTCAGTTCCTCTTCGCTCACCTCATGCCCCTCGCGCAGCTTCACAAACGCTTTAGGCGCTTGTCCGCGATAAGCATCCTCAATCGCAATGACAATCGCTTCCTGCACTCCATCGTGCTGATAAAGCGCTTCTTCAATCACCCGTGGATAGACGTTGTAGCCCGAGGAAATGATCAGATCCTTGATCCGGTCCACCAGATAGATAAACCCGTCTTTATCCCGGTAGCCAACATCACCGGTATGCAGGATCTTGCCATCTTCCAGAGTTTTTTCAGTTTCCTCGGGGCGTTGCCAATACCCTTTCATCACCTGCGGCGCGACAACGCAAAGCTCGCCCTTCTCTCCGTCTGCAACATCCTTGCTCGGGTCATCCAGATCGCGGAATACCACTTTCGTTCCCGGCAAAGGCACACCGATGGAACCATCTTTCCCGCTGCCATCTAACGGGTTCGCACAGGCAATAGGCGACGTTTCGGTAAGCCCGTACCCTTCAACCAATGTACACCCGGTCAGCTTCTCAAAGGTTTGCTTCACCTCCACCGGCAGCGGCGCGCCGCCAGAAATACAAAGGCGTATCGAAGACAGATCAAAGCTCTTTGTCTCCGGCGCATTGTTAATGGCTGTGTAAAGCGTAGGTACACCGGCAAACAAGGTCGGCTTGGTGCGCTTCACCGCATCCAGCAGCATCTTGATTTCAAACCGTGGCATCAACACCATTTCCGCAGCCAGCATAACCGAAAGGTTCTGCACAACAGTCATGGCAAACACATGGAAGAACGGCAACACACACAGCATGCGCTCTTCACCCATGGTTGTATCGTAGAACAGCTCGTGCATCTGCTGCATATTTGCCGAGATGTTGGCATGGGTCAGCATCGCACCTTTAGGAACGCCGGTCGTGCCACCAGTATACTGCAGCACCGCAATATCTTCTTGCGGATCAATGCTCACTTGTGGCAGCACGCCAGTGCTTGCCAGCAAATCATCCATCAACACATGGGTGTGGTCCGCCTTGACCTTGGCCAGCTCCTTGCCCTTGAACAAACCGAATAGCAATCGCTTGGGCTGCGGCAGGATACTCGTAAACGGGCAGACAATCACTTTATCGATTGCCCCTTCCCGGCGCACCGCCTCGACCTTGTCGTAAATAAGTTTCAAGTCCAAGGTTATCATCAAACGAACGCCCGCATCACGTGCTTGGAACGCAATCTCACGTTCCACATAAAGCGGGTTAAAGTTCACCACCACAGCGCCAAGGCGCAGGATCGCGAAGTAAAACACTGGATAAAACGGCGTATTGGGTAAGCAGATCCCCACCCGGTCACCCTTTTTCACGCCAAGATTGGCAAGGCCCAGCGCAGCTTTTTCTACCTTCGCGCCCAGCTCGCCATAGGTCATCTTCTTGCCCATAAAATCGGTGGCAAGATTGCTGCTATACGCACGCGCGGTCACTTCCAGATAATCGTAGAGAGGCTTTGGCGTGAAATCCGCCACCCACTGCTCGACTGCTTTTGGCTCTATAGACTGCTGCATTGTTCCTCCCTGATGCCGCGGCGTGTTGGCCCTATCTTCTCCCAAAAGAAAAGGCGCTTTACGGCGAGTATGGGGCATTTCCGCGCCCCTTTGTGAAAATAGTCTGCGAACTTGACGATAACGTCAACCTCACCAAATTACACCCATAGTCCAAACATGTGCCCAGTGGTTGCCGACTTTTTTCTATAGTTAAACGATAAACTAAGCCCTAGCCCCTGCGGCAGTAACCACGCTGCAAACGCACCGCTAGCCTTGAGGAACCATGGCAAACCTATCCACATCAAATAAGCCCTTATCCGTAATCTTCAAATGTGGAATAACCGGCAAGGGCAAAAACGCCACTTGCAGGAACGGCTCGGGCAATGTGCAGCCCAGCCCAATTGCTGCCGCGCGCAGAGCCTCTAGCCGCATTTTCACCACCTCAAATGGTTGATCACTCATCAATCCAGCTATCGGCAGAGCCAGTTCCGCCAACACGTTCGGCCCGTCAGCCACAACAAATCCACCACCCAAGCTGTTCAGTCGGTTCACCGCCCGCGCCATGGCCACCTCATCCGCCCCGACAACGCAGATATTATGGCTGTCATGGCCAACGGATGAGGCAATCGCCCCTCGTTCCAACCCAAATCCTCGCACAAAACCGCAAGCCACATTGCCATTCTTGCCATGGCGTTCCACCACAGCCACCTTGAGCAAATCGCGCGCGACATCGACCGTGGCCACCCCGTTTTCGCTATGCAGCTCATAACGTTCGTGATGTGTGATAATAAGCCCCGCCTCAACTCCGATTACCGACTGCTCACCGCGCGCATGCACTGTGAAATCATCCGGAACCACGTCCTTCGCGTGGCAACTGTCCAGCAAATGCCCAAAGGCGACCTGAGGTCTGCTGGCAAAATGACCATCCTCAACAAGTAAACCACCGCAAACAACCCGCCCCACATCGCAGGTGTGCAAGTCAGCAAGCAGCGCAATGTCGGCTCGGTATCCCGGCGCGAGCAACCCGCGATCTTTCAACCCAAACGCCTGCGCTGCCGACCAGCTCGCCGCCCGGTACACATCCACCGGACGCAGCCCTTTGGCCAACAGGCGCCGGATCATACTGTCTAAATGCCCTTCCTCGGCAATATCAAGCGGATTACGGTCATCAGTGCAAAGCGAAACAAAGCTGGAAAACTCCGGTGTTACCAATCCGGCCAGCGCCTCAAGATCCTTTGAGACCGACCCCTCGCGAATGAACAGCCGCATGCCCTTTCGCAGCTTTTCCAGCCCCTCTTCATAGGTCGTAGCCTCGTGATCAGTGGTTATGCCCGCGCTCAAGTATCCATTCAGCGCCAATCCCCGCAACAACGGCGCATGCCCGTCAATATGCCCCTCGGCAAATGCCTCCAGCTTGGCCATCACAACCGGATCACAGGCCAGCACCCCAGGGAAATTCATCATTTCCGCCAGCCCAATCACTTTTTCATCGTCCATGAACGGCGCCAACTGCGCCATATCCAGCCGCGCCCCTGCCGTTTCAAACGCGGTAGCCGGAACACATGAGGATAGATTAACCCGCAAATCCATCAGGGTTGCACGCGCAGCCTCTAGGAAATAGGCAATGCCCGGCGCGCCAACCACATTGGCAATCTCGTGCGGATCACAGATCGCCGTTGTCACCCCATGCGGCAACACACAGCGGTCGAACTCCAGCGGCGTCACCAATGATGATTCCACATGCAAATGGCTGTCGATAAAACCCGGCACCGCGTAAAGGCCGGTGCAATCTACCTCGCGGTTGCCTTCATACGTGCCGTAACAACCAACAATTGTTTCACCGCAAATGGCAATGTCGCTGAGCTCAAGCGAGCCATCCACCACATTAAACAGCTCCACACTCTTTAAAACCAGATCAGCAGGCTCCTGCCCCTGCCCCTGTCGGATCCGCCGCGCTAATTCAGACATGCTCACCTCCTCCGCCATAACACCGGCAGCCATTAGCGGCACCAAAGATAAATAAAAAATAGAGTTTCCATTAGAACCCAGAAGCCCACAGGAGCGCAAGCAACAAGGATCCGAAAAATCCCTTAGAATGGCCCTGAATATTTTTCCCGATTATGAATTTTTCTACACACCGCCCATATGTTTCAGGCATGGGCACAAGAATAAGGCTCGAAACTGGAAAAACTCTGACGCAACACTTGCATTTTGCTCAAACCCCAACAATAAGGTGTCAGCTTCATTTAAAAAAGCACAGGGGCTTCTTTGCACCGCCATGAAAGCTTAACCATCGCGCTTCATTGTGGGATGAAAGCTGGCGCGCACTGCCAACTCATGTTCCCCCCGGGCATGAGGCTCCACTAGCTTAAGAGGAATATGCATGTCCGCACGTCCAGAACCGACCGAGTGTTTTGATCTGGTTGTCTTTGGTGGGACCGGCGACTTGGCGCATCGCAAACTGCTGCCAGCGCTTTATCACCGCGAACTGGGCGGGCTGATTCCCGAACACGCACGCATTATCGCGGTCTCGCGTCGCCCTTTGAGTGACGCTGACTACCGCGCATGGGCTCAGGAGAAGATCCTCGCCCATGTCACCGATGCTTGCCACAAAGTGCTCTCCCGTTTTCTCCAGCGCCTGCATTACATCTCTGTAAATGTCTCTGAAGACACCGGCTGGCAAAGCCTAGAGCAAATCCTGAAGGGCCGCGAAGATGTCTGCCGCGCCTTTTACCTTTCGGTCTCGCCAGATTTCTTTGGCCCGATTTGTCAGGCGCTTGGGACCCACAATCTGATTACGCCAAAGTCCCGTGTCACCATCGAAAAGCCGATCGGCAAATCCGGCAGCACGGCAGCTCATGTGAACGAAACCATCGGCTCGGTATTCAAAGAAGAGCAAATCTTCCGCATCGATCACTATTTGGGCAAGGAGACGGTGCAGAACCTAATGGCGCTTCGCTTTGCAAATGTTTTGTTCGAACCGCTTTGGAACTCCTCCTACATAGACCACATTCAGATAACTGCCGCCGAAACGTTGGGCGTTGAAAGCCGCGCTGGCTACTACGACACCGCAGGCGCCCTTCGCGATATGGTCCAGAACCATCTTCTGCAGCTGCTTTGCCTCGTGGCAATGGAGCCACCGGAATCCATGGCTGCCGACAGCGTGCGCGATGAAAAGCTAAAGGTGCTCAAAGCGCTTAAGCCGATGGACCCGCCCTCTGTCATGCGCAACACCGTACGCGGGCAATATCGCGCCGGCGCATCCTCCGATGGCGGCGCTGTCTCCGGTTATCTTGAAGATGTCCAGCTGCAAGCCTCGCAAACCGAAACCTTTGTGGCCGCCAAAGCAGAGATTGCCAACTGGCGTTGGGCGGGCGTACCATTTTACCTGCGCACCGGGAAGCGTCTCGCCGAACGCATTTCCGAGATCGTCATCCAGTTCCGCGAGCTGCCACACTCGATCTTTAAAGAAAGCGCTGGTCGCATCGCTGCCAACAAACTGGTTATCCGCCTGCAGCCGGATGAAGGCGTGAAAATGCAGGTAATGATTAAAGACCCCGGCCCGGGCGGTATGCGCCTGCGCGAGGTGCCCCTCGACATGACCTTCGCCGAAGCCTTTCAGGTGCGCCATGCCGACGCCTACGAGCGCCTGCTCGGCGATATGCTGCGCGGCAACCAGACCCTGTTCATGCGCCGCGACGAGGTTGAAGCTGCTTGGGCGTGGATCGACCCGATCCTTGAGCAATGGGCTAAGGATCGCACCCCGCCCAAAGGCTACACCGCAGGCACATGGGGCCCATCCGCCGCCATCGCGCTTATCGAGCGCGAGGGCCGCACGTGGCATGAAGACACACTCTAGCAACAGCGCTAGGTAACTCTCCGCCTTGCAGATGCTACTTACATCTGGCAATCTTCAAGGCCGAAACCTCACCCCGGCGCCCACCCCCGAACATCCGGCGCCATTCGCAAAGCAACCAACCAAACTGGCCCAAGCCAGTTGCAGGAGAGCCCCATGGTTCAGAGCATCGAGCGCGTCGAAAAAGTGATGACCGCCGCCCCCGTGATTCCGGTCCTTATCGTCAATGACCCGAAAAAAGCTGTGCCAATGGCCCGCGCGCTGGTTAAAGGCGGCCTGCCCTCCATCGAAATCACACTGCGCACTCCCAACGCTCTGGACTGCATCAAGGCCGTGGCCGATGAAGTCGAAGGCGCACTGGTTGGCGCGGGCACCGTGCTTAATCACCAGCAGTATGAAGCCTCTGTAAAAGCAGGCTCGACTTTCGTCGTCTCTCCCGGTGCCACAGACGCCCTTATCGCAGCGGCAAAAGACTTCGCGGACGTACCGCTTCTGCCAGGCGCATCCACCGCCTCTGAAGCAATGAAGCTGCTAGAGGCTGGCTTCCAGCGTCAGAAGTTTTTCCCAGCGGTGCCTGCAGGCGGTGCGCCTTTCCTCAAAGGTCTGTCCTCTCCGCTGGCCGCTGTCAAATTCTGCCCAACCGGTGGCGTCAGCCTCGCCAACGCAACCGACTTCCTCAAGCTGCCAAACGTGTTGTGTGTCGGCGGCTCTTGGATTGCGGATGCCAGCGCCATCGAAAATGAAGACTGGGCCGGCATTGAAGAGCGCGCTAAGGCAGCCGCAGCGCTTTCATAACACTTTTACTTTTGCAAAAAGGGGAGCACAACGAACCTCCCCTTTTTCTCTAGGTATATAATTTTCTAAATAAATTATTTCCCCAACTCACACCGCAAAAATGAATACAAATCGTCGCGTTGTCGCTCTAGATGCTTAACAACCGGCTCAATCGCGCTATAGATATTTGAAAAGGGTGCGGCTGCACCTCCCCTTAGGACACCTTAAGTTTTAGGAAACGACTGTAATGCCCAACACTGACGCTATCTGGCAGTCTCTCGCCACCCACGCCGCTGCCCTCTCTCAAACACCGCTTACCGAGTTATTTGCGCAAGATTCTAGCCGTTTTGCCAGCTTCTCACGCCAGCAGGACGATCTGCTCCTAGATTTCTCAAAGAACCTGGTGGATGAAGAAACCCTCTCCCTCCTGCTTGAGCTCGCCTCTGCCAGTCAGGTCGCCGCCAAGCGCGACGCCATGTTTGCTGGCGAGAAGATCAACACCACAGAAGACCGTGCTGTCTTGCACACTGCCCTTCGCAACCAGTCTGACGAACCGGTAATCGTGGATGGCACAGACGTGATGCCGGAAGTCCGCGATGTACTGGCCCGCATGGGCGATTTCGCAGAAGCCATCCGTGCTGGTGAACTAACCGGCTCCACCGGAGAGGCCTTTACCGACGTGGTCAATATCGGCATTGGTGGCTCGGATCTTGGCCCGGCAATGGCAACCCTTGCACTCGCCCCCTATCACAATGGCCCGCGCCTGCACTTTGTCTCAAATGTCGACGGTGCCCACATCCACGATACCTTGCAGGAACTGGACCCGAAAACCACGCTTGTCATCGTTGCCTCCAAGACATTCACCACCATCGAGACCATGACCAATGCCGCCACAGCGCGCCAATGGATCGCCAAGCACTGCGGCGAAGCAGCCGTTGGCGCACACTTTGCTGCTGTTTCCACTGCGCTGGACAAAGTTGCTGCCTTCGGCATCGAGGCCGAACGTGTCTTCGGTTTTTGGGATTGGGTGGGGGGCCGTTACTCCATTTGGTCTGCAATTGGCCTGCCACTGATGATCGCCATCGGGCCCGATGCCTATGGTGATTTCCTCGGCGGCGCATATGAAATGGACAACCACTTTAAAGACGCTGAACTGCAAGACAACCTGCCCGTACTCATGGGCTTGATCGGCGTTTGGCATCGCAACGTGCTGGGCTATGACACCCGCGCCGTGCTGCCCTATGATCAGCGCCTCTCTCGCTTCGCCGCCTACCTGCAACAGCTGGATATGGAATCAAACGGCAAACGGGTTACAAAAGCTGGTAGCACTGTTGAGCGTGACACCGGCCCGATTGTCTGGGGCGAGCCCGGCACAAATGGCCAGCACGCCTTCTACCAGCTGATCCATCAGGGCACCAGCATCATCCCCTGCGAGTTCCTGATCGCCACCACCAGCCACGAGCCGGATCTCCAGCACCACCACGATCTCCTCGTTGCCAACTGTCTGGCGCAAAGTGAGGCATTGCTAACCGGCCGTGATCAAGCCACCTGTGAAGCTATCCTGCGCGAGCAAGGCAAATCAGAGGCAGACATCGCCAAACTGGCCCCGCAGAAGGTCTTCCCCGGCAACCGCCCGTCCCTAACCTTGATGTATAAGACGCTGGACCCACGCACCCTTGGGCGTTTGATCGCACTTTACGAACACCGCGTGTTTGTGGAAGGTGCCATTTGGGGCATCAACTCCTACGATCAATGGGGCGTGGAACTGGGTAAAGAGCTGGCAACCAAACTCCTGCCAATGGTCGAAGGCAAGCAACCGGTTGCGGATAAAGACAGCTCCACCACCGGCCTCTTGGCATACCTGCACAACCAGCGCCGCTAGGCCGACTTTTCCTGAGTTTTGCTTAAAAGGCGCGGCACCCTGCTGCGCCTTTTTTATGTCCGCATGCCCTCACAGACCTTGCGTTAAGCTGCAGTTAACCATACCGTTGCAATTAATGGGTAGGATTTACCAAGGCTCCGCGCTGCTGTTGCGCCGCTTTGCATCAGACAGCCCCGGCCAGCACGTATACCAAAAGGATATTAACAATGAAAAAGACAGCTTTGCTCTGCCTCGCCCTTTTCGCCCTAGCGGCATGTGACACCGCCCGCACGTCTAACCGCAACCTCCTCGGCGCTGGCGTTGGCGCTGCAACTGGCGCCGCCGTCGCCGCAGCCACCGGCGCAGAGGCGGGTGGCGTACTGGCAGGAGCTGCCATTGGCGGCGTCGCAGGCGGCGTGTTGGCTGATCAAACTGCCCCTAAAAACTGCACCGCCTATGACAAGAATGGCCGTCCATTCGCGGTTAAATGCCCTTAAGCTTTAAACATCCTCTTGCAATGCCGCGGCACAATGCGGCATTCATCTTTCCCTAAGATCTTCTCCTTACGCTTCGTCAATATCGATGACTATAGACACTGTCCGGTGCTAAGGAGTTTGATTGATGAAAGCCCTCGCGATTGCCGCCGCCGCAATGCTGACCCTAGCCGCGTGCAACACCACATCCAAACAGGATAGAACCTTGGTCGGCGCTGGCCTTGGCGCCGCAACCGGTGCAGCCATCGGCGCTGCCGCTGGCGGTGATGCTGGAAGCGCGCTTGCTGGCGCTGCAATCGGCGGTGTCACCGGCGGCATCATCGGCAATGCCACCGCCCCAAAAAACTGCACGGCCTACGACAAAAATGGTCGGCCTTACGCAGTGACTTGCCCTTAAACACTAGAGCAGCCCAGGCATGTAAAGAAGGCCGAGGCAGTCCAGCCTCGGCCTACTTTTCAAGCATGTTTAGCTATGCTTATTGTAGCGCGTCTTCCGGCGACACATAGTCATATCCAAGGTTTTCCGCAACTTCTCTCTCACATACCTTCCCCTTGAATACATTAAGGCCCGGCAAGAAGCCCGGAGTTTCCAGCAAAGCCGCCTTGTAGCCTTTATCCGCCAGTGCCAGCACGTATGGCAGGGTTGCATTGTTCAGTGCGTAGGTCGAGGTGCGCGGCACAGCACCCGGCATATTTGCCACGCAGTAGTGCACCACATCATCCACCAGATAGGTTGGATCCGTATGCGTCGTCGCATGCGAGGTTTCAAAACAGCCGCCTTGATCGATAGCAACGTCGACCAGCACAGAGCCTGCGGTCATTTCTTTGACCAACTCCGCACTCACCAGCTTTGGCGCAGCCGCGCCAGCCACCAGCACCGCGCCAACCACCAGATCAGCCTTACGCACGGCCTGCTCCAAAGCCGCACGCGAAGCGTAAACGGTCTTCAAACTTGCTCCAAAACGCGCGGAGAGCTGATCAAGCACACTGAGGTTACGATCCAAAACTTGCACATCCGCACCAAGGCCTAGCGCCATCTCGATTGCGTGCGAACCAACAACGCCACCACCAATCACAACAACATTGGCAGGCGCAACGCCGGGCACCCCGCCAAGCAGAACACCCTTGCCGCCATTTGCTTTTTGCAAGGCAGTCGCACCCGCCTGAATAGAAAGCCGACCAGCGACCTGCGACATCGGCGCTAACAGCGGCAAGCGTCCTTGCCCATCACGCACAGTCTCATAGGCGATACAAACAGCACCGCTCTCAACCAGATCTTTTGTTTGCTCTGGGTCTGGTGCCAGATGCAAGTAGGTGAACAGCAGGTGATCAGGCCGCAGCATCTTGCGCTCACTTGCTTGCGGCTCCTTCACTTTGACGATCATCTCCGCCCGCTCAAACACCTCTTCAGCGCTTGCCAGCACCTGCGCACCTTCCGCTTCATAAGCTGCATCACTTGCGCCAATACCAAGCCCGGCACCGCTCTGCACAAACACCTCGTGCCCATGCGCTGTCAGCTCGTGCACACTTTCCGGTGTCAAACCAACCCGGTACTCGTGATCTTTTATCTCTTTTGGAACACCCACGCGCATTATCAATCCCTCCTGCGGCTCAACGGTGAAATATTTGAAATACTCTAACCTCGACACACAAAAAGATGATTGCGATTTGCAATTTGTTTGCTTGGGTTTTGCAATTATCTGCGAATTTGTCTAAATATCTTTGCAGATAATATCAAAGGTACTCCGATATGTCGTTGGATCGATTAGACAAACGAATCCTTGCGCATCTGCAAAAGCAGGGACGAATTTCAAATGCAGATCTGGCAGATACGGTCGGCCTGTCACCCTCCGCCTGCCTGCGCCGCATTCGCCTTTTGGAAGAGCATGGTTACATCGAGCGCTATGCCGCCATTCTGAACCCCAAAAAGCTGGGACGAAGTATGAGCGTTTTTGTTGAAATCTCGCTTACGTCTCAATCAGAAGAAACGCTCGCCGCCTTTGAGCGCGCCGTTGCGCGCTCCTCCGAAATCATCGAATGCCACCTCATGGGGGGTAACTCCGATTATCTGCTACGCATCGCGGCCCGCGACCCGGAAGATTTTGAGCGGATCCACCGCGATCATCTCACCCGCCTACCCGGCGTCTCGCGCATGCGGTCGTCGTTCTCCATTCGTAATGTCAAACAAGACAACGCCTTGCCTATTTCTGCAAGCTAAGCAACGTCGCAGTAGAGTGATTTGCTATCGACCCCTGTGCATTGCCGTTCTATAACTTTCACATAACAACGCTAGCCTACCCGCATACTTCGTGCTCTGGGCCCGCCGCTGTAATACTTGGAGATGATTGTGCAGCCTATTATTACCTGCCTTCTTGATGGCCGCTACCCTTTGGCAGAGGGCCTCACATGGGATGATGTCACCGGCACTCTGCTTTTCTGTGATATCCTTGGCAAAAACATCCACGCCTATGATTGGGATACAGAATCACTACAAACGTGGAGCTTTCCCAAGAAAGTCGGCTCTTTCGGCCTGTGCAAGGATGGGCGCTTGATCGTTGCCATGCTCGACGAAATTATCCTGTTTGATCGCACCACCAAGTTCTATGATCAACTGGCCCCCATCGAGCAAGACAACCCGCGCACACGCCTGAACGATGGCAAGGTCGGCCCCGATGGCGCTTTCTGGGTGGGGACCATGGACGATCAAACTCCGCGAGAGCCGATTGCATCACTCTACCGGATTGCGCCAGATGGCCAAGTCACCCGGCACGCAACCGACCTCAAAACCTCCAACGGCCTGTCATGGTCCCCTGATGGCAAGACCATGTATCATTCAGATACCGGCCCTGGCTGGGTCGATGCCTATGATTTTGAACCTAAAACAGGCGAGTTGTCCAACCAACACCGCTTCTTGCAGCTCGACAATACCGTTGGCCGCCCGGACGGCGCCGCTGTCGATGTAGATGGCAACTATTGGTCCGCAGGTGTTTCCGCTGGCAATCTGAATTGCTTCTCAAAGGACGGCGAGATGCTGCATTCCATCCCGATGCCCGTGCCGCGCCCGACCATCCCGTGCTTTGCAGGACATGACTTGAGCACGCTGGTCACCGCAAGCCTACGCCCGCCTGAAGGTGATCCGTTGCTTGAGCAGTTCCCGAAATCCGGCGGTCTGTTTGCCTTCAAAGCTCAGGCCAAAGGCCTCCCACCCTACCGCTTTGGGTCGTAAAAATCCCTCCTCTGGGCGCTGCACAGAGGAGGGGCACTCGCTTGGGCACTCCGACTGCCATGCAGCCGAAAATCTAGCGACCAGTGTTGCCAAATGCTTGAATAAGCGTAAGCAAGGTCGCCATTTGGTCTGGTGTCCCAGTTTGCCCGACCTTTTCGGTCGCAGCTGCACCGGCCATAGTGTCCATAGAGTAAATCTGAATAACACCTTGGTTCGCAGCAGCCTGCGCCAATGTGTTCTGTTGCTGTGCTGCCGCAACAGAGTTCTCAAACAAAATGCCGGTCGAATGCGCCATAGACTGGAACAAAGACCCCATTGCCATTGCGGGTGCCTCAGCAACGACTTTTACGTTTGCTTGGGTCACCGCATCTGTGATCATTGGGCTTACAGTGGTTGGATCAGCCATTGAGTTTTCTCCAAAGTTTGCAGCGCGCGCTGCGATAGATCAAACAAACCTACCGGGCCAAGTACGCGAGACCATCTTCACTTGTAGCTCAGCTTAACACCCGGCGACTTGCTTTCATTCAAGTTGAGTTGGTGGGCGGCTATACGTTGTTAAACGCCTGGATGAGAGTGAGCAGGGTGCTCATTTGGTCAGGAGTACCAGTCTGGCCCACTTTTTCTGTGGCACCAGCGCCAGCCATGGTGTCCATGGAGTAAATCTGCATCACACCTTGGTTTGTCGCAGCTTGCGACAGGGTATTCTGCTGCTGAGACGCTGAAACATAGTTTTCAAACAAAATGCCAGTGGAGTGCGCAGCAGACTGAAACAACGAGCCCATCGCCATTGCCGGTGCTTCAGCGACAACCTTAACGTTTGCCTGAGTCACTGCATCGGTAATCATTGGGCTAACAATAGTGGGATTTGCCATAGTAATGTCTCCTGAGATAATCTCGCTTATTGCGAGCTACAAAGATAAAGACGCTACAAAACAAATACCGTGAACCAACAAAACAGACTATTTTCTGCTAGACTTTATTTTTATTTGCTAACTTTTCATTAATCATGGTCTGCAGGCTCTTGATAACTGGAGAAATACGCTCATCCAGCTTTTCCTCTACAATTTCGTTAATCCGTTGATCAACAAATTTCTTAACCGCAGCAACAAGTTGCTCAACCATTTCTTTTTGACCAAGCGGCAATGCAGCCAGTTGCGCTTGCGCGGCGTTTTGGTTCCCAGCGGAGGTAGACTGCCCCCCCTGCGCCACCCCAGTTTCCGTAGCAGTAGAGGCACTTGCCACGTTGGGCGTGGTATCTGATGCAGCTGTGTTAGTACTCTCAGGATTCATGCCGGCGTTCATCTCCGCCACAGCTTCACTCTCGTTTTTCTGGTAACGCGCAACATCCTGCGACATTGACTGCATAACCTGCTGCGCTGCCGCGTCAACACCAGCTAGCACCCCTTGCGCAGACTGGGCAAAACTCTGTGTTGTTTGTGCGATTTCCTGTTTCTGCCGCTCTATCTCGGCCATCAGGCTACGCACTTCCTGACTAACAGAGGGAACCGGTTCCCCCTGGGCTCGCTCAGCAGCAGCGCCCGCCGGGCGCTGCTCTGGCAGAGACGAAGATTTTGCAGCTGCACCGCTTGGCGATACAGCCCCACCCTCTTCACTTTGCTTGTCGTCAGCCATGAGCCTTAGGCGTTCCCACCGCGCAGATTGGCAACATAGCTCCGCACTTCGTCATCACTCATGCGGCCAACACGCTCGGTTGCCGCTTCACGGCGACAATGGCAAACCTCACCACAGGCGCATGGATCTTCCTCTTCCATTTCCAGAAACTCTTTAGTCTCCATCATCATCGCAATGGCTTCCATGCGTGCGCTTTCGTCACGCCCACCATCGCCGCGTGTTCCACGCTGGGAATCTTGAGAAATCTCAACCATATCAAACTGCTCCTCTTCAATGACTAGTTCAGCCCCTTGCGAAGTCGGCGCGTCTCCACCCCGCTCCCCCTCAAGGCAAAAAACCATTTCAGCCCGTAGCAAAGCCTCGCGAGCTCTTTGCAACTCCTTTAGATAGGTCAGCCGCAAACGCGATGCCTCCTGTTGCTGTGTCCCCTCGTCACCACGGCCTGCCTCGCCACCTTCAACGGCAACAATCACAGCCTCAAGTTCCTCGCGGATATAGGTTGCATCCCGTTCCATGGGCTTTCCTTTCATCAGTTGAAACTCTGACCACGGCACGAAACCCCGTCAGCTCTTCTCAAGCAATTTTTTGAGAACTACGAGAACCAACAGGTCATGCCAGCTTAGCGAAGACAGGAGCTGCAACGCATCCTGCAAGTTTTCAGGGTGTGACTTTTCAGAGGCCTGCCCATTAGTTTTATGATTCTGCGCGGTGGGGTTGGCACCGCTTCCACTTTCACCGCTCATCACCATTCTCCTTGAGCCTCGGCTCGCGCTAGATCTTCACATCACCAATGATCGTTTTTGCCGCGGTCCCTGCTGTCGTGCTCGCGGTTCCAAAGGCCGATATCGCCGCCGTTACCATTTCCTGCAAGGTGACCAAAGCAGGCGCATCCACCGCCGCAGTCGCCGGATTTTCGGCGATTTTTCGTGCCACTACAGCCTGAGCGGCCATGGAAATTTGCATAACGCCGTTCATATAGCTCTCAGCATTTTGGTTGGCATGTCCGGCGGTTTGCGTCGCCATCACTTCAGCTGGCACTGAAACCATGTCGGCCAGATGCGCATCAACCTCCGCATTGGTGAATTGCACCGCTTGTACGATTTGGCTATTCAAAGCCGATGTATCCGGCAAATTGTCATCGGCCATTGCACCAGACCCTCCGTTACCACCAGTGTTTCCACCATCACCATTCCCGCCGCCGCTGCCCCCACCGGCGCCTCCTCCCCCCTCTGGAGAATACGCCCGCGCAGAGCCTGTGCCATAGCGGGAGCTGGCGGCTTCACCGGCAGCTGATACCCTCTCCTTTGGCAAGGGCGGCAAATACTCGACCCGCCGTTTTTCGGGATCACTTGCATCTGGCTGTGTCGCATTAAGTCCAGAGCTTTGGCCCGCTTGGCTTTGCTGCGAACGGCGGTTTTCAAACCGGGAAACCGCCTCATAAAGCCCATCAGCGGTCGCCTGCGCGCCGCGTTTGAACAGATCTGCCTCGACCCTGCCATTCTCCAAATTCAGCGGTGCGTCATCTGATCGCTTCGCGCCATTGAGAAATGCCCGCCGCCGCGCCAACGCATCCTTTGCATAGCTTGATGGCCGCTCGCCAAATGCTGCCCCACTCTGATCCCCAGTCGTCGCCATCTACGCCGCCTCCAGAAACTTAGCCCTTGATGTCCATGATTTGCTGGACACCTTTCGAAACAACCGCAGTCGAGATCTGGTTCATGCCCTGTTGGGCTTGCGTTGCATTCTGCACCGAGAGGCCAGTCGCATGGCTCACCACCTGATACAAGCTGGCAATCGCTTGCGAGGGCGATTCGGCCACCACCTTGACGTTGGTCTGCGTCACAGCATCAGTAATTTGCGCATTAACGGTATCTTCGGCCATTGTTCCGCCTCTTGATAGAATTTGTTAACTATTAAGAAAGGACGCGCTATGCGCCTCTATGTGAAAGCACTAAAGCGCAAAAAGCGTCCGCAACGGCCCATCCACCTGCGCACGCAGGCGTTGACGCAAAAATTGCACACGCTTGCGTGCCAACGCCTGCGAGATGTCCAGATCCTTGGATATTTCAGGGTATCCTTTGTCCTCGATAAATTTCAGCACAAAGATTTCCCGGTAGATTGTCGGCAGAGACTTCAAGCTCTCGCACACCATTGCAAGCACCTGCCTGTCTCCAGAAAGCCTTTCCTGTGGCGCATCATCTGCATTGGCAGGAGCGACCCTGTCAGCATAAACATCACAATCTGGATCATAGACCTGCAACTCGACCCGGCGCTTACGATATTGGCTAATGAACTCGTTACGCACCGCTGAAAGGAAAAAGGCGCGCGGTTCCCGCAATTCGATCCCGCCCCTCACAAAATGATTTGCGATTTTGACAATACTGGCCGAAAGCAAATCCTCAGCTGCGTCACGATCCCCGTTGCACAATCGCAAAGCCGCCCCCATCAGCAACGGACGGCACTCCGACCAATGCCTCCACAACTGCTCTAGGCTATAAGAGGGCGCGGGCGCCGCTTGGCGCTGTATGGCTGCATACATGACTAAACCTCTAATTGAAGCCCAGCGACAACCAAACGCAGTACAAACTTGATTGGCACAAGTAACCCTATCGAATACTTATTGATTTCAACTCAAATCCATAAGCTGACATCAACCTGAGATAGAGTTAGTCAGTGCAACCTATGCGCGTCACCTCCCCATTTTCGTAGCCTGATACATCTGTCAACCTCAGTTTCACCATTAGGAAAAGATGCGGGGAGGAAAAAAGTAGACAAGTTCAAACGGTTAACAGGACAACTTAAAGTATGTCCATTTACTTTAATCTACTTTAAGGTGTTGAAAACCTCGCTACACACCCGCCATGGCCAGCAACGCGCAAGCTTCACTACAACTTTATTTTGTATATTGGCGAATTATCATGCGTATACTTGTAAGGGGATTCTCTATGCGCCGTATCGTAAACGCAGCCGCTGCCGCTGCCCTCGCCCTCTCCGTGTCGGCTTGCGCCACCAGCCCGGGCAACATCACTGCTACTTATATTCCAGCTGCCACCTATCAGAATTTCTCTTGTAAGCAACTCGCTCAGGAACAGCGGGTCGTAGCGCAGAAAGTTGCTGAACTAACCGGCAAACAAAAGCGCGCCGCAACCACCGATGCCGTAGCTGTCACCGTTGGCGCCGTCATCTTCTGGCCAGCACTTCTGCTTCTGGCAGCCACAGAAGATGAAAAAGAACAACTGGCAAACCTGAAAGGCCAGCATGATGCGTTGCGTCTCGCCGCCGCGCAAAAAGGCTGCCCGCCGATCATGACAAAACCAAGCAAAAGCTAGCCGCATCTGCGTTGAAAACTCAGATGAACCGCCTTGCATCCGCGAGGCGGTTTTCTTTGTTTAGCATCTAGGCAACAAAAAAGGCCCCTAATTGGGACCTAACAATCATCAGCAAGAACTAGTAAAATGGTGGGTGCACAGGGATTCGAACCCGGGACCTACTGATTAAAAGTCAGTTGCTCTACCAA
Source organism: Polycladidibacter hongkongensis (assembly GCF_001561995.1). Lineage (GTDB taxonomy): Bacteria > Pseudomonadota > Alphaproteobacteria > Rhizobiales > Stappiaceae > Pseudovibrio > Pseudovibrio hongkongensis. The sequence goes on from NZ_LLWC01000022.1 coordinate 377,026, forward strand.
CTGAGCTATACACCCACGCCGCGTTTCGTTGCGGTGGAGGCTGTCTAATCCCTTTGCGCTAAGGACGCAACCCTTCTGCATCCATTTTTTTGCGCTCATTGGGGAAAACCAATCTGGAAAAGCTAAATACATCACAGGGTTAACGTGCGGTACACACGCAACCCCTCTCACCTAACGTTAGCAAACGCGCGCAATAACGAAACATTTGCCAACAACAGAACACGTCGCAGCAATTCATGCAAATAACTGCGCGGCATTGACGCAATTATCAAAATACCCCTTGACGTAAGCCTCGAGAAAAACATACTTAGGCCATCTGTTCGGTACGCGAACGAGTCACCTGAGATAACATCAGGTGCCCACGGTTAGAAACTCAATTGGAGAGGGCCTCGCGCCCAATTATAAACATGACCAACTCTGTACTTCTAATCGTGGTGGGAATGCGCGTCGCCGGGGTGGGTTAGGCCACCAGGAACGGGTAGACGCGCACAAGGAGCCTAGAGGGCTCCTTTTTTATTGGTCCAATGCGGACAAATATATTTCTCATTTGACGAGCAACTGGCGACAAGGACTGGAAAATGAAACGGGAGATGACAGGCGCAGAGATGGTTCTCGAAGCGCTGAAAGACAACGGAGCCAAACACGTATTCGGGTATCCCGGTGGCGCCGTCCTTCCTATCTATGACGCAATTTGCCAGCAGGAAGAAATCGAGCACATTCTAGTCCGTCACGAGCAAGGCGCTGGCCATGCTGCAGAAGGCTATGCACGCTCCACTGGCAAACCCGGCGTTGCGCTGGCCACCTCCGGCCCGGGCGCAACCAACATGGTCACCGCACTGACCGACGCATTGTTGGATTCCATTCCCCTTGTCTGCATCACCGGTCAGGTCCCTTCAAACCTCATCGGCACCGATGCATTTCAGGAGTGTGATACCGTAGGCATCACCCGCCCTTGCACGAAACACAATTGGCTGGTCAAAGACGTTGATGATCTGGCAGCGGTGTTACACGAAGCGTTCTATGTGGCCACTTCCGGCCGCCCCGGCCCTGTTGTGGTCGACATCCCGAAGGATGTCCAGTTCGCCACAGGCACCTACACCCCGCCATCTCCGCAAAAAACCCAGCACCAGAGCTATCGGCCAGCGCAAAAAGGCGATATCACCGCCATCCGCGCGGCGGTTGAGCTGCTCGCCCGTGCCGAACGCCCCGTTCTCTATACCGGTGGTGGTGTTGTAAACTCCGGCCGCGAAGCCTCGCAATTGCTGCGCGAGCTTGCGGAACTGACTGGCGCTCCCGTTACATCAACCTTGATGGGCCTTGGGGCCTACCCTGCATCTGGCAAAAACTGGTTGGGCATGCTGGGGATGCACGGAACATACGAAGCCAACATGGTGATGCATGACTGTGATGTCATGATCAACATCGGCGCCCGCTTTGATGACCGCATCACCGGCCGCCTTGATGCGTTCTCGCCAAACTCCAAAAAAGTACATATCGACATTGACCCGTCTTCAATCAACAAGATTGTTCAGGTTGATATTCCTATCGTTGGCGATGTGGCCCACGTACTGGAAGACATGCTTCGCCTGTGGCGCTGCGAGAATATGCAGCCAAACCCAAAAACCAAGGAATGGCACAGACAAATCGACAAGTGGCGCGCCCGCGATTGTCTGGCCTATCGCAATTCCGATGAAGTCATCATGCCCCAATACGCGCTGCAACGATTGGCAGCTGCGGTAAAGGGAAAGGACTACTACATCTCCACCGAAGTTGGCCAACACCAGATGTGGGCGGCACAGTTCCTGCCATTTGAAGAGCCAAACCGCTGGCTCACCTCCGGCGGCTTTGGTACCATGGGCTACGGCCTGCCAGCCTGTAATGGCGCGCAAGTTGCCAATCCCGATGCCCTTTGCATTAACGTAGCTGGCGACGCCTCGATCCTGATGAACATTCAGGAAATGTCGACCGCTGTTCAGCACGGTCTGTCGCCTAAGAATTTCATCCTCAACAACAGCTACATGGGCATGGTGCGCCAATGGCAGCAGCTGCTGCATGGCAACCGCCTGTCTCACTCCTACACAGATAGCCTGCCTGATTTTGTGAAGTTGGCCGAGGCCTACGGAGCCAAAGGCATACGCGTTACCAAGCCGGATCAGCTGGACGACGCCATCGCCGAGATGATTGAAACCCCCGGACCTGTGTTGTTTGACTGCTGCGTTGCCCAGCTGGCAAACTGCTTCCCGATGATTCCATCGGGCAAGGCACACAACGATATGCTACTGCCAGACGAAGCCACAGACGAGGCTGTTGCCAACGCAATCGATGAAAAAGGCAAGTTCCTAGTCTAAGGGATGGGGAGGATAGTATTATGAATGCGAAGAATGTAGACGCCCTATCGGCTTATTTCCTAGAGGATCTTGAAAACAATCAGGAAACTCACACCCTATCCATCGTGGTAGATAACGAGCCGGGTGTACTGGCACGCGTCATCGGCCTGTTTTCCGGACGTGGCTACAATATTGATGCACTCAGCGTGTCGGAAACCGAACAACGCCACCACCTGTCGCGCATCACCATCATCACCACCGGCACCCCGCAGATTATCGAGCAGATCCGCCATCAGCTCGATCGCTTGGTTCCGGTTCACAAGGTGACAGACCTCACTGTTGAAGCACGTCGCAAAGGCCACGAAAAACCTCTGGAGCGCGAGCTTGCGCTCGTCAAAGTCCGTGGGCAGGGGGAAAACCGTCTGGAAGCACTCCGCCTCGCCGAAGCTTTCAAGGCAACGGTAATTGACGCCACAACCGAGCATTTTGTCTTTGAACTCACCGGGCGCACCAATAAGGTCACCCAGTTCATCGAAATCATGCGCCCGCTCGGTCTGATTGAAGTGGCACGAACCGGCGTGGTCGCCCTGTGCCGCGGCTCCGCTTCCATGCGCGATGAGATGGCAGCAGATATCTAGCCAGCCTCTCGCAAGCTTCCAGCCCTCGCACAATGTGTGGGGGCTGCATCTCCTCCTAATCCTTTTCGCCCATATTAAGCCCTCAAAAAAGCTTGAAACAAGCAACAGGAGCAATTGCAGGCATGCACGCCTTGGCAATATGCTCTATGGTGACCTACCGCATTGATTTGGGATGTTTCATGAGCACACACAGCCGTTTATCTGTAAATGTGAACGCCGTTGCCATGCTGCGCAACCGGCGCAGTTTGCCTTGGCCAAATGTAACCAACATGGCTGCCATCGCACTGCAAGCAGGCGCCAAAGGCATCACCGTGCACCCGCGCCCGGACGAACGTCACATCCGCCGTTCTGATGTGGCCGAGCTCGCCGAGATGATCAGCACCCGCTTTCCCGCCAAAGAGCTCTGCCTTGAGGGCTACCCGGACGCCTCTTTTCTGGAGCTGGTCGAAACCACCAAGCCGACACAGGTCCTCTTCGTGCCAGATGATCCGGCGCAAACCACTTCCGATCACGGCTGGGACTTTGGCAAAGACAGCGAACTGTTGAAAGACGTTATTGCCGCCGCCAAGAGCTGGGGGGTTCGCACATCACTGTTTGTCGATCCTGATGCCAGCGAACCGGAAAAAGCAGCCACCTGCGGCGCTGACCGGATTGAAATATACACCGGCCCTTACGGAGCATGCCCCGCTGGCTCCCCCGCCTCGTTGAAAGAGCTGGAGCGCCTCCTCGCCACCGCAAACGCCGCCCAAGCAGCAGGCCTTGGCGTAAATGCCGGACACGACCTCACCGTAGATAATCTACCACCCCTGATTACACAGGCCCCCTTCATCGGTGAAGTCTCCATCGGCCACGGTTTTGTCGCCGATGCGCTGATCCATGGCTTCGCCGAAAGCGTCAGGCGCTTCCGGCGCGCACTGCGCGAAATCGGCTAGCCGAAACACCGCACCACAACTAAAGCCCCGCACTTCGGGGCTTTTTTACTGCGCCCACCACAAACTACGTAGTACTACGCTATTACCTTTTACAAGCTCTAAGCTGCTAGCTTCTTCTCATTGATATTTCACACACCTAATGCTTTGGGAGGAGCACATGTCCAAGAAAATCTTGATGATCACCGGAGATTTCACCGAGGACTATGAAACCATGGTGCCGTTTCAGGCGCTGCAGGCAATGGGCCACAGAGTAGATGCCGTTTGCCCAGAAAAGACCGCGGGAGAGACTGTCGCCACCTCAATTCATGACTTTGAAGGCGACCAAACCTATACGGAAAAACGTGGCCACAACTTCGCACTCAACGCCACGTTCTCTGAGATAAATGTAGCCGACTACGACGCACTCGTCATTCCCGGTGGGCGTGCACCTGAATATTTGCGTCTAAACGAAGACGTGCTCAAGGCGGTGCGTCACTTCTTTAAGGCAGACAAGCCGGTCGCTGCAATCTGTCATGGCCCCCAACTGCTCGCCGCAGCTGATGTCCTGCAGGGCCGCACCTGTTCGGCCTACCCCGCATGTAGCCCGGAGGTAAAGTTAGCGGGCGCACAATTTGCACCAATTGAAGTAGACCAAGCTGTAACTGACGGAAATCTGGTCACTGCGCCGGCATGGCCAGCGCACCCCGATTGGCTGAAGCAGTTTAACGCTCTACTTTAATCTGGTTTGCCGTCACCTTGCCTTCTGGGCTAGACTGGAGTGTGCCAGCCACACTCTGGTCCTAGTGCTTTTCAGAGGAAATCTGCATGTGCGAACTATTCATCAAAGCCGAACCAAATCTCTGGCAAAACACCACAAAATCAATTCGCATGCAGGGCCAAGTCACATCCATTCGCCTTGAAAACCACTTCTGGATGATTCTGGTTGAAATCGCCGCCCGCGACAGCCTCTCTCTCCCGCAGCTGCTCCTGCGACTATATGACGAGAGTGTCGAAGAAGGACATGATATGGTCAATTTCGCCTCTTTCCTACGGGTTTGCTGCACCCGTTACCAAGCGTTGCAACTCAGCCAAGACATCCCTCAGGACGAAAACCAGCCAATCGGCTCACTTGATGCACGCCAGATCCTGCAAAATGAACAGGAACGACGCGCAACAAAAGCTGTTTGTTAGCCACACACTCACATTGACGCAATTTTGTGAAATAAATTTAGCCTCACCCGTAATTTTTGGTTGACCGTATCTCGATTCTCCTAGATAACAGAACCGTACCGTACGGTACTAGATAGAGGCGTACTTTACAGCAACCTACAGCGAAAGCACTAAGGCGTGAGCGAGACAGCGACACAATACACAGAGCGGCAAACCGCCGTTTTGGACGCAGCCCTCGCCCTGCTTGTCGATGGCGGTGAGAAAGCCCTAACGACTGCGGCAATCGCTAAGGCTGCCGGTTGCTCTAAGGAAAGCCTCTACAAATGGTTTGGTGACCGTGATGGCCTGCTGGCTGCCATTGTTACCCGTCAGGCCTCCAAAGTGCGCACGCCCACAGCTCCGGCAAGGGGCTTTACTGAGGAAGACCTGCACAACGCACTGGTTGCTTTTGCCCATAACCTACTGCAGGTTATTTGTGGTGATGTTTCCATAGCCCTTAATCGGCTCGCTATTTCGCAAGCCAGCAAGGGCGATCCCTCCCTTGGCAAGCAATTGCTAAGACGCGGCCGCGGCCACATTGGCGCGCAGACCACCATCTTGCTGCGACAGGCAGAGGCCGCGGGTTTTTTAAAGTTTGACAGCGCCGAAGCGGCCTATCAGGTTCTCTACGGCCTTGTCCTGCAAGACATTCAGTTGCGTGTACTGCTTGGAGACAGTCTGCGCCCTGAAGAGCAAAACCTGAAACAGCTGGCAGAAGCGGCAGTCCGCCACTTCCAAAAGCTCTATCAACCAAACTGACTTGAACGGCCTGCAAATCAGCAGGCCACGCCATTAAGGGACGAAAAAAAAATGCGCGTTTACTATGACCGCGACTGCGATCTGAACCTGCTCAAAGGCAAAAAAGTTGCCATCATCGGTTACGGCTCCCAGGGCCGCGCCCATGCTATGAACCTGAAAGACAGCGGCGTTGAAGGTATTGTTATCGCCCTGCGTGAAAGCTCCACTACTCGCCTGAAGGCAGAGGCTGATGGCTTCACCTGCAAAACCGTTGCAGAAGCTGCTAAAGAAGCAGATCTGATGATGATGGCCACTCCTGATGAGCTGCAAGCTGACATCTGGAAAGACGAAATTGCTGGCAACATCCGTGACGGCGCCGCTGTTGCCTTTGCACACGGCCTGAACGTTCACTTTGGTCTGATCGAGCCAAAAGCTTCCATCGACGTTCTGATGGTTGCACCAAAAGGCCCGGGCCACACCGTGCGCGGCGAATACCAGAAAGGCGGCGGTGTGCCTTGCCTGATCGCAGTTCACCAAGACGCAACCGGCAATGCAAAAGATCTCGGCCTTGCATACGCATCCGGCGTTGGTGGCGGCCGCTCCGGCATCATCGAAACCTCATTCCGCGAAGAATGTGAGACCGATCTATTCGGCGAGCAGGCTGTGCTCTGCGGTGGTCTGGTAGAGCTGATCCGCGCTGGCTTCGAAACCCTCACCGAAGCTGGTTACGCTCCGGAAATGGCTTACTTCGAGTGTCTGCATGAAGTAAAACTCATCGTTGACCTGATCTACGAAGGCGGCATCGCCAACATGAACTACTCCATCTCCAACACTGCGGAGTGGGGTGAGTACCAGACAGGCCCACGCATCGTAACTTCCGAAACCAAAGCGGAAATGAAGCGCGTACTGGAAGAAATCCAGAACGGCACCTTCACCTCCGAGTGGATCCAGGAATACAAAGCCGGTGGCGCGAAGTTCAAAGCAACCCGTCGTCTGAACGACGAGCACCCAATTGAAGAAGTTGGTGCGAAACTGCGCGAAATGATGCCATGGATTTCCGCTGGCAAACTGGTTGACAAAACCAAGAACTAATCAAGCAAAATTGCCTTGGCGCGGATCAAGCCAGCGCCAAGGCAGCATTTGGTGCAAAGCGCTGCCGATAAACGAGCGGTGCCACCTTCCAGAAAAACCGGCTCCTAATAGGGCCGGTTTTTTTATGTCAAGCTTTGAACTTTGGAAGTTTAGGGGAGGCGGCCCAGCTGGCTCAGCAGGGTTGGGGACGAAGCTGAAACAACAAGGCCGCCACACACAGGGAACAAGTGGGCAAAAAAAGCGTTAGGCAGGGGTGTAGCCATATCGCAATCGTGTTCCCTGAATTTCTTAGGATCCGCCATCCTCAGGCGCATCTGGAATAAACTCAAGCAAATCACCGGGCTGACAATCAAGCGCAGCACACAGCGCATCCATCGTTGCCAATCTTACAGCCTTCGCACGCCCGCTCTTGAGCACTGACAGGTTCTGCGGCGTTATGCCAACCTTGCCAGCTAACTCGTTGAGCGAGATTTTGCGCCGGGCCATCATCACATCAAGATTGACAACGATCATCCACGTTTCCTTAAATCACGTGCTCGATTTCATCTTGCAAGCGAGCAGCCTCTTCCTGCGTTGCTGCTGCCAAAGCACTCATCTTGCCAATCGCCACCACCGCCAATGCGCCGATGATAACCGTTAAATTGATATCGAGCTCGACAATCGTCCAAAGCGAGGGCAGCACCTCTGCCCCGGTTTTCTCGAGCAGCATCTCGCGGGCGGCCATTGCGGTGAACAGAGCGTTTGCCACTTGCAAAGCAACCGAGAACAGCATGCAATAACCAATTTTCAAGAGGCGACGACAATTTGTGCTGACAAACACCTCTCCTCGTTGGAACCGCGCAAACAACCGGTCAGCCTGATACACGATGCTGAGCCAAACCACCAAATACACAAGAATGGTAAGGATCTCGAAGATTTCATAGAAAGCAGGCGCCGACCCGTCTTCACTTGCAAGCACACCTTCATTGGCGATTTGCTGCAACTCCCGCAATAGCAGCGGATCAATCGTGTTTGCGTCCTGCACGTTTAAGTACACTTCTTGGGCAATTACGAAGGCTGGCACAAAAACCACAGTGAGCAGCAGGAACACCCTTGCAATCACCGCATATCTGACCAACTGTTGTTTTAGTTTTTCCATCACGCATCCCCAATGCACTTAAATTCTGATGTAGCACACAAATAACCATTGTAAAGTAAAAAATTATCGTTTTTCGATAAATTAGTCACCCATAACGAGATATTTCATGCAAGCTCCACCAACTCCCATAATGTCAATACAGCCGGCCAAAGCCAGCCAAGTAAAAGCGCTTACACAGCTCATGCATCGCGCCAAAGCCCATTGGGGTTATTTAGAGGAGGACATGCTGGTTTTTCGTGCCCATTGGCACATATCCAAACAATTCATAGAAGATAATTCCGTATTTGTGGTAATTTCCGCAAAACAAATCGCCGGTTTCGTATCAATCACGCCTTCTACGGAAGAAAACTGCGCAATCATGGCGCATCTGTTTGTCGATCCCGTATACCACGGCAAAGCAATAGGCCGCGCGCTTTTGCACTCAGCAGAGGAGCATTGCAAGCAAAAGGGCTACTCTACGCTAACGCTGGAATCTGATCCGCACGCAGCCCCGTTCTATCAGCGTCACGGCTATCAGATCACCGGCGAACGGCCCTCCAGCTTTCAAAATTGCCCCCCGATCAAACGCATGCAGCGAACCCTTTCCCCACACATTTCTCGTCTACAAGACATCGAACTGACAATCGACCGCGGACAGCTCTGGGAGTTTGAAGAACAAAACCGAGCTGCGATCGCCGCAGACTTCGCAAAGCGGCAGCAACAAAACCCTCATCTCTGGAATGGCCGCCTTCTCCACCTCACGCATTACGAGCTGGACGCCGGAACACTGCGCGGCAACTTGGTGGAAACCAGCTTCGCGGCCTTTATGGCGTGGCGGACATGGGGATTGGGGCAATCCCAAGGCTATAATCTTTTCGGTAGCGCCGTAATCCGAAGCAGCGAAGGCCATCTCGTCTTTGGCGAAATGGCAAATCACACGGCAACTGCAGGCAGCATCTATCCCTTTGGTGGTAATCTGGATCTTAACGACATCACGGCTCAAAACAATGTCGATGTACTCGGCTCAATCGCAAGAGAACTAGAAGAAGAAACGGGACTGATTGCCCCCAACCCCTCGACCCTTTATTTGCTCGAGGATGGCCCGCGCCTCTGCGTTGCTGCCCTGCTCCCCTTTTCCACCCCTGCACAGCAGCTGGCCGCCGCCATTCAGCAGCACAACGATCTTCTGGAGTTTCCCGAGATTGCCCGTCCGCACATTTTCCAGAAGAACGCCCCGTTGCCAGAAAAACAGATGCCCCCCTTTGCCCGCAACCTTGCTCGCTTTCTACTCTCAAGCTCATCTTGAGCCCAGCTGCCACCTCCACTAAGCTGCCGACAGTATCGTTCTAAGGATAACCCTGCCATGGCCCGCACCTATTCTCTACTTGATGTGTTCTCCGACAAGCCTCTGAGCGGCAACCCTCTGGCTGTCGTGCATGACGCACAGGGCCTGTCAGACAAGCAAATGCAGGCCATTGCCGCGGAGTTCAATCTTTCAGAAACCGTTTTCGTGTTGCCGCCTGAAGACCTGCACCACACCGCCGCCCTTCGCATTTTCACACCCTACGAAGAGTTGGAGTTCGCAGGCCACCCCACAGTTGGCACAGCTGCAATTCTCGCCAGCAGGCAACTGCAGGGCCAAGATACAGCACTCGCCTCGATGATAACCTTGGAGGAAAAGATCGGGATTATCCGCTGCGGTGTGCGTCGCCTGGAAAACGGCAGCCTCCATGCCGAATTTGATCTGCCCAAGCTTCCCAAACCGGCACACCAGATTGGCAGCAAGCAAGACATCGCCGCCGCACTGGGCATCGATCCACTGCTCATCACCTTTGAGAACCATGTCCCGACATCATTCAATGCCGGGTTAAACTTTGTCTACGTGCCGCTGCGCAATGCGCAGGCGCTGCAAAGCCTAGCGCCGCACATGGCCTTGTGGGACCGCGCCTTCGGCCACGTGAGTCACAACAACGCCTTCATCTACACGCGCGAAACCTTGCACGCCGACGCCGCATTTCAGGCGCGTATGCTTTACAAGGGCGACCAGATTCGCGAAGACGCCGCCACCGGATCCGCTGTCGCTGCCTTTGCCGGTGTGATCGCTCGGTTCGATCGCCCGCTCAACGGAACCCATAGTTTTTCCATAGAACAAGGTCTGCAAATGGGCCGCCCCTCACGCATTGATCTGGAAATGCAAATGCAAGACGGCAAGATAGAAAATGCCAGAATCGGTGGATGCGCGGCAATAATTGCCAGCGGCGAACTATATATCTAGCAGGTATAACCAGAGATTCTGTCTAGAAAACTAGAGCAAAGTTAAACAAAGCCAAGCTGGCCTGCGCTATTGCAACAAAAGGGAAATGACACTGCGCGCTTCGCCTAAAGAACAAGCCTGCGACCATCTTGCCTTTTCCTAGTATCTGAGCTATCACCGACTGCAAGTTCAATACGGACGCAGCTCTGCTGCCCCTTTGTTTGCTCGGCACAGCCGGGCCTTGGCCATAGAAGAGACCACACCAGAATGATCGCCGCTCGCGAAAATCTGCTCCTTCTTAACAGCGCATCTGAGTGTGCTGGCCAGCTCCTATTGAACACTCTTCTCCTACTTAGATGCCCCTAGGCGTCGGCGGCCCCGTATCTGGGCGGACCTCTGGGGGAGACTAAAGCAGCAACAGGCAGATTTTCCCCGTACGCCCAAACAGACAAGATCGGCTGCGGGACAAGAGTATAAAAGGACTTCCCAATGACTTCAGCAGCGAAAGACCAAGTGGTTATTTTCGACACCACCTTGCGCGACGGCGAACAATCTCCCGGCGCCTCCATGACTTTGGAAGAAAAGTTGCAGGTGGCCGAGCTGCTCGACACCATGGGTGTTGATATCATTGAAGCCGGTTTTCCAATTGCCTCCAATGGGGATTTCGAGGCCGTTTCCGAAATCGCCAAACGCAGCAAGAACGCGGTGATCGCCGGTTTGGCCCGCGCCATTCCAGCGGATATCGACCGCGCCGGAGAAGCCATTCGCTTTGCCGAAAAAGGCCGCATTCATACCTTCGTCTCCACCTCTCCCATCCATCTGCAATACCAGATGAAGAAAAATGAAGAGGAAGTGCTGGAGATCATCAACAAAACCGTGGCGCAGGCACGCAATCTGATTGATGATATCGAATGGTCGGCCATGGATGCCACCCGCACCCCGATTGATTACCTGTGCCAATGCGTGGAAGCGGCGATTAACAATGGCGCCACCACCATCAACCTGCCAGACACCGTCGGCTACGCCACCCCGCAAGAATACCAGCACATGTTTGAGCAGGTTATTGCGCGCGTACCAAATTCCGACAAGGCGATTTTCTCCTCGCACTGTCACGATGATTTGGGCCTCGCCGTTGCCAACTCCTTGGCAGCTGTTGCTGGCGGTGCCCGCCAGATCGAATGTACAATCAACGGCTTGGGCGAGCGCGCTGGTAACGCAGCTTTGGAAGAGATAGTGATGGCAATTCGCACGCGCTCCGACGTCCTGCCCTATGATTGTAATGTAGATCCAATCTATATGACTCGCGCATCAAAACTGGTCTCTGCTGTTTCCTCTTTCCCTGTTCAGTACAACAAGGCGATCGTGGGTAAGAATGCCTTCGCGCACGAAAGCGGCATCCACCAAGATGGCATGCTGAAACATGCTGAAACCTACGAGATTATGCGCCCTGCTGATGTTGGCGTGAAAGCCACATCGCTTGTCATGGGCAAGCACTCTGGCCGCCATGCCTTCAAGGACAAGCTGACCGAGCTGGGCTACGACTTGGGCGATAACGCGCTGCAAGAAGCTTTCCGCCGCTTTAAAGAATTGGCAGACCGCAAGAAAAACGTTTACGACGAAGACATCGAAGCCTTGGTCGAAGACGAAATCGCTATTCAGGGTGAAAACGTCAAGGTCATCGCATTGACAGTGATCGCCGGCACCGGCGGCCCACAAAAAGCGATCCTCACCATGGACGTGGATGGCAAGCACGAAACCCGCGAAGCCAACGGCGACGGCCCGGTTGACGCCACCTTCAACGCCATCAAAGCAATCTGGCCACATGAGGCAACCCTGCAACTCTACCAAGTGCACGCAGTTACCGAAGGCACTGATGCACAGGCAGAAGTTTCGGTGCGTTTGGAAGACGGCGGCAAAATGGCCACTGGTAAAGGCGCTGATACTGATACCCTCGTCGCCTCGGCAAGAGCGTATGTTTCCGCACTTAACAAGTTGCAGATCCGCAGCCAGCGCAAGGTGAACGTGGAAGACGCAATCGCCAGCTAACTCTAATTACTTCAAGTGCTGATAATTTTAAAAGCGCGCCGTAAGGTGCGCTTTTTTGTGCCAACAATCGTAGCGCAAACCGCCACACTTAGGCCAAACAAAAAGCCAGCGGAGAGGCCTCTCTCCGCTGGCTTTTATCAAGAGTGGAGCATTCGGCTCCGCCGCATATAATTCATAAATATCAATAGGATAAACAATACAACACTAAACTTGATTGCGGTGTTTTAGCCGGTTTTCTTGGCACTGTCACCCAGTTTTTTTGCATGCCTGCCACGCGCAGTCCAACGATTATTCTTGACAGGCAGCCATGCTCTACATCTTCCCCTCATTGCATAAATCCTTGGCAAATTCGCTCACTCGTTTCGCGAAGGGCATCCGCTTGAAGCGGATCAACCAGTGGCCAATCTGAAAGCTGTCCTCTGAAGAATGTGGACTGCCGCTTGGCATAACGCCGCGTCTCGGTTTTACACTTCTCAATCGCAGCCTCCAAGGAGATTTCCCCGTTTGAGGCTGCCACCAGCTGCGGTACACCAATCGCTTTCATCACTGGCATGTCCGCACCATAATCTCTGCCAGCCAACGCAACAGCCTCTTCCAAAGCGCCGTTCTGCATCATCATGTCAAAGCGTTGATGAATACGATCATGCAAAATACGCCGCTCTGGCATCAACACCAACTTGCAAACATCCCCCGGTCGCAATATCGGCGTCGAGCGCTCCTGCTGCCAATAGCTTAAAGATTTGCCCGTACTGTCATACACTTCCAACGCCCGCACCAATCTTTGTGTGTCTTCCGCATGCAGCCGCGTCGCCATTTGTGCATCGCGAGAGGCCAAAGCAGCATGCAAGGCCCCTTCTTCGGCCTGCTGGGCAAATCTGCGCCAATAAGCGCGCACTTCAGCATCAATATCCGGCATCAAGGATATGCCTTCCAGCGCTGCTTTAAAGTAAAGCCCAGTGCCCCCGACGATGACAACGGGCCGCTGCGCCGCCACGGCCTCGCGTAATTCCCCTGATATTTCCTCAAGCCACCGCATCACATTGTAAGGCTCATTTCCGGATATGTGCCCAAACAAGCGGTGGTCAGCTTGCGCCAATTCCGCGGGTGATGGCCGTGCTGTCAGCACATTCAGCTCGCGATAGATCTGCATGGAATCCCCATTTAAGATCACCGCACCTAGCTTTTGCGCCAAGTTTATTGCCAGTGCCGTCTTGCCGCTGGCCGTAGGCCCCGCTATCAACACTGCGAAAGGCCGCCTGGCCCCCTGAGCTTTCTCTACCATCTGCGAGTCGCTTATGTCTTTTGTTGTCACACTGCTTTCCAACCCGGCCAATCCGGCGCTCACCGATGAGCTCTTGCAGGCTGTCGCCGCGGCTCTACCAGCCACCAGCACCACAAAGATACTAGATGCTGGTATCGCTGCAGACATTTTTTTAGGTGATCAAGCGCCGACGCAAGAGCTGCGCGCAAAAATCCTGCAGGTTCTTGGCATCGCGCCTATCGACTTTCACATACAGCCTGTTGCTGGCCGCCGCAAATCATTGCTGATCGCCGACATGGATTCTACCATGATCCAGCAGGAATGTATCGACGAGCTCGCTGCCGAACTGGGCTTGAAGGCCAAAATCGCTGCGATCACCGAAAGCGCCATGCGCGGCGAAATTGCCTTCGAACCCGCTTTGGAACAACGCGTCGCGCTGTTATCTGGGCTTCCAACCAGCATTATCGCCAAGACTATCAAAGAGCGTATAACGCTTACGCCCGGCGGCCGAACTTTGGTGCAAACCATGCGCGCAAATGGGGCATATACAGCGCTGGTCTCTGGCGGCTTTACCGTATTTACCAATGAAATTGCCGAGCATATCGGTTTTCACGAGAACAAAGCCAACATCCTCCTTGAAGCGGACGGAGAATTGACGGGCAAAGTACAAATGCCGATCCTTGGACAAGCGGCAAAGCAACAGCGCTTGGAGGAACTGGTGTCCCAAAAGGATATCGCGCTCGAGGCCGCACTAGCCGTTGGCGATGGGGCAAACGATCTTTCCATGATCAAGGCTGCAGGACTGGGGGTGGCCTACCACGCAAAACCAATGGTTGCAGCCGAGGCCGACACCGCGATTAATCATGGAGACTTAACCGCCCTCCTCTATCTGCAAGGCTACAGTCGCGCCGAATTCATCGACAACTAGCCAAGCCCATCAGTAAACCAAACGGTGACCAAGTAAACGGCGAGAGGCCTTACGGCCTCTCCCATTATTCTCGCGTGTCACTGAGCCGCACGGCCACGAACCGCAGCTCTCCAGATGAATTTGAAAGGAGCAGCAACACAGTTTTGCGCCCCTCTTTTTCCATGTCGGCGATGACTGTGCGGATGTCTTGCGCTGAGGTGACAGGCTCTTGTGCAACCTCGACAATTACATCCCCTTGATGGACACGTTTATCTTCCGCATTTGATCCACTTGCCACTTCTGTAACGACCACTCCCTCGATCTCCGAGGAAAGGCCAAACCGCTCACGCCAATTGCTGTCAAGTTTTGCAACCATGAGCCCTAGCTCGCTAATGCTTGTAGCGCCTTCATTAGCCGATACCGGCTCTTCAGCCCTTTCAACCATTGCAATCTGATTTGCCTCCTGCAACTTGCCCAGAACGACCTGTTTGCGCAGCACTTCCCCCTTGCGAAACACTTCCAGCTCGACTTCCTTGCCAATATCAGTGCTGGCAACCATGCGCGGCAGTTCTCGCATTGCATCAACCCGTTGACCGTCAAAACGCAAGATAACATCACCAGGCAGAATGCCAGCTGGCTTTGCCGGACCCTCTTCATTTACTGCGGCGACCAACGCCCCATAAGCCTCGCTCATGCCAAGGCTCTCGGCGATCTCGTCGTTTACCTGTTGAATACGCACTCCGAGCCAACCGCGGCGGGTCTCCCCAAATTCACTCAGCTGCGCAATCACCGCTTTCGCCGTCTGTGAGGGTATTGCAAAGCCAATACCTATTGAGCCACCAGAGGGGGAGAAAATCGCGGTATTGATGCCAACCACCTCTCCCTTCATATTGAACAATGGACCGCCGGAATTGCCACGGTTAATCGAAGCATCGGTTTGAATAAAGTTATCATAGGGGCCTGCATTGATATCGCGATTGCGAGCAGAAACAATGCCAACTGTTACTGTGCCACCAAGGCCAAACGGGTTGCCAATGGCCATCACCCAGTCCCCGACACGAAGCACATCCGAGTTCCCGAAGCTTGCGGCCTTTAGCGGCGCTGAACTCTTGACTTGCAAAACAGCAATATCTGTCTTGTCATCCCTGCCAAGCAATTTGGCATCAAGCTTGCGACCATCAGAGAAATTCACGCTGATAACATCAGCACCATCAATCACATGATTATTAGTTACGATAATGCCGTTTTGCGCGTCTACAACAAAACCAGAGCCCAGCGACTGGACTTTGCGTGGCCCCTTGTCTTCTTCATCTCCTTGAAAAAACTCTTCAAAGAAGTCCTGAAAGGGTGAGCCATCCGGAACCTTTGGCGTCGGCACAGGCCGGCGCGCCTCCACCTTTTGCGAGGTTGAAATATTGACGACCACATCGCTAAGTTCCTCAGCCAAATCGGCTAGGGACCCTGGCCCCACACCGTGAGGTCCACCATGCGCAAGCGCAGTAGCATGTCCAACAACCACAAAACACACAATCAAAAAAAATTCGCGCAACTTATAAAGCAATGCTTCGGCCATCGGCCAACTCCTTATAAAGCTGTTCCCGCTACGGCAAAAAAACGCCGCAACACGTTTCGATGTTGAAGCCACATTGTGCCAGAGCGCCGGTTAACAAACCCGCATCAGCAAAACACAATGCAGAATATCCACTCAATCCCTAAACTATGGCCCTTAAAACGATAGCCCATCAAAATCCGAAGGCCTTATCCCACGCCAATAAAAAAGGGAGGCAATGCCTCCCTTTTTTCAGCCTCGAATGAGCCAGACGATCAACACTCCAAAGGCGACAAAAACCGCTCCGCCTACCCTGAGAGAGCCCTCGGGCATCTCCTGCATTCTCAAGAGCATTCCCTTAAGCTGCGCAGGAAAGAGTGCATAGAGCAATCCTTCCAGCACAAAGACAAGTCCAACAGCTACAATCAGCTCATTCATTGCGCCGCCGGCACCTGTGCACCACGGCCAGAGCCCTTAACAACGCCCTGCTGCGAACCGAAGAAGCGGAAGAATTCCGAATCCGGCGATAGCACCAGCGAACTGTCGCCCGCATTCAGCGCCTTGTCATAGGCTTGCATAGAACGGTAGAACTCAAAGAAATCTGCATCAGCTGAATAAGCCTTTGCGTAGATTTCGTTGGCAAGTGCATCGCCATCACCGCGTTGAATGTTAGCATCACGCTGTGCTTCCGCCAGAATAACGGTGGAATCGCGATCAGCACGGGAACGAATACGCCGTCCCTGCTCTTCACCTTGTGCGCGAATTTCAGTTGCTTCACGCTCGCGCTCCGTCTGCATACGGCGGAACACAGCCTGCGAGTTAGCCTCAGGCAAATCTGCGCGGCGGATCTTCACATCAATCACATCAACGCCAACTGTAGATGCACTTTTGTCCATGCGCGATGTTATTTCCTCCATTAAGTTTGACCGTTCATCGCGCACGACTTGAATAAATGTAGACTTACTTAGAACTGTCCTCAAAGAAGAGTCTAGGAACGTGGCCAGTGGGTTTTTGCGATTTGGGGAGGAAACTACTTTTTGATAGTAGAGGATAGGATCCTCGATTTTAAAACGAGCGAACGCATCTACTACAAGACGTTTCTTATCCGAAATAATAATTTCCTTCGGCGATAGATTGAGATTCAACACTCTCTTATCAATGTAGACTACAGATTGCCAAGGAAATTTAAATTTCAAACCTGCTTGGGTTTCAGTCTTTCTGACTTCACCAAATTGCAAAACCAAAGCCTGTTGCGCTGGATTAAGCGTAAACACACACCAATAGGCTACAAGAGCAGCAACAGCGACCAAGATGCCAAGAATTGCACTACGCATTAGTTGGCTCCTCCCTTTGTGGATTTGTTCAGCTGGTCAAGAGGCAGATACGGCACCACCCCGCCATTGTCGCTGTCGATGATAATTTTCTTGTTGCGTGACAGCACGTTTTCCATGGTCTCCAGATACATACGCTGGCGCGTCACATCCGGCGCCCGCTTGTACTGCTCTAGGATCTTTTCAAAGCGTGCCGCTTCACCGGTTGCATCTGCAACAACCTTTTCCTTATACGCGCTTGCCGCTTCCAAGACGCGCGCAGCGTTACCGCGTGCTTCCGGAACTACCCGGTTCGCATAGGCTTGCGCTTCGTTCTGGATCCGCTCTTGGTCCGCGCGCGCAGCTTGCACATCACGGAAGGCTTCAATCACCTGCGAAGGCGGGTCCACTCTAAGGAGTTTAACATCGGTAACAACAACTCCCGCAGTGTATTCATCCAACGCCTTTTGCATAAGCTCAGCAACAGAGTTCTGGATCTCATTACGACTGGAAGTCATAACATCATCGATACGAGAGGTTCCGACAACTTCACGCATCGTACTCTCAGACACAGCCTTTACGGTTGCCTCCGGATTCTCTACATGAAACAAGAAATTTTCTATGCCTTGAAGGCTAGGATCTACGCGCCACTGAACCTTGAAATTTACATCGACGATGTTTTCATCACCAGTAAGCATCAAGCTTTCTTGCGGCACATTGCTCTGGCTCACGCGGCTGCCGCGCACCAGCTCCTTCATACCAACCGTAACCTCACGAATACCGTCTACATTTGGAGTATAAGTAGAGCCAATCGGATATGGCCAGTTGTAGTTCAGACCCGGACCAACCTGACTTGCCACTTCGCCAAAAACCAGCTCGACACCACGTTGACCCTCTTCAACCCGGTAGATCCCGGTTGCAAGCCACAAGGCAGCGGCCGCGCCAACAACCAGCACCAGCCCAAGCGCCCCGAGCCCGCGGCCACCGCCGCCAGGCACCAAACCCTTTAGCTGGTCCTGTCCGCGCTTTAAAAGCTCATCAAAGTCAGGTGGTGTATTTCCACCCCCGCGCTGTGGGCCACCGCCCCATGGGCCGCCGCCGCCACCGTTTCCGCCGCCATTGCCGCCGCCGGGTGAGCCCCAAGGACCGTTATTGCCGCCCCCGCCACTCTGATTGCTCCAAGGCATATAAATTTCCTCTTTAAGTTTTTCGCATTCAAACGTCAGTCTAAACCGATTCCCGTTAACCTATTGGCAACAGACTAGCCTTGAGAGCCATTTGAAAGCAATTCCTCCATTCCAGAGGCACCAAGGGCACGCTCTGGCAAAAGATCTTGCGTGTTAGGTAGGAAGGCTGATGCCAATAAACAAGCATTTCCTATCTATTTTCCAACGTCGCCCACGCAAATCTTAAGTGAAAGGCGCTGGCCTGCCTACACGCGGCGCATTAGAATATGTTCAATGCCATCATCCAAGAACACGTCGCCGATTGGAACAAAGCCAAAGCTAGCGTACAGCGCTTGCGCATAAACCTGTGCTTCCAGCTCGAGCGGAATGCCCTCAGATCGCCGAGCGCACTGGTCAAT
The DNA here is from genome assembly GCF_001561995.1 of Polycladidibacter hongkongensis. Classification (GTDB taxonomy): domain Bacteria; phylum Pseudomonadota; class Alphaproteobacteria; order Rhizobiales; family Stappiaceae; genus Pseudovibrio; species Pseudovibrio hongkongensis. The sequence goes on from NZ_LLWC01000022.1 coordinate 395,970, forward strand.
GGCAGCGCGGAGCATTTTTTGTGCCAGCCCTCGGCGACGATGGCTTTTCGACACAACCACCCGCTGCACCTTATTCACCCCGCCTTCAGCCCCGGCAACCGGCCCCATCAATCGCAATGTCCCGACAAACTCGCCGCCGTCTTGAAGCAGCAAATGCAATGCTTGATCATCCAGCCCGTCCGCATCACCAAAGGGGCATTGCTGCTCAACAATAAACACATCACTGCGCAGCTTAAGCAACTGATAGAGCTGTTTTTTGTCAAGTTCATCAAAGCTACGCCATTCCGCTAACAGCCCATCTGCAAATTCCGAACAGTTATTCATTAATCGCCCCCGCAACGCTCGTAGAGTTCCAGCTCGGTCGAGGCGCTGTCCTTCGCCCCACGCTCGAACGCCTCACGCTTTACGAGCTGCCATAGCTTTGTATCGATTTGAGGAAAAAAAGTGTCGCCTTCCGGCGTGGCCTTCACGCGCGTAATGTAAAGCCGCTGCGCTTGCGCAATCGCCTCCGCATATAGCTGGCCGCCGCCAATCACCATGATCTCATGCGGTGCTTCCTGCCCGCCCTTGGAAGCCATCTCCAACGCCTGCGCCAATGAACCCGCGAGCTCGGCCCCCTCCGGGGCTTCGCTAAGCCCTCTACTTACAACAATATTTCGCCGCCCCGGCAAGGCCCGTCCGATCGAGGCAAAGGTTCTGCGCCCCATAATAATCGGCTTGCCCATGGTGGTTTTGCGAAAAAACTTAAGATCCGTCGAGATCGACCACGGCATATCATTTTGAAAGCCGATCACCCCATTCTCCGCAACGGCCGCAATCAAAGAAATCACAGGCCTCATGGGCGCAAATTCCAGCTGGTCAACGAGATCTCCCCCCCACTTTGTAGCTCAAACACGCCATAGGCACCCGTTTTCAGCTTAAGATCAACCCCTTCAGCCAACCCGGCTGCCTGAAGCGCAAAGCGGGCAATACCATTACTGGTAACAAGGAGTACGTCCTCCCCGGCGTAAGACTTAACAGCCTTGGCAAAAAACTCTTGCCAACGCCCGATAACAGCAGGTGGATCAATATGCCAGCCCGGCGGCGGCACCGCCTGCTCTTCCCAAGCCTTGAGCGCTGCCTCGCCAATGCGCGCAACAACCTCAGCCTCGGGTTTGTTCTCGTCTGGGCCGTAATCCACTTCCACCAGAAACGGCAGCACCTTCAGTTCAACATCATCTCCTTGCAGCTCCAGCACCGCCCGCGCTGTCTGCTTGGTACGCTGTAAAGGAGAACAAAATGCCCGGTTAAACCGCAGCCCTTGCCTCTGGCAATGCTCTGCCAGTGCCGCAGCCTGCGCCTTGCCCGAAACCGAAAGCGGCAGATCCGTGCGCCCGCCCACACGTGTCACCACATCCCCTTTGTCAAAGGTATTGCCGTGCCGCGCCACAACAATGCGCGTCATAGCCGTGCCTCCAATACATCATAGGGATCCCCATGGCGAGCGATCAATTCCTCGGCAAGCTGCGCATCAGCGGGCGTATCAACACCGGACATTGAAAGCTGCGGCGATGCCACCAACGCTGCATGAATGCGCATACCGTTTTCCAAAAAGCGCAATTGCTCCAAGCCCTCAAGGCTCTCGTAGTGCCCTTTGCCAAGCTCGGTAAAACGCTGCAATGCCGCAAACCGATAGCCGTAAAGGCCGATATGGCGCAACACCGGCGACAAATCAGAGCCCGCACGGAGGTCATTTTCCCCGCGAATTGCTGGCAAAATTTGTTTGGAAAACCACAGCGCTTCTCCTGCTCCATTGCGCACGCAAGTGGTCCCCGAGTAAGGGTGCGCCTGCTTGTGGTCCCGCAGTGCATCCAGCGCCGCCCAGTCCAGCTGGATCACGGGAGTAAACACATCCGCACCCGCCGTGTTGCGCGCCGCCTCTATCAAGACTTCAACATGCTCTGGCGGTGTAAACGGGGCATCCCCCTGCAAATTCAAAACAAAATCAGGCAATGCTGTCCCTGTTTTCTCGCAGTAAACATGCGCCGCCGCCAATGCGCGGTCACTGCCCGACGGCAAGTCAGGATCTGTCATCACCCACGGCGCGCCAATCTCTTTGCAATGCGCGGCAACCTTGTCGTCATCAACGGCGACGACAAAGGCCACATCGTCCGCACGGGCGGCAGTCTTGGCAATCTGCACCACTCGTTGTAACAGGCTGCGCCCCGCGATCAAATGCAGGGGCTTTTGCGGAAATCGTGTCGAGCCGATCCGCGCGGGGATTGTTATCAGTGCTCTCATGAATTCTAATGTCTCCTAGACAGCAACAGGCGCTTTAATATGTGGATGCGCCTCATAGCCTTCCAGCGTGAAGTCATCATAGGTGAATGAAAACAAGTCTTTAACCTGCGGATTGATCAACATCTGTGGCAAAGCTTTGGGCGCTCTGGATAGCTGTTCTTGTGCTTGTTCCATATGATTGGAGTAAAGATGCGCATCACCCAACGTATGTACAAAGTCACCCGGACGCAAATCGCAAACCTGCGCCACCATCATGGTCAGCAATGCATAGGACGCAATGTTGAACGGCACGCCGAGAAACACATCTCCCGAACGCTGATAGAGTTGGCAAGACAACCGCCCCTCACTCACATAAAACTGAAAGAGCGAATGGCACGGCGGCAACGCCATTTCATCTACCAATGCCGGATTCCAAGCGCTCACAATCAGCCGCCGGCTTTCCGGATTGGTTTTAATCTGCTCTACCACCTGCGCAATCTGGTCAATATGCCGTCCGTCCGATGCTGGCCACGAGCGCCATTGATAGCCGTAAACCGGCCCCAAATCGCCATTCTCGTCGGCCCATTCATCCCAGATCCGCACCCCCTTCTCTTTTAAGTAAGCAATATTGGTGGAACCAGACAGAAACCAAAGCAGCTCATGAATGATCGAGCGCAAATGCAGCTTTTTCGTTGTCACCAGCGGAAAACCATCGCTTAGGTCAAAACGCATTTGATGGCCAAATACAGATTTCGTGCCCGTGCCGGTGCGATCACCGCGCCAGACACCTTCATCCATTATTCTTTGCATCAAAGCCAGATATTGCTGCACCTTCTTATCCTCGAATCGTGGTGGGTGGTCTCGCGCAGCTTACGTGTTTCCCTTTGCAGTTCAACAGCCGCGTTTTCTTGGGCAGATCCCCTAAAGCGTGAGGGAAAATGCCCCCGTATTTGCAAGCCATGTCAGCCACGGTTCCTCCCATTTTGTCAACAGCTTACCGATCGAAGCGCGCCATGCCCCTTTCTTTTGCCGGGTTCAGCACCTATATTCCCCCTGCTGGCTTGCCCAGCTATGGCAATAAATGGTCAACGCAATAAACCTATCGGACCCGGGGGCGGTACCCGGCGCCTCCACCCAAGCCCGTAGTTCCTGCGGGTTTCGGCGGGGGCGAAATAGGATCGACGAGGGCGTAAAGGTTGTGCTTTTGCTCGGCATTGTACCACCGTTATCGGGCTATTTTTATAGTTGCAAACGACAACTATGCTATGGACAACGCTGTCGCTGCGTAATGCAGTGCCGGTAGTCCGCCAAGTCCCAGAGGTTTAGCTCTTTGGGCGGGGTTCGAAGGCACCTGGCAACAGAAGCCTTCACTAGATTTCAGTTATACTTCTGCTGGCGACACCACGCGAGCGCGGCTCTCCCGCCTTGGCTGTCCTTAGCAAAGCGTAGAGCAAAAGGACGGTGTTGCCCCAACATGGCAGAGGATTTGATACGCTACGACATTATCATTCAAGATGCATTGCGCGGTGCTGTGCGCAAGATCTTGAACGAAGTCAACCGCGCCGGCCTGCCGGGCGAGCACCATTTCTACATCGCCTTTGATACCACGGCACCGGGTGTAAAAATCTCGCCTCGCCTGAAAGAGCGGTATCCTACCGAGATGACAGTGGTGCTTCAGCACCAGTTTTGGGATTTACAGGTCACCGAGCATTCATTCGAAGTCGGTCTGTCTTTTGGCGGCGTCCCCGAGCGCCTGTTCGTGCCCTTCTCCGCCATTAAAGGCTTCTTCGATCCCTCTGTGCAATTTGCATTGGAATTCGAGCCCGGCAAGACAGCTGAGGAACAACCAGAAGAATTCCGCATCGTCGAGAACGACGCTCAAGAACTCGAAGAAATTCAGGACGAGTTGGAAGGCATGGAAGCGGCTCTTCAGAAAAGCCGCGATGCAGCGGAAGCTGAAGCGCTCAGCACCTCCAATGAAGACGATACAAACAATGACGACACATCCGGTGATACGAACGCCGGTGACAATGGCGCCGAAGTTGTCTCTCTTGATGCCTTCCGCAAAAAGACTTAGCGCCTCAAGCCATTGCGAAGACGACATGAAGCCGGTGCCTCACCGGCTTTTTTTCTGCGCACAAACCTGCTAGGCATGAAGTTCACAGCGCCAGAGGGCCCTATGGCAGAGATTATAAACCTACGTCAGCAGCGAAAACTGGCAAGCCGCGCCAAAAAGGAGCAGCAGGCTGCACAAAACCGCGCGCAATTTGGCCGAAGCAACGCGGAAAAACAGCTCACACAAGCGCGCAACGACCAGAGCGAAACACGTCTGAGCGCACACGTTCGCCAAAACACGCCTGCTAAACTACACGCAATCCCAAAAGCAGAGAAAGACATCAAGTCATGAGCACTCTGGTCAAGCGCTCCATTACCCTACATGGTCACCGCACCTCAATCGCGCTAGAACCAGAATTTTGGCAGGCGCTGGACGAGATGCAAAAGGAGACCGGCAGCAGCTTCGCCGCAACCATCGCCCGGATCGATGACAACCGCGACCCGCAAGCCGGTTTATCCAGCTGCATCCGTGTTGCAATTCTGTCTTATCTGCAGACTAAGCTAGGCGCAGTAGACACAGAACTCTAGTCTATCTGCAACACGCGCCCGGGAAACTCGCGAAACCTTGGTGTATTGCCTTGCGAACCAGTAGGTATCTCAGCCTTTGGCAAGGGCAATGGCGCTGCCTTATGATCGCGCGGCGCCCGCTGTGTTGGCAGCGGAACGAGAATAGGCCGCTGTGCTTCGCGCACATCATCCCCCGGAGCCACCAAGATTTTTTCTTCTCCAGAAACCTGAAGCTCTGGCAATGCGCGCACGGCCTCCGCCGGAACCGTGCGCTCATGAAAGCCATCAATAGTCTTAAGCTCGTCTAGTGCAGGCAGCGCGTTAGCCTCAATACCCTTTTTCGAAATTGGTAATGTGACTTCAGAATCCGCAGCCGAATTTGCAGGCAAAGACGCATCTGCTGGCTTTTGCTTGGCTTTCGCGCCCTTCAGCGCTGAAGTGACTTCATCAAGGAAGCTTTTTGAAACCCCCTTCCCCTCACTTGGTGCACTGTAAACTTTAGCTGTCGGTTCAGTGGCCCGCTGCTGCGCCTGCAAGGCCGCGGCCTCCTCGCGTGCGGCCAATTCAGCAGCTTTTGCAAGCGCGATCTCTTCAGCCTTACGCCGTGCTTCGGCTTCTGCAGCAGCTTTCGTGGCCGCCTCAGCTGCCGCCCTCAATCGCGCCTCTTCTTCTGCTTTGCGCTTGGCTTCCACAACGGCTTGCTGTCGGCGCAATTCGGCGATTTTTTTCTCCTGTTCGGCAATACGCGCCTGTTCCTCGTCAATCCGGCGCATGTTCTGCTCGATTTGGCGAAGATTGAGGTAAGAAAGGAAAGGCCCCACATCGAGGCTCTGACGAGGTGCATCAAGCCCCCCCGCAAACAACAATTTCACCTGCGGGTCAGCGCTGGCAACGTCTTGCGCACCCAACTCCACCTTGATATCCAGATCGCCCTTAAATTGCCCGCTGAGCAAGTTATACTGCCCGCCACCAAACACTGTAGCATTTGGACTCTCCACGCTCACATTGCGCAGACGCATCAAACCGCCATCAAGCGCAAGAGTGCCCTCTATCTGGGCAAATGGCAGCGTATCCTCAGCAAACGAGTTCTCGAAGGCCGCCTGTACGCTGGCCTGTTCCACAGCCATGCCCTCATCTACCTGCGAAATCACCCGCGCAAACGCCAGTGGATTCATACCCTGCAAAGCGCCATTGCTGGCCCTGAAAGTCCCGCCTCCCGACAGGCCCTCTACCAGAGTTGCAATGCTGGTGCCCATACCTTCGAATTCGCCAGTTACCTCCAGAAGGCCGCTTGCCGCGGGGCCATCGGCGGTTCGCCACCAAACATCCGCAAGATTTAGCTTCTCTGCGCGCAATTGCCCGCCAAGCGACAGTCGGCCGCCCGCACGTCGCAGATCAAGCCGTCCTTCCAGCTGCCCATCTCCAAGGGTTGCCGAGGCATCTTCAAACAGCACCTCGCCTTCGCGCAGCGTGAGATCGCCCGCAACCTGCTTTAGCGGTTCTCCTTCGGCGGTAACCTGCATAACATCGCTGCTAAAATCGAACTTTAAATCAATACCGCCCAGCAAAGAGCGCCCCATCTCGCCATCCGGCCAGCGGGATGCAGGCGCATCAAGAGCAACCTGCAAGGCTTGCGGCCCTAGCAACAGCGCAGCAATCGAACCTGCATCAGCGCGATCAACCTTAAGCGCCCCCTCACCAGATATCATCGCGATGCCGCCAAGCTCGCCCGCCAGATACCCCTCCACGGTCGCATCACCAAGTTGCCCACTCACCTGCGAAATCTCGTAGTTTGTATCTGTGCCGCGCATATCCGCAGTGAGGTTTACTCCAAACGCCCCGTCAAGCACTGGCAATGTATAGCCAAACAACAAGCCGTAGGGTGCAAGATCATCCGCACGCACTGATACCTGACTGTCCCACAGCCAAATTCCATCGCTTTGGAGCTGGGTTTGCCCCTCCATGACCAAATCCGCACTGCCTAGTTGCCCCATCAGTGTGTAGCCGAGCCCTTGCTCAAGCTGCCCGTCGACAGCAAGCCGTACATCGCCGGAAATCGCGCTATCAATCGGTAGAACCTCAAGCCCCAGCTGTCTGAGCAGCATCACGCCATCAGCGCCGCCAAGGGAAACTTCGCCAAGCAGCTTGCCAGAAGTGAATTGGTCCAGCTTGCCCGCATAACTGCCGCTCATATCTAAGCTGTTAACCCCGAGCCGCCCGGAAAGATCCAGCGTCAGATCGGTAAAGTCGCCATCAGCCGTGGCCGAAAGCTTGCCGCGCAGTGTCGCTGGGGCAAGTGCCGGCGCCGCCTTTTCAAACTGGCTCAGAACTGCATTATCCGGCTGAAAACGGCGCAACAATTCCGCAAACCCCACAAGCGAGGTCGCACTTAAATCTCCGCTGATCTCACCATAAGGCGCTGCACCCAGATGCGAAACACGCCCGGAAACATTCACGTAGGCGCCAGCCAAATCCCGCAGTTTGAATTCCTTGATATCCAGTGCATCATCTTGCAGCTGTGCCTGTACCACCATGGATTTCGCCGCGACAGACCCCGCATTGAGTTCATCCGCATAATACCGCAAGTCAAGATCATGCCCAAGGACAGCTCTTTTGCCCATGCCCATGGCTTTGCCAAAGGCCAGCAGCTGGTCCACATCCAGCTTGTCGCTGTCCACATCAATCCGCAGTTTTGCCCGCGAACCCTCTGGAGCAAACGTGTACACAAGGTTGCCAACCGAGCGCCCCTCGTCCATGTCAAAGCGAAGATCATTCAGCGCAAGTCGTTCTGCCCCCACATCAACGCGTCCTTTGGCGGCAAATCGCGGCAGCCGTTGCAGCGCCTGTGCCTCGCCATTTGTCAACCAGCGCAGCAGCTGGCGCACGTCGCCGGAACGCAGGTCATACTCGCCGCGATAGGCAAGGCTGGGCGACAACTCCAAAAACCCGCTACTGCTAAACGTGCCGCGCCCTGGCAACACTGCACTCACCTCGTCGACATTCCAACCACCAGCCTGGGCGCCAAGGGCAAGTGTAAAATCACTCACCACTTGCCCGCCAACAACAAGGCTTGGAACTCCAATGCGCACATAGCCCGGCACACGCATGGTCGGCAGTCCATGTAAGGCCGCAACCCCGTGCATAAACGCCTGTCGCAAGGCCACCGGCTCTTGCGGTCCGCCGCGCAGGATCCGGTCCAGATCAACCTGCTTAAATTGAGCGCCAATTTCAAACAGGGATTGCGCGCCAAACGAAAGAGCGGCACGTCCCTCTGCTTTGATGGGGCGCTCTGCGCTCCCCACCTGCAATGCCGCATCGCTTATTTCTATGCCGGAAGGGTCGAGCAAAAAGTCACCAGCGACCGACCAACCCCCTTGGCTTGCCGTATTGTCCTTGCCCTCACGGTGATGTTCCAGCGTTAATTTGCCATCATAAACAGGTCGCAAACCATCACGGCTCAAAATACCATCGCTCGACACTTTGACCGCCATGCCCGCCGGTGCGATTTGCGCCTTCAGGCGCAACCCGCCGTTCCCGCTTACACGGCCACTTGCCAGCTGCACGTCAAACGCCGATCCCTCAACATCCAAAGAACCTGAAGCCTTGAACGGCCCTTGCAACGATCTTGCGCTTAGCAACAAGTTTGCATTGCTGCCTTCATATTCGGTGCCATTGCGGGCATCGGCAAACACAAAGCTTCCCTCGGAAACTTCGATGCGGTCAAACTTCACCTGTTCAGGATCAAGGCTTGCAATTGCTGAACGCCGCGGGGTTTTACGCAGCAAATCAAGTTGGCCTTGCTCATCCAGCGACAACGACAGTCGCGGCTGCAGCAACTTCATAGTGACAACCCGCACCTCACCTGACAGGAGAGACGGCAAGTCAATATCACTTTCAAAGCGCGCGACAACCATGACAGGGGCTTCCCTGTCGCCAACGCGCACATCGGAGAATGAAACAGAAGGTGAAGGCAACAGCTGCACATCCACACTGCCCAGCACTGCGACTTCGTGTCCGAGGATTTCCTCACCATATTGCTCGAATGTCGCCCGATAGGCCGACCAATCTACAAACATCGGCCCGACCAGCGCCGCAACTAGCGCCAAGATTAGTGTAGTGCCGACTGTTATGTAGACCGAATTCACCTTACAACTCCCTGGGACATTCCGCTGCGCAATGCAAATATCTGCGCGACATCAATCTATTAACACTAATGCAAACCGAAGGGCTACGCCAATCCCAATCTGCTCGCCTCCCCTGTATTCGTGGGGGCAAACAGGCAGGACGCCAACAATTCCACAACTCTAAAAAACAAAATGCTAAATATCATCAGCATATAACAATTATGCGTCTTTAACAGGGGCAACAGCCACCATCGAAGCCTGCCACAAGATAACAGGTCCTTGCTTGCGTGAAAGGGGGTATTGCGCAGGAATATGCCAGCATTGCGGCATTCCCACTTGTAAACCTGCGGATAAATCGGTTTTGTTAGAATCTAGAAAATCCAATAACAGTCACCCTTCAACAACGCCGCACAGCACAAGCAGAAAACATGAAGGCAGTTCTTTCCCCAATCCATGAATTTTACCGCCTTCTAAAGAGTTGGGCCGAGCCTAATCTCCGTTTTTTTACGGGCAATCGGCAGCCCTTGCTTTGGCTATTGGCTATTATTGTTGGTGCACTTGTCTCTCTTGCTGCCATCGCCTTTCGCGTAGCCATCGGCGCGGTGCAATGGACATGGTTGGGCACCTCGTCCGAGCGTGTCGCCCAAAGCATTGCCGCCCTGCCACCCCACACCATCCTCATTGTACCTGCTGTGACCGGCTTACTCGTTGGCCTACTGCTGCAATACGTCCAGCCCCGCCAGCGCACTGGCGGTGTAGCTGATGTAATTGAAGCGCGCGCGCAAGGTGGGCAAGGCCTCCCGTTTCGCTCCGGCATTTCTTCGGCTCTTATAACCGCTCTTTCGCTTGGCGGCGGCGCCAGCGCCGGGCGCGAAGGCCCGGTGGTGCACCTTGGAGCGACCTTAAGCACAAATTTGTGCCGCTCGCTCGCACTTCCCGACACCGCGCGCCGCATACTACTCGCCTGCGGCGTTGCCAGCGCCGTCTCCGCCAGTTTTAACGCGCCCATTGCAGGTGTCCTCTTCGCCCATGAAGTCATCCTCGCCCACTACGCACTCAGCGCCTTTGTGCCCATCGTCCTTGCCTCAACAGTGGGAACACTCTTCACCCGCCTCTATTTTGGCGAAGCTGCTGCGTTTACCCTACCTCCCTACGAGATCGCCTCCTATTGGGAATTCCCGGCATTTGCCCTCCTCGGCCTTACCTGCGCCATTGTTGCCGTGCTGCTGCAAGCCTCGCTTATCGCCGGTGACTGGACAGCGCGAAACATCAAGCTACCCCTTTGGCTCCGCCCTGCTATCGGTGGCTTGGCCATCGGCGCCATTGCCCTGTTCTTCCCGCAAGTGCTCGGAGTGGGCTATGAAGCAACCGACGCAGCCCTGCATGGCAAACTCTCGTTAGCCTTGATGCTGGCATTGATCCTTGCAAAAACCGCCGCCACGTCCATAACACTTGCCTCCAGATTTGGCGGCGGCATTTTCTCCCCCTCGCTCTACATTGGCGCCATGGCAGGTGGCGCATTCGGCCTTATTGCAGGCTCCGCCTTTCCCGATATTGCCTCCAGCTACGGCCTCTATGCTATTTTGGGGATGGGTGCCGTGGCCTCTGCCGTGCTCGGCGCGCCTTTGTCCACCACCTTGATTGTGTTTGAACTTACCGGCGGGTATGACCTTTCCATTGCGCTGCTGCTCTGTGTCTCAATCTCGACCGGCCTTAGCAATGCCCTTCTGGGTCGCTCCTTCTTTCAGTGGCAATTGGAAATGCGCGGTGTTTTCGTGCGCGATGGTTCTCACAAGTGGCTGGAACAAGCCGTTCATGTGGCGGATTTCATGGAGCCCCTGCGCGAAGGCGCTTCCAATGAACGCCCCAAAGAGAGCGAGACAGCCGTGCTTTTTGATAGTGATTGCCTAAACACGGCTCTCAAAGCTTTTGACGAAAGCGGCAAAGGCGCTCTGCCCGTCGTCACCCGCGCCCAGCCCTACACGATCATCGGCTACGCACACCACCTTGCCGCACTGCGTGTCTTCAACTCCGCGCTAATTAAGGCAACCGAAGAAGAGCACCGATAATAGTTTTTCATCACCTACCCTTACGAAAAAACTTGTAGACCACGCAACATTCCGCTCTCTTTTCGTGGGACACTTCATAGTTTCACCTATATGCTCGCGTTCTTCGCAATAGAGCACCAAAACCTTATGTCTACAAACACCCATTCCGCATCCGCGCATCACGCCCCGCACTCGCCAGAAAAGCAAAGCGAGTTTTTTCTGGGCGTCACCACTATTCTACCACTGCTGTTTGCAACTTTCCCCATTGGCTTGCTGTTTGGCACCTTGGCAACGCAAAAGGGCCTGAGTGCTTTGGAAGCAACACTGATGAGTGCTATGGTGTTTGCCGGAGGTTCTCAGTTTGTTGCGCTCGATTTGTGGGCCCACCCATTGCCTTGGGTCTCGATTATGGTTTCTACCCTGCTGGTCAACCTGCGCCTCGTGCTCATGGGCATGTCCCTTGGACCCAAAGCCGCCGCCCTGCGTGGCCCCAAAGGCATGATCGCTTACTTTTTCCTCACCGATGAAAGCTGGGCCCTCTATGAAAGGCGCGTGCTGACAAAGCCGCTGAGTTTTTCATTCTACTTCGGTGTCGCCACCCCGTTTTATTTAAACTGGGTCGCCAGTACATTTGTTGGTGCCTTCTTGGGCTCACAAGTTGCAGACCCTGCTAAGTGGGGTCTCGATTTTGCCTTCACCGCACTGTTTACCTACCTCATCATGAGTTTTTGGCGCGGCAAACGAACCGGCATTACCCTCGCCGTTAGCGGCTTGAGCGCAGTGGTGGTACAACAATTGGTACCCGGTGCTTGGTACATTATGGCTGGCGCATTGGCGGGCATGGGCTCCGCCGCCGCACTTTATGATCCCAATGCACCGCAGGAGGCCCGCTAACATGTCACCAGAGCTATTCTCTCTCTCGCCCATCGTGCTTCTGTGCCTGTTTGGCATGTTTCTCAGCACTTTCTTCGCGCGCAACCTTGGCCAGTTCATCATTCGCTTTGTGCGCATCTCTGGCCGGACAGAAGCTGCGCTGCAAGCTGCCCCGCCAGCTATCCTGATGGCAGTGATCGCGCCGGTCGCCTTTGCCACCGGCCCGGCAGAAACCGCCGCTACCGCACTCACCGCGCTGGTTTCCACCCGCCTGCCGCTGCTGGTCTCCATTATCCTTGGCGTTATCGCAGTGTTCTGTTTTCGCCTTGCCTTCGCCATGCTGTAACGCAACCAGAAACAAAAAGGCCGCTCCACACGAGGAAGCGGCCTTTACTCTTTTGTTTGTTAATACGCGCTTAAAGTGCCCGCGTCGCCTGCGCCAACCAGCTGCGCGTCTGCTCATCTACAAGCGATGCAAGGCTCTCGTATACCCGCAGGTGATAAGTGTTAAGCCAGCTCAACTCATCACCGCTCAGCAACGAAACATCAACCAACTCCAGATCAATCGGCGCCAGTGTGAGCGCTTCAAATCCCAGCATTGGTTTATCACCACCGTCAATCTCGCTGGCCGGGCGCACGAGCTCCAGATTCTCGATGCGAATGCCATAGGCGCCATCGCGATAATAGCCCGGCTCGTTGGAAAGGATCATCCCCGGCTCAAGCACGACAGGACTACCATTTTTGGCGATGCGCTGCGGACCTTCATGCACGCCAAGATAAGAGCCAACCCCATGGCCCGTACCGTGATCAAAATCTAGCCCTGCCTTCCAAAGCTCAAGCCGCGCCAGAGTATCCAACTGCGCACCACAGGTGCCCACCGGGAAGCGCGCTGTCGCAATCGCAATATGCCCCTTGAGAACCAGTGTGAAATGGCGCTTCTGTTCATCACTCACCGCGCCCACTGCCAGTGTACGGGTAATATCAGTCGTGCCGTCTTCATACTGCGCACCTGAATCAATCAGATAAACCGAGTTGCTCTCCACCGGCAGATTGCTTTCGCGGCTCACCCGATAGTGGCAGATCGCCCCGTGCGGACCAGCTGCGGAAATACTGTCAAAGGAGAGATCCTTCAGCTTCCCTGTTTCAAGGCGGAACGCCTCCAACTTCTCCGCAACCGAAATTTCGGTGTGCCCACCTTTCGGCACTTCACGATAAAACCACGCCAGAAAGCGTACGTAGGCGGCCCCATCGCGCACATGCGCCGCTCGTGCCCCATCAATCTCGGCGGAATTCTTGATCGCCTTTGGCAACAAAGTCGGCTCCGCCCCTTCAACAACGGTGCCGCCATTGTCGACGACAGCATCATAAAGCGCCACGCCTGCCAAAGACGGATCGATCAGCACTTTTTCTCCTGCCGCGCCAGCTGCTTGCAAAGCGCCCGTCAACGCAGCGGGCTCGTGCACATCGCCCACTTGCTCAAGTTCACTGCGCACAACATTGCTTAGCTTTCGTCCATCGATAAACAAGGTTGGCCGCCCGCTAGCAGGCAACAACGCAAAGGAAAGCGGCAGCGGCGTATGCTCAACATCACTGCCACGAATGTTAAACAGCCACGCAATGGAATCAGGCTGCGTCAACAGGGCAGTGTCCGCCCCTTGCTCGGCAATCACTTTGCCTACCCGCTCAATCTTGCTCTGCGCGCCTTCGCCCGCATATTCCAATGGATGTAATTGCACTTGCCCAAGTGGCGCCGCCGGGCGATCCGCCCAAACGCTATCAACCGGATTATCAACAACAGCGACCAGCTGCGCTCCCACAGAAGCCAGCGCCTCACGCAGCACCCGTACTTCCTTGAGAGGGTGCAACATCGGGTCAAAACCGATTTTATCGCCAGCTTGCGCGACCTCACCAAGCCATGCTTTCAGCGGTGCCTCGGTAAGATGGCGGTAGGTAAAGGCCGCCTCTTCGACCTGTTCGCGCACCTGTATGGTATAACGCCCATCTACAAAGATGGCGGCCTTATTACCCACCACCGCAGCCACACCAGCCGAACCGCTAAATCCGGTCAGCCATTGCAAACGGCAATCATGCGCCGGTACATATTCGCCCTGATGCGCATCCGCCCGCGGCACGATAAATCCGGATAAGCCACGCTTGGCCAGCTCTTCCTGCAGCAAGGCTAACCGCTCTGGCCCGCAGGATTTTTCGTTCACGATATCGAAGTCTTGAAACATGAGACGTAGCCTAGCGCGTAATGCCGCTGACTCAAACCGCTTTTCCGTCCGCATAAACAAACGTCAACAGCGCAGCCCCACGTGAAGTGAGAGGTTACTGTGATATGCAGCTATGCAAATATTAGGGGCCACAGTGCCTTTCGGCACAAAAACACTTATTCACCCCCCGAATTCAAGTATATTATACAATTGCATACACTATAAGCTATTGTATTTATTCATATTTTTAGCTTTCATTCTGAAAACGCATAACTGACATGCGACATCTCGCCTTTTCACTTACAAAAAAAATCGGCATAACCCTTCCTGTCAGCACGACACGGAAGTGCCGCGCCGGAAACAAATCAATGATAACATGAGGTTACGTCATGTCTATGACCGCTACTGCAGTTGATTTCGGCCAACTAGAAAAAACCGAAAAAAGCTTCCTCCGCCGTGCATTTGAACGCATCGTAGAGGCACGTCAAATCGAAGCAAAGCGCGTAGCAAACCACTACCTGCTTCAATTGGACGATGAGACCTTGGCACAGACCGGCTTCAACCGTGAAGCACTGAAGGCAGAAGGCTCGAAAATCAGCTTCCTCTAAGAGGAAGCCCCAGTTTCGGCAGTAATGCCAAAAAAGCTTTCAAGAACCGCTCCTCCCTAGGTTCTTGAAGCGGGCAAGATGGACCCTCCCATTCGTCGCGCCCACCCCTTAAGAAAAGGCACTCCTCCCAACAGCCTTTTCTTAAAACAAACAAACACCCCTGCTTCGGCAGCTGATCGGCACCTCCTCCCAACGCTGATCGCGCCGCAGCAGGGGTTTTGTTTTTGTTACCTTCCTTAAGCCGTCCGCCAACGCACGTGCGCCTACTTGCAGCTGCCCGCAAGAATGCGCAGACAAAAAAGGGGGCCACAACGGCCCCTCTTCCCTATCAGTCCTTCCTGATCGACAAATGCACAAACCGATTTACGGTTGCCATGCTCCGCGCACCAGTGTCAGTGTCAACCAGCCATCAATCTCGCCAGAGCGCTCAAGCCGGAAGCCCTGCTGCGCATAGGCGGAAATAATCCGTGGCCCATGCTCCACCCGCAGGCCTGAAAGCACCAGCACAGCCCTATCCGCCATCTGCGCACAGAACTTTGCAGACATCTGCTCAAGCGGTTTTGCTAGAATATTCGCAACCGCCAGATCAAAAGGCCCAAACTCGGAAAACCGCCGGTCGTCCACGCCTGCCGCCGTAAACGCTTTAAAAAGCGGCGCGACACCGTTTTTCTTGGCGTTATCAACCGCAGCCTCGGTGGCAATTGGATCAATATCCGTTGCCAGCACCTCCTGACGCGTCAGTTTTGCGAGCGCGATTGCAAGCACACCGGTTCCGGTTCCCAGATCCAACATGCGCTCAAAGCGATTACGTTTCAAAAGCCGTGCCAACTCCAGCAAGCAGCCCTCGGTGGTGCCATGGTGGCCGGTACCAAACGCCTGCGCCGCCTCGATCTCGATCCCGATCTCATGCCCGCGCACACAATCCCGATCATGCGCACCGTGCACCACAATGCGGCCAGCGCGCACAGGCTTTAGCCCTTCAAGTGACTTCGCCACCCAGTTTATTTCTGGAAGCGCCTCAATCTCGGTCTCCTCCGGCAAGACACCACCGGCAAACAAATGTCCGGCCCTTGCAGCAAAGATCTCGCGTGCCGCCCGCTCATCGCTATTCAGAATCAACACCTCTGAGATCCAGATACGGCCATCTTCTGAGGCTTCAAACACCGCGACAGGAAAACCCTCTTCCTCAAACAAAAACTCCAGCTGGTTTGAAACCTCTTTGGCCTCAGCCTCCAGCGCCGGAACGCGTACCCGAATGGTCGCCATAAAACTCTCCATAATACTGCATTGCGGTAAAAACGCGCCAGAACAGCTTTGTTAGAGCACGCATCGGCGCGCCCACTTTGACTTTCGTTGTATCCCTAGTGCTTTTCGACGAAGCTATCGAGGACTTTCTTGCGCCCTGCTTTTTCAAAGTCGACGGTCAACTTGTTACCCTCGATCTGCGCAATACGCCCATAGCCAAATTTCATATGGAAGACACGCTCGCCCTCGCTGTAAGCTGATGCTCCATCGCTCACCGTCTTGGCAACAAGCTCACCTTCTATGGTGCGCGGCCCGGCCTTCTGCGCCCGCCGGCTTTGATTGCCGCCATGTTTGCGGCCATAATCGGCACCAGAACTCTGCGTGCGCTGCGCCCGCTGCCACCCCGGTGTGCTGTACGAATTCTGGAACGGGTCGCGCTGGTCAAATCGGCTGGCCCCATAGCCGCCACCGGAAACCGAATTGTACCCGCCATAGCTGGAGTTCTGCTCCACAATCTCCACACAGTCCTCTGGCAACTCATCCAGAAAACGTGAGGGGATCGAGGTTTGCCACGAGCCATGGATCCGCCGATTGCAGGCAAACCAGATTTTCACCCGGTGCCGCCCGCGTGTCACCCCCACATAAGCCAACCGTCGCTCTTCTTCCAGCCCGGAAAGCCCCGTTTCATCCAGCGCCCGCTGATTGGGAAAGACACCTTCCTCCCAACCCGGCAAAAACACCGTGTCAAACTCCAGCCCCTTGGCAGAATGCAGCGTCATGATTGAAACCGCATCTTCGCCCGCCTCGCCCTCGCGGTCCATAACCAGCGAAATATGTTCTAAAAAACCGGCCATGCTCTCGAACTCTTCCATCGAACGGATAAGTTCTTTCAAGTTATCCAGCCGCCCCGGCGCTTCGGCAGAACGGTCCTTGCGCCACATCTCCGTATAGCCACTTTCATCAAGCACAATTTCGGCAAGTTCCGTATGGCTCATCGTGTTCAGCTGCACACGCCAATGATCAAACTGCCCAAGCAGATCCCCAAGGGCCTTGCGTGCTTTCGGGCGCAATTCTTCTGTCTGAATGAGATCAGATGCCGCCGCGATCAGCGGAATTTGTCGCGCCCTTGCATATTCATGCACCACCTTGAGCGAGGCCTCGCCCAGCCCGCGCTTCGGCGTGTTGACAATCCGTTCAAATGCCAGATCATCCGCAGGCTGCACGATGCAGCGGAAATAAGCCAACGCATCGCGTATCTCCATCCGCTCGTAAAAGCGGGGCCCGCCGATCACGCGGTAGTTCAAGCCAAGCGTGATAAACCGGTCTTCAAACTCGCGCATCTGGTAGGAAGCACGCACCAAAATAGCCATCTGGTTGAGCGTATGCCCGCGGGATTGCAGCGTCTCGATCTCCTCGCCAATCGCCCGCGCTTCCTCCTGCGAGTCCCAAGAGGAGGCCACGCAGACCAACTCCGCTTCAGGGTCCATCTGATCGGTGAATAATGTCTTGCCAAGACGCCCTTGGTTATGGGCAATCAGGTGCGAGGCAGCTGTCAGAATATGGCTGGTCGAGCGATAATTGCGCTCAAGGCGGATCACCAGCGCACCGGGAAAATCGTGCTCAAAGCGCAAGATATTATCGACCTCGGCCCCGCGCCAACCATAGATGGACTGATCATCATCTCCCACACAACACACATTGCTGTTGCCCTGCGCCAGCAACCGCAGCCACAAATACTGCGCCACGTTGGTATCTTGATACTCATCCACCAACATGTAGCGAAAGCGCGCCTGAAAGCTCTTCAGAACATCAGGATTATCCTTGAAAATCGTAATGCAATGCAGCAGCAGATCGCCAAAATCACAGGCATTCAAAATTCTCAGCCGCTCCTGATAAAGCTCGTAGAGCCGCTTGGAGTGACCACTGGCAAAACTCTGCGCTTCGCCCATCGGCACTTTTTCAGGCGTGATCGCCCGGTTCTTCCAGCTGTCCATCAATCCAGCGAAGGTGCGCGCCGTCCAGCGTTTTTCGTCCAGCCCTTCTGCCTTGATAATCTGCTTGATCAGTCGGATCTGGTCATCCGTATCCAGAATGGAAAACGAGGATTTCAGCCCGACAAGCTCCGCATGACGGCGCAGGATTTTCACACAGATGGCATGGAAGGTTCCAAGCCAAGCCATGCCTTCCACCCCGCCACCAAGAAAAGAGCCAACCCGCTCTTTCATCTCCCTTGCGGCTTTGTTGGTGAAAGTCACCGCTAGAATTTGCCCCGGAGTTGCCCGGCTCGTGGCAATGATATGTGCAATGCGCGTGGTCAGCACCCGGGTTTTCCCGGTGCCCGCCCCGGCCAAGACCAATACCGGCCCATCCAGAGCTTCCACGGCTTGCCGCTGCTCTTTGTTCAGTCCCTCAAGATATGGCGCTGCCGGCACGCGCCCGGCCATGGCTCTTGCAGCGATCCCGCCAGCACGCGGCTGCGCCTGTGGAGCTGGCATCGCATCGCCGCCCTCCTGCGCTCCGTGTGGGTCTTCGCCTGCAAATCCGTCCGTGTGCTCTGCCATTTCTCAGCTATCTCGCCTTTACCTACAGCTTCAGGCCGTCATCTTCTTCGCAAACTGCGAATACTCGGCCAAGTTTGTGAACATTATAGCAACAGCGGCCGCCTCTGAACAGCACCCGTGCTGATCTAGCATGCCTTGTCCCTTGGGGAGTTCTTCTGCCAAACCCGTTCTCAGGGGGCTAGTCGCTCCATCCACTCACGTTAGTGTCCTTCCACCAGCGCAAACCAGTCATCCTCGGAAATCACCTCAATGCCCAGCTCACTCGCCTTTTTCAGCTTGGAACCCGCCTTCGGCCCTGCAATCACCAGCGATGTCTTCTTGGAAACCGAGCCAGAAACTTTCGCCCCCAACTCTTCCGCTCGCGCCTTGGCCTCATCACGGCTCATCCGCTCCAGCGAGCCGGTAAATACCAGCGTCTTGCCAGCAACCGGAGAACCGCTGGCGTCCGCCACCACCATTTCCTTCGGCCGCACCTGTGCCACTAAGGCTTCCAGCGCCTCAATATTATGCGCTTCACTAAAGAATTCCACCAAGGCCTGCGCCACGATATCGCCAATGCCGTCAATATCATTGAGCTCGCGCCATGCCTCGCTTTGCGTATCGCTAGCGGCACGCATGGCGCTATAAAAGGCTTCCCACGTGCGATAGGCCCGTGCCAGCAACTTGGCGTTCCCCTCGCCCACATGGCGCATGCCCAGCGCGAAGATAAACCGGTTAAGATCAATCACCCGCCGCGTATCAATAGCATCAAACAGGTTGCGCGCAGAAACCGCCCCCCAGCCTTCACGGCTGCGCAGCTTCACCAGCGACTTGCCGTCCCGCTCGCGCAATGTGAAAATGTCGGCTGGTGTGCGGATACCGCCCTCTTCCAAGCCTAGCTCGAAGAATGCGCTTACCTGCTTTTCGCCCATCCCCTCAATGTCAAAGGCATTACGCGAAACAAAGTGCTTCAGCTTCTCCACCGCCTGTGCCGGACAAATCAACCCGCCTGTGCAACGGCGAACCGCATCCAGCTTGCCCTTCACGCCGCTTTGTTCGCGCACCGCATGCGAGCCACAAGCGGGGCAGGACTGCGGGTACTCAAAAGCAACTGAATCTTCCGGACGACGATCCAGATCCACATCAACAATCTGCGGAATAACATCACCGGCCCGCTGTACAATCACCGTATCGCCAACGCGGATATCCTTACCCCCGCGTAGCGGCTCACCATCCTGCCCAATGCCCTTGATATAATCCTCGTTGTGCAATGTCGCGTTAGAAACCACCACACCGCCCACCGTAATCGGCTCCAGCTTGGCCACCGGCGTTAAAGCGCCCGTACGCCCCACCTGAATTTCGATGGCGTTCAGTGTGGTAAAAGCTTTCTCGGCGGGAAACTTATGTGCAATCGCCCAGCGCGGTGAGCGCGAAACAAAGCCCAAGCGCTTTTGCAGCTCAAGGCTGTCAACCTTGTAAACCACCCCGTCGATATCATAGCCAAGGCCTGCGCGATCTTCCTCAATGCGCTTGTACATGGCAATCAACCCCTCGGCGCTGTCAAAGCGCGCCATCAACGGGTTGATCTGGAAGCCCCAATCACCAAAGCAAGCCACCATCTCCATTTGCGTGCTGGCAGGCAGTTCGCTCATCTCGCCCCACGCATAGGCGAAAAACTTCAAGGGGCGTGACTTGGTAATCTCGGGATTAAGCTGGCGCAACGAGCCCGCCGCCGCATTGCGCGGATTGGCAAAAGCCTTGCCACCATTGGCCACCATACGGGCGTTCAGCGCTTCAAAGTCCGCATGGCTCATGTAAACCTCGCCGCGCACCTCCACAACATACGGCACGCCTGCAGGCAACTGCTGCGGAATATCGCCAATACTGCGGGCATTCTCGGTTACATTCTCGCCCTCCGCGCCATCGCCGCGTGTCGCCGCCGAAACCAGCTGCCCGCGCTCATAGCGTAGCGAAAGCGAAAGCCCGTCAATTTTCGGCTCCGCAGTCACCCATAGAGCACCCATCAGCGGGTCATACTTTAAAAACCGCCGCACCTTGCCAAGAAAATCCTGTACATCGCCATCGCTAAACGCATTATCAAGCGAGAGCATCGGCACCACATGGGTAACCTTGCCAAAGCCATCTGCGACACCGGCTCCCACACGGTTTGAAGGGCTGTCCTCACGCACCAAATCAGGGAATCGCGCCTCAATCGCCGCATTGCGTTGGCGCAGCGCATCATATTCACCATCCGAGATCAGCGGCGCATCTTTGCCGTGGTACGCCTCGTCATACTTGGCAATCTCGTTCGCCAACCTCTCCAGCTCTACGCGCGCTTCCGCTTCGCTCAACTGGGCAACATCTATCTCTTGCAGGGTTTGGGCTGATTGATCGGCGCTCACGGCAGCATCCCTTGAATTAATTGGCTGGATTTGGTTGGTGCTAGCTTTGGCATAGGCACAGACCAAGCTCAAGCGACGCCGCGGTTGAGGGAGGATTTTTCCTGCATTATCGTGGGGCAGCGCAAAATAATGGGCCGCTAACCTTGACCCCATTGCACCGAGGTGGCTAACTCGCGTGTCCATACAGTTGAAATATACCAGCAAGCGGCGACCCCACGATACTACTAGATTTTTTGCCGAACCTACCTAGCCTGCTAGCCTTCGCTGGAACCGCACTACTTGTTAGCCTCACCCCCGGCCCCGCGGTAATCTTCATCGTCTCCGGCACAGTTGCCCATGGTCGTCGTTTTGGCCTACTCACCGCTCTTGGTGTTGCCACGGGCAACATGGTCAATATGGCTGGTGCTGCCATTGGCCTTGCCGCACTGTTTGCCGCCTCTGCCACCGCCTTTACCGTGGTGAAATGGCTTGGCGCTGCCTATCTTGTCTATCTCGGGCTGCGCGCCATACTGCAAAAAAACAGTCGCCTGCCAAGCGATAAGCCCGCACCGCCAGACAAGCCGGGCACCCGCATCTATCGAGATGGCTTCATGGTGGCACTGTTGAATCCGAAAACGACCATGTTCTTCGCAGCGTTTTTACCCCAGTTCATAACCAACGCCGATCACACCATCGCACAGTCATTTGTTCTTGGGACCACCTTCGTCCTGATCTGCATCATCACTGACAGCAGCTTCGCCTTTGTTGCGGCTACGGCCAAGAGCCTTTTTCGCACGAGTACAAGGCTCAGCCAAATCGGCAAATACCTCATCGGCACCGTATTTATCGGCCTCGGCCTACGCCTTGCACTGAGCACTAAGTGATTCACCGCAGCTCATAAGTGCTTACCCGTAGAGCTATGCACTTTCGATATATCAATCTAAGAAATCCCTCAAATATAAGGTATATTTAGGGAACCCCTGGCAAACCAAAGAAATAAAAGCATTTAACCACTTGCTATTAAACGATTAATTATGAAATTCTCAGCCATTCACTTTTTGCATAGCGGCTAGAATGAAATCGCGCTTTTCTCATTTCCAAAATGGTTGCATAACATACCCATCGAACGGTAACGCTGCAGCGCCACACTCGATAGATGAAACAACTATCTGATATACATGAGGTATTGACCATGACTATGGCTGCTACAGCTGGCACTCTTGCCGATTTTGAAACCGCTGCTGCAAACGAAGCACCTGCCAAATCTTTCTTTGCCCGTGCCCTAGCCGCAGTGATAACCGCTCGCGAAGCTTACGCCCAGCGCGTTGCCAACCACCACCTCCTGCAGCTTAGCGATGCTGAACTGGTTGATCTTGGCTACGACCGCGCCCAGCTGAAACGCCTTGGCACTCAAGCCTGCTTCTTCTAGAGCAGGCTTCCCCCAAGGCCAGTAAGCACACTGGCAAACCCGGGTGGTCCCCATATCAACCACATGCACAAAAACCCCTGCAACATCCCTCCCACCAATGTGGTCGAGAGAGACAGTGCGGGGGTTTTGTTATTCTGACTGTCATGAAATTACCGCCGATCTGCTTGCCGTACAGCATCAATAGATGTGCGCACATGCGTTACACGACTGGCGCTTCTTCCAGCAAATGCGCCGCTGCCGCTCTTGCCTCATCGCTAATCTTCGAACCTGCCAACATCCGTGCCACCTCTTCCAGTCGAGTGTCGGCAAAGATTTCCTGCACGTTCGTAACCACCTGTTCCTCGGAGACCGCATGCTTTGAAATCAGCAAATGCCCGCCAGCCCGCGCTGCAACCTGCGGCGCATGTGTTACGGTAAGCACCTGCACCTGCCGCGCCAGCCGGGCCAGCCGTAGCCCTATCGCCTCGGCCACAGCACCGCCCACTCCCGTATCGATTTCATCAAACACCAGAGTTGGGGCAGAGCCCTTGTCCGCCAGCGATACCTTAAGCGCCAGCAAGAACCGAGAAAGTTCCCCTCCTGAAGCAACCTTGAACATAGGGCCTGAGCGCGTGCCCGGGTTGGTCTGCGCGTGAAACTCAATGGTATCGATGCCCTCAGGCCCGCGTGCACCCTCATCCACTTGCTGATCAACAATCAGCCGTGCCCGCTCCAGCTTAAGGGCGGGCAATTCCTGGTGCACCGCTTCCTCCAGCGCACGCGCGGTATTGCTCCGCTTTTGCGACAATTGAAGCGCTTTGCGATCATAGGCTGCGGCAGTCTCATCCAGTTTCTGGCGAAGCGCCAACAGCTTGTCTTCACCTGCATCGAGGTCTTCCAAGTCTGCTGCCATATTGTCCCGCAGCTTGGGAAGCTCGTCCACTGGGACAGCAAACTTGCGCGAGGCAGCACGCAGGCCAAACAAACGCTCTTCTACCCGCTCCAACTCACCTTGGTCGAATTCGCTTGCCCGCACTGCCAGTTGCAAACCTGCCCGCGCTTCCTCCAGATTATCAAGCGCCGTGCCAAGCTGCTCCACAACACCGGAAAGCAAAGCTGGCACCTGCTCCACTTTGCGTTCCAACCGGCGCAGCAAGCTGGCCAACTCCGGTATAGGCGAAGTGCCGCCATCAAGTGTCTCATGTGCTTCGATGAGCTCGCTAGCGATTTTCTCCACCTGCATCATGTCTTGCCGCTTCAGCGCAAGTTCTTGTTCTTCCCCGGCCTGCGGATCAAGCCCGCTCAACTCATCAACACTGCTGCGCAGATAATCTGCCTCGCGCCGCGCTTCATCTATACGCTTTTCCAGTTGCGAAAGCTCTCGCTTGGCGCTGGAATAGGCCCGGTACAGCGCACCAAGTTCGGCACACTCTTCGCTAAGCCCGCCAAAGCTGTCAATCAACCGGCGATGTGTTTGCGGGTCCACCAACGCACGCTCATCATGCTGGCCATGCACTTCTACCAAGGTCTCGCCAACCCGGCGCAGCAAGCCTGCGCTCACCGGTGCATCATTCAGGTACGCGCGCGTACGCCCATCCGCCGCCTGCACGCGCCTTAAAATAATATCGCCATCCGCATCCTGATCATTTTCCGCCATAATCCGCCGCGCCGGATGGGTAAGCGGCACATCAAATACCGCTGTGATCTGCCCGCGCTCTTGGCCCTGACGCACAAGCCCGGCATCGCCGCGTCCACCAAGCGCAAGGCTAAGCGAGTCCAGCAAAATGGACTTACCCGCACCCGTCTCACCGGTGAGCACAGTCATGCCCGTCTCGAACGACAAATCCAGCTTGTCGATCAAAACGATATCGCGAATAGAAAGAGTTACCAGCATAAAACAAATCGTTGGCGAATTGTGGGAAGTAAGAAGGGCCCGGGCACATGGCCCAGACCCTGATTTCCTAAAAGATTTTCAGCGAAGCGAAAGCCTTGCTCATCCAGCTGCCAGAGCTAGCTTGTGGGCGATATCCGCCGTCCTTAAGCAAGGAATAGGCATCTTTATACCACTCGCTATCGGGGAAGTTATGCCCCAGCACCGCCGCTGCGGTTTGCGCCTCGTTCACAACACCAAGCGCGTAGTAGCTCTCGGTAAGGCGGAACAACGCCTCTTCCACGTGGCGGGTGGTCTGATAGTTGGTCACAACCAGCTTGAACCGGTTGATCGCCGCCAGATAATTCTTGCGAACCAGATAGTAGCGGCCAACTTCCATTTCTTTACCGGCAAGCTGATCCTCTGCCATCCGAATGCGATTGCGCGCTTCATTGGCATACTCAGAGTCAGGATAACGCTGCACAACCTCGCGCATCGCATCCAGCGCCTGCGCTGTTGCATGCTGGTCGCGCCCAACATCTGGGATCTGGCGGTAATAGGATTCGCCGATCAGAAACAGGGCATAAGCGGAATCTTCGCTGCCAGGATAAAGCGCCACAAAACGCTTCGCTGCTGCAACTGTCTCCGGGTACTTACCCATGGTGAAGTTCAAGTAAGCGATGTTGATAAGCGATTTACGAGCAAACTCGGAATAAGGATAGGTTTTATCCAGCTCGTTAAACTTCTTCTCGGCTTGTTTAAGCTGCCCGGCCGCCCGTAGCGCTAAGGCATCGTTAAACATCTGCTGTGGCGGCGTATCGTCCAGCTCCAGCTCACTTACATCACTCGAGGAGGCACAGCCAGCCAGCAGTACAGCGCTTGCCAACAGTGTTGCGGCCAGAGTGTGCCGCTTACGCCCCTTCGGGCTTTGCCAGTGGTTCATAGTCTTTTCCAACACGCATCCCTCTCCTTGGTATCTGGAAGGATTCGGGGGCCACCCCAATATTTCAACGAATGCTTTTATCGCAATGCTCAGGCAAGGTCACGCCTTCCCTACGCAATTGGGAGAATAATATGTCGAATTCTAGGCAAAAGCCCCAAAAGCCTGCACCAATACCCAAAGAAAACAAAAGAGGCTGCCAACAAAGTGACAGCCCGTAAAGATTGGCACACAAGCCAACCCTAGTCGTGTCCTAGGATACGTCCGGGCCAAATGCTGCCGCCTGCAGCCCGCCAAGCAGCTCCGCATGGCCTTTCTCGCCAACACGCGCGCTTTCCCCGGCTTCGACAATCTCGAAAGCCTCAGGATTTTTGAAAAGCTCCACCAGCACACAATGGTTCATCCGGTGGCCACCTTTGTAGGAGCGATACTCCCCAAGGATAGGCAGCCCGGCAAGTGCCAGATCACCCACTGCATCAAGGCTCTTGTGTCGCACAAACTCATCCGGCCAGCGGGTTCCTTCCGGGTTAAGCACTCGTTCGCCATCCAGCGCCACAGAGTTCTCCAGCGAAGAGCCCATGGCAAAACCCATTTGCCATAGCTTCTCGACATCCTTTACAGAACCGAAAGTGCGCGCACGCGAAAGCTCATCACGGAAGGTTTCAGGTGTCAGATCAAACACCAATTGCTGGCGACCAATCACACTATTTTCAAAATCAATCGTAATATCAAAACAAGGCCGATCTGCCGGGGAGAGTTGACACCACTGGTCGCCCTGATCAACCCGTACCGTTTCTTTGATCTTGATATAACGGCGCGCCGCTTTCTGCTCACAAAGGCCGGTCGCCTCAATCGCTTCTACAAAAGCTTCGGAAGAGCCATCCATAATCGGTGTCTCTGCACCATCAATCTCGACAATGGCGTTATCAACGCCCATGCCAAACAGCGCTGCCATCAGGTGCTCAATCGTCGCAACGCCGCCTGTTTTTGGATCACCAACCACCGTACAAAGCGCCGTCGCCGAAACCACATCCCAGCGGGCCGGTGTTTCAGTGCTGCCAGTTGCATCGCTACGTTGAAAAACAATCCCGGTATTGGCATCGGCCGGATGCAAAGTCATCGAAGCAGGCCCGCCAGAATGCACCCCGATACCGTTCAAGGTCACACTGTCTTTGAGGGTTTTTTGCTTCTCGGCACGCATTGCCATGACATCCAGCCTTTTAATCTCGAGATAGATACGGGGTATTTTTCAAGGAACCTCGCCAATATGCGAAGATTCTAAAAAAGCACGCCCTATCAAGTTGGCTGGAAGATAGCGGGATGAAGCTAAGAATTGAAATAAAGGTTTATTACGATTTGTAACGCTATGAAATTTACAGGTACATCTACCTAATAACCTCTCACAAAAGCGTTGCGGCAACCCGGAGAAAATCCGAATTGCCGCTGAGAGGTGCGAGTTATTCACAGCGCAGGCGTTCGCCCTAGCTGCTTTGGCGTCGCAGAAAAGCTGGGATTTCCAGCTGATCATCTTCTGGCGCTTGGCGCGGAGCCATATCACGGCCAGACATATCGTATTGCCCTTGTGGGGCGGCCGGTTGCACAGGCTGCTGCAGAGGTGCTGCCTGAGGCTGTTGTGGCGCTGCCATCATCTGCTCTTCTTCATAGGCAACAGGTGCTTCCTCGCGGCGTCCAAGCCCACCGGTCAACCGGCGCAACAAGCCCATAGGACGGCGTTCATCATCATGCTCGTCTTCATAGGCAGCCGGTGCCGCAGGTGCTGGCTCGTAGGCAGGAGCGGCAGGTGCAACAGGTTGTGCCGGTGCTTGCGCCCGCATTTCGCGCTGTGCGACTTCAGGGAAGTCTTCAACACGCGGCATCCGGTCAGCACCGCCATAGGATTCTGCAACAGGGGGAATGAACGGCTGTGGCAACTCATCCGCAGCAGCGCTCACCTCTGGTGCAAAATTCTGCACACCTGCCACTGGCTCATAGGCCGCTGGCTGATAGGAGCTGATTTCAACTTCAGGGTCTGCTGAGGCCGCAACAGGCGCCGCCGCTGCAACAGCTGGGCGGACCGGAGCAACAGCCCGTGGAGCAGGTGCAGGCGCGGCCTGTGCCGTCGCATTTTGCATCCGCTGTGTCAGCTCGGCCATGCGCACTTCTTCAGGCGAAATATCATCGCGAATTGGCTTGTCGATGCCGGTGGCAACCACGGAAACGCGGATCACGCCATCCAACGCTTCATCGAAGGTCGCGCCCAGAATGATGTTGGCATCAGGGTCAACTTCTTCGCGAATACGGGTCGCCGCTTCGTCCACTTCAAACAGGGTAAGATCATTGCCACCTGTAATGGAGATCAACAGGCCCTGCGCCCCTTTCATGGAGGTTTCGTCCAGCAGCGGGTTGGCAATCGCCGCCTCTGCTGCCTGAATGGCGCGGCTATCGCCGGAGCTTTCACCGGTACCCATCATCGCTTTGCCCATACCGCGCATAATCGAGCGCACATCAGCAAAGTCGAGGTTGATCAGGCCCTCTTTCACCATCAGGTCCGTAATACAGGCAACGCCCGAATACAGCACCTGATCTGCCATCGCAAAGGCGTCGGCGAAAGTGGTTTTAGGATCCGCAACCCGGAACAGGTTCTGGTTTGGAATAACAATCAGGGTATCAACATTGCGATGCAGCTCCTCGATGCCGGCATCGGCAACGCGCATCCGGCGGGACCCTTCGAATTGGAAAGGCTTGGTTACCACACCGACGGTCAGTATACCCTTTTCACGGGCAGCCCGTGCAATCACCGGGGCAGCACCGGTGCCGGTACCACCGCCCATACCGGCAGTGATAAACACCATATGCGCGCCATCTAGATGATCATTAATCTCTTGGATCGCCTCTTCAGCAGCGGCGCAGCCCAGCTCCGGCTGCGAACCGGCCCCAAGGCCTTCGGTAACGGCAACGCCCATCTGGATCACACGCTCGGCCTGATTAAGGGCCAGAGCCTGCGCGTCCGTATTGGCCACAACAAAATCACAGCCTTGTAGTCCGCAGCTGATCATATTGTTGACTGCATTGCCGCCGGCACCACCTACACCGAACACGGTGATCCGTGGCTTCAACTCCTGAATATCAGGCATTTGCAGGTTAATAGTCATATTGTCCTCGCGACGCTCTAGCATGCCCGGATCGGGCACACCGCTCTTCCTCTCATACGCTCGCTGTTGCCAGCGAAATTCCAAATTCACAGCGCAGCTCTTGCGCTAGAAACTCTCTTTCAGCCACTGTCCCACACGGGAAAGATAGCCCCCCGAACCGCCCCAACGGGTACGTGCGGCGCCCGGTTCAAATTGTTCGATACGGCTCACCTGCGGGTAAACAAGCAGCCCCACGACAGCGGCAAACGCTGGCCCTTTCGCCTGCGCTGGTAATCCGCTTACGCCCAGAGGCCTGCCAAGACGCACGTTGTGCCCGAGGATCCGCCGAGCCATTTCGCCCATGCCCGTCAGCTGGCTGCCGCCACCTGTAAGCACAATGCGCTTGCCGACCCGTCCGGCAAAACCGGAACTGTTCAACTTGTCACGCACAAGCTCCAGCGTTTCTTCCACCCGCGGGCCGATCACTTTGGTCAGCTCGCTTTTGGGCGCGCTTTGCGGCAAATCCCCTTCCGCATCCAGCGGCGCCACCTCGATATAATCATGCTCGTCCGCCACCGAAGGCAGGGCCGAACCATAAAGTGTCTTCAGCCGCTCCGCCTCGTGCATATTGGTGGT
Source organism: Polycladidibacter hongkongensis (assembly GCF_001561995.1). Classification (GTDB taxonomy): domain Bacteria; phylum Pseudomonadota; class Alphaproteobacteria; order Rhizobiales; family Stappiaceae; genus Pseudovibrio; species Pseudovibrio hongkongensis. The sequence continues at coordinate 424,868 of NZ_LLWC01000022.1, forward strand.
GAACCAGCGGGCTATATCCATGGTGATATGGTTACCGCCCACAGCCATTGCATCCAGATGCACCATCTTGCCATCAACAAAGATCGAGAGGGTCGTCGTCCCGCCGCCAAAGTCGACACAAGCGACGCCCAATTCAGTCTCGTCCGCCATCAGCGTTGCAAGCCCGGAGGCGTAAGGTGTCGCCACCAGCCGCTCCACTTGCAAATGCCCCCGTTCGATACACAGCTCCAGATTTCTCACTGGCGGCACTTCCGCACTCACCACCTGCATATCCAGCCCCAGTTGGCGCCCCATCATACCGCGCGGATCGCGAATACCCGGGCTACCATCAAGCGCATAGGAAATTGGCAGTGCGTGCATCACGGCCCGCCCCTCTGGGGTGGAATGATCAGAGCCCGCCGAAAGCACGCGCTGAATGTCCGCATCAGCAACGCTTTCACCTGCCACCGGCACCTTTGCCGATAGCACTTCCGAATGCAGGCGACCACAACTCACGTTTACAATCAGCGACTCAACCATCACGCCGGACATTTTTTCCGCTTTATCCACTGCGTTTCGGATGGATTGCTCCGCCAAATCCATGTCCACCACCACGCCGGACTTCAGCCCTCTCGCGTTCTGGTAGCCATAGCCCAAGATCTCAATCGCATGCGTGCGCCCGGGCAACAATTCTCCGGTGTCCTGTGGCACCAGCTTGGCGATCAAACAGCAAATCTTTGTCGACCCCACATCAAGCACAGATACAATTACCGAGCGCCGGCTCGGCAATGGGCGCATGCGCGGTAGAAAAACGATGTTCCGCCCGTCCTTCATATCGCGGCCCCCCGCTTGCGCTGCGCCGCGCGCGCCTGCACCGCCGCTTTGCGCCGCAGTGCCGCTGCATCGGATAGGCGCACGACAACACGGTCCTTCAGGCGCATATCAACAACGGTAATATCCCTGTTCAGCAGCCCGCTTTCCCAATCCATCTGCACCAGCTCGGCAAGCACCTTCTTCACACCGGTTTCCGGCAGACGCACCACAACTCCGTTGTCGAGGTTCAAATCCCAGCGCCGCTCCGAGCGCAGGCTCGCCGCCCGCACGCGCGCGCGCAACTCGGGAAAATGGGAAAGTGCATCAATTATCTCGTCGGCGCGATGCTGCGCCCCATGGTTCACCACCCGCAACAGGTTGGCATAACGCCCATCCACCTGATCGGTAATCACCTGCCCGTCCCGGTTAATCACCGAAACCACGTCTCCGCGCTGCCACAGCGCGTAGGGCTCTTGCTCCTCGACTGTGATTTTCAAAGTGCCGGGATAAAACTTCTGCAAGCTGACATGCTTGACCCAAGCCAGCTGCTGGATTCGCTCCTGCGCCGCTTGCGCATCAAACATCACCAGTGAGGGCTGCACACCCATTTCAAGTTTTTCAAGAATTTGCAGTTCATCAAGCCGGTCCAGCCCGTCAATCTCGATGGAATCCACTGAAAAGCCCAAGGTCGCCGTCACTGATTCGCTAACTTGCTGGCCGTGACCACCCAAAACAATGCCATAAGTCGTAAAAGCCGCAAGCACCGCTGCAGCCCCCACAGGGCCGGCAGATCGCGGCAGTAAAGCAAAAATCCCAGTCACCCCCCAAGCAGGGCGCTGGTGCAGGCGTGACACGCCGCGACGGGAGCCCAAGAGCCCCATACGCTGCCAGCGTCCCCGCCATGCATTCATTTTTGCCTTTATCTTCCGCAACTTGCGTCCTCCGCAATCCAAGAAACCAACTCCGTGAAATTGTGCCCAGCATGAGCCGCGATTTCAGGAACCAGCGATGTCGGCGTCATCCCGGGCTGGGTGTTAACCTCCAGACAGATCAGCTCTCCAAGCCCGTTTGGCCCTTCATGAAAGCGGAAATCTGCACGGGTCACGCCCTTACAGCCCAAGGCGAGATGCGCCTTCAATGCTGATTTTTGTATTTCTTGGTAAACAGAGGGTAAAATTTTTGCAGGAAGTATATGTTGTGAACCGCCAGGTGCATATTTCGCATCATAATCATAGAAATTCTGGCCCACTGGCACAATCTCGGTCACCCCGAGCGCCACATCACCCACCACAGCGCAGGTTAGTTCCCGCCCGGGGATATAGCGCTCGGCCATCAACACCTCGGGAAACACCCAATCATCGCGTGACAACTCTTGCGGCGGGTGCGCGTGGTCTTCACGCACAATCAGCACCCCAAAGCTGGACCCCTCGCAGATCGGCTTAAGCACATAAGGCGGCTCCATCACATGCGCAGCAGCCGCTTGCGCACGGGTGACAACCTTGTGCTCCGCCACCGCCACGCCAGCCGATTTCATCACCGCCTTGGCTTTGATCTTGTCCATAGCAAGAGCGGAGGCCGCAATGCCTGAATGGGTATAGGGGATCTGCAAAAGCTCCAACACGCCCTGCACCCCGCCATCTTCACCAAATGGCCCGTGCAAGGCATTAAACGCCACATCCGGCTGCAACTCTTGCAACACCGCCACTAGATTGCGATCCACATCAACGCGGGAAACACGGTAGCCCGCCGCCTCCAACGCATCTGCGCAAGCGTTGCCAGAGCTCAGAGAAACTGGGCGCTCATTAGCCCAACCACCCATCAAAACCGCAATATGCTTCACCATGACAACATCCAATCTTATAAACCGCAGCTCCAGCAAAGAGCAAAGAGGCGCTCTTTTAAAAGCGCCTTTCTTCCCCAGCACGCAGGAATTGCGCGGCATATGTTTTATGTAAAGAAGCCCCGCCAGAACCGGCGGCCTTCACCCCACATCGTTAGCCCACAGGCTCGCCAAGAAACGGCGCAATCGGTGCACCAGCAAACTTGCCAATCCGCTTGATTTCCCAGTCCAGCTGAATGCCGGTGGCCGCAAGCGCTTTTGCGCGCACAGTTTCACCAAGCAATTCCAGATCATGCGCGCTGGCATCACCCGTGTTCAGCATAAAGTTGCAATGCAATTCCGACATTTTTGCGCCGCCAACGACATATCCGCGGCAGCCAGCCTGATCCACAACCTTCCAAGCGCTGGTGCCCTCGGGGTTTTTAAAGGTCGAACCACCGGTTTTCTCGCGAATAGGCTGGGCTTTTTCGCGGTGCGCAACCACGTCCGCCATCTGCGCGCGGATCTGCGCCTCATCTGCCAACTCCCCCTCCATAATTACAGAGGTGAAAATCAGGTCCTTTGCCGCCCCGCTGTGCCGGTAAGCATAACCCATCTCTTCAAGGGTGAGAGTGTGCCGGGTTCCCTGCCGGTCAACAGCCCGCACCTCGCGCACCAGATCTTTCATCTCGCTGCCATGCGCCCCGGCGTTCATACGAAGCGCGCCGCCAATGCCGCCGGGAATACCGGTCAAAAAGCTAAACCCGCCAATGCTGTGCTTGGCCGCTACTTCCGCCAACTTCTTATCCGGAACACTGGCACCCACCTGCAAACGGGCCCCGCCCAGATGCTCTACTTTGCCAAATCCCTTCATCGGCAAGCGGATCACCACGCCATCAATGCCGCCATCGCGCACCAACAGGTTAGAGCCCAGCCCGACAACCGTCACCGGCGCATCCGCAGGCAACGCTTTGAGGAAAAAAGCCAAGTCTTCGGCATCAGCGGGCTGGAACATCAGCTCCGCAGGCCCGCCAACGCGAAACCATGTCACAGAGGAAAGCAGCTGCCCGGGAATCAATCGCCCGCGCACTTCTCCCGCCGCAGTAGCCCCCAGCCACCGCTCTGCAATAGCCTCACTCATGCTGAAGCTCCTTCGCTGCCCGCACCCATAAGCTTGGCAAGCTCATCGGGTAACTGGTTTGCCCACTGGGTCACCGTGCCCGCCCCAAGGCAGATCACAATATCACCCGCCTCCGCATGGGCCGCAACCGCCGCAGCCAGCCCCTCTGGCGCATCAACCGCCAGCGCCTGCCGGTGCCCGCCGGCCTTCAACCCAGCAACAAGATCGCTTTGCAGCGCGCCTTCAATCGGCTGTTCCCCAGCTGCGTAAACAGGCGAAACAAGCACCACATCCGCATCATTAAAACACCCGCAAAACTCATCGAACAGCGCTTTCAAGCGGCTGTAACGATGCGGCTGCACCACCGCAACCACCTTGCCCTCGGCCGCCTCGCGGGCGGCATGCAACACGGCTTTAATCTCAACCGGATGGTGGGCATAATCATCGTAAATATCGACCCCCGCTACCGCGCCGGTATGGGTAAAGCGGCGCTTCACCCCGCCAAAACTGGAGAGCCCGCGCCGGATCGCCTCACCGCTGAGGCCAAGCTGATACGCCAGCGCAATAGCCGCGGTGGCGTTGGAAACATTGTGCAAGCCCGGCATCGGCAGCACCAGATCTTCCATCAACAGCACATCCTCGGTGCGTCGATCACGGATCTCAACAGAGAATACGGACTTGCCGCCGCCCATCTGCACATCAAAGAACCGCACATCCGATTGCCGGTTTTGGCCATAAGTCACAATACGCCGGTCTTCGATCTGCCCAACCAGCGCCTGCACCTCCGGATGATCCAGACACATAACGGCAAAGCCATAGAAGGGCACATTCTCGACAAACTGCGCAAATGCCTTGCGCACCCCATCAAAATCGCCGTAATGGTCCAGATGCTCCGGATCGATATTGGTAACCACGGCAATATCGGCGGGCAGCTTGACGAAAGTTCCGTCAGATTCATCGGCCTCAACCACCATCCAGTCCCCCCCGCCCATACGGGCATTGGTGCCATAGGCGTTGATAATCCCGCCATTAATCACAGTCGGGTCCATTTCCCCCGCTTCCAGCAGTGCCGCCACCATCGAGGTGGTCGTCGTCTTGCCATGCGTGCCGCCAATGGCGATGGACTGCTTGAAGCGCATCAGCTCGGCGAGCATCTCCGCCCGGCGCACAACAGGCATTTTACGCTCGCGCGCGCCCATAAGCTCAGGGTTATCCCCTTTGATCGCAGAGGAAATCACGCAGACTTCTGCGCCCTCAAGGTTCTCCGCCCGCTGGCCAATCATCACCTTGATGCCCTTTTCGCGCAGGCGCAGCACATTGGCATTCTCGTTTAGATCAGAACCTTGAACGGTATACCCAAGCGTGTGCAACACCTCGGCAATTCCGCTCATACCGATACCGCCAATCCCGACAAAATGAACCGGCCCCAGCTCCACTGGCATCTTCATGTGTTCTACCCCTTAGGTCTTTGCGGTGCGCGCCTTACGAGCGCTGCTGCCCTGCAATCAATGTCTCGGCGAAATCCGCCAGCTTGCGTTCCGCTTCCAGCTGGCCAGCGCTTTTTGCCCCTGCTGCCGCATCCGCCAACTGCTGCGGCTGCGCCAAAAACTCTTTCAGTTGTCCTGCCAATGCCTGCGCGCTGAACTGCGCCTGTGGCACCTTCCGGGCCCCGCCTGCCTGCACCAAAACATCCGCATTCAAGCCCTGATCATTATCCAGCGCCCCGGGAAACGGCACCAGCAAGGCCGGTCGGCCAATCGCTGCCAACTCGCAAACAGTTCCCGCGCCAGAGCGGCAAATAACCAAATGCGATGCGGCAATGTGAGCAGGCAAGTCGGCAAAAAACGGCGCCAATTGCGCAGCCACGCCCAGCTCGCGGTAACGTGCCTCAACACTTGGCAAATCCTCTGCCCGCGCCTGCTGCACTACCGCAAGGCGTGCGCGCTCTTCCGGTGCGAGCAGCGCCAGCGCCTCCGGCACCACCTGCGAAAACACACGCGCCCCTTGGCTGCCACCAAACACCAGCAGATGAAACGGCCCCGCAGGCACCGGCGCATCATATGGCGCGCCCAGCACATCGCGCACATTCGGCCGCAAAGGATTACCCGTAACCATAGCCTTGTGCTGCAAATTCTGCGGCAAGGGTAAATCAAAGGCAGTCGCCACGCCACTCGCTCCGCGTGCCAGCATGCGGTTGGCCCGCCCCATCACCGCATTGGCTTCGTGCAAAACGCTTGGCACAGCGCATAGCCGCGCCGCCAGCATCGGTGGAAAACTGGGATACCCCCCAAAGCCAACCATCGCCACCGGCTTTTCTCGCCTGAGCAGGCGTAGCGATTGCCACAGCCCGCGCGAAAGCTTCAACACCGTGCGCAAGATCGCCGAAGGAGAGCGCCCGCCAAGCGTCGCGCTATCAATCACATGCACAGCGCTGGCGGGAAAATCCGCACCAAAAGCATCGCTGCGCTTGTCGGTCATCAGCTGCACATCATAACCACGCGCACCCAGCTCTACCGCCAGTGCCTGCGCTGGAAACAAGTGCCCACCGGTCCCCCCGGCGCACAACATGATTGTTTTCTTCATTTTATGCAGCCTCGTCTTTAGGTGATTTTCTTGTCGCTGCAAACCGTCCGCCAAACACACCCGGTGTTTTGCGTGGCTGTGGCCGCCGCCGTGTCAATGCCAATACAAACCCCATGGTAAGCGCCATAGCCAACAGGGATGAACCACCCGAAGAAATAAAGGGAAGCGTCATCCCCTTGGGCGGGATCAGATTGAGATTCACCGCCATATTGATGCAGCTTTGCAGCCCAAACAGGCTCACCAGCCCAACAACAGAAAGGCGACTAAAAGGATCCTGCTCTTGCATCGCCATATAAAGCCCCCGCAGCACCACCATGGCGAACACAGAGACAATCACCACAGACAGCAGGATGCCGTATTCCTCCGCCGCCACGGCAAAGATAAAATCCGTATGGCTATCTGGAAGGATACGTTTCACTGTGCCTTCCCCCACCCCGCGGCCAAACCAGCCACCCGATACAAAACTATCGATGGCCTTATCAATTTGGTAGGTGTCGCCGGAAGAGGGGTCAATAAACCGCATTATCCTGCTGCGCACATGCGGCAAGTAGGTAAATGCTGCAAAAAAACCGCCCACGCCCAGCATCAGTAGCGGCCCAATGGCAAACCACGACAGCCCGTTTACGAAAAACAACGCCGCCACCACAACGCTGACCAGTATCGTCTGGCCAAAGTCCGGTTGTACAATCAGCAGGGCCGCCACAATCAGATACAACAATATGGAAATGAAATTCCCCGGCACCTCCGGCCGCCTTGGCGCCTCTGAAAGCAAAAAGGCGATAATCACAATCAAGGTGGGCTTCACAAATTCCGACGCCTGCAAGGAATAGCCGAACAAACTAACCCAACGCCGCGCCCCCTTGATTTCATAGCCGATAAACAGCGTCGCCACCAGCATGCCCACAGCGCCAACAAGCCCCAAAAGGGCTACCCGTCGCACGAGACGCGGTGATAATGCAGAAACTCCCAGCAGCACCGCCAGCGCAGGCCCTAGAAAAAACGCCTGTCGTTTGACAAAGTGCATCGGATCCACGCCCAGTCGCTCTGCCACAGGCGGACTGGCGGCCATCGACAGCACAATGCCTGAAGCCATCAAAAAGATGACACCAAACAACATGTAACGGTCAATCGTCCATAGCCACTCAGCCAGTGGGCTGCGATCTGTGCGTGATACCATCAGCTCACCCCGCCATCACACAGGCGCGCGGCAGCTGCTTGGGCAAACGCTGTAAAGGCCTCGCCCCGCTTTTCAAAGCTGTCAAACTGGTCAAACGAGGCACAGGCAGGAGAAAGCAGCACCACCGCCTCGCGGCTACGGTCTTTATGCGCATCCTCTGCCGCCGCCGCAACAGCGCTTTCCAGCGAACCAAGTATCAGATAGGGCGCATGCCCCTCCAGCCGCTGCGCAAACGCTTCTGCCGCTTCGCCAATTAGGTATGCGCGGGCGATCTTAGGAAAGAACCGCGCCAAATCGTCAATTCCGCCCTCTTTGGGTAGCCCGCCTGCAATCCAGAAAATCCGGTCAAAACTCTCCAGCGCATGCGATGCCGCTTCCGCATTCGTGGCCTTGCTGTCATTCACAAACAAGACATGATCCGCCACAGCCACCACCTGCGCGCGGTGGGCCAGCCCCTCAAAGCTGCAAAGCCCTCTGGCAATCTCTTGCGCATCAACACCAAGCGCAGCGCCAATCACCGCTGCCGCCGCTGCGTTTTGCCCGTTGTGCTTACCGCGCAGCGCCTGCGCTCCAGCCAGATCCGCAATCTCTTGCTCTTCGCCCTCAAAAACTTCAAGCAGCTTGCTCTCGTTTAGATAGACCCCGGCAACAACCGGCTGCTCGCCAGAGATATACTCAACAACACCCCCACCGGCCTCAAGCTGCTGGCCAATCTGCCGCGACATCTCATCATCACTGCCAATAACGGCAAGTCGGCTGGCCCGCACCAGCCGCGTTTTCACCGCGGCGTAATGCTCCATTGTGCCGTGCCTGTCCAGATGATCTGGCGAAAGGTTCAGCAAAACACCCACATCCGGCGCAAAAGATGGTGCCAGATCAATCTGATAGGAAGACAGCTCCAGCACGTAGACCCTGTCCCCCGAAAGCGGTGCCAAATCCAGCACGGGTCGGCCAATGTTCCCGCCCATCTGCACATCAAATCCAACCTCGGTAAGCATATGAGCTGCAAGCGCTGTCGAGGTGGATTTGCCGTTGGTTCCAGTAATTGCAACCACCAGCGCATCAGGGCAAGTGGCATTGAGCTGCCGTTGAAAAAGCTCCATATCGCCAATGATTTCCACCCCGGCAGCCTGCGCTTTAACAACGCTCCAATGCGGTTGAGGATGGGTGAGCGGTACACCAGGCGCCAACACCAATGCCGCATAGCGGCTAAAATCCGCCTCGCGCAAATCCAGCACACAAAGCCCAGCAGCCTCTGCTGCCTCGCAGCGCGCTGCATTGTCATCAAAGGCATCTACCCGCGCTCCGCCAGCTTCCAGCGCTTTTGCAGTCGCCACGCCAGAGCCACCAAGCCCGAACAGCGCCACCTCTTTGCCGGAAAAAACAGAAAGGGCAATCATTTCTCTCGCGCTCCTAGCGCAGTTTCAGTGTTGCCAGCCCAACAAGCGCCAGCACAACGGCAATAATCCAGAAGCGGATAACAACCTGCGATTCAGTCCAGCCCAGATGCTCAAAATGGTGATGGATCGGCGCCATCTTAAACACGCGCTTGCCAGTCAGCTTAAACGAGGCCACCTGTACAATCACCGAGACAGCCTCCAACACAAACAAACCGCCGATAATCGCCAAAACAATTTCGTGTTTTGTGGCCACAGCAATCGCGCCAATCATGCCGCCCATGGCAAGCGACCCGGTATCCCCCATGAAGATCGCAGCTGGCGGCGCATTAAACCATAAAAACCCAAGCCCCGCGCCAATCACCGCCCCGCAGATCACAGCCAGCTCGCCCGTGCCCGGCACATGATGGATTTGCAAGTAATTGGCAAAAACCGCGTTACCAGTCAGATAGGCAATCAGCGCAAACGACGCTGCTGCAATCATGACGGGCACAATCGCCAGTCCATCCAGCCCGTCTGTCAGGTTCACCGCATTGCCCGCACCCACCACGACAAAAGCCGCAAACGGTACGAAGAACAGACCCAGATTAATGGTCAATTCCTTGAAAAACGGAAAGCCAATGGAGGTAGAAAACGGCTCGGTATCCAGCAGCGTCACCGCAAAAGCGGCCGATCCGGCAATCAAAAACTCAAGCCCAAGCCTTGCTTTGCCCCCAAAGCCCTTGTGCGAGGATTTGCTCACCTTCAGATAGTCATCATAAAACCCGATCAACCCGAAGCCGAGCGTAACCCCGACAACAATCCAGACATACGGGTTGGAAAGATCCGCCCATAGCAGCGTCGCAACCAGCATACCGGAAAGGATCATCAGCCCGCCCATTGTCGGCGTGCCTTTTTTAGTCAGCAAATGGCTCTGCGGTCCGTCTTCACGGATCGGCTGTCCATGCCCTTGGCGCAGGCGCAGCGCGGCGATAATGCGCGGACCAAACAAAAACACAAACAAAAGTGCCGTCATAATCGCCCCGCCCGTGCGGAAGGTGATGTATTTAAACACGTTCAACGCGGAAATGTGATTGGCCAATTCCCCAAGAAAATACAGCATGATCTACCTTCAGGCCTCGTTCTGCTCTACCACCGCGGAATACTTCTTGCGCAGCGCCTCCACAAGGGGTGCCATCCGCGTTCCCAGCGAGCCTTTAATCATAATTACGTCACCCGCACGCACGTCTTTCACAAGCCGCTTTTTCAATCCGCGCGAATCATCTGAATTGGCACCCTTTTTGCCCTCTGGCAAGGCGTCCCACAGCTCTTGCATCAGGGTACCCACACAATAAACAAGATCAATGTCATTTGCGCGCACACAGCGGGACAGATTTCGGTGGTGCTTTGCCGCATCTACACCCATTTCGCGCATATCGCCAAGCACAGCGATACGCCGCCCGCCCTCGGTAACCGGCATGGTGCCAAGCAGCTTCAGCGCCGCTTCCATGCTTGCCGGATTGGCATTATAGCTCTCGTCCAGCAACAGAGCCGCACCGCCGCCGATCTCCAAAGGCACCTGTTCGCCGCGGCCTTTGGGCGCCTGCATATCAGCAAGTGCCAAACCGGCCAGCGCCAGATCAGCACCCAACGCTACAACTCCTGCAAGCACCGCAAGCGAATTAATCACATGATGCTCACCCGGCGCGCCGATCTTGTAGGTAATCTCCTGCCCCAATATCGAGGCGGTCAAGCAGCTGCAATCGGCATTCAGCGCTAGCTGGGTAACAGTGGCATCGGCTCCCGGCTTCAGCCCAAAACTGTGAATGGTCTGCACGCCTGCCACCACAGCCAGATAGCGCAAAAGATCATGCTGCCGGTTGTCCCGATTGAGGATCACGCTGCCCCCCGGCTCCAATCCGGCAAATATCTCTGCCTTGGCCTTGGCAACATCCTCCAAGAGCTCGAAAAATTCCATATGCACGGGCTCGACAGTGGTAACAATCGCCACATGAGGACGCACCATCTTCACCAGCGGCGTGATCTCGCCAGCATGGTTCATACCGATTTCAAAAATGCCGAATTCGGTATCCCGTGGCATCCGCGCCAATGTCAGCGGCACGCCCCAGTGATTGTTAAAGGAAGCCACCGGTGCATGCGTCTTGCCAGCAGCCTCTAGGCAAAGTCGTAGCGCTTCTTTGCTGCCGGTTTTGCCCACAGATCCGGTCACCGCGATCACCCGGCCCTGCATGCGCGCCCGCGCACGCTGGCCAAGCCGTTCCATGGCGTGCAGCACATCGCGCACCACCACATAACGCCCCCCCTCGGGAAGATCCTCCAGTTTTTCTTGCGCCACAACGGCAATTGAAGCCCCGGCTTCCATAGCCTTTTCCAAAAAGGAGTGCCCATCATGCGCTTCACCAGCAATGGCAAAAAAAGCATCACCAACGCATAGGCTACGGCTATCGATTGAGATTCCGGTTATTTCTGCATTCGGTTCGCCAAGCACGTCACCGCCCACAGCGTCAAGGAACTCCGGCAAGGTCCAAAGCGGTGCCTCTTCAGCGTTCATCCCCTCCGGCAACTCAACAACCCGCAGCGGATCAAAGGCAGGCAGGCTCTCTTCCTCAACTGCATCAGCTGCAAGATCGCCAAGAGTTTCACCTGTTATGTCTGCTTCCTCTGCCATCTCGGCGGCGGGCAATTCAGGCTTTTCAGCTGTATCCAGCGGCTCTGACGAACCCTCCTCAAGGCCTGCCGCGCCGAGTTCTGCATCCGCGTCCAATGTCACCGTCTCAGGCACAACCTCGGGCTCTGTTTCCAGTTCCTCAGCACCCTCCACCAGCACTCCATCACTCAGCAGCTCGGCTTCAAGCGCTTGGTCCAGATCAATCTCCAGCGAAGCTTCAAACCCTTGCGCAGCTTCCTCGCCAAACTCTTCCGCGCTAGCCAAGGCGGCAGCGATCGCTTCATGGTCGGAAAACGGCAGCACCTCATCGCCAACGATCTGGCCTGTTTCATGCCCCTTGCCCGCAACACACAGCACATCCCCCTCGCCCAGCAGATTTACCGCTGTGGCAATGGCTTCACCGCGATCCCCGATTTCAATCGCCTCAGGTACAGCCGCCAATATCTCTTGCCGTATGGCAGCCGGGTCTTCACTGCGCGGATTGTCATCAGTAACAATCGTAAGATCCGCGAGCCGACCGGAAATTTCGCCCATTATCGCCCGCTTGCCTGTATCCCGGTCTCCGCCACACCCAAACACGCAAATCAAACGCCCACGCGCAAAGGGCCGCAAGGCCACCAGCACATGCTCCAGTGCATCCGGCTTGTGCGCATAATCTATGAACACCTGCGCGCCAGCGGCGGTTGTGCCCACATGCTCCAAGCGCCCGCTGGCCCCCTTAAGATGCTCAAGCGCAGCAATAGCAACTTCGGGATCAACACCGGCACAAATCGCCATACCTGCCGCCAGCAATGCGTTCGACGCCTGAAACGTCCCGGCCAGTGGCAGCAACACTTCAAACGGCTCCCCAAGCAGCTCCAGATGCAACCGCTGCCCATAGCCCTCGGGCACAGCATCAAGCAAGCGCAGCTCTTCGCCGCCAACACCGGTGGTAAAAACAAACAACCCGCGCGCCTGCACCACCTCCAGCACCGCCTCGGCATAAGGGCTTGCTGGATCAACCACAACAGAACCTTCATCCGGCAACACTTTGCTAAACAGGCGCAGCTTGGCCGCCAGATAGTCTTCAATAGTGGGGTGGTAATCCATATGGTCGCGGCCAAGGTTGGTAAACCCGGCAACCTGCAACTGCACCCCGTCAAGCCGGTATTGATCAAGCCCGTGGCTGGATGCTTCCAGACACACATGGCTGACCCCCTCATCGGCTAGCCTGCTTAAATCCGCATGCAACGACACCGGATCCGGTGTCGTCAGCCCACCATAGCTTTTCCCGCTAGAGGTCACCGTGCCAATCGTACCCATCGAGGCGCTGCTCAGCCCGGCAAACTCGAAAATCTCGCGCACAAACACCGCAACCGATGTTTTGCCGTTGGTGCCGGTGACGGCACAGGCGATTTCCGGTTGCGCCCCGTAAAAGCGGGCAGACATAAGCGCCAGCGCCAACCGCGCATTGGGCACTTCAATCAACTCGGCCCCTGCCGCATCTTCCCGCACGCGCTCGTCAACGCGCCCTTCACCAACAACAACAGCGACAGCGCCTTGTTCAACGGCAGCGGCAATAAATTGCGCGCCATCGGCCTTCACACCATCAAGGGCCACAAATACAAATTGGGGCTCAACCGCACGACTATCAGCGGTGAGCCCGACAACCTCAGCATCCTGCGCCAATGGCTTTAGGTGCAACGGGGCGATAAGATCACTAAGCAACATGATGTAGATATTTCCGGCCTATGAGTCCTGATTATGGCAAAGAAGCAAAAAACTCCCGATCCCGGCAAACTATCCAATAATTATTGGTAGGACACTGGAATAGTTTCCGCATCCTCAGAAAAGTCTGGCACAACACCCAGCATCGGCGCAATCCGCCGGACCACATTGGCAGTTGTTGGCACCGCATTCCAGCCAGCAGTGGCATACTTCTGCCCCTCCAGCGGTTTGGGCTCGTCCAGCATGATCAGCAATTCATACTCCGGCTTATCCATTGGGAAACTGGAGAGAAACGACGTGCGATAAAGCCCCTCCACATAGGCGCCATCCACCACCTTCTGCGCAGTGCCGGTTTTACCACCCACATCATAACCCGGCACAGCAGCGCGTTTACCCGAGCCTTTCAGCACATTCAGCCGGTTGAGATAACGCACCTGCTCGCTCACCTGTGCGCTCATAATCCGCTTACTGACTTTTTCAGCCTCTCCGGCACTGCGCGGTAAAAAGGTTGGCGGAATAAACTTGCCACCGTTTACCATGGCCGCCCCTGCCACAGCCATCTGTAGCGGACTTACGGAAAGGCCATGCCCGTACGAGATTGTCATTGCGGCCAACTCGTTCCACTTGGGCGGCAACAATGGGCGCGCCTCCTCCGGCAATTCGGTGTTCAGGCGCGTCGTCAGGCCAAGCGATGCCAAAAAGCGTTGCTGCTCTTGCACGCCCGCAGCCAACATCATTTTCGCGGTACCAATGTTAGAGGAGTAGATAAAAATCTCCGGCACGCTCAGCACACGCTTTTTGCCGTGAAAGTCGTTGATCGTCCGCCCTGCCACGCGAATGGGCTTGGTCGCGTCATAACTGTCACCCATATGTGCAGCACCGCTATTCAGCGCCATCGCCACCGTCAAGCCCTTGAACACCGAGCCCATCTCATAGACCCCGGCAGTGGCGCGGTTCAAACGGTCTTTTTCCAGTGCTTGCGCCCGGTCATTGGGATCAAAATCCGGCAGTGATGTCATGGCGATCACCTCGCCCGTATCCGCTTTCAGCACCACCCCGACAGCGGCAATGCTCTGATACCGCTCCATCGCCTGTTGCAATTCATCGCGCAAGGCGTGCTGAACTCTGGAATCAACAGATAGCCGCACCGGCTCCATCTGCATGTCGTTGCTGGCAAAGCCAAGCTCGCGCAGCTCGCCAAGATAGGCCTTGTCGATATAGCGCTCCATTCCCGCAATACCGTCATTATCGATGTTCACGGTGCCAAGAATATGCCCCGCCAGACTGCCTCCGGGGTAAAACCGCCGTGTTTCATCGCGAAAGCCAATGCCCGGCAAGCCCAAGCGATGAATGGCCTCGCGCTGCGCCATCGTCAATTCCCGCTTAAGCCAGATAAAACCCGCCTTACTCTTCAGTCGCTTGCGAACGTTAGGTGTATCCAGCTCCGGCAACACCGAAATCAACCCGTCATAGACTTCATCAGCATCCGGTATTTTGATAGGTTCGGCATACAGTGAAGCGCTCTTGATATCCGTCGCCAGTATTTCGCCATTTCGATCCAGAATATCCGGACGTGAGGTTTGCTGCTTCTGCTGCGCGCTCACATACCGGCTCGGCCCATCCTCGCCCTGCAATCCCAAAGACACCAAGCGCCCGGCGATGGCCGCATACGCAAGAAAGAAAGTTAACATCGCCATATAGATACGCGATTTGGGCAAGCTACGCGGCGCACTGTGGCGGCGGGCAAATCCGTCATTTCTCGGCATTTTCAGGAAAGAGCTGTCAGACATACACGCCTACTCCACCACCGGCAGCTGGCCAGCATAGCCGCCCATGGCCCGCGCCGACGCTGGCTCCATCTGCACCGGCCGCACTGGCAACGCATCAAGCGTGGTAATCTGCTGGCCCTCCATAGGCTCCAGCTGCAAGTAGGTGTTGTAGCGTTCAACAATGCCTTGCAACCGCTGCGGCTGGTTCAACGCACTCCACTTCGCCGTATAAAAACGGATATCTTCGCGCTCCTGCTCGATTTCCATCTGCAGGCTCTCCGCATATTCTGCCAGCTGCTCGCTTTCCATTTTGATATCGTAAACCACGAAGGCGACACCAAGCACAATAGCCAGCATAAACAGGTTGAAGTAACGCATCACTTACCCCCCTAGCCCTTGGAACCGCGCCAGATGCGGCACGCCGATCCCGTATATATCCAAGTCACGCGCTGCGGCTGTGGTGCGCTTGCCTGCCCGCAAGCGGGCACTGCGTGCCCGGGGGTTTTGCGCAACCTCCTCATCGCTGGCATCCTGATTGCCTTTGACCACGTACTCAAAAGTGGCAGGTGGCACATCCTGCTCCGGCATATGCCGCGAGCCGCCGCCGCGCGTCTTGCAGCGATCGGCAAGAAACCGCTTCACCAATCTGTCTTCCAGCGAATGGAATGTCACCACCACCAACCGCCCGCCAGGCTTCAAAATCCGCTCCGCAGCAGCCAACGCATTCGCCGCCTGATGCAGCTCGCTGTTTACATAAATCCGCAAAGCTTGGAAGGTGCGTGTTGCGGGATGAATACTCGCCTTTTTCGGATTGCGCCGCACCACACTTTCCACCACTTTGGCCAGCTCAAGTGTGGTCTCGAACGGCTTTAACTCCCGCGCTTGGCATATGGCATGCGAAACAGACGAAGCGCGTTTTTCTTCTCCCAGAAGGCCGATGATGCGGGTCAGGTCTTTGCGATCGATAGTGTTGACCACATCCGCAGCGCTTGGTCCCGCCTGCGCCATGCGCATGTCCAGTGGCCCGTCAAAGCGGAAAGAAAAACCGCGCGCCGCTTGGTCCAGCTGCATGGAGGAAACGCCAAGGTCAAAAACCACACCGTCGACTTGCTCGTGACCACATGCACGGGCATGTGCCTCCAGATCTTCAAATGCGCCATGCATAAGGTGCAACTGCCCTTTGGCCGCCGCAACCAGCTTTTGCCCATCGCGGATCGCATCCGGATCACGGTCAATACCAATGACCTGCGCCCCTTGACGTAAAAACGCCGAACTGTAGCCGCCCGCACCAAAAGTTCCGTCAATAATGACAGATCCGGGCTTGGCATCCATCGCCGCCTGCACACGCTCCAGCAACACTGGAATATGGCGATCAAGGTCACCGGTAACACCCGGCCCTAATTTGTTATCGCCGCCCATTAGGTTTCTCCAGTTTCACTGCGCAAGGCCCCACCACCGCCAGAAAGCACCGCCAAGGCGCGCTGCATCGCGTCCTTTCGATGGACTTCAAAGCGTGCCGGTGCCCAAATTTGAAATTTATAGCCCTGCCCGACAAACACCACCTGATCACTGATCCCGGCATGTTGGCGCACCATATCCGACAGCTGGATGCGCCCGTCACGATCTATCTTCAAGGTTTCGCTTGCGCCATATAGCGCGGTAGACAAGGCATCATGTTCGGCAGAAAGCGGTGCAAATGCGCTAAGACGCAGTTCAATTTCGCTCACAAGCCCGTGCCCGCCCGCATCGACCGCTGCCTGAAAGGGAGAGGGAAAGCAGTAAAGCCCGTCATAGCCATCGCTCGCCAACACCGCGCGGAAAGACGCAGGGACAGAAACACGTCCCTTGGCATCCACCCGATTGGTGAAGTGCGAAACAAACCCAGCCATAAACCCCTCGTGTCATCCGCCAAATGCTTGCCGTCGTGGCACGCGCACAGGCCAGCATGCCGCCAAATCAGCCCTCCGCCGCATACGAAGGCCTGCTGCCTAACCCGATCACCCGTTTTTTGGGAACGCGCCCAATAACCACGGGCAACTTTGGGATAGCATGGGATACTATGGGCGTCAACGACACCAAATCCCAGTAACAACCGCCGCAAGACGCCGCATTTAATCGATTTTGAAGAAACATGGTTAAGGCAACGTTACCAACCGCATCGTTAAAACACTATATTTATCAAGGCTAAGAGGCTCACTCTGCGCCACAAGACCATACCCACCCAGCGACGCGCCCTCTTAACAACGGCACAGAAAAGGAGCGTCACCACCGGCAACGCTCCCCGTTATTCCCTGAAATTTTAGATGCCCCAATTAAAAAGGGGTTGCCAAGCTATTGACTAAACACAGAATCCTAGGCTGCTAAGATAATCCGCCCCTTTGCGCAGATTGGCCACATCAACCACCTCCAGCAACAACCGCGGCGGTCGCTGCAAACGCCGCAGCGCAGCAAATACAGCATGCCACGGCACACTCCCCTCTCCCGGATGCCAGTGGCGATCTGCATAGCCATCAACATCCTGCAAATGCACATGTGCCAAATCATTCCCGGCCACATTGATAAAATAGTCAACCGGCGGCGCCCCGTGCGAAACATGCGCATAATGTGCATGCCCTGTATCGATCGACAGTTTCAGCGCTCTGCTATCCGCCGCCTGCACCAACTGTCCGCGCCACGCCGGATCAATATCCTCGATATTCTCCAGAACAAGCTCGACACCCATATCTTCAGCGCGCGATATCGCTGCCTGCAAATTGTCTAGCACCACCTCCAGCTTGCGCCGCGTGGCACCCGGCCAATTGCCCAGATTGTTGTGATCCCAATAACTGTAGGGGCTATGCAACACCATTTGGCTGGCCCCGAATGCGGCACAAGCATCCAGCCCCTGTTGCAAACGCTTGCGCACCAACCCCTGAAACTCCCGGTCCTCAACACCAAGATCAATGCCGTAAAATGGCCCATGCAGCCCGACCTGCCCTTGAAACCCGTCAAGCAACTGCCGCGCCACACGCGCCCTGTCCGACCAGTCTTCGCTGATCAAATGCACATCGCAAAAGTCTTGAATTTCCAAGGGGCGGTCCCGCTCAAAAAGCCAGTCCCGATGCGCAGCAATATCCTGTAGATTAAGCGCGGCGCCCACCACCAACTCTGCTTGCTTTGCCATGTCATTCCCCAATGCTCTAAAAGCGAGCCGTCAACATGCTGCTGTATCTGCAATGCAAATAGCCCGCGCGCATGTCAAAGCGGTAACAGCTTCGGCGCAATCATGTGGAAGACAGTAAAATTACCAGTCGGCCTGTAAGCCGGGTTCTGTTGAGTATGTAATGTATGATGTTGTATGATTTAATATATTGTTTTTTGATAGTGATTTAATTACATATTTGTAGGTCAATGTAGGTCAATGTAGGCCAAATTCGCGCCCATTATGCGCGCAATCCCGCCCAAACTCAAACGAGGTAGACAGATGACCAAAACTCTACATAACTCAGATATTTCCGGCGCACGTAAAAACGTAAAAGACATCGTCGTGGTCGGTAATGGGGACGCATTCCGGCTCTTGTGCAAAGCATCCAGCAAATCCGAAGGCTGGATGAAATCCACGAAGGCTATGGAGATTACAGGCGTTGGTTGCGTAGTCCAAGTCACTACACATCAGCGCAACCACGATGGGACGAACTCTGTCGCTGAGGCTGTCACGTTTGTGCCAGGTGCGGTTATCACGGACGATGAGAACAATGGGCGTAAGTTAATCGTACCGAGCACCGCAGACGAACCTTGCAAGCGCTCCAAGGGGTGCACAGAAGAGGCGATAGAGCGACAGATCGAAGATAAAGGCCTAACCGCGCCTCGCATCACTCCGGACATGCTCGACAGCGAGATTGTTTCGCAGGACTACCACGTATTCAAAGGTTCTTGTTTAACGGTTTGTTGCCTAACCCTGAAGAACGGCTTCACAATCACCGGCGAAAGCGCCTGTGCTTCCCCGGAAAACTTCAACGATGAACTTGGCAGGGACATCGCGTTCAAAAACGCCCGTGAAAAACTCTGGGCGTTTCTCGGCTTCCGCCTTAGGGACAAGCTTTCCGCTCCGCTGTAGGAGCCTAGAAGAAGAAGAAAAAAAAGGGGCGCTTACTCTGTCAGGCGCTCTCCACCCCACTTATCGCCTCCACAGCGGACCGCGCGAAGTCTGGGGCGAACTTAGCGTAAACTTTCTCGACCTGCTCCACGGAGTTCCCTAGCACCTTGGCGATGATCCACAAGGAGACCCCTCGGCGCGCCATATGTGTCGCCGCACTGTGCCTAAGTACGTGAGGAGTGACCCCTTCCACACCAGATAACTCCATCACCTTATCAAACGGCTCTTGCAGTCGTGTTTTTTTATCCAACACGAAATCGTTAATACGCTCGGAATACGCTCGATGCAAGACGGGAAGTAGTGTCGAGGAGATCGGCACTGATGCTCTTCTTTTGCTGGTTTGCTGCCGCCCCTCCGGTAGATAATGGATTACACCAATCTCAAAATCTACTTGCGACCACTTCAGCTCCAAAATAGCCGTGCGCCTAGCGGCTGTCTCTCGCGCCAACCAAATGAAGCGCTCAATTCGCGTCAATCGCCCGTCAGCAGCGCGCAGCGACGCAGCCGCTTCACAAACTTTTCGCAGCTCATCGTCACTTAACCACCGCTCTCTTGGCGCGGACCCTTCCGGCAGCGGATCGAGCTCGGGGATATCCACCTTGCTGATTAGGCCCGCAGCTCTTGCCAAAGACCACGATGATCTTAACCGCGCCAATTCGAGGCGAAGCGTAGAGCGGGCCGGCGGCTTCCCGTTCCCTGAATACTTCCCTCTCAAGCGCGCCGCTATGTGCCTGCGCTCCACCTCTCGGGTTACCTCTGATAAACGTAGGTCCCCAAAGGAAGCGTCAAGCCGTTTCCATACGGAGCTCAAATTATCATCAGCACCGTTCTTTCCATGGGTCTCCCCCCAGATTTCACGGCAAGTCAAACCAGCCCCGCGCCCCTCGACCTCTCCATCGTCGCGTAGTTTCAACCACTCATCTAAAAACGCATCCGCGAAATCGATATTCGTCTGGCGAGTTGACGTGCGCCTTGAACGCCGTCCTTCTGTCCAGTAGATGTAGTAGATACCTTTTCCGTTCGGCTCGCATCGATACGAGATCCCGCCCTTAACCCTTTTGAGTACCGACATGTAAGCCCCTCTATGTATTCCGAAAGGTCAACCTCACGAATAAGAACAGGCCTGCCCGGTAAATAAGGCAAGGCTCCTGAAAGCCGCAGACGCTTCACCGCCGAAGTGCTTCGACGAAGGATAGCTGCTACCTCAGCCTGCGTTAGCAGCCGGCTCGTCCCGTATCTTTTCGTCATCCTGGCGCACAATCTCCATAACCTTCAGCGCTGCCTCGAGAGATAGCAGTCGGTTGATCTTCACCCACGCGTAATCAGGGCGTCCAGGGGACACCTTCAGCTCCAACTCCGCGTTATCTTTCTCAAACGCTCGCCCTATGACATTAGGAAGCAAATCTTCCGGCTTCACTTCAAGAGCTGCAGCGAGTTTTCGTAAGTTTCCGTCGGAAGGCAGCGAAGCCCCACGCACGTAAGTGGAAATCGCATCCCTATTCAAAGAGGCGCGCCGAGCGAGCTCGCTTTGGTTCCAGCCTTTGGACAGCATCAAAGAATATACGCGCCGTCCGAACTCATCCTTAGTTATCGCCCTCGGGGCAAAGTCATGCGTATCCCGCGGCACCGCCGCCCCAGCATGGGTTCTTTCTTCTTTTGCCACTTCCAGTCTCCAATATGTTTGGTGTATGCCTTATGTAATACGCCTTTCGGACAAATTCAACCCGTTCTTATTGACAATATGTCTTTCGTAAGTCATACACTAACCATACACCAGACATTTTGTAGGGGGTGTGGTATGAAACTTGACGTTGTCGCTTTGATTAACGATGCGACCGGAATATCGGAAATTAACGGACGAACTACTCGTGTCCGTAAAGCGCTCATGGACGCCTATGGCGAGGCCCCGGATATCCGCACAATTCAAAAATGGGTTGAGCGGAATAGCATACCTGGGACGTGGTCAGTCGCACTTGTCGCTATATCAGCAGAGAAAACTAAACGAAAAACTAATATTTCTAAATACTTACTTAACGGAGAGCGCGCATGTTCCGCCCAAAACAACACGACGAGGAAAGACATTTTTGGCGTTCTTCCTGCGACCTAAACAACGCATCTCCAAACACCGAAGCTTTTAACGAGGCCGTTGAGGAATTACAGTTAATATCGAAATACACGAATTCTTCTGCATTGAGAAAAAAATGTGAAACGGTTCTAGCAGAGAAAGGGGTGGGGGTGCTATGCGCATAATGGGTGTAGATCCTGGCGGGTCGGGGGCGTTGTCCTGCATAGAAACGAGCACTATGGTGGTTATCGATTGCATTGACATGCCAGTCTTTCTGGTACAACGGGGCAAATCAGACAAACCCAGGCTAAATACGGCAGAGGTTATCGACTTCATTTGCCGAAACCACCCGACGGAATGCTGGTTCGAGCTAGTCGGCGGGCAAGAACACGACGGCCCTTCACGCGCTTTCAACTTCGGCAGGATCACGGGAGCGTGCGAAGCGTCGATTGCAGCTGCAAAAATCCCAATTCGCTGGGTCGCGCCTCACGTTTGGAAGAAAGCTCTAACAATTAGAGGTAAGGACGCGGCCAGAGCGGAAGCGGTGAACTTTTTCCCGAATAGCGCTGAATTGTTTAAGCTCAAGAAGAATGACGGTCGCGCAGAAGCTACGCTAATCGCGGTTTACGGAGCGAGACAGCCTCGACTAGCCAACATGCGCTCCGTACTTGACTAAGACTTACCAATGAAGCAAACGCCCTCGCCCGATCGAGTGCGTTTTTTTTTCTTGCGCACGTCTGATAGTATGATTACAAAGAATACATCAGACACTTTTTAACATACATCAGGCTCGCAAATGCTCCTTACCCCGTATGACACGCAGAAATCTGGCGCAGCTTTCTTGGCCGCGCGCAAGCGAGCTCTGCTGGCGGATGAGCCGAGGGTCGGGAAAACCGGCGCAGCTCTACTCGCCAGCCAGCGTATCGGGGCGGAACGCACACTCGTCGTGACGACTAAGTCGGGTGGAGCTGTCTGGCGGCAGGCGTGGCGAGATTGGTTGGGAGTAACAGACTGCTGCATTTCATCCAAGGGTGCTCTCAAAAAGCCCACGCCAAATAGAAATATAATCATAAGCTGGGGTTCGCTGGTCTCTCAAATCGACCAACTCGCCGAGGTTCAGTGGGATCTAGTCATATTAGACGAGAGCCATTACGCCAAGAACCCGGAAGCGAAGCGTTCGATTGCAGCTTTAGGGCCTACCGCCTCTCCCGACTACAGCCCGCTAGAGGGGGCGTTCGGCCTAACGCCTTACGTTTGGTTTCTCACCGGAACGCCCGTGCCAAACCTGCCGCCGGACCTCTACCCTATGTTGCGGTTCAGCGTTCCCGATCGGTTATCAGAATACGGCGTATTGGCCTATGAAGACTTCTACGCCAGGTACTGTCGCTTCTATAACAAAACAATGCGCAGGGGTAATTGGAGCCGTAGCCTACGTATCGGTTTAGAAGCAAAGAACACAGAAGAGCTGTCCGAAGTTTTAAGCGGTTTTTGGCTACGACGCACCCAGAAAGACGTCGGGATACAGGAACCCATCTACGAGGTATTGCCTCTTGAGGTGACGGACGGACAACGCGAAGAGCTGAGTAACATCTGGGCATCTGGTGGCATGACTGCGACGGACTTGCTGGACGCAGCCGATGTTGGAGAGACGAAAAGCCTCGACATACACCTAGGCCCGTTACGAAGGGTAACAGGCACTATCAAAGCGCGCCCGTTAGCCGAGCTGATATGCGAAGAGCTGGACGCTGGCACTGACCGGATTGTCATTATGTACTGGCACCGTGAAGTTCGCGACCACTTCCTCAAATCGCTGGCGAAATACAGGCCCGTATTTATCGATGGCAGTTGCTCTGCCGAAGAGCGGCGCGCCGCCCAAGCTCAATTCAAAGAACGCAGTCGTGTGGCGGTTTGCCAAATTCAGGCTGCGGGGGAGGCTATCGACCTCTCCAACGCCAATGAACTGGTGTTCGCGGAGTTCAGCTTCACCCCGAAGGACATGAAGCAGGCTGCTCTACGGATCACAAATCACAACCAGATGCGACAACCGCGGGTGCGCGTTGCAGCAATCGCAGGGACCCTCGACGAGGCCCTGCAAAGATCCCTAACCCGAAAAGTTCAATCCAACAGAAAGGTAATCTAATGGGCGTCGAGCTAACATTCAAAGATGAAGACATGCGAGGGGTGGTTGCCCAAATTCTAAGAGCTGCAGAAGGCTTTCAGCAAGGCTCCGCCCCTGTTGAAGAGCGAGGCAATTCGTGCATGACCCCAAAAGAGGAAACCCACTCCGAAGGCCAGACAGAGGCAAGCGGGGGTACGAGCGGGGATACGAGCGGCACAGAAGATAACCGCTTAGTCGGAGGTAAAACCGAGGGGAAAGCGCGTCGTACTAAAGCGGAGATGGAGAGCGACGCAGAACTAGTAGAACTCGCTGAGCGCGCCGGCATTACCGAAGATAAACTGAACTCCGTTATCGCGGAGCATGGGCGGGCATCCGCCAAAGCTGCGCTTGAAGGTCGCATACGCGATGCAGACGCGTCGGGTGCCGAAGCGCCTCTCGACCCGGTGGACAAGAAGGAAATCATTAATCGATTGCAAAAACTGATCGAACTAAAGGGGCAGGATGTAGTTGAGCAAGAAGCCCCTACATGGATGGGCGCCGCCGGTGTTAGCGCTCTCATGGGCAAAAGTCCAGCAGCGCAACACGAGGCTCTGCAGCAGCTGCAACAGCAAATAGACAACCACCGCGAAAGTGGCGGGTCGGGCTTGTTAGATTGATATGGAGGCCCACTCAGAACGAGAGCACTCCATTTGGTCCCCCTCCTCAAGCGGGCCCAACATGGAGTGCGCGGGGCGAATTGCTTTAATCGAGCATGTCGCCCCGAAACGCAGCAGCTCTTTTGCCGCAGCTTGGGGCACCGCAGCGCACGAAGTCGCGGAGTGGTGCTTTAAGAACAATGGAGAGCCGGAATCGTTCCCTTTCTCTGCCCTCGACATTGACGGGTTCAAGATCCCGATAGATGACGAGGTGAGGGAAACTGCAGGCGAGTTTGTCAGTTACGTTCGACAACGCCTGAGGGAGTACCGAGACGAAATCAAATGCGGGGAGGATGGGGAAGCATCACCCTCTTTCTTTTCTGAACGCAAGTACTACGGCGGTAAGCTGGGCCTGCCGTTGCCTGTCGCCGGAACAGCCGACGGCACTCTGGTGTTTCCTGCTTGGGAGCTTGTGGAGGTTATCGACCTTAAGGGCGGGGAAGGCGTCGTAGTGGAGGCTGCGGGTAACAGGCAAGCTCGGACATACGGCACCTTAGCGAAGTCGGATGGGGTTGCTCCTGCGCATTACAGTTTGCAAAACACAATAGTTCAGCCACGCGCTCCGCACACCGAAGGCTCTGTACGGAGCGAGAGATTAACCGCCGATGAGCAAAACGCCTGGGCGCGTGAGTTTAAAGCTGCGGTCGTACGTGCAAAGCGGGCGCTCGATGAGTTCGACCCCACGTCGGCGGAATGGGCGCAGCGGCACTTAAAAGCGGGCAAGCATTGTAAATTTTGTCCGGTTGCCGGTGTCTGCCGCGCTCAAGCGGACAAGGCGCTGGCAATCGCGCAGACGCGCTTTGAAGATCTCGATCGCCCCGCCTCGCTGCCATCCCCTGCGGCGCTAAGCCCTGCGGAAATCGGCTATGTGCTCTCTAACGAGGCTCTGCTGACCCAGTTCCTTAAGGACTGCAAGGCGCGAGCTGCAGAGCTTATAAACAAGGGAGAGCGTGTCGCGAGCCCCGACGGTGAGTTCAAACTCTTCCCCAAAAAAGGGAACCGGACGTGGATTGGTGGCAAGGAAAATATACCTGCGCTGCTCGCGATGGAAACTGGTCTGCCGCGCGATGCGTTCCTTTCAGCTCCCGCCCCCCTCACCCCGGCAGCAGTTGAGAAGACGCTGAAGCGAAAGAAAATTGCCGCAGATATCGTGTCTGCGTACATCGACCGACCTGTGACGGGCAAAGAGCTTGCACTCGTCGTAAACCGAGCAGAAGAGCCCGCTAAAGCAACTATCGAGCTCTTCGCTGATCTAGGATAGGAAAGATAAACATGGCGAAACGGAAGAGAATGTATCGGGCAGAGCCACGTCTGGTGTCTGCGGAAGCCCGCGGCTCTTATCTGCAAGGCTTATTCAACCCACAGGTCAACGAACGCGGGCAGACCATTTGCCAAGTAACGCTCATTTATAAAGAGAACGAGATCGATGAGCTAAAGGCGATGGTTGCCGAGTGCGTAAACGGGGAGTGGAAGGATAAAGGCGTTGGTCTGTTTAAGGAAGGCCTTATTAAAAATCCGATTTTATCAGGCAAAGGCAAAGAGGCGAGAAACAAAGAGACCGGAGAGATTAAAGAAGGTCTCGGCGAGGGCCTGGTGTTTATACGCCCTAACCGGTTTATTTCAGAGACAGTCGGGCTCCCTCAAGTCGTTAACCGCCGCCGCGCACCAATCACCAAAGAAGATTTCAATAACGGTGTGATGAAATCAGGAGATTACGTTTACGCCTGCCTAGGGGCTTACTGCTGGGAAAACGATGAAGGGGGGAAAGGTGTCTCGTTCTCAATCGAAGCGATCCAGTTCGTTCGCGAGGGTGAGCGACTAGGTAGCGCCGGCGGTGTAGATGTCTCCAAAACCTTTAAAGATCTGGGCGGGGATGAAGCCGAAAAATCAAAGGTCTCTGCAACAGGCGGCGGGGCTGCGTCATTGTTTGACTAGTTTGTATGATTTGTCGCCCGACTACATGTCGGGCGACAAATTTCCGAGGTGTTTATGATTAACATTGTTAAAGAAATCAGCCTTCGCCGAACAGGACCTTATCGCTGGCAGGGGAACATGCGCTTCGAAATGGGGGAAGGGTGGGTAGTAGAGCACGGCACCAGCGCGCAAGAAGTCTTTGCGAAACTTATGCAACCTGAATTGCGTAAGCCAGTTCCTGCCTCCGAAGCAAAAAAGCAAAGTGTATTCGACTGATGTCAGCGTACTACAACGAGATAGACAAACAAGCCGCTCAATGGCTTCGAGAACTAATAGCGTGGGGGCTTATTGCGGATGGGGAAGTTGACGAGCGAAGCATTTCTGATGTCACACCGACTGACCTCAGAGGATTCACACAGTGCCATTTCTTTGCGGGAATCGGCGTGTGGTCATACGCGCTCAGACAGGCGGGGTGGCTTGATGAAGCCCCAGTCTGGACCGGCTCCTGCCCCTGCCAGCCTTTCAGCACGGCAGGCCGAAAGCGCGGGGTTGCTGACGAGCGGCACCTATGGCCGCACTGGCAGCACCTCATCAGACAGTGCAGACCTGCAGTCGTGTTTGGAGAGCAAGTTGCGAGCCAAGACGGCCTCGGTTGGTTCGATACTGTACAAGCTGACATGGAAGGAGAGGGTTACGCCATCGGGGTTGCGGATTTGTGCGCTGCGGGCGTCGGTGCCCCGCACATCAGGCAGCGTCTCTACTTCGCAGCGCAAAGGCTGGCCGACCCCTCAACTGAGCGATGCTTCAGGGGGGGGGCAGCTGGCAAGAGCACTACACACCAAGAGGTCCAACAACCTAAACGACTTTGCCCAACTGGCAGGGTGGCCGACAGCTTCCGCGCGGGACCACAAAGGTGGGTACTCGGGCGGCAGAATGAGGAAAGGAAAACTGTCAACGGATACGCTGGACGTCGCCGTACAACTGGCAGGGTGGCCGACAGCAACGCAAGTGGACGGGACGAAGGCCTGCAACAGGCACCGGGAGGACAGGCAAAACGGAGTGGGTGCGGTCGCCTCAATAACCACGCCGATACGTATGACCAACACTGGCAAGATGTTGACTGGCTGTTCTGCAGAGATGGCAAGTGGCGGCCAGTTGAGGCCGGGACACACCCGCTGGCTCATAGGGCTCCCGCCCGAATGGGACGTCTGCGGGGTTATGGCAATGCTATCGTCGCGCAAACGGCGCGAATCTTCATAGAGGCCTTTCGCGAATCTAGGGGGCTGGATGCCTGACATAATTGAGATCGACTATGAAACCCGCTCCCCGCTGAAGCTTCGCGACGTCGGGGCCTACAAGTATTTTGACAGCCCCTATACGCAAGTGATGATGGCGAGTTACCAAGTCAACGATAGCGGCGAGATAAAACGATGGTCAATCGGCGACCCCTGCCCCGCAGACATAAAGGAGCTTTTCCCCGCCCCCTCTACAATTATTTTCGCCCACAACGCCGCGTTCGAACGTCTCGCCACATGCAAAGTTATGTCGGTTCGCCACGGCTGGCCCGCCCCCCGATTGGAGCAGTACCGCGACACAGCTGCCATGGCTGCAGCTCAGTCATTACCACGTAAACTGGAGGAGTTAGCTAAAGCTCTCGCGCTGCCTGTCCAAAAGGATATGGACGGGAACAAACTCATGCAGAAATTGTCCAAACCACGGAAGATATGGACACCTGAAGATAGGAGCCACAAACGTTTCCCCCCGCCAGCGGTTTTGCGAGAGAACCCATTGCAGTACACCGATACGGAGGATGGGCGGGTGATTGAGTGGTGGGCTGACGCGCAGGATATCGAGCGGGAGCATTTCTACTGCGATCGAGACGTTGAAACGCAACAAGCCGTACGCCATGCCCTTGTTGATCTGCCCCGCAGCGAATGGGAGACGTACTGGCTCACCGAACGAATGAATGATGCTGGCGTACCAATCAGCCGCGAGCTTTCCTCAGCGCTGCAGCAGCAGGTCGAACATGCGCGAGAAGAATTAGATCAAGAATGCCGTAGCTTAACCGGCGGTCAGGTGACCACACTTTTACAGCGAGACAGGATACGTAACACGCTGGAACGCGATTTCGGGCTATCCTTACCAGATCTTCAAGCCGCCACACTGGAGAAAGCTCTGAACCGGAGCGATATCTCCGTTCAAGCGAGGCGCTTAATAGAATTAAGGCTCGAGGCTGGGAAAGCCTCAACTGCAAAGCTGAGAAAGATCGACCAAGCTATCTGTTCTAGTGGCTGCATTCACGGCGTGCATGTCTATCACGGCGCGAGCACAGGTCGCTGGTCTGGCAGACTGTTGCAAACTCAAAACATGCCGAGGGGCACCGGAACCGTGCCGGATCCAGTGAGCGCCGTGCCTACCATGCTGGTTGCTAGCCCGGCGACCATTCGCATGGTCTACGGCCCACCGATAGCCGCAGCTTCCGACTGCCTCCGCGCTGTCATTACCGCGCCTAAAGGCAGCGAGCTATTCGCCGCCGATTTCGCGTCCATCGAAGGGCGGGTTATTGCGTGGCTAGCAGGTGAGAGCTGGAAAATCGAGGCGTACGAGCTGGCGGATGTGGGCAAGGGCCCTGGGCTTTATGAAGTCGCCGCTGGCGGCATCTACGGCGTTGACCCCGCCTCAATAGGCAAGAAGGACAAGAGGAGACAGGTAGGTAAGGTTGCCGATCTAGCGTTAGGCTTCGAGGGTGGCGTGATGGCGCTGTTCGAGATGGCCGAAGCCTACCACCTAGACATGGCCGAAGCCTACGAAAGCCTGCAGGCCGCGGTTGACGAAGGTGTTTGGGTGAAAGCCGAGAAATCATACTGCAAAAAGAAGTTAGCCTACGAGGAGAAGTACTCCGAACTCGCACCTCGCCACGGTAAAGACAAAGCAAAGGAGGCCGCCTCTAAGCTGGCATACGGGGTGGACGTTCTGCCAAGGGAAGCCTGGATAGCTTCCGAAGTTACCAAACAGCAATGGCGCGCTAAGCACCCCATGGTTCGTAAACTGTGGCAAGGGCTTGTCGACGCCGCAATACAGGCAACGCTATTCCCAGGTACAAGCCGCAGCTACGGCGGTGTTTCATACCTCGTTAAACTAGGTTTCCTTTGGTGCCGCCTGCCTTCAAAACGTTGTCTGGCCTACGGGGCGCCGCGCGTAAAAACAACTAAAACGCCCTGGGGCACGGACACCTACTCACTCTCTGGCATGACGCTAGACAGCAAGACCGGAAGGTGGTTGCGCAAGTCCCTGTACGGCGGGTTGTTGACAGAAAACGTTGTGCAGGCAATCGCTCGAGATCTGATGGCGCAGGGTTTGAAAGCGACAGAGGCTGCAGGTTACCGCAATATCATGACAGTTCACGACGAAGGCGTTGCTCTAGTGCCGGACGGCTTCGGCTCCTTGGAAGAGTACTGCCGCCTATTGGCCTCAAAACCACCTTGGGCAACCGGCATCCCCCTACGCGCCGAAGGCTATCGCTCGAGGCACTACAAGAAAGACTAATTCCGATCGGGATAGGAAAGGTAAACCATGCGCAAAAACCCACCACAGCACACTCAGGTGCGCACATTGAGGCTCAATGAGAAGTTAGACCAGGAGATAATGCGCCTCGCGCAGCACTACGGATTCACGGAGTTTTCGCCATTTATGCGTTTCTTAATGCTCGATGCGCTCCGCCGCCATCGCTCTTCGGAGGAGAAGGGAGGTCGACGCTGTGACGATCGATGAGCTCCGCATCGCCCTCCGCGAGGAAAGCGGGGGTCGCGTAAGCATCAATGTTTTCTCGTTTTCGAACGGTGCCCGTGTGGTTTTAACTTTAAAGTTCGAAGGCGGGAAGGAGCTCCAATTCGAAGGTGAGAGCTTCGAGGAGTGCCGGCAGCAGCTTTTTGCGAAAAGAAGCGCGCCGAGCGTGTTTGATTAAGCAGCGTAAAGATCTGTGCTAGAGGCAAGTCGAAATGACAACAACGAACCAAACAGATAATGCCTTTCAAAGGTTCTGGGAGGCGGGCTACACGCGACTGTGTCCGATCATCCCGCCTGGAGCACCTCTCGACCCTGAAAGCGCAGCGGCGAAACGTCTAGCGAGCCACCCAGACAAAGACCCACGCGGCAAAGCACCCGGCGTCCCTGGAGTAGACGGCCTCTGGAAGGGTTTGGACTTTGTGCACACCGAGAGCACTGAGTTTTCAGTGGCCAAATGGCACGAGGACGGAGCTGGCGTTGGCATAAAAACCGGAGACGGGTTGATTGCTGTCGATATAGACACCACCGACCCCTCAAAAGCAGCTCAGCTAACAAAGGCGGCCATTCAGATACTAGGTGAAGCCCCTGCACGCATAGGAAGGGCCCCTAAAACCCTATTGCTGTACCGCGTGGCGGAAAGCATCCCCTACGAAAAGGTCACGTTCTCGACAGAGACAGAGGACCGCGCTCTTGTGGAGATATTAAGCGAGGGCAGGCAGTTCGTCGCTCACGGGGTGCACCCAACGACTTCCCGCCCCTATCACTGGCCGGAGGGCGTTCCGCAGTATGACGAACTGCCGACGACAGATGCTGAAGCTTTGGAGGCTTACTTAGCGTGGGTAGAGCAAAACAGCGATGCCCCCAGGCGTTTCTCCGGCGGTAGTATAGATAGATCGGAGATTGACCAGAGCACCCTCGTCGGGGATAGGGATTTAATCACACAAGCTCTGGCTCGGCTGCCAAATACCACGGCCACCTTCCCGACAAGAGATGACTACTTGCGGGTCGGCTACGCCGTAAAGGCTGCCTTTGGCCCTGAACTGGAGCAGGAAGCTTTCTCCGCCTTTTTCGATTGGTGCTCTAGATGGGATGGCGGTGTAAACGACCACAATGAGGTTTTATCCGATTGGAACCGAATGAAGCCGCCTTACATGGTAGGCTCATCTTGGCTGTATAAGCAAGCTGAAGACCTCGGCGGTTGGCGGGGTAGAGTAGAATCTATCTTTAACGATTTAGGCGAACGCCCCGCTGCCGAAACAGACCCATTTGATTGGATTAGACCTGAAATAGACGAAGGCCCCGCTGCCGAACCAATAAAACCGCACCGCCTATCTCTGGGTGACCTGGCAGAAATCCCGCCTCGGCAGTGGCTATACGGCAGCAAAATCTCGCGCGGATACACAACAATCCTATCATCCCCTGGAGGGGTCGGGAAGACAGCCCTCGCAACCGTGCTAGCCGTTTCCTGCGCGGCAGGGAGTGAGTTGATCGGCGACACTCCGGTTCACCCCCTCAAGGTGTGGATGTACAATCTGGAGGACGACCTGACCGAGATCAAAAGGCGGCTGAAAGCGGCACTGTTGTTTTACGGCTTAGGTGACGATGTCCTTGCCAACATACTAGTCCTCTCGGGACGTGACCGAAGACTGAGCTTACTGAAGCAGGATAACAAAGGATCATTGACCGAGCTACCCGATGCGGATCTCTTAAAAGCGAGTATAATAGATAACGGAGTTGACCTGCTCGTGGTCGATCCGTTCGCAAGGTCACACCAAGTCAACGAGAATGACACATCCGCACAAGACGAGCTTATGAGGATCTACGCTCAGGTCGCACACGAAGCGTCCTGTGGTGTACTCCTGCTGCACCACTTCAATAAGCAAGGGGAAGCTGGTGATATGAACGCGGTGCGCGGCAGCAGCGCCCTCACAGCAGGCGCACGCTCGGTCCTGACAGTCGCCCCTATGCCTGAAGACGACGCGAAAGCTCTGGGCATCGAAGTCTCTCAGCGTCGCAGATACATCCGCATTGATGATGCTAAAAACAACATGTCCCCTCCCGCTCGTAGCGCAGAGTGGCTATTCCTAGACAGTTTTGATCTGGAGAACGGAACAGAAATATACCCGCAGGGCGATAGCGTCCAGGTCGCGACGGCGTGGACACCGCCGGGGCCGGGGGACGGAATGACCCGCAGCGACGAGGAGGCGGCGCTAGCAGTGCTCGATGAAGGGCTGGCGGGTGAGAGGTTTTCCGCCAAACCATCAGCTAAAACGAGATGGGCTGGCGATATGCTGATGGAGCGTTTCGGTCGCAGCCGCGTACAGGCAGTAGGTCTGTTGAATAAATGGTTGAAGCTCAATTACATAGAGGAACGCAGCTACCGCTCACCAACCTACCGCCGGTCAACTCAAGGCATCTTTGTCAACTTCTCGAGCTTCGCATCAGAGGTGTTTGAAGATCTGGGTGACGGCGGGAGTGTGTTGAACTAGGCTCGAACTTACAGGTTGTGCATTCACACAAAGAGAGTATACCAGCGGCCAAGGAGATATCAATGGACCCCACGTATAACTTAAATGGTGCTTTCAAACCTACAGTGAAAAGAAACGCAGACCTTGCCGGAGCGGATTTTTTCCCAACGCCTCCTTGGGCAACGCATGCTCTTATGGAAAATGAACCTTTTGTCGGAGATACGTGGGAATGCGCGTGCGGCGACGGGGCCATGGCGGGAGTTATCGAAAAGTACTCCAAACGCGTCATCAGTTCTGACCTCTACGATAGAGGTTTCGGAGACGCAGGCATTGATTTTCTACAAGCCGAAAGTAAGCGACCTAACATAGTCACCAACCCCCCGTACAATGCAGCACAGGGCTTTGTAGAAAAAGCGGCTGAGCTCGCAGAAAACAAATTTGCACTGCTGCTGCGTCTTGCTTTTTTAGAAGGGGCGGGGCGGGCGAAAACGATTTTCACAACAACCCCGCCAAGTCGCGTATGGGTGTTCAGCGAACGCATCACGTTTTACCCGAAAGGGGCGCGACGGGCAGGCTCAGGGACAACAGCATACGCGTGGTTCGTCTGGGACAAGTCTCACCAAGGCGGTACAGAGCTAAAATGGCTGCAGCCCGGTTACAGAAAAAAGTACGCGGGATGATAGCTAGGAGATTTGTTTTTTGCCTAACTCAGTAATTCTCAAACTACTAGAGTTTGGAATATACTCTATCAAACCAAGAGCGATCGGGCTCCCCGGCTGCTCTCTATGCGACACCAAATTACGCACTTTCTGCGAGAAATATGTGTCGTTGCGGTCCTGTAGGATTTGCGCGTCCACCCCGGCAGGGTGCAGCCTCTGTGCGAGCTGTCGCGTCAGCTGCCCTATCGTCAGGCATCCGTCCTTCGCACCCGCTAACAGCTCGAGGGTTGGTCTCACCAAATCGCTCTCGTGAATTCGGGAAATACTTTGCGATTTCATAATAAAACGTCTCCACTTAGGTAACTTAATAATTCTCTCTAAAACTGCACTGCAAATATAGTAGTAAAAATAGATTACACAAGTACCGATCAAACAAGCACCAAACAACCTCAACTTAAAAGCTCAAATAACGCGGCTACCCTTCGCCGGCGATCGGCTTCGTCTTCTGTTTTAGTCCTGTGCCCGTGATGCGGGCCTGATTCAAACAAATCCGTCAGTCTCAAAGCATCGAGCTTGACCCTCGAGGGTATGACGTTCGTAAAAAGCCGGTCGTGCACCGGCGCTCCGCTCCGCGCACTTTCGCCTGCGACCGCCTGTTTAGAAGCCTTTCCCGCTACAGCGGGTAGTCTCGGTGGTTGATTAGACGCAGCCCCCCGATACTTGTTCTTCCAGATATCTGCAAAAGCCGCCGCAGTGTCGCCCTCCGCCCCTCCGTTCAGCGTTACAGCATCCGCCCCGACAACATCTGCAGCAAGCGCGTTCGGTCGGGTTAGCAGCTTCAGGGCGCCGCCCGCCCCCTGTTGGTGCCCTAGATACAACTCCCAGGGCTCGGGCACCCTCCCTAACCCCCTGGAAAGGGCGCGTCGAACATCAGTAAGATATGCCCCCGCACGATCAGAGTTCAGCCTCGGGTCGTATTTGTCGCCGCCGCCGTATTCGTCCCAAGTACTATCGATAAACTGAAAGAGCCCTCCGGCTGAACTGCTCTTGTTCTGGGCTCTCGGGTTAAGAGCGCTTTCGATCTCGCCAATGCGAACCATCGTGCGAGGGTCGATCCCGTGCGTATTGGCCGCTTCTGTGATGATATCGACGATATTCATCGCTTTGCCCTTTCAGCATCTTCAGGCCTCACTGTTAGTTCGAGAGGTTCTGGTTTCGTCTCGCGCCCCTCGCCATCAGATACGATATCTAATAATTCATCGGTACGGTTGCCCCACGTAGAGCGCAGCCCCCGCGCCAAGGCTGCCCGGTCAGCCGGATTGTACCTCATCAGCAAACTACGAGCTTTCTCAGGATCCAACAAAGCCTCGTCAAGTATGCGATGAAAAGCTGCGACCCGGCTCCTATTCGTCGCGTTTCGCGCAATCGTCCCTGCCATTGAGGTGATAAAGTAAACCGGCGACATCTGCCCTCTTTGCACGGCGGTGTATCGACTTTGGGCGGTTGCAAAATTAACCACTCGGTCAGCTTCGGTTCGCAGCGACTGCGCAGTGCCAGAAGACTGGGGGGCTCGGGCGCGGTTACGCACGTCAACGTCCTGCAAAGCTGAACTTATTTCCTTGATATCGGCGAGATGTTTAGGGTTTTCAGCGTATATAGCCTGTGCGGCTTCACTATTGTCCGTCAAAAAACGTTGCAGTTTACGGGGGACCCACGCACTCATACCACCCATGGTCCGCCCCCCTTCACCCACAGCGCGCGACGCCCCTTCCATAGCGTCCCAAAACGCCCTCTTAGCACCATCCACAGCCTCGGGGGCGCTGCCCGCGCGCGCCATAAGCTCTTCAACAGCCGCCTTCGGGTCTTTCGAACCAAGCGCCTCCTTCATCGCGCGGGCCCCTTGACCTGGACCGTAAGAGAGATAGTCGGCGGTAGCGCTTTGTCCGCGTTGCGTAAGCCTTTTAGCAACATTACTAGCGCCTTCCTTTGCTATATCGGCGGCGCCGCGGCTAGCCACTGCGTCGGAGACCGCGCTTTGAACATCAGGCACTGTCTCCAGGGCGGTTTTATAGCTTGCCGCATTCGCAGACACACGGCTCGCGTTTCCTAAATCACGGCCTTCTCTCGTCACCCGGCCAAATAACGCGTCTTTGAGCGCATCAACCGCCCCCTCGTCGTCCGAAACCTCTTCCATAGCAGTCACCGCATAAGAGGCGTTCCCTTTTTCCGGCTGCACAAACAGGCTCGGGACCGAGCTATCAGGCCGTGCGTACCCGCCTGTCTGCTCTTTCAAGGCTTTTCCGACAGGTTTACTCGATCTTGTAAAGCGTTCGTTTAAGTCGAAAGATACGGCTCGCGCTCTGGCAAGCGCTTCCGAAGCTTCAGGAGGGGCTGCGGCGTCTATATGCGCATCAACCGCACCAATGAACTGGTCCAGTACTCGCATTCTATTGGCGTCGCCAGCCATTTGAGCTTCTCGTTTTAACGAACTCAGCGCGCTACGTGCGCCCGTGACTTCCTTCAAAGGCAGGTAATCGCTTCCCGCAGCAAGGCGGTCGACTAAAGCCAGCACGTTATTAGGCGCGAACTGCATAACTTCCGCCCCTGAAAGGCGAGACACAACCCCTCTAAGGGAATCCCGCAGGTGAGCTGAAGGCATCTGTGCTCCAGCCACCTCGGCCCACGCCCCGCGCTCCGCCTCGCGTGCTTCCTCGAGGTTCGCCTGTAATTTGTGGCGCAGGACCCCGCCTCGCTGCTCGTCGGTCATTCTGGGGGTAATCGTGCTTTCAGCTTGCACCGCTTTGGAGTCCAGCTCCTCCGCGTGCCTCATTGCCGTGTCGATTTCATTGACCACGCCCTCCCGCAAGGCGTCTGAGAACGCACTCGCCTCTGTGTCAGGGCGGGTGCCCATAAGCGCATCGTCAACTGCTTCCGCATTCGCGTCCCGTGCGGATGTGAACCGCGCGGAATTCGGGCCCGATTGCCTCTCGTACTCAAGAGAAGCTAAGCCGGGGTCCCCTGTTCTGTCCGCCGCGGTGGCTTTAAACCCCGAGACGGCGTTCTCTGCCGCTGCAGGCGCCCTTAGCGCACGCATCAAGGATCGGGCGTCGACCGCGTCCGGGTTACTCGTCGCCAACTCCGCAGTAGTGTCTGCGGATCTCAATAGCTGGTCAGCCACCGCCCCCTCAACCAAATCGTCAGAGTAGCTTTTACTACCCGTTACCGCGCTGACTGTGTTTTTCACGCTACGGCCTAGGCCTGTAAGAGCCCCGGCCCCAGCGACCCCTAAAATAGCACCAAGTAACTCACCAACCGGGTTATCTGTAATCTCTTTCGCCACCCCAGCCCCCGTTCCGGCAGCTGCGCTAGTCCCTATCTCCGCTGCTAGAGCTTTTGCCGGGTTCGATGCAATTGTTTCGGCAGCTTCGCCGGCCATCCTTTGCACGAAATTACCTCCGTGCACCGCTAGTTGCTTAGCACCCTCCCTCCCTAGTTTGGACGCACCCGCCCAAGCCCCCGCGACAGGCAGCGCCGCCCCGCCGAACTCATCAGCGACACGACCAAATACGCGCTGACCTGTACTATACCGGTTCGGGTCAGTCGCCTGCGCTGTGAAGTCCCCGTATTTGTCCGTGCGCCCGCTTGCGAGCGAGGCGAGCTCGGAAGGTGCGTAAAGGGCCTCTTTTACGAAATCTCCCCCTAGAAATGGCTTGTCACTTACTGGTAGGCCGACAGCGCCTAGCGCGCTATTCACCAAATCAACGGGCAGCCCAACCAGGTTACTAAACCCGTCCGTGAACCCTGCGGCACCCGCGCGCGCGTAGCCTCCGGCGATACCCGCGGCCCCACCTATCACCTCCCTAGTTTCTGGCGGGATTATAGCGTCGACCAGAGAACCATCGGTTTTAACCGGCTCTCGGGGTTTAACCGTTCCAAGCGCTTCAGCTATTTCCGCGTCAGTAGCGTCTGCGGGAAACCGGTAGGTGACCCCTTCGTACTCCACGTTTATCATTGCGCCCTCACAATCTTGCCATCCGCCCCGCGAATAAAACGCACAACCCCGCCTTCTTCGTCGGGGGCTGGGTCGGGTGGTTGGCGTGTGTTCAGATTCGCCCCGCCCATCATCGCGCCCAAATTGCCTCGACGGATCCCGATATCTCGCTCGATTTGGTCTAAGGACGCGCCGACGCTTTCGCTGTTAGCTAAAAGCCCTCCCCCCTGAAGAGCCTCTAGCTGACGCTCCAGCGCAAACCGACTAACCTCTCCTTGCGGGTTCTCAGCGCTTGCCATCGCATATGCCATCGAAAGCAACCAGCGGTTATACTGTGAGAAAGTAGGGTCGTACCCTCCCTCTTTCTCGACTGCCTCGGCAAGCTGGGCGAGGGTGTCTGGCGTTACCAACCCATTTTCGTCTTTGAAAACGTACTGGGCTAGATCGCGTGTTGTTTGTGCCGCATCCTGCATCGCTCTCAGTACACTGCCAGATATCCCCGCGAGGGCGGGGTTGTCCGCCAACAACTCTCTCCCCCTATTGATTTGCTCCTGCAGATTATCAAGCGCGTAGAGCTGCCTGTTTCGATCCGTCACGTTTGTATTCGTGAAGTCCTTTAAACCATCGGATTTAGCCTCGCCGATCAACGCACCTTGCGGTAGTGGCTCGCGTGTCACTGCGTCTACGATCTCACCTGTATTTACGTTGATATGGGCCGTGCCAGACCGCCCATCAGGTAGTTTGTAGTTCTTGACCGAAAACGCCCCGCCCGAAGGCTGACGGTATGGCGTCTGCCCGATCGCGTCACTTCTTACGACAAGCTCCGGGCGACCGCCCTCCCCCGTAACAGTTTCGACATTAACGCCGCTTTTATAGTCCCTAGCCACATCGGCTGAGGATATCCGACCTTCCGCGAAGGCTTGCCCCAGCATAGCGCCTTTAACTTCGCTTTCGCTTCTTGGTTTCTGAGACCCACGCTGCTCTGTGTCCGATATACCTAAAGCCTGCATCACTTCGGGCGCGATAAACCGGGTCTCCCCTTCCGCCACCGGTTTCAAAGATTCCACGGCCAAAGCTTTGAGCAAGGCTGCGTCCTCCCCAACCCGTTGACCCGCAAAAGTATTGGGCGCCTTGCCGTGAACAGCATATATAGAAGCATCCAGATCCTCTGGTCGCGCTCCCTCTTCTTTCGACCGATTGTAGAGGTCGTATTCAGGGAGCGCGCGTAGGTAGTCAGAGCCCATAACGCGCGCACCTGAGTAATCTTGCGGCGAAAGAGAATTTCGCAGCATCTGCCACGCTTCGTTTCGCGACTGCTGCTCGTTTTTTTGTGATTGGTATTCCAGCCACCCAAGAGCAGTTCGCGGGTCTTGTGGCGCGAAGGCTTGCGCGAGCTGGGAGAACGCCGCGCCAATGACTGGGTTGTTATAGTGCCTGTTTGCTAGGGAAGACATTTAACCTCCATATAACTGTGGGATCCCGAAAGGTTTGGGCTTAGGCAAAGGGGTGCCGCCCCACCCCCTCGCTCCAAACAAAGACCCGCCTCCACCACTCAACCCTCCAGACGTCATGACGCTGCCAAGCCCGCCGGCAATGTCCGCAATCAGCCCAGCCCCTGCTCCGGCGCTATTGGCAGCTTCAAGTTCCATCGGCAGGACGGATTGAGACCCGCGGCTAAGCCCGCCGATCATCCCGATTTCCTGAGCGTCTTTAGCGCGTTCTATATTGGCGTCACCGAGCACATTCCCGAAGGAACGCAGCGCGGCGAGAGTTTTCGCTTGCCGGTCTGTATGCTGCTTAGCGCGGGCGCTTTGCTTGGCGGTATTTACGTTAACGATCTCCGAGCTATCCGGCATAAGCGCCGGCTGCGCGCCTGTATCCGCGTTTGTCTCAAACAAAGACTGAAGACTTTGCGTTTCCAGCTGGCGTTTATCCTCGAAATCTTCGAACTCGGCTCGGCTTTCATCATTCAATTTCAGCTGCTCGCCCCAGAAGCCTTTCTGGCGAATCCGTTCCGCCGCCATCGCGTCATCGCGCGCGTCTTGTATGGCGCTCTGCCGCGCGCCATTTGCGGCAGCGCTAACCCCGCTTAACGCTATACCTGCTATTGTCATGGGGTCGCACATTTCACGCTCCTGTCGCTTGCGGATTTACGGAGAGACTTTTACTGCGTTCGTAGGGCTAAATAGGCCTGTTGAATAACGCGGTTTATGGGGGTTTCCTTCATAGGATGCGGCCCGCTCAAGCGCCACTTGGGTGCCGAGGCCACTCATAAAGTCCGCAAAAAGGTTCTCCAAAGGGCTGAAAGCCGCCGGCTTAGACAGCAATTCAGCTTGGTTTATCGCGCTGTTCGATGCGGTTTTTGCGTCACCAGTAGCCGATAGAGTGCTGATTAAATCCCCTCGCGACCTCTCGACCTCGCCTCGTAACTGTTTTGATTGAGCCTGCGCTTGATCCGCCACATTCTGCTTCTCTATATCGTAAAGCTTCTGCAGCTCACTGAGCTTGCCCCCGCGAACAGAGCTATCAAGCGTTCCGCTTCGAGCGAGCGCGAAGGATAGTTCTTTCGTCGCGTTGTTGTATTGGTCTTCGAGCTGCGGGTTTGCGTAGTCGAGATACGACTGCGCACGCGTCTTGAAAAAGTCGTCTGTGAACTGGCCGTCGAATACGCTATTGATCTGCGATGTGCCTGCGCGTACCCGCGCTTGCCTTTGCTCCTCTTCGCGCCGAGCTCGAGCCGCCTCTTTACTTCCGCCTTTTTTACCCATCGCAGAGCCCCCTTCTCATATAAAAACCGACCTTCTCGAAGCCGAAATGCTCTAAGAAAGCTGCTGTTCTCTCGCTGTTGAAACTGTTATCGTTCCCGCCGAGAATCTCGGAGGCGCCGATTTGTTTGCTCCAACGGATTAAATTGTTCATGAGGTGGACGGCCGCCCGACTGCCGCGATTTTCGGGACGCACAAAGAGTACATCCTGCGTAGTGTAATGTCCACCTGCCCACATGTACCCGTGCATTGAGGCGACCAAAAAACCAACGAGACAGCGCTCGTCCTCCGCTACGAAGATTGTTGGGTTGGCTGATTGTAAATATTGCTCGCAGGTCGCGAGAACTTCCCGCTCGCTGAAACCTATTTCAGGTCGCGTCTGCATGACGTTTAATCGCGCCATGTCTACCAAAGCCGGAAAGTCCGGCCTATCCGCTAGCCTCACAAACATCGTCTTTCACCCATGCGTAAGTGTAATACTTCTGCCCCGAGCGGCCATAGGCGGCGTGCTCGGCTTCTCTTTTTAGGCCCAGTATCTCAAGCCATCGATGCACCCCTTCGTGGGCTTCCATTGTTACGCACTCCACGCGGTGAGCGCCGCCATTAAGGATGGCAGGTAACAAGAAACGCAAGAAGTACTTAGTCAAGCCAACTTTAATTTTGTCGAATTCAGGCGTCGCGAAGAACAACAACGTAACGACGCCCGGTCGTAACTCCAAAGCCCCGCCGACGGCTGCCGGTATCCCTTCGTCCGTGAAAGCGACCTCAACCCCTTTGGCGGAGCCGTAGCGCGAGGCCAAGCTATCCGCCAATTCTTCACGGTCTCGGCACCAACCCATTGAAACAAACTCGTCGTAATCCCGTTCCCTCATCCTCGCGGCGACGTACCGGACGAATTCGAAACTGGCGTCAACCGTACGCATTAGCTATCCTCTTTCGGGTCGAGATCATGGGTTATTACAGCGGAACACACCTTCGCAGGTGTTCGACTGTCAACTGGCGAGCGCGAGATGAAACGGACGCTTATATGTGTCCCCCCGCCGGAAGCTCCGATCTGCCCTCCCGCGTTGAATGTCGGCCCGTTAATAATACAAAGCTGATCGCTCACATGCGGGTTTCGAGGGTCAAACCCGACCCGTACTTCCCACTCTCCTCTTACGGAGGCGTCCACACCTTCCAGCGACTTAACCCGCGTTGGCGCATTTGCGTCTAGATAGGGGGTCCAAGCCTCCGCGCGCACATCCTCGCTGTAGGAGTAGCCGCGTTCGTCAATCCCTCCGTATGCATATATCGCGTCATCCGAACGTAGGTACACTCGGCGCTCATGCACTACCGCACCCTTAACTTCGAACCCCGGCTCATAGAGCGACCATGCGGAAATCTTTGACGCCGTGAAATAAGAGAACACGTAGATTTTATCAGGCAATATCAGCCAAAACGACCCATCTCTAGGCTCTTTCACCGCTATCGCCTTCGCGACCCCCGCCAGCCCCAACCGGTCAATATCCTCGGTGATTAACGGGTCGATAGCGGAGCCTATGTCGGTAGTCGCCGGGGAATTAGAGCTGTCCCGAGCCCGCAGGGACCTAACCCCTGACGTATCAAGATAAAACACATCATCCACCCCAAAAGCGGTCACGGAACGCGGGGCGAAAGTACCTGTCTTCTCGAGTGTCTGGCCGATTTTCGCAAGATCGGGGTTTGGGTCGAAGAACCAAGTTTGTATGCTGTCTTCGCTAAAAACCGCAACTTGGTTGTTACTGTATTTGGCGAGGGCGGTTAGTTTCGAAGCGCCTTCTGTCTCGATAGACAGGTCAAGAAACCCCGCGCCAACTCCCGTATCCGAACCCGGGGAGAATTCCAAAGGTTTCTTCAGGTTAGAAAATCTTAGAACACTTCCGCCAGCAACGAACATTTTTCGGATATGTGTCAGCAGAGCCGTAGCCTTCGCCGGGGCGTCATCCCCTTCCGCTCGCGCACCGGCGTGGAAGACGTGACGATCTCCCCCCGCGAACTCCCCGATCGAGTACGTATCGCCCCCGAATAAAGTACTGTTTGGGACATCGATCAGGGGCCGCCCTTCAGGCGATTCCAGCTGTTCGTAGATGATCGCGCTGTCGAGGTCCGCGGGGCGGGGTCCTGATCCGAAAACTACCAACCCTTCAGGCGTTCTGCTCAGACCTACAGTCTGCCCTTCTGGCAGATCGTGGACCTTGACGAAATCCGCTCGTTGCACGAAAGCCCCGCCCCGATCGATGTGCCCGTTAAGAGCCCTCAACAAGGTACCCCCTTCGGACACTTCTGGTACCTTACGGGCGTCGAGCCCCCCGCTAAATGATCGGATCCATATATTACCCATCCGCGCCCCGCCCTATCGCCCAGGTGCACGCATTTGGCGAGACCATCTCCCTCCGCGAAGCAAGCGCGCTCCTAAGCGAAACTGCTTAATTTTGGAAGCTTGGCTCGTCAACGCGCTCTCCAGCCGACGGATTTTCTGCCCAAGTATTTGTGCCGCAGCGCTGTGCTTGTCTGTCATATCCTCGAGCACCGCGTGCAGCACGATCAAGTCACTATCCAAGTCGCATCGGTCACTATCAGACTTTAACGGTTTAAGGTCGCGCACTCCATGGATCCTGATGTACCCTTCAAGTGTCTTAATGTTGGCGTCCCGGTTGGGTATCGGCCATATCTCGAGGCGTTCGCCCCTTAATTCGTACCGCTCCGGGGGGTCGCTCCTGGCGTCCATATCGCTATCACAGCTAGCATATTGAATCGAATTTATGCCATGCTTCAGCCCCACCCAGAGACCTTGATCGCGCGCCTCAACCAATTTAATTCGGTCTGTGCTAATATTATCGGGA
Organism: Polycladidibacter hongkongensis; assembly: GCF_001561995.1. Taxonomy (GTDB): domain Bacteria; phylum Pseudomonadota; class Alphaproteobacteria; order Rhizobiales; family Stappiaceae; genus Pseudovibrio; species Pseudovibrio hongkongensis. The sequence goes on from NZ_LLWC01000022.1 coordinate 467,358, forward strand.
AGCGCGGGAAATCGCTCTCCCGCGTTTACCGCGATATCCTGATACTCCTCCAAATGACCCCAATCGTGACACTCCCAAAGCCGCCGCTGCACTCTTTGCAGTTTGTGTGCCTGTGCATCGCGCACACCTTTATTGTGCGCGACGTTTGAGGACAGCCCCGCTTCCAACCTGTAGTCGTTCAGAAGCTCAATAAGAGTGACACCGCGCGGCATGTTGCCTCCTTAACTCAGAACGTTCGCACCCTCTCCAGCCTTCGTGGCTGTGGAAGCAGCTTTGTCAGTATCTTCAGCGGCTTTTTTCTCACCGGCTGCGGTTCGTTTCGACCGGGAAGCGGTTTGTTTGGTTTTCCGCTCCGCCGATTTCGTATTGGTTGGCTCCTGGCCCGCAGAGGCTTGCGGAACCTTAACCCGACTTAATGGCTTAAGCTGTTCGTCTAGAATTTCGCACTCCTTAAAAGATGAAGGCAGCTGTGCGAATTTGTCTGGAAAGACAATCGCTACTGGCGATGGCTTGTCAGTTCGTGCCGGATACTTCTCGAGCAACCGCTCTCGTTCCAAATTAACGGGCAGGTCTTCTGCCGCAGGAGTGAATTCTAGGTTGAAAACGGACCCAGCCCCATGGATTTCCTGAAGGATAAGAAACTCCGCAGGCGATACGCCCGACTGAGGAACCGTCTCCTCGCGATCCCCCCCCAGCGCAACTTCACATTTCGCAAGATTTTTTAACAACATATCGGTTTTCTCATCTGTACTTGAAGGTGGAAAGGCGGGGATTGCCCCCGCCTGCTGTGCTATTTGATGAAGTACACGCCGGAGCTACGCAGTCGACGTGCGATCAGGACTACGGTTGTCGTAGTCGCCCGGTACAGCGCGTAGCGATCATGGGGCCGCGCGGGAGTGTGGCGTTTTTTGCGCTGCCCTTTCATGTACTGCAGCTCGATGGCGTTCATATCGATATCGAGCATCGCTTTTTGCCAGCCCATATCGTCAAGTGTCGGATCGTAGATAATATCTGTATCCGCAAACGAGACCGCAGGCATGAAGCCGTCCAACGACGGTTTAGTAGCCCCGTTGGCCCAACCACGTTGGGTGTAAAGGCCGTTGGCTCGGAGCTCCCTCTCATACGCATCAATGTAGTCCGAACCAGCGAACTTCATCGAGCGCCGCTTGCCTTGGGAGAACCGGTTAAGCTGCTTGTGCTCTTTCTGCATGTACTGGATTAACGTACCACCGCCGGTAGGACTGGACGTAATCGCGTCATCGCCACTCCCCGCGTCATGGGCGTCTTTAGTGGCGGCGCGGTTGCGCCACCAAGGGTTAGCGCCCCGGGAAACACCCCCTGTTGTCCCTGCAGCGGGGTCGAGCAGTATGAACGCCCCCACCCCAGCCAGAGCTTTCGCGTCAGTAGTCCCATCCCCGTGGAGTAATGCGTCGAGGCCGATATCATAATCTTCCTCGAAGTCGATCACTTTCTCGTCCAGTAGGTTGGCCAATTGAACGGCTTCAGCGTCTGTCACAGGCGAAGTGACTGCGGTGCCGTCGCGCTCAATCACTTCGATACCCGCCATTTTGAGCTCAGTGTGCGTGATACCCATGCCGATGTGATGTTCGCGCCACTTATAGCCAGCTCGCTTGTTCTTCACGGGATTGCCATAGGATACCTGATCGTCATGTGAGTACCCGGCGAGTGAGAGCTGACCTGCACCTGCACGCACCCCCGCAGTGACTTTTTCTTTACCGCCGACAAACGATTTGGCTCGTTTGTCGAAGGCCTTCAGCATGGGCTTGTCTTGCACGTCTTGCCGCGTGACCTGCCCTCGTCGATCATACGCATCCAATGTGGTATTGGTGATGTTCTCGATTTCAGCACTTGTAAAAGGCATAGGTTAGTCCTCAGATTTTGCCTTTAGATCGGACGATATCAATCGTCTCCATTGTCTCGATAGGCTTTCGGCTGGAGGCGGGCGCTGACACCCCGCCGGTTACGGGATTAATCACAGGCTTACGGCTCTTAGAGAACTGAGCCACCCGCTTATTCACCCTCTGGAGAGCTTTATCAAGCTGAGCGCGGACCTGTTCCGGGTTGGACGGGGAGCCCTCTTCCTTGTGTAGGAGTAAAACCTCTCCGTGCAGCATTTGGCGCTTGTGCTCGGCGTCAGGGTCGGACCGAAGCCATTTTTCTTCCCAGTGCCCCGCAGCGCTAACAACCTTGCGCTTCGCTTCTTCAGCTACGCGGTTTTGCTGTATATGCTGCGAGTGCCGGCTGCGAACCTTCATTGCGTTCTCGCGAGCTCGGGATCTTGAGATCTGAAACGCAACTTCATTCGACATTGCACCGCTTCGCACTTGCCCTTTGAGGTCCTCAGGCAGAACTTCCCCTGCGGCGGTGGCCAGAGACGTAAGAGTAGGGCGTAAGCGCTCCCACGCCTCAACCGGGTCAAGCTTCATGAGCGCCATAATCTCTATGCCGCTCGCCACGTCGCTTTCGCTTAGGCCGTTTTCTTCCATGTAGCCGGTTAGTTTTTCAAAACCGGACACTTTATGCGACGTCTCCTCCCTATAACGCCGCAGTTCCTGGAGATTACCGATCAGCTTTTTAAAACGTGGATGCTTATGGAACGGCTCGCTTTCCCAGTCAGCAGGGTCAGCCGAGACGTCTTCCGGCTCTTCAGTCTCCGCATCCACACTCTCCGTTTTTGCTTCTGCTGGCGAGGCGTCAGCTTGATCGGCGCGGGCTCTAACGACGTCGTCTATCGCGTCCCTGACTAGGCCGCTAAATTCCGTCTCCTGCGCACTATTTTCGCCAAGAACCGCAGAGGGCGAAGCTGCGTCTTCAGCCACAGAGCCGAGCTCTTGTAACTGGTCGCGCCCATCTTGAGTTGAATTGTCGGCAGGTGACGATTCTGCCCCAAATACGTCCGTTCCGCTCATAGTTTTCTCCTAAGTAGGCTTGCCATTTTGTATCACGTAATATGATATTTAATCAATTGTATCCTTACACTTCATACACTCTAGACCTGATTATTCCCCCCTGGCGGCAACGTTCCGGCAGGACCGGAAGGGGCGCTTGGTCCGTTGTTAAAACCCTGATGCCCTTGCGCGGCGGGGTTGTCGTTAGGGTCCGCGGGTGTAGGTTGCGTAAGACCGTTCTGCGCTACGATAGAGGGTAAATTATCCGCAATGGCTTCGGTGAGATCCAGCTTATCATCAAGCCGGCGGATTGTCTCTCGAGCTAGCCAGTGCGGCTGCACCCCCGGCATTTGGATAAGGAAGGGCAGCATCCTCTCCCAGTTCTGTAGCTCAGCCGCAGCGTTTGGCTTGCCGCTCGAGCCTGCTTCGATCTCAAGCCTGATCTCTTGGGCGATTTCGCTCAGACCAAGCTCAGGCCAAAAAGCTCCGGGCCCGGCGATTTTGCGCACAGTCTGCCGGCTCAACTCCTGCAGCATGATTTGACCTGCCGCCCTGGTGACTGAAGTCAGGAATAAGTCGAGGTCGTCTACCGCCAAGCCAACCCCAGCCATGCGCGCTCCTTCCGCAATCGAACTTTCCGTTGCCGTGGCTTTGGCAACAGCGCCGAACTGAGCTTCCTGCGAACCGGTCACCAGCTGTATATCTGTGAAGTTCTGGCCGGTTTCGTACAAGTTAGGATCTACAGAGGGCATAGGAAGTCGCTGAAACACATCTTGGATTTTTTGATTTTCGCCTATGTTAATTTCAGTAACAGAAAACGGCTCGGCGAGTGCGAGCGCGCCTTTGTCCTCGTCGGAAAGACCTGAATGCTTTGATGCTACGAAGCGAGGCCGTGCGGCACTTCTGTGCTCTCGCTGGCCTTGCCTTGACTGGTTGTAGTCGTGCTGCATATCTCGGATCAGGCGTACGTCGGAGAGCGGGAACAGCTCCTCCTCGTGCTCGGTTTCGTTAGGAGCAAGCGCGAAAACCGGCCAGAATTGCTCTACATAAACATCCGGAGCGGCGGGTTCGCGTAGAAACGCCGGATGCCCCTCCGTCACATAATAAACAAGACCCGCGACTTTATCGTAGTGCTTAAACACAGTCACATTCCTCCGGTCAGCGCGATCCGCGCTCTCTCCCCGATCGGAGTTGTCGTTAAGCTCGTGCTCGCGCTGACTGCTGCCTAGCTTTACATTAAATTTTTTCTCGACTTCCTCGCAGGAGTACGAATAGCTAATCGTCAGCCAGCGCCCCCCTTTGAACCCGCTAAGGCTTTTACATTCGCAGTCAGGTATAACCTGAGTTGACGCGGGAAAATCGAAAACCAAGCCCTCTTGCGCTATAATTGGCTCGTTATCCGCCAGCGACTGAGCGGAGTACATCAGCTCTGCGTTTTTCGCTTCGTCACGGGACCCGTCTAAAGCTGTATCCGCCATCGAGCCAGCCACGCCCTCGGCCATGCCTTGCGCCTGCTCATACAACCACCGGGCCCTCTCCGGTGTATCAGGCGCTCTTTCATCAAGCGACAGCTGGTTTTCATACTCGCGCTTAAAATTAATCTCTATGTAGCCTACGGAGTTTATGAGCGCGCGACTGACCAACTCCTTCATCGCGTGCTTAAAACCCAAGGGCGGTTGTTCGTTCATGAAGTACGCGAGCAGAACCTCGAGCGTCTTGCCTATCTTTTTTGCATTTCGCCGCGCTGTCATACCCTGTTGGAAGTCTGCCAAAAGGCTTTGCGCCTCCGCGACCTCTGCGTTTTCAAGCAGGGCCTCGGGCTCTACTAACCTCATCCCGATACTTTGCTGGGCCTGTTGCACAACCATCATAGCTGTCTGCAGACTTTGGTCACTTTCATCCCAAATCGCGAAGTCTAATCTTGGCCTCCGCCGGGCTACTGCCTTCGGGTCTTTGGCGTAAAGTGCGGCGGTTTTCATACGCACATGCTGATGCGTTAAGTTGGCTACATAACAACCGTTGTTGACCCACTCTGATGTCGCGCCTTGCCTGGCGAATTCCTGGTCCTCGCGCATCCGGTCGAAATCTGACTTCCACCGAGCCAGATCTGCCTTAATACGCGCCAGTATTTTAGTTACCAGGGCGGGTGCGCCATCAGGTGCCTCTACGCTGTCGACTTTATCCATTCAAAAACCCTCGCTTTGCCCTCCGCGCTTGCTGCGCGCTCTCTTGCAACACCCACCCGAGCGTTCCTGTCTTAGGCCGTGATACCCGTTCACGAACGGAGGGGCCCGACTGGACGCCTAAGCCCAACCCGATGAGAGCGAGTGTATCTACAAAATCGTCAAACGTACCGTTTGGGAATTGCATCATTTGATCGATGGATCTCTCCACCCAAGGCGCGTCTTTCGGAAAGAACACCTTACCTTGCGCAACCCGAGCGGCGATCGATTGAGCCTTTTGCGCCTTATCCCCCGAGGGGGAGACATTAGCTATATTTAGGTACTTACCCGTCTCACGCATGCGCCTGTTTAAAAAAGGTCCAATAGATTTCGCTATCTGTCCTTTTTCCGCCCACCATATTAAAGGCCGCAGCCCGCCCGTCCCTCCCATATTGAGCATCATTTCAACAGCAACGTCAGTGGCGAGGCGGTCCCAAATGCAATCCAAGAGGTACATGTTATCCAGCTTATCTACGCCGACCTTTAGCATGACGGTGAAGTCACGCTTTTGTGCGGTGGATACTGCGTGGTCGGAAGCCGCATATATGCGCAGCTCCTCCGGCAGATCACCGGGGTTGTAGTATCTAATATTATCCCGCTTAAACAGCGTCCCGTCCGCTGCCGTTGGGCGCTGCTGGTATAAGGCTTCAAAACCCAGCGGATCGAAAGCCCTCATCTCCTCCAGAAAATCTAAATCGAAACGATCAGGCCCGTCCGGCCACAGAGGCTCTCCGGGAACCCGGCCTAACGGGTCATCGTCTTCCGCTATCGCCGGCAGATTAATGACCTTGATCTTTTTCGCGAGCTTCTCGCTGAAATAGGGGTTCTCTGGGTCTGTTAAACGACCGATCGGGTCGTCTGTGTGCCAGCGAGTGAACGTCATAATGACGAGTTTAGACCCTCGACGGCGCGACAACATGACCCTCGTCAGCCACCTCCAAGCTTGATCTCGGATCGCCTGTGAGTTTGCCTCCTTATCGTCTTTTAGTAGATCGTCGATAATAGCTAGGTGTGCGCCTCGGCCCGTGAGGGGGCCGCCCCGCCCTACGAAGTACGCCCCGCCCCCGCGCGTAGTCTTCAGCCTGTTCGACGCCTTCCCGTCCTTCGCCAGCTCGGTCTCGGGAAATACTTGTTTATAGCGGTCACTCTGGATGATATCGCGAACCTGCCCCCCGAAATCCTGTGCGAACTCATCGCTATACGTCCCCACTGCGACCTCGTGATGCGGGTAGAGGCCTAAATAGAACGCCGGTAGTCTTCGGGAGACTTGTTCCGATTTGCCGTGGCGCGGGGGCATTGTGAGTATCAAAAATGGTATTTCCGCGGCGATTACTCGCTCGATAGCCTGAGCGAGCCCGTCATGATGCCTTGCGTTATCGTATGCGGACTTCTCGGGATTATTTGGGTCCCCTTGGTCCGGCATGGTGTGCTTGATAAATGGCATAAACCTTTCTCGGCTTTGAAGGATGTTCCGCTGAAACTTCAACAGCCTGAGCTGCTCGTCCGTCGCTGTACGCACATCTACTTCGGGCATCCCCTACCCCCCATAGGCAGCAACAAGCACAATGAACAACCCCCACAAGGCTGTGACTGCGCCTAACATCTGAACCGGCTTTAACAAGGGATCCTGCTTCATTTACCCGCCCTTAAAAGTTTGAGAACGTCCCTCCACGTCAATTCGGTTGCAGCGCGTACGATGGAGTAGCCGGTGACCACGAGGAGCCCAGCCAGCGCATCTCGCCAATAAACGGCGGACAGAGAAAGCGTCTCCATAAGAATGGGTGTAAGAAGTTGCGCGCACACGAGCCCAGACACCCCTCGCGCAACTACATTCAACACGGTCTTTGGCCTGGAGACCAAAACCGAGGCGACGAACGCCCCGACTAACGCCAGCAGCAGCGACCATGGGCTCTCAATATTCCATTTCATCTATCACCACCTTCTGCGCGCTTCGTAGAAGAAGAGATATGCCATGACCGCGCCGACATAGCTGTCTATTGGCTCCGGCAGTTTCGCAATGACCCATGTTTGAGGCGAAATGCAAGCGCTGCAGAACAGCATAGAGTAGAGAACGACAGACCCGACATACGCAGACGAGATAACAACCATGGGCGCGAGCAACCAAGCGAACCCCGGAATCTGTCCTTGAGCAGCAGCTCGCTTCTCCTGAAATCGCAAACGCATCTCTTCATGCCGCTGCTCCGTGTCCGCTCTACGCAACAAAACGGAAGTGAGAAACCTCAACGCCGCGGGTGCTGCAGCGAGTATCGCGCTAATCACGATTGCTTCTCCCTGCCGGAGTTGTTGTGTAGAAACGCAAAACCACATTCGCGATCGCGACAGCGGCGATGAACTTAGGCGCGTGCCCTGGAATGATCTCACTCAAACCTGGCACCTGAGACACCTCTGTGGCTAGTGCCACCCCGCCAACGACCGCGTTGACCGCAAAAGTGCGGAACCCCTTCAACTTACCCAGCATTTCATCCTCCAAAGATTGACTTGAAAATAGCCTGCAACTCTTCAAAGAATGACAGAATTGCAGCACATGCAGCGGTGAAGACCAAGGGTAGCGCTCTCGAGTTTATAGGCCGGCGCCCCTTTTTGATAAGCGCTGCTTCGACATCTTCGCGTACGCGGACGCGTTTGGCTGAGGACCATACGGGGGTACCGCGTATCGGGTTCACGCGTTCGTAAACAGTTGTATACCCGTCCGAACAATAGACGCCGTGGAAGAAAAGCCGAGCTTCAGCGCGTCGTCGATCGATGATCTCCTTCGGTTTGTTGTACCAAAGGAATGCTTCTTCAGCGCCGTGAACGTCCCCTGCCAGAAATCGCTTTACCCAGGTCGCCCGGTTAATCGCTCCAGTGTTCCAGTGGAAAGAAATAGCAGCGGCGCGCTCGTGCGGTAAAAGCCGTACACCGCTAAACGCTCGATCGACCTGACCTGCATATATCTCCAGAACGGAAATGAAAATCTCGATGCAGCTCTGCATGTCGGCGGGCTTGCCTTTAAAAGCCTCGGGGTCGACGCCGGATGCTGCCGTCAACCCGAACCCCCACGTGCCTGTGCCGACACTGTCCTTATACATTTCCCGAACACAAGCTTCGTGATGCGCGACTTCCAGCACTTCAGCGACAGATATCATCGTGATACGCCTTGTATGATTGTTGTCAGCAACGCAATCATACATTAAAAACGCACTAACGTCACCGCATACTTTACTTCTGGGATCGTAACAGGCGAACCCGTTCCGTTAAAGGCGGCAAAGGTAACCTTGCCGGGTGTCGCGATGTGCCCGAAAAGCAAGACACCTAGGGGGTGCTCCGCAGGGGGCGCGATCAACACCCGGTCATGCTCCTCCACCCCCTCCACCTCGACAGGAACACACACGGACGCGCCTGTAGCCACGTTCCCGAACGCGAACTGTACCTTGACCGCTATCACCTTTCTAAGGGCGTTTACGAGCCCCTCCCCTGCCGATACTGTCAGGGTTTTATGGGCGTCGCTTGGTTTAAAGCTCGATACGTCTGCCAAAGGGCGCTGCGCATCGATAGCTTCTTTCGTTAGCTCAGCAGTCATCACGCCGCCGCCCTCCCCTTTTTTCGCCCGGTCTTGCTGCGCTATACTTCTTAGACTGTCTACAGCTTTTTTTGTCGAAGCGGGCGTCATAATCAGGTCTTGTGCAACTCCTGCCGCCCCTTGCTCGTCGCTGGCAAACGCAGCGGGGTCTAGGTCATACGTCGTCACCCCACCTCTGGGACCTAGTAAGGTCTTAAGTTGATCCGAGATGCTGTCGATAGTTACGACGCCGTTACGAAGCCTCCCATCAGCACGCAGTAAGCCCTCGATCTTCGCTGCCTGCGTCTGGAGTTCCGAGGAAAGCTCAGTTTGCATGACATCGAGCTTAATGCCCGGCAACGGCGCGCTTGGATTGTTCGCTTGGAAATTTGCGAAAGAAAATGTGGCTTTAAAAGTCATTGCTTTAAGCTCTCTTTCTAACCAGTCACAGCAGGCCACAGCTCAGCGGCGGTTACATCATCGGGCAGCGGCTCCATGGCCTCAAGTGCGTCTGAGGCGGCGCGAATAGCGGTGATATGGTCCCAGATCACCTGCCCTGCTGCGACCTCTGCCCGTCCTTCGGCGGTTAGTGTGGCACCCTGAGAGAGCCTGAGCGCCAACTCGGCGGCGCGAGCTGTCAGGTTGCGCTGTTTCCATTCGGGGCAATAGCTAACAATCCGGCGATGCGCCTCGGCTTTGATCTGAGCGATTATCTCGGCGCGAGTTGGAGGTTCTGGTTCTGGATCCGGAACACGTTCCCAGCCATCGGCGCCGTATTTACCGGTGAGCCAGTTTTCAAACTCAGGGGTATCGCGGCCGACAATTTCGCGGCTTTCTTTTTTAATCAGGTAGTTGGTCATTATTCGGCCTCCTCGATTGACAGATATTCGACAAGCAAGAAACCGGGGCCGCCTAAGCCGCCTAATCCACCACCGCCACCACCAAGACCGCCAGAACCAACAGAGCCACCACCAGCGGCGAGTTGTCCTCGACCACCAGAACCGTTACCTCCGGCTCCGGTGCCAGAGTGAAACGTTTTCGGATAAAACACGCGATTTTCCAAGATGTTATTGCTTGGCCCGCCGTTTGACCCGAAAGAGCCACCACCACCGTGTGGCGTATAGCCCGCCCCCGCCACACCTCCGCCGCCACTATCTACGTAGTGACTCGGAGAAGATCCCGTATCAATCAAGCCCCCGCTATACCCGTCATTTGTACCGTTCTGTTCGTAATTAAAGCCACCGCAGGACCCACCACCCGACCTGCAAAATCCAGACATGGTGGTTGTTATGCTACCACCTAAGCCACCATGTAAATTCAGATCGCCGCCAGTTGCGTGACCCTTGCCGCTTTGTCGTGTTGGTATTATCTGTACGTATGAATTGGCCTTAGTACCCCCAACCCCGCCCTGCGCAACCAAATTTACCCTGTGGTTGGTTAGGGTACTGTTGTTCCCAGCTACACCATTGCCATTTCTGTTCCCTCCGCCGGTTCCTAAGGTCAAATCAAAACTCATATCTTTAGTCAGCGGAACATCAAGCAGGACAGCGGTACCACCTGCCTGCCCGCCCGTCGTACGACGATAAGATCCCCCGCCCCCGCCACCACCGCCGCCGCCAACCAGCGAAATTCGTGCGCGACCATTGTGTTTTGGCGACCATGGCCCGCTTTCTGTGATGAGTTCTGTCACGTCATCAAGTGGGCGTAGGCCAAATTCAAGCCATTTGGCATAGTCAGCGCCAAGCTTTTTCTCAACCTCCGTCTTATCCGCCTTTGTCTCTAGCGCTGTTTGTACATCTGCCTCTACCTGCTGGAGAGCGGAAGTGGTAGTGGCAGCGTCGGCTTTAGAGGCCAGTTCATCTTGCACGCCTTGCGCCAGCTTTTCACGGGTCACCGCACCATCAGCTAGGCCGACTTGTGCATCAGCTGCAGCCTTAACCGCTGCTGTCTTTGCCTCTTCTGCCAATTGCGCGGCGGCGGCGGCGGCCGCCCTTGCGTCCTCAGCAGCAGCTGCATGACCGGCAGCACTCGGGATATGAGCTGCCAAGGCGGCAACCGCCTGCACATCTCCGATTTCAGCGGCCACCGTCTCCACTTGCGCCGCCACAGCTCCAACCGCGCTTACGTCCTCAGCAACCCCGGCAACGATCTGCAACGGATCGGCGAGCCCGCCCACCTGCTGTATTTCATCTATGTGCTGAGCCAGCAGTGTAACCCCCTCAGCCGCTTCCGCAACAGGCCCTAGCTCATCGGCCACGCCCGCTACAACGCCTAAATGAGGCTGCAATTCGCTGACTGCAGCGGAAGCTAAATCTCGCGCTTCACGGGCAGCGTCTCTTGCACTGACGGCGTCTGCAGCGACGGTCGCAAAATCGATCAGAACACCCCACTTGTTCGCAGCAAGATCATCCTCAAAACTGACGGATAGATGTCGTTGCGCGCAGATATAAATGCCATCACCCTGATATACCGTGTCTGGGGGTGTAAAGGTTTTGCCCACTTCCCAAGCCTGAGGCGGCTCGAACCCCAAAGAGAGAGCGTATTTAAGCTGGTCGCGCCCAACAGATTGATTTTGCAGGCTTCCATCAGCACGCACCACCCCTTTAACGAAGCTGAGCAGATCATCATGTGCCCGCTGGACCTCGAACAAACTAGCATCCATCTGAGATCCGGGGAATGTTTCATCGCCAGTCTCCTGCGCAAACTGGGTGAACCTGTATGGCAGTTTCACACTTTTCGGGTAGGTCATCGCGAACTCCGGCTCAAGTCAGACATTTCAGACGCACCATACAATAAAAAAAGCCCCAGAGAAACTAATCTCTGAGGCAAGTTGTAAGGGAGAACGAAGTTGAGAATACACGACAACAAGACAAAAACAAGATACATTTCATACAAAATTGCTGCACGTATTCAGCTTAACAGCTCCCCTCCATGACGCCATAAGCGCCGGAGATACGTCCGATATGCGCGTGGACATTCTCCGCATACTCCTTCGGACTAGCAGATCCCGCACACTCCAAATAAACTTGGATAGCAATAGGTAAGGCGTGGTCTGCGCACCTCCAAGCATGGCTGAGGGCGGTTTCAGCGGCTAGCAGAGCGTGCTCGTCTAGCCCCGTCAGCCGCTCGCGCTTGGGCGGCCTACCCATCTCGGCTTACCTCTAACGCCTTACGCATAGCCCGTGAGATTTTGCGGGCTGCCGTAACTGCGTGATGGTTCTGCATAATTGGATCGAGTTTAATCAACAAATCCGCCATGTGATCCAAGAGCGCAGGCGCGTCTTTGGCAGCGTTTCCGTTATTGAGTAGGGATTCCAGCTCCCTCTCCCTATCGCTCTTGCGGATTTGTAACTGCTCTACCGCATCCGCCGCTTCATACAAAACACCCTTTAGAGGCTGCGAGTACCTGCGCGCATGCTCTTTAAGACTTTGAGTTAATTTCTCCATTATCGCACACTACCCCGTAGCCAACGGAACGTTCGCGAAACTCTCCTGGCGTTGATCGCCCCGGAACGTTCGCAGGTCCTCGAAAAGCTCTTTGTGAGTCTCCTGACTGATAATTAGCAAAGGCTGCCCGCTGTCGCCTAAGACCCCGGCTTGCGCGGGGACTAGTCGCAGATGCAGCCGATGTGCAGCAGCTAAAAGAGCCTCACGCCATTGCTTTTCGAAAGCTTCATCAGCCGCATCAAGTCCTTTGTCTGGGGTACACGGTTGCGCTTCCGAAGGTACCACTCCGCCAGAGCGGAAATGAAGCATCATCGCCAAGTTCGCTATATCTATGTAATTCTCGGCGTTACCCTTGCCGATGAGGCTCCTCAGCTGCACCTCGAGCGATGCCTCTGTAACCTGCACGGCGTCTCTCCACCCCCGACGCCCCTTAAGAATACTCGTTGCTAGCTTTTGCTTCATCCCTTCCGCGAATGCATCAACGCACTGCCGGTCTCGCGTTATTTCTTCACTTAGGCTCACTGTTGCAGCGCGACGCTTTACGGCGGTATATTGGAAATTAGGCATTATTAGCTCCATTCTTTAAATCTGCAATTATTGCGTCAACGAGCTCACCCCGCGTCGCATACTTATCGATAAACCCTGCGCGCCTCCATTTCTTGACAATCTCTACAGCGTCTTGGCGGCTGGAATACGCCGCGCACTCACGCCCCGCGAGGGAGCGCTCTATGTCTCGCAACGTAGCGGAGAAGTCAGATACCGCTTTCTCGAAGTCGGCTCGTATGTTTTCGCTATCAGGCATCATCCACTCCGACTAGGTTAGTGCAGCGTAGCTTTCTGCAGCTGCATGACTTCCTTATCTAACGCAGCTGCCGTGTCATCCATTTCGCGCTCGAGGAAATCCAAGAACAACCCTTTATGCGCCGTGACAAAATCAGCAACAGCCTGCTGCAGCCCAGGTCCTGCGACATCAGAAGTACATCCTTTTTGGTGTATCAGCCGCCCTCCTTTGAAAACCAAATCCACGCCTGAGCTGCGCACACTCCGGTAGGCCGCCCGCCGCGACAGAAACAAAGATCGGCGGTGAGACAGAACTCGCGTCCCCGCCAGTATGGCATTTAACTTGGAAACGCCTGTATCATATTTAGACATAAAAAACCCCCTATTGCGTACGACATCAGACATACATCATACTTCACGCAAGTCAAGCTCTTTTATCCCGCTAGAGAGCGGCCGCTCCGCGTGACGACAAAATGTAGGGCGACTTTATGGGGGTGCGATTTTTGGTCTGCGTGTCTAGCGCCCGTTTCCGACGCCGCGCCGGACCATACCCAGGGGGTGGGGCGGTGGCGCACCTGCCCCCGGCCCAGACCGCACCACCGCCCCCTTGTAATATTATTACAGGCCGGATGCGCGTATATCTGGTATTTATTCGAGGATCGCGCCCACCTTTTGCGCAATCAGTCGAAAATAGTAGGCTGTTTGGGGGTTACATCCGTCAATTCGCGTTCCTGCTGCAGCCGCTGGGCCTCGAGGCGGGCGATTTGCGCATCTATCTGGGAGAGGCTCAACGCGTCAGGGCTCCTGTTGGCGTCGTCCCGCCCGTCGGCGGTGAGCATGTGCGCCTGTTTTAGGACTATGTCAGCCGCGCGAATTTTGTCCTGGTTCCGCGCCCCGTCGTCTCGCATAATACTCAGTAGCACTTGATGCGCGACATTTTGGGCCCCCTCGCTCCCCGCTAACCAAACCAGCTGCGCCCGCTGGACCTGTTCAATGATTTGCGCCCTATTCTCTAGCCGAGCTGCCATCGCTGAGGGGTTTTTGTAGCCCGCAGCCCGCGCCGCCTCGATGGGGTTCCCTAGTTCGGCCCGTTTACCAATATATTTATATTCCATGGCTGTTAAATCGCGTGGTTTGCGTGGCATGTCTCTACTCCCAGATCTGTATGCTGACGCTAGCATCCTCAATAGATTACCCACAGTCAACAAATATCTGATTTGACGGTTGACACTGCCCATACACACCCGACAATATGTCGCCATGATCCACACCACACTAATCTGCGCCCTCGTCCTGCTGGGCGTGCTCGGCCTAGTCTGTCTACTATCGGCGGATCTATTAGAGCGGGCGCTACGCAAACTATTAGGCGGAGCATCTGACAACTGAGCGGCTGCGAACACGGTCGCGCGGGTGAGCGTCAGCGAACACGCACGCGCGATCGTTTTTGCTACGCCCCCGCGCCTCCTCTCTTATAGTGCCCGTTTTTCTAGAGGAGCGCTCAAGCGCGCCCTACATAGTACCGTAGGTACAGTATCACTTGCGCAGTCACAACGCACGGTCACAACTCCCCCATATTGTAGGCGACTAAACGTGCGGGCGGGCGCTTGCGCATGTTGCTCAACCTCCTAGCCCCGCCTGAGCGCCACCCTGGTTTCAGTTAACTACATTTTGTCTGTTTTGTATGTTGACATGTCCGACATAATGTCATACATGTAACCTATCAGAGATTGAGGGCGCCCAGTCCGTCAACATATAGGAGAGCTGACAATGAGGACCATTACGCGCATCTACCGCCGTTATTTCGGGCGCGCGCCTACGCTGCACCGCACTCCCCGCCCCGCGGTATTGCCCGCACGCTGGCAACGGCCGGGGGTCTGACATGTGCGATGTATGGCAATGGGAGCCCCACCCTGACAGCCCCGAGAAATATCTGATGTTTGACGGGTCCAAATCGACCATCGTTCGCGTGCAACCGTTACTCGAGGGTTATCTGTGGCAGGCGGGGAAAAAATACGGATTTGCCGAGGATTTAGAGGAAGCGCAGGCTTGCGCCGAGGGGGTGCACCACCAACTCAATCTCGAACCCTCCGAGCGTTGGCTCTCAATTTAACTATAATGTATGATTTGTAAGGAGACACACAATGACAAACACCCACGCTCAAACTATTGTCACCATCGAAAAAATTGAGGGCATGCAAGCCACCTATAGCCCCGAAGATAACAAGTTGCGGCTTTACGCACCTTACCGGCTGGATGAAGACCTTTACAAAGTCGTTCGGGCATACGGTTTTATCTATGCACCAAAGCAAGAGCTGTTTGTTGCCCCCGCATGGACCCCGCAACGTGAAGACCTTTGCTTTGCATTGGCTGGCGAAGTCGAGCCGGAAGAAACCACACTTGCAGAACGCGCCGAAGCCAAAGCGGAGCGGCTGGAAGCGGCAGCACAAAAGAAAATGGGGCTGGCACAAAGCTACATCAACACAGCCGATGAACTCTCTCGCGCCTTTGAAATGGGGCAACCTATCCTCGTAGGGCACCACTCAGAGCGCCGCGCCCGTCGCACACAAGAGCGCATGGATGCAAACATGCGCAAGGGTCTAGCAGCAGAGAAAGGCGCGGCTCATTGTCTGTCTCTTGCATCAGGAGCCGAGGCGCACGCCAATTATAAGAATAAGCCGGCTGTTCGCGCACGCCGTATTAAAACACTGCTAACAGAATTGCGCGACTTGCAGCGCGGCCTTAACCACGCTCAAAAGGCTTTGAAATGCTGGAATAAAGCTGAAAGCGACGAACAAATAAAAGCGCTTGTTAATGCCGGTTATATATCGAGCGGCTCCCTCACTCTTTTTGAGGACTACCAAGCCCTGATAAAAAACGAGCTGACCCCGCAGGAGGTGAAGGAGCGCAACCTTAAGGCTTGGGGCAATGTGTTTAAAGGCCGTAACCGTCGCCGCTGTATCGAGCATGTGCTAAACCGCTTGGCTTACGAACGCGAATTGCTAGGCCCTGTCACACGCTTTAAAGGCGAGTTGAGCGCGGCTGTTTTGCAAACCTTCGCCCGGACCCACGGGGCCGACAAGCCGAAGGCAAAAGCACTGGATGATGGTAGAATTGAACTTTCAAGCCGTGTGGATTTACCCGCCCATATGTGCGCAGGGCTTGAGCTGAAAAGCCTCACCCTATCAGTGGAAGGGTGGCGCAACCTTATGCAAGATATGGGCTACGAAGTGCCAGCCAAGGCACCGGCAAAAGCGCCAATCCTGAACTTTCAGGCTGAGACACTTTCAAGCCCGAACCAGTACCACAGGGGCGAGGTGATTACTTACGACCAAGTTACCATGACCAAGGCCGAATATGCCGCGATACACAAGGATTATCGCGGCGTTAGGCTCTCAACATGTGGTCAGTTCCGCTTTAAGGTTTGCTATTATCGCAAGAGCGGCGAGCCTTTTTCCTCCCGTGAGTTGGTGGCTGTTTTCCTGAGTGACAGCAAAGCGCACCCAGCCCCAGAAAGTGAGGCGATCGACCGGCACCTAAAGGCGAAAGCAGCCTGACAAGCAGCGCCGCGCCAATTGGGCGCGGCGGGCCTCCCTCAAAAGTAAAGGTGCTATCGTGAAAAAGTCCGTTTATAGCCGCCCCAATAAGCCCATGTTTATTGAACGCAAAAAGCGCAACTTAGCGACACTGGCAAAGCCGGAAATCCGGCAACCGCTTACCGTTGATCGGGCCAGCGAATGCCATATAACACCGGCACCGGTTGCCGCTCGCATGGCGAGCTATTTAGGCCCGCTGAAAAGCGGCAAAATCCTGGAGCCAAGCGCAGGCACCGGCGCATTGTTACAAGCCCTCCTAGACGTTGGAACAGAGCCGCAGGCAATAACCGCCATTGAGCGGCACAACAAACTTGCCTCAGCGCTCAGCTTTGAGGGGGTGACAGTGCGCAACTGTTGCTTTCTGGAATATGCGGCAGACACGGGGGAAAGGTTTGAAAAAATCATTATGAACCCGCCCTTTTCCAAGGTGCGCCAGCACATGAAAGCCGCGCTGGCACTGCTAGACAAAAAAGAAGGTGCGGCACTGGTTGCCTTGGTTCCTATCACTTTTCAGCACGAAGACGCGCAAACACTGGAAGAGCTGGACGAGAACACATTTGCCACAGCCAAGGTGCGAACCAAGATCATTCTCATTGAAGCGATGAATTGATAAAAAATATTAGCTATTAAGCACATTCACACCCCCTTATGATTGGGCCAACTTGGAGGGCGTGAATGTGCATTGGCTAATATTATTGTTGTTTTTACTATTCGTGCTGGCGCTGAGCTTCACTCTAACAGCGACAAACAAGCGGGCACGAGCCGCAGGATGCTACATCTTGAGCGCGTTCCTGTTGGCTAGCGCTGTCGGCTGCGCGTGGTTCGTAAATACGCAGGGCAAACCTGCAGGCGCTCATTTTTGGACAGCGTTGTTAGCTGCTACAGCTTATAAAACGTTTGTTCGCGCCCGCAAAACCTAAAAGGGGCTATTTTGGGCAAACTGCGAATACCGTTCGTGTTGGCAACAGGAGGCGAGTGGGCACACCCCCACAGCTATAAAAACGCGCGCTTCATCTGCCTAGGGGTCAAACCAGGGAGGGCGAATTTAGAGGTCGAGTGCGTAGATTGCGCGGCACGTTTCGTGGATTTTGTCACGCCACGCAAGCGAACCATCCGCACCAGGTGCCGAGCCTGTTTTGAGCAATTCACGAGGCGAGTAGAAGAAGGCCAACCGCCCGCCCCGCCGCCTCAGCCGAAGACTGAGCGGAAATTACCTACGTCTTTGTTGCTGCAAGCCTTCGCACACGTGAGTAACGCGCCGCGAATGCAACTGACGAACCCCGGTCAAGCTCAAACATACGCTCCCAGAATATTAGCCCGCTCGCCGGATTTAGCGGGTTGGTCGCATACCGATATAAGAAAAAGTTTAGAGCGGGCTTTGAAGAGCTCGCAGTTGGTCTGGGCGGACTGCGGGCGCGACAACCACAGACGCAAGATTTACACTCTCTGCCCGAACACTAAAGACTGGCTTGATTACACCGCGTCAGTAAGCCTGCAACGCCGCGCACCGAAAAGAAGCGTGTTGGATTAACAACCCAGCACCGGCCAAAACCAAAGAATTTAGAGCCAAGAAAAAGGCACTACCCCTTATTGAGATTTACTCAGGAAACGAAATAGCGAACGAGAAAGCGCGCGCTATTTGCGCCCAAAAGTGCGCCCAATATTGTATGTCTGACAGTCTGAAAAATGTATTTAGTTATTTAATACCAAATACTTAAGAGAAGTAAAATTACCAGTCGGCCTGTAAGCCGGGTTCTGTATGGCCGCCGCCCGAAGGCCTGCGACGTGACGATCATTCATCTGGGATGCCCATTGCTGAGCACCTCAAGCAACCAACCCGGGTGGTCTGGCCTGAAGACAAGCTGGAAGACAAGCTTCCGCGCCACCCCTATTCGGTTTTGCTCCCGGTGGGGTTTACCCTGCCGCCCTTGTTGCCAAGCGCGCGGTGAGCTCTTACCTCACCCTTTCACCCTTACCCACACATGTGCGGGCGGTTTGCTTTCTGTGGCACTTTCCCTGAGGTCGCCCTCGCCGGACGTTATCCGGCACCGTGTCTCCATGGAGCCCGGACTTTCCTCCCCTGCGGCCTTTCAGCACTTGCAGCAGCGATCGTCCGGCCGACTGGTGCGAACCACCTAGGCACAATGAAGCCAAAGGTCAAGCACCTTTCCGCTATCCTACGCTTTCACTTTGCTTTTTCTCAGCCGCCGATGTGATCGCCGCTAACAGTACATCACAAAACTCTGCACATATACTCTCTTCCGCATCAGCGGTGCCAACCACCAGTCCGCGCTGAGCTGTGCCAAGGCAATAGGCCGACAGCGGGTTCACGGCAAAACCTTTTTCGTTGAGTGCCCGCGCCACGACCACATCATCAACACCGGCAAACCGATGGACAAACTTTAAAGCCATCTGCAAACCGCCACTAGGCCGCTCCGCCTGCACAGCGCCCGAAAGCTTTTCATGCACCAGCTCATAAAGCCGCAATGCCTTAACCGCATAATCCCGACTAATCCGCCGCAGATGCGCCCGCAATTCGCCACTCTCTATTAGCTCGGCAAACGCCAGTTGCACATGCGCATTTACCAATGCACCTACATTTCGCTGCGCCGAAGCAAATGCCGCAGTAAACGGCTCTGGCACCACCACATACGCCAGCCGCACCGCAGGCAACAGGCTCTTTGAAGCTGTCCCGATATAAACAACCCCGTTTTCCGGGCTAAGGCCTTGCATCGCCACGAGCGGCCGCCCGTCAAACAGGAATTCACTGTCATAATCGTCTTCTAGAAGCATCGCGCCGCAAGTCCGCGCCGCTTCAATCAGGGCCAATCGCTCACGAACTGGCATGCGCCGCCCCAGAGGAAACTGGTGCGACGGGCTGGTGTAGATCAACTGCGGCGCTTGCCCCTCCCGCTGCATATCCATCACTTTTTGCGCGAGCGCCCCCGGCGCTGCCGCGCTCATCTGCAAACCACAGCTGGCGAAAGCCGCCCGCGCGCCTAAATATCCGGGCTCTTCGATAAGCGCCGCGCCGACCTCATCACCAAAAATCAGTGCGCACAAATAAAGCGCCGCTTGCACACCCGGCACCACAATCACTTGCTCCGACTTAGCCTGCACCCCGCGCGCTTGCAGCAAATGCCCTTGCAACACCCGCTGCAACCGCGGGACTGCTGCCGTTGTCTGGTAACTGCTATCCCTCGCAGACAGCTGGGCAGCGGCCCGTCGCAAGGCCCGCCCCCACTGCGCCCGGGGAAAACTGTCAATATCGGGCCGCCCCGGCGAAAGCAGGCGCCGCGCCCCATCTGCTGCCATATAACGATGCTGCTGCGATACCCGCCGCCCTCGTTCGGACAAAGCAAACTCCGCCTCGCCTACTTCTTTGCGTGCCGCACCTTCAAAAACCGCAGGTGCCAACACGCGCGGGCGCGCTTTCGCCTGCAGCTGCAAAACACCATCTGCCGCCAACAGCTCATAGGTCTGCACCACCACCGCACGCGAGACATTCAACAAGCGCGCCAATGAACGAGTCGATGGCAACAACGAGCCGCTCGGCATTTCCCCGAACATCACCGCCGCTCGCACCTGCCGATAAAGCTGCGCACTGAGCGGCTCCTCGCCGCCCCGTCTTATCTTTAGGCTCGCAGCAAACTCTTCATCATTTACACGCACGCGGCACCATCTGGACTATATTTTTTTCAGAAGCTGGACCTTCTATAAAGCCAGATTGCACGATACATCCGGTTTAACAAGCTTAAATGATTGCCAGAAGAGATAGAAAATGCCTGATACACTCGCGCCAGAAAGCCAAAGCCCCGAAACAGAACGCCCGAAATACGCTAAAGTTCGCACCAAACCGCGGGCCACATACGATGAGGCACAAATCCATCCCATTATTGATGCAAGCCTCGTGGCTCATGTGGGTTTTATCAGCGATGGCAAGCCCATGGTCATACCCATGGCGTTCGCGCGCAGAGGCAACACCTTGCTTATCCATGGCGCCAAAGCCGCGCGTATTATCAAGCAAAACCAGGAGGAGGCCGCCCTCTGTCTTACTTTTACGCTGCTTGATGGCATTGTCTGCGCGCGCTCCGGCATGCATCACTCGGTCAACTATCGCTCAGTTGTCGCCCATGGCAACGCCCGGCTCATCACCCATCCGAAAGAACATGCACAAGCGCTTGTCGCCATCACCGAGCATCTTTTGCCCGGGCGCTATGACGAAGTGCGAGCAGACACTGCAAAAGAAATTGCGGCTACAGGCATATTGGCTGTCGAGATCGAATGGGCAGCGGCCAAAATCCGTACAGGTGGGCCGGTGGATGATCCAGAGGATTACGACAAACCCATTTGGGCAGGGGTCTTGCCTGTCATCACCGCATTGGGGCGGCCCATAGCCGATACGAAGGAAAACGCGGCCCGGCCTGTGCCCCCTTCTCTTGCAGCCGCTCGAAAAAAGTTCGCCTAGCGGCGCGGTAACCACCGCCTCCCTTGATAAAACAATAGGGCCAACCCTGATATCTCAGAGTTGGCCCTATTTGTCCTTGCAGACGCCCTCGCGCCTTAGACGAAAGGGAAACTGTTAAGCGCGCACCTAATTGCGCGCCAGAATGGTTTTCACCTTCTTGCAGTAATTCCGGCTGATACGGTTCATCCGCTTCGCGGCGTGTCCAGCGTTGTACCGCAAAATCGTACCGCACACATCGCCGCCTGCCTTTTTATGCGCGCCAGCAAGATACTTCATGCCGTACTCGAGATTGTTCTCCGGCTTGTAGAGGTTTTTAACCGAGCCACGATAGCCCATGCCGCGCGCTGTCGCTGGTTTGATCTGCATAAGACCAACCTCGCCAGCTCCGCCACGTGCTTTGGGGTTAAAACTGCTTTCTACCTCGACAACTGCCTTGGCCAGCTTGGTTGGCACACCATGCTTCTTGGCCTTTTTCTCGATCATGTTCACGATCGTTTTCTTCTGGGTAGAAGCACTGGCAACATCTGCCGAGCCGATTACAGCTCCCATTGCCGCAAAACCAAGAACAATCGCAAGCATAGGAGAGAGAGAAGACTTCTTAAAGTTCATGTGTCATCCTGACCGTTGTTTCGTCGGCCAAGAGATATGTCCGCATTATTCGTCGAAAATTAGAACTAACTCTTCACAAACTCTTACAGGTTCCGCGGCAAAACCAAGGCAAGGCTAAGCAAATGCGACCAAACAAAGGCACCAGCAAGGACAATGTGGCAGCCGCGCGTTGTCGCCCGCCACATTTGCCTTCATCCCCTTAAAGCCTAGGGAAAATACCCATTAAATTAATCGCAGGAACGCAACCTAATCCAGCGTCGGCAATGCCTTTAGCAAGGCATGCAAGCTGGCAATTGTTTGCGTATCAGCAATCCCATCCACTTGGGACGGGCGGAAATGCCGCTGGAATGCCGCAACCGCCTCCTTTGTCGCCTGATCGAACACGCCAGTAACAGTGACACCATATCCATAAATGCCCAGCAGAGATTGCAAGGCCTCGATAGGTTGGCCGTTATCCCCTTCCTGAAAGAAAGAGGAGCTGATCATTTCAACCGGCGGCAGATAATGCCCAACGCCCGCCGCTGCGAGTTGTGCCCAAGGAAAATGGCGACCCGGATCCTGCTTTCGTGCCGGAGCAACATCACTATGTCCCAGCACATGCGCCGCCGGTATTGCGTGCCTTGACAAAATATCCTGACAAAGCGCAATGACCGCTTCAATCTGCACCGGCGGGAAGGCCGAAACCTCGCCCTCTTGCACACCTGCATTGGCAATCTCGATGCCAATCGAGCGAGAATTGATATCGCTTTCCCCTTTCCAAGAGGAAACCCCGGCATGCCAAGCCCGCCGACCCTCCGGCACACATTGCACAACACCACCGTTTTCCTTAACCAGATAATGGGCAGAAACCTCGGAGCGCGGATCGCAAAGCCAGCGCAGCGCCGCTTCGGTGTCCTCCATAGCGGTGTAATGCAGCACCAGCATATCTATAGGCAACTGTCGCTCATTATGGTTGGGCGATGGTTGTAATCTCGCGGCAACCCCACACTCTGCTTTAATGCTCATAGTCCTCGCTCCGCCCGAATCTGTGCATAGGCTTCATTGATTGCCACCAAACGCTCATTGGCGATACGCACAAACTCTTCAGGTATTCCCCTTGCGATTAAACGGTCTGGGTGCGTCTCTCGCACTTCACGGCGGTAATGGGCTTTGATTTCATCATCGCCGGCCCCTTCATCAATCCCCAGGATTAAATAGGGATCTCCGCCAGAGCGCACGTGCCGCGCTTTTAGCCGGGCAAAAGCCACACTATCCATCCCGAAAATCTGCGCCACACGCTCCAAAAACGCCAACTCGGCCGAATGCATCACCCCGTCTGCCTTGGCAATATGGAACAGACCGTCAAGCACATCGGTTTTGGTGGCTTCGTCATCAGCGAACAGATCCGCCATTTTCTGCGCATAGGCTTCAAAGCCCGCAACATCCTGCTTGGCCAGATTGAACAGGCGTACAACATTGGCAAGCTCTTTGTCAGGCACATCAAACAGCTCGTGAAAGGCCGCTTCCTCATCAAAGGTCACCACGCCATCCGCTTTGGCCATTTTTGCCGAGAGCGCAATCATCGCCACAGTAAAAGCAACAGAGCGGCGCAACTCACCAGCAGATGACACGGCCTGCTGCAACCGATCAAGCAGTTGCGCGCCCCCAGCTTGCACATTTGCAATAAAGCTCGATATTTTCAGCCAGAAATTCATATTATTTTACTAAACAAAATAGCAACACATTGCGAGCCCAATCCGCTGTATATCGGACTTTTTCAAAGCACATTTTGCGCAAGCGCCAAACACTTTGGACAGGCGAAAACAAAAGCCTCTAAAAACTAATCCTGCGGGTAGTTGCTGCAACACACAGTGCAAGCGGCACCAATGCTGACAGCATATTACATTTTTTATGCCTCAACCTTTGATAGAGAAATTTTTAATAATCAACTATTATTCATCTCCACCATAGGTATTTTGAGCAATAATAGAAAAGAGAGTGCAACAAACCCAAATCACCGGTTCTAAGGTGCCCTCCTCTCTGTAAACAACCGACGTAGCGTTTAAAAGGAAGAGGCGTTGGACTCGACACCTCCACTCAGAACCACAGCGTACACTATTATAACTTTCGCCAGCTTACTCATCCTCGGCTTATGCATATACGTCGTTGATCAGTATTCGCTGTACAGCGCCCATTCACGCACCGCTGCACAATCCTTGAGCGAAACCGCCCCCACCCTTGTCGAGATCGCGAACGGGCTCCCCACTCTATCCGATAGACACACAGCCGTAACATCGTCCGCGGCAAAACGGCAGCTACGCGACTTGCTTGCCCAAGCCATATCTAAAAGCCAAAACATCGAGGCCAGCCTCTCAGATAGCGCGGGCCTACCTTTGATTGCCTATTCTCACAACTCACCGCCCGTGCAACACGCGATCTCGCAAAGCGCTCTGGAGCATTTTAGCCGAAGCTCCACCCCCATAACCAGCTCGACCTTCTCGCTATTGCGTTGGGGGGCACCAACTTTTATCCGCCAAGAAACAATCGAGCTTTCTGGTTATCCGGCTATGGTCCTCTCGCAGTCCATCAAGCCGGTTCTTCCCGGGACGCTTCTTTATACAGCCGTTGCGAAAATCTCGCTAATCAGCTTCCTGATCACCATGGTCATCTACGGCATTAGCGTGTTAATCGGCTGGCGGCATGTCAACGAGCGCTGGAAAACCAATCACACCATCCGCTTTTTGGCGCACAATGATCCCCTCACCCATTTGCCAAATCGCGCTGTCTTTTCTGATCACTTGAGTGCAACGCTAAAGCGCGCCAGTAAAAACCTGCGCAACGTGTTCGTGATCGCCATCGATGTCGATAAGTTCAAACAAATCAACGATACCTACGGCCACGGTGTCGGCGATGTGTTTTTGCAAGTCATCGCAGATCGGTTGCGCATGGTGTTCGGCGAGCATCTTGCCTCACGCATTTCAGGTGATGAGTTCGCCGCGATTATTGATGCCGATGTCACTCCAAAAGAAGTTTCCGGTTACGCCGAGCGGTTGCTTGCCGCCAGCTCAACCCCTTGTGTGATCGAGGGCAAGGAGCTTGAAATATCGCTCTCCCTTGGTGTTGCCAGCGCCAGAGATTCACTTTGGCGCCCGTCAAAGCTGCTCCATTGCGCCGATTTAGCGCTTTATCGTTCTAAACAGGCAGGCCGCGCCACTTACACATGGTACCACGCCAGCATGGATGCCGAGCTGCAAGAACGCCGCGATTTGGAACAGGAAATGCGCAGCGCTTTGCAAAACAATGGTTTCCAAGTGATGTACCAACCGCAAGTCTCGCTTGTAGATAACCGACTAAAAGCTTTTGAGGCACTGCTTCGCTGGGAACACCCCAAGCGCGGCGCTATCAGCCCACAAGTGTTCATCCCCATCGCAGAAGAAAGCGGGATGATCGAGGATCTGGGTGAATATGTGCTGCGCAAAGCCTGCGAAGACGCCGCCAGCTGGTCCGACCCGACCATATCTGTTGCCGTGAACTTCTCTCCGGCCCAATTCAAATCGGGCCAGATTGAAAGGCAAATCGCCAGCGCCCTGCGCAACGCCAAGCTGCCCCCGCGCCGTCTCGAAATCGAAATCACCGAGGGGCTCCTGATTTCCGACACAGAGAGCGTGCTGAAATCCCTTCGCACAATTGGTCGTATGGGTGTTTCCATCGCCATGGATGATTTTGGCACCGGCTACTCCAGTTTGAGCTACCTCTCCAAGTTTCCTTTTAATAAAATCAAAATCGACCGCTCCTTTGTCCAGAAGATTGGCGAGGATTCCCATACAGATGCGATCATTACCGCCATTATTGGCATGGGTCGCTCGTTGAATGTGCAGATCACAGCAGAGGGTGTGGAACAAGAGCGACAGGCGAAGATTCTTCGCGCTGGCGGTTGTCACCTCGTGCAAGGCTTCTATTTCGGCCGCCCGCGCTATGTGAATCCCGCCGCCCCTCACGAGGGCATCCGCTGCAAAAAAGCCAAGGAACGGCAGCAAATTGCCGTTCAAGACTAGCAGCCTCGCCTCAATAACAGTCTCGCTTCATATGTGTTATTTTGGCAACACACTAGGCTTTATAACTAGTTAATCTTGACTACAATACTCATATTACGTATTTGTCAGTAAAAGCCAGCCGAACTCGCATAGCCAGCTATCCCGTAAACAACACCAAAAGGCGATAGCATGTTACCCCATGGCTATAAGCCCGCGCTTTACGCAAGCGTGGCCGCACTTGCACTTACCCAGATCACACCTTCTTTTGCTCAGGAAGCAACTACAAAACTAGAAGATATCGTCCTATCGCTTGGCAAAGAAAAGGTTGCGATTGAGACGCCGATGGCCGTCACCGTGATCTCTCAGGAAGAGATCGACGCAGAACAGGCCACCACCATCGGTGAAGTCCTTGAGAATGTGCCCGGCGTTGCCACGATTAACCCTGATGCCCCCCTCGGCCAGTCCTTCAACATCCGCGGTATTGGCGCTGCGTTAGCTGCGGACGAGAACCGCATGATATTGCAGGTAGACGGCGTTAAGAAGTTCTTCGAACAATACCGCATGGGGTCGTTCTTCGCAGATCCGGAACTTTACAAGTCCGTCGAAGTGTTACGTGGCCCTGCTGGGTCAACGCTTTATGGCGCTGGTGCAATGGCAGGCGTCATCGCTATTGAAACCAAGGACGCCAGTGATTTTCTTGAGGATGGTAAGTCTATCGGTGGCCGCATCAAAGGAAACTGGAGTTCAAACGGCAACAGCTTCAACACGTCTGCTTTGGTCGCCGCTAAAATCGGTGAAGACCTCGAGTTTCTTAGCAGCTTAAACTTCGGTAGACAGTTCGCCTATAAAGGTGGAGGTGACAGCGTTGCCGCGGATGAAGGCGCTACCAACGTTTACGCAGGTTTAGCCAAGCTGAAATACACCTTTGGCGAGGATAAAGACCAAAGTCTGACTGCAAGCTACGAGCGCAGCCAGTACAACGCCGACGATCAGATCTATGACCGAACCCAATTGCTCTCCGGAATGGCGACAGCAGATCGTAGCGCCCGCAACGAAAGCGCAGTGCTGAAATATGAAAATTCTTTCAATGGCAACGACTTGTTAGATGTATCCGTCCAGCTCGCCTATTCGAAAGAGAAAACACGTCAGAGCGATCTAAAGGAAATCAGACATTGGCGGGGCCACATGTACAAGCCCTTCGGCGATGAGACCGAGTACGCCTATACAACTTGGCAAGGAAAGATCGAAAACCGCTCTGATATCACCGAGCTTTCAATGCCCGCCTACCTTACCTACGGGCTGGAGTTTGTCGAGCAAGAGCGTCTCAATCCCCGTTATTCGGCCGCTGGCGTAGCGCCCGGCTCCTCCTCACATCCGGAAGGGGAAAGCCTGACCCTTGGCACTTATGCTCAGGCTGAGATAGAAGTACTGCCGGATCTGGTGCTTACACCTGGCGTGCGCCTTGACTACAGCTCGATTACCCCGGGAAAAGGTGTGAAGGCAAAGGAAGGCCCAAGCGATGTCGCGTTCTCGCCAAAGCTTGCCGCCTACTATGACCTGACAGACAATCTAGGTCTGTTTGGCTCCTTCGCCCATACAGAGCGTATGCCGAGTATTGATGAGGCTCTGGGGGGCGCTAACTACACTGCTGATAGCATCTCGCAGATTAAAAAGGAAACCTCTGACAATATTGAGGGCGGGGTCGCCCTATCGTTTAACGATCTCTGGATGGAACAAGACGCGCTGCGCGTAAAAACGACTGTCTATCACAATACAATCAGAAACCACCTTGTGGCCTACTACGATCATGCCAGCAATCGCGCCATGTTCGAGCACATGAACCGAGCCACGTATTACGGGGTTGAGCTGGAAGCAAGCTACAACAGCCCAACCATTTTTGCCGAAGCAGGGCTTTCCTACACCAAAGCGAAAAATCATGACAAGAATCTCGTCATCGATTCAGCACCACCGCTAAACGGCTTTGTCTCTGTTGGCTACAATTTTGCCGAATATGACCTGCGGGCAAAATGGCGAAGTAAGTTTTTTGCAGCGAAAACCGAATTCGACAATCCAGATTTCAAGGCCGGTGCGTACTCGCTTCATAGTGCCAGCCTCGATTGGAAACCATCTGAGGGCACATTTGCAGGGGTAGAGCTGCGCGCGTCTATCGATAATATTTTCGATAAGAAAGTCGTAACTCCAGGCACTGGCCGCGTTCTCAAGGGGCGCGAGTTCAAGCTTACACTCGCAAAGCAATTCTAGCATTAATAGAAATGCTCACATACCCAAAAGGGCAGCCACGCGCTGCCCTTTTTCATCTCCGCCGCAATTGGCCTTTACCCAACATCTCACATTACATGGCAGCTGCTGCTCTTGCCGCTTGATCGTAGTGCCCCGAAACAGATCGCAGCGTTGCTGCCAACCGCGAAAGCTCCGTTTCGTCAAGCCCCAGCTCTTTGATTGGCCGCACCAATAGCGCCTCACGCAATTTGCGATACTGATCGCAAATCTCTTCCCCGCTTGCAGTGATCGCCACTGTCTTTTCCTTGCCCCGCTTGCCAGAGCAAATCAGCCCCGCCTTCTCCAGCTTCTTCAAAGCATAGGCAACGGTATGCGTATCCTCGATATTGAGCACAAGGCAAAGATCCGCCAGTGTTTTCTCCCGGCCACGATGATTGACCGAGTGCAACACCTGCGTTTCCAGCGACGACAACCCCTCGCCGCCGCACGCTGCCATGCAACGCACCATCCAGCGTTGATAGGCGTGCACCATCATTGTAACGGCAAATTCAATTTCTGAAAGTGCCGGTAAGTCGCCCTGCGCCAGATGCGCCGCAGAAACAACCGGCCCGATATCTTTGCTCGCTTCGCTCAAACCGACCTCACTTTTCAACGCATCCCCCTAAAGACACGAATATTTCATTGACAAAATGTCGACAAAATGTAGCTATCTTACCTATTCTTTATTCTAGTGGGCTTGAATCAGATGACAACAGCAAAGTGGGATTTCTGGATTGATCGCGGCGGCACCTTCACCGATATCGTTGGCCGCACCCCTGAGGGCGAATTGCGCCCCCATAAAGTGCTTTCAGAAAACCCCGAGGCCTACCGTGACGCCGCTTTGCAAGGTATCCGCGACCTTATGGGCCTTGGTCCGCAAGAGCGCATTCCCGCTGAACAAATCAACGCTGTTAAAATGGGCACCACCGTCGCCACCAACGCCCTTTTGGAGCGCAAAGGCGATCGTACGGCTCTCATCATCACAAAGGGCTTCCGCGATGCGCTAGAGATCGGCTATCAGGCGCGCCCCGATATCTTTGCCAAGGAAATCATCAAGCCCGAGCTGCTCTACGAGGTTGTGAGCGAAGTTAGCGAACGCGTACGCGCCGACGGCACCATCGAAACCCCGCTGGACGAGGCAGCGGCACGCAACGCCATGCAAGCCGCATTCAATTCGGGCATCCGCTCCATTGCCATTGTGCTTATGCATGCCTATGCCTACCCGGCCCACGAGCTAAAGCTAAAAACAATCGCCAATGAGATCGGCTTTACGCAGATATCAGTTTCCCACGAAGTCTCCCCGCTCATGAAGCTGGTGGGCCGCGGCGATACCACCGTTGTTGATGCCTACCTCTCGCCCATCCTGCGACGCTATGTGGAGCAGGTCTCCAGCGAGCTGGACATTGAAAGTACCGGTTGCCGCCTCATGTTTATGCAGTCCTCTGGCGGGCTCACCGATGCCTCTCTGTTTCAGGGAAAAGATGCCATACTCTCCGGCCCCGCTGGCGGTGTTGTTGGCGCAGTCGAAACCTCGAAAATGGCAGGGTTTGACAAGGTAATCGGCTTCGATATGGGTGGCACCTCCACCGATGTTTCCCACTTTGATGGCGCTTATGAGCGCGCCTTTGAAACCGAAGTCGCTGGCGTGCGCATGCGGGCCCCGATGATGATGATCCACACCGTCGCTGCTGGCGGCGGCTCGCTCTTGCAGTTTAAAGAAGGCCGTTTTCAGGTCGGCCCGGAATCCGCTGGTGCCAACCCCGGTCCCAAAGGTTACCGCCGCGGTGGGCCGCTTACTGTCACCGATGCCAACATCATGACAGGTAAACTAAGCCCAGCCTACTTCCCGAAAATCTTTGGCCCGCAGCAAAACGAACCGCTGGATTATGATGCAGTAGCCACCGCCTTCACCGAACTTGCCAGCAAAGCACAGGGCAACATGAACGCCGCCCAAGTTGCCGAAGGTTTCCAGAAAATCGCCGTCGAGAATATGGCAAGCGCCATTAAAAAAATCTCGGTTCAACGCGGCTATGATGTGACCGAATATGCGCTCACCTGTTTTGGCGGTGCAGGCGGCCAAAGCGCCTGTATGGTGGCTGATGCGCTGGGGATGGAAACCGTTATTGTCCACCCGCTCTCCGGCATTCTCTCCGCCTATGGCATGGGCCTTGCAGATATCCGTGCCACCCGACAGCGCTCGCTCACCCTGCCCCTTATTGCAGGCGAGCTACAAGTGGCAACAGAGCTGGCAGCACAGCTTGCAGAAGAAACCCTCGCAGAAGTAAAGGCGCAAGGCGTTGCGCCCGAGGCCATCCGCATCGTCAAAACAGCGCATCTGCGCTATGACGGCACCGACACCACCTTGCCAATCGCCTACACCGCGCAAGATGTGCCCGCCATGCTGGCCGCATTCACATCCGCCCACACCAAGCAGTTTGGCTTTGCCTATGAGGCCAAGCAAATCGTCATCGAAGCTATGGAAGTCGAAGCCATCGGCGGCGGCGCAGGCCTTTCCGAGCCAGACAGCGCGCTGAGCGATGCCATGCCGCCAGCAGCAGAGCAAACGCAAATTTTCTCCGGCGGTGAGTGGCGCCACGCCCCCGTTTACCGCCGCGAAGCCTTCTTGCCCGGCATGAATGCATCCGGCCCTTGCCTCATCATGGAGCCACACGCCACCATCGTTGTTGAGCCGGGTTGGCAAGCCGAGCTAAACGCCAAGAACCACTTCATCCTAAAGCGCGTAACCGCAATGGCCCATGCAGCCGCTGTGGGCACCAAGGCCGATCCGGTCATGCTGGAAGTGTTCAACAACCTGTTCATGTCCATCGCCGAGCAAATGGGCGTAACCCTGCAAAACACAGCCTATTCGGTCAATATCAAAGAACGGCTGGATTTCTCCTGCGCGGTTTTTGATCAAGCCGGCGCGCTGGTTGCCAATGCCCCGCACATGCCAGTGCATCTTGGCTCTATGGACCGCTCCGTCGAGGCCATTATTGCTGGCAATGCGGGCAACATCGCCCCCGGGGATGTCTTTGCGCTGAACGCGCCCTACAATGGCGGCACACACCTGCCAGACATTACCGTTGTCTCACCCGTGTTTGACGAAAAAGGCAAGGAAATCCTGTTCTGGGCCGCATCGCGCGGGCATCACGCCGATATCGGCGGCACTGCACCCGGCTCCATGACACCAAAAGCCACCACTGTGGAAGAGGAAGGGGTGCTGATCGACAATTTCAAACTGGTAGATCAAGGCACATTCCAAGAAGCGGCACTCACCCGCCTGTTAAGCGATCATCCCTATCCGGTGCGCAATCTGGCACAAAACATCGCTGATCTGAAAGCGCAAATCGCCGCTAACGAAAAAGGCATCCAAGAACTGCGTAAAATGACAGCCCATTTTGGGCTGCAAACCGTGCAAGCCTATATGGCCCACGTGCAAGACAATGCAGAGGAAAGCGTTCGCCGCGTCATAGAAGCACTGAAAGACAGCTCCTTTGAGTACCCGATCGATCACGGCGGCAAGATCTGCGTTAAAATCAGTGTCGATAAGAAAAACCGGCAAGCCACCGTTGATTTCACCGGCACCAGTGACACTTTGGGCAACAATTTCAACGCTCCCGAGCCAGTCACCCGCGCAGCAGTTCTCTACTGTTTCCGGGTCATGGTGCCCGGCAATATCCCGATGAATGCAGGCTGCCTGCGCCCGATCACCATCAAGGTGCCCAAGGGTTCAATGCTCGCCCCGCAATATCCCGCCGCAGTAGTGGCCGGTAATGTGGAAACCTCGCAGCATGTCACAAACGCGCTCTTTGCAGCACTTGGCGCCATGGCCAACAGCCAAGGCACGATGAACAACCTCACATTCGGCAACGACACCTACCAATACTACGAGACCCTGTGCTCCGGCTCACCAGCGGGACCCGGCTTCCATGGGACAGATGCCGTACATGTACACATGACAAACTCACGCCTGACCGATCCGGAAATCCTAGAGTTCCGCTATCCTGTCATGCTTGAGGACTTCCATATCAACAAGGGCTCTGGCGGCACAGGCCAATGGAAGGGCGGCGATGGCACGCACCGCACCATCCGCTTCTTAGAAGAAATGGAATGCGCCATTTTATCCTCACACCGCACCATCGCCCCCAAAGGCATGGCAGGCGGCGAGGATGGCATACTTGGCAAAACCTATGTGCGCCGTCTCTCCGGCCAAATCGAGGGCTTGGAGGCCTGCGACCAAACCACCTTGCAAGCAGGTGAGGCCGTAACTGTAGTCACTCCGACAAGCGGCGGCTGGGGACGTCCCGCTTAGCGGTAGCGGGGCAGGCTGGCGGAAGTATCATCGCAAAAGGGCAACTCGCCAGCCTGCCTCTATCTCACCATTTTTAGCGACGATCAAACACCATTGAGATTGGCCGATGGTCGCTGGTTGTGGCGTATTTAGGCCTTGGCCCGGCAATTCGTTGATGCACCTCGTGCTCCACCTTCCCGCCGCCGCGCCGTGCCTTAAAGGCAAATGGTTCCACGCCAACAGCATTGGTAAAACTCTGGGTAAACAAGACATGATCCAGCAAAATATGCGGATCTCGGCCCGGATCAAGTTTGTCCTCAAATTGCACGCTCCAACGCTCCCCATCTGGCGCATCAAACAGCGCATGGTTTAAAAAGCGCCGCGCAAAGAACACATCCCCCTGTAAGCCACCAAGCAGATCATGATACATAAACCGCCGCTCGATCCGCTCTTTGGCTGGCCCATCATTCATATCCCCACCAACAATAATCGCCGCACTCGCCTGCGCGGCAAACCGCTGCTCGATATAGTGGCGCACATCCGCGCATTCTGTTGATATTTTGGTTCGATCCTTGATCAGCTCCGCCACCAACTTCGGGTTCCGTGCAAAAAAGTCATCATCGCTTACCCCGCCATCATGGCGCGTGCTGGTGTGCTTGCTCTTCAAGTGAAGGCCGATCACTTCGCAAAAGTGTCCATCAACATCAAGCTGCAAGACCTGCGGATGGCGCCAATAACTATGGCTGCGATCAACAGCAAATTCCAGTCGATCATCGCGCAGCTGCGGGAAAGAAACCGGCCAAGAACCATCCTTGTGCATCCCCTTGGAGTTGACTTCCGTTAGCTCTTGCCATTGATCAAGATGCAGGAGCTGCCCCCGCAGCCGCGCCCCCTTGCGCAGCAAAAACCAGATCCACTGCCGCCCAAAGGGCCCACTCGCCCCCTGCATGCCATAGGCATCCGCGTCATCTGTCCCGCGCACCACAAGCTCATAATCAGGCGCCACCTCATCAAAAAACGTCCGCGCCCGCACTTCACCGCAAGGCCCCTCGCAGATGAGCAGCACGTCGGCACCCAGCGCGCTGATTTCGTCCTTAATCGCTGCCATCCGCGCGCGGGCATGCCGCGCTTTGGTTGCATCACTATCCGACACGGCATCTAGCAGTTTGTCCGCATGCTCGATATTCCAGCTGGTTAGCTTAAAACTCTGCATAGCATCCCCCGTTTCTGGTCGGTTACGACCTGAACAACGGTTAGGAGCGTTGCAAACCTGCGCCATAGTACAACCCTTGAGTTTTTAAGGATAAATATTTAGAGGAAAAGACACCAAGAGCGCATTTCAAACCACGTAACTTTACCTTAAGGTCACACTACCTTACTTGAATAATCGAGCACCTTCCAATGCGCCTCTGGTTTCGCCTTTTTCTGTTTCTTCTCGCCAGCCCATTTGCCAAACGCTTTTCTGATCCATTGGAGACGTCCAAGCTGCAATACCACGTGCTGCCGACCGATATCGACACCAACATCCACCTCAACAATGGCCAGTATCTAACTCTCATGGATATCGGCCGTATCGATATCCTGCTGCGCGCCGGCCTCTGGCGTGCCGTCTGGAAAAATAAGTGGATGCCCGTTGTCTCTGCCGCCTCTATCCGCTTTCGCCGCGAGATTGGCCTGTTCCAGAAGTTTCAGCTCGAAAGCCGCATCGTTTACTGGAACGAAAGCACCAGCGTCATTGAGCAACGTTTTCGCCTGCTGAGCGGCAAGCACAAAGGTGTTGTCGCAGCCTCAGCTTTGGTACGTGTAGGCATGTATGATAGAAAAGCTCGTGCCTTTGTGCAGATCCAGTCATGGATGAATGAAGCAGGTATCAGCGCGACCTGTCCACCAATCGCTCCCCATGTTGAAGCTTTTTTGCAAGCCGAAGAGCAGCAAAAGCTGTATGACCGTGCGACAGATGAACCAGCTACAGGCCACCTGAATTCATGATCCGTCTTCCCCTGCTCTACTCTTTTCGCCGCTGCCCTTATGCCATGCGCGCGCGTCTCGCCATCTGCGCCAGCCAGACACGCGTGGAACTACGGGAAATCGTGCTGCGCGATAAGCCTGCCCATATGTTGGAAATCTCGCCCAAAGGCACCGTGCCGGTGCTGCAGCTACCAGATCAGAGCGTGATTGATGAGTCGCTTGATATCATGCTTTGGGCCCTGCGCGGCAACGATCCGCAAAACTGGCTTTCACCTCAAGCAGGCAGTCTTGACGACATGCTCGCCCTCATCGCGCATATGGACGGTCCCTTCAAACACCACCTTGATCGGTTCAAGTACGCCAGCCGCTTTGAAGGCGCAAATCCAGACGAACACTACGCCTCTGCTATCTCCGCCTTACGGGAACTTGCAAACCGGCTTGAGAAAACACCCTACCTATTTGGCAGGACGCCAAGTTTGGCAGACCAAGCCCTATTTCCCTTTGTCCGACAATTCTGCAATGCAGCGCCAGAACGCTTTGCCAGCGAAGCGCCAAAGCCTGTACAGACTTGGCTATCCGAGCGCGTGGCAACACCGTTGTTTGCCAGCGTTTTTGGCACCAAATGGCCCAAATGGCAGCCGGGAGATGAACCAACGTTCTTCCCCCAGCTCCCATGCGATTAATTCAAGCTGTTAGCGCCGAATAGCTTTAAAGAGCGCCACATTGCCGTGCAGCTTCACATCCACTTGATCAAAGCGCGTATCAAGGGCACGTTGCAGATCGTCCAGCGTGTCTTCAAGATTGCAGAAGACACCCTTTTCATTGTAGAGCGCCATCAGCTTGCGCGCGCCCCAGTTTGGCGTCAGCCCCTTACCCAGAATTGTGGCGCCATAAAGCACCGCTCCCGGCTTCAGTAGCGGCAAGAGATTGTCAAACACCACAGCCTTGTCAGCAATTGACCCCGGTAAACAATGCAGCAGATAGCCAAGGCAGACACTATCAAAGCTTTCAGGTTCAAAAGCAACGGGTTCAAAGGCATCAGCCTGCAACAGCTCAGGCTCCACGCCCTGCGCCCGTTCCGCAGCAAACTCCAAACAATCCCGGTTGCGATCCATCAACACCAATCGGTCAAGCGCTTTGAAGGCGCATTTCTCTAAAAAGTAGCCGCTCCCCACCCCCACATCGAGATGCGCACCCACCATATTCTGCGAATAAAAACTGATCAGTTCCGCTGTGCGCACCTTCCATAAGTACCGATTTGAAAAGCCATGCACAATAAAGTCATAGGCCTTTAGTGTCCGCGACGAATAGACAGCCGCACCGGCTGCCCGCGCTACGTCATCAGCAATCTCTTGTGGCATAAAGCCTCCAGCTGCATTCTCTTTCAATAAAGAGATGACGTAACGGGATTATTGAAAAAATTCAATCCATAATTGCAGGCAACGCACGCTTACAGCTTCGCCCAGAAGAACGCAGCAGAGCCAACCCGCTTCACTTCAAATACTCCAAAATTGCACTCAAGCTCAAACTTCAACGCATCCACATTGTCATCCCGATTGGAAAAAACACCACGGCGATTGTAATAGTCCATCAGCTGGCGGGCCGCCCATGTTTCCTGCTCCTCACGCCCAAGCAAGGTAGAGCCGAACAAAACCCCCTTTGGCTTCATCAGTGGCTTAAGGTGCTTAAAGACTATCGATTTTTCGGGCATCGCCCCGGGCAAGCAATGCAGCAAATAGCCCAACGAGATACTATCGAAGCCCTCACGCTCCCATTGTATAGGATTAAGAATATCGTGTTCATGGATAGAAGGGCGATACCGCTGCAACCGTGTTGCCGAAAAGGTTAGACAATCCTTGCTTGCATCCATCAGCGCCAAACGTGGGGGATGAGGAAAGTGGCAATGGTCAACAAAAAAACCGGATCCCACGCCCACTTCTAAGTGATTAGAACTGACCCAACTATTGTAAAACTCCAACTGTTTTTGCGTCGAGGCCCGCCAAATGAGCCGATTTGTAACCCCAAAAACCAACGGATCGTATAGCCGGAGGCTTCGACCCCTGCGAAGACCAAAGGCCGTGTCTTCAGCGCTTAAACTTGTCATGACGCACAACTTTCTGACAATAGATTCAAATCAACAATGTCGATCTACTACTGCCTTTATAGATCCAATGAAATTGATCTAAGCACATTCCACATTATAACTACGTAATTTAGTTAACTGAAGCCTGATATATTCAGATCTTTAACTAAGGTTATTATTCCTAATTAATTTCGCGCAATTCAGGCAAAATACCCGCATAGAACTACTTCTTTACAGAATTAATTCGGTTTCCAACAATAATTCACCGGTAACTATGCGCGGACAGCCTGAACCGAACATGAATGAACACATAAAAACGCATTCAGAGGGAATCGCCCATTATCGCTTCAACAGCCGATAACCGGGAGACACACCTATGTCCGTTAGAAAGAATATTATTGCCAGCCTGATTGCCAGCACTTTTATCATGCAGGGCGCAACCAGCGCATTCGCAGAAACCGTGACCACAACAACGACCAAAATTTACAAGGAAAAAACCGTTAAGGTCACCAAGCATCGCAAGCACAAAAAGAAAAAGCACCGCAAACACAAAACTAAAGTAGTTCACCATCATCACTATCACGAGGACGATGACGATCTGGATGCGGGCGAGATCGCAGCCATCGGCATTATCGGGCTCGCGGCAGGCATGATTTTGACCAGCGCTTTGAACGAGGACACGCACCACCCAGCCCCGCAAGTTACATACACCCCGCCGCGCCCTTACCCGCAGCATTACGGCAATGCCCACGCACAACCCGTGCCACTCCCGGTTCCAGTGGGTCAGAACTGGCGGCCCGCACCATCAAATGGCAAGCCGATGCAGCTGGTCACCCATGCCCAAAGCCCCGTACCGTGGACACGGGAGTGGTTCCGCTACTGTTCTATGAAATATCGCAGCTTCAACCCGCAAACAGGCACATTCACCACATATTCCGGGGTTCAGAAACTTTGCAAATAGTCCAGCCCAGCAAGACTGTACCCATTAGTTTTACATCCGCGAAAATAGGCGGGGCAAATTGCCCCACCTGTGAAATACCATAAAATATTCACAGCAAAAACTTATGTATCCATAGAAATACAATCAACATTCACCTTAAATTTCGTAGGTTTTATGCCAATTTCAGCTTCAAACACCGCATAGTCACAGGTTTATCACCCTGTCAATTCCATACAGCCCATATTTTATTCTTTTCAAAGCTGCTCTTGTCACATACTCTTTATGTGTTGAGTGAGTATGGAGGTGTGGGATGACAGTAACACGCAGTTTAAACATCATCGCGGTAACCGTCGCATTTACCTTTGCAGCAGCAATAGTGCTTGGGGTAATCTAACAGAACAGAAAACTCTTATAAGAATACAAAAGGGCCCGCAATTGCAGGCCCTTTTTCTTTGCAGTTCTCTTGTTATGCTGCCAACGAAAGCGCCGCAATCGCCGCTTCTGCCTCGCTGCGGGCCTCCTCTGGCTTCATCGCAACACCTACCGCAGCAACAACTTCCACCTCGGTGATACCGATAAACGCCAGCACCTGCTTAAGGTAGGGAACATTAAAATCGATAGGAGAGCCAACAGGCACGCCGCCACTAGCGGCAACAATAATGGCTTTCTTGCCCTCAAGTAGCCCCTTCGGCCCATCCTCGGTATAAGAAAAAGTTTCACCAGCGCGCGCCACCTGATCGATCCAAGTCTTTAAAGATGCAGGCATCGAAAAATTATAAAATGGTGCGCCAACTACGATGACATCTGCCGCACGCAACTCATTGATCAGTTCATCAGACAGCGCAAGCGCGGTTTTTTGCTCATCGCTACGCGCATCGGCGGGCGTGTGAGCAGCGCCCATCCACATTTCATCAACCAAAGGCAGGCCAGCGCTCACATCACGCTCAACCACGTGCGCGCCGCCAAACCGATCAATAACTTTCTGCGAAAGCTCGCGGGTAAAAGAACCTTCTTTTCGAGCAGAAGATTGAACATTCAGAATTTTTTTTACAGTACTCATCTGACTAGCATCCTTTTGCTGTTCACTGAGAACTATATAAGCACGCCACGCAGAAGCGATAAGCGCAATAAAACTGAACAGACTATTTACTTTTTTGTATGGACCTTCAGTCGACTAAAAAAAGCCCCGCATTGGCGGAGCTTCTCGTCATCACAACAGCGGTATTTGCCCCTATTCAGCAGCGCTCACCCGCGTCGAAGGAATATAGTTGAGGATCGGTGCCAGCCAACGCTCGGCCTCTTCAAGGCTCCAGCCTTTACGCCGCGCATAATCTTCCACTTGGTCCTGTTCAATCTTTCCAATTCCGAAATACTCCGCCTGCGGGTGACTAAAGTACAAACCCGAAACCGCAGATCCCGGCCACATGGCGTAACTCTCGGTGAGCTTAATGCCAGCCGCAGCTTCAGCGTCAAGTAGCTCGAACAATGTACCTTTCTCGGTATGATCTGGTTGTGCAGGATAGCCCGGTGCAGGCCGAATACCGTCATAGGCTTCGCGGATCAATTCATCATTAGCGTAGCTCTCGTCAGGGGCATAGCCCCAATAGTCCTTTCGCACCAACTCGTGCATCTTCTCTGCAAATGCCTCGGCAAGCCGGTCAGCCAACGCTTGGCTGAGGATTTTGTTGTAATCGTCCCCTTGCGCTGCATAGTGCGCCGCCAGCGCATCTTCCCCATGCCCGGTGGTCACGGCAAACCCACCGATATAGTCGGCAACACCGCTTCCTACCGGCGCAATAAAGTCCGCAAGTGCCATATTGCCACGATCCGAGTTCCGCCGATCCATTTGCTGACGAAGTGTGTGCAGCCGGGTCAGCTCGGCACTGCGGCTTTCATCTGTGTACACAACAAGGTCGTCGCCATCGCGCCCACAGGGCCAGAAGCCAATCACCGCTTTGGCTTGCAGCAGCTTACCCTCGACAATCTCCTTAAGCATCGCCTGCGCATCCTGATAGAGCGCAGTTGCCGCCGGGCCGTATTTGTCATCGTTCAAGACGGCAGGATACGTGCCTTTGATTTCCCATGTGGTAAAGAACGGCGTCCAGTCAATGTATGGCACCAGCTCTTCCAGCGGGAAGTCACGAAAGCTCTTGGTACCAAAGAAACTCGGACGTGTTGGCGTGTGTTGCTCAAAATCGGTTTTAAAGCCATTGGTCCGCGCAGACTCAATGCTTGCGCGGCTCTTCTGTTTTTTACCACGCGCGTGCTTCTCAGCGATTTGTGCGTATTCGGCGCGGATTTCATCCAGATAAACAACCCGCTGTTCTTCAGAGAGTAACTTGGAGGCAACACCAACGGCACGGCCTGCGTCAGTTACATAGATCGCTTGACCGCGATCATAGTTCGGGTGGATCTTCACCGCCGTGTGCAGCTTGGATGTGGTCGCCCCGCCAATTAGCAGCGGAATATCCATATTCTCCCGCTCCATCTCAGAGGCGATATGGCACATCTCGTCAAGCGATGGTGTGATCAGTCCGGACAAGCCAATGATATCAACATTGTGTTCTTTGGCTTTTGAGAGAATCTCTGTTGCAGGCACCATCACCCCAAGGTCGATCACCTCGAAATTGTTACACTGCAACACCACGCCAACGATGTTCTTGCCGATATCGTGCACATCGCCTTTCACCGTCGCCATCAAAATTTTACCGTTGGAAGAGCTCTCATCCAGCCCAAGCCGTGCCTTTTCCTCTTCAAGAAACGGCATCAGATAGGCGACCGCAGCTTTCATCACCCGCGCAGACTTCACCACCTGCGGCAAGAACATCTTACCTGCACCAAACAAATCACCGACAACGTTCATGCCGTCCATCAACGGCCCTTCAATCACATGCAAAGGCCGATCGAAGCTTTGCCGCGCTTCCTCGGTATCCTCCACAATGAAATCGGTGATCCCATGCACCAGCGCATGCTCTAACCGCTTGGCCACAGTTCCCTCACGCCAAGTCAGATCAACCTCGCGCTTTTTGCCACCGATTCCTTTGAATTTGTCGGCAACTTCAAGCAAGCGATCCGTAGAATCAGCCCGGCGATTAAGCACCACATCTTCGCACAGCTCGCGCAATTCCTCCGGCAAGTTGTCATAGACCGCCAACTGCCCCGCATTCACAATGCCCATATCCATGCCAACCTGAATAGCATGATATAAAAAGACTGAGTGCATCGCCTCGCGCACAGGCTCATTCCCACGGAAAGAGAATGACAGGTTTGAAACCCCGCCCGAAATATGCGCATGCGGCAGATTCTCTGAAATCCACTGGGTCGCATTGATAAAATCAACGCCGTAATTGTCGTGTTCCTCAATCCCGGTAGCCACGGCAAACACGTTCGGATCAAAAATGATATCTTCCGGCGGGAAGCCCACTTCCTGCGTCAGGATTTCGTAGGAGCGCTTACAAATCTCCACTTTACGCTCAAAGCTATCCGCTTGCCCGGTCTCGTCAAATGCCATGACAACAACCGCGGCGCCATAACGACGGATCAGCTCGGCCTGCTCCTTAAATGCCGGAATGCCCTCTTTCATCGAGATAGAGTTCACCACCGCCTTGCCTTGAACGCATTTCAAGCCAGCTTCGATCACACTCCATTTCGAACTGTCAATCATCACAGGAACCCGCGCGATATCCGGCTCTGCGGCAAGCAGGTTGAGGAAGGTCACCATCGCCTCCTCACTATCAAGCAGCCCTTCATCCATATTGATATCGATGATCTGCGCACCGTTCTCCACTTGCGAGCGGGCCACATCAAGCGCGGTATCATAATCTCCATTCTTAATCAGCTTGCGGAACCGCGCCGAGCCGGTCACGTTGGTACGCTCACCCACATTAACGAAGTTCACTTCTTTCGTCAGCGTAAACGGCTCCAAACCGGACAAACGCATCAGGCGCGGCACATCTGGCACCAAACGCGGCGCAACGCCTTTAACAGCCCCGGCTATCGCGGCAATATGATCTGGCGAGGTACCACAGCACCCGCCAACAATATTGACCAAACCGCTGCGGGCAAACTCACCCACCAGCTCCGCCATTTGTTCAGGGCTTTCATCATACTGCCCCAACTCGTTCGGCAGGCCCGCATTTGGGTAGGCACAAACCAGCGTATCGGCCACGCGGCTGATTTCCGCCACGTGCGCACGCATCTCCTTTGCACCCAGCGCACAATTCAAGCCGATTGACAGGGGCTGCGCATGGCGCACGGAGTTCCAAAACGCCTCAGGTGTCTGCCCCGAAAGGGTCCGACCAGACAAATCGGTAATGGTTCCAGAAACCATAACCGGCAGCTTGATACCTTTTTCTGCGAACACTTCTTCAATGGCAAACAGCGCCGCCTTCGCATTCAGCGTATCAAAGATGGTCTCAACCAGAATGAGATCCACACCGCCATCAATCAGACCGCGGGTCGCATCCGCATAGGAGTCTTTCAGCTGATCGAAGGTAACGGCCCGAAAACCGGGATTGTTCACATCCGGCGAGATAGAAGCCGTCCGATTGGTTGGGCCAAGGCCACCTGCCACAAACCGCGGCCGTGCAGGGTCCTCCGCCAACATCTGCTCAACCGCCTCTCGGCAAAGACGCGCTCCAGCAAGGTTAAGCTCATAACACAGCTCCTCCATGCCATAATCAGCCTGCGCAATGGAGGTAGAGGAGAAGGTATTGGTCTCGATAATATCGGCACCGGCCTGCAAATACTGCAAGTGGATTTTACGGATCGCATCCGGCTGCGTCAGGATCAACAAATCATTGTTGCCCTGCACGTCCTGCCCCCAGTCAGCGAAGCGCTCCCCGCGATACCCAGCCTCATCCAGTTTCAGCTGCTGGATCATCGTTCCCATGGCCCCGTCGAGCACCAGAATGCGCTCGCTTGCAGCTTTGT
Organism: Polycladidibacter hongkongensis; assembly: GCF_001561995.1. GTDB lineage: Bacteria > Pseudomonadota > Alphaproteobacteria > Rhizobiales > Stappiaceae > Pseudovibrio > Pseudovibrio hongkongensis. Next base: position 509,452 of record NZ_LLWC01000022.1, read on the forward strand.
GCAGCGCCTCGAAAATCTCTTGGCCTTTGAAGGTTGCTTGGGTCACCATGGAAACTGTTACTCGCTCGTGTGTAGTGCCGCAATTCGGCTTTGAAAAACTATAAGGTATCCGGCGTTTATGCCGAAATTGCAGGGGTTTTCTCGCGCAGGCCCAGCATGTGGCAAATTGCGTAGACCAGATCTGCCTTGTTCATGGTGTAGAAGTGGAACTCGTCGATTCCCTGATCCACCAGATCCAGCACCTGCTCCGCCGCAACAGCGGCAGCAACCAGCTCACGCGTACGGGGATCATCATCCAATCCCTCAAAGCGGCGCGCCAACCAATTAGGCACCGAAGCCCCCGTCTTACGCGCAAAACCCGCAATCCCCTTGAAGGAGAGTACCGGCACAATCCCCGGAATGATCGGGATGTTGATGCCTGCAGCCTGCACGCGCTCCACATATCGCAAATAATCTGAATTATCAAAGAAGAACTGCGTAATAGCACGTGTTGCGCCCGCATCAACCTTCGCTTTGAGCACATCCAGCTCCACATCCCAGCTGCGGCTCTCCGGGTGCCGCTCTGGGTAGGCCGAAACGGATACCTCGAAATCACCGATACGCTTGATCGAGGCCACCAGATCGGCAGTCGATTGATAACCATTCTCCGGCGGGATGTACTGTGCCCCCACACCGGCAGCCGGGTCACCGCGCAGCGCCACAATGTGGCGAACACCCGCATCCCAATAGGAGCGGACTACATCATCCACCTCTTCCTTGGTTGCATCAACACAAGTCAGATGCGCTGCTGGTTTCAAGCTGGTTTCGTTCACAATGCGCGATACGGTGGAATGCGTGCGTTCGCGGGTGGATCCGCCCGCACCATATGTCACCGACACAAACGCTGGCCCAAGTGGCTCAAGCCGCTTGATAGAGCTCCAAAGTTGTTCTTCCATGCGCTCGTTCTTCGGGGGAAAGAACTCGAAGGAAACAGAGATATTGCTGGCGCTGTTCAGGCGAAAGCGGCGGTCAAGGAGTGAAGAAGTCATATCAGGCTAGTTCCCTGTTTTCTGTGCCAACTGGCAAATCCGTTAGGATGCGCGGGTCTTTGGCCAGCCAAAGCCCCACGGATAATTTGTCTGTTTCGGCGCGTTGTGGGCTGAGCTGGTTATATGCGTTCAACTCAAGCCCCGCATCTTCAAGCCAACGCTGCATCTGCTCCTGCGCAAAGCCCAAGCGGCGATGCGCATGCTTCTCTCGCAAAAACTCAAGATCGTGCGGCGCAAAATCAACCAGAAGCAACCGCCCGCCGGGCCGCAAGGTTCGCGCGGCCTCAGCAATGGCCCGTGCCGGTTCTTCAAGGTAATGCAACACCTGATGCACAACCGTCAGATCCGCTTGGCCCGGCGTAACGGGCAAGGCGTAGATATCGCCCTGCCGCACCTGCGCATTTGTAATGCCCGCCCGCTCCAGATTGGCGCGAGCCACTGTCAGCATGTCACCACTGGCATCAATGCCGATGCCACGCTCATAGCAATCCGCAAACACTTCCAAAAGTCTGCCCGTTCCGGTGCCAAGATCAAGAAAACTCTGCAAGGGCCCATTGCCGACCATGGCCCGCATCGCGGCTTCTACATCGGTCTCGGGCACATGCAGATTGCGCTCCGCATCCCATGTTTCTGCCCGCCCTGCAAAATAATCTGCCGCTTCCGTGGCTTTAGCACGCCGCAGCGCTGCAAGTCGGTCAAAATCAGCTGCTACAATCGGATCCGCCTGATTGACATGCAACAACGCATCGCGAGCAATTCGCGCCGAGCTCCCCTCGCCTAGCCGGTAATAGACCCATGACCCTTCCGGGTAGCGCTCGATTATGGCCGCCTCGGTCAGCAGCTTAAGGTGGCGGCTGATACGCGGCTGGCTTTGCCCAAGAATCCCCGTTAGGTCCTTTACAGTCAGCTCACTTTGCGACAGCAGACTGAGCAGCCGTAAACGCGTTGTTTCACCGCATGCACGCAGCACCGCTACCACATCCTCCGCCTGCATATCCGCCAGTTTGCTCGTCGCTCTTATTGCGCTGATCATCCCACCACCTAAACTCATATAAAGATATCTTTATACCTATTTAGCGAGCTGAGCAACCCATCCTTCTCAAGGGAGTCCACGCGCTCTCTTCAACATTCCCTTTAGAAAAACAAAACCAATAAAAAAAGGCCGGCAGAGCCGACCCTTTCGCAGTAAGTGTGTTGAGAGCTTAGTCAGACCAGCCTTCTTTCCATTGCTGCAGCACTTTACGCGCCTTACTCAGATCCATTTTTTGGAAGCTGGAAATCGCCTGCTGCCGATCCTTCGCTGTGAGGCGATAACGCCAAGGACCAATTTTGAGAAGTGCTTGCAGCGTCATCAAATTAAGGTCGATCGCCCGGCAAACACTGATAAACGGAGTGGTATCATTGCGTACCATCCAGTGCTTCGCCTCTTCATAACCAACACCAGCCAGCAAGGCAAAACAAGCCGCAGCCTCTGCGAAACGCTCTTCCTCTGCAAATCGGCGCAAAACGGTCTCATTAAGCTTGCCATCGCGCGCTAGCCCCAAAACACGCCCTGCAGCGGTCTCAAAATCGTAGCGCGCCAACCAGTAGTCGTTGGAAAGCTTCTGTGCAGCAAATCGGGCCGCATGTGGCAACCGCGCCGCATCATCAGAGCGACCGGTCTCCAGCAAGCGCAACCTCACTTGCTCGCTGGCAAACCCGATCAATTCCTCAATTTGCTCATCAGCAAGATCGCCGCGTGCCCCAAGCGAATACTGCATCGTTTCGTCTTCACGCGCATCCTGCATGAGCTTTTCAACCACACGCTCATTCAGCATCGCGCCATCATTCGCAGCCACTTGCAGGCGAACAGGCTTGTCACCCTTCTCGACCAACACCTCAGATACTGGCTCAGAGATAATCTCACGTTCCGCAATTGCCATTCGGTGCGCATCACTGAGAGCACCGGCAATTTCTAGTAGATCCTGTTCGCGCAAAACTGTCGACTTCCGCAGTATGGGAGCTGCAACTTCAATCTCGTCTTTTGCAAGCTGGCGCACAGTCTCTTCTGGTGCTCGCCGCAAGCTGGAAAGACACTCAGACATGTAGACACGCGCCTGTACCTCGACCATCTCCGACAGCCGCATCATTACATCATCATAAATGTCGATTTGCTCTTCCGAACACCGTTCCCACGTTTTGGAAAACAGCAACGCAACCTGTCGGGCAAGCTCACCGCGCTTCTCAACATTGGATTCAAGCGATAAAGACTTGAAGTCAACGATCTCAGAAACCATGGAACTGGTCATTTAATTGGCACCATCTCTTAACAGCGCGCGACCAAGAGGGCTGCGTAACACCGAATGCCTCTTCGAACACACGCACAAATCAGATTATCTATCGGCAATACTAATTAGGAAAGGCCTACTTTTCCAAGTGTGCAAGCGTAATTTTGACAAGGTTATACATGCTCCTTGTTCATTCTAGGACACGAGTGAAAATAAACCATGCACATCCCACGCTTTTCAGTTACAATCAATAAATACTATTCATTTAGTTTCCTCTATAACTTAATAAGCAATTAGAACTATTATACTCAATTTTATTAAAATACCATACAATGGCAAATAGATGTAAATGCGTGAATCGAAATATAAAAACCTATATTTAGGGATTTTTTTAACCAAACTGGCATTTTTCTAAATATTTACTTTTTGATAAATCAGGAATATATTAGATTTGCTTTAGAATTAAACTAATAGCTCTATGACTCGTGCACAAAATTACAAAAAAGATTAGTCTGAAATTATTGATAGCAAAGCCGAGACAATGACCGCCGACACGTTATTGGAGCAGATAAATTCTGGTTCTCTGGAAGCCCCCGCCAATTACTTGGTGGAGCAGCTTGATTCCGGAGTTATCATTTTAACGCGCTCCTTCGAGATTTTATTAGTAAACACTTCTGCAAAGCAACACCTGAATCGCGTACCGTCAATCAATATTGCTGGAAAGATATTGGAAGTTTGCGATTGCGAACAGCTGCGCCCGGTGTCTGAGGCGATACGGGCTCGATTGGAGCTCACTTCACTGCCGCGCAGGGCACCATTTGAGCTTAAAAAACCTGAACTCGACATAGACTTTCTGCTTGAAGTCATTAGCCTATCAAGTGAACCGCCACTGGTCGCGCTCAAAATCATTGACCCGGTTGATCTAACAAAACGCCGCTTGACGCGCGCTGAGTTGATTTACGATCTAACAAGACGCGAAGCTGAAGTACTCAGGCAACTGTGCTCTTCTCTAACCGAGCCTCAAATTGCGGTTGTTCTTAACATATCAGCCAATACGCTTCGAACGCACCGCAAAAACATCTATGCAAAACTGCATGTAAACAACCGCAATGAGATGCTGCTGCTACTCTCTCGGCTCGCTTAAGGCGCCGGTTTGGGAACCAGTTTATAGGCGCAGCGCCGGTCACCAGCAATAATGTGTTCTTGGCGCTGCACCTCAGCCTCGTTGGCAAACAACGCCTGAAACAGACGCAACTCCGATTGGCAAAACGCCTGTGAGGTCTGCGCAGCACGGCATATAGAGCAATGGTTTTCGATCAGCATCAAGGTGCCATCCTCCACCTCGACAACATCGGCCATGTAGCCTTCAGCTGTTCGCAGCTCGGCCAACCGTTGCAAGCGCTCCCTGAAGCTCTTGAGACCTGTCAGTTCCTGAGCGTAGGCTTGCGCTGCGCTCGCCTCTCGCAGCCGAACGAGCTGCTCAACCCCTTCTTCGCCATAGAGCTCGCGCATGCCCTTCAACACCTCGCTGAGCAAATGGTCGTGGCGGTCAGGAAACGCCCGGTGCCCAGCACCAGACAGGGACCAAACACGGCGCGGACGCCCCACATTACCCTTGATATCTTCAAAGGTCACACTTCCCAGCTCTAGCAGGGAATCTAGGTGTTGACGCGCAGCCACGCTGGTAATACCCAGTTCCTTGGCAAGGGTCGCCGCAGTCTGTGATCCGTGCTTTTTAAGGTAAGTTAGCAATCTTTGCTTGGTGCGCTCATTCATGCCCCAGCAATAACACGCAGGACCACTTTTGGAAAGTTTACACTTTTCAAAAGATCGCACAGCCAATATCACGATGCAGAGCAGAGCCTTTGAGCAAAACCCGCCGACAACAACTCATCGATGAGGCGATGGCCATGCTCCTGCCAAACATCCCCCTCGCATACGCTCTCACGATACGCCATTCAACCGCACAGGGCGCGCTACGCACCGCGCCCCCTTACCGGGCTGTACGTTTAGCGGCCATAGCTCTCGCCCGTCACCAGTTCACCGGCTACGACGCAATGCTACAACAGGGGTATGACCGCGATGCGGCCCGCTTCTTTGTTCAGGAAGATATGTGCATGCAGCTGCAGGAGTGGGGGCTCACAATAGCCCCCAACGAGTTTGAGAATATTGACGGCGATACTAACGACACACCGCAATAATCCAGACGAACCCAACAACCACCATCGCCAGTTCAATAACGATAAAAGCCGGGTAGCCAAAAAAGTAGATCGCCAGAGCCCACAACACCGCCACGTTCGCGATTAAAAAGTACTTCGCGTTGTCCCGTCCACGACTTGCGTCGCGAAGCAGCCAACCAAGTATGGGCAGGGCAAACAAAATCCGCGCAAGCCATGTACCTGCGGGCTTCGACTGGCCTTTTCCAGAGAGCTCAAGACTATCAGGGGTAAGTGTGAGGTCGCTCATAACGGCTACTTTCATTGATCCAAATCAAATTTGATATGCATCAAACAAGCATGATTGCCAATGCGACAATTGCGCACAATCGTTGACCTTCACAGCGCATGAAACAAACACGACTAAAAACTGCCCACCTCCATTAAGATCACCCTAGGCAAATTCACGGTTCTGCGCTCACCCCAACCATTCAAGGGCGTCTTTCCCGATGCACACAAGCAACGCCCACCGCGCTGCTGAACGCACAAGCGAAAGGAAACGCTATGCATACCCCCCAACTGGTCATCTACACCGACAACTGGCAGGCATCCCTCGATAAGCTCGTTGGCACCTCATGCAGTATTGCCATTCAAAGCTTTATCTGTGGCCTGACTTTCACCCCTACAGCAAGCGGCATGGAGGTCACCCCTCTGGTTGATTTTCCTTTGCAGTACACACTCAACAACAAGCAAATCATCAGCGATGCGAAAGAAGGCGGCAAGCGCAAAGTTCTGGTTGCCTTGGGCGGTGCGACCCTTGCCTCCGATACATGGGCGAATTGCGCCCAGAATGTTGAAGAAGTCGCGCAGTGCCTTGCCGATTTTGTCAAGCAAAACAACTTTGACGGCATTGACATCGATTGGGAAGACACAGAGGCCTTCACCAGCAGCAACCCCAAGTATGATGCTGTCACGTTTCTGGTAGACCTATCAAAGGCACTACGTAAAAACCTACCGGCGGGCCAGTACCTCATTACCCATGCCCCGCAACCCCCTTATCTATCCCCATCCTGGCCAGATCAAAGCACTTCAAAGACAAAGCCGGCCCCTTACTCAGATATCCTCAAATCGGCTGGCGATGCCATCGATTACCTAAACATCCAATACTACAACAACCCGGGTGATGTCGGGAGCACAGGCCCAGAGCAAGCGCACAAATGCGCCGGAGTAGGTCCTGAGAGCCCCTTTCCAACCAGCATTGTCGGCCTGAACCAACAGCAAAACCTGCCCTTGCAAAAACTAATCCTTGGCAAGCCGACCACGGAGCAGAATGCGGGCTCAGGTTACTTGGAAACTGATCAGCTCTGCTCGCAAGTGATTGCCCCGTTGCGCAAAAATTATCCAATGATGGGAGGTGCCATGGGTTGGCAGCTGGCAGAGAGCCCCTCCTCCCAAACCCTTGTACTCAACTGGATCAAGGATGTTGGTCAAAGCCTGCAGCTAGAAAGCTAATCCATGAAAGGTGCTGCGGAGTAGCAGGAAGCTACACGATTAATGGCGAACAAAAAAGGCCCGCACGTAGCGGGCCTTGATTGTGTTCGCGCTCACTAGCTCCCTAGCGGGTCAGCGGCTTGTACTTGATGCGGCTTGGATCGGCAGCATGTGCACCAAGACGGCGCACCTTGTCTTTTTCATAGTCTTCGAAGTTGCCCTCAAACCATTCAACGTGGCTGTCGCCTTCAAACGCCAGCATATGTGTTGCCAAGCGGTCGAGGAACATACGATCGTGCGAGATCACCACAGCACAGCCAGCGTAGCTCTCCAGCGCATCTTCCAGCGCTGCCAGAGTTTCTGTATCCAGATCGTTGGTCGGCTCATCGAGCAGCAGAACATTTGCGCCCTGCTTCAAGACTTTTGCCAAATGCACGCGGTTACGCTGACCACCGGACAGATCGCCCACTTTCGCCTGTTGGCTTGGGCCTTTAAAGTTAAAGGAAGAGCAGTAGGCACGAGAGTTGATCTCTTTACCATCTAGGTAAATGATCTCGTTACCATCGGAAATTTCTTCCCAAACAGTTTTATTCGGGTCCAGCTTGTCGCGCGACTGATCCACATAACCAAGGTGAACACGCTCACCAAGTGTCACACTACCAGAATCTGGAGTTTCGTTGCCGGTCAAGAGCTTGAACAATGTCGATTTACCAGCACCGTTAGGGCCGATAACACCAACAATGCCACCGCGCGGCAGCTTGAAGCTCAAATCGTCAATAAGCAAACGATCGCCAAAGCCTTTGGACACATTCTCAACGTCGATCACGTTGTTGCCAAGGCGCTCGCCAACCGGAATCATGATCTGCTCAATGCTTGGCATCCGCTCTTCTTGCGCAGCGAGCAGATCATCATAGGCCCGAATACGTGCCTTGGATTTGGTCTGGCGCCCTTTAGGCGACATCCCCATCCATTCTTTTTCACGCTTGATCGCACGAGAGCGGGCCATATTCTCGCGGCCCTCTTGCTCCATACGCTTCTCTTTCTTCTCCAGATAAACCGAGTAGTTGCCCTCGTATGGAATGCCTTGGCCGCGGTCCAGCTCGAGAATCCAACCGGTCACATTGTCAAGGAAGTAGCGATCGTGGGTGATGATCAGCACCGAGCCCTTGAACTCGCGCAGGTGGCGCTCGAGCCAATGCACGGTTTCAGCGTCCAAGTGGTTGGTCGGTTCGTCAAGCAGCAGCAGATCCGGCTCGGAAAGCAGAAGCTTACACAGAGCCACCCGGCGGCGCTCACCACCAGAAAGATTAGTCACATCAGCATCCGATGGCGGGCAACGGAGCGCTTCCATTGCCATATCGACCTGACTTTCCAAATTCCAAAGATCCTGCTGGTCAATAATATCCTGAAGCTTCGCGCCTTCATCGGCGGTCTCATCAGAATAATTCATCATGACTTCGTTGTAGCGATCAACAATCGCCTGCTTGTGCGCCACGCCTTCCATGACGTTTTCCAGCACGTTCTTTTCAGGGTCCAGATGCGGCTCCTGTGGCAAGTAGCCAATCTTGGCTCCCTCTGCCGCCCAAGCCTCACCGGTATACTCCTTATCAAGCCCGGCCATGATTTTCAGCAGGGTGGATTTACCCGCGCCGTTTGGGCCAAGAATACCGATCTTTGCATCTGGGTAGAAGGACAGGTGAATATTATCGAGGATCTTCTTACTACCGTAAGCTTTAGAGACCCCGTGCATGTGATAGATGAATTGGCGCGCCATGAGGTGCCTACATCTCCTAAATGTGGGAACGAGTGGTTTTCTGGCTAGCACTTCTAAAGGATGCGCGCCCGCGGGGCAATAACTTCTAATGCCTTCACCACACAATGCCCCTCGTTATTCATTTGCATCACCGCATCGCCAAACGCAAAATGGCCGCCCTTCGCAAGGCGGCCATCAGTTTTTCGGCAAGAAGCGCTACATCTAGGCAAGCTTTAAGCTTGGCACCACTGTAAGACGCTGCACCAAAGCGCCGCCCTCGGCAGCTTTCAGCCCACGCACCGCCGCATAAGTCACTAGCGGCTCAATTGCCACAACGGCCAAATAACTGGCAGCGAACTGCGCCCATGCCAAAAGCGGGGTCTCAACTTCACCAATGAGCAGCCAGAAGCCAACCATGCCGGTCACACCAGCATAATACATGGCGTCAAGCTTAATAATCTGCGCGACAGTCGTACGTTTGCCAAGCGCCTGATCGAACAGTTTGCGCCCCGCCAGATAGTGCACGCTCACAAGCGGCAAGATCAAAGAAAGGCTATTCACCGACAAATGGACAAGATCGGCCGGTACAAACAGAAATCCTTGCACCAGCAAACCCAGAGCAAACCCCAAAAACACCGGCGTGAACCCCAGCGTCAGATACATGGCCATCGCACCAACGAAATGGAGCTCAGAAGGCCCGACCGGCATATGGAAACTCTCCATGAACAAGGAGAAGAAAACCGCCGCAAGTATCGTTTTTAGCGGAACCAAGGGATTTTTAAGGAACTCTGCGGCCTGCAACTTGACACCCCAAAGAACGACACCGGCTGCCGCCACATTCGCGGCCATAACCTTTGCCGCGGAAACGTAACCTGGCTCGATATGCATAATAATAACTCCTGATTATCGCACCCACCGTGCGTTTGGCCCGAATTATACGGGCATTGGACATATATTCAGGCAGGTCTCCTGGCTCACAGATCATGATGCGTTCTCTCCTTCCCAGCAAAAGCCAGTGGCGAAACGAGAAAGCACTCCCTGTTAACAGTTGCGGGGGCAGCTACGGCTCGAGCCCTTCTTTTGGTCTTCCCTACCGTATTCCCTTTTCATTCAATCCGTTTTTGCAGATCAAAAACCCGAATGCGCTGCACTATGGCGATTTTCTTTTGCTGGTGCAATCATGCCTTTTGTTTATTGGCGAAAAAGCACAGGTGCCGGTACAAGCAAGGTTCCCCGACAAAAAAAGGGCGCAACAGTAAGAATACTGCGCGCCCTATATAAGTCGACACTCCCCCATCTGAGTGCCAGCCGAAGCTGAAAATATTGATATACCGCAGCAAGATCCAAGTCTTTGACATATCTCAAGATCCACCCGCCAACCACTTGCAGAAAACCTATGCAATCGGAACCTGATTACTTTGCTATGGCAAATGACTTTGAAAAACTCTTAGCAACACGCTGCCATGCTCTTCCGAGCTACTTTCCCCCAACATTCTTTCAAGATGCACAAATCATGGAACGAGTATTTATCTTGATATCTACCCAAAGCAACTGAGAAAATTCAATCTAAAAGTAGAATACCTTTAATTATCCTTGGGTAATTACAATAATGAACACAGAAAAAACAGTCATAAAACTAGCCTAGCGAGAATTTATTTATCCAGAACAATTGGAGAGATGACCCTGATATTTTACTTGAGCACAGCTCCAACTATCACGCAGAACAAACGAATCTTAAAAACAATCCTAGGTAGATTAACGGGCAGGCCTTCTTGTTACAGCCAATCGAATTTCACTAGAATTTGATTTATTTTCGTTCATTATATTCATCTAAATGAGTTCACCTGAACCAAATGAACTCACAGTTTCCGGCGATGAATTAGACTTGCTTATCAATGAACCAGTCAAACTTGTGGAAGTATACATTTGGGTTAGCTGCAATATCCCCCCTTGGGTGTGCTATGTCCCGCGCCAACACGCCCACAAGTTTTATAGATATTTCTTCCGTCACTGAAGCTCCAAGCCCTCGAGATTTGGATGTGCCCGTCAACCTTTGGCAACTTGCGCTCGGAAACTATGGGTTTCTCCTAGTTTTTGCGGGTATCATTCTCTGTTTACTGGCGATTTTTACGAGGCAAACATCCAAGACATCTACAACTCACAACCCTGCTTCTCATGAGACCGCTAATCTGGAACACAAAATTGCGGCGCTCACCGTTTTGGCAGACAACGCCTTTGAAGGGCTGGTTGTATCTTGCAATAATAAGATCATTGCAGGAAATGCGGCCGCCGCGGAACTGTTGGGTTATCACCAAAGTGAGCTTACTGGCCTCCCCCTGTTAGACTTCGCAGCGCCAGAGTCCCGCGCTGATGCCATCTATCACATTTCGAAAAACTCAGTCCAACCCCGCCTACTGCAACTCTTGGACAAACAAGGTAATAAACGCCTATGTGAAGTGCGAGGGCGCGACATAGAGATAAGCGGTCAAAAATTACGCCTCACCGCGGTCCGCGATAAAACCCAACAATTAGAAGAGGAAATGCGCCTGTTGCATATGGCGCGTCATGACCAGCTTACCGATTTGCCAAACCGTGGTTTTTTTCGCGAAACGCTACTGCAAGAGCTTCATCGCTTACAGGTTACCAAAAGCTCCTGCGCAATCCTCCTGTTTGACCTAAGTAAATTCAAAGATGTCAATGACTTATATGGCCAGTCTGTCGCCGATCAGATCCTGCGCAAAGCCGGGGGTAGGCTAAAGTACCTCGCCGGACACACCGCCTTTGTCGCTCGCTACGGGGGCGATGAATTTGCAGTCATCCTAAGGGAGTGCAAAACACAGGCCGAAGTCAGTCTTAGTGCACAGCGTATGTTGGATTCGCTCGCAAAACCATTCTCGCTAAAAAACGATTTGAATATTCGCATAAGCGCTTGCGTCGGCATCGCCCTCATTCCAGAAGTAGGCAAGCACCCTGATGCCATTCTAGCCAAGGCTGGTCTGGCGCTCAAACGCGCCGAGCTTTCTGGCAAGGGGAAGCTGGCATTCTTCGAACCATCAATGGAAGCAAGCCTGAAAGAGCGACGCACCATTGAGCTCGATCTCCAGGAGGCGTTGCAACAGGGGCATCTGTCACTCCATTATCAGCCACAAGCTTGCGCCAACACAAATAAAATTGTTGGTTACGAAGCCCTCCTGCGCTGGAACCACCCATATCTAGGCCCCATACCACCATCCAAGTTTATCCCGATCGCAGAAGAAAGCGGCCTTATCATTCCAATCGGCCGCTGGGTGATACAAACAGCCTGCCGCCAAGCCTCCAAATGGCCAAGCGATTTGCGTGTGAGCATTAATCTCTCGCCAGTTCAATTCAGCGACGAGGAGCTTCTGGCGATCATCGAGCGTGCTTTGTGGACAACCGGTCTCAACGCCAATCAACTCGAGTTCGAGATTACCGAAAGCGTTCTTATCCAAGAAGACAACCACGTTGTACGGCTGCTCCAGCGCCTGAAGGAAAAAGGCATTAAGATTGCACTAGATGATTTTGGCACTGGCTTCGCTTCACTCAGCTATCTTCGCCGTTTTCCACTTGATCGCATTAAAATTGACCGCAGCTTTGTCTCAGGCGCGCCAACCTCGCAAAGCCTGGCAGCAATCGTCCGAACTGTGATCGCGCTTGGCAAAGCTCTTGGCATGGAAGTCGTTGCCGAAGGCGTTGAAACGCCTGAAGAGTTGGCCTTCCTACAAAAAGAAGGCTGCAACGAAGTGCAAGGTTTCCTACTCGGCCGCCCCAGCGCACAGCCTCGCATTCGAGAAACAAACCTCTCGCCAGACTGGCATGATAATGAAGCGCAAGTGAGCTAGCGTAAACTACCAACCGCTAGGGGCATGGACAGCGATCCGGCTGCGTCCTGCGCCCGCCTTTAACACCTGTATTTGCACTGGAATGCGCTCTTTCATCGCCTCGACATGGCTAATAACGCCGACTTTTCGCCCTTGCCCCTGTAGCATCTCGAGCGCATCAATCGCCACATCCAGCGTTTCACTGTCGAGCGTGCCAAACCCTTCGTCAATAAACAAGGTATCCGCAAAGGACTGCCGCCCTTCCAGATTCGAAAGCGCCAGCGCCAGAGAAAGCGAAACAAGAAAACGTTCGCCGCCGCTCAATGATCGCGTGGAGCGCCCACCGAGCCCTAGCTCCAAGTCCTCCACATAGATGCCAAGTCCAGCAGGGTCACGGCGCATCCGGTAACGCGGTTTCAAGTTATGCAGTTGCTTGTTGGCCAACGCCACCAGCAGATCAAGGGTCACGCCTTGTGCAGCTTTCTGAAACCGGTCACCATCGGCAGAACCAATTGCTTGGTTAACCGCACCCCAAAGCGCCGTCTGGCTTTGCGCTGCACTCAATTGTACTGCCAGTTGTTCAGCCTCGGCCCGGGCTACGTTATCGCATGAGAGACGTTCGTTGAGAGCACCTAGCTCCACCGCGTTTTGCTCGTGTTTGGCGCGCACCTCGTCAATTTGCTTGGTCAGCTCGCTCAGGTCCATAGATTCATCGTGCTGGGCTGCGAGCCGCTCCACATCGCTCTGCCGCAACTTGTAAGCTTCACACGCAAGCGCAGCCTCCTGTGTGAGGCGCTCCAGTTCCTCTTGTAGCTGCGCAAGTTGCTCATCGGCGGTGGGTCGAAGCAATGTAAATTGCTCCGGACTAAGCCCCTCGCGCTGTAGCGCCGTCGCAAATCCCGCCTCGCCCTGCGTGATTGCGGTGCGCAACTCTTCCAAGCGCGCCTTTTTTTGTGTGCTTTGCCCATGCGCAGCAGCAAGCTGCTCATTCACCTGCCCAAGCTGCCCCAAAAGCTGCGCAGCTTCTGCTTGTGCTTGTTTTAAAGCGTCTTGATGGCGCGCACGATGTGCCTGTGTGCCTTCACCGCCAAGCAATTCTGCGCGCGTCCGCTGCAATTCTCCAAGCTGCTGTTGGAGGGCATCCAACTGCTGTTGCTGCGGGAGCAATTGCCCCTCATTCTCTTCCAGTCGTGCCTGCAAGGAGGCAATCTCTGCCGCCATAGCGCCAAGCTGCACCTCACAGCGCTCCAGCTCGTCTTTACACTCGTTCCAGCTCTTTCTGGTTTCCCCAACAAACCGCAGGAGTGCTGACAAGCCGCGCATCAGCGCCTCACCTTGCAAGCCTGTTAAGCGGGCAGACTGAGGTGCGCCTGCCACATCATCAATAGCGGCAAGCAAACGCGCCAACTCGCTTTTTCCCTCTTTCAGTTGTGCTTCGCGCTCTTGCCGTTGAACCAGCAATCCGACGAGGTCAGCTTTAACAGCGCTTGCTTGCGCGCTTGCTCTGGTTAGAGACTGGTGCAACTCATCACGCGCCTGTTGCGCTTCTGCCAGAGCAACCCGCTGCGCCTCTAGCGCGGCCAGTTGCCCTTCAAGCTCCCCCAAGCGGCTCTTGCTCGCCTCCTGCAACCCGGTAAGGCTTCCCCGCCCAAGCAGTACATCCTCCAGCGGCGGCGGCGCAGGTAAATCAGACTGCTCTAGCATTAAAGGAAGGCCATGCCAGGCACGCCCTGCCTCTTCGCGCAAGGCGATAATCTCTTTCTCGGCTCGCGTTTTTTGCGCCAGAAGCGCTTGCAGCCTTGCTGCATCGCCGCTTTGCTTTGCCAACACCCGCTCCAGCGCCGCTCGCGCCTGCTTTGCGCGCACCTGCGCCTCTGTTCTAGCCTTTTGCACACCAGCGAACAGCTGTTGTTCTGCGGCCCCCTTGCTAGCTGGATGTTCTCGGCTACCGCATACCGGACAAGGCTCATCCTCTAGCAACCCGCTGCGCAAGTGCTTGACTTGTTCACTCGCAGCCATGTCCGCCAAGGCACCAAGGTCCGCCGTCATGCGTTCATTCTGACTGGCCTGATCGGCCACCTGCCTCGCCCCGTCTACTTCGTGTGCAAGGCCGGTCAACGCCGCCTCCAGAACAGTCACTTCTGTACTGATCTGCTCTTTATCTTGTTCTTTGTGCCGCGCCTTCTGCGCACTCATCTGTAGACTGCTAACTTGCTGCTCCAAGCGCAACATCAGCTTTTGCTGTTCATGCAAGCGTGCCCCATCAATTGCCGCAATCGCCTGCTGTTCTGCCGCCAGCTGCGCTTCGGCCTGTGCGACCTGTGCGCCCATATCTTGCAGCTTCGATTCCAGCTCCTGTTGGAGTTGCGCTTTCTCGTGCTCCGCCTGCTTTAACTGGCTCAGTTGCGCCTCTTGTTTTTGCAACTGCTCTGCCGTATCGCCTGCACGGTGCAAATCGCCCCGCAGGCTTTGCTCCGCGTCAACAATCGGCCTAAGCGGCTGTAATCGCTCCAGCTGCGCTTTCACCTTTGCTTTTACCGCAGCTAAATCCTGTTGACGGGATTGCGCATTGACCAGCTTCTCCCTCGTGTCTGCTGTGCGCACCGCTAAGTCACCAACGCGCCGCGAAAGCTTGTCACACTCTGCCTGACTATGTGAAAGCTGTAGGTCCTTTTGCTCCGCTAAACGCCATTGCGGCTCAAACTGACGGACTTGGTCCTGCAGTTGCGCGCTCAGCTGCTGTGCCTTTCTAAGTGCTTCCTGTTCGCCTTGGCGCTGCGCGTCAAGCGCTTGCATCTGCGTCTGCAATTGCGTGAAAGCATCAAGCTCACTAACCTCCTCGCCCTTGCGCATCTCCACTTGCTGTGCAAGCGGCTCTACGATTTTGATCCGCTTTAATGTTGCCAAAAGCTGCTGCTTGTCTGCCGCATTGCCCAGCCGTTGTTGCGCCTGGCCCATCGCCTCTCTTGTGCTGACAAGTTGCTGCTGCGCTGCATCAAGCGCTTTGTTTTTCTGCAAATCCTCTTGCAACCCTTTGAGCTGCGCCGCCTCACGCGCGCGTGAAACACCGAGGGCATCGCGCAAGCCTTCAAGCTCGGCCCTTTGCGCCTCATCGAGTAAGCCGATGGCCTCTCCTTTGTCCCGCAGCGTATCGACAACAGCCTGCGCTTCACTCGTGCGCTGATAAACTTGCTTAGAGATCTGCCGGTAGACAGAGGTGCCGGTAATCTTCTCCAACAGTGCCGCCCGCTCTTTGTCTCCAGCTCGCAAGAAAGCGTCAAAATCTCCCTGTGCCAACAACACTGTGCGGCGAAACTGCTCGTAGGATAACCCCAATATCTGCGGGATCACACTTTCCACGCCCGTAATTGAATTCTCCAAAACCACTTCATCAGAAAGTCGCATCAAGCTGCGCTCTACTTTTTGCAGCCTCCCAGATGCTTTACCGCGCGCCCGGCGCACCGCCCATCGAGCCCGATAGGCGTCGCCATCTTGGCCAGTGAAATCCACCTCTGCATAGCCCTCGCTCGCCCCGCGGCTCAACACGGTACGGCTGTCTTTTTCGCCAAGCGTCTCACCGCCAACATCGGTAAGCGCATAACCCTTGCCCTCTGCGCTTAATCTTGGGCACTGATTAAACAGCGCCAAACACATCGCATCAAGCAGGGTAGATTTTCCCGCCCCTGTTTCACCGGTGATGGCGAACAACCCGGCACCCTTTAGCGGCTCCTCTTCAAAATTTACCGTAAATCCTTGGGAAAGGCTGGCCAAGTTCTGACCACGGATACTTAGCAATCTCATTCTTCATTCTCCGTGGTCACTTGCCGAAACAGCGCAGTATGTGCCGCAGTGGCGGGAACCCCATGGGTCTGCTCGAAAACTTGCAGGAACAGATCTTCTGGTTGCAGTTCCGCCAACCGTTGCAGGCTCGCGCTCTCTTCATCTGCCAGTGTGCGTGGCTCATCTTTGCGCATAACGCTCATCCCCGCACCGCGCACCGGATAGTCACTCAGGATTTGCTCCAACTCCGCCCGCAATCCAGAGCCCGACGTCTGTGGTGCCAAATTCACATGCAAAAAAGGCCGCGCCTCTACTGGCACGTCACTCGCAAGCTCCAGCTCATCCAAAAGCCCGGCCACCTCTTCCAGCAGCGCGCCTTCCTTCCCGCCAATCCGATGAAACGCCACAGGGCGGGGCAACAGCACATGCTCAATCTCCGCCTGCCGCTTTCCCTCTTGAAAGCGAAGTAAACTCACCCCGTGCTTGTAGTTCTGCTCGCTAACGGACAGCGGAAACGGCGAGCCTGAGTAGCGAATGGTGTCACGCCCCACCCGCTGCGGCTTGTGCAAATGTCCCAGCGCCACATAGTCAAATTCATCACAAAAGGCCGATGCGGGCACAGCATGCTCACCGCCAACCAGAATGCGCCGCTCAGATGCCTCAGATTCTTCTCCGCCTTGCACATGCAAATGCCCTGTGGCCAGCAAAGGCAGCTCTGGCCCTGCCGCCTCGCGCCCCATTTGCGCCGCCTCGTCATAAAGTGCATGCACTGCCCGCACGACAGGGGAACCCTGCCCCTCATCACTCAAAGTGCCAAGGCTGGGCAGATCGCTCGCACGCGGAAACGGCAGGGCGACCACTTGCGCCCGCACCACACCAGCACCATCGCGTAGCGCCACCAGATGCCGTGCCGGATCAAGCTTGCCATGCAGCCAATTTACCCCGCCGCACACATGCACACCGATTTCTTGCAGCAACAACGCGGGCGCCTCCAACCGGCCAGCAGGGTCATGATTGCCCGCCACCATAACAGTTGTGAGGTGGGGCCTGACCTGACGCAGCCCGTGCAACACCTCGAACAAATGCCGCATCGCCTCTGCCGAGGGGTTTTGGTTATCAAAAACATCCCCGGCAATGATCAGGGCATCCACCTGCCGCTGCTCTACAATCTCGCGCAACTGTGAGAAAAAGCAAGCATGCTCATAGCCGCGCGACCAGCCGTTCAACGTTTGGCCGATATGCCAATCGGCACTATGCAAAATTGTAAAGCCCATGCTGGCGAAAAAACCCACCTGTGAGAATCTGAAAACCAAAGCCCACAGAGTAACGCCCCGCGCCCTGCACTTTGTTAAACCTCCAACGCTTTCCAATGGTTTCAAGCAGTTACCAACAATCCCCACACAGCTTTTCGTTACCCACAGGCATCATGGGGAAACACTGGGGAAAGCCTGTGCGCAGCCCGATGATAACTTGGGCACTGCCGTGGAAAGTCAACACTGCATGGTTCATCGTTCAAAAATTGGAAACACTTAGGCAATGATTACTGAAATTGTCCAGAAAAGCATTCACTCCTATTGTAGTTGCAACAGCCGCCACAATAAGAACCCGCGGCAACTCGTTAAGGAGAAAACGTAATGTCCACCGCGATCCATCCAGACGCTCTGATCGTCAAACTCGCCGAAAGCCGCGGTCATGTTGATCATGGCTGGCTCCGTGCCGCCCATTCATTCAGCTTTGCCGACTATCACGACCCGCAAAACATCCATTTTTCCCAATTGCGCGTCATCAACGAAGACCACATCGCCCCCGGAGGTGGCTTCCCCACGCACCCGCATCGGAACTTCGAGATTTTCACATACCCGCTTTCCGGCTCCATCGCCCATAAAGACAGCTTGGGCTCCGAAGGCACGGTGAAAGCAGGCGAGATCCAGTATATGAGCGCCGGTCGTGGGGTGCACCACTCCGAATTCAACCCCTCAAGCAGCGAAGAAACGCATCTGCTGCAAATCTGGCTGATCCCAAACAAGACCGGCACCGAACCACGTTATGAAGCCCGAGAGATCGCCTCTAAACTACAAAATGGCACACCACACCTCTTTCTCTCCCCCGATGGGCGGGAAGGCTCCATCGCCATGCAAAGCGATACATTCGTTTACGCCCTGCGCCTGCAAGATGAGAAGACCACCACAATGCAGGTTGCAGACGATCAAATCGCCTACATTCAAATTGCCAAAGGCGCTGCAAGCATCAACGGTATAACGCTAAAACAAGGGGACGCCCTGCAAGCCCTCGCATCAGGAGAGCTGAGCTTTTCCAACGGCGAGGAGGCTGAGCTCATTGTCTTTATGCTACCAGCCGAGCCTGAACAGCATTAACAGCACCAAACGTTAATAAGAGCAAAGGCCACCCCTCCAAGGCCTTTGCCTTAGACAAACTTGCAACACTACAAATATTTTTGTAGTGTTGTGAGATGAATGAAAACAGTGCCATCAGCGCGCTCAGCGCCCTTGCCCACAAAGACCGGCTCGCCGCGTTCCGGCTAATCCTGAAGCACAGCCCCAAGGGCTTGCCATCAGGTGAAGTGGCGCACCTACTCGCCATCGCACCCACGCGCATGTCATTCCATCTCACCACACTGCAAAAGGCGGGTCTGCTCACCACGCACAAGCATGGCCGGCAAGTGTTTTACGCCCTGCACAACTCCACCATGCAATCCCTGCTGCATTTCCTAACGGAGAATTGCTGCAGTGCTGGGGATGAAACTTGCAGCACCAGCGATTGCCAGCTGGAACCCTGCGCACCGACCACACCACCTGATATCTTAAAATCATCGCTTTAGAGGGACAAAGCCATGCAAGCCACCATCTACCACAACCCAAAGTGCGGCACCTCGCGCAACACGCTCGCCATGCTCAAACAAGCAGGTATCACACCAACTGTCATCGAGTATTTGCAAAACATGCCAGATCGCGCCACTCTGACCCAGCTCATCAAGGCAAGTGGCCTCACAGCGCGCCAATTCATGCGTGCCAAAGAAGCCCGCTTTAAAGAACTGGGCCTTCAAGGGGACAACTGGAGCGATGAAGAGTTGATTGGCTTCATGCTTGAAAATCCCATCCTGATGAACCGCCCTGTCGTCGTCACCGATCTGGGCACGCGCCAATGCCGTCCTTCTGAAGTCCTCCTGGAGATTCTGCCCGAAGGTGCGATTGCCAGCTTCACCAAAGAAGATGGCGAGCAGGTCACCGGCCGCTAGCTCACTATTCGTCAAACACAACCGAGATAACCTAGAATGAGCGCTCCCGACACCTCGAATATGCCAAATATAGAAGCCAGCTGCTTTCAGGAGATTGACAGGCAAGCCCTGCTTTCGCCGCAGATCAGCACACACAAACCGCGCATCCTGCTTCTGTACGGGTCACTGCGCAAGCGGTCCTTTTCCCGCCTATTAACGGAGGAAGCCGCACGCATCCTGCAAGCACTTGGCGCAGAAACGAAGACTTTCGACCCCTCCGGCCTGCCCCTGCCCGATGATGCAGAGGCCGACCACCCCAAGGTGCAAGAGCTCCGCGAACTCATCATGTGGTCTGAAGGGCAGGTCTGGTGCTCTCCAGAGCGCCACGGCGCCATGACCGGCATTATGAAAACCATGATCGACTGGATCCCGCTCTCCCTCGGTGCCGTTCGCCCCTCACAAGGCAAAACGCTTGCGCTAATGCAAGTCTCCGGCGGATCGCAGAGCTTTAACGCACTGAACCAGATGCGGGTGCTGGGGCGTTGGATGCGGATGGTCACCATCCCGAACCAGTCTTCGGTGCCAAAAGCCTTCTTGGAGTTCGATGACGATAACCGCATGAAGCCCTCTTCCATGTATGACCGTGTGGTTGATGTGATGGAGGAACTGATGAAGTTCACCCTGCTCACACGAGATTGCTCGGATTACTTGGTTGATCGCTATTCCGAGCGCAAAGAAAGCGCGGCAGAGCTTTCCAAGCGTGTCAACCAACGCAGCATCTAGCAGCGCTAGACCCAAGTGTTTGACAAGGAAGCGGCAGCCCACGGGTTGCCGCTTTTCTTTATTCTCAAACAGAATGTAAAGAAGACCACTTAAACACCACTTGCTTAATGGTATTTAATTGGTATTATAATTTGCGATAGGAGAGATACCAATGAGTGACTCGCAAACCTACCTGCTGGGTATAGATGGAGGCGGCAGTGGCTGCCGCGCCGCACTTGCACAGGCCAATGGCGCGCTCTTAGCAACCGCAAGCGCCGGCCCTGCCAACATTGTTTCCGATCAAGCTGGCGCTTTGGCCGCTATTCGTTTCTGTGCACAAGAAGCGCTCGCGCAGGCAGGCATTGATCAACGCGCGCTCGCCAACTGCTACGCGGTCCTTGGGCTCGCTGGTGTCAACGTGCTAACCGCTGCCCAAAAGCAAAGCCTCGCCGCACAGCTTCCCTTTGGCCGCAGCCTGTTTGTTTCCGATGCTCTAGTAGCCTTGGAAGGCGCGCACGGCCCCAATGATGGCATCATCGCCATCCTCGGCACAGGCTCTGCCCTGCTTCGTCGCGAAGCAGACGAGTGCCAATTGATGGGCGGCTGGGGCTTCACCGCAGGCGATCAAGCCAGTGGCGCCCGCATGAGCCTTGCAGTACTGGAAGCAACCCTGCTTGCCCATGATGGATTGCGCCCCCACTCTGCTCTCACCGAAACCATGCTTGCCCGCTTTGGCAACAACGCAGAAGAGCTGGCTACGTTTACACGCCGCGCCAGCCCGAAAGAGATAGCCGCGCTTATGCCGTTGATCCTGCCCTTCGCCGAACAAAAAGACCCGCTTGTCATTGAAGTTCTCCAACAGCATGCGGATTATCTGGCAAGAGCAATCACCACACTGTCGAAAAACAGCGCCCTGCCTGTTGCCATGCTTGGCAGTATCAGCTGCTTTCTCGCACCATACTTACCGCAAGAGTTACAAGACAGGCTGCTGACCCCGAAAGGCGACGCTGTCGCTGGCGCACTCTCCTTGGCCAAGCGCTGTCTTTTAGGGACGGACAAAGGGGCGCACCCATGAGTAAGACCGGCGTTCACACCGATCCTCATGCCATTAGCAAGATCTTCGCGCGGGAAACCTGGGGCGCAGAAGGTGGCCCGCTCTACCTGCAGCTGGTTGGCCGTATCACCACCGGCATTCACACAGGCGCACTGCCCCATGGCGCGGCTTTGCCAACCGAGCGTGATCTTGCCAATATGACAGAGGTTTCCCGCGTCACAGTCCGCAAGGCGATTGCAGAATTAGTCAATCAAGGTGTTTTGGTGCAGCGCCAAGGCTCGGGCACGTTCGTCGCACCCAAAGTCGAGCAGCTCGATCAGTCACTGGCTTCTCTTACCTCGTTTTCGCAGGAAATGGCCGCACGAGGAAAAACTGTCTCCAGTAAGTGGCTGCAGCGCTCTGTGACCCGCGCCAGTTCTGAAGAGGCTCTAGCCTTAACCTTGCCTACGGCGGCCCCCGTCGTCCGCCTTTCCCGCTTGCGCTTGGCAGATGGTGTGCCCCTCGCGCACGAGGTCTCGGCCCTTCCCGTCGACGCCGTGCCAGACCCACTTGCCATCAAAAGCTCGCTCTACGATTACCTGAAGGAACAAGACGCCCCTCCGGTACGCGCTGTGCAGCGTATCTCCGCGATCATGTTGTCCGAACCCATAGCCACCCAGCTGCAATTACCAACTGTGCAGCCAGCGCTGCATATCGAGCGCATCGCCTATCTGGCCGATGGCCGCCCGATTGAACGCACCTGCTCCATTTACCGTGCAGACGCCTACAACTTTGTTGTCGAGCTTGATATCTCCGGAAAAAACTAGCCACCCTCCCACTGTGTTGCGAAGGAATAGCCCCATGACCACCACCCACATGCGCCGCGAAGTTGAAGAAATTCCGGCCCGCGTTGCCCAGCTGCTCACCGAAGGCGCTGATGCGATTACCGCAGCCTCGGATAATCTGAAAAGCGCGGATCCCAAATTTCTCGTCTCTATTGCCCGTGGCTCTTCAGATCATGCCGCGCTCTATCTCAAATATGCCTTCGAACTACTGGCAGGCCTGCCCGTTGCCTCCATCGGCCCCTCTGTCGCCTCAATCTATGATGCCCCGCTGAAACTTCGGGACGCTGGCTGTATCGCCATCTCCCAATCAGGCGCCAGCACCGACATTGTCGCTCTAGCAAAAGCAGCACGTGAAAGCGGCGCCCCGGCCATCGCAATCACCAACAACAGCCAGTCAGACCTTGCCAAGACCTGCTCTTCAACGCTCGACATTCTCGCCGGACCGGAGCTGTCGGTTGCCGCCACCAAAACCTATGTCAACTCCATCATCGCCGGTCTTGCTACGCTTGCTGAGTTTACCGGAGACGCTGCGCTGAAAAACGCCCTTGCCGCTCTGCCCGACCAGCTGCAAAAAGCCATCTCTTGCGATTGGAGCGCACTAACCAAGCCAGTGGCAGAAGCCAGCTCGCTCTACATTATTGGTCGCGGTCCCGGCTTTGCTGTTGCCCATGAGGCGGCGCTCAAGTTCAAGGAAACCTCCTCAAAGCACGCAGAGGCCTACTCCTCCGCCGAAGTACTGCATGGGCCGGTCTCCATCGCCGATCAGGCTTTCCCAGTACTCGCGCTCGCCTCGCGCGATGCCGCGGAAGCATCCCTGATGCAAACAATGGGCCGCATCGCCGAGCAACAGGCCAATGTCTTCGCGACCTCTGAAATCGAGGTCGCGGGCACCCGCCTGCCATTTATCGCCACAGGCCATCCGCTCACCGACCCGCTGTCGCTTGTCGTCTCGTTCTATAGCTTCATTGAAGGGTTTTCTCGCCATGTTGGCTATAACCCTGACACACCCAAACACCTGAAAAAAGTAACGGTGACCCGCTAATGACAGCGCACCCGACAACAGCTTTCACCGGTGCCGATATCTTCACCGGCCACACAACACTCAGCGGCCAAGCCCTGCTCATGCAGATGGGCAAAATCACAGGTTTTTGCCCTGCCGATCAGTTGCCGCAAAACGCGAAAAAGATCGAGTTGCAAGGCGGCCTGCTTGCTCCGGGCTTCATAGATCTGCAAGTGAATGGCGGCGGCGGTGTGCTGCTCAACGAAGCGCCCTGCGCAGAAGGCCTTGCGACAATTTGCAAGGCTCACGCCCCTTTGGGCACCACCGCACTCCTGCCAACCCTGATCACCGATAGTCCGCAGGTAAATGCCGCCACCCGCGCCGCAGCGCGTGAAGCCTTGGCAAACGATACCCTGGGTTTTCTTGGCCTGCACTTGGAGGGACCGCATCTTTCCATTGCCAAGCGCGGTGCCCATGCTGAAGAGCTGGTACGCCCCATGAAAGAGCAGGACCTGCAAAACCTCATCGCTTTGAAGCAAGACCTGCCGGTTCTCATGGTAACTGTCGCACCGGAAAATGTCAGTGATGAGCAAATCCGCCGCTTAAGCGAGGCTGGTATCTATGTAAGCCTTGGCCACTCCACCGCCGGTTTTGCCCGCACAAGCGAGGCACTGGCGGCAGGCGCGCGCGGCGTCACCCATTTGTTCAACGCCATGACTGGCCTTGGACACCGCGAACCCGGCATGGTTGGTGCAGCTCTGAGCAACGGCGCGGCATGGGCGGGGCTGATTGCCGATGGCTATCACGTGCAAAAAGAAATGCTCAATCTTGCCTTGCGCGCCAAGCAAGGCCCCGCGAAGATCTTTCTTGTAACCGATGCCATGTCCACCATCGGCACGGATATGGATCACTTCACCTTGAACGGTCGGCGCATCAACCGCGCAGACGGAAGGCTCACTCTGGAAAATGGCACCCTCGCCGGCGCGGATCTGGACATGATTAGCGCGGTCCGTTTCGTGATCAACGAACTTGGGCTAAGCAAAGAGGAAGCCTTGCGCATGGCCTCGCTCTACCCCGCGCAGGCAATCGGCTTGTCAGCAACTCTCGGCCAATTCAGCGAAGGCGCGGACGCCAGTATCCTGCACTTGAGCTATGACATGCAGATCAATGCCGTCTGGATCAAAGGCGAGCAAGCCGCGTAAAAGCACATCATCGGCAAAGGGGCCCAAGCAAACACGTCACTCGTGCCCCTTTGCCGCCTTCTCTTTGAGTTTTTGCAGCTGTTCCTTGTATTGCTCGCAAGGGTCTTCGCTGGCCACGGCGCGGGTAAACCACACATAGTCCGCCAGCCCTTTCGCAACCTCCAGATAATCGCTGGCTCTCAGTTTTCCCTCACGCACTTCCAGTGGAGAAACCACACGTGTCCCCTCCAGTGGCAGAAAGTGTGGCACCCCACGATCTTTGCGCACATGCCCGTTGCCCGCAATCAGCACCGCGCCAGATCGCTCTGCCGCGCGCATTTCCTTCGCCATCAACGCATCCTTTAGCCGCTGCATCGCCACCATCGGCGCCATATGCTCGGGCGGAACCATCTGGCAATGCGAAACCACCAACTCCTCCACCAAATCCGCCTGCTGACTGTCGCTGTATGCTCGCTCCCAGCGCAGGCCCTGCGCATCCTCCGGCGGCGTCCCTCTGGCAACGCTCTTGAGTGCCTCGCGGGTTGGCCCACCAGCCACAATGGGCAGCTTGGCGGCCATCGCCACTTCGAAAACCGGCGCATACATCGCAAAATCTGGCCACCCGCGCTCCTCCCAGCGCAGCGCCTTACCCAGCCCCGCCATATCATCAGCAAAGCCACCCTGCGCAATCGCTTGGATCACCGTGTTTGAGGCGCTATCGAGCATCTCAAAAACCACACGCGGCGGCCGCTCACCCTGTGCAATTGCCGCAAGCAACCGTGCCTGAATGTCATGATGGCGCGGGTTGTCGTGTTTTTCTCCCAGCAACACATAGCGATAAGGCAGAAGGGCAGCGCCGAGCTCATCTTCAGTTACCGCTACGCCTGCATTCACATCCCAAATCACATCGTTAAGGGGATGCGGTTGCTGGGCCAGTCCCGCTCCGGCCACGTTCACCATCATGAGGCCACTCAACGCCGCAACCAGTTTTACCATCTGCCTCATCATTGCATTCCTAATAACGCCTACAAACATGACTTGTTGATTTAACTTATCGCATGCCCCCTCGCAAAGCAAAAAGGGCGACACATATGTGCCGCCCTTTTTTCCAAAATTACTCAGTTTTTTAAGCTATTTACGCCCAAAGATCGGCGCCAGTACCAGATAGGCAGCACCAGCAACAAACAGCCCGACGAACCAAGCATAGGTATAGATAGCTGCAAAGATATCCGGGATATCCTGCACCAAGCCAACCCCCTGCAAGAAGCCGGGGAAGTTTGGCGCAATACCGATAAGCATCGCCAGCATACCGGCCCAGTTCCAACCGTTTGAGGCAGCGTAAATGCCATCTTTCTTAAAGAGCTCTGCCACATCCAGCTTGGTTTTGCGCAGCAGATAATAGTCAGCCAGCATAATCCCGGCAATTGGCCCCAACAGCGCTGAATAGGCAATCAACCAGCCCACAATATGATTAACCAGCACCCAAGGGAACATCACCAAGCCAATCCCGGCAGTGATATAGCCGCCACGGCGCATGTTGATGCTGCGCGGCGCAAGATTGGAAAACCCATGCGCTGGTGCCACAACGTTTGCCGCAAGGTTTGTTGTCAGCGTCGCCACAATCAGCACCACCAACGCCAGAATAATACCCATGCCGCCCATGCGCTCGGCCAATGCCACAGGGTCCCAGATAGCCTCACCGTAAATCACCACAGTTGCCGAGGTGACAGCGGCCGCGATAAAGGCAAACAGCGCCATGGGCAATGGCAAGCCAACAGCTTGGCCAACCAACTGGTCTTTTTGGCTGGAGGCATAGCGGGTAAAATCTGGGATATTCAGCGCCAGTGTCGCCCAATAGCCAATCATCCCTGTTAGGCCCGGCCAGAAAGCGCTCCAGAACTGCCCCTCTTTCGGTTGCCCCACATCAAACTGGCTTGGCGTAGACAGCATTGCACCAAACCCGCCAGCTTGCACATAGGCCCACGCCAACAGGGCAAAACCCATAAGCAGCAGGAACGGCGCGGCGTAAATCTCCAGCCAGCGGATGGACTCGGTCCCATTGCGGATGAAGTACAGATGCAGCGCCCAAAACGCGAGGAACGAAATAAACTGGCCCGCATTAATGCCAAGCACCGGTAGCGCCTCGCCCGCCAGCGCCCCATCAAACAGGGTGTTCAAAATCACATAGATCGCCGAACCGCCAACCCACGTCTGGATACCAAACCAGCCACAAGCCACGATACCACGCGCAACAGCCGGAATTTTCGCCCCGACAGGCCCGAAGGATGACCGCAGCAACACAGGAAATGGAATGCCATATTTGGTGCCCGCATGGCCAATCAACACCATCGGCACCAACACAATCACGTTGGCAAGCAGGATAATCACCACCGCCTGATCCCAGCTCATTCCATCACTAATCAGGTAGGATGCCAGCATATAAGCCGGAATGCTCACCACCATACCAACCCAAAGCGCGGCAATCGACAGCCAGTTCCATGTGCGGGCCTGCGCCGATGTGGGCAGTTGGTCTTCGTTGTAAAGCTCAGCATCAATACCGGCGAGCTGGCTATGCATAATGCCGAACTCGTCCGCGACTGGGGTCTCAGATACCCCGGTTTCCAATTGTGACATGATTTTCCCCAAAAGAGATCTCTGCAACGCATGCAATGTCATAGGACATCGCGCAAGCAAATTGGCGAGGGTTTAACACAAGTCAAAACACTGTCATGTAAAATCTGAGATATTTTAATTGTCAGAGCCTGCAGAATCGGAACAACCGCATATCCTCTGCCAAGTATTCCACATTTACCTTTGTTTTTTTACTGCTTGGTCAAAGCTTAAGCGCAAAACAACTTTAGGCAATGGCCTTCGATTCCCAAATCGCAGACCAATACCACCCAAACCATTTTTACAGCTGCGTAATCTGCTTAGCTCATCCGCAGAACACGCCCCAAGCATTCGACGATCTGGTCAATCTGAACCCGATTAATAATAAGCGGGGGCGAAAGCGCAATTATATCGCCCGTTGTGCGGATCAACACCCCCTCTTCATAGGCCCGAAGGAAGGCATTAAACGCGCGCTTGGTAAGTGCTCCCGCAATCGGATCAAGCTCCACAGCCCCTACAAGACCAATGCTACGAATATCAATCACATGCGGCAAATCTTGCAGGCTATGTAATGCCTCAGTCCAATAGGCTTCCAGCTCGCCAGCACGCACCAATAGCCCTTCTTCACGATAAACATCCAACGTCGCCAACGCCGCAGCGCAGGCCATCGGGCTGCCTGAATAGGTATATCCATGAAACAGCTCAATGCTTTGCTCGGGGCCTTGCATCAGCGCATCATATATTTTGCCCTGCACAAACACGGCCCCCATGGGAATAACGCCGTTGGTCAGCCCTTTCGCGCACACAACCATATCCGGCACAACATCAAAATGCTCCACTGCAAACGGCGAGCCCAAACGGCCGAACCCGGTAATTACCTCATCAAAGATTAAAAGGATATCATGCTTATCACAAATCTCGCGCAGTCGCTTCAGATAGCCCTTCGGCGGGATTAGCACTCCGGTAGAACCTGCCACCGGCTCCACAATAACTGCCGCAATTGTCCCCGCCCCATGCAGCGCCACCAGTTGCTCCAGCGCGTCCGCCTTGTCTGCGCCGTGTTCCGGCTGGCCTTTACAAAAAGCGTTCCGCGCCAGATCGTGCGTATGTGGCAGATGATCAACGCCCCCCAAGAGCGCACCATATTGCTGCCTGTTTGCGACGATGCCGCCAACGGAGGTACCGCCAAAATTCACCCCATGATACCCGCGCTCGCGGCCAATCAGGCGCGTACGGCCACCTTGCCCGCACGCCCGTTGATAAGCCAATGCGATTTTCAGCGCAGTTTCCACCCCTTCCGAACCGGAGTTGCTGAAAAAAACGTGATCAAGCCCGCTGCCTTCCGGCATCAGTTGCACCAAACGGTTGGACAACTCAAACGCCTTGGGATGGCCCATCTGAAAGGCAGGCGCGTAGTCCAGTTCTTGCGCCTGTACAGCAATGGCTTCGCTAATCTTGCTGCGCCCATGGCCCGCGTTGCAGCACCAAAGCCCCGCTGTGCCGTCCAGCACTTGCCGGCCATCAGCGCTGGTATAGTGCATGTCCTTGGCCGCCACGAGCAAGCGTGGCGCCTGCTTAAACTGACGGTTCGCCGTAAACGGCATCCAAAACGCATCAAGATCATTTGGTAAGGAAGACGCCGCCATGCCTTTGCTCCCACTCAGCATTCCACAGGATTTCAAGTGCTAGCAAAACTAACGAAAAGACATAAGCTAGACCTGCGTCTAAGTTGGCAGCGAGGCACACACGGCACAGTTGTGCGACAGATCGGCTAACCACCCGCGCGGCCCTTTCTGCTACTCTCAAAATCTGCTAGTGCAAAGACAACCATAACAGACAGGTGCAAAGCATGGCGCGTGCGTCAGACGCCAAAACACAAACGCGCATTCAGCGCGAAAAAAAGCAAATCATCTTGGAAGCCGCACTCGAAGTGTTTTCCGCTCACGGCTACAAGGGCGCGACACTGGAGCAAATCGCCAACCAGTCCAATCTGTCCAAGCCCAATTTACTGTATTACTTTGACAGCAAGGAAGGTATCTTCCAGCGCCTTATCGAAGAACTTCTGGTTTCCTGGCTTGATCCGCTGCGCAAGTTTTCCGCCACCGGAAATCCCGTCGAAGAGATTTGCGCCTATGTTCAAAGAAAGCTGGAAATGGCGCGGGACTACCCCCGCGAAAGCCGCCTCTTTGCCACAGAAATCATCCAGGGTGCCAAGCATATTCATCCGCAACTGGCAGGCCCTCTTAAACAGCTTGTTGATGATAAAGCTGAGATTATCGAGTACTGGGCCCACAGCGGTGCCATCAATCCGGTTGACCCTTACCACTTGCTATTTTCGATTTGGTCAACAACGCAGCATTACGCAGATTTCAGCAGCCAAGTAAACGCCATCTTAGGGCACAACGCACCCAATTGGTTTGTGGATGCATCTGCGCACCTTGATCGCATGTTCCGCGCCATGTTAACGCCTCCAACCAAAGCATAGCCTTGGTTGGAGTTCTTTCGATCACATAGAGACAAACCTAGTTGGCGATCTGGTAGCGTTTGATTTCGCTTGAGGTCATCCAATGCACATCATCAGCTGGCGCAGCTTCCAGCGTATACCAGTAAAACGCCTCTTGTATGCCTATGCTGCGGTAGTACTCTAGATAATGTTGGTGCATAGGGTCATCCTTTGGCGCTTCAGCACCGGTTTGCCCATCGCTGTCAGCCCAAGAATGCACGCCAATTTGCGCACCTTTCGCAACTATGCGTTTCTTGCCAGCGAGAAAGAAGTCCGTACCACCGGATGCCACCATGCTGTCCTTCGTCAGACGTGTGGTCAACCCCGCCTCCCGCACCATAAGCGCTGCCTCCAGATTGGCCACATCATCAGCAGAACCCGGTACCTCAACCAGAACAATCTCTTTCAACTTCGGGTTATCCTCAAGCAACTCTTCCACGAGATCCGGTGCGTCACTGTCAATAACACCGCTCATATAGGCAGTTGCACCCTCAACACGAAAGGAAAGCTCCTCATCCGCGTTGGCCAAACCCACAACAACAAATCCGGCAACAACCGCAGCAACACCTGTTGCTGCCCACTTTTTAAAACTCATTCCAAACCCCAGTCAGCACAATTTAAGCAAAAACCCGCTTGGGCTTCTGCGCTTTGAAAACTATCTGACCAGTTTGAGCTTCATTGTTTTGTCCGGCACATCTTTGAAAATAGAAACAGCAGCCTCCACCTGCATCACTGGAGGTCAGCATCACTCATATTGCGTTTTGGGAAGAAAGTGGTGGGCCCGGAGGGACTTGAACCCCCAACCAATCCGTTATGAGCGGACGGCTCTAACCAGTTGAGCTACAGGCCCACTTAGGCTTTTCCTATACCAGTGTACCGCCCCTAGTAAATAGGAAATCTCCATCTTTAAACATGCAAGTTTGAAACAACGCTTGCCTTTAGCCTCACCCATCTCCAAAAATTGCTTCATACTTATCAGTTAAACAAAACTGGCCAGTGTCGTAGGTTTTCAATCTGTCCGTTTGGCATTGTCCTTAGGAGACATTCATGCGCAATCACCTCCTCCAAACATTCATCACCATTGCGCTTCTCTGCCTCATTGGTTGGCTGTTGGTGATTGGGCGCTCGCTCATTGTACCCCTGATCATTGCACTCATTCTCTGGTACATTGCCAATTCCCTTTCAAATCTACTTCGACAAGCTCCCAAAATCGGTAGTTTTCTGCCAAAACCACTAACAATGATACTAGCGCTCCTGTTGATGCTCTATTTGCTCACGCTCGTTTTTGCCATGTTGTCGAGCAACCTGCAGGATCTCGCTGGAGATGCGCCTGAATACCAGCAGCGTCTGGACCGGCTTTTCGCCAGCATCTCCACGGAGCTGCAGCTAAAAAATCCGATTGCCCTGTCAGATCTGGTGCCAAATTTCTCTCTCACCCAAGCCATCTCAACAGGCGCGGCGCTGATCACCAGCTTGGCCGGTTCCGGCTCTCTTGTCTTCATCTATCTGCTGTTCATGATTATGGAAGCAGCCACCTTTGATAAGAAACTGGAAGCACTCTTTGAAAGCAAAGAGAAGTTTGCCCTAGCTCTGGCAATCCGCCGCGAGATCGCCCATCGCATGCGCCATTATCTGGGCATCAAGACCGCTGTCAGTCTCGCAACCGGCTTGCTGACCTATTTGTTGCTCACGGTGGTCGGCCTGCCATATGCGCCGCTATTCGGATTTATTGCCTATCTGCTCAACTACATACCAACAATAGGCTCGCTGATCTCTGTTGTTTTTCCTGCCCTGCTCTCACTGGTCTACTTCGAGAACATAAGCAACTTTATGATAATCTCGCTCGGCCTAGGCTCTATCCAGTTTGTTCTTGGCAATGTGATCGAGCCCCGCCTGATGGGCAACAGCCTGAACATTTCACCCCTCGTCATCATGATCTCGCTGACGCTCTGGGGCGCCATTTGGGGTGTTCTGGGCATGGTCCTGTGTATTCCGCTGGTTGTCCTTGCTATGATCATTTGCGCACAGTTCCCCACCTCACGCCCGATTGCCATTCTGCTTTCTGCCAATGGCGATGTTGGCGAACCCATAAAACTGCAAAGCTGATGATAAACGCGACATCGACCAAAAACCCGCCGCAATTCATTGTCTAGATTTGCAATGAGCAAAAACAACCCCAGACACCGGCCTAAACCAAGGAAACATCCTATGTTTGTTGAAAGAGGTTTCATTTCCAGCGCGCTTATTTGTCTCGCCCTTGTGGGCGCACCGGCCATAGCCGCGGCAGAACAACCAGAAAAGCAGCCTGCTGTGGTGACAGTCACCGGCACCGGCAGCGTATTCGTAGAGCCGGATAAAGCAGTGATCCGTGCCAGCGTGCTCTCCACAGGCAAGGAAGCCGCTGCTGCCTTGACACAAAACTCCAAAACCATGCAAGCCATAATGGCTGTGCTGCGCAAGCAAGGCTTGGAGCCACGCCAGATGCAAACATCCGGTTTTGGCATCTCGCCCATTTATAGCCGCCCTGAGCCCGGCAAGCCACACCGGGCTGATGAACCACCAAAAATCATCGGCTACCAAGTCAATAACGGGCTGGCCATCATCGTCAAGGATCTGGATAACCTTGGCCCGCTGATTGATCGACTTGCCAAATCCGGCGCTAACAGCATCTCAGACATCTCGTTTCAGGTGTCAGATCGCAGCTTAAAGCTAGATGAAGCGCGCCGCTTCGCCGTGGCAGATGCTCGCCGCAAGGCAGAGCTCTACGCGAGCAGCGCTGGAGTGCAGCTCGGCCAACCCCTCAAAATAGCAGAGGCAGGCAGCAATCATTATCCAATGCAGGAAATGCGGATGATGACCAAGGCGATGGACGCCGCCCCGCCAATGGCTGCGGGCCAAGAACAACTGACCACGTCAGTTACCATTGTGTACGCCCTAAAATAGCCGCGAACGAGAAGTTTTTGGGGAGCTTCGGCTCCCTGATACACTTTGATACAGCTCTGCGATATTTGCGTACCTGTCCTTTGCTAGATTGGCAGAAATTCAAACACCAATCGCCAAGGATTCACTATGCCTAAAATACGGCCCGCGAACTATTCCAGTCTGCAAAAAGCACTGCACTGGATCATTGCACTCCTGATCTTCTACCAAATCACGTTCGTCGAGTATCTAGAGAAAATGGGAGAAGCTTTCCGCAGTGGTGGCATGCCAGACACACTAACCAGCATTCTTGGCAACGGGCATATTGTATCTGGCTGTACCATCCTTGCCCTTGTGTTGCTCCGCTTGTGGTTACGGATCAAGAATGGCGCCCCGGCCGAACCAGAGGGCACATCACCATTAATGGCAAAAGCAGCAACCGCCGCCCACCACACGTTCTATCTCATCCTGTTGCTAGCGCCCCTATCAGGCATTGCCATGTACTTTCTAGGCTTCCGGCAGGCTGGCGCTATACACCACTTTATGGAACCAGCCTTCTTGTTGCTCATTACCTTGCATGTGGGTGCCGCCTTGTGGCACCAATTCATCATCAAGGATAAACTATTGCAACGCATGATCTAAGTTGCCAACTCCAAGGAAGGCACTGCAAGAACCCGGCCCACCAGCCGGGTTTTTTCTCGCTGCGATAATAAAATAACACTTGCCTTTTTATATTTCGTGACCCAAGATGGAATTAAGAAACAATTATATTTCTTAATTAAGGTCCTGAATCAAATGCCAAGCACTTTAAAAAAAACGCTCCCAAGCGAACCAAATTGGCCACTAATTCTGCAAGGAAAATACATCGCCGCGACCATCGCAATCGCGTTGGGGATCGGTTCACACGCCATCAACGGCTTCATCTCCGCTGCGATCCTGCCAGATATTATTGCAGAAGTGGGCGGCGAAACACGCGCCTACTGGGTCTTCAGCCTCTTCCAGATCACTGCCATTTTGGGTGGAACGCTGACCGGTTCGCTAAAAAGCCGCTTTGGTGCTAAGTCGCTTTACACGCTCGCTGCCGGGCTGCTGGCTTCCGGCTCCTTACTCGCCGGCCTTGCCGCTTCTCTCAATATGCTGTTACTTGGAAGAGCCTTGCAAGGGTTTGCCGAAGGGATGATTATCGCGCTGTCCTACGCAGTCATCTATGACATCTACCCTAAGTCGGCAGTCTCGAAGGTTTTTGCAATGTCGGCCAGCGTCTGGGCATTGGCGGCGGGCATTGGCCCGGTCAGCGCCGGTTACCTCACCGAACTCTGGTCGTGGCGCGCCGCATACTTAGTAAACCTACCGCTTGTCACGCTGCTGCTCGCCCTCGCACTGTTTGTAATGCCCGCAAAAGCCCGCGATGCTACAGAAAAAGAGGCGTTAATGGCTGGCCTATCAAAGTTTGCCCGCCTTACCTGCCTCGGCAGTGCCGTACTGCTGGTTAGCTATGTCGGCCAAGCCAGCAGCCTAGATACCAGTCTGGCACTCTTCGCGCTCGGCATAGCCATGTTTGCTATCACCCACCGCTGGGATAGACAGTCGAGCGCGCCCCTCATTCCGCGCGTCGCATTTAACCCCCATTATCTGATCGGGGCGGTCATGCTGGTCATCCTGTTGGACAGTTCAGCCTCATCTGTGCGCATGCTCTACGGCAATGCCCTTGGCCGCACCCTATGGGGCTTGAGCATAACCGAAGCCGCCTATCTGATGACCATACTTGCCTTTAGCTGGAGTTTTGCAGCTTGGTTTGTTGCCAAGGACATCGATAAAAGCCGGCAGTTTCGACTGATCCGGATAGGCACCAGCGCTATTGCAAGCGGCCTGCTGCTCATGGCCTTGGCTCTTGCCTTAAGCTCGCTCCCCCTCTTTGCACTGGCGCTGGCTCTATCGGGCGCGGGCTATGGCATAAGCAACCAGTACCTAAGCCAAGTGGCTGTTTATGCAAGCAATAGCAGTGACCGTGACCGCGCTGCGGCCTTCCTTCCCTCGGTAGGTTCGATCGGCATCGCCATTGGGGCAGCGCTGAACGCTCTCATTGCCCGCGTCATCGGCCTCACTGAAGCTGGTAGCAGTGAAATCCTCAGCGCACAAACGGCAAGCGCCCATGCGCCAACCCAGTTTGCGCTTTTATCCCTGCTGGCCATAGCTGCGGCTTTTCTTGCCCGTCGCCTCCATCGGTTGGCATAACTCTACCAGCCAAAACAAAAGGGGGCGCCTATAGGCACCCCCTTGATTGTTTTGGCGGCCGCAGCCTCTAGCTGTCCAAGAACGAACGCAATTTGCGCGAACGGCTCGGATGCTTCAACTTGCGCAGTGCCTTTGCTTCGATCTGGCGAATACGCTCGCGGGTCACCGAGAACTGCTGACCGACTTCTTCAAGAGTGTGGTCGGTATTCATACCAATACCAAAGCGCATACGCAGCACCCGCTCTTCACGCGGGGTCAAAGACGCCAATACGCGCGTCGTCGTTTCGCGCAAGTTCGCCTGAATGGCAGCATCGATCGGTAGAACCGCGTTCTTATCCTCAATGAAATCACCCAGATGACTGTCTTCCTCATCACCAATCGGCGTTTCCAGAGAAATCGGCTCCTTGGCAATTTTCAATACCTTGCGAACTTTCTCAAGCGGCATCTGCAGCTTTTCGGAAAGCTCCTCCGGCGTGGGTTCGCGGCCAATCTCGTGCAGCATCTGGCGCGATGTTCGCACGATCTTGTTGATCGTCTCGATCATA
Source organism: Polycladidibacter hongkongensis (assembly GCF_001561995.1). GTDB lineage: Bacteria > Pseudomonadota > Alphaproteobacteria > Rhizobiales > Stappiaceae > Pseudovibrio > Pseudovibrio hongkongensis. The sequence goes on from NZ_LLWC01000022.1 coordinate 544,634, forward strand.
TGCACCGGAATACGGATCGTACGTGCCTGATCCGCAATGGAACGGGTAATCGCCTGCCGAATCCACCAGGTCGCATAGGTAGAGAATTTGTAACCACGGCGGTATTCAAACTTGTCTACCGCCTTCATCAGGCCGATATTACCTTCCTGAATAAGATCAAGGAACTGCAAACCACGGTTTGTGTATTTCTTGGCAATGGAGATAACCAGTCGTAGGTTGGCTTCCACCATTTCCTTCTTGGCGATCCGTGCTTCGCGCTCGCCTTTTTGCACCATGGAGACAATCTTGCGGAACTCGGTAATTTCCAAACCGGTTTCTGTCGCCAGAGTTTGAATAGCCTGACGGATATCGCGAATGCGCTCGCCGTCATTGGTGACAAACTTCTTCCAACCACGGCCAGAAAGATTGGCCACCTTGCGCATCCAGTTCGGATCCAGCTCACTGCCCTGATAATGCTTGATAAAATCAGCACGGTTGACACCATTGCTATCGGCAAGACGCAGCAAACGCCCCTCAAAGCCCATCAGCTTTTTATTGATGTCGTATAGCTGACCAACAAGCGATTCAATACGATTGGCATTAAGGGAAAGGCTCTTCACCTCAACAACGATATCGTCCTTGAGTTTTTTATAACGGCGCTCTTGCGATGGTGACAGGCTCTTGTTGGCCAGTTTGTTCTCAACCAACTGATCCTGTAGCTTACGCAGCTTCTTGTAGTCATCGGCAATGCGATCAAAAATCTCGACTACTTTCGGCTTTAGTTCCGCTTCCATCACCGAGAGAGATACGTTGGCCTCAAACTCGTCATCATCGTCGCCATTGCCATCTTCACCCTCGCCACCTTCAGTAGCAGGAGCTTCGCCGTTGGCCTCGGCTTTTTCTTTTGCCTTACGTTCAGCAGCCGCTTTGCGCTCTTTCTCCCGAACAGCGTCAGGCACCTCGCCCTCGCCAGCCTCTTCCTGCTCAGCAATCTCATCGTCAGAAGGGCCGCCGCGACCATCCGGGCCAGCATACGTGGCATCCAAATCGATAATGTCGCGCAAAAGCACCTTGCCCTCGGCAAGTTCCTCACCCCAGATAATAATCGCCTGGAAGGTTAGCGGGCTCTCGCAAAGGCCAGAGATCATCGCCTCACGGCCAGCCTCGATGCGCTTGGCGATCGCAATCTCGCCCTCGCGCGATAACAACTCCACAGAGCCCATCTCGCGCAGATACATCCGCACAGGATCATCGGTGCGATCGGAAGGCTCTTTCGTTGTTGTCGTTTTCGCAACAGCAGTCGGGGAAGCAACAACCAGCTCGCCGCCACCATCCACTTGCTCTGGTGCAGCCTCTTCGGCTTCGCCCTCTTCTTCATCATCAACAACGTTGATGCCCATCTCGGAGAGCAAAGACATGGTGTCCTCAATCTGCTCCGAGCTAACCTGATCAGGCGGCATCACAGTGTTGAGCTCGTCGTAAGTGATGTAGCCGCGCTTCTTCGCAGCTTTAATCATCTTCTTGACGGCGGCGACCGACAAATCGAGCAAAGGTCCGTCTTGACCTTCCCCTGCTGCCGGTTCCTGCGTTTGTTCAGCTTGTGTCGCCTTCGTCGCCATACTTTGCTCCAAGCCTAAAGTGTCATACCACTCTAGGAAATCCGCGCCTACGCCATTTTAAGGCCTCGCCACCCGCTGGTGGAAACCTTAAAATAAACTCTCTCAAAATCTGGGATTTATCGCTAAGTCCCTTAAACCTGACTTAACCTCACCACCAAAACCGGCTTTTCCCGACACTTATTTTTAATAGGCGACAGGACATCCAATCTTTTCACGTTGGAACATCTCCAAAAACCGGTGGTTATGAGCTGCAACAGCTTCGACAACAATGTTTCTCGCCGCTTTCGCCATCAATTGGCCTTCGGGCGCTGGAAGTCGCTGTTCAACAATCTTGTATTTAGCTTGCCTAGCGTGATTCGCAAGGGCGATTCGCCAACAAAATGCGCAAATCGCTTTAAAAGCGGCAGTTTCCTATTGATTTTTTCAAAAAAACAGTGACACATCCCCTTCTTTCGCGGGGCGCCAGCCTTCTCGGCCACCACAAAGGCCAGAAGACACACACTACCCATGCGCAACCGACAATTTGCCGCGTGCCCGCATTTTCTGTGCACGTTCTGCCAGCTGCTGCTCTTCGCGAATGCACTCTTCTTTGCGGCGGGAAAGATCCTGTGTCAGCCCCTGAATGCGCACCCAACCCGCCTCGCTAAGCTCGGTTTCTGCCAGTGCCATCTCGCCTTCCAGTTCGCTTTCCAGTTGATGCAGTTCAATCAGATCCATGTTGAGCACAAACAATTGCTCAACAAAATCTTCAGGGGGATCCAGTTGGAGCACCGGTGCACGATCATAAAGATCCGACCATTTGCTCACACCTTTTGCCACGGCACCCTCTTCTCCAGCACCACCCTGCACTTCCTGCAATATCTGGAAGAACTTCTCGCCAAGAGCACCAAAGCTCTCTGCAATGCTCGCCTCGCCCCTATCTTCGGCCATAGTGCACAGCGCTAGCATAAACGCCTGATGCAACTCGCTAGAAAACCGCACCTGCCCTAAGCGTTCGAAATGACGCTCAAATAGCTCAGGGTATTTAACCGCCATCGCGCATAAGGTGCGCTCCACGCCGAAATTCTTTGTTCCCGGTGCATCCACTCGCTGCTGCACACGTGCGCCTTTGCCCCCGCGCGGTTCCCAGCCGCTCTGCGCACGCCCGGAAGCACCGCGCTGCGGGCGCGAATTCTCCCAAAACAGGTTGGAAAGGCGCACGCGCAAATCCATGCGGTAGCGCTTTTTCACCCGCTCATCGCGAATGGTATCAACGAGATCTTCCAGCGCCTTTTCCAGCGCCGCACGGCGCTCCGGCGTATCCAAACGCGCAAGCGTTGTCTCTCGTTCCCAGACCACTTCAGATAGCGGCTGCGCCTTGGCGAGCTCTGCCTCAAGTGCTGGCAGCCCCCCCTCATTCAGCAAGTCATCTGGGTCCTGCCCATCAGGCAAAAACACAAACTGAAACGACTTTCCACTCGTAAGTACCGGGAGAACACGGTCCACTGCCCGGTGCGCAGCGGAGACACCAGCCGCATCGCCATCAAAACAAATCACCGGCTCATCTGCAAATTTCCAAAGCCGAAGAATCTGATCTTCCGTAAAGGCGGTTCCCAAACTGGCAACAACGCCCTTCAAGCCCGCCTGCCAAACCGCGATGGCATCCATGTAGCCTTCCACCACCACAGCTTGACTTGCCTCGTAGGCAGGCTGGCGCGCACGATGGCTGTTAAACAGCATGGTTCCCTTGTGAAAAATCGGCGTTTCCGGCGAGTTTAGGTACTTAGGTTGCCCTTTTGGGTCCATCGTACGCCCGCCAAAGGCAACCGGGCGGCCTCGCTCGTCATGAATGGGAATCATCAGCCGGTTGCGAAAACGGTCATAGGAGGCGCGACCATCATCTGGGCGGATCACCAGCCCGGCTTCAACCAGCTGGCCTTCTTTGATGCCCTTGTCCAGCAAATGCTGCTTCAGATTATCTCGACCAGCAGGCGCAAACCCGAATTGGAATTCTCGCAGTGTCGCATCACTCAGCCCGCGACTGCGCGCATAGCGCAGCGCCCCATCGCCAATCGGCCCCCAAAACTGCTTGCGATAGTAGTCCGCCGCTAGCTCGCACACCTCACCAAGGCTTTTCCGCTGTTCTTGCTTGCGCGCTGCCTGTGGGTCGGGTGCTGGCATAGCCACTCCGGCCTCCCCAGCAAGCTGCTCCACAGCCTCGGGAAAGCTCAGCCCCTCAGTCTCGCAAACAAAACGAAAGTGGTCACCAGATTCGCCGCAACCGAAGCATTTATAGCGGTTGCGCCGCTCATCCACGTGAAAACTGGGGGTTTTTTCAGAGTGAAACGGGCAGCACGCCCAGAAGTCGCCCTTGCCCGGTTGCGACTTGCGCTTGTCCCATGTCACGCGCCGCCCAACCACATTGGAAAGTGGCAAGCGGTTCTTTATTTCTTCAAGAAACTGTTGGCTAAAGCGCATTGATTTCAAGTCTCGCGGGCACACGCCCGAGCATCTCTACCTATCGCAGTGCTGCTCTCAGCTCTGCCTGTTCAAGCGGACAAGTTAGAACAAAACCCCACTACCGCGCAAATCCTCTCGGGTATGCGGGCGCACCGCCCCTTATTAGCAACAATACCCAGAAAGTCTCTAATGCGGTGAACTCAGGATTTGCTTAACCAAGCAGCTGGCACGTGTGAAATCCATTTGCCCAGGATAACGTGTTTTCAATTCGCTCATGCATCGCCCCATATCGCGCAAGCCTTTGGCTTCAAGTCTTTCGACCAACGTTGAGCAAATCAACTTCATCTCGTAGTCGCTCAGCTGCGGCGGTAACAATTCACGGATCATCTGCACTTCTTCGCACTCAGAAACCGCTGTATCGGAGTTTACAACCGGCTTTTCACCTTTTAGCTCTCCGTTCTCCACAAGTGTTGCCGCACTTGAGGCCAACCGTTGCTCCAGCATCGTTTCCAGAAGGTCAACCAACTCGTCTTCGCTGAGACCATCCTTGCCTTGCTCGCGAGAAGCTGCATCGCGATCTTGAATGGCTGCATTGATCAGCCGCAGAGTAGCGACACGCTTCTTTTGGTCGTTTTGCTCGGCAGTTTTCAGGGCACAGCTGATTTTCTCACGCAACATCTGCAATGAATCCTAACCTAGAACTAACCAACATAATGTGGAGCGCTACTCTTTGGAGAGCAAGTCCTCAGAAATCTACACCAACTTACCGACTATTTCGTGTAAGCGATATTGACCATATTGGACCGTTCTCCTAAGTTGCCAGTCTTGATGCGACCGAAATGCGCCAAAGTCAACCCCCGGCGCTTAGGTGGTGATCGTAGCTTGTCATCAAACCGGATCAAGAAAGCACAAGATGAATTCAGCAGACGTATGGACAACAGCACCGGCCACAGCCGTGCTGGTTCTTTCTGACGGCACCACAATCAAAGGCCAGGGCCTTGGTGCCACAGGCACAGCAACCGGCGAGGTCTGCTTCAACACAGCGATGACGGGCTATCAGGAAATCATGACAGATCCGTCCTACGCCGGACAGATTATTACGTTCACCTTCCCCCATATTGGCAACACCGGAGCCAATGACGAAGATGTGGAAACGGTGGATATGAGCGCTGTGCAAGGCGCCTGCGGCATGATTATCCGCGCCGACGTCACCAATCCGTCCAACTATCGCGCTCTGCAGCACCTCGATAAATGGCTCAAAGATCGCGGCATCATTGGCCTATGCGGTGTCGATACCCGTGCTCTGACCGCACTCATCCGCGACAAGGGTATGCCAAATGCCGTTATAAGCCACAATGAAACCGGCAGCTTTGATGTGGACGCGCTGAAAAAGCAAGCATCCGACTGGGCTGGCTTGGAAGGTGCTGATCTTGCGAAAGATGTAACAACCAAATCCACTTACGAATGGAAAGAAACCGTTTGGCAGTGGGATGAAGGCTTCGCAGACAAGCAGAACGACGCGTTCCATGTTGTTGCGGTGGATTTTGGTGTAAAGCGCAACATTCTGCGTTTGCTCGTCAACGCAGGCTGTAAGGTCACTGTCGTACCCGCTAGCACCAGCGCAGAAGAAATCCTCGCGCATAAGCCTGACGGCGTCTTCCTGTCGAACGGCCCCGGCGATCCTGCTGCTACTGGCATCTATGCCGTACCAATGGTGCAGCAATTGGTTAAAAACGGCCTGCCAATCTTCGGCATTTGCTTAGGCCACCAGATTCTCGCACTCGCGCTTGGTGGAAAAACCCAAAAGATGCACCAAGGCCACCACGGTGCCAACCATCCGGTTCATGATCACACCACTGGCAAGGTCGAGATCACATCAATGAACCACGGTTTTGCCGTTGATGCGCAAACTCTGCCAGAAGGCATAGAAGAAACACATGTCTCCTTGTTCGATGGTACGAACTGTGGCCTACAAATGAAGTCGGCACCAGTGTTCTCCGTTCAGCACCACCCAGAGGCTTCTCCGGGCCCGCAGGACAGCCACTATCTGTTTGATCGCTTCATAGAAAACATGCGCCAGCACAAAGCTCGCTAACCGGCGCTCCACATTGACAAAAGAAAAGGGGTGCTGCGTTCCAATACCGCAGCACCCCTCTTTATTTCCAGCTTGTAACGTTCTAGCTGGCTTCAGTAGCCAACATAGACCCAAGCGAAGCCTTAACACTTTGAACTTCGCTAATCTGCTCTTTTAAGGCAGCCTCCTGCTCCGCTAGAAGCTGCTCTTGTGCCTCGCAAATCTCTTTCAGCTCACTCAGCTGGTCCTGCCGCGGGGTAGTTCCCTCAACCAGTTTGATAATGCGGCGGACTTCAGCCAGTGTCAGCCCGATTTTCTTCGCCTGAAGGATGACCCGCATGCGGCCAACATCCTTGGGACGATAAAAGCGCCGTGCACCTCGACGAACTGGGTTTAGCAACCCCTTTTCTTCGTAGAAGCGCAATGTGCGCAGTGTTACTCCAAATAGCTCAGACATTTCAGAGATCGCAAGCAGCTGCCCTTCGCCTTCATCCGAATTGATCGGACCTGCAATATCTGGAACAATTTCAAGCGACGTTGGAATTGTATTCATTTCCATTTGCCCGGTGGTTATCTGTTTGTTGTTATGGAGCGATGCAGACTAGCCAATCACGTTCCCCACCAACGGTGAATAGCTACCCCCTGCCTAACATCTCTCCGTAGTTGCAATTGGTCTCACGTCATCCCGCAATACACGAAAAAAGTGAAACCACCTGCAAATCGAACTTAATGCCCACTACAATTTTGAGGGGCATTAGCAACAATCTACACAATCCTGAGAAAAAAAACAGGAGCGAAACGCTATTCAGACATTTTTTACTCGCCCTTACCATCACGTTACAGCACAAGCGAGACTCATATTTCTAGATAATCAATAGATAACTATTTATAGTTTTCAATATTTCTACACCAGACTAACACATCAACAAATGTTCACTAAATTATATTTGCACCCATCTAAAAGAAACCCCTGTGATATCTCTACATTTATCGATTAAATAACCTTACATATAAAATTTTCACAGAGACTTCCTCAACTTAGCACTGAACCCTTTCTATTTTTCTATAGATCTACTAGGAGACTTAAAGTTGAACAGCTGTTCAAACTAACGCCGAGTTAGAGCAAAAATTCCACAGACAAATTACAAGTTAAGGCTTTTTGGCTACATCTTACCGAGTTTTCCCATGAGAAAAATGGCATCAAACACTGTTTTTAACTAAACAAAAACATACCAACTCAAAAGATATGCAAATCTAGCGGTATTTTTCATTTGAAATTTTACTAGAGGTGTTTTGCAAATCGATTACTACTGATGTCCGCGTTTACATCTGTTGGTTTGAGCTGGTGTACCATGTTCGGACATTCATCGTTTTGACATGTCGTGGCCAAGCCCTAATATAGCCATCGCAACCTAGTGTTTTAACGCAATGTCCGGAGCACCCCATGCAGCCAGATCAGTTTAGGCAATGGCGACGGCAAATGGGCCTGAAGCAAAGTGAGGCCGCCGAGCTCCTTGGCCTCAAAAAACGCATGATTCAGTACTATGAAAAAGGCAATCGTGAAGGCAAGCCGGTAGAGATTCCTAAAACAGTGCGTTTAAGCTGCTTTGCCCTCCTCCAAGGCATAGGAGATTACGACGGCGACAGCGCCGCCCCGCTGAGAAATCTCGCAGTCTATGAAAAGAAATAGGAAAAAACGGCTCTGCTTGCATATTTTCCGGCAAATACCCGTATTTTTTTTAGAATTCCCTTTCCCTGATGCGAGATTCTTCTTATAAAACGCGCTCAGCCGACACAATTAAAACCCTCCCAAGGCTTTGCAAGCAAAGTGGCACAAAACCACTGCGCGCGAAGGCTGCAACGATGAGCATTTACGAGCTACCATGCCAAAACGTAACGACATAAAATCCATCCTGATCATTGGGGCCGGACCCATTGTTATTGGTCAGGCCTGCGAGTTTGATTATTCTGGTGCACAGGCTTGTAAGGCGCTCCGAGAAGAGGGCTATCGCGTCATTCTCGTCAACTCCAATCCGGCAACCATCATGACTGATCCGGATCTGGCCGATGCAACCTACATCGAGCCGATCACTCCGGAAGTTGTCGAACGCATTATTGCCAAGGAAAAGCCGGACGCCCTGCTACCAACCATGGGTGGCCAAACCGCATTGAACTGCGCGCTGGAGCTGGACAACCGCGGCACCTTGACGAAGTACGGCGTTGAGATGATTGGCGCCCGCGCCGACGTGATTGACAAAGCTGAGGACCGCGAGAAGTTCCGCGCTGCAATGGACAAAATCGGGCTGGAGAACCCCCGCGCAACCATCGCATCTTCACCGGCCATCAAAGACGATAACGGCACCATCGTTGACTATGATCGGGCTGAAGGTGTTGCGATCGCCATGCGCGCACTGGACGAAGTTGGTCTGCCTGCCATCATCCGCCCCGCCTTTACACTTGGCGGCACCGGCGGCGGCGTGGCCTACAATCGCGAAGAATATGAACAGATCGTTCGCTCCGGCATCGACGCCTCGCCAAACGGGCAGGTCTTGATCGATGAAAGCCTGCTCGGCTGGAAAGAATACGAAATGGAAGTGGTGCGTGATAAAGCAGACAACTGCATTATCATCTGCTCCATCGAAAATATCGATCCAATGGGCGTCCACACCGGCGACAGTATCACCGTCGCCCCTGCGCTCACCCTCACCGATAAAGAATACCAGATTATGCGCGACGCCTCTTTGGCTGTGCTGCGAGAAATCGGTGTTGAAACCGGCGGCTCCAACGTGCAGTTCGCCGTTAATCCGGATAATGGCCGCCTCGTTGTTATCGAGATGAATCCGCGCGTTTCGCGCTCCTCCGCGCTTGCCTCCAAAGCCACTGGCTTCCCGATTGCGAAAATCGCGGCAAAGCTGGCCATCGGCTACACCTTGGACGAGTTGGAGAACGACATCACTGGCGGCGCAACCCCGGCCTCGTTCGAACCGACCATTGACTACGTGGTCACCAAAATCCCGCGTTTCGCTTTCGAGAAATTCCCGGGCGCCGAGCCAAACCTCACCACGGCGATGAAGTCCGTGGGTGAAGTCATGGCCATCGGCCGCACCTTCCCTGAAAGCCTGCAAAAAGCCCTACGCGGTTTGGAAACCGGCCTCACCGGCCTTGATCCGGTTGAAATCGACGGCCTTGGCCAAGGCGACGACACCAACGCAATCCGCAAGGCACTGGCAGTTGCCACCCCAGATCGCCTGCTCTACGTCGCGCAAGCTATGCGTCACGGCTGGACCTGTGAGCAAATTCACGCCACATGTAAAATCGACATGTGGTTCCTTGAACAGATGCAGGCAATTATCGCCACTGAAGCCAAGATCGAGCAACACGGCCTGCCACAAACCGCACAACCTCTGCGTCAGCTCAAGGCCTTGGGCTTCTCCGATAGCCGCCTTGCTCAGCTCGGCGGCGTGAATCTGGAGGATGTTGCCACCCTACGCCAGAAGCTGGACGTGAAACCGGTGTATAAGCGCATAGACACCTGCGCTGCCGAATTCGCCTCCCCAACCGCCTACATGTACTCCACCTATGAAACCCCGCTGGAAGGCTTGCAGTCATGCGAAGCCAATCCAAGCGAGCGTGAGAAAGTGGTGATCCTTGGCGGTGGTCCAAACCGCATTGGTCAGGGTATCGAGTTTGATTACTGCTGCTGTCACGCAGCGTTCGCGCTAAAAGATGCCGGCTACGAAGCCATCATGGTCAACTGTAACCCTGAGACAGTTTCAACCGACTATGATACCTCCGACCGCCTCTACTTTGAGCCACTTACCATTGAAGATACGCTCGAAATCCTCAAACTGGAGCAATCCAAAGGCACACTGAAAGGCGTTATTGTGCAGTTCGGCGGCCAAACTCCGCTTAAACTGGCCCAGTCTCTCGTCGCAGCAGGCATCCCGATCCTTGGCACCTCTCCTGATATGATCGATCTGGCAGAAGACCGTGATCGCTTCCAGAAGCTCCTGCACAAAATTGGCCTCAAGCAGCCGGAAAACGGCATTGCTTATTCTGTCGAGCAAGGCCGCTTGATTGCCGGTCAGCTGGGTCTTCCGCTGGTTGTGCGCCCCTCCTATGTCTTGGGTGGCCGCGCCATGCAGATCATCCGCGATGAAGAGGCGCTCAACAACTACCTCCTCGGCACCCTGCCGGAATTGGTACCGCACGATATCCGCGCCAAATATCCAAACGATAAGACCGGCCAGATCAACACCCTGCTGGGCACCAACCCGCTGTTGTTCGACCGCTATCTGGAAGGCGCAATCGAGGTGGATGTGGACGCACTCAGCGATGGTGAGGACGTATACATCTGCGGCATCATGCAGCATATCGAGGAAGCGGGTATCCACTCCGGCGACAGCGCTTGCTCACTGCCAGCCTATTCGCTTGATCCAAAACTCATTGCCCAGCTGGAAGAGCAAACCCGCCGCTTGGCGCTAGAGCTCAATGTTGGCGGCTTGATGAACGTGCAATACGCAATCAGGGATGATGAGATCTTCGTGCTAGAGGTCAACCCACGCGCCTCGCGTACAGTGCCTTTCGTTGCTAAAACAATCGGCGAGCCAATCGCCAAAATTGCCTCTCGGATAATGGCAGGCGAGCAGCTCGCGAGCTTCAAATTGGAGCCAAAAGAGCTGGATCACATCGCCGTAAAAGAGGCTGTTTTCCCGTTCAGCCGCTTCCCGGGCGTTGATACAATTCTCGGCCCAGAGATGCGCTCTACTGGCGAAGTCATGGGACTTGATCGCGACTTCGGTCTTGCGTTTGCCAAATCGCAAATGGGCGCGAGCGTCGAAATCCCGCTTAACGGCACTGTATTCATCGCCGTAAAGGATGCCGACAAGCCACGCGTTGTAGAAGCAGCTCAGCGTCTTCATGCTCTTGGCTTCAAGATTTTAGCCACAGATGGCACCCAGAGATACTTGGAAAACCAAGGGATACCCTGTTCAAAGGCGAACAAGGTTCTTGAAGGTCGCCCACATATCGTTGATGCTATCAAGAACGGCGAAGTTCAGCTGGTGTTTAACACCACGGAAGGCGCGCAGGCACTTGCCGATAGCCGGTCCTTGCGTCAAGCCGCACTTATGAATAAAGTGCCCTATTACACGACAGTGGCCGGTGCGCTGGCTGCAGCCCGTGGCATAGAGGCCTATAAAGCAGGAAATCTTGAAGTAAGGTCGCTGCAGTCCTACTTCTAAAAAACAAACACGCACGCGAGCCGGGCTAAGGGCCAATCCTAGCCCGGTTCCGTATTTTATTGTTGCAGGCCAGTGGCCCGCGGCAATGTGAGAAAGGTTTGGGTAATGGAAAAAGTTCCGATGACGCCAGAGGGCTTTGCAAAGCTGAATGAAGAGCTGAAGCAACGCACCAATGTCGACCGCCCACGCATCATTGATGCAATTTCCGAAGCACGCGCCCATGGCGACCTTTCGGAAAATGCAGAGTACCATGCCGCCAAAGAGCAGCAGAGCCTGAACGAAGGCCGCATTACCGAGCTGGAAGGCTTGCTTGGCCGCGCCGAAGTGATCGATCTGACTACCTTAAGTGGTGAGCGGGTAAAATTTGGCGCAACAGTTTCGCTGGAAGACGAAGACACCGAAGAGCAAAAGCGCTACATGATCGTCGGGGATGTAGAAGCAGATGCCAAAATCGGCCGCATCTCCATCTCGTCACCAATCGCCCGCGCACTCATCGGCAAAGAAGTCGGCGATAGCGTAGAGGTTGCAGCACCTGGCGGCGCGCGATCATTCGAAATCCTTAAAGTTGAATTTATCTAAAATTCGAACTATTCGAATCTACGTAGATAGGCGGGGCCAAGCCCCGCTTTTTTCTATTTATGCGACAATCTGCCATTTCTCTCCCCACTTTGCGTCGACATTAAAACACCGCTTGATTTGGAGAAATCTCATTCAACATGTTGATATATAAATTATTTGTTACATTTCTATATATGTAAAAACATCAAGTTAGATGTTTTATTAGTCCTGCACACTTATTATCACATAGGTTGTTTGACAAGCCACCTAACAACCGCTTAGACGAACAAAACTCAATTTTAATTGTTCTAGCTCTTAGCAAATGTGGTTTGTATGACACTCTCGAATAAAGCGGCAAGCTCCGCCAAACTGGCATTTTATCAGATAGATCAAGAAACGATCACTTTGCTGCAGTCCATATGGCCGACTGTTGAAAAAGCCCTCCCGCGCATCTTAACCAAGTTCTATGATTTCATACTTGAAACACCTGATCTGGCCAGCACGGTTGAGGGGCGCATTGATCGCCTGAAAGTCTCACAAACCAATCACTGGCAAAGCCTGTTTAACTCAGGCCTTTCAGACGATTATTTCCAACGTGTTGAACGCATCGGCAGAGCGCATGTCCATATCGGACTAACACCAGATTGGTATCTGGGTGGGTACACGTTCTTTTTGGGCGAGTTACTGGAAGTTATGCGCGCCCACTACCGCTTTTCTAGCGGCAAATTCATCAAGGCCCAGCTGGCGCTACAAAAAGCTCTAATGCTGGACATGAGTCTTGCTCTGGATACCTACAATCAGGTTAACCTTGAAGAACGTCTCGCCTACACCTCCCGCTTGGAAACCGCGATCCGCGAGTTCGAGAACCATGTGGAAGCACATGTCCGCTCTTCTGAGGGCGCAAGTAATGCGATCCGCAGCGGCACCAGCGAACTCCTCTACGCAATCGAGAGCACAAAAACCTCAGCAGAAAAAGCAAGCTCATCGGCAACTGAAACAGCACAAAACGTACAATCCGGCGCATCGGCTGTTGAAGAGCTCTCAAGTTCTGTTCAAGAAATTGGCTCCCAGGTAACACACTCTGCTGAAACGGCAAGAAACGTAGCCTCTGAAGCAGAAAACACCAACAGAACAGTACAGGGCCTGCAAGCCGCAACCGATGAGATCGGTGAAGTCACGGAACTGATCAGTTCCATCGCAGAGCAAACAAATCTGCTGGCACTAAACGCCACCATCGAAGCTGCCCGCGCAGGCGATGCCGGTCGTGGATTTGCAGTGGTCGCCAATGAAGTGAAAGACTTGGCCAGCCAAACAGGTAAGGCAACCAACGAGATCGCCGAGAAAATCCAAGCGATCCAAGCCGCAACCAGCCAGTGCGTGACAGAAATCTCCGAGATTGCACGCAAAATTGAAGAGGTCTCCGTCTCCTCCACTGCCATCGCTGGTGCCGTCGAGGAACAAAGCGCGGCCACAGCGGAGATTTCCCGCTCGATTCAAACCGTTGCTGTTGCCGCCGACAGTGTGAACAACGAAGTGGTTGGCATAGAAACCCAAACAAACATGGCCGCCGACGCCTCGTCTAAAGCCAATGATGCAGCACAGCAGCTACTTGATAGCAGCGCACAGGTCTCAAAACAGATTGAGACCTTCTTGAAACTGGTAAAAACAGACAAGCACTAAAAAAACGGCGCCGAGCGGCGCCGTCTTTTCCTTACACGGCAAGCAATCAGTCGTCTTCAATCGGCACGCAAGGTACATCCTTCACCCGCCGGATCGTCAGCGCTGTGCGTACATTGTCCACATTCGGAGTAGATGTCAGCTCACGAATGATGAAAGTCTGAAAACTCTCCAGATCTGGTGCCACACACTTTAAAATAAAGTCGACTTCCCCCGACAGCATAAAGCTCTCACGCACGATGTCCCAGGACTGGATCTTGGCATCAAAAGCGACCAAATCAGCCTCAGTCTGATTGTGCAACCCAACCATGGCAAAGGCAGTCACTTCATAGCCAAGCTGCTTTTCATCCAGCAAAGTGCGATACCCGCGCACCAGTCCAGCCTCTTCCAGCGCACGAACACGTCGCAGGCACGGCGGAGCAGAGATCCCCACACGCCGGGCAAGCTCCACATTGGTAATACGGCCATCCTCTTGTAGTTCTTTGAGGATTTGCCAATCAATCGTATCTAGTCGCGCCTTCAAAGCGTATCCTTTGCACTTTTCACCCGAAGATGCTACGAGTTTCCGAAAGCGTGAGCAAACGGCGAACATCATCTACAAATCGGTTCATTGTGTTCTCTTTATTGCTTATCAGCGAAATAGTATACTAAGACAACTTCCCAATTCGACAGATTCGTACAAATGATAGACACCTCCTCGCAAAACCTGTGGGTAATAACAGATGGGAAAGCAGGAGATGAAAATCAGTGCCGCGGCGTAGCCGAAGCGTTGGGCTTCCCCTACGAAACAAAGCGCATAAATCCAAGGAAAGTTTTCGCATGGGCTATGCCCGTCGGGCCTATAGACCCCAAAGACGCGCCATCCAAGCAACATAGCCCGATAAGACCTCCCTTCCCCACAGTGGCGATCGCTTCTGGCCGTCGTGCTGTTCCCTATTTACGCGCGATTAAAAAGGCCTCTGGTGGCAAAACCCTCACTGTCTTTTTGAAGGATCCGCGAACCGGTCCCAAAGCAGCTGATCTAATCTGGGTTGCCCAGCATGATAAGCTGCGCGGACCAAATGTAATTGTTACCGAGACCGCACCGCACCTTCTTAGCGCCAGTAAGCTCATTGAGGCTCGCGCCAATCCATGGCCGCAAGTCGCCAAGCTTTCCACACCACGCGCCGCTGTGCTGATCGGCGGCAACTCCCGTCACCACACTTTTTCGAAGGAATGCAGTGAGCGCTTGCTCACAGGGCTACGCACCGCCAGCAACACCCACAGCCTGATGATCACCGCAAGCCGTCGCACGCCAGCCGCGCTCCAAGCAGAATTGCAAAAACTGGCTTTTGACACAGGGGGGCTGTACTGGGACGGCGAGGGGGAAAACCCGTACATGCAATTCATCGCCAATGCTAATGCCCTTGTTGTCACAGCTGACAGCACCAATATGGTGGGAGAAGCCACCGCAACCGGAAAACCGGTGTTTGTCTTTGAACCCACTGGCACTCACAAAAAAATTACGGGGTTTTTGCGCAATTTACTCGATAAAGGGGTATTGCACCCCTTCCCAGCCCCGCTGGAAGGTTCTACCTACGAGCCAATCGATTCAACACCGATCATCGCACAGGCTATCCGTCAAATGCTGGATGCCCGTCGAGATACCGCGTAGAAGCCGCCGCATATTGTAAGGAACACACCATGGCCACCAAGCACTCCAAACTGCTGATCATCGGCTCCGGCCCCGCTGGCTACACCGCAGCCATCTATGGCGCCCGTGCCATGTTGGAACCGACCCTCATCACCGGTATTCAAACGGGTGGGCAGCTGACCATCACCACAGATGTAGAAAACTATCCCGGCTTCGCAGATCCAATCCAAGGCCCATGGCTGGTGGAGGAAATGCGCAAGCAGGCTGAGAACGTCGGCACAAAAATCGAGTACGACACCATTGTCGAGGCTGATCTCTCTGCAAAGCCCGTCCGCCTCACCGCCGACAGCGGCAATGTTTATACTGCAGATACGCTGGTAATCGCCACAGGCGCTCAGGCAAAGTGGCTAGGGCTTGAATCTGAGGTTAAGTACCAAGCAGGGGGCGTTTCTGCATGTGCCACCTGTGATGGTTTCTTCTATCGCGGCAAGGAAGTTGTTGTCGTTGGTGGTGGCAACTCTGCTGTTGAAGAAGCGCTCTACCTCGCCAATCTGGCCAGCAAGGTAACTCTCATCCACCGCCGCGACAGTTTGCGTGCGGAAAAGATCCTGCAAGATCGCCTCTTCAAGCACGAACGCATTGAAGTCCGCTGGAACAACGCTATTGAAGAGATTGTTGGCACCGAAAGTCCGGCCGTCGTCACTGGCGTAAAGCTGCGAGACACCAACACCGGCGAACTCAGCGAACTCGCCACAGATGGTGTCTTCATCGCCATTGGCCATGCTCCGGCTGTCGAGCTGTTTAAAGATCAGCTCAAACTGAAGGAATCAGGCTACCTTTGGACGGCGCCAGATTCTACACAGACCTCGATAGAGGGCGTGTACGCGGCCGGTGATGTGACCGACGATAAATATCGGCAGGCTGTTACAGCCGCTGGCATGGGCTGCATGGCAGCGCTAGAGGCCGAAAAATATCTCGCCGCGCTTGAGGCCAAGCAAAGCGAGGCAGCAGAATAACAATAATGGCTCTGCATCAAACATATGCAGAGCCTTCATGGCGCTAGATGGGAGAAAGCGATATGCAGGGGCGGTCAATGGACTGGGATAAGCTGAGAATTTTTCATGCAGCCGCGCAGGCGGGCAGCTTTACCCATGCCGGCGAAACTTTGAATATGAGCCAGTCCGCTGTATCCCGTCAGGTCAGTGCGCTTGAAAGCGAGCTCGGCGTCTCGCTTTTTCACCGCCATGCCCGCGGCCTAATCCTCACCGAGCAAGGTGAGTTGCTCTATCGCACCTCCCGCGAAGTCTTGATGAAGCTGGAGTCGGTTCAGGCCCGCCTAACCGACACCAAGGAAAAGCCATCCGGCTTGCTACGCATCACCACCACTGTCGGCCTTGGCTCGACGTGGCTGACGGCCCGTGTTAACGAATTCATCGATCTGTACCCAGATATGCGGCTGGAAATTATCTGTCAGGATGACGAGCTGGACTTGGGTATGCGCGAAGCTGACGTCGCTATTCGCCTGCGCCAACCAACCCAGCCAGACCTGATTCAACGTAAACTCTTTACCGTGCACTTCCATGTATATGCTGCGCCTAGTTATCTAGAACGATTTGGCACCCCAAATTCTGCCGAGGATCTCGCAAACCACCGTATCATCACCATCGGCGACAACACGCCATCGTATTTGCGCGGCATGAACTGGCTAGAAACCACAGAGCTGCCAACCGGCGAACAACGCGACATAGCCTTGAAGGTGAATAACCTTGTCGGCATCAAACGCGCCGTCCAAAAAGGCATTGGCCTTGCCATTCTGCCAGATTACATGGTGGAGTCTGATGCTGGCATCGTCCCGGTTATGTCGACCAAGGAAGAAACGCTGCCCTCTTTCGACACATATTTTGTCTATCCCTCGGAGCTGCGCAATACCGCGCGCGTCACCGCCTTCCGCGATTTCCTTGTTTCCTATGCCGAAAGATGGACACACTAGCCACGTCAGTGGTGGAATAACTATCCACATAGTAATGTATGCCAAAGGCAATGCGAGGCCGCAAAGCCCCGCAAGCAATGTATTCAATACCTAAATATTCAAATTTCCCCTAAGGCAACAAAGACTTGCCGGAAGATTACCGCGACATCCTGCCCTATCGTCAATCGATCTTCACTGGTATACCGTAATTGCATATCTGCATTGCAAAAAAGTTCCTTGAACCAAGGAGAATGCACTGCATATATGCAGCAGCTGTTGATCAGCGAGGCACAACTCTCCTCCCTGTGGCTCGCATCTGATCAGCTGTTCCCCTCTGGAAGGTGATTGCACCAAAACTCTGGTGTTTATCAATTAGACTGCCGGGCCTTTGGCCCGGCTTTTTTTTGCCTATACTTCAATAAATTACGAACTTTGGCGCCGCTAATCTCGGCGGAGTACAAAAAGCAGAGCGCTGCCCATCCTGTTCATATATGAGCATAAGCACTCCAGTTGCACCCCGCCCAATTTCTAGGCACACGCTGTGCAATTTCTATGCACACAAAAAGGAGGGAATGAGCAAGCTACAGTTAAAAGTAAAAGTTCCTCCATCTAGCGATAAAGCGCTTCACCTTCCATATGCTTGTAAAGGTGCGCAACATACTTACCATAGCCATTAAACAACTTTGTTGGCACGCGCTCACCACTGCCCAGTAGCCGCTCACTTGCCTGCGACCACCTCGGGTGCGGCACCTTGGGGTTTACATTCGCCCAAAATCCGTACTCATCACCCGCGATCTCTTGCCAAAAGCTCACAGGCCGCTCTTCAACAAAGGATATCTTGGTAATCCCCTTGATAGACTTAAAGCCATACTTCCAAGGCGTTACCAACCGAACAGGGGCGCCAAACTGTTTGGCAAGCGGCTTGCCATATATGCCAGTCGCAATGAACGCCAATTCATTTTGCGCCTCGGCCATGGAGAGGCCCTCCACATATGGCCATGGATACCAGAACTGGTTTTGCCCACTTGCTTGCGACGGGCGCTTAAACCCCTCTAAGCGCACATACCGTGCCCCCGACAGTGGCCGCACCATCGCCACAAGGTCTTTGAGCGCGAACCCGCTCCACGGAACTGTCATGGCCCACGCCTCAACACAGCGATGCCGATAAACCCGCTCTTCCAGCTCCATTCGTTTTACCAACTGGTCCATATCGAGCTTGAGCGGCCGTTCAACCAAGCCATCAATCTCCACAGTCCACCCATCGATATCCAACCCTTGTGCCAAGGCTGCGATCTCTTTGTGAGAACCAAATTCGAAATAGTTATTGTAGTTTTTCGAAATACGCTCCGGCGTCAGACCTCGGCCAGCTTCATAGGCCTCGCTACGCACCGCAGGATAAGGCGTTGCTGCCAGTGCCTCGCTTGCCCCGGGTAAAAGCCCTGAGGCCAAAGCACCACCACCAATCGCGCCAAACCCCATGTGACGCAGCAGCTGTCGCCGGTTCAGATATACCTCTTCGGGAGTAACATCGCCTTCGTAATGACCAAATCTGTTTTTGTGTTTTAGCTGATGCATGGGTCCCTCACTTTGCGATAACACTAAGCGATCACAAGGATAAACTCCAAATCAACAGCATGTGAGCAGCGCACAATGCTGCCGGAGCAAATGCCCCGACAGCAACCTGACAACAATTTTGGAAACCTAGGCGCTGGCCTCGGCCTTGGCCTTCACCACTTGCTCCGCCGCGCGCCCGGTCAGCTCTGCCAGATGGTCAAAACTGCGCTTCAAAGATGCCACACCCGCAGTTGCAGAGCGCATTTCCACGATAATATCGGCCAGTTCGCTTTCCGGCACCATCGCTTCCACTTCGTCCCAGCCATCCCAGTTCTCTCGGGCATCAAAGCCGAGTATCTGCCCACGCCTTCCAGATATAATCGCGTTAATCTTCGCGGTTGTCTCACTGGGGCAATGCACAACGACCTTGCAAATTGGCTCCAGCAGCACCGGCTTGCATTGCGGCAACCCTTCTCGCATCCCCAAAATAGCAGCCATGCGGAATGCCTGGTCTGAACTGTCAACACTATGGTAGGAGCCATCGCGCAGCACCACAGCCACATCAACAACAGGGAAGCCCAGCGGCCCTTTCTGCAACGCTTCTTTTACCCCCTCACCAACAGAAGGAATGTACTGCTTAGGCACCACACCGCCGCTGATAGTATCGGAGAAACTGTGCCCCTCGCCTCTTGGCATCGGCGCAATGTCAATCACCACATCACCAAACTGGCCATGCCCACCGCTTTGCTTTTTATGCCGGCCACGCACATTTGTCCCACTTCGGATCGTTTCCATGTAGGCAACAGATGGCATGCCGGACTTCACCGCCAACCCATAACGACCTTGCAGCTTCTCCAATGCCACCCTCAAGTGCATTTCCCCCTGCCCTTCAAGCAGGGTCTCCGCACTACTTTGTACATGCGTCATACGCAAGGAAGGATCTTCTTCCACCAACTTAGCAAGGGCTGCTGATAGGCGAACTTCGTCCTTTCGCTCCTCAACGGCAATGGCCTTGGAAAGCGTGGGCTCAAGAACGAGGCCACTATCCAGCAGCACCTCAGGAGCGGCACCAACACCAAGTGTCTCACCCGTGCTTACAGGTTCGAGTTTGGCCAAGCCAACCAAGCCCCCCGCTTCACAGCTTGCCACCTTGGTTGTTTTCTCGCCTTGCAGGGTAAACAGGCCCGCTGGCTTACCAACCTCCCCTGACTTTGCGTAGATAACCCCACTCTCCGCCACACTGCCACGCAAGACACGGGCAATGCTGAGTTTGCCACCATGCGCGGTATGAAGCGTTTTTAATACTTGCAGCAAAGGCACACCCTCCGGTGCGATCCCAAGGCGGGAGCAAGTATCCACCACCCTCGGCCCTTCATGCCGTAACGCCTTAAGCAAGCGGCGAATTCCGTTCCCTTGCTCAGAACTGCCAATAAAAACGGGGCAGATATCGCCATTTTTCATTTCGCCAACCAGATCTTCAAAGACTTGGAAGGTCTCGGGCGCGATATCCTCGAGCAGCTGCTCCATCAACGCATCATCATGATCCGCCAATGTCTCCAGCATATTATAGCGTGCCTCTACTTCCCGCGCCTGATCATCAGAGGGAATGGCAATCTGCTCGCTTGGTGCACCATCATGATAGATAAATGCCCGCTCCAGCGCTAAGTCGATAAAACCGGTAACATGCCCATCCTTCCACATTGGCAATTGCCGCAGCACCAGTGGCACCGCAGAGGCCCTTTGCAGCTGCATCAGAGAATGGCGCACCCCATGGCTCGCCCTGTCAATCTTATTGAGATACATAATCCGCGGGATTCCGCGGTCTTCCAGATGCTTTAAAATAACTTGCAGTGCCGGTATCTTCTTCTCATCCGGCTCGGCGACAACAATGGCCATATCCACGCCATCCAGC
Organism: Polycladidibacter hongkongensis; assembly: GCF_001561995.1. Classification (GTDB taxonomy): domain Bacteria; phylum Pseudomonadota; class Alphaproteobacteria; order Rhizobiales; family Stappiaceae; genus Pseudovibrio; species Pseudovibrio hongkongensis. Next base: position 565,291 of record NZ_LLWC01000022.1, read on the forward strand.
ACCGCATCTGTTTCCTGCAAAAACTCGATCGACCCGGGTGTGTCGATAAAAATGAACTCTTCGCCTTTGTAGTTGGTCCCCGCCACGTTGAGTTCCACGCTCATCGTGTGACTACGTGCTTCTGGTGAGGCGTCACCAAGTGTTGTCCCGGCGCTCACGCTCCCCTGTCTGCTAATTGCCCCCGTTCGTGCCAATAAAGCTTCAAGCAGCGTTGTTTTCCCGCTACCGAAAGGCCCTACAATTGCAACACAACGAGGGCCGACTCCCCTGCCTCCGGCATCTCCTACCCGTTTTTCTCCCATGGCCGTCACTCCCTTTAGATGAAATAGGGCAACAAAGCAAAGCACCTATAAAAGCAAAGGCGCTCCAGATACTTTGCGCCGCCCCGCGCCTTGCGGGTCTCCATCCTCGCGCTGTTTGCCCCCCTTGCGCAACCAAAGAAATATCACTGCTGCAAAAACGTGACAGTCCGCCGCATGTCATCCCCCTCAGGTACGGCTTGAATTTGTGAGGAGAAAAACACCTATGGCGCGAATGAGATCAAGGCAAAAAACCCGCTTCTTGGCCAAGAAGCGGGCCCAAACTATTCATAGTCGGAAATTACCGCTACATTTTCTTGAGTGTCATGCCACTGATGCCCGCGCTTAAGTTGGCACCTGTTTGGCTTTGCAAGCTGATCGGTTGCAACGCTATCGACTTTGTCGAACCGCCCACAAGCACGTTCGCCTGCACGCCAGCCCCAACAGTGACGCCAGCCGTTAAACCGCCATAACCGCCAGCAAGCGCGCCGGGCGCCACATCGCGTGATGGCGACATCACCGCCCAAACCATAGATCCAGATGTAACCGGCCCAATGTCAAGCCCGACACTGGTCATCTTCGCTGAATACTGTTCATCCTTACCGGTTGTACTGTTGTTGAACGTACACATCATCCGATCAACTGAGCCAACGACAAAAGTCGCCGCATCGGTTATCTGGCATCGCAACACGCCTAGCTTGACGCCATAGCCACCCTTCTCTGGCTCCGATGCTGGCGTTTTCATATCGGTTGCCTTTGTCGCAGGTTTTGCCTGGGTTTGTGCACTATTCTTTTGCTGAGCCATTGCACCAGTAGGCAGAGACAAAGCCCCACCAATGATCAGTACCGCAGCACCTGAGAAAACGAGATCAAGATATTTCATTGGCATCTCCATCAAACGTAGACCCCAACGAGACGCCTGCTGCACCTGAAAGTCAAAACCCTAGGCAAATTCAGGTAAACCAAATACCTAAATCCCCAAGCCTATTGAGTTTTCCTTTTAGTTAATTCCTTACAACCGTGCCCTGCCGCCAGCTCAAAATGGAAGCAGGGCCTTCAACGCCGACAGCCTAGTGTTGCATCGCCAACAAACTCAGAGCCTTTTGCAATGTCGCTTTGTCCACTTGCTTGGCCAGCTGCTGAGCCGTTTCCTGCTGGGCTGCCTGATTGGCACTGGCAGAGGACTGATTGCCATGCACCACTTGGCTTGCTTGCAAAGGCGCGCTTTGCTGACCACCATTCGCCGCTTGCGAATTGGCCGCGTTACTCGGCGCGTTCGCAACCCGCAAGCCACCCCCAGCAGCCTGCAAGGCCGCCTGCAAGTCATCGAAGGCACGCCCTTCCAGTTTGAGCTCCGCCAGTTCAATGGAGTTCATCGCAATTAGATTGTCAAAAGTCACCGCATCGCCAATGTTTAGTCCCGCCATATCATTGGCAACAGCTGCCAAGCTCGGGTCCCCATGCTGATAGAAATAGTTCTGCTGTGACTGGCGCTTCCGTTCTCTATAGAATTTGTCATACTTGCTATTCAATGTGAAAACGGAACTATCTGTCGGGTTCTCCACCAACAAGCCGATCTCGACATCCGCATAGGGGTTCAGATTGATGTCAATGAGATCTCGGAGCACCACCAAGCCACGACCTGCCAAATCCCGGCTGAGCACTTTGTTGCCATGCATAAGCGCCGCCGCCGGCGCCTCCTGCATATGCTTTTGCCCCAAACTGCGGAAGTTGTAGAAATTAAACTCCGGCAATACCGAGCTACCGCCCATCGCACTGGAGGAAAGGGAGAGCGCAAGCCCTGTCTCCATCAAGGAGTGATGGTACTGCAGCACCATCGTCGCAATAGGAACCAGCTCTTCACCATCAAACATCGCCTGATCTAGGCTCTTTGTGAGATCGTCATCCCCGAGCGTGTCAGCATTAAACGCTGCCAGCACCGCAAGGCTATCTGTCGTCGTGCCGGAAATATCCGCGCCAATATAGGGGCCGTAAAATCGCTCCATGTATTTGACGGTGGATCTATCAAGCAGGTTGAACTTGAAAATCCCAAGATCCGGCCACTCCTGCAAGGCAAAATCCGGCACCGGCTTGCGCGCTCGGTTAGCCACATTAAACGCGATTTTGTTGCGCAACCCGCGGCGCAAGTCTTCCACCTGTTTGCCGCGCGCACCACCGCCACCAAGCTCAAAATACTCGCCTATACCGCGCAACCCGTCGCCAACAGCAAATACGTCGAAAATGTCCGTGCCATTGTCAAACTGGATCAATCGTGCATGCGCATCTTGCAGACGTTTAATCGCCACAGCTGGTCCTTGTGCATCCGCGAGCAGATCGGCCGACCACTTAACCAGCAAACCTGAAAACGCACTGCCGATGTTGGTGCCTGCGGTGCCCGCTTGGTTCCACAACACGACACGCAGTGTTTCCAGCATGGTAGATATCTGAGCTGAGCGTAATACGTTTCGCGCCTGCTGCACGGCGCCGCCATAAATGATGATAGAAGCCACTGCCCTTGTCCTTTCAATGCCCCAGGTAACAAGAAAGACGCAGACGTTCGGCCAGCGTGAAACAAACAACAAAAAACCCCTGCAATCTCGGGGACTGCAGGGGCTCAAATTGCCATTTTCTGAAAGGCTTATTTCAAGCTGGCACAAAACCGCTGAATGCGCTCACACGCCTCTGTCAAGGCTTCTGTTGACGTGGCATAGGAAACACGGAAGTTCGGCCCCAAACCAAAGGCAGAGCCCGGCACAACTGCAACGCCTTCTGCTTCCAGCAGCTCGGATGCAAAGTCAGTATCCGTTTCCAGCACCTTGCCGCTCGGCGTGGTTTTACCCATCAAAGCCGCACAGGATGGGAACACATAAAACGCCCCTTCCGGCACAGGGCACTCAAGCCCGTTTGCCTGATTAAGCATGGACACAACCAAATCGCGACGCCCCTTAAAGGTCTCGTTATTAGGCGCGATGAAGTCTTGCGTACCATTCAGCGCTTCTACCGCCGCCCACTGCGCAATGGAGCTCGGGTTAGAGGTCGATTGCGATTGAATCTTCGCCATCGCCTTAATCAGCTCGGCCGGCCCACCGGCATAGCCAATGCGCCAACCGGTCATCGCGTAGGCTTTCGACACGCCGTTACAAGTCAGCGTGCGGGAATAAAGCTCCGGCTCAACCTGCGCAGGTGTGGTGAATTCATAGTCGTCATAAACCAGATGCTCGTACATGTCGTCGGACATCACCCAAACCTGCGGGTGTTTGAGCAGCACATCCGTCAGCGCCTTCAACTCGGCCTTCGTATAGCCCGCACCAGAGGGGTTGGAAGGTGAGTTAAAAATAAACCACTTTGTTTTCGGGGTAATCGCCGCGTCCAAAGCTTCTGGCGTAATCTTGAAGGTTTTCGGGTCCGCATGCACAAACACCGGCTCGCCGCCTGCCAACAAAACCATATCTGGATAGGACACCCAGTAAGGAGTTGGAATCAACACCTCGTCGCCCGGGTTAATGGTCGCCACAAGCGCATTATACAGCACTTGCTTGCCACCAGTCCCAACGGTGATCTGGTTCGCATCGTATGTAAGGCCATTATCGCGTTTGAACTTCTCGCAGATCGCCTGCTTCAGCTCAGGAATACCGTCAACTGCGGTGTATTTTGTCTTGCCAGAGTTGATCGCGTCGATCGCGGCCTGCTTGATATTCTCAGGTGTATCAAAATCTGGCTCGCCAGCTCCAAGACCAATAACGTCCCGGCCAGCAGCGCGTAACTCACGTGCCTTGTTTGTCACTGCAATGGTTGCAGATGGTTTCACACGTGAAAGCGCGTCGGCGATAAAGCCCATAATGCCCTCCATGAAAGCGGTAGGTATGCTGTTTAATTGAGCGAGCGAAAACCTAAGCCCGCCACGTCACCAGCGCAAGGAAAAACCCATAGGCCAGCAGTTATTCTCAGCGGAAAGAACAAGGCCCTTCCAGTTTTCTACAGTCTATGCAAATAACTGCGCTTGCCTAGGCACCCCACGCGGTTCTACGTTGTGGTTTGCTCAAGCTCCGCACATGCAAGCTAAACATTAATCAAGGCCCAATCCCTATGAAATCGCTTCTCTTGAAATTGTTAGGCACCCAGTTCGCACGATTTTGCATGGTCGGCACCTCAGGGCTTCTTGTCGATATGGCAGTGCTTGCGCTCCTGCTAAACACAACCCCCCTCGGCGCTGTGCTCTCGCGCATCGTCTCCATCGCCATCGCCATGACCAACAACTGGTTCTGGAATCGGCAATTCACGTTCCAGAGAAGCGAAACCCCACAAACGTGGAGCCAGGTCGGGCAGGAATATCTACGCTTCGTTGCCGTGAACAGCACAGGCGCACTGATCAACTATGCCAGCTATGTCTATATGGTGAAATCAACACTGGCACTCTCCCCGTACATTGCTCTTGCGATCGCGACCTTCGTTTCGCTCGCATTCAACTTCTTGGGTTCCAAATTTCTCGCATTCCGCCGTTAGAGCTCAACCTACGCCCCTCTGCACCGCAACAAATCTCCCTGCTAATGCCTAGGTTCTGCCGCATTGCAGTAGCGCTTTTGCCAAGGTTAAAGCGCTTCATAACTCCTGCCATTCGACACGGAGGATCAGATATGCAGAGCCCGTCTAAACCAGTTGTGTTTCCAAAGCTTCCTCAAAAAGAGCCGCAAAAGGCCCTAACGTGGCCGCAATGGGACGCCCGCGCCTATGCCTTTACCGCAGCATTGTTGCCGCTGCTGGCGCTAGGAGTTCCACGTTTATTTTTTTAGTCTGTATAATCTGATGCAGGTGCGCGCAAGCTGATTAAAAACAGCTTGGCCGTGTTCCTCACATGGTGTGAAAGAACACGGCCCTCAGGTCCGCCACATTTAGATCAAGTCTTCTTAACCATAAACGCCTGCCCCCTCAAATAACAAGTAGAAATTTTAGCAATTTGTTACTTGAGGCAAGCAAGTAAATGTATAGCCGCCTAAACTACTGAATAACTTCATCTTTAATCACTCCTTTGCATTGCACTGCTAGTTTTCCTTCTTAGATTTGCCGTTTGTTTTCACTGCTTAAAGAAAGTTTGAGAGCAACCTCTGCCACAACATCTTCATCTCCACACTTGAGGGACTTCCCCTTGCCATGCCGCGCCTTTAGGCAGATACTAAAATCAAAACAGATGGAGGGTGTATCAATGGCAGTAAACTTAAGTCTCTCCGCCGCCACAGTGCGTATGATTGCCGAGAAAGCCCGTGCCGCCTCCGCTTCTGTCCCCGACAGTTATGAGGATGGACACGAAGGCAATGTCAACTTTGACCCTGACGCCGCAACCCTTCAAGTGTTACCGGAGGGGCTGGCCGAAGAAGCTCATGATGATTATCTCGACGAAGAGCTGGTAGAGCTCATGAGCGATTTAAACATCGATGAGTCCGCCGAACTTGTTGCGATCACTTGGATTGGCCGCGGTGATTATGACGCGGCTGATTTCGCTGAAGCGGTGCTGCAAGCCAAAGAACGCGCCACTGGCTCAGCTAAACCCTACCTCCTCGGCCTGCCGCACTTCCCAGATCATCTGGAAAACGGCTTGAACGAACTAGGCGTCTAGGGAAACGTTAAAAACTCAGCCAATCGTTGAGGTTAAGGCGAGAAAATGCCCTTGCTGCCGTAAGCGCCTTTCGATAGACAGGCGCTATGTCCAGAGCACTCGCAAACCTACTTCTACTGACGTCCGGCCTCATTTGGGGCATGGCCTTTGTCACACAGTCCACCGCCATGGAAAACCTTGGTGCCTTGCAATTCACGGGCATCCGTTTCCTCCTTGCCTGCATAGCAGTCGCACCGCTCGCGTGGTATGAAGCGAGAAAACCAAAGGCGCAGCCCTTGCGCAAAAGCAGCTACCTCCCGTTGCTTGGTGTCGGCCTTTGCTTCACTCTGGGCTGTATATTGCAACAATACGGCATCATCATCACTTCAGTCACAAACGCAGGTTTTCTAACAGCAGTTTACGTTGTGCTCACCCCGTTCCTCGCGTGGCTCCTCTTTAAAGAGCAAGTAAACCCACTTGTTTGGTGCGCCAGCGGCCTCACACTCTTCGGCATCTTCTTACTTGGCGGCGGCAGTCTTACCGCATTAAACGCAGGTGACCTTCTTATGCTCGCCTGTGCCGTATTCTGGGCCTTACAAGTAATTTTCGTCGGTCGGTTGGGCAAGTCTATCGGCCGCCCTGTCGCCATCGCCCTAAGCCAGTTTCTAACGGTAGGTATCCTTTGCACCATTGCTGGCTTCATTCTTGAGCCGATTTCATGGTCAGCTATCAACGCAGTGTGGTTCGAGCTTTTCTTCGCGGGGGTTTGCTCTGGCGGCGTTGCGTTCACCATTCAGGCCTTTGCCCAGCAGTGGACAAAACCAGCCGACGCCGCAATCATGCTGTCATCCGAGGCATTGTTCGCAGCGCTCTTTGCCGCTGTCTTGCTGGGTGAACGCCTGAATGTCATGAGCGGCATCGGCGCTGCGTTGATCTTCTCGTCAATCCTGCTCGTCGAGCTCGCACCGCACCTGCGGGCGAAGCTGCGCCCGAGCCACCCGGGGTAAGCGAAAGGTCTGCACGTGGCAGAAAGCACTGGGCCTTAGTGGGCGCGACTGTGCTTTCGCGCCAAAACGTGCAGGCCATCGAGTGCCTTTTGCGCGGATATCTCAAAATAGTCGCGCGCAAAGTTTATCAATTGCCCACTGGTGGGGTGATCAACCGTTTCAACCCCGTGCAGCTTGCCTTCAAAAGCCGGAACATGCTTCAACGCATGCTTAGCAAGTTCGAGCTTAGCAAAGCCCGGCCCGACGATCAGCACCTCATCAGCTCCCTTTAAGTGCGCCTCGATCTCTTCGAAGAACTTGTGCTCATCGGGGCTATGTCGCCCTGCGTTCTTATTGCGCTTGTTGTGCATATGAAAATGGCTATGCGGTTCTTTCACATGCAGCTGCACAGCCTTAAAGTCCCAAATCTTGTCAATCTCGTCCATTTCATGCACTTCATGATTTTTCAGCGCGTAGACTTCAGCACTTTGGTGATCCAGCCAAACAAGCACCTTGCTCATGATTGCCCCTCTTCATCATCCAGATGTGCGCGTAAGAACCACGCCATCTTTTCGTGCTTTAAGATGAGGTCCTCCATAAGGCTAATCGTCCCCACATCATGTTGCCGCTGATCAACGCTGTCATGATGCAACCGCAGTTCTCTCACAATCGTTTCGTGATCCTGCACCAAAGCGCTCACCATTTCCTGCGCCTTGGGCAAAGGCTTATGAAACGGCATTTCCTTTAGCCGTGTGTGCTCATGGATCGCATGCATGGAGCCCAATGGTTGGCCACCCAGCGCCCTCACCCGCTCAGCAATGTCATCCACCACTTCGACCAGTGCATGATATTGCTCATCCAGCAACACATGCTGGCTATGGAATGCATTGCCTCGAATATTCCAGTGGCAATTCCATGTCTTCACCAGCAAAACAAATTCATCGGCAAGTAAACTATTCAGTACCTTAGCGGTTTGCTCACGCGCGCTGTTGGTCAAACCTAAAGACGCCTGTTCCATGCATGCCTCCGCAATTGCATTATTGATGACAGGCGCTCAATATAATCTTGAGGCGTGAGCCAAGCTTTGCAAAGGCCGTTAAAATCCGCAATGACGCAGCAAGAGTAAATCTGGCATGGCAGCTGCCTGACCTAAACTCACAACTTAGCTCTTTTTCTTTCGGTAGGTGCGTGTGCCCGGCCGGCCACCTGTACTGCGCCCTCCCCCGGAACCGGCTTCGGCTGCCTTCGCCTCCGCGGGGGGCAAATTGGCGGCCGAGCCATATTTTCCTGAACCAGAAAACGCCCCCGCCTTGCCCGCCACATCACTTTGGCGGCTGAGCGGATCATCGGCAACAGCCAGTTCGGTTTCTTGCAGTCGCTTGATTTCGTCGCGCAAACGCGCAGCTGTCTCAAACTCCAGATTGGCTGCTGCATCACGCATCTGGGCTTCAAGGTCTTCGATATGCCCTTTGAGATTGTGCCCAATTGTGGCGCCTTCTTCAGCGAAGCCTGCATCTACCGTAACGTGATCCTGCTCGTAGACACTTTCCAGAATATCGCCGATATTCTTGCGCACACTCTCCGGTGTGATGCCGTGCTCTTCGTTATAAGCCTGTTGCTTTTCACGCCGCCGATTGGTTTCATTAATGGCCCGTTCCATAGATCCGGTCATTTTATCGGCGTAAAGCACCACGCGCCCATCAACGTTACGCGCAGCACGGCCAATCGTCTGGATCAGCGAGGTTTCGGAGCGAAGAAAGCCCTCTTTATCCGCATCAAGAATTGCCACCAACGAGCATTCGGGAATATCAAGCCCCTCACGCAAGAGGTTAATTCCGATCAGTACATCAAAAGCGCCTAGCCGCAGATCACGAATGATCTCAATCCGCTCTAGTGTATCAATGTCAGAGTGCATGTAGCGTACCCGCACGCCGTTCTCGTGCAAATACTCGGTCAAGTCCTCCGCCATGCGCTTGGTGAGCGTTGTCACCAGCGTCCTCGCCCCCTTTGCCGCTTGTGCCTTCACCTCGCCAAGCAAATCATCAACCTGCGTTTTTGCAGGACGTATCTCGATCACCGGATCAAGCAGGCCTGTCGGCCGGATCACCTGCTCGGCAAACACACCGCCTGCCTCTTCCATCTCCCAGCTTGCCGGAGTTGCAGAAACAGCCACGGTCTGCGGTCGCATGGCATCCCACTCTTCAAAACGCAAGGGCCGGTTATCCATACAAGAAGGCAGGCGGAAGCCATACTCCGCCAGCGTCGCCTTACGGCGGAAGTCACCGCGATACATTGCGCCAATCTGTGGAATAGTGACATGGCTTTCATCGATGAAAACCAGCGCATTATCAGGTAGGTACTCGAAAAGGGTTGGCGGCGGCTCACCCGGCGCACGGCCGGTCAGATACCGAGAGTAGTTTTCAATACCGGCACAAGATCCGGTCGCCTCAATCATCTCGATATCAAAAGTACAGCGCTGCTCCAGCCGCTGTGCCTCCAGCAAGCGGCCATGCCCGTTTAATTCCTCAAGACGGTGCTTCAGCTCGTGTTTAATCGCCTTTACAGCCTGATTCAGCGTCGGCTTTGGCGTCACATAGTGGGAATTCGCATAAATCTTGACGGCCTCTAGCACACCGGTTTTCTTACCCGTCAGCGGGTCGAACTCGGTGATACCCTCAATCTCGTCGCCCCAAAGGGAGATACGCCAAGCACGGTCTTCAAGGTGCGCAGGAAACACCTCAATTGTATCCCCGCGCACGCGGAAAGTACCACGCTGAAACGCCGCATCATTGCGCTTGTATTGCAGCGCCACCAAATCCGCAAGCAGTTGCCGCTGCTCGATCCGCTCGCCAACGGAAAGGCCAAAGGTCATGGCAGTGTATGTTTCAACCGAGCCGATACCGTAGATACAAGAGACCGATGCAACAATGATTACATCATCCCGCTCCAGCAATGCACGCGTTGCCGAGTGGCGCATCCTGTCAATCTGTTCGTTAATCGAGCTCTCTTTTTCGATAAACGTATCAGTTCGCGGTACATAGGCTTCCGGCTGATAGTAATCGTAGTAGGAAACAAAATACTCGACTGCGTTGTTCGGAAAAAACTGCTTAAACTCACCATAAAGCTGAGCCGCAAGCGTCTTGTTATGCGCCAGGATGAGCGCTGGCCGCTGGCTCTGCGCGATAACCTGCGCCATCGTAAAGGTCTTGCCTGATCCTGTCACCCCAAGCAACACTTGCGTGCGTTCGTCTTCCCCCAGCCCCTCCGTCAGATCTGCAATAGCCGTTGGCTGATCGCCCTGCGGTGAAAACTCGGAAACCAAATCAAAAAGGACACCACCCTCGGATTTCTGCGGGCGTTCAGGGCGATGCGGCACCCAAGGGTTTTCATCCTCCTCAGCGCGGCCACGCTGAATCAGCTCTGCCAGAGCCTGTACTGTTGCGGTCGCCCCGCTAATCTGCTCAACTTTGTGCTGCTTACGTTTCTTCTTATTGTCTTTGCGATGCTTCTCTAGCAGCTCTTCAGCCTCTTCCAAAGAAACATCCAGACCCGCAATTGGGTTTAGCCCGCCACCGGCCCTCTCTCTGGGCGAAGGCGCATCGGCATTTTTCTTAGGCGCCCCTGTCGACTTCTTCTTGGGAGCAGATCGCTTAGCACTTGCCCCATTTTTTGCATCAGTCTGCATAGGAGCTACGACCACATCAGATCGTTTTTTCGTCTCTGCCTTTGCTTTAAGAGCGCTTATGTCCTCTTCTTCAATCTGCTGCGCCCAATCGCTCAAGCTGCCTGCGAGCGGTGCTCCAGATAGTGCCGGTTGCGGCGACTCACCCAACCCTGTGACCGACGGCTCTGTCTTGGAGGCTTCGGAGGATGAAGAAATAGAAGGCGTTTGTTTCCTAGACATACCGACAATATGCCGTGTCACCCGTAGAATGGCAAGCAAAGTTCCCTTTTTGTTCAACAAAAGGTAACAGTAACACTTTGCTAACCACACTTCCTTGTTTTATTCGCAGATAACACTATCTATAGTGGCGTCGTTTATTTTAGACGAAATCACTTTGTATCTAGTAGCTATGAACCAAAAAAGAGCGGCTCTCCTAATTGCCCTCCTCATCGGCTCTACAGGGTTTGGTGAGGCAAAGGTGCCCGCGCAAGGCGAACTCCAGTTCAGCCTTTCCAACACGCTTGGCATAACCAACGATGGCCGCCCCATTCCCAGCCTCACTTCCGCTTGCGAGGAGGCTGGCGCGCATTTTCTCTTCCAAACTGTCGCCGTCCAGTATCGGATCGGCAACAACAGCCCTTCTTCTGCCACAATGCATCTTGCCGGAGAGAAGGTTGCTCTGCGCCCATTAAAGCTGGCTGGCACACATACGTTTATCGCAACTGGCTTGCCCAAGGCTTTCGTCCGGCAAAACGTAAAAGTGCTGTTTTTTTCTATCTCCGGCGCGCTCAACCACCCGTCGGTTGGCCTACATCTGCAATACACTGCCAACGAGCGCTGCTACCTTGGCTCGACACCTCTTGGTATCTCTCACTAGACGTGCATCAAAATGAAAAAGGCGCCCTGCTTGCAAGGCGCCTTAACAGTAATTTGCCAAATACCGAGCTTAGAACTTCAACTTCAGCTTACTGTTAACCGCAAAGTTCCACGAACCATCGTAGTCGTAGGTAGTTGTTGAGGTGCTTTCTGTCCCACGGCTTTTAGAATCGATCACAATCTTGTTGTTCTTACTCGCTGTCTTGTAGATAGCAGAACCACCAAGCGATACGGTCGCCTTTTCGTTTAGATCGTAAGAAACACCGGATCCAATCGCATAAGTGTCAGAGTAAGCACCGCCAATGCCTTTGTCCCATGTCAGGCTCGCGCCAACACCGAATTTCTCACTTAGCTTGTGCTTGACAAAGCCGCGCACCGTCCAACCATCAGAATATCCGAGCCGACGGATACGATAATCGCCATTCGCAAAATCAACTTTAAGAGATGACAATCGGCTCCAGTTCATCCACTTGGCATCAACACCAACAAGCCAACCCGGGGCGACGCCAGATTGCAGTGCAATCTCGACGGACTCAGGCAGTGTTATTGACGCTGTTCCTGGTGTTCTTGACGTGCCAAAAATTCGGTCACCCGCCAAACCAACATCTACTGCAGAATCATAGGAAATCATTGCACGCAGCGCATACTCGGGGATTTCGTAGGCCGCACCGGCACGCCAACCAACACCAAGATCGTCTGAGCTGAAGTCAATCGTCGCAAGATAATCGCGTCCAGGAGGCACTGGTATACCAGCACCCGCCGCAACTGTGCCATTCACAAATGTTGTCGAAAGATAATCAATGGTCGTTGTGCGCAAGCCACCAAACACCCGCAAATTGTTGCTCTCGCCCAGCGCAAACTTATAGGCACAGGTCGCATCAATCCCTAAGCTATCTGCATCTGTGCTGTCGATCTGGTAGCGACCTGCCCAAGTGGTGGAGAACTTCTCGCCGATAATCCAAGGATTATGTAGCTTCGCCATACAGTCAACATTGTCAACGATCTGAGCCTTAACACTTAACCCGTAGGTCCACACATTTGGTGTCATAGACGAAGAACTGTCGCCGGAAAGCGGTCCCAGGACACCATTTCCCGGAACATCTAGGTTACCTGCTGGACCTGCAAACAGCTGCCCCTTGGCGTTCTTCACATTTACATTACGATCAACGTAGGTGTAGCTGCCTTCCACGGCGAATTTGCTGTCATCAAACAGCATAGAAAACGAGCCAAGGCCTTGCGTATCATAGCCACCTGCAAGCGCTGCGGTGCTACCCAGCACTACCAGCGAGGATGCTGCGAGAATTCTTTTCATTCGTGCCCCCAAAATCGCGCAGCCAACCCTGCGCTTCATTTGATCCATCCCCGCGTGCACGACGCCATGCCTTGCAGCCCCAATTGCGTGTCTGGACAATCTCTAGTTGTTTATCATTGGCGTTAATGCCAACTTCTATTCAGCTAGCTAAATTTAATAAATACCATTTTCTAAGGGTCAATACCTACAAAGGGGCAGGTTACGTAAACGAGAGCAGACATTGCGCGGTAGCTTGGTGCACAACAAACACTCTTATCTTTCCGGTTTTCGGGAAATATCTATAATTTTCTATAGGTTATTTTGGCTTTTATGCAAACTGCAAAAAAAATTGGGGGGATCATTTCGCTTTCCAGCACCCTCAAAAACAAGTTGTGCAGAAATTACAGTAAAACTGGTCCAGTTGCACAAATACAACGCATACCCTAGGGGAACACCTTAGAATTTAAGGGTCCATATATTAGAGATAAAGAATACGAGCGAAGCAATACACGATTCCATAAAGCAGCGGTTGATGAACTAGATAGACCAACAATGAATGCCGCCCCGCCAACGCCACCACCCGCATGAACCGCCAATTCTTAGCAAGTGTCGACCCGCTAACTTCAGTCGGTAACCTGATTACCTTTGCCGCTGATACACCAAATAGGAGCAATGCAAACCAAGGAAACACGGGCACAAAATCGACAGTGCCGTACACGGGCTCAGACAACCCAATCCAAAACAAATAGGAAGCATAGCTGGCCAGAACATCAGGCAGCACCAGCGAAATGGACCAAACAATAACAGCGGCCACACTCGCCCAATACCAACGGATCCATAAGAATGGCAAGCACAACAACGAGCCCACTGCGATTGCATGCAATATTCCAAATCGCACCATAAACGCGCCAAATGCAAAATATGTCGCCAAGGAAATCGCCGCAGCGGCGCAACCAATCTTAGCCAAACGCCACCAATACCGCCTCCACCCAAAAGGGCTTCGCGATGCCGAAATAGCAAGTGAGAACCCTGAAAGAAACAGAAAACTTCCAGCGATTATTTGCGCAAACAACACCCAGCCCGCACCTGATTGCACGGGCCAAGCAACAAAACCGAAATACTGCAAATCCCAACTAAAGTGAAAAAACAGCATCAAAGCCAGAGCACAGCCCCGCGCCAAATCAAGCGCAAACAAGCGTTTATCCTTGCTAACATCTACCATTTTCATCACATCTGCTGGCATTGCTTCCTCTTTCCTTCACTTGGTGTCCGCCTCACGCCAGCGTAGTCATCCACACTGAATTACCCAGCCATTCACCATGCCCCCGAAACCGAAGGGTTTTCAATCACCCCATTTCAAAGAAGATACGTAAATAGCGCAACGTAACAGCCAGCAAAATATGCCTCGCCCTCAGAACAGATCACCGCGTGTCCTCCTAGCTCTAATCTGGCCCTTCTTAGTCGCCGTGATAATGCTTGGCTTTCCAGCAGCGACACTAGGCGCAAACACGCAAATCGTGCCGCCCGGAAATCGGCATGCAGAACAACCGCCTATCCCTGGGATATCGCGCAAACGCACCCAGCAGCGCGCCAGTTCATTTGAACAAAAGTTTCAAAGCACCCTTGCCATGATCAATCGAGACCGCGCACTTCGCAGGCAGATAGCTGAAGTAGCTAGTCTTTATGATATTGATTCAATACATATTTTAGGTGCTATCGTTGGCGAGCACACATATAATTATGATATTTTGGATACAGCCCAATCCTATTTTATGAAAGCACTAAGTTACTCCGGATTGCCAATTGCTTTCACGTACAAAGGGGAAAACATCTCGGAGTTTATCAAAAGGCCTGAGCTGGCTCAGTGCCGCCAAGCAGAAGACTCAGCCACCCATTGGGGGTGCATTGAAACCGTCTGGCGTAAGAGGTTTGCAGGCAAAACAGTCGCGGGCAAAACCTTCGAGCCAATTTCACTGCAACGCGCCTTTTTTCGTCCCCTCTTTGCAGGTCAAAGCTTTGGGATCGGGCAATTAACCCCGCTGACCGCCTTAAAAGCGGACACAATAACAACAAGAATTAGCGGCTTTTCTCCCCTTAACCTGGATCAGCCAAAAGAGATTTATCGCCGCGTAATGGATCCGCAAACGTCGCTGCACTACACAGCAGCCACTCTAAAAATGGCAATTCGCGCCTATTTGCGACATGCAAACACTGATATCTCAAAAAACCCCGGCATCACCGCAACACTCTACAACCTTGGGAGCCCTCAAATGCGCGCAGTAGCCTTTGCAAAAAGAAAGAGGAAAAGCCCGTCCGCCCTTCCTCAAGAAAATTACTACGGTTGGCTCGTTAATGATCGGATCGAAGACCTAGAAGCGCTGTTGCGGCGCTAGATTATATTAAAAATGGGTTAGACGCGCGTTCCTCCCCGAATGTGGAGGCCTCGCCATGGCCAGGCAAAAACGCAACATCATCTCCCAGGGGCAACAGCTTATCCTTTATCGAAGCAATCAAAGTCGCATGATCTCCACCTGGAAGGTCAGTTCGCCCCACCGATCCGGCGAACAACACATCTCCGCTGATCGCCAATTTCATTTGCGGCTGATAGAATACGACATGCCCCAGCGAGTGTCCCGGTGTGTGCAATACATCAAAGTCTAGCCCTGCAATTGTCACGCTGTCCCCCTCTTCCAACCATCGATTGGGCGACACAGTGCGCAAGCCCTCAACACCAAACTGCTTGGACTGCTCTTCAACACGTGCAATCAGTGGCTCATCGGCCTTATGCGGCCCCTCTACGTCAACCCCAAGCTTCTCTGCAAGCTCAGCGGCACCGCCAACATGATCGAGGTGCCCATGAGTGAGCAAGATTCGCTCGACATCAACGCCCAAATGCGCCACAGCATCGAGCAAAACATCCACATCCCCCCCAGGATCAATCACAACCCCTTTTTTGGTTGCAGGGCTAAATATGATGCTACAGTTCTGCTGAAACGGTGTCACTGGCACCACAGAAATCTGCAGGTTTGGCTGCACATCTGCAGAATTATCCTGTTCCATGAACAACTCCATTTATTGATGGTTGCCTCCGGCTATATCATGGAGCGCACCCTAACCTCTAGTCTCCAAAGCAAAATTTGAGATCTAGACACCCCAACGAGATCTATACTGCAATTTGCATACGAAATTTTTTCTCTCCAAAGACATTAGTGAGAAGATTTTCATCAAACTGAAATACTCGCAACGCCCGCCCCCAAATTATGTAGGGTTTTGCAACAATTACCTCTCATTTTACTTGCCGCCATACCAATTTACAATTTAGTATGCTTGAGAGCTATCGTTGGCGAACGTAAATATGCGCCTTTAAATTGCAATGGGCAACGTTGAAGTTCACGCGACAGCTAGCAAACCTGTCAAGATTATCTGCTACCCCTAAGATAGCGGGTAGCCTTAGCGTTATTTGATGTGCAGTGACTGTCTTCTGACACTGCAGGAAAGGCGATATTGTAATGCATAATGGGAATTCGGGTCGTCGCCCGCGTAACAAACGGGGCGGCAAGCGCGAATTTGGGGCTCCGCAAGAGTTCGGAATTGAATTTGGTGCACCAGGCTTTTTGCAAGAACCAGTAGAGCAAGCTGGCGCCCAATGGGATAACCCGACACATGATGGCGGCTCAAACCAGTATGGCGATCGTGGCGCCTTTTCTGGCACACAGCAATCTCATAGCGAGCACACAAGTAGAGGCTACCCTCCGCGCAACGGCTTCAACAATGGCGCCCGTGGTCATCATGGCGGTGATAACAGCACCTATCGCGCCGGTGGCGGCTATGGTGGAGGAGACCGAGGCGGCTATGGCAACGGCGGCGGCGATGATCGCGGCGGTTATGGCAACGGTGGTGGTCAAGGCAATAACGGGGGCTTTCGCCGCAACTATCCTCCGGTAGAGCGTGGCCCGCGCCAATACGGCACTGTCAAATTCTTTAAGCTGGACAAAGGCTTCGGCTTCATCACACCGGATGAAGGTGCAAATGACGTGTTTGTACACATTTCAGCTGTAGAGCGATCCGGCCTTGGCAACTTGGAAAGCGGTCAGCGGATTTCATTCGAAACCGAACCTGATCGCCGAGGCAAAGGGCCAAAAGCCGTTGAACTCCGCCTAGAGCCCGCACAGCCAGTGGACGAACAGCACCTACAAGAAGAACCTGCGGACTAACACAAGGTCTGTAAACAAGAAAGGCGGCATCACCAGCTGCCTTTTTTGTTTGACACCGAAAGCTGAAACCCAGTAGTGCGGAGCACACTCAGGCAATCGTCTGTGTTTGACAACGGCAAGGCTCCCATGAACTATCGTCATATCTACCACGCTGGTAACATCGGTGATGTGCTTAAACACATTACCCAGACCCTGATCATTGAGTATCTCAAGAAAAAGCCTGCTCCGTTTCGCGTATTCGACACGCATGCAGGCATTGGCATCTACGATCTATCAAGTGAGCAAGCCCAAAAGACCGGTGAGTGGCAAAAAGGGGTAGCCCTAGTCTTACAAGCGATAGAGGCTCAAACCATTCCGCCTCAGGTGCACCAACTCTTGTCCCCTTGGCTCGAAGTCGTCAACCAGCTAAATCCGCAGGGAAATCTGGAAACATATCCCGGCTCTCCCGAGCTTGCCAAAAGATTGCTGCGCAAAGAAGATCGCCTCACCCTAACAGAGTTGCACCCAGCCGATTTTGCAAGCCTAAAAGAAACCTACGGCAATGATAAGAAAATCAAGGTCATAGAGTTGGACGCATGGCTGGCACTTGGGAGCTTCTTGCCACCAAAAGAGCGACGCGGTCTTGTGCTAATCGATCCTGCATTTGAGGTAGAGGACGAATTCTCGCGCCTCACAGACGGATTAAGTCGTGGCTACAAAAAATGGCAAACCGGCGTATATGCAGCTTGGTACCCTGTAAAGAACCAGAGATCCGTTGCCAACATGGTGCTATCCCTAGCTGAGCAAGGTGTGCGCAACGTACTGCGCCTGGAACTCTCCGCCGGACGTATCTCTCCTGACGCGCCAATGAAATCAAGCGGCATGTTGATCATCAACCCACCCTACACACTCAAAACTCAAATGGAACTATTACTTCCATGGCTTTGTCAAGCAACCTCAGAAAATGAAGGGGCATATTTTGAGGTAGAACAAGTTATAGAGGAGTAACCTGCCCCCAAACTCGTTGATCTGAAATCTGCAGGATTGCTCTTAAACGTCGCGCCCATCACACTTGTAGCATCGCGGTTCTTTGAAACTGCTCAATCTCCTGTTGCTAAAGGCAGACTGCAAGAGAGCAATCATGCGCACACCCATATTTACAATTGCATTCCTATCGGCAACTATCGTCGTGCCCCTTGCCGGTCATGAACTTCATGCAGCGGACATGCCCGCAAACACGCCGCAACTCTCAAAAGAGTATAGCAACCTGCCGGCTTGCGCAGATGAATCTGTTGCACGAGCCGTAGCGCGGCAAATCAGTCGCGCAGACACATTCTATTACAATGGCAGAACACTACAACAAGTCTACCACCCAGCAGATCAAGGGCTTGAACGCTATCCAGAAAGCAGTATCACACGGCGTAACTGCAGCGCGACGGCTCTCCTCTCGGATGGCAGCACGTACCCTCTCTTCTACCGCATTGTTGAGGATCAAGGAATATTTGGCATATCTTGGGGGGTTGAGGCCTGTTTAAGCGGATTGGACAAGTTTCACGTCTACAATGCAGCATGCCGGAGCATTCGAAGAAACATGTAGAACAATGGTTGCATAGACTCAAAGATAGCTGTTTACTCCTTACCGCTCTCGATAAAGAAACTGGAGAAACAATGCTTACCTTAAGGTCATCTGCTGCTTCACCATTTGGTAGAAAAATTAAAATTGCTGCAAAAACACTGAGTCTTTATGACCAGATTACCATCGAGAGTGCCAATACTGCGGACCCTGAAGATACACTGCGCAAGCAAAACCCACTTGGAAAAATTCCCGTTCTCATCTTGGAAAATGGGAAAACGCTGTACGACAGTCGTGTCATCCTTGAGTATATTGATCATCTTTCCGGGGGGAACAAACTTCTTCTCAATGGTGCCGCCCGCTTCGATGCCTTAACCCTGCAGGCACTCGCAGATGGGATTTGCGATGCCGCGATCTTGATTGTTATGGAAGAGCGCATGCGCAAACCAGAGGAACGCAGCGAGCTGGTAACAGACTATCAGCGCCAGAAAATCAACCGCGCGCTGGCTCACCTTGCCACCAACCCACCCGAAAGTTTGGGGAAGGCAACCCCAAATGTGGGGCAAATCGCTCTAGCCTGCGCTCTGGGTTATTTGGATCTACGTCTCGATGGCTTTTGGCGCGCTGACAACCCAAATCTGGTTTCATGGCTAAATGACTTCAGCCAAAAAGTACCTGCATTTGATGAAACCAGAATGCCAAGCTAAAAGACCGCCCGCCTTTCAAGCTTTCACAGGGCGCAAAGGGGCGCTTGTGCCCATAAAAACACAGGCGCCCCTTTCAAAAAATAAAGGAGGAATATTGAGCGTTTGCCCTTTAGAACTTGTAGGACATGCCAGCGCGAACCAAGTTTTCGTTAAGTTTCGAAGTTTCTGTTCCTGACGTCAAATCAAACTTCTGTTTGCCAAAATCTTGATAGGCATACTCAATGCGGGTTGTCAGGTTCTCTGTCAGCGCATGTTCAACACCCGCACCAATAACATACCCTACAGCATTTTTACTGTCTTTCGCGCCAGCATCACTTGCCGTGAATTGCGCAAATGCAACACCACCGGTACCATAAAACAAAGTACGGTCAACTGCATAGCCCGCCCGTGCACGTAGACTACCATTCCAGTCCGAGCTAAGCTTAGACCCAGATACCTTGTTGTTTATGTCGTTGTATTGGATATCCGCCTCGGCACCCAGCACCACATTTGGGCTCACCATAAAGTTATAGCCGCCATGAACACCAACTGAAACACCATTGGTGTTGTCGTCCAGCGCGCCGACAGTGGCCCCTTTGGCATCAACACCTGCAAAAGACCACCCGGCATTCACACCAGCATAGGCACCAGCCCAATTATACCCTTGAACAGTGACCGGCACATCATAGACAACTTGCGGCACTTCTTGCGGCAAGTCAGCCGCCATTGCAGACGTCGCAATCAAACCAAAAGCGAGGGCAGAAACAGTGGTAGTACGCAGCATTAAACTCTCCATTAAAACGAGTTAGAAAGAACAAAGCCCACCCACCAGCAGGCTTGCCTTTCGACGAAGAGAGTTGTCGCCCCGTAATCGGGCCAAACCAGTCAATAAAAATGAACTTTCGAAGACAAATTGCGGCTTTTGTGCGATACCATCAGCAACCCATTGATTTTTCAGGCATGCCCTGCACATTTATAGTGTTTCATACACACTCAAAGCCGCAAAACTGTGACGAGGCCATGTTTTCTTGTGATAGCCATCACCCAATTACAACCTTCCCCCTTCAAGCTGGCTCATTAAATGACTATATAGCCGTTAAATATCGCCGCCCCGCTCATTCGCGGCCCAATCAAAGCTAAAGAAATTCAGGGAATCGTATGCCGGAAGGTTACATCTACCTCATCGGAGGATTGGCAGCTCTTGTCTTCACGGGGGATCTCCTTGTGCGTGGCGCTGTTGGCGTTGCCCACCGGATGGGGATTCCGGCAATGGTGATAGGCCTAACCATCGTCGCATTCGGCACCTCTGCCCCAGAGCTGATGGTATCAATCAAATCCTCTTTGGATGGAAACAGCGGTATCGCTATCGGCAACATTGTGGGTTCAAACATCGCCAATGTTCTGTTGGTGCTTGGCATGCCCGCGCTCTTCGCCACCACGTCCTGCGGCGAACAAGGCGCATTAAAAAGCGCCAAGTTCATGCTTTTCGTGTCGGTTGTCTTTGCCATCCTCTGCCTAAAGGATCTGCTTGATTTCAAAGCGGCGTTTGTCCTGCTCGCACTTCTCGGCATCTTCTTGTATGAATCAGCCCGCATTTCTCGCAAGCATAAGAAAGCGTCCGCCCAAGCAGCCGCAGCAGAAGAAGAAGGCTGCGGCATGGACGAGCTGGACGAAGAAGCTGTGCCTAAGAGCATTTGGAAAGCGGTCTTGTTTGTCCTGATCGGCATCATCGGCCTGCCTCTGAGCGCTAAATTTGCGATTGACGGTGCTGTCATTCTCGCTCGCTCTTGGGGAGTAACGGATGCCGTCATCGGGCTGACGGTCGTCGCGTTCGGCACGTCACTGCCCGAGCTTTCTACAACAATGATGGCCGCAATCCGCAATCATTCGGCCGTCGCAATTGGCAATGTTATTGGCTCCAACATATTTAATATTCTGGCCATTATGGGCATCACCACCGCCATCACCCCGGTCCCGGTTCCCGAGCAGGTGGTTCATTTCGATCTATGGGTGATGCTAGGCTGTGCCACATTGCTGCTTTACTTCGCCAACCACAGTAAGAACCTCACACGCAAATGGGGTATTCTGCTTACGCTTGGCTATGTGCTATACACGGCCATTGTCTTTCAGCTTGGGCAAGTGGGCTAGCCTTACCTCTGCCCACTCTCAAGAGGTTGCGAAACCATGGCAAAAGAACCTGCCCAGACAGCATCGGCTGAAAGCGAAACCGCAGCCCCAACACAAGAGCCTGCCATGGTCGGCGTCGAGATCATCAAGGATTGCGTAAAGCGTCTCCCACTCAGCCCCGGCGTATACCGCATGTTCGACAAGGAAGGCGCGGTTCTATACGTCGGCAAAGCGCGGTCATTAAAAAAGCGTGTCACCAGCTACACCCGCCTGCAAGGACAGTCGAACCGCATTCTCCGCATGATTATGGCAACCGCCGCCATGGAGTTTGTCGAAACGCGCACAGAAGCAGAAGCCCTGTTGCTGGAAGCCAATCTCATCAAGCGGTTGCGCCCACGCTACAACGTACTTTTGCGCGATGACAAATCGTTCCCCTACATCTTGATCGGCGAGGATCACCCCTCCCCCGCGCTCATGAAGCACCGCGGGGCACGCAATAAAAAAGGCAGCTACTTCGGCCCGTTTGCCAATGCCGGTGCGGTTAACGACACCATCAACGCCATGCAAAAGGCGTTTCTTATTCGCAATTGCACCGACAGCTATTTTTCCAATCGCTCTCGTCCCTGTCTGCTCTATCAAATAAAACGCTGCGCGGGCCCATGCACCAATGAAATATCGGGCCCCGACTATCAGGAGTTGGTCAAACAAGCCAAGGCGTTTCTTTCGGGGCGCTCGCAGGAAATCAAAAAAGATCTGGCCGTGGCCATGGAAGCTGCCTCGGCGGATCTTGATTTTGAACGCGCGGCTGTCTACCGCGACCGCATCGCCGCGCTTTCCCACGTGCAGAGCCACCAAGGCATTAACCCGCAAAACACAGAGGAAGCGGACGTCTTCGCCCTTTATCAGGAAGGCGGCCAAAGCTGCGTGCAGGTGTTTTTCTTTCGCACTGGACAAAACTGGGGCAATCGCGCGTATTTTCCAAAAGCAGACAGCAGCTTTAGCGAGGCGGAAGTTCTGTCCAGCTTTATCTCTCAATTTTACGAGGACAAGCCGGTCCCACGCCTCATCCTTACCTCTCACGAGGTCGAAGATGCCGAATTGCTGCAGCAAGCACTCTCCACCAAGTCCAATCGCAAAGTCGAGCTGGCAGTGCCCAAGCGCGGCGAAAAAGCCGACCTCGTTGCCCATGCCGGCACCAATGCAAAAGGCGCTCTTGGCCGCCGCTTGGCGGAAACATCCAGCCAGCGCAAGCTGCTTGCCGGCGCAGGCGAAGCCTTTGGCCTTGACCGAGCCCCGCGCCGCATCGACGTGTTCGACAACTCTCATATCTCGGGAACGAATGCTGTAGGCGGCATGATTGTCGCAGGTCCAGAAGGCTTTGCAAAGGCACACTACCGCAAATTCAACATTAAGAACCCCGAGACAGAGCCCGGCGACGACTATGCCATGATGCAGGAAGTTCTCAGCCGCCGCTTTGCTCGCTTGCTTAAGGAAAACCCGCAGGGATTGCAGAATGCTGCCCGCTTCAGTACCGCTCGTCCAAAAAGTGAAGCCGAAGCAGACCCAACACACGAAGGCCCCGATTTGCCGGAATGGCCAGATCTTGTGCTAATCGACGGCGGTAAAGGCCAACTTTCCGTGGTGCAAGAGGTCATGCAAGAGCTGGGCGTGGCGGACATCCCGGTCGTCGGCATTGCCAAAGGGCCGGATCGCGACGCTGGCCGCGAAAAGTTCTTCATAGAAGGCAAGCCCAGCTTCATGTTGCCAGAGCGTGACCCGGTGCTGTACTTTGTACAACGCCTGCGGGACGAAGCGCACCGCTTTGCCATCGGCACGCACAGGGCCAAGCGCAAGAAAGCGATCTCCACTAATCCGCTGGACGAAATCCAAGGTATCGGCCCCGCCCGCAAGAAAGCGCTGTTGCACCATTTTGGCACAGCAAAAGCCGTCTCTAAAGCTGGGGTCGAAGACTTGCGCGCTGTAGACGGTATTTCTGCCAGCACCGCACG
This sequence comes from Polycladidibacter hongkongensis, assembly GCF_001561995.1. Classification (GTDB taxonomy): domain Bacteria; phylum Pseudomonadota; class Alphaproteobacteria; order Rhizobiales; family Stappiaceae; genus Pseudovibrio; species Pseudovibrio hongkongensis. The sequence goes on from NZ_LLWC01000022.1 coordinate 588,585, forward strand.
ACAAATCTACGATTACTTTCACGAGTAAGCACAGCGCTGGACCCACTACAGCGAGATATGCCGCAGGTCGCTGTGCGTAACTTACCTGCAATAAACCCGTGCGTGACGAATCCCTGTATTAAGGCGACAAACAAATTATCAAAGCGGCATCAGGTGGATCCATGGCAAAGCTCTACTTCAACTTCTCGGCAATGAACGCGGGCAAATCCACTTTGCTATTGCAGGCCTCCTATAACTATCAGGAGCGCGGCATGCAGACCCTGCTCTTCACCGCCGCAATTGATGACCGCGCTGGCCTTGGCGAGATTGCCTCACGTATCGGCCTCAGCGCGCACGCCCACATCTTTGCTGATGACCTCGACATGTTCGCCTACATCGAAGCCAAGCAACAAGCAGGTCCGCTACACGCCATTTTTGTCGATGAAGCACAGTTTCTCAGCACAGAACAAGTTTGGCAGCTCGCACGCGTTGCAGACAAACTGAAACTTCCTGTTATGTGCTACGGCCTGCGGACAGATTTCCAGGGCAAGCTGTTTCCCGGCAGTGAAGCGCTGCTGGCCATAGCAGATATCCTGCGCGAAATTCGCACCATCTGTTGGTGCGGAAGCAAAGCCACCATGGTCGCACGTATGGACGAAAATGGTAACATCGTCGATGAAGGCGCTCAGGTCGTCATCGGCGGCAATCAAACCTACATTTCGTTGTGTCGTCACCACTGGCTCGAACGCCAGCTCTCTCCGACCAAGACTGAAGACATTACTTGTACCCCCGCCGAAGCGACGGTAGGGTAATATCCTTGCTTTAGTACATGAGGAACACATGAAATTTTTGCGCAATCTCTTTTCAATGTCATCCGCGTCTGGCGAGGCTGCCGCTGTCGCTACCGATGAGTTTCAGGGTTATAAAATCTATGCTGAACCGACGAGCCGCGGTGCAGGCCAATGGCAAACCGCAGGCCGCATCACCAAGCAGTTTGGCGAGGAAACCAGAGAACACCAATTTATCCGTGCAGACACCCATCCATCCAAAGAAGGTGCAGCCGACTTCTCTTTGCAAAAAGGACGCCAAATCATACAGGAACTTGGCGATAGTATCTTTGATGCCTAGCCCTCATGGCCTTTGAACAGGATAAACACCGCAGCTTTTTGTTGCACCTTTTAGCTGGGCGGCGTAAGACGGCGTAAGCCCAGCACCAAACTGCAAGGTTCAAATGTCCAAGCGTATTCTTTTTAACCTCCCGAACGTTTTGACTTATCTGCGCATTGCCGCAGTGCCGGCAGTCGTAGTCTGCTTTTACTTCCCCGGTCATACAGCACGATGGGTTGCTCTGGCTATTTTTGCTTTGGCGGCGATCACCGATTTTTTCGACGGTTATCTCGCCCGGGCATGGCAGCAGCAATCCGCCCTTGGCCGCATGTTAGACCCGATCGCCGATAAACTCTTGGTTTCGGTGTGTTTGCTCGTGCTAACATGGCGCGGGACTATCGGAGATATCTCTGTCATTGCAGCACTTATCATCCTGTGCCGTGAAATCCTTGTCTCAGGTTTGCGCGAGTTTCTAGCGGAACTGCGCGTTTCTGTGCCGGTAACCAAGCTAGCGAAGTGGAAAACCACGCTCCAACTGCTTGCCCTCGGGTTTTTACTAGCTGGCCCGGCTGGCGACGCTGTGCTTCCCTATACTTCACAAATCGGTGTAGCTCTGCTTTGGGGTGCTGCCATTCTCACGCTATATACCGGCTACGATTACTTTCGCGCTGGCATTGGACATCTTCTAAAGTCCTAGTATCAGGATGACGACATGAGCGGAAAAAGCATAAAAATAAGATACTTCGCTTGGCTGCGAGAGCGCATCGGCAAGGCGGAAGAAACCATCACACTGCCACAAGGCGTAGCAACAGCGGCCCAGCTTATCTCGTGGCTTTCCGCAACAGATGAGGGCTATGCCTACGCCTTTGAAGAGCCCGACACCATCCGCATCGCACTTGACCAAGAGCATGCGGAAGCCGACGCGGCACTGGCTGACATCAGTGAAGTAGCCTTTTTTCCACCTATGACAGGCGGGTAAAACTTCAGCTTATTCTGTCTGCTTTCGTCAATTTGGAGTGCCCATGAGCCAAGCGACCGTAACACTGCGTGTACAAGAGCAAGACTTCGACCAAGCAGTAGAGTTGGCAAGCTTAACCGCTGGCAAAACCAATGTTGGCGCTGCAGTGGCATTTGTTGGTTACTGTCGCGATGAAGAAGGCACACTTAACTGTCTGGAATTAGAACACTTTCCCGGCATGGCAGAAAAACAAATAGGCACCTTGTGCAAAAAGGCCAGCGCCCGCTGGCCCCTGAGTGGCCTCACAGTTATTCACCGCCACGGCAAAATTAAGCCCGGTGAGCAGATCGTCCTTGTCATCGCCACCAGCCGCCATCGCCGCGCAGCTTTTGAAGCCGCTGACTTCCTTATGGATTACCTCAAGACAAGCGCCCCTTTTTGGAAAAAAGAGCACAAAAAGGATGGCAGCAATCCAAGCTGGGTTGTAGCCAAGGCCCAGGATGACCAAGACACCTTACGTTGGGAAAAATAATTTCCCTAACCCTTGCACCTCTGAAAAATACTGATCATACTGTTCCTCCCGCCGGTCTTAAGACCATGGTGCAGTTGTCTTCAAAACACCCACTCTAATAACATGTTAAGCAATTCTCGAGTAATGCTGCTTTGATCTAGCGGCATGCCCTGTCTTCGATCTAGGAAAATACATGTCTCAACCTGCGAAAAAAACGCCGGGAGCCTCCCCTTCCGGCCTGCCTTTTGCTGAAACGCTCGCGCTTGTCGCAGCGCTAATGGCCCTGAACGCTCTGGCCATCGATGTCATGTTGCCGGCATTACCAGCCATAGGCAGCGCTCTACAAATAGATGCTCACAATGACCGACAGCTCATTATCACCGCCTTCTTGATTGGCATGGCTGTCGCCTCGTTGGTTTTCGGGCCTCTTTCAGATTCCATAGGCCGTAGAAAGGTTCTTTTAGCAGGCCTTGCGATCTACAGCATCGGCGGAGTTATCTCGTCCATTGCAACCAGTTTCGAAGCTATGCTTGCCGCTCGCTTCCTCCAGGGCATTGGTGCCGCCGCACCTCGCGTTGCAACCATTTCCATGGTGCGCGATTGGTATTCAGGTCGCGAAATGGGTCGGGTCATGTCCCTAGCAATGGTCGTCTTTATGTCTGTGCCCATTGTGGCACCGTCCATCGGCCAGCTCATCCTGAGTTTTGGCGAATGGCGCGCAATCTTTGCGATGTTGACAATCGTGGGAATATTGCTGTTTATCTGGCTATGGGTGCGCTTACCCGAAAGCTTAAAGCCGCAAAACTCACGCCCCCTGTCATTCTCCGGCACTCTACTAGCGTACATTAAGGTCATGAGAACGCCGATTACCGTTGGCTATATGCTGGCGATGAGCCTGATCCTCGGCACGCTCTTCGGCTTTATCAACTCGGCGCAGCAAGTCTTTGTTGATGTTTTTGGCCTGCAGGACGAATTCCCGATCATGTTTGCCCTAATAGCCTCAACAATGGCCGCCGCGTCTTTCCTGAACGCCAATTTGGTTCGCCGCTTTGGTATGCGAAAACTCGCCCATGGCGCCATGTTAGCGTTCACAGCAGCAAGCTTGGTCGGCACCACATTGGCCGCAACTGGCTTACAAACTGTGACCAGCTTTATGATCATTCAGTGCCTTTGCATGTTTTTCTTCGGCTTCATCGGCTCTAACTGTAATGCCATGGCCATGGAACCAATGGGCAGTCTGGCAGGCGCCGCTTCTTCGGTGATCAGCTTCTTTACCACACTGATCGGTGCAGTACTTGGCGCATTGATTGGTCATGCGTTCAACGGCAGCACCGCTCCACTTACCACCGGTTTTGCTGTGCTGGGCGTACTGGCCATCGTGGTCGTATATTTCACCGAAGGCCAACGCTTGTTTACACCCAAAAATGAATCCTAGACGCAAAAAGGGGCGGCCTCACGCCGCCCTTTTAAACGTGCATTTACAGTTGGTTACTCAGCCGCTTGTGCCGCAGCATTTGGCTGAACAACTGCATCATAATCTTCAACCAGCTGTTTCACGATCTCTCCGACTTCGAAGTTGTAGTCTGCAATTTCGCGCACCGGCGTCACTTCAGCCGCTGTCCCTGTTAGGAAGCATTGCTCGAAATCAGCCAGTTCCTCAGGCATAATCGCCCGCTCGATCACGTTAATCCCGCGCTGCTTCGCCAGATCGATAACCGTCCTTCGGGTGATCCCGTCAAGGAAGCAGTCCGGCTTAGGAGTGTGGATCTCGCCATCCTTTACGAAGAACACATTTGCCCCGGTAGCCTCAGCCACCTGCCCGCGATAATCCAGCATCAATGCATCAGCATATCCTGCTGCCTCAGCCGCGTGCTTGGAGATGGTGCAAATCATGTAAAGACCAGCCGCTTTGGCTTTGTAGGGCGCCGTTGCCGGGTCTGGTCGGCGGTATTCCGCCATACCCAAACGCAGCCCCTTCAAGCGTTCTTCCATTGTGAAGTAGCTTGGCCACTCCCAAGCAGCAATAGCCAAATGAATGGTGTTGCTCTGCGCAGAAATTCCCATCATCTCGCTGCCGCGCCATGCAACCGGGCGGAAATAGGCATCTTTCAAGCCTTGACGCTCCAACAACTCATAGCAAGCCTTGTTGATGTCATCAGCGCTGTAAGGTATCTCGAAGCCAAGCTCACGGCCTGATGCGATGAGGCGATCAGTGTGCTCTTGCAGCTTAAAGATCACGCCGCCATACGCCCGCTGCCCTTCAAATACAGAGCTGCCATAGTGCAGGCCATGCGTCAGCACGTGCACTCTTGCGTCGCTCCATGGAACAAACTCGCCATCATACCAGATAACGCCTTCGCGCTGATCAAATGGAACCCCGGCCATAACCTTCGCCTTCTTTCCTGTGACGAACAATTCACAGTGCCGCCTTCGTAATGCAGACAACGTGGCCTGTTCGCTTTAAAGCTGTTAGATATTTACAAATTCACCGTTATCGGAGCGCGGCAGCCTTTGTGGCCACCTGTTCCAATAACGCGATACGAACAAGAGAAGCAATGAACGCAAACTTTCTACGCCAACTTTGTTCTTTTGTTTCGCATCCCGTGAGTGTTTGGTAACATTTCACAGGCGATAAGTCAACATAGCTGACCCTTTTTGCCTGATTTTTTTGTGGCTCACCATGTCGTATCACGATAGGAAAGCATCTATGGTCTTGAAAACGCAAAAAGAACCCCGATTTGACCTCATCGAGTTGTTGTTTTTTGCTTATCGCGATTTTACCGGGGACCCAGATACCCTACTCACCGAAATCGGCTATGGCCGTGCGCACCACCGTGTACTGCACTTCGTTAACCGCAATCCGGGGCTGCGCGTTTCTGATCTTCTTGAAATTCTTAAGATAACCAAGCAGAGCCTAGGCCGTGTCCTCAAGCAGCTTGTTGACGATGGATACATCGAGCAAGCCCCGGGCGAGCAAGATCGCCGCGAGCGCCTGCTCCACACCACGCCGACGGGCAATGCACTTTGCAAGAAACTCGCCTATCTTCAAACCAAGAGAATCAACGAAACCATTGCCAAGATGCCAGATGGATCCGATGAGACGATTCGCCAGTTTTTGTATCTAATGATCGACGAGTCCCAGCGCGGCGCAGTCGCCGCCATGATTGCGAAAAAGCAAAAAACCTAAGAGAAGGAAGCAGCAGGTGTCCGCACAACCACCAACCGACAACGCCGCCCACCTACTGCTCATCGACGATGACAGCCGCATCCGCGACCTGCTAAAGCGTTTTCTAGGCGAGCAAGGGTTTCGTGTCACTGATGCCGCCGATGCTTTCGAAGCGCGCCGTCGCATGCAGGGCCTCAGCTTTGACCTGTTGATATTGGATGTCATGATGCCCGGCGAAAGCGGACTGGAGCTGGCCCGCGACCTGCGCAAAACCAGCGCTGTTCCAATTCTCATGCTCACCGCTCGTTCTGAAATCGACGACCGCATCAATGGCCTTGAAGCAGGCGTTGATGACTATATGGCAAAGCCGTTCGAGCCGCGCGAATTGTTGCTGCGGATCAACGCCATCCTCCGCCGGGGTGGCCCAAAACAGGCAGAACGTGCCGAAACCCTGCAGTTCGGCCCCTTCATCTACACAGTTGAGCGCGGTGAGTTAAAAAGGGACGAGGACTATGTTCGCCTTACTGATCGTGAAAAACATATCCTCAATCACTTTGCGGAGAAGCCGGGCCAGACTGTTGCCCGCTCCGAGCTTGCCAGCGCGGACACCGCCCAAGGTGAACGCACAGTCGATGTGCAGGTAAACCGATTGCGCCGCAAGATCGAAGAGGACCCCAGCAACCCACTCTATCTGCAAACCGTGCGTGGCATCGGTTACCGCTTGATCACCAACTAGGCAAAACTGGCGCAATGGTAAACTTCAAAGGCGTGTCTCTTCCAAGGTGGCTATCGCCCTTACTTGCCCCCTACAGATTTGTTGCAGGTTGGCTGCATCGGCACTTGCCCAAGGGGCTGTACTCTCGTGCCCTGCTGATCATCATCATGCCAATGGTTATCTTGCAGTCAGTACTCGCCTTCGCCTTCATGGAGCGCCATTATGACCTCGTCACTCAGCGCTTATCTCAGGCCGTGGTAAAGCAAATCCGTGCTGTGGTGACGATGGACGAAGAATTTTCCGGCCAGAAAATCGACGAGCAACTTAAAATCGTTGCAGGCAGCATGAGCTTGTCACTCGCAATTCTGCCACTGGAACCCTTGCCACCGCCAAAACCCAAACCATTCTTCGATTTGGTTGATCGCTATATGAGCCGCCAGATCGCGACCACGATTGACAAGCCATTCTGGATCGACACCATTGGCAATTCTCGCTTTGTCGAAATTCGTATTCAGATGCCCGATAAAACCCTGAAGTTTGTTGCCCGCCGCTCGCAGGCGCATGCCTCGAATTCTCACATTTTTATCGTTTGGATGGTGGCAACCTCCTTCGTTCTGGTCACCATTGCCGTTCTGTTTTTGCGCAACCAAATTCGCCCGATTGTTCAGCTCGCCAATGCAGCCGAGCGATTTGGCAAAGGGCGAGAGCTGGTCGAATTCCGCCCTCACGGCGCACGTGAAGTCCGTAAAGCCGCGCTTGCCTTTATGGATATGCGCCGCCGTATCGAACGGCATGTAGACCAACGCACCACCATGCTCGCCGGTGTCTCCCACGATCTACGCACCATCCTCACACGTTTCCGCTTGCAGCTCGCTCTGTTTGAAGACAGTCCGGAAGTACAGGCTTTGCGCGATGATGTCGATGAAATGAGCCGCATGCTGGAGGACTACCTGTCCTTCTCCAAAGGCAGCCAGCAAGAACAGCCAACCCAAGTCGATGTAGCGTTGATGCTGGAAGATCTCGAAGTCGAGGCAGAAGTCGTCGGCGCACAGGTGAGCTCCCACTTCGAGGGTGACCCGAACGTAATCCTGAAAGCCCAGTCTTTCCGCCGCTGCCTGCTGAATTTGGTTTCCAACGCTGCCCGTCATGGCAAAACTGTCCGCATGCAAGGCAACCGAACAGACGATTGGCTCGTCGTAACCATTGATGATGATGGGCCCGGCATTCCGCCAGAAGAGCGGGAGAACGTCTTCCGTCCCTTCCTACGGCTGGATACCTCGCGCAATCAAGACACGGTCGGATCCGGCCTCGGCCTCGCCATTGCCCGAGACATAGTCCGTTCTCATGGCGGCGATATCTTCCTGCGTGAAGCCCCATTGGGTGGCTTGCGTGTGCGCTTGCGTGTACCGATCTAAATCGGCCAAGAGCACCGTTGCTTAATGCAACCGCCCGCCATTTGGCACAGCTTTGTCTACGCCGATAAGGCGAATAGCACCTTCATCATCATCAAGCCCTAAAACCAAAACCTCGGACATGAATTTGCCGATCTGGCGCAACGGGAAGTTGACAACAGCCAGAACCTGTCGCCCGACCAAATCTTCAGGCGCATAGTGCACAGTGATCTGGGCGGATGAGCGTTTGACACCTATCTCCTCGCCAAAATCTACGCGCAGCTTAATCGCAGGCTTGCGCGCTTCAGGAAACGGCTCAGCCTCGACAATAGTGCCAACGCGAATATCGACCTTTAGAAAATCCTCAATACCAATAGACGGTGTTTGCTCACTCACCAGCAACTCCATAAAAAATCTTAGGCAGTATGTTCTGCGGCCTCCGGCCTTCTACGCTTGCGCCTCCCGGCAGCCATCGCCCCGGCAACACATGAAGCTAGTCGAAAGCTCTTCACCGCAACAGGTTGCAGGCAAGCTTCTACCCTTGCAACCCGTGAAAGCATGTTTTCTCCGCGACGCAACACACGGTCCAACTCGCTCATCGTGCGAGGCTTGGCCTCATCGTCCTCTTGCAGCCAAACCCGCATGACCTGAACAAAGCCCAGCGCCAACCCGCGTGCAGCCACCTGCCGCACAATCCCCTCACGAGCCGCAGCACAGGCATCCAGCATCCAGTGCATACTGCGTGTCTCAAGAGAAAGCAGAGTGCCTGCAAAAACGGGATCCTTGCACGCGGCTGTATCCAGCGCCAGCAGAGCCGCACTGTCCGCGCTCAGTGCATCAAGCCTGTTCATTAAGCAATCAAACAATTGTTCACGTACGGGTTCACCGGCTAAATCCGCATCAATTTGCGCCAATACCTGCTGATCAACCTGCGTATAATACCAAGCAAGGATATCGCTGCGGCGGGAAAAACAGGCCCGAACTTCGCTTAAGGATACCTGTGCTCCCTCTGCGATTTCGGCAAAACCGACCTGCTCAACCGGCGCGGTGGCAAGGCATTCCAAATAGGCTCGGCAGATCTTCGAGCGCGTCTTGTCCGTAGGCATAAGGCTCTCCTGTCGCTGGCTAGGTGCAGTCCCGCACCCAGCGCAGTATAGGAGTAAAACGTAAGCCCTGCCAAGCAGCCAACCACTGAGCCAATGCGCCCTAGGCTTCTCCCGCTGTTTCAAACATCACGGTCTCCATCGCTTCCGATGCGCTTTTCCCAGCCCAAATCACAAATTGTAGCGCCTGATAGTAGCGCTCACACGCATCTAGGGAGTTGGAGAGCATAATCTGGATTTGCTGGTCGTTTGCCTCGGCCCCACCGGCCAGCAGCAGAGACTGGCGGAAAATCACCAAGCCCTCCCGGCTCCATAAATCAAAATGCCCCATCCACAATTGCTCGTTAATGGACGAAAGCAACGTCAGCACTTCGACCTTGCGCGCTGCGGGTACTTTTTGATCAAACGCGGTGGACATGTGCAAGGCTTCCACCTCCTCCATCCAGGAGAATGTGACATGATAGTCGCACCAAGCACCACTTACAGAGATTGAAATTTCATCATCGCCCAAACGCTCGAACGACCAATCATTGAGCGCCGCCAGACTTTCAATTGCATCGACAGGGTTGTTGGGCGCTTCGAAATCTAGATCCAATAGGCTCATGCGGGGCCCTCATTCTGGCAGACTGCGCCTCTCCCAATGTTTGGCGAGGCGCACAGGATGCGGCAGCTACGGCACTTGCGCGCTCTTGTCCAGCAACTTTACGTGTCGTCAGCCACTTATATTTATAGCCAACAAGACGAATCCGCTTACCCAATGACTATAAGGGCAGCCGATCCTTCCGCGATACACATCCAGCCAAGCAAAACTCGTGAAACTTGTGGACGACAGCCACTCGCCCACAAGATATTTCAAGCCCTGTTAATAGCGGATGCCTCAGCAGTCGCTATCCTTGTTTACAGTGTTCTCACCTGCGCCGATTTTTTCTTCTAGTTCAGCAAGCCGAGCCTCGAGCCGCCCAACTTCGTCCAGCGCTTTGGCTGCCATATCTTTTACAGTGTCAAACTCGTCCCGGTGGATCAGATTCATATCAGCGACAAAACGCTCAACCTGCGCCTGAAAGGCTGTCTCCACTTCGCGCTTCGCCCCTTGCGCCATACCGGCGGCATCGGTCATCAACTTGGCAAACTCATCAAAAATGCGATTGTTCGACTGGCTCATCCGGCCCTCCAAAGACTAATCCTCTTAAACTCAACTATTGCCTCACTCGCGGAACTTCAAGAGAAGAGCGCTCTCCCCCGCAAAAAATGTGGGGCTATGCACCGCAAAACCGCTATGCCGTCTCTCTTCCTCTCGCCAACTTGGCAACCGCTTGCTATCACATGGCCAAAGATCTGGGCTTATCGCCCGCGCCCGAAAGCTACAGCACGAAGGACTGCATTCTCATGCCGCTTTTCGCCCTTCCGTTCCCGCAGATAGATCCCGTGCTCATCGAGTTCGGGCCGCTTGCTATCCGCTGGTACGCACTAGCCTACATCGCCGGCATCCTGCTCGCGTGGCGCTATATGTTAAAAACCTGCGCCAATGATATACTTTGGCGGGCAATACCGCACCCCAGCGCGCAAGACATCGACGATTTCCTCGTCTGGGCCGCGCTTGGCATCGTTCTAGGTGGACGCCTTGGCTACATCTTGTTTTACAATCTGCCATTCTATCTGGATAACCCGACAGAAATTTTTGCAGTTTGGCACGGAGGCATGGCTTTTCACGGAGGCTTTCTTGGCATGATCGCGGCCATGCTGCTTTTTGCCAATAAACGTAAACTTCGCGTTCTCACCCTGTTTGATCTGGCCGCAATCTCCGCGCCGATTGGCCTGTTTTTTGGTCGTATCGCCAATTTCATCAATTCTGAGCTTTGGGGCCGCCCTACTGATGTGCCGTGGGGGGTCGTCTTCCCGACAGGCGGACCAGAACCGCGCCACCCCAGCCAACTCTATGAAGCCGCACTTGAAGGAGTTCTACTGTTTCTTGTGCTGCGCCTGCTCTCACACCGTTTCAAGCTTTTACAAAAACCGGGCGCGATAGCAGGCTGCTTTGCCATTGGCTACGGCATGGCCCGTTCGTTTGTCGAACTATACCGCGTGCCAGATGCCCATATCGGCTACTTAAGTGGCTTTCTAACCATGGGCATCCTTTTGTCGCTGCCAATGATACTGGCTGGCCTTGCCTTGCTCCTTTACGCCGTAAAACGCAGTCCAGCAAAGGCAAGCTAAATGTCGCCAAGCCCACTTCTGCAAAAGATCAAGTCGCAAATCTCGCTACATGGTCCCATGAGCATCGCCCGCTACATGGAGCTGTGCCTGTCCGACCCAGATCACGGCTACTACACAACCCGCGATCCCTTTGGCGCTCAGGGGGATTTCATCACCGCTCCAGAGGTTTCCCAGCTCTTTGGCGAGTTGTGCGGCGCTTGGTTGCTGCAACGCTGGCTGGAAGATGGATGTCCCAAAAACTGCGTCATTGCCGAAATTGGGCCGGGGCGTGGCACGTTAATGCGAGACATGCTGCGCGTTTTTGCCCTGCGCCCCCAGTTCATGCAGGCAAGCACCTTGCATCTAGTAGAAACCAGTCCCTCCCTACGTAAGATACAGGCAAAGAAACTCCGCCCCTTTTCGATCAAGTGGCATGACAGCATCCACACCTTACCGGACGGGCCACTCTATCTCATCGCCAATGAGCTTTTCGATGCGCTGCCCATCCAGCAATTCCAATGGGCAAACAACAAGTGGTACGAGCGCGCCATCGGCCTTGATGATGACGGCAACCTCGCCTTTGGCCTCGCAGCGGCAACATTATCGCCAGATCAAACCGGCCTGCCTATTGGCACCATACCGCACGCAGGCGATATCCTTGAACTTTCCGCTGCCTCCACTGCATTAATTCGAACCTTGGCAGAACGCATCAAATCGGACGGTGGCAGTGCACTACTCATCGACTACGGTTACACCACAACGACCTGCGGAGACACCTTCCAAGCGCTGAAGGCCCATCAGGCAATCTCTCCATTAGAACAGCCGGGTGATGCCGATCTGACCGCCCACGTGAATTTTGAAAGCCTCGCCAATACCGCTAAGGCACAGGGCATACACACGTTCGGCCCAATCACACAGGCAGAACTGTTGCTTGGCCTTGGTTTGCTAGAGCGCGCAGGCCAACTTGGCACAGGCAAATCAGCAAACGAGCAGGAAAGCATCCGCAAAGCAGTAGAGCGCCTCGCCGCAGATAATGAAATGGGTACGCTGTTTAAGGCCCTTGCCATCTCGCAAAATCCCAAGTGCCCCCCTGCGTTCTAGCTACGCAGTTTAGCGAGCTCCACCCCCGGGCTGTGAGAACGCTCCAGAGCTTTTCACGCACGCCCAATTGACAGCGCCGCCCCTGCACCCCAACATGTCTCGCCAAAACAACAGGCTGAACAACGCCAAACAAGTGAGGACATTTGTGCAACTCAACGCGGTCCAAGCAAACGCATTATCGCAGATCTCAGGCCTCACCCACGGCTTCTTCGGCCGCGAGGGCGGGGGCTCCACGGGGCTCTACAACAGCTTGAACGTTGGCAAGGGCTCGCAGGATGATCGCGACAGCATTCGCCGCAATCGCGAACGCATCGCCAACGCGCTGCAAGTAGCGCCCGCAAACTTGGCAACAGTTTATCAAGTGCATTCAGCCGATGTCGTAACCCTGCACGCCCCCTTCCCCGCCGAAACCACCGCGCAGCCTCCCCGCGCCGATGCCATCGTCACCGCCACCAAAGGGCTCGCCATCGGCATCTTAACCGCCGATTGTGGCCCGGTGCTCTTTGCCGATCCAGACAAGAAAATCATCGCTGCCGCCCATGCAGGCTGGCGCGGCGCCAAAGCAGGCGTGTTGGAAAACACCATTGACGCTATGTGCAAGCTTGGTGCCGAGCGCGCCAACATCATTGCTGCAATTGGCCCGATGATATCCCAAGATAACTACGAGGTCGGTCCAGAGTTCCACGCAGCTTTTACAGAGGAACGCCGCGAAGACGTCGTCTTTTTTAAACGAGCCAACAAGCCCGAGCACTTCAACTTTGATTTACCTAGCTACATTGTAAAGCGCCTTAAAGGCACAAAAATCGGGCACATTGAGAATCAAACCCGTTGCACCTACGCGCAAGAGAGCCAGTACTTCTCTTATCGCCGGGCAACACACGCACAACAACCAGACTATGGCCGCCAAATCTCGGCGATTGCAATAAACTGAATAAACAAGGGGCATCCCAATGGCGCTTCACTTTTCATCAGAAGAATTTGCCCGCAGGCGGGCCGCATTGGACGCCTTGCTGGCCGAGCGCAAACTCGACTGCCTGCTGATTTTCTCGCAAGAAAGCATGTATTGGCTCAGCGGTTACGACAGTTTCGGCTTCTGCTTCTTCCAGTGCCTCATCTACCGCCCGGGTGAAGAGCCAATTCTGCTAACCCGTTCGCCAGATTTGCGCCAAGCTCGCCACACCTCCAACATCAATGATATCCGTGTTTGGATTGATGTGGCTGGCAAGTCTCCGGTATCGCAAGTGAAAGACATGCTGTTCGAGCTGGAGTTGCTTGGCACCCGCATTGGTGTCGAGTTTGACAGTCACGGCCTGACTGCCGCCCGCGGCCGCGAGCTGGATGACTCGCTGCGCTCCTTTGCCGATATTGAAGACGCGTCCTATCTCATCTCTTCGCTGCGCCTTACAAAATCTGAAGAAGAACTAGTTTACGTGCGCAAAGCCGCCGAGTTGGCCGACCAAGCCTTTACAGATGCACTCGCCGCGACCAAACCCGGCGCCAACGAAGCAGATATTCTGGCCGCCATGCACCACGCCATCTTTGAAGGCGGCGGCGATTACGCTGCCAATGAATTTGTGCTCGGCTCTGGCCGCGACGCCCTGTTGTGTCGTCCTAAATCCGGTCGCCGCACCCTCGCCGATCATGATCAGATGACAGTGGAACTGGCCGGGGCCTATCGCCGTTATCATGCGGCCCTCATGCGCACAGTAGTTATTGGCGAGCCAACACCCCGCCATCTGGAATTGCATCAGGCCGCCTGTGCCGCGCTCTCCGCCATCGAGGATAAGATGCGTCCGGGCTTCACTTTTGGCGATTTGTTCGACGCCCATGCGACCGAGCTGGACAGCCGTGGCCTCACAGCCCATCGCATCAGCGTTTGCGCCTACTCCTTGGGCGCACGCTTCGCGCCAAGCTGGATGGATGCCCCTTACCTTGCCTACAAGGGCAATCCTCAGCCGATCGAGGCCAACATGGTCCTGTTTGCTCCGATTATGCTTATGGATTCAGACAGCGAAACCGCCATGACCTTAGGCAGAAGCTATATTGTTGCAGACAACGGCCCCGAACCGCTCTCGCAATTATCACTCGACCTCCCGCAAAAGCTGCTCTAAGACTAGCCTATTCATTTTCGAGAGAGAAAACCGCAGCAGGGCTGGCCCTGCCACTTGCAAAAATGGGATTCCAATGCTGAACGTCGCCAATGCAGCCAAATTCTGCGCCCTAGCCCTTGCGCTTGCTTTAGCCGCATGCGCTGACAACCCGCTGCCCCGCGCCGACATCTCCGGCATGATTGAAAACCAGTCAACCCCGCCGACCGTTCCTGCTGATCGCGCAACCATTGCCTTTGAACAGTTCAGCGGCATCCCCGGCAATGAGGCTGACGCCCTAGCCCGCTTGATCGCCGAGCGAGCCAACGTAGCCAAGCTCAATCTCGTGCGCCGCATCGGGGCCCCGGCCACCTATCGGGTTCAGGGACATCTCTCCGCCTCTGGGTTCAAAAACACCAGCACCATTCACTACGTGTTCGATGTATATGATTCCAGCGGCAAACGCGTGCACCGCATCGAGGGGCAAGAGCTCACCAAAGGCAACCCCGGCGACCCATGGGGCTCGATAGAATCGGGGGCGCTCAAACGAGTCGCCGCACGCACCGTTGCCGCCCTCGATGCATGGTTGCATAGCTCCTAAGCCCCCATTTGTAGAAATTTAGCCACGGCAAATAACCAGAAGCGCGAAAAAGCACCCAATTCATCCCTTCTTGCTATTGTCGGGCCTTGCTCAGGTTGCTACAAGGCCCGCGCAAGCTGCACCCTTGTAGCGGCAAAAGATCAAGTTCCACACCTCGGAACCCTGTTCCAGTTCTACCTTTACAATCGCCTAGGTAGAACCCACAGCCCAAGAAGGACTTGCGGGTCATGAAAATCATCGCGGGTAACTCCAATCGCGCGTTGGCTGAAGAAATCTCAAAGTATCTGGATATTCCACTGGCATCTTGTCAGGTCCGCCGATTTGCGGATCAGGAAATATACATTGAAATTCAGGAGAATGTACGCGGTGAGGATGTTTTCATCATCCAGCCGACAAGCTACCCCGCAAACGATCACCTGATGGAATTGCTGATCCTGATTGATGCGCTGCGCCGCTCTTCGGCTCGCCGCATCACCGCCGTAGTCCCTTATTTCGGCTACGCCCGGCAGGACCGCAAGCCGGGGCCTCGCACCCCAATTTCAGCAAAGCTGGTTGCCAACCTTATCACGAATGCCGGTGCTGACCGCGTTCTGACCATCGACCTGCACGCTGGCCAGATTCAGGGCTTCTTCGATATCCCTACCGACAACCTTTACGGTGCGCCGGTCATCACACGCGATATCAAAGAACACTACAACACCGAAAACATCATGGTCGTGTCACCCGATGTTGGCGGCGTTGTACGGGCCCGCGCCCTCGCTAAACGCATCAATGCGCCATTGGCTATCGTTGACAAGCGTCGTGACAAGCCCGGGGAATCCGAAGTGATGAACATTATTGGTGATGTAAATGGCTACGAATGCCTGCTCGTAGACGACATCGTTGATTCCGGCGGCACCCTGTGTAACGCCGCAGATGCTCTGTTGAAGAACGGCGCCAAGTCTGTAACTGCATACATCACCCACGGTGTATTGTCAGGTGGCGCGGTGGCTCGTGTATCTGCCTCCAAGCTGAAAGAGCTGGTGATTACCAACTCCATCGAGCCAACCGCCGCTGTGCTGGCTGCGCCAAACATTCGCACCATGTCTGTGGCCCCGCTGTTGGGCGAAGCCATCAACCGCATTGCGCAAGAGCGTTCGGTCTCCAGCCTGTTCTTCTAGGGCACTGAAAAACCGAGTTTTAGCAAGCAAAGTCAAAGCCGGGGCCCGCCCCGGCTTTTCTTTTACAAAAAATAGCAGATTCTCTGCACTTGCGAGGGTTGTTTCCCATCGAAGCGCTTGCCCTGTTATCGCTAATCGGCTATATCCTGCCTCGCACGTCGTCACCCTTGGAGGAGGCGTGCACCACGGGCCGCTAAAGCTAAGGTGTATTTACACCTAACGCATGCGGCCTTCATTCTATCGAATACTAGGAGATACCACCATGGCAAACAGCTATGAGCTGAAAGCAACGGTGCGTGAACGGGCCGGCAAGGGGGCCGCTCGTGCAGCTCGTCGTCAGAACCTCGTTCCAGCCGTAATCTACGGTGACAAAAAACCGGCAGTTACCATCAACCTGCCTTTTAAAGAAGCTTCCATGACCCTGCATAAGGGTGGCTTCCTGTCCCACATCGGCACCATCGATCTGGACGGCGAGAAAATTACCGTAATCGCTAAAGACTTCCACCTGCATCCGGTTAAAGACTTCCTGATGCACGTTGATTTCATGCGCGTTGCAGCTGACGCTCAGCTCACCGTAGAAATCCCTGTGAAGTTCATCAACGAAGACAAGAGCCAGGGCCTCAAGCTCGGCGGCACCTTGAACATCGTTCGTCACACCGTTGAAATGGTTGTACCAGCCTCTAACATTCCAGAGGCAATCATTGTCGATCTGGAAGGCGCTGGCCTTGGCTCTTCCCAGCACATCTCTGCTGTAGAACTGCCAGCAGGTTGCACCCCAACCATCACCGACCGTGACTTCACCATCTCCACCATCGCAACTCCAGGTGGCGGTGCTGCGGCAGCTGAAGAAGCTGAAGGCGAAGAATAAACCTGAGACTGCGTAGATCTGTGCTGGGAGACTGGTAGATGAAACTCTTTGTCGGCCTTGGTAACCCGGGCGCGAAATACGCAAGTAACAGGCACAATATTGGCTTCATGGCGGTTGATGAAATTCATCGCCGCCATGGCTCTTTCACCCCTTGGCGTAACCGCTTTCAAGCGCAGGTAAGCGAGGGTACACTCGCAGGCGAAAAACTGCTCCTTATCAAACCGCAGACTTATATGAATGAGTCAGGCCGCTCCATCGGCGAGGCGATGCGGTTTTACAAGTTGCAGCCAGAGGATGTGTATGTCCTCTATGATGATCTTGATCTGGTTCCCGGAAAATTCAAAGTCAAAGCCGGTGGCGGCCACGGCGGCCACAATGGCCTGCGCTCGGCAACGGCACACATCACCGACAAGTACCGGCGCATTCGCCTTGGTATCGGCCATCCCGGCCATAAAGACGCTGTACACCACTGGGTGCTCGGTGATTTCGCCAAGGCAGACAACAAATGGCTTGAGCCACTGCTTGATGCAATCGCTCAACATGCGGACTTGCTGGCCAATGGCATGGACAGCCAATTTGCCAACAAGGTCACCCTAACCATTCGCGGGGAAGCCCCGCAAAAACCGGCAAAACCCAAGAACCCTAAAAACGGTGAGACGGTAGCCACCCCTGAACGCAGCGGTGAACATGCGACAGGCGCCGGTAAAATCACATCAACCAAAACATCTCCAAAAAAAGGACCGCTCGCCTCCGGGCTGGAGCGGCTGTTCGGCTCGAAAGGATAACACTCATGGGCTTTCAATGCGGCATCGTTGGCCTGCCCAACGTTGGCAAATCAACTCTGTTCAACGCGCTCACCAAAACAGCGGCAGCACAGGCGGCTAACTACCCGTTTTGCACCATCGAGCCGAACACGGGCGATGTGGCAGTTCCTGATCCACGCCAAAATGCCATTGCTCAAATCGCTGGCTCAAAAGAGATTATCCCAACCCGCCTCACCTTCGTTGATATCGCTGGCCTTGTGCGCGGTGCTTCTAAGGGCGAAGGCCTTGGCAACCAGTTCCTCGCCAACATCCGCGAAGTAGATGCCATCGCCCACGTGCTGCGCTGCTTTGAAGACAGCGACATCACCCACGTAGATGGCAAGGTAGACCCGATTGCCGACGCTGAAACCGTCGAGACCGAACTTATGGTCGCCGATATGGAAAGCCTTGAAAAACGCATCTCGCCGCTGAAGAAAAAAGCGCAATCCGGCGATAAAGACGCAAAAGCGCAACTGCCCATCATGGAAGCTGCCTTGGAGATCTTGCAGGAAGGCAAACCAGTACGCATGCTGGAACTGGCTGACGAAGAAGAACGTCGCCAATTGCACTTGCTGAATCTGCTTACCTCCAAGCCAGTGCTCTACGTATGTAATGTAGAAGAGGATGCTGCTGGCGAAGGCAACGCGCTTTCTGAAAAAGTGGCCAAGATGGCCGCGGAACAGGGCAACGCACATGTTGTTATCTCCGCCGCTATCGAGGCTGAAATCGCCCAGCTCGACGCTGAGGAAGCCAAAGAATACATGGCAGACATGGGCCTTGAGGAGCCGGGCCTCGATCGCCTTATTCGTGCAGGCTACAACCTGCTGGAACTCATCACGTACTTCACGGCTGGCCCTAAAGAAACCCGCGCTTGGACGATCACCAAAGGTACGAAGGCACCTCAGGCTGCTGGCGTTATCCATACTGACTTTGAGCGCGGCTTTATCCGTGCCCAAACCATTGCCTATCAGGATTATGTAGAGCTAGGCGGTGAAGTGGCTGCCAAAGACGCAGGCAAAGCGCGTGATGAAGGTAAGGAATATGTTGTTCAGGACGGCGATGTGATGCTGTTCAAGTTCAACACCTAACCCACGCACAGCTTTGCTCAGGCAAATAAACGGAAAAGGCGCCACAATGGCGCCTTTACTTTTTGCACTGGAGCAAGAAGCTTGATTACATCATGCCGCAGGTGCTTTCGCTTATAGATCTAACAGAACCAATTCTTCAGGCGAATCCTCGTCTATTTCTGCAAGAATGAGCCGCCGTGCACCGCCCTCACCTGCCAGCAGCTTGCGTCCTTGTGCCCCAAGCCCATCATCGCTGATAACAATGTCCGCTTCGCGTAAATGAAACGCGGCAGCCTTATCTTTCACCCCGACTTTCGCACTATTTGCCAGCACGAGCACCTGTTGTGCCCTCGCGCTGATCCGACAAGCAAAGGCTGCTTCCTCTTCGGTTCCGTAGTACAACACACCATCAACGCTAATAGCATTTGGGCTCACTATTCCCCAATCATAGCGCCTCGCCGCAATGAATGCCTCCGCCTCATCCCCAAGAATGGATTGGCCATCGCTTTGCATCCACCCCCCTGCCAGATGAACTTCCAGTTCTGGCTGGCGCTCGGCAACAATCGCAGAGAGGCTCAAGCAGTTGGTATAGACAGAAGATACAGGCACTCCAGCCAAATGCTGCGCAAAAATGGTCAAGGTGCTGCCTGCTTCAACTGCAACCACATCTCCCTTGCCAAGCAGCTCGGCCGCGCTTCGTCCGATCAAGTACTTTTGCAAGTAGTCTTGCCCCATGCGCTTTACAAAGGGCCGCATCTCACGCTTTGCAGTGAAGACAAAGCGATCATCAAGTATCGCAATAGCTTCACCGCTTGCTTGCAGCTCTACCGCTTCATTAAAAAGCTCTTCAGCCGAGCTTCCTGTTAGCTGCACGGCAAGCTCCAGACTTAATGATCCATGCATCGCAACAAGCGGCAACAACGAGGGCGCACTCTGCTCAACATTATCAAAGCTTAGTGGTAAAAACTCTTTAGACATCCAGCAACACCAACTCATCGTCAACCCGTGTAACAGGTTTCACGAAAACCACCTCGGGATGGCCCATTTGCGCAAGAACATCACCAAAAACAGCAAGGTCTTGCGGGCGCATATCGCTTACCATCGCCTCAACATGCTGCCCTTCTGCCAAGCCAGAATAGTTGGACCGTTGCCCGAGCTTGCTTTGATCTGCAAGCACAATCACCCGCCTCGAGCCTCTGCAGATCGCCCGGGCTATCAACGCGTCCTCCTCCTCATAATAAGCCGGACCATATCGCGGATCCATCACGGCCGGGCTAAGCACGCCCAAGTCTGCATCTGCGTTTTCAAATGCCTCGATTACGCGTGGGCCAACAAGGTTGGAGTTGTGCGCGCAGACCTCCCCACCCGTTACGCGTAGTTTCAAAGAGCCTCTTGCGCTCAGCGGCTTTAGGGAAAGCGGAGAGCAACTAATAACCTCGAGGTTCTTTTTGGCTTGCAACGCGCGGCAAAAGTAGACGCTGGTACTGCCTCCCTCCACCAACACTCTTCGGCTTTCTCCGACCAACTCAGCAGCGGCTTCACCAATCGCTGTTTTCTCTCCACTATGCAGCTGCATACGGACGCTAAGAGCTGGCTCAGGCAACACATCTATGCAAATGACGTTCAAACCACGCAGGCAAACCAAGCCAGCCGCCGCTAAGACCTTTAGTTCGGCAGTGAGCTCTCTTGCAGGAACCTGCAACAGCGCATGTAGTTTGTTGATATGCAACGATCTTTGCGCACGCAACAACTGCAAGATCTGCTCAGCTAAAGAGCCAGATGTATAGAGCCGACGATCAACCACGGTGGCCCTCAGTCCTCCATGCGTCGTTTCGGTAGGCTTCTGGCAAACACCACTTCATCACGGATAGGAATACCATGTAAGCCGGTAACCGGAATTTCCGGTTTTAATTCGCGTTCACGGTCTATCACACCCTGAACAACCGCCTCGAGACGAAACCCACGTCTTTGATAAAAGCGAAAAGCATCCAGATTGTCGTTTGATGTACGAACCATAAGCCGTTCAATGTGAGCCTCAAGTGCGCCATCCACACAGCGGTCTAGCAGCTGCGTCCCAATTCCCCCCCAACGGCGTAAAGAATCAAGCGTGAGAATTTCCCACTCACTTTCCCGCTTAATCAGCGTAACTAGCCCCACCAGCTCATCATCATCAAAAGCTATAAAGCCGGGTAAAGCTGAACCATTCACCATCTCGCCATCGATCAAGATCTCCGGACTTGTCCAGCGCCGCACCAAAAGGTCAATAACTTGCGCGCGGTCACTCTCCTCAATCGCGCGAGTGGTAATAGCCATGCGTCCCCTCCAAAATAGATCAACTCAATTTTCGCGGCCAAGCGCCATGTCAAGCGTGCTGGTAAAACTACTCCCGAACCAGAACTGCGTGCTAGCCTTGCACTTTCCCGCATTAAATTCAAAACAAAAAACCGCACAACCCTTTGGGTAATCTCGCCTTATCAAGCCGCGCGCAGCACTAAATAATCCAGCTAGTGGCCAGCAAATTCCACCAGTGTCCGCACAGGTACCCCAAGCGCCTCAAGCTTCTCTTTACCGCCAAGGTCTGGCAGATCTACGACGAATGCCGCAGATACAATGTGCGCACCAGCCTGTTGCAGAAGCTTAGCAGCTGCTACCGCTGTGCCACCAGTTGCAATAAGATCGTCGACTAGAATAACCTTCTGACCCGGTTTGATCGCGTCCCTATGGATCTCAATTACATCCGTGCCATATTCCAGTTCGTACTCCATTTCGATCGTATCACAAGGTAATTTGCCTTTCTTACGGACTGGCAGAAAACCCGCACCAAGCTGGTGGGCGATCGCCCCGCCGAGAATAAATCCCCGCGCTTCAACACCTGCAACCAGCTCTACTCCCGCACCCTGCCAAGGGGCTACCAACGCATCCACACTCTCGCGAAACGCCTCTGCATCAGTAAGCAGAGTCGTAATATCTCTAAAGATAATACCGGATTTGGGATAATCGGGAATGGAGCGAATGACATGCTCCAGCTTATGCGCAAGCGTTTCCATTGTATCAGAGGATCCTTTTCGAGGGGCTTTCCCGCGTATCTAGCACTATTTGCTCACATGCTTCAAGGCAGCTGCAACGCCGCATCTCAATGGTAAGCACCCACAAAAAAAGGGCACCCAAAAGGGTGCCCCGTTACCTGTCAGCTAAGTAGACCTAGTGGTCGACGTCACGCCAAATCTTACGCTTGGAGTAGTAGAGCAAGCTTGCAAACACCATCAGGAAGCCCAAAACACCAAGACCAAGCTGTTTACGCTGGTCAAGCTTCGGCTCTGCGGTCCACATCAGGAATGCAGAAACGTCGCGTGCATATTGGTCAGTGGTCATTGGGGTACCGTCTGCATACTCAACTGCCTCATCGAACAGCGGTGGTGCCATTGCAATCCCGCCACCGGTCAGATGCAGCTCAGCACATTCTGCTGGCAACGTACCGCCGATGAATTTCGGGTTGAAGTAGTTGGACTGCTCGCCCGCACAAGCTGGAAACTCTTCTTCGTAGCTTGTCAGCAGGTTGTAGAGATAGTCTGGGCCGGATTCTTGATACTGCGTGAACAGATCAGAGAAGAACTTCCAGCCACGGCCAGTTGCCCGTGCCTTTGCAATCAGAGAAAGATCAGGCGGCAATGCCCCGCCGTTAGACGCCTTTGCCTGCTCATCGTTTTCAAATGGCGCAGGGAAACGATCAAACGGCTTGGCAGGACGCTCGAACATGTCACCATCTTCGTTAGGTCCATCAACAACAGTATACTCTGCTGCCAGTGCCTTGACTTCTTCCTCGGAAAAACCCGGGCCACCCTCTTCTGCAAGATTGCGGAAGGCAACGTAGTTCAACGAGTGACAAGAAGAACATACTTCCTTGTACACCTGAAAACCGCGCTGCAGCTGCGCCTTGTCAAACTGACCAAATGGGCCCGAGAAGGACCACTTCTGCTCTTCGATGTGTGGGCCGGCCCCGGCTGCGAGAGCCGAGCCAGACAGCGCCACACCAGCCACCAGTGCGGCCACGCGAGCAGTATTGAACATATACTTTTTCATCGTAAATCTTCCTGCTCGTCTTAATGCGCTTTGGCGTTTGCCAACACGTCATCATTGATAGAGGCCGGCAGCTTCTTCGGCTTCTCAATGAAACCAAGCAGCGGCATGAAGATAAGGAAGTGCGCGAAATACAGCACGGTGAAGATACGTGACGCTGTCACGAATGGTTCTTCAGCGGGCTGCCCACCGAGCCAACCAAGCGCAAGACAGGTGAACATGAACACCCAGAACAACATGCGATAGATTGGACGGAAGCGGGCGGAACGCACCTTCGATGTATCAAGCCAAGGCAGGATAAACAGCATGGCAATCGCGCCAAACATCGCAACAACACCGCCGAGCTTGTCCGGCACCGCACGCAAGATTGCGTAGAATGGCAAGAAGTACCACTCAGGCACAATATGCGCAGGCGTCACCATTGGGTTCGCCTCGATGTAGTTATCAGGGTGACCCATAAAGTTAGGCAGGTAGAACACGAACCAAGCGAAGAAGATGAAGAACACGATAATCGCGAACAGATCCTTCACCGTGTAATACGGGTGGAAAGGAATAGTGTCTTTCTCGGTCTTCGGATCGATACCAGCCGGGTTATTGTTGCCAGTGGTATGGAATGCCCAGATGTGCAGCAGCACAATACCAACCAGCACAAACGGCAGCAGGTAATGCAGCGAGAAGAAGCGATTAAGCGTCGGGTTACCAACAGCAAACCCACCCCAAAGCCATGTGGTGATGCTTTCACCTACAAATGGCAGCGCAGAGAACAGGTTGGTAATAACAGTCGCGCCCCACAAGGACATCTGTCCCCAAGGCAACACATAGCCCATAAACGCGGTTGCCATCATGATCAGGAAGATCAACACACCCAAAATCCAGGAGATTTCACGGGGTGCCTTGTAGGAACCATAATAAAGGCCACGGCAAATATGGATATAAACCGCGATAAAGAAGAAGGATGCGCCATTCGCATGCATATAGCGAATGAGCCAGCCGAAGTTCACATCACGCATGATGTGCTCAACAGATGCAAACGCCAGAGTTTCATGCGGGGTGTAATGCATTACCAGCACAATACCGGTAACAATCTGCACCACGAGCACAGCAAAAGCGATACCACCGAAAGTCCACCAGTAGTTCAGGTTCTTCGGGGTTGGAAAGTCAACAAAGCTCCCGCGGATAAGCGAGATAACCGGCAAACGGGCCTCTAGCCACTTTGCAGGTGCACTTTGTGGAACATATTTGGAATGTCCAGCCATTATTGCCTCCTGAAAGACCGGTTTAACCGATTTTGATCACATCGTCTTTGACGAACGAGAACGGCGGCACCAGCATATTCTCCGGCGCCGGGCCCTTACGAATACGGCCGGCCGTATCGTAGTGCGAACCGTGACATGGACAGAACCAGCCACCAAAATCGCCCTCTTCCCCAAGTGGCACACAGCCAAGGTGAGTACATACGCCAACCATAACAAGCCAGGCTTCTTTACCTGTCGCCGAACGGTTCACATCAGTTGCCTCAGCCTCGGGGGCCAGATTGAGGTTCCGCGCTAGCGGATCCGGCAGATCATTCAGAGCAACAGCGTTTGCTTCTTCAATCTCTTTTTCCGTGCGTTGACGGATGAAGACAGGCTTGCCGCGCCACTTGACAGTGATCGACTGGCCAACCTCGATTGCAGAGACATCCACTTCGATAGACGCAAGCGCCAAAGCGGATGCATCCGGGTTCATCTGGTCAATAAATGGCCAGGCAACAGCACCCACGCCAACAGCGCCAACAGCGCCGGTCGCAAGGTACAGAAAGTCGCGGCGAGACGGTTCTGCCGTTTCCGTGTGTTCCAAGGTCGCGTCCTCTCGAAACAAGATTAATCTGGATACGCCAAAGGGCTTGCCCCCCTCGCCTTCCCTTCACCCCTGAAGGTAGAGCAGACAAATCAGCAAGCAACTTCGTTGGCGAACTGCGTGAATTGCGCAATTATTTTAGCGTGGCCTGTGTGGCACCAATGGTCGCACTTGTCCAGTATACTTGCGGAGATCTGGACTTATTGTCGCAGGAAAACTGGGAAAAACACGTAAAACGGCCAATCTGGAACGGTTTTAAACGCTCGTCAGGTGCAACTAAACCACCGGAATCCGTGGATAAAAAGGATAACCCCGAAGCGTTTCGCCTCCGGGTCATCGTTTCGACTGATTCTATATCCGGTGCTTTATTCTGCCGCAGCCTGTGCCAAAAAGCCGCCAGACTGACGCTGCCAAAGCGAGGCGTAAAGGCCATTGGCTGCCAGCAAATCTTCATGGCTGCCCATCTCTTTAATCTCGCCTTTGTCCATCACCACAAGCCGGTCCATCGCCGCGATCGTTGACAGGCGGTGCGCAATGGCGATCACGGTTTTGCCTTCCATCAGCTCAAACAAGCTTTCCTGAATAGCTGCCTCGACTTCGGAGTCCAGTGCCGAGGTCGCCTCGTCCAACACCAAGATCGGCGCATTGCGCAAAAGCACACGCGCAATGGCAATACGCTGCCGCTGCCCGCCAGATAGTTTGACACCGCGTTCACCCACCAGCGTCTCAAATCCGGTACGCCCTTTAGGGTCCCGCAAGCCTTCGATGAACTCTAGCGCGTGTGCCCGCCGGGCCGCCTCCTGCACCTGCTCCATCGCAACTTCACCGCTACCGTAAGCGATGTTCTCAAAGACTGTCCGATGCAACAGTGACGTATCTTGCGTCACCACCCCGATTTGAGAGCGTAAAGATTCCTGCCGCACCATTGCAATGTCTTGCCCGTCAATGCGGATTTGCCCCCCTTCCAAATCATGGAAACGCAGCAGCAAATTCATCAGCGTAGATTTCCCAGCGCCAGAACGGCCAACAATGCCAATCTTCTCGCCTTTCTGAACACTTAGCGAGAGCTGCTCTAGCACACCACTTTCCTTGCCGTAGTGAAAACGCACATTGTCAAAATCAATCCGCGCATCACTCACCACAAGGTCCGTTGCGCTCTTGGCATCTTGCACCTTCACCGGCTTACACAGCATGCTAATACCGTCCTGCACCGTTCCGATATTCTCAAACAGCGAGGCGACTTCCCACAGGATCCATTGGGACATCCCCTGAAAGCGCAGGGCCAAACCAATCGCAACCGCAATGCTTCCGGTCGTTACCAGATCAACCTGCCAAAGGTAAATCGCAGTCACTGTCAATGAGGCAAACAGCAAACAGTTAAGCGAAGTCAGAACGATGTTCAGCCATGTCACCAAACGCATCTGCCGATACACCGGATCCATGAATTTCTCCATAGACCCTTGAGCATAAGCCTCTTCATCTTGCGCCTGCGAGAACAGCTTTACAGTCGAGATATTCGTATAGGCATCAACAACATGCCCTGTCATAACAGAACGTGCATCCGCTTGTTGCTTGGCCACATCGCGCAGTTTGGGTACAAAAAACCACATCACCGCCACATAGCCAAACATCCACGTAAACATCGGCAGTGCCAACCAGATATCGGTAGCGGCAAGCACCGCAATAGCCGTGGCGAAGTAAACGCAAACATAAACCCCTATATCGGTCAGCTTGGTAACCACCTCGCGCACAGCTATCGCTGATTGCATCAACTTGTTTGAAAGCCGGCCTGCGAAGTCGTTGTTGAAGAAGTCCATAGACTGTCGCAATAGGTAGCGATGTCCACGCCAGCGGATCAGCATCGGAAAGTTGCCAACAATCCCTTGGTGAAACACAAACTCCCATAGCATGGAGACCAGTGGCATCACCACCAACACCACCAGCCCCATGCCAACCAGCATCAGAGAACTGTCCTGCCATATGGTTTCGCGATTTCCGGCCTCAAGCCAGTTAACCAATTCACCCATAAAGGAAAACAGCCAGACTTCTAAAATCGCAATCCCCCCGGCCAGCACCGCAGTACAAAGCAACAGCCATCGGAACGGCCGCGCATAAAACCAGATAAACTGCCACAGACCCTCTGGTGGGGTCTGCAGCTCTGTTATTTCAAACGGATCTACCAGTTTTTCAAAGAGTCGAAACATCACACCACTCACAAACGACCAGAAAAGGCAGAACTACCTTAACGGTAGCCTCCCTCTTCTTGCAAAGGTTCTTCTTTCGTATACTTGCCAAAAACTCCAAGCAACACAGGCGCCAGCCCAAGGCCAACAGCTGCGGCTCCCACGAGCAGGCGCATCAACCGCTCACGGGCAGCCGCACCGCTTTCATAGAGCCCGCCGTGGCCGATAACCTCTATCCGCCCAAGGAAGTCAAAGAGGATCGGCAGGAATACAACAAGTGCAATTGCACCGGCACTCAGCAGATAAACAGCCAGTTGAGTTAGAACGCCAGCCTGTTGCCCCTGACTTGCCGGAGGGCTTTGCGAGAAAATTCGAGGTTTTTCAGCGTCAAAAAGACGGGCCGCGCGCAGATGCGCGAGCATAAATAACGAGTACATAGGAAACTCCAGCGACGAAGATAGCAGGGTCCGCGCGGACTGATAGGAAGGCGCACCCTTAAACAAAGATTGGTTGAGTTTTAAATAAGACAGAGCACCAGCAGGCGCCCAAACCCGAGAAGATCAGCGATGAAGCGCAGAGACAGTCAGCGCCATACGCACACAAGCAAATTCATTCATGTACCGTCTCCTTTTGTCCTACAGGTTAAAATTCAGATACCCGTTGCAGGTATCGAGTGAAAAGGCAGCTTCCTCACAAACGTAAAGGAGCGCCTTTGCCGCTGCACCTGCGTTTATAGGCGACTCATTTTTGCGCATCTACTAGGATTTCTAGTAGGAACACCATTTCCCTTGCACTGTGTCCTAGTCGCAACAAATCCGAGCACGACCTCAAGTTGCGCAAAGAGCTAACCAGCGACAGAAAAAGCAAGAATGTCCGTTTTCCAAATCCGTTGTATAGATGCTTGCCGATACGCTGCAAAAAACGCTAGAAACCCCAAATCCGATCAATACCTAGATAGAGCCCATGCCTGATATCGCGCTTTACCAACCGGAAATTCCGCAGAACACCGGCACCATCCTTCGCCTTGCGGCATGTATGGATGTCACCGTGCACTTGATCGAGCCAGCAGGTTTCCCGCTATCCGATCACACACTAAAGCGCGCAGGCATGGATTACATCGAGCGTGCCAAGCTTACCCGCCACATTTCATGGCAGGCCTTCAATGAGTGGCGCCAAACGTGCAACCGCCGCCTCATCCTGCTTTCCACCAAGGCAGCACAGCCCTACACCCAGTTCACCTATGAGAAAGACGACCTGCTGCTCATAGGCCGCGAAAGCTCTGGCGTCCCCGAAGACGTCCACAACGCCGCCGATGCCCGTGTCATCATCCCGATGAAAAACGGCATGCGCTCGCTCAATATGGCGGTGACCACCGGCATGGCAATCGGTGAAGCCCTCCGCCAAACCGGTTGATGGTGGGCAATGAGGATCATTTCAACTTGTGCGCCGCCCTGCGGCCTTTTACATATGCCATCACAATGCAGCTAGCGGAGACAGACGATGAGCGAGCGCGGCGGGCCGATCCCCTCAAATATCGAAGAGAAAAAGCAAAACGCAACGCAGTGGTTTGCCAGCTTACGCGACCAGATCTGCGCGGCCTTTGAAAAGCTCGAGGATGATATCGCCGTAGAAGGCGGCCCCAATAGCGACAAACCGGCTGGCCGCTTCGTACGCACCCCATGGGAACGCACCGACCACACCGGCGCTAAAGGCGGCGGCGGCGTTATGTCCATGATGCATGGCCGCGTGTTTGAGAAAGTCGGCGTGCACGTCTCCGCCGTGCACGGGGAATTCTCGCCGGAGTTTCGCGGCCAAATCCCCGGCGCCGATGAAGACCCGCGCTTCTGGGCTTCCGGCATCTCCCTCATCGCCCACATGCACAATCCGCATGTTCCAGCGGTGCATATGAACACCCGTATGGTTGTCACCACCCGCCAATGGTTTGGCGGCGGCGCAGATCTCACACCGGTTCTGGATGCCCGCCGCACCCAAACCGACCCCGATACAATCGCCTTCCACAACGCGATGGAACAGGCATGCACAGGCCACAAAGGCGCCGATTACCCGCATTACAAGCAATGGTGCGACGACTATTTCCACCTGAAGCATCGCAATGAGCCACGCGGTATCGGCGGCATTTTCTACGATTACCATAACACCGGCGATTGGGATGCCGATATGGCCTTTACCCGCTCTGTCGGCAAAGCCTTTCTGGAAATTTATCCGCAGCTGGTGCGCGCCAACTATCTCAAGCCTTGGAACGAGGCAGAGCGTGAAGAGCAGCTCATCCGCCGCGGCCGCTATGTTGAGTACAATTTGCTTTATGATCGCGGCACAATATTTGGCTTGAAAACCGGCGGCAATGTCGCCTCTATTCTGTCCTCTATGCCCCCTGTGGTCAAATGGCCATAGAGGTCCTTCGCTTTTTATAAAAAGAGAGAGCGCCGCCCCCTGCCGCGACACTCTCTCCCTTGCTGCGAGTGGCCCCACGCAGTTTTCTAGAACAAGCCTTTCACGATTGCAGAAATCGCAATCAAGCCCATTACACTAATAAATACATTAGATAGCGCCCCGTCATACTTTCGCATCGTCGGCACTTTCTTGATGGCATACATCGGCATCAGAAACAGTATTGCCGCGATAAAAGGCGCACCAAGTGACTCGATCATCCCAAGAACAGAAGGATTGATCACTGCCACACCCCAAGTGGAAAAGAAGAAGAACGCAACAAGCAGCGTGTTAAAGCGCCCCTCGCCCATCCCCTGTATCATGCCCGGAGCCGCCTTCTTGGCAATACCTGCGAGCCCCTCTTTTGCGCCAAGGTAGTGGCCAAAGAAGGAGGAGAAGATCGCGAGGAAGGCTACAACAGGGCCGAGTACGGAGATAACAGGCGAGTCAAACACATTGGCAAGATAGGAAAGCACCGGCAAATTCTGTGCCTTGGCCTCAGCCAATTGCGCAGGAGATAGAGCCAACACGCAGCTGAAGACAAACAGCATCACAAAGCCCAGCAGCATCACCGAGGCATGCTTCAAGATCATGTCAGTTTTTACCGCCGCATCCTCGCCGTACTCCTCCCGTTGGGCGAGCGCCATGGAAGACACAGCCGGGCTATGATTAAACGAGAATATCAGCATCGGAATAGTGAGGTACACGATAGACATCATTGACCCGAAGTCCGGCATCGTGGACAGGCTCATCGCCTCAAACGACCAAGAGGGAACAAGATACACCGACATGGCAAACAGAATAAAAACTAGCGGGTACACGAGCATCTCAGTGGTAATCAACATAATGCGGCGACCAAAATCATCACCCCCATCATCATCGCCACCAGCGCTCCGGAAAGCAGCCAACGAGGCAAAGGCTCCATGTCAAGCTGATTGATCAAGAAGCTATCAACCGTGTTGGTAATAGCGTTTCCGTAAATCAATACAATCGGGTAGATTGCAAAAAAGTAGAAGAAAGTAATCAGCAAGCCAGCCGTCTTGCCAAAATGCTCCTCCACTACATCGGTGATATCCGCATCTTTACGTGATGATGACAGCACAAAGCGTGCCAAAGCCCGGTGAGAGAAATACGTCATTGGCCCGACAAGAGCAGCAATCACAATCAATGGCCAGAAGCCTTCCAACCCAGCGCGGATCGGCAAGAACAACACCCCAGCCCCGACAGCCGTACCGAACATGGAAAGCGACCATGTCAGATCTTGCTTGCTAAAAGAGGAGAGGCTGGCACTGTTGCCCGCATCACCTGATAAGGTTGTCTCTGACATAACGTGATGCCTCCACTAGTTAAGCAGCGCAAGAACGGAGCCCGTGAAATTTGGGAGGGTGCCTAAGCGTAAGCCTTTGCAACTTCTATAAGTATTACTACTTATCTCATGTTAACTTATCAATGAAATTCAGCTTTTCAGATATCGACCAGTATGCTCTGCAATTTCTCGAAAAATCAGTATCTACCTGTTTTATATATATTTTTTTACTAAGTGCTAGCATCGGCACCAAAAGCCGCAAGAAAGCAATGCAATATTTTTCATCAAAACGAGAAATATTCATCAACTGCAACAAGTTCACTTTTTTATCGGCGACTTGGTTTTCCGCAGTGTATAACATTTAAATTATGCCAGCTAACCTGACCTTATTTTTGACAAATTAACCCAAAGTAAAATTACAAAAACTCCTAGATGAAGCTGTTGCCCAATGGGCACAATTAATGCCTGCAAAGCTTACATCTGGATATTCACCTAGACATCCAACACAACCATGCCCATAGTTGCCAGCATTGCACTTCAAACATTGGGGGCTGATATGAAAACCATTTCCATCAGCGGCCGTCACTAAGCAACGGCCTAAAAACCACATTGCACAGTCCGTCGGCCATAGCCGCGCGGGTGATGAATTCTACATAGCGCGGAGCCACGTCTCCAGCGTTATCCATGTTTGATGCTTTGAAAGAGCTTTCCATGTTTAAAGATTTCGCGGCGTTGTACGCCCCGCATAAGCGCCTTTTTGCGCTCGATTTCGGCAGCGCGATCCTGTCTGCTTTGCTTGAATTGTTTTTCCCCGTTGCCGTTATCTGGTTTATGGACACCTTGCTGCCACAAAAAGACTGGAGCCTAATCTGGCAAGCCAGCCTCGCGCTCGCCTTGCTATACGCCGTCAACACAGCCCTTCGCTTCTGCGTTGATTACTATGGCCACATGCTTGGCATGGCGATTGAAACGCGCCTGCGCGCCAATGCCTTCGCCCACCTGCAAACCCTATCAGTGGGCTTTTTTGACAATACAAAGTCTGGAGTTCTAGCAGGCCGCTTGGTGAAGGACTTCGACCAGATCGGCGAGTTCGCCCACCATGGCCCAGAAGACGTGTTCATTATCCTCATAACCTTTTTGGGATCATTGGCGCTAATGTTTTACGCAAGCCCGCAGCTTGCGCTGATCACCGCCATTCTGGCCCCGCTCATAGTCTGGTCTGCGCTTATCTATGGTCGCCGTTTTGAAGCAATTTGGCGAAGCCTATTTGACACTGTCGGCTCACTGACTGCCAGAATTGAAGACTATGTTGGCGGGATCCGGCTGGTTAAATCATTTGGCAACCAGCGCTTCGAAGAACAGCGCTTCGACAAGGACAATCAAAAATTCCGCGAAGCTCGCGAACGCGGCATCGCCAATATCTCCATTTCGATGGGCTGTATCTATGCCGGCACGCGCGCCATGCAGATTATTGTGCTGCTCGTGGGCGGTTGGCAAGTCGTTGAGGGGCAAATTACCAATGGAGAGCTGGTTGGCTTCTTGCTGTTGGTTGGCGTTTTTATTCGCCCCCTAGAGAAAATCGGCACCGTAATGGAGAGCTTCACAAATGGCATTACTGGTTTCAAGCGCTATCGTGAATTCCTACAGATCCAGCCGGATATAATCGACAAGCCGCAAGCCATAGCCATGCCTGCGCCCCGTCGCTCTATCCGTTTCGAGCACGTTGCGTTTCAATATGGCCAAGAGAATTCCACCGCGCCCGCTGTACTGGAGGACATTAACCTCGACATCCCCATCGGCAAAACCACCGCCTTCGTTGGCGCATCTGGCGCGGGCAAAAGCACGATCTGTGCATTGCTGCCAAGGTTCTATGATGTAAGTGCCGGTTCCATCACCTTCGATGGCACCGACCTGCGCCAAGTGAGCCAAAGTTCTCTACGCGATCATATTGGTATTGTTGAACAAAGTGCCTTCCTGTTCTCTGGCACACTGGGCGAAAACATTGCCTATGGAAGCTTGGAGGCAACTCCCGATGATATCCTGTCCGCAGCGCAAAAGGCGAACCTCAAAGAGCTTGTCGATGAACTGCCAGACGGCCTTGACACTCTTGTGGGTGAACGTGGCGTAAAGCTCTCCGGTGGTCAACGCCAGCGTGTCTCTATTGCCCGCATGTTCTTGAAAAACCCGAGAATTGTTATCCTAGATGAGGCGACCTCTGCCTTGGATTCCAAAGCCGAGCAACTCATCCAAAATGCTCTCTCGAAACTCTCAAAAGGGCGCACCACTCTCGTCATTGCACACCGGCTGGCGACCATTAAAGCCGCAGATCAGATTGTAGTGATGGATAAGGGGCGCGTTGTCGAACTTGGTAGACACCCAGAGCTTATGCAGAAACAGGGCATCTATCATAGCCTTGTAGAAGCACAGTCGTTAAGCAGCCCGCTGCTGGTCTAACAAACGCCCAGCAACATTAAAGGACCCAGTAAAAACGGTCCAATATAACGGCAAAGGGGCCTAAGCGCGGCCCCTTTCCTTTTTGCATTTGCACGCCTAGCCTTGCTGGATCGCCGAAAGCTTCCATGGTTGCCCTGTTTGGCGAATAAAGGTCCATAGCTCGGTGCGCTCTTCCGGCACATCCGCATCACCTTCAACCACTTTGTTGTTCGCCCGCTCCCGCATCACGTCAATCGAGCTGTAGCGCATGGCAACAGTGGCATATTCATCGCTGCCCTCGCGCCAGCTTTCTGCCAAATCGCCTTGCAACAATTTTATCTCACGCACTTCATTCACAAGCCCCTTGGAAGCGGCTTGTCCAAGCTCCTCGGCGAAGTAGCCCATAATCTCCGGTGTGGTCAGCTCGCGGATTGCCGCATAATCCTCTTTACCATAGGCGGTCCAAACTTTAGTGAGCATAGCTTCAAAGGCATCAAAATCATCGGCCCCAAGGCCAAGCTCATCATCGGCAGGCGTAGAGATTGCCGGCTCTGGTGCGGCCGCGTAGCCCTCGCCCATAGGCGCAGCCCCCACGCCTGTCGCACCGGTATTAGGCACCGAACCAGAGCCCGCCTGCATACGCGAGAACATATCACCCATAGCGCCAGGCATCCCGCCATCGGGGCCCGCCTGCCGCATATTGGCCTGACCAGCACCCCCAGCTGCCGCTTGCGGTTGGTTCCTGCTGCGCAGAAAGCCCATTAGCAGTTTTACACCAAAGAAAATCAATGCACCTTGGATAAGCAAGCCAAAGATACCAGCAGCACCGCCGATACCATTACCCATCATCATCCCGATGAGGCCGCCAAGCGCCAGGCCGCCAAGCATAGAGCCCATAAACCCGCCACCAAACAAGCCGCGCTTCTGCTGTGCCGCACCGGCTGCTGCAGCATTTCCCGCCTTAGGAGCCTGTTGTGTTTTAGGGGTCATCGTGCGCTGCACAGGCGCTGTTTTGGGAGCTGTCTTTGTGGTTTTCGGCGCACTGAATGTCCGTGTACCGCGCGAACCAAAGCTGAAGCCGCGCTTGGCCTCGGCAAAATCTGTCGTTACCAGCGCAAGGCCCATCGCAAGGACAAACAGCGACAACAATTTGGAAAAGCGATTAAACTTCATGGTCTCTCATCTTGTTCTACTAAGGAGAACGCACTCCCTCATTTAGCAAGGCATATAGGAACTAAGAAAAATAATAAAAGGGCCCTGCATCAAAATCTTAAGCGGCACTGAGAATAGTCGCTCTGGCTTACCCGATGGCACAGGCGCACCCACTGGCACCCCCTACAAGCAGCCCTAAACACACCGGTACGGTATGCCTCCCGCAGCGCCGCCACCCGCGCTTGCCCAAGCCTCCAACGCCCTGTCACATCCGGCAATTCACCACTACCGCGCAAAACCCTCTGCACCAACCCAAAAGCCAGAACGTCCCGGTTGCGAACCGAAGCCTTAAAGCAGTGTGCGCCTACTCCCTCACCTTGCCGTGCACAAGCCAGCGGAGCACAAATATCATCCGCCCCTTCAACAATCTCAACGTCCGCGCCGATCAGGAGCCTTGCAACCACATCATCGTAGTTTGCAACAAACACGGGCGAATAGCCCTTGCCCACGTAATTTAACAGGCATAGCAAATGGTGTGCCCGAAGCCGCACCACATCTTGATCCTCTCTAGCGCTCAATCACAGCCCCCTTGACTAAACTTCAATGCAATCTGCAACAGCTCCTCGCGGTACAATCGGTAACCAGAGTTTACCCAAGCCTCACGAGCAGCGCCAAGCGCCATGCCCACATCTGGGCCAGCTGGCACGCCAGCTGCCAATAAATCGGCCCCTTTAAGAGAAAACAGCGGTATCTCCCAACCTCTGCAAACCTCCAGCATTTGCTGAGCCTGCGCAATGGTTAAGCTTTGCTGCGCCGCTGCCAGTTGCACCGCCCCGCGCGCAACCTCTCGCCCGCGCGCCACCATCAAAGCCTTCAATGCTGCCAATAAGTGATCGCATGTAGAAAATTGAGCAGCGCCAGCAAGGCGCTGAGAAACACCTGCAATCTGCTTGTTTGAAAGGCGCAGGCCCGTCGCACCAGCTTTCACATGTGCAGCACAGTCCACCGCGCCAAGCAGCGCCGCCAGCCGCGTTTCATCATCCGTGGCGCCAAGCCCTAACAAGCGTCGCAAGGCAGCCTCATCAGCGCGAAACCGCAAAGCCGCCTGCAATACGCCCAGCTGAGCCATAAGTGCAATGGCCTCTCCGGCACGCGGCGCGGATATAATGCCAATCACCTCTTTTGTTACCCGCTCTGGAGAAAGATAAGCCAAACCTGCTTTATACCTTTCGCAGGCTTCTACTGCTTGCTGCTCGGGCTCCCCCTTCACAAAGCGGGCGAAGAAACGAAAGAAACGAAGAATACGCAGATAGTCTTCTTGGATCCGTTGCCCGGCCTCGCCAATGAAGCGCAACCGCCCAGCCAAACAGTCATCCAAACCGCCAAGCGGGTCGAAGAGTTCCCCATTCCGGTCAACATAAAGTGCATTCATAGTAAAGTCGCGGCGGCAAGCATCACGCTCCCAGCTCTTGCCAAAACGCACCACCGCATGGCGGCCGTCCGTTTCCACATCTTCGCGCAGCGTGGTGACTTCAATCGGTTGGCCATCAATGACCAGTGTAATTGTGCCATGCTCTAACCCGGTGGCAATCACCTTAACACCAGCCGCTCGCGCCCGTGCCAAACTCTCCTCTGGCAACGCATCACAAGCAATATCGATATCACTAACAGGCAAACCAAGCAGCGCATTGCGCACCGTGCCGCCAACAGCCCGCGCTTGAGCGCCATCCTGCTCAAGAATGTCAAAAGCGCGCTGCACCGCCGGAGCGTTGAGCCAAGCAAATGGGGTATGCACTATCATCGCGTCTCGGATGTATCCACATTTTCATCAGTAAGTGGACGGTAGTGACCGTGAACAAACTCGCCGTCGATTATCTGTGCGGGAACAAATTCCTCGCGCACCGGATCATTCGCCACATAAGCCAACGCCAAAAAACTACAAACGATCAACCAGATACCGGCAGCGGTTAGCCGAATAAACGGCCCATCGCGAAACCGAACATCTTTCTGTGCCCGCTTGTTGAGATAAACCCACAAGGCATAGGCAAGAAAAGGAATGAAAAACAGCAGAACCTGCCAAATAAGAATGCGCATGGATTAGCTATACACCGTTTGATAGAGTGAACGTATAATTCCTGCTGTTACCCCCCAAATTTGATGGGGACCATAAGCAATAGAGTAAAAATACCGCCGATGTCCTTTGAAAATCCTTGAGCCACTCTCGTGATGCTGGCTGTTCATCAGGTAGCCAAGCGGAACTTCGAATATTTCGTCAACCTCGTCCGGGCTAGCCTGCAATGCTGCCGCATCATTCACACGACCAACGATGGGTGTTATATTGTAGCCTGAGCCGCTGATATAGTTCGGCAACCGCCCCAAGGGTTGCACCAGCGTTGGCATTAAGCCGATCTCCTCCTGCGCCTCGCGCAAAGCCGCCGCCACCGCACCGCTATCTTGCGGGTCGATCTTGCCACCGGGAAACGCCACCTGCCCTGCATGCGCTCGTAGATGTGCCGTGCGCTTGGTCAGCAGAACCCGCAACTCTCCCTCTCGCTCCACAAGCCCGATAAGCACCGCTGCTTGGCGCAGGTTGGCGCGCTTCTCATCGACCAGCCCATGAAAATCCGGATTCAACACAAAGTCACCGGTTAGTTCCTCTGGCTCCGAAGCGTCAACCGGAAAAAGCCGCTGCTCCATCAAGCGTAAGTGACAGCTGCTGGAGAGCGCCAGTTCCGTTTCTCTTTTCACCTCAGGCACGCTCATTTTCCAGCCTCTTCCCGCAGAATTTCAGGCCCAACGCTTTCAACATAGTCCCCGCTACGCAAACACAAGCCGCCAGCATGTTCTACCAACTCTTCTACAAGATCAAACATCAGCGACCGGCTGAACGCTGCCTCTAAGCCACGCCGCACCATGACATACGCACGAAAGCCGCCATCCTCAGCCCTCGCGAAACGCAAAGGGTGATCCTCGTCGACTTCCACCAGTTCATCCAGATTTGTTCGCACCACCAATACACCTGGGAACTTGGCATTCTTGGCGGGTTGGCGCGCCATTTCAACGGCTAAAAACGGGGCGTCTTCGACATGTATTCCAACTTTTTCCGCTGGCGTTACCAACACATAGCGGCCATCGCGCTCGCGCCGCAACACTTTGGCAAACAAACGAACCAGTGCCTCGCGGCCAATACCAGACCCGCAATACTGCCAGGAGCCATCCGCCCGTATGCACATATCGATATCGCCGCAATCAGGCGGATCCCATGCATCTACCGGAGCTGCGGCCAAATCCGCACCTCGCGATAACAGCCCCTGCAGCGCGGCTGGGAAATCCTGCATATTCACCTCGTTCTGTTCACATTCATAAGCTTATATGGGCGTTACGACCGTCTTTTTAAAGCAACTCTTTCTGCAAGGCCCGCCCTTGTCAAGTTGGCGAGCTGTCAGGCAGCTGCCCCTGTAACACGACCCATTTGCAATCTACAAAATTAAAGGATTGTCGAAAGCACCCCGCTTCTCTTTCCTAGAAGAAAAACCTAACGAATTGGCAAGGCTCTTATGCTTACTCTAGCCTAATTGCCCGAAATGCCCACAATGAACCAACCCAAGCGAGCGCCTTTCATGAACGAGCACAGCGACATCACCTCTCAAAACGCCGAGGAAATTCTGGCGCAGGCCGATGATGTCTGCAGCGCGCTGACCCGCGTAAATGCCGAGATTGGCGCGGCCATTTTCGGGCAAGAACACGTCGTGGAACAAGCGCTTATTACAATACTTTCCGGTGGGCACGGTTTACTTGTCGGTGTGCCAGGCCTCGCTAAAACCAAGCTTGTCGAAACACTTGGTATTGTGTTGGGGTTAGACACAGGTCGTGTACAATTCACACCCGATTTAATGCCAGCAGACATTCTTGGTTCCGAAGTCCTTGAAGAGAATGAAAGCGGCGCACGCGCCTTTCGCTTTATCAAGGGGCCAGTGTTTGCCCAGTTGCTGATGGCTGACGAGATCAACCGCGCCAGCCCCCGCACTCAATCTGCGTTGCTACAAGCGATGCAGGAAGGGCACGTCACCATAGCCGGGCACCATCACGCGCTGCCCCAGCCCTTTCACGTCTTAGCCACCCAAAACCCGCTGGAGCAAGAGGGCACCTACCCACTGCCAGAAGCCCAGTTAGACCGCTTCCTCCTGCAAATCAATGTCGGCTATCCTGATCGCGCCTCTGAGCGCCGTATCCTGCTGGAAACCACTGGTCCGCAAAGCCACAAACCACAACCACAACTCACGCAAGCAGAGCTAAAGAGCATTCAAAACTTCCTCTTGCACGTACCTGTTGCCCAAAGTGTCCTTGATGGCATCTTGCACCTCGTGCGCGCCGCAAGGCCCGACACACCAGAAGCACCGGACGCAATCAAAGCGTCAGTTGCTTGGGGCCCCGGCCCCCGAGCAGGGCAGGCGCTGCTCGTTACCGCCCGCGCGCGGGCATTGCTGCAAGGGCGCCTAGCCCCGTCACTGGATGACGTCATTGCTCTGGCAGAACCTGTTCTCCAGCATCGTATGGCGCTGTCCTATAGCGCCCGCGCTGAAGGGCAGGACCTCCACAGCCTTATCGGCGAGCTAGCGCAAACCCTCGGCTAACCCTCGTTTTTTCTGCCGCTTTACCCTTAAGGACAGCATCTTTACCCATGGTCTCCTCTGCCCTCAGCTCTACCCCAGCGCAAACCGATAGCCAAGTGCCCTGCGCACTGCCACAAGCGCTTCAGCTCGCTCAGCGCTTGCCGGAAATCATGCTGGAGGCATCCCGCATTGCGCAAAGCGTGGCCGCTGGGGCCCATCAACGCAAACAGGCAGGCCAAGGCGAGAATTTTTGGCAGTACCGCCCGTTTTCATCAGGTGAACCTGCACAGCGCATTGATTGGCGCCGCTCCGCCCGCGACAACCATCTCTATGTGCGAGAACAAGAATGGCAGACATCCCAACACATCTGGATCTGGCCGGATCTAAGCCCCTCTATGCAATTTCGCTCATCCAACACGCTGCCAAGCAAAGCCGAACGCGCAACAGTACTCATGCTTGCGCTGGCGGAGGTGCTGGCAAAGGCTGGCGAGCAAGTTGGCCTGCCAGACGCCCCTTTGCGCCCTCGTCGCCTTGACGCTGCTGCGCAACTGGCCCACGCCCTTGCCGCACGCGCGCAGCATCACCCCTTGCCCAGCGCCTTGCCGGAAAAACGCCGGGCCTCTCTGCTGATCTGCTCTGATTTTCTTGGAGATACCGCCACACTCGCCACTTGCCTTGCAAAAGCAAGCGCCAAAGGCATCAGCGGGCACCTCATCCAAATTCTGGACCCCGCCGAGGAGACCTTCCCCTTCACCGGCGCCACCCGTTTTATTGATCCAACAACCCGCCAAAGCCTCACCGGCGAAAAAGCACAGGAATGGCAAACGGCCTATTGCAACCGCCTTGCCGCACACAAACACCAGCTGCAGGCTCTAGCTGTGCAGCATGGCTTTTCCTACACCTGTTTACACACAGATACGCCCGCCAGCTCAGGCGCGCTGGCAATCCACGCCGCACTCAGCGGCCATGCGGCGCAAGCCGATCGGAGGGCGTAGCGCTGATGCCTGTCTTACCACTCACGTTTTCCGCACCGCTTGTGCTTATCGCCCTACTGTCATTGCCTGCCCTGTGGTGGCTGCTGCGTCACAGCCCGCCGCAGCCGCGCCAGCAGGTTTTCCCGCCCCTGCGCCTGCTGCTCTCACTAAAAGAAACAAGCACAACGCCCGCCCACACCCCGTGGTGGCTGCTGCTCCTGCGCCTCTTGGCAGCAGCACTGCTTATTATTGCCTTCGCGGGTCCAATATGGCAGCCGCAAACCCCAATCATCGCCAGCAAAGCCAAAGGCCCACTTTGGATCCTGATGGACAACAGCTGGAGCGCCGCTTTTAGCTGGCCGCAACAACAACAGCTGGCTCAAAGGCTTATCGACGAGGCACAAACAACAGACAGGCCGGTTCTGCTCGTCCCTCTTGCCTCCGCCCCCACCACAGCAACAGGCATCACAACAGCCGACAAGGCTAACGAGGCGCTTGAGGCCATGAAGCCCGAGGGGTGGCAAGCAAGCCCTGAAAATTGGGGCAACCGCTTGCAAGACGCGCTTGCAGAAGCCGCCCCTGCACAAGTTACATGGCTGCTCCCCCCAAAGCCCTCGGCGGAAACCGCAAGGCTTTTTCGCGGTATTAAGCCCAATCTGACTAATGAAACAATAACCACAACGTACCTTGCTACCGCTGCTACCTATGCCCTCTCGGCTGCTACGAACAACACCAGCGCCCTCACTTTCACCGCGCTCCGCAGCGACACGGCCGCAGATGAACACTTATCAATCAGTGCGCTGGATAAGCTTGGCCGTAAACTTGGCAGCGCCAGTGCCACTTGGCGCGTAGGTGAGCACCAAGCCACCGCGCTGCTGGATATGCCGATCCAACTGCGCAACGATGTGGAAAGTTTGCGCCTAACCAACGCGCCGAACGCCGCCTCCTCAGTTTTCCTGCTGGACAGCGGCGCCCGCCGACGCGCAATCGCCATTCTCACCGGCACCGATAGGGCGTCTGGTCAACCACTGCTCAGCGCTGGTCACTATCTGGAGCGGGCCCTACGCCCCACCAGCCAGATCCTCCCTTCACACGATCAAAGCCTGACGAAAAACATCGAGGCAGCCATTAATCAAGGAGCCGCAGCCATCTTCCTTGCCGATATCGGCGTGCTCTCGCCCTTGGCAGAAACCGCATTAACGCAATGGGTTGAGCGAGGCGGCACATTAGTGCGCTTTGCCGGGCCACGCTTGGCGGCAACTGAGGGGACGCTGTTGCCGGTCGATCTGCGCCGCACCGGCCGATTGCTTGGAACTAACCTGTCTTGGCAACAGCCCCAACCGCTCGGAGGTTTTGCCGAACAAGGGGTGTTTGCGGGTCTCAAAGTGCCAACTGATATCTTGATAAACAAACAGGTTCTGGCTGAGCCCGGCCCACAGCTACGTGACAAAACCCTTGCCTTTCTTGCTGACGGCACGCCACTGGTGACCGCAAGCACGCAAGGCCACGGGCGCCTGATCCTGTTCCATGTGACCGCCGACACCAGCTGGTCAAACTTGCCACTTTCAGGCACCTTCGCTCAAATGTTAGGCGAAATTACCAAAACCGCCTCAGCAACACCCAGCAAGCAAAACACAAAAGACCAAGCCACGCCCAACACCGTATCGCTGCCTGCCTATCGCCTGCTGGATGGCGCCGGGCGACTATACAAACCACTTAGGAAAACGAGACCGCTTTCGTTGTCCGACCTACAAGACCTGCCAATCACCGCTGCCCACCCCGCCGGGCTTTGGGGCAGCGAGGCGAGTACAACTGCACGCAACCTAGGTCCGCGTGTCGCATCCCAAATTATCGCTGGTAGTACGCCAGCAGAATTTGAACAAAGCTTGGGCTATCCGCAAGAAACTCAGCGGGACTTGCGGGCACCATTCCTCATTTTTGCACTGCTGCTCTTGTTGCTTGATACCCTTCTGATGGTGCTTCGCGGCGGTCTTCCCCGTGCCAAATGGCGGCACAGCGGCTCCGCTCTTCTGCTGCTATCGACGGCAGTGGCATTGACACTCGCCGCGCCCCTCCCGTCCGCCGCACAATCAAAGGATCCGCTCGTATTTGCTCTGGATGCAACGCTTGAACCCCGCTTGGCGTATGTCACCAGCTCCGATACCAGCCTGAACGAGCTCACCCATGCAGGCCTTACCGGCTTGTCCCGTGCCCTTGCTGCCCGTACATCTCTAGAGCCTGAAAGCCCTATGCCGCTGGATATCGAGAGTGACGAGCTTGCCTTCTTTCCTTTCATATATTGGCCTGTTGACGCTTCCGCTCCGCAACCAACAACGCAAGTAAAAGAACGCATCGCCGCCTTCATGCGCGGCGGCGGCACCATCCTGTTCGACACAAGGGATCAGACCCAGCAAGCTAGTGCTATCAATCCAACACCGCAGCAGCAATGGCTGCAAACACTTTTGGGCGGTATGGATATTCCACAACTGGCCCCGGCAACAGATAAGCACGTTGTTAGCAAATCTTTCTACTTAGTTGAGAGCTTTCCCGGCCGCTATCAGGGCAGCCCCCTTTGGGTGGAGGCAACAAGCCCATCTGGTCAAAATGAGAACCAAGTAAAACGCCCGGTTGAAGCCGGAGATGGTGTCTCGTCGCTGCTCATCACCGCAGCAGACTTTGCTGGCGCTTGGGCAACCAGCAACACAGGCAGTTACCTATTACCAACAGTGCCCGCCGATCCGTTCCAGCGTGAGCTTGCCTACCGAACCGGCATAAACATCGTCATGTATGCCCTCACCGGAAACTACAAGGCCGATCAAGTACACATTCCCGCCCTGCTGGAACGGCTGGAAAACTAGGAGCACTCATGGATTACTCTCTTGGTTTTTCGCCGCTCCTGTCTACTCACAGCCTCACTTTGCTTGGCATAGTAGCCGCACTCCTATGCACGCTCGTAGCGTGGCAACAACGTGCCCGCGCCGTGTGGCGTATCCTAGCCTTGCTGTTGCTTATGCTTGTTCTTGCCAACCCTACTGCCCGAGAAGAGCAGCGCAACCCGCTTCCCGCAATTCTTGCCGTCATAATTGATGATAGCCAAAGCCAAAGTCTTTCAGCCCGGGCATCACGCACAACTGCTGCACTGAAGCAAGTGCGCGAGCGCGCCAAACCATTCAAAAACCTAGAGCTGCGCGAGATCAAAACCTCCCAGACCAACCAGAACAATGAAGGCAGCAAGCTCGCCCCTGCTTTATCCGCCGCTTTTGCCGATGTCCCTCCCGCCCAGCGAGCTGGCGTCATCCTCATCAGTGACGGCATCCTTCATGATCTCAAAACCGGTGAGAGCCTGCCGGATATCGGCGGCCCACTACACGCTTTGGTGACCACAGATCCCAGCGAAAAAGACTACCTTTTGAAATTGGAGCACGCCCCCCGTTTCGCGCTTGTTGGTTCACAACAAACTGCTCGAGTTTCTCTTCACTTGCAGACAGCTATCCCCACCTCCCCCACTCCAAGCAATACCAAACCGCTAGAAATTACTGTGCTACACGACGGCGAAGTGCAGTCCACACTCCGAGCGCAAGCGGGGAGCGAGGTTGAAATACCGCTCACCATTACCCACGGCGGCAAAAACCTCTTTGAACTCACCATACCCACCTCCACCGGTGAGCTAACCGACATCAACAATCGACTGTTCTTCTCTGTCGAAGGCATCCGCGAAAATTTACGCGTCCTTCTTGTCTCTGGTACACCCCACGCTGGCGAGCGAACTTGGCGCAACCTGCTTAAATCCGATGCGGCGGTAGATTTGGTACATTTCACTATTCTGCGTCCACCAGACAAGCAAGATGGCACGCCTATCAACCAACTCGCACTAATCGCTTTCCCAACACGCGAGCTATTCTCGCAAAAAATCGATGAGTTCGACCTCATAATTTTTGATCGCTATGAACGCCGCGGCGTTTTGCCAATGCTGTACTACGAAAATATTGCCCAATACGTTCGTGATGGCGGTGCTATCCTCATGGCGGCTGGGCCGGAGTTTGCCGGCAGACGCTCGCTCTATCGCACGCCGCTACACACCGTTTTGCCAGTAACACCAAACGGAGGCGTCATCGAAGACCGATACCTGCCTCAGCTCGCATCAATCGGCTCACGCCATCCAGTCACTCGTGCATTGCAAGGTGCGCAAGTCACGCCACCTCAGTGGAGCCACTGGTTCCGCCTCATCGAGGCCGAAGCAACCCATGGTGACACCATCATGACTGGCGCAAATGGAGAGCCCTTGCTGGTTTTAGCCCGTGAAGGAAAGGGGCGCATCGCCGCGCTGCTATCTGATCATGTGTGGCTGTGGGCGCGTGGATACGAAGGTGGTGGCCCGCACTTGCAGTTGCTCCGCCGCCTTGCCCACTGGCTCATGAAAGAGCCTGACCTTGAAGAAGAAAGCTTGCACCTTACCGCACACGGCGATCATATCAGCATTGAGCGCCGCTCTTTGCAACACACACAGGACCTGGTTTCCTTAAAACTTCCAAGCGGGAAAGCACAGCAAATCACCCTTGAAGCGCAAGAGGAGCAACCCGGTACATGGCTAGCACAATTTCCCGTCACAGAACACGGCCTCTACACTGCCGAGCAAGGCGAGTTAAAAGCGCTGATGCACATAGGTCCTGTCAACCCGCTTGAGTATCAAGAAGTGGTTGCCCGC
The DNA here is from genome assembly GCF_001561995.1 of Polycladidibacter hongkongensis. Classification (GTDB taxonomy): domain Bacteria; phylum Pseudomonadota; class Alphaproteobacteria; order Rhizobiales; family Stappiaceae; genus Pseudovibrio; species Pseudovibrio hongkongensis. The sequence goes on from NZ_LLWC01000022.1 coordinate 633,125, forward strand.
ACTGAATGGCTAGAGGCTTTGGTTAAGACTCAAGGCGGGTCGCTTCGCCCTCTGGCGGCCACAGCACAAAGCATTTCATTGCCCGAGTTGCGCCTTACCTCGCGCGCCATCACTCGAAACGATACTGGCCCTCTCACCCTTAAGGCATCAACTGCAAGCGATCTAGTCGGCGTACGATCCGTTCCATTGCTTGGGGGGATATGGGGCCTACTGCTTGTTGCCGCCGCCCTGCTCTTTGCATGGTATCGCGAAGGGCGCGGCTAGGAATGCATCGTGTGCCCTACAGCTATTCGGCTTGCGCCGTGCTCGTAGGCGGTACGGCCCGCACAGGCCCGCAAGGTATCACCCCACCCTTTAGGCGCAACAGCAACAACCTTGCAGGATCAACCGGGCCTGGCAAAGTGATCTGCCCCTCACCAACCTGCTCATAACCAAGCTGGGCGTAATACTCGTAGTCCCCCACGAGTAATACGAATTTCGCCTCAGCATCAGCCGCGGCTTTTGCTGCGCGCTGCATCAGTGCCCGGCCAATACCCATGCCTTTAAATGGCGGCCGCACTGCCAAGGGCCCAAGCAACAACGCATCAGTTTCACCAATGAAAATTGGAGTGAGCCGCACAGACCCACTCAAAACGCCATCCACCTCTGCAACAAAGCTCAGACGCTCGTCGACTTCGCCCGCCTCACGTATCCGATAAGAGGTTCGCGTAAACCGCCCAGGTCCGAAGGCCTCCTCTTGGATTTCTTCAATCACAGGCAGATCTTCAGGCAGCTCGTGCCGCATACTAAATTGAAATTCACTCATCACATCAAACAGGGAAATCTGGAACACTCAGTTATCTGCGTTCAGATACATCCTGCAGCAATCGCTTAAACAATGGCAGAACAACCGGAACGACAGCACGAAACGCAACGCGAAGCCATGCCTCGCGCGTTCATTCGTCGTCGGAGTTGATCGTTCTTATGCAGCATCACTGCGCCACAGCCCTTGCATTTCGAGTTTCCGCCTCATGGCAGTAAAAGCGACGCGCACAATGCGGCAAAATACACAGCCAGTCAAAAGCAAATCCTATCAGAAACTGTGTTTTCCTAAAAAAAGGGCAGCATTCTTGTCATGAAAGACTCATGTTTCTGTTTGGAATGGCTTTAATATGCCAACATACCTGCCCTTTTTTCACACCTAGAACCACGCCGGTTCACACTGCAAATCCGCCTCACAATTCGCCAAATTGGCCGTATCTTGCAAGATAGGGCAATTGCCATTGCCAAGCTTGCAACAAATGCAAAGCGATCACGGCCCAGCAGATATATTTTTGCTCATGCAGGCGGCGCAGCTCAGCCATGCAAAAATATCAGTTCTCCTTTTTTTTAATCGGCGTACGAAGAAGATCAGAAAGCAAGCAATTGCATATTTCCTAACCGCTGCATTGCCCAGACAGGCAGCAGCATAAGTCAGCAGGTGCTGTTATGTTTAAAAAATTCTTCGCAAAAAAAGCTCAGCGCAAATCCTTTAACTGGGCACCAGCGGTAGATCAAAACAAGCGCAACAATTCTTGTGCTTTGCACACCAACTACCACGGTTAACTCTTTAGGAAGTCAACGCCTTCTCCTCCCTCCTCAAAGGCGTTGATTTCCTCTTTGCTGCTGCTTTTTGTCTTGACCTTCGCAGCAGCAACGGGAAGATGCGGGCCATGTTTACGCTTGCGCACATGTCAGATCCGCATCTTGGCCCGCTTCCGGCGGTTAATGCCCGCCAACTCGCCTCAAAACGCATCCTTGGCTACCTCAACTGGCAAGGCAATCGCGCAAAGGCCTTTACCTCACATTACCTAGAATCGATAGTTGCGGATGTGCGCGCTATGGCACCCGATCACATTGCCCTTTGCGGCGATTTGGTGAACCTTGCACTGCCAGCAGAAATCATCAACGCCGCTGTGTGGTTACGCAGCCTCGGCTCCCCGCAGGATGTTTCACTCGTCCCGGGAAACCACGACGCCTATGTGCCGGGCGCGATCCGCTCTGCCCGCCAGCATTGGCTGCCTTACATGCTGGGTGATGATGCGCAAAGCAATACCCTAGAAGAATTGGATGGCACGCCAAGCTTCCCCTACCTGCGCGTGCGCGGCGATGTCGCCATTATCGGCGTTTCCTCCGCTGCGGCTACCGGCCCCTTTATGGCCACAGGGCGCATCGGCAAAAGCCAGTTAGAGCGTCTTGCAGCGCTGCTAGAAACCTGTGAGAAACAGGGCCTTTGCCGTGTGGTTATGCTGCATCACCCGCCAGTCAAAGGGGCTACACCTCATCACAAGCGCCTTGTAGCATCCCGCCGCTTTGCACAGGTAATCGCAAAGTATGGTGCGGAGCTAATCCTGCATGGCCATACGCATCTGGATACGCAAATGCAATTGCCCGGCCCGCACGGCGCTGTGCCGGTTCTCTGCGTTCCTTCTGCCTCCAACGGCCCGGGCGGCCACAAACCAGCCGCTGCCTACAAGCTCTACCATATCTCGAAGGAAGAAAACCATTGGCACTGCCTGATGGAAACCCGTGGTATCCAAGACAAGAAAAGCGGCGTTACCTCGCTCGCAAAAGCTCCGCTGATACTCCCGAATTCCAGCTAGGATCTGACTAGGAAGGCGCTACTCCACCGAAATACAGCAGGATCACAGCGAACAATACGCCAGCGCCAAACACCGCGCCCCAGATAAAGCTGCGCAGCCGCAGCCCAACCAGCCGCGTTGGGCGCTCACGGCCCACTTCGCTACGCGCGCCACTTAGTGCAGAACCAACACCGAGGCGGGCCCGTTCAAGCAGCCAGTCCCCTTCCAGCGCCCGGCCTTTTTCCAAGATACGTTCGGCGATGTAGTGGGTAATACAATCGGCCATGTCGTCAATACTGGCACTTTCCAATAACACCACACGGCCCAAACGGGTGTCTTTAACAAATCGATAGGCATGATGATCTCTCGCCATAACCACATGGCTACTCACATCAATCCAGAGCCGTGGCTGACTGCCCGGAACGATTTGAAAGCTGAACTGCTCATCATCCTCTGGCACATCTTGGAAAACATCGGCAAGCTCGTCACAAAGCAGCTCTAGCCGCGTGCGCTCCCCCTCCTGAGAGGAAATGGCGGCATCACTACGCTCCATCTCGGCCACACGCACACTGCGCATAGCCTCGCGCAAAGACCTTACCTTGGCATGTGGCACAACATTGTCCGGCACGTCTGCCATGCGCATCCCATCCTTTTAGAGATTACCATCCAAGCACGCAGCGCCGAGCTGCAGCTATAGTTTACCGCAGGATAAATACAATTTTAACAAATTCACTTCAGCAATTATCAGTTAACTAGGGTCGTCCCCAAGCAGTGGTAAATGGTTGGCTGTGTCCTTCGGCAACACGCCATCTAGGCGCGGATCCCGCACCAGCTCGATAGAGCGGCTCACGGGTTTGAAGCCGCACGCCATGTAAAATTTTAACGCCACCGGACTATCACCCGTACAGGTATGCAACCATAACCGCTTGGTCCCATCGCGGCTAAAGGCAATCGCTATGGCCTGCTCCATCATCCAACGGCCACGCCCACCACCAATTGCCTCTGGGATTAGCCCGAAGTATACGACCTCAACATCACCATCATCGGAAAACTTCAGCTCCAGCAAGCCCACATCTGTGCCGTGCAACTTGGCAAAGTAGACCTCCCGTCCATCTTCTTGAAGTGTATCGGACAACTCCTGTTCCGACATCTGCAAACGACCGAACCAGAGCCACGGCGTACCCACCGCACGAAACATCGCCAGAAAACCCTCTGTCGTCACCTGCTCTTGTCGCTCCAAATGCATGCCTTCAGGCAACTGGCCCTTGGCTTGGGGCGGGCTTAGCATTTCAAGATTGGTGACAACAAATGCCATCCGGTCTAGTGGAATATCCGTGGTACCATCAAGACTAATTTCTAATGTTTGATCCATAAATTCCTCGAGGATTAAATCGTTGAAATCGTTTTCAAACGCGCTTTGGGGTGTACTTCGTTTTGGCTCATCACAAATGTCTGTGGCCGGAAACGCTCCACTATTGAGCGCACAAACGGGCGGGATTGCGCCGAGCAAAGCAGAACGGGCACTTCTCCTTGCGCACTCGCCGCTTCAAAAGCATCGCGCACCAACAACACAAATTCTTGCAGTTTGGATGGTGCCATCGCCAAGGCTCGCTCGTCCCCTTCTCCGACAATGGAATCGATAAACGCGCTTTCCCACTCCGGCCCAAGACTGATAAGCGGGAGATAGCCGGCAGGCGACTGGTTGGCTGCGCAGATTTGCCGCGAAAGCCGCGTGCGCACATGCTCTGCAATCTGGTTCGGGCTGCGTGTTGTCCCGATCGCTTCAGCGATGCCCTCTAGGATCGTCGGCAAATCGCGAATGGAAACTCTTTCTTCGAGCAGTGCCTGCAGCACCCGCTGAATACCCGAAACAGTAATAAGCGTTGGCACCAGATCTTCCACCAGCTTCGCCTGTTCCTCATTCAGCTCCTTAATGAGGTTCTGAACATCTGCATAAGTGAGCAATTCAGAAACATTCGCCTTGATGCACTCGGTCAAATGGGTCGAAAGCACCGTCGCCGGGTCCACCACCGTATACCCAAGCAGGCTCGCATCTTCGCGGTGCTGTGCTTCCACCCAAGTCGCTGGCAGACCGAAAGTCGGCTCCGTTGTATGAACACCGGGCAGCTTTACCTGCCCCCCTTGCGGGTCCATCACCATAAACTGGCTTGGATACAGCGTGCCCGTACCGCCATCAATCTCTTTGATCTTGATGACATATTCGTTGGGTTGCAGCTGGATATTATCAAGCAACCGAACCGAAGGCATCACAATGCCCATATCCGCTGCAATCTGCCGTCGCAACGCTTTGATTTGCTGGGTTACCTGATCCGTTTCCTCTTGGTTGCGGCCATTGATAATTGGCAGCAAAGCATAGCCAAGCTCAATGCGCAGCACATCCATTTTCAGGGCTTCTGTAATGGGCGGCTCTGGCGGCTCCTTCGGCGCGTTCTCTACCGCCTTGCGAACGACCTCTCGTTGCCGCTCTGCCTCCTGTTGCTTTGAGGTCCGGTACGCTAAATATCCAGCCCCGCCCGCCAACGCCAGAAAAGGCACCATCGGAATACCCGGCAACAACGACAACACCACCATCACAAACGCCGACATGCCCAACGCTTTTGGATAGCCGGTAAACTGCTTCATCAGCTCTTTGTCAGCCGAACCTTGCAAGCCAGCCTTTGACACCAACATACCAGCTGCAGTCGATACAATTAGCGCCGGTATTTGCGAAACCAATCCATCACCAATGGTGAGCAGCGTATAGTTCTGAGCAGCATCACCAAAACTGAGCCCCTGCTGCGCCACGCCGATAATGATACCCGCAACAATATTGATGAAAGTGATCATCAATCCGGCAATCGCGTCACCACGTACAAATTTCGAGGCACCATCCATTGCCCCGAAAAACGTGCTTTCAGATTCCAGTTCCTTACGGCGAATTTTCGCTTCTTTCTCGTCGATCAAACCGGCAGATAGGTCCGCATCAATCGCCATTTGTTTGCCCGGCATCGCATCAAGCGTAAAGCGTGCAGCCACCTCCGCAATACGGCCAGAACCTTTCGTGATCACGATAAAATTCACGATCACCAGAATGGCAAAAACGATAATCCCGATTACAAAGTTACCGCTCATAACAAAGCTGCCAAAGGCAGCAATCACATTGCCCGCCGCAGCTGGTCCCTCGTGCCCATTGGCCAGAATGAGCCGGGTCGAAGCCATGTTCAAAGCCAGCCGCAACATCGTCGCGATGAGCAGAACCGTGGGAAACGAAGAAAATTCTAACGGCTTTTGGGTAAAGATACCTGTCATCAGGATCATGACAGAAAAAATGATCGACACCGCTAGAAACAAATCCAGCAAAATCGCTGGCATCGGCATGATCAGCATAACAAGGATGATCATCACCCCTGCTGCAAGGCCTAGGTCTCCCTTGCGCAGCATATCGGCAAAATCAGCCACAAAGGATCGGCCACTGCCGCCAGCGCCCGCGCTTCCCTCTGCTGCTTGTGGGCCCTCGCCCCCCGTTGTCTCCGACATGCCTTACCTTAAACTACCTAAGCGACACTAACGCTTATGACCCACCCCGGGTTTCACCCGGCTGTGCAATCTCCACACCATCCTGCGCATACTGGTTCAGCTTATTGCGCAAGGTCCGAATTGAAATCCCGAGTATTTTCGCCGCGTGGGTTCGGTTCCCAAGGCAATGATCCAGCGTATCCAAAATAAGATCCCGCTCCACATCAGCCACCGTGCGCCCTACCATAGTACGTGACAAAGCCTCTGCGGCGCTTGCGGCACGCGACGCGGCCTGTTGCGCTGGCGAGGTCGCAATCGGCGTTCCATCGGGCATACGAATAGCTTCCAAGCCAATCTCGCCGCCCTGCGCCAACAACAAAGCGCGGTGCATGGTGTTTTCTAGCTCGCGCACATTACCGCGCCATTCATTGGCGGCCAGCGCGCTTTGCGCCTCGGCGCTGATCGGCATCGGCTTCATGCCATTTGCCTTGGCATAGATCCGAATAAAATGCTCGCTCAGCGCCAGAATATCGCCGGGCCGCTCACGCAAGGGCGGCAACTTCAGATTGACTACATTGAGACGATAAAGCAAATCCTCGCGGAAGCTGCCATCTTGCACAGCTTGCGTCAGATCACGGTTGGACGTGGCCAGCACCCTGATATTGACTGCAACCGGTTTAGAGCCGCCCACGCGGTCAATCACCCGCTCTTGCAATGCGCGCAACAGCTTTGCCTGTAAGCGCACATCCATCTCGGAGATTTCGTCAAGCAGCAAGGTGCCGCCACTTGCTTCTTCAAATTTGCCGATGCGCCGTGCAACCGCGCCGGTGAAAGCCCCTTTCTCATGCCCAAACAGCTCGGACTCCAACAAATGCTCCGGAATAGCAGCGCAGTTAATCGAGATAAACGGTTTGTCTTTCCGCGAGGAATTTTCATGTACAAAGCGGGCAATCACTTCCTTGCCGCTGCCTGATTCCCCGGTAATCAGCACCGATGCGTCCGAAGGTGCGATTTGCCGTGCCAGTGAAACCAGCGCCGCCATCGCTTCATCACGAAACACCATGCTGGATTGGTCTTGCGACACGGCGGCCAGCACCGCCGCAATCAACTCAGGATCGGGCGGTAGCGGAATGTACTCCTTCGCCCCGGCCTTGATTGCGCTCACCGCCGATTTCGCGTCCGCTCCGATCCCGCAGGCAACAATAGGCACATGGATACGCTCTTGCTCCATCTGCCCAACCAGATCAGCAATATCAACACCCACATCGACCATGAGCAAGTCTGCGCCGCCGCCGCCGCGCAGCACACGCAGCGCGCTCGTCAGCTCGCCCGCATGCGTAACCGAGGCGCCTCGGTCCATGGCGATTTTCGTCGCAGTTGTTAGCTGCCCATCAAGGGTTCCAACAATCAGCAGCCGCATGTTGCATCCTTTCAAATCGGCGGCATCTAAGCCGGTTCACCGCCAATATCTGCCCTTATCGGTCAGACTTGATAATCTCGGTCATAGTGACACCTAGCTTTTCTTCCACCAGCACCACTTCACCGCGAGCCACCAGACGATCATTGACATAAATGTCAATCGCCTCACCTACCTTGCGATCCAATTCCATCACCACACCAGTGTCCAGATGCAGCATCTCAGAGATTTTCATGCGCGAATGTCCCAGTACAGCGGATATCTGCACAGGTACATCGAACACCGCTTCAAGGTCTGCTGCGGATTTGGAAACAACAGTTTCCCCATCACTGCCATGCCCGCTGCGTTGTTCGCCATCCAACTCGTCGAACACAACCGTGTGATCGCCAGATTGTTCACCGCTCATGCCCGCACCTCGTCAGTTTCTCGCGTTAGCCCGGCAGCACCCGCCTGCTTGGCCGCGAAATAGGTTTCCATCACTTCATCCAGCTGCCGCGCCAGCGCACTCTGCTCGCGAATGATCCCGCCCTCGGGCCACTCTATGCGAAAATCACCACGCTGCGCCGTTTCACTGCCAACAACCTTGATACGCCCTTCAAATCCGCCGCGCGTCATAAGAGCATCCAACTCTTCTTCCAGTGCCGCGCTATCCGCAAGCGGAACCTCGATGACCATGCTAGGTGTTTTTCGCAGCGGGGCCAAACAGTCTGCCAGCACCGCCTTCACTTCACCCAGCGGTTCCCTTGCTATCAGTTTCTGGCAAAACTTATGCGCCGCCATGAGCCCAAGGCGCACGGCCCGCTTTTCCTGCTGCGCAAGCGCGCCGTCAAGTTTTGCCAATACGTCCCGCAATACATCCTCGCGCCGCTGCTGCGCCAATTGTGATTCCATCTGTTGTACGCTCTGCGCTTGCTCTTGCGCTTGCGCCAAACCACGCTCGAATGCGGCCGCCTCAGCAGCTGCCAGCGCCGCCTTATGCTCACCAAGCGTGATAACAGGCTCCGGCGCAACTTCCTCACGCTCCATTGCCCGGACATCCGCCGGAGTCGCAAAGTCGGTTTCAAACAAAAACCTTGTTGGCACTGCGCCCTGATCTAAAATTCGCGCCATCAGCACATCCTAGCCAACGATTGAAAAAAGGGGTTAGTAGACAAGATCATCCTCCCCTTTCTTCTTGTTAATCTCGATGTCACCGGAAGTTGCCAGCTCCTTTGCCTTAGCCACCATTGCAGATTGCGCCTCATCCACCTCACGCAAACGCACAGGCCCGAGCGCTTCCATATCCTCTTGCAGCATCTTCGCCGCGCGCTGGGACATATTGCTCGTGAAAAATTCCATCGCTATTTCATTTGCGCCCTTGAGTGCCAGCGCCAGCTTATCCTTCTCGACATTGCGCAAGAGCGTTTGACAGCTCGCTGCATCCAGCTTCAACAGATCCTCGAAGGTAAACATCAAGTTGCGAATACGCTCTGCAGATTCCCTGTTGTCTTCCTCAAGGGATGAGAGAAACCGAACCTCGGTCTGGCGGTCAAAATTGTTAAATATCTCCGCCATAATTTCATGGCTATCACGACGGCTGGTCTGCGAGAGATTGGACATAAACTCAATGCGCAGCGTCTGTTCCACCTTGCGCAGGATGTCCTTTTGAATGGACTCCATCTTGAGCATCCGGTGCACCACTTCAAGTGCAAGCTCGTCATTTAACAGCGCCAACACCCGCGCAGAGTGCTCTGGCTGGATTTTCGAAAGCACCACCGCAATGGTTTGCGGGTACTCGTTTTTGAGGTAGTTCGCCAGCACGCTTTCCGGCACATTGGAGAGCTTCTCCCACATATTGCGACCTGCCGGACCGCGGATTTCCTCCATAATCAGCTCAACGCGCTCCCCCGGCAGGAACGAGTTCAACAGTCGTTCGGTTACATCCACGTTCCCAGTCAGCGCCCCATTGGTCGAAAGCCGCTTCAGAAAGTCAACGAACAGTTCTTCCAGCATGGCAGGAGTGATCGGGCCCAGACTAGCCATGGCAGACGACACTTGCCGCACTTCGATATCATCAAGTCCTTCCCAAATAGGGCGGCCATATTCCTCCCCTAGCGCCAACAGCAACACGGCCGCGCGCTCTGGCCCGCTGAGCTTTCGCTCGGCAATGTCTGCGCTAACCTGAAGACCAACACCGGCCGCTTCTTGCTCTTGGCTCATCCTGATCTTGCACCTATGCCGCTTCGTTAATCCAGCTACGAACGATATTCACCGCTTCCGTTGGCATCTCGTCAATCATGTTGCCAAGCTCCTTGATTGAGCTGGAGTGCAACGCCGCTTGCGTTTTCGCATCCGCAATCCAGCCATTCTTCTGCATTGCCTGCGCCTCTGCTTCTTGCAGGCTTGCACTAGGACCCAGCTCCGCTGCCTCCGCCTCTGCGCCAACAGCCGCCCCGGCAGCTGGCGCAGTCCCTGTCACCGCGGCGCCAGCACCAATCACCTCACTTGGCTCTGCGGTGTCTTCACTGGCCAAAATACGCCGCATAAGTGGGTTCACAGCGAAAACGAGCATCAAAACAGAGATCACCAGCAGAACACCGAGTTCCGCTAGGCGCATAATGTCCGCGCGGGTGAACTCCATCCACCCCTGCCCATCCTCCGGCATCTCCTCAACGGGCGTATCGATAAAGCGGAGGTTTACGACCTCTATCTTATCGCCGCGGCGCTCATCAAAGCCCACAGCCGAGCGCACAAGCGCTGCAATGCTATCCAGCTCTTCTTGAGAGCGCGGCTGATAAACCTGTGCGCCACTCTCGTCATTCACATAGGTTCCATCTACCAGCACCGCGATGGAAAGGCGCTCCAAGCCACCTGCCTCGATCACCTCTGTCGTGGTACTGCGAGAAATCTCATAGTTGACCGTTTCCTCGGTCACATTTGAATTGTCTTCTTGCCCGCCACCGGTGTCATTAGCGCCTGCATCCGGCAGCTGGTTGGAAACTGTCACGCTCTGATTAAGCGAGCTGGAGCGCTGGTTTTCTTCACGACTCTGGCTGGAGCGAACCACCTGCCCATTTGGATCAAAGACTTCTTCGGTTTCGGTTTTACGATTGAGGTTAAGCTCGGCCGCCACCCGAACGCGGGCCCGCCCGCTCCCCACCACATTATTGAGAATGTCCTCAACTTGTGCGCGCATGCGGTTCTCGATGGAAATACGGCGCTCATCCAGATTTGCAGAGCCAAAGGCCCCGTCATCAGCGCCGGTGCCAGCAGCCAGCAACGCGCCGCGTTCATCTACGATAGACACATAGCTTGGTTCCAACCCTTCCACAGCAGAGGCAACGAGGTGCTGAATAGAGCGAATTTGCCCACTATCAAGGGAGCCCCGCACCTTCACTGCAATAGAAGCCGTCGGCGGCTCCCTATCGCGCTGAAACAGCTGCTTCTCGGGAATGACCAGATGCACACGGGCAGATACCACGCGGCTAATTGAGCGGATCGTCCGCGCCAATTCGCCCTCTAGCGCGCGCAAACGGTTGATATTCTGCACAAAGCTGGTCGCGCCGAGCGTATCGCTCTTGTCAAATATCTCGTAACCAACGCCACCGCCTGATGGAAGGCCGACACCAGCCATCGTCAAACGCAGCTGGTGGACACTCTCTTGCGGCACATACAAGGCCGCGCCGTTTTCACGAATTTCATAGACAGTTCCAGAAGACTGAAGCTGGCTGACAATTGCGGAGGAATCCTCAAGAGAAAGATCTGTATAAAGAGGGACAAGTTGCGGCGCGGTCGCACGCATAATGATGAATGCAAACACACCAACTAAAATGGCGGCCATCGCCCCCATAGCACCAAGGCGGGCAGGTCCAAGTCTCTTTAGAAAATCAAAAAATCCGTTCACGCGCCGCCCTCGAACCCGCAGTCACAGTGCCAGCACTGCTTTTGCCTTTCAAAAACCCAGCCGCTGGCCACCACCCCTACTTGGAAGCCTAGACCCTACGCTTAACGCACATTAAGATTTAGCTAGGTAATTTTTGCCTGTTATAAGGTTAACAAGAGGTTTTTGCACCTAGAAATTTCTTAAAACGAACAGAAAAAACTAAGCAAAGCCGCTACGTTTCAGCGCACAAGCCCTCCATGCAATCCGCAAGTACCAGCGAAAAACTATGGTTAACAAAACGTTAGCAACAGCATAACACGCGCGACCTGCCACCCGGGCCTTTCACCGCTGCATAACAAAAAAGGGAGTGCACACCCATGCACTCCCTTCTTAGCTCTCAGATGTGTTGCCCAATTGAGACTAGTTGCGATAATCCTGCAACTTGGTCGCGCGAAGGCCGGCAAGTCCATGCCGATCAATCGAACTCTGCCAGGAGAGGTACTCCTCAACTGTCAAAGTATAACGCGAACATGCCTCCTCCAATGACAGAAGCCCGCCGCGAACTGCAGCGACAACTTCGGCCTTGCGGCGGATAACCCATCGTTTCGTTGTGGTCGGCGGCAAATCTGCAATAGTTAGCGGACTACCATCAGGACCAATGACGTATTTTGCTCGTGAACGTATCTGTTCGGTCATTCTACTCTCACACAAACCATGACCAAGCTTGAGTGTGAGACTAGGACAACTCACTTAAAAATTAACTAAGCCGCCTTAAACAATTCAGTAAGATTCATTACTGAAATGCACTGGGTAAGTTAACCAAATTAGGTCGTTTTAACGCTGATTAAATTGCCAATTGGCACATCTACGCCATTCACTTTCAACGTGACTGACCCCGTCGAAAAGTCAACCATCTCCACAAGTCCGCTCACTTCTGTAGGCACTGAAACACTCTGTCCATCCGCTCTTTCATGCGAAATTTTGATGCTGTAGTCGCCTTCTGGCGCTAGCGCGCCGCTGGTTTGCAAGCCATCCCAAACAAAGGTTTTCCGCCCTTTTTCCAAGTTTATATCCCGAGTTGCAACAACCTGACCGGCGCTGTTGCTAATCTCAATCTTGCCAGCACCGCTTACTGGGGAGTCGTAGCTCCAGCTTGCTTCGCCATTTGCTAACTTGGTTTTATCACCAGCCGCCGTAACTTCTTTACCAATGTAATTAACGAATTGACTCGCATTTTGCGTCTTCACCTGCTCAAGCAAACTGCCCAAATTTTTATTTGAGGCAATTTGTTGCTCAACCATTGTGAATTGCACCAGCTGGTTGGTGAACTGAGTCGCATCCATCGGCTTGAGCGGGTCCTGATTCTGCGCCTGAGTCGTCAGCATCTTGATAAACAGGTCAAAGCTATTGTTAATTTTCGTGGTCGTTGCAGCAGTAGTTGTCGCGCTTGCCCCTGTACCTGCAACATCAGAAATGGTCGCCATATCAGCCTCTAACCTTCAATTCCTATTAAACCAACCGGTTCAGCTGGCCGCGCCCGGGCGCATCATACCTATCTGCAACAACACCGGCTTGCAGCTGCCCCGCATCCTCGCGGTAAGCTTCTGACACGCGGTTTGATTGGCGCACAACCTGTGGCTCGTTATCCTGCCCTTGTCCGCCTTGCTGTTGCCCCATCGAAAACTGTAGATCAGTCTTAGCGCCGTCGTAGCCAGCCTCTGCCAGCGCTTTTTCCAAGCCGCGTTGGTCGCGCAGGAACATGTCCATTGTTTCCGCACGCTCGACAACCAAATGCGCCCGAACGCGCCCATCCTGCCCGAAATCGAGCGAAACTTTCACTTTGCCCAGCTCTGGAGGATCCAACCGAATATCAAACTTGGAGCTGCGCCCCTCTATTTTCTGCGAAAGAGAAGACCACAAGCTCTGCGCCGCCTTTTGCATAGAAGGCGCGGCTTGTCCGGGCAACGCAGTCTGTCCAGCTGGGGCACGACGCTCCGCAACCTGCGCCCCTCCCGATGACACCTTATCGGCCTCAATATCCTCTAGTGGCAGTTCAGCCAAATCAAGCTCTGCGATGGGCGCGGTGACTTGCTTCACATTGGCTTTTTCGATCGCGATTGCCTCAGGCGCCGCAACTCTTGCCTGCGCGCCAAGTCCTTTCTCCGGCTTCACTGCACCCTTGCCCAGCATAGCTGCAAAGCGCGGTGCCTCAGCGCTGTCCAAATCCGCGACCTCCCCCCCCATAAGATCATCATGAAACTCGGATGGTGTAGGATCGATCTGGGTCATTGGCGTGGCACCCTGCCCACCTCTTGGATCTGTCACCGCAGGCTCCGCAACAACTTGTGCGGCACTTGCACCCCGCGTAACGCCAAAAACCTGCTTCTCCACCGGTGCTGTGGGCGCACTTGGAACTTCTGTTGCTTTTCGGCCCGTCTCTACCTGTGCTGCTTTCACGACGCCCTCGTGAGCTGCCGGCATCACGCCAGTTGTTCTCACGTTACGAAGTAATTCCTGCTTCTGTCCCTCCAGCGGCCTAAGGCCAGCCTCTATCACTACGGTTTTGCCATCCGCCAACCCATCCAACGTGGCGCCTGATCGGGTGGAAACTGCCGCGGCACCAGAGCGTAAGGGAGCTTTGCCTGCCTCTATCTCCAGTGTCAACGCGTCACTTCCTTGCACCCTTTGCGAAACCGCCATATGTCGAGCAGATACGCCCTCCTGTGGCAGCAGCGCAGGAGTTCGCGCAGCAACATCAGTCGCAGGCTTTACGCTAGACAGGCGGTCCGCATTGGCTACCAATCCCTCCACCGCATGGGAGCCTCCCTGCAACGCCAGATGTGCGCGCGCCTGCTTAAGCACTGCGACATCAGGCTTAGCAAATGTCGCTTGCGGTTGCCCTTCCCCCTTACCTAAGAGGGGCTGCGCCAAAGGTGTTTGACGCGGCGCTGTATCCTGCACTTGGTCCACACCATCAAGTTGCACATCCCATCCATGTCCAAAACGCAGTATTGGGGTATGCTTAAACTCCGCCGCAACTTCGCCCTGCTGGATCAGCGGCGAGAGCGGACCCGCCATCAGCGCAGCAGTTGACGCTTGGGCTGCAACCACGCCAGTCCCCCGGACGGTTTTAGCAACCATTGGCGCAGCTAGTTTTTCCGATTGAACGGGCTCCTTGCCATCGTCCCCCGTCGCTTGAGGTAGCTGCAACTCACCGAAGCGCACAGGTGAGGCAAGTGGGGATAACGGCGCAAATACACTCGCGTCCTCATGCAGTAGCCCCACAACAAGGCCATCTCCCAACTCCGCCGACAATGGAGCGCGACGAAGTGCTTTATCCGCTTCACTTTTTATAGGTTTAACGTCTTCAAGGCCATTAGCCACACCATTTGCAGCTTCTTGCCGCACATCCAGAGACTGCTCTTCCAATGCAGCATTAGGTTCCATGAAAGCAGGCTGCTCCTGAGATAAATGCGTCGCAACCTCAAGAAGCCCATCGGTTTGCACCAACCCAACAGGCATGGCCAGAACCCCGGAAGCACTAAAATGCCCATCCACATGCAGCGACGTCTGCGCGCTAGGTTCCTTTAAATGCGCCGCCTCTCCACCAGCAACGGCAGCAGTTTGCGCGCCCAACAGGACTTCGAACACCCCAGAGGCTGCGCTAGCACTCTCTGCCCCTGCAAGAGCAACACCCTCTAGCAAGGCACTTGAGCTATTCATCAAAGCTGATTGGGCAATGTGCGCCATTAATAAAGAATCCGGATCATAGCAGGTCAACAAGTCGGGCCAAACGCTGCGCGCAAAGACCCGCACAGCCCAAAGCAAGTTTCGCGCCAACGACGCAAATCGCTAAAACCGGGGTTTCTCACGCCCGTTTCTAGACAATTGCAACGCGACAGCAGGCACTTTTAGCCTATCAGGCGGCAAAAAGTACCCGTCTCCACATACTCCCCCTAAAACCGTTGGCCTCCCCCGTGATTTTCTGTATAGTCCGGCTGAATTTGCAAGAACCCGCAGCTCCATCGCCTGCCATCAATGGCAGAAAGCGGGAAAAAGGGGCCAATGCAGCAGCGCTTGGAAGCAGCCAAAGCCACTGCAGCCCGCCAAAAAGAGGTTCAAACCATGTTGAACAGCCTAGGCTTGCCCGGGCGCCCGGAAGACACCCGTGTGGTTGTGGCCATGTCGGGCGGCGTTGACAGCTCCGTTGTTGCCGGCTTGATGAAGCGCGAAGGCTATGACGTCGTGGGTGTCACGCTACAACTCTACGATCACGGCGAAGCTGTGCAGCGCAAAGGCGCGTGTTGCGCAGGACAAGACATTCACGACGCCCGCCGCGTGGCCGAGAAACTGGACATCCCGCACTATGTGTTGGATTATGAGTCCCGCTTCAAGGAACAGGTAATCGAGCGCTTTGCCGATAGCTATATCAACGGCGAAACGCCAATTCCTTGCGTCACCTGCAACCAGACAGTCAAATTCAAAGACCTGCTGGAAACAGCCAAGGATTTGGGCGCCGACGTGCTGGTAACCGGCCATTATGTGCGCACGAATATGCAAGGCAATCAGATTGCAATGTTCCGTCCGGTAGACCTGGATCGTGACCAAAGCTACTTCCTGTTCGCCACTACGCAAGAGCAACTGGATTTCCTGCGCTTCCCGCTTGGTGGCATGACCAAACCGGAAGTGCGCGCGCTCGCCCATGAGTTTGGCCTTGAAATTGCGGACAAGCACGACAGTCAGGATATCTGCTTCGTCCCGCAAGGGCGCTATACCGATATCATCGCCAAGTTGCGTCCCCACGCCGCAGAACCGGGCGACATCGTGCATGTCGACGGGCGCATTCTTGGCACCCATAAAGGGATCATACACTACACGATCGGCCAACGGCGCGGCCTTGGCATCGCCTCCGGAGATCCGCTTTATGTTGTGCATCTGGATGCCGATGGCAAGCGAGTCATCGTTGGCCCGAAAGAGGCTCTCGCCACCCACTCCCTGCTTTTGCGCCAAGTAAATTGGATTGGCCCGGGAACACTGGAAGACTTACCGGCGGAAGGCAAAACAGTGTATGCAAAAGTCCGCTCCACTCGCCCTCCGATCGAGGCTATTCTGCGCCACAATGAAGGCGAAACCACAGTGGAACTGCTTGCAGGCGAAAGCGGTGTTGCCCCAGGGCAGGCCTGTGTGTTTTTCGATCAAGATGGCCAAGAAGCCCAAGTACTTGGCGGTGGTTGGATCCAGCGCGCAGAAAAAGACCAGCAAGCAGAAGCTGCATTAAAAGCGCTTCTGGGCAAAAGCTGGGAAGCAGCTGGGCTCGACAAATCTGCATAAAAAACGCCCTAGGCTTTGCCGAAAAAAGCCTAGGGTTGAACGCACCAAGACGTTTACTAATGCTTTGATTTAGGGCGATTTTTCACAGGCTGTGCAGTTTCCACAAAATCTGCGAAATCCGTGCTTGACGATAAAGCGCAATCTCCTTATACACCCCTCACAGCGCAGCGATAACACATCGCAAACATAGCGCACCGGATGGCGGGGTAGCTCAGTTGGTTAGAGCAGCGGAATCATAATCCGCGTGTCGGGGGTTCAAGTCCCTCCCTCGCTACCATCCCTTTCCTAAGATTTGCGAGTACCATATCACAGTACATTCAGCACTATTTATAGTGAAAATGCTGACACACTTGTGATATGAAATTATTACACTCCGCATCTCATAGTATTTATCTAGATAATCCACTACAAATTTCCTTATAATTTTAACAATGTCGAATATTGGCAAGAATCTCCTTAAAATAGCAGGGGAGATTTGAGAATAGTATTAATGTAAAACATTCTTGTTACTATCTACTCAATAATGATTAGCACTGACAGGGGGTGTTATGCCAGCAATTGCAGATACTATATCTGGAAGAACAGCAGGCATAATTGTATTTTCTAGTGATGAGGTTCTCTACAAGAACACCAAAGCGGAGAAACTGTTAAGCAAAGGCATTTTGCGCGTGGGCCGAGATGGAATATCCTGCAAAGACCCCGATGCCAATTCCTGCTTGAGGCTTGCGCAACAAAGCAATCAGGCTCAAAACTGCCAACCGATACTTTTACAAAATCAAAATGATGGGCGGCAGTTTTTACTAAAAATCATCGCCCCAATAAATACAGCGGGCGAAAGCAAGCAAGCCTGTAGCGCCATTATTGTCGAAATCGGCGAAGAAGAAGAGATCGACGATGAAGATGTGATGCAGTTCGGACGCCTATTTCAACTTACAAAATCTGAAACTCTGGTCCTGTCAGCTGTACTCAGACTGATGCCCCTGAAGCAATATGCTGAACAACAAGGTATCCAGCTGGACACCGCACATAAACAACTAAAACAAGTTATGCAAAAATTGTGCGTCAACAATCAAAAATCTATATTTCGCAAGTTTGAAAGGTACAGATTCATTTCATAGCACATATAATCAGATAATAAATTAAGTAATCATCACAATTTACCTAATCACTATTATAGATCTAGAAATATATACATATACATTTGCCAACACACCCTAGATTAATTAGATATTTACTCCCTATATGGGGAATGTCTTTCCCACTGATCTTTACTAATCTGCGCAAGCACAGCAGCAAGGCGCGTATTGCACTCCAACACGCCTAGCCAACCTCCCAAGCGAGCAACGATTTACTAAGGATCTATCATGTCTAAGACTGTTAATTTGGACGCGTTTCTTGAATCCATCGCCAAGCGTTTGAAAGCTATCGAAGATGCACCGAGCGTGAACCTTTCTGACGTCTCTGGGCTTAACCTTGATGACCCGAGCGCCAATACGGGTGTCTTCACGCCTAACGCTGATCTGGACATTTTAATAGCAGGGTCGGACAATACCGACTCCTTGGAAGGTACCGATGGCGCGAACATTATCATTGCGAAAAAAGGCAATGATACTTTGATTGGAAAAGGGGGCATAGACCTGCTGCTAGGTGGTGAGGGTATCGACACCGCCGATTATAGCTACCTTACAGGCACTCAAGGGGTTTTTGTTGATCTCGCCTTCAACTTTTCGGTGGCCGGAACCGGAGATATCGACCTTCTAAAATCTATTGAAAACGCCATCGGCTCTCAAAACGCAGATGTTCTAATGGGTAACGGGCTCAACAACGTACTGTTGGGCAATGGTGGCAATGACTATATTGATGGGCGCGGCGGATCCCACGATGTAGTCCAGCTATTTGGCAGCGCAGAAGACTACACATTTACAGCGACAACAATTGCAGGCAAACCGGCCTATACGATCTCCAGAGAAGTCGAACGCGACGGCACCCCTACGACCGAAACCACCACCATCGTCAACATCGAGTATGCCCAGTTTGAAGATGGTACCAGTAATGGCGTTAAACTACTGGACCTCTCAAGTTCCCTAATCGCCAGAGATGACCTCTACGAGGGCGTAGGTGAAGACGACACCTTCAACTTTAACGTTTTAGACAATGACGAAAAAATAGGCGACGTAAACTCCAAGGCGGTGATTACATCGCTCGCTTTTGGCGACACAAGTGGACAAGATCAAGACGGGGTGTTTGTTGTCTCCGGGGATTACGGAACCGTCAACATCAACAAATACAATGGTGCCGCCAACTTTATTGGCAATGACAAGGCAGATACTCTAGCTGCTGGAGAGGTGCGCGAGGAAACCTATACCTACACCACACTTGGGGGCGATACAGCCACCATCACCATTCAAATTGCAGGGATGAATGATAAACCAGTTATCAGCGCATCAAGCTCTGCGCAGATAACGGAGGCAGATGGCGACAACGTCGTAGCCACCGAGTTTAACTTGGATGTGAATGATGTCGATCATAACTCTCAGGTTGTCGCGGTTCGCGCAGAAAGCGATGCCGTACTTAAAGGCGATTCCAACGGCCTGAGCGAACAGCAGCTTGATACCCTTAAAGCCGGTTCGAATATCAAGGTGGTGGATGGAAACTATCAGTATTCGGCTGGCTCTCTCAATCTTGATAGTATGGCACTAGGGCAAGTGCTCACCCTGACCTATCAGGTCGCCGTGCAGGATGAACAAGGAGCTTGGTCTGACCCTCGAGAACTTACCATAACAATTTCAGGGCAGAACGATGCGCCAAGCATAACCTCATCTACCAATGCGACGATGAGCGAGGGGGATGGAGAATTCGCTGTAAAAACCGAGTTCTCTCTCACCGTCACGGACGTGGATGCAGGGGCAACGGTTGCAGCAATTATCACTGCGAACGGTGAGATAAAGGGCAACACCGACATTTTAACCGCAGATCAAATCGCTCAACTTACCGCAGCAAAGAACATTAAACTTGTTGACGGCAAGTATGTTTACGATGCTGGGTTAATGGATCTAGATGCGCTGCCTGACGGCAAAGACCTCGTCGTAACCTATTCTATTAAGGTGCAAGACAAGCACGGCGCAACCTCTGAAGAAGTTCCGATCTCAATCACGATTACCGGCAGCAATGATAGCCCTGTTTTGTACGGTCCTGCGCCTGGACTTCTCACCATCCAGGAGCGCGATGCGGACACTCCCAACTCTGACTCTCTGGTCGCTGATGGAAGTGTAAAGGTATTTGACCCCGATACTGAAGTGTCTTCACTCTCTGTCAGTTTCTCAGATGACGTCACGGTTAAGACAAGCCATCCAAACCTAACAATCCCTGCCATGGAAGTTACCGCGGGTGTCATTCCGAACGGCTCTATCAACAAAGGGAAGGTTTTCTACAGCTTCGAGATAAACGATACAGCTAAACTGGATCATTTAGGCGCTGGAGAAACGATCACCGCCACATACACAATGGTGATTTCTGATGGCGTAGACGGTAGCGAGCCGCTGCAGGTGCCTGTCACCCTGACGATTGAAGGCGCGAACGACCGCCCTATCGCCACCGCAATGGTTCATGATGAGCCGTTAACTGAAGACGGTACAGATCTGGAGCTAAACGCAAGTGGGGATGTCTTAACGGACGCACTTGTAAGCGATGCCGATATCAACGATTTGCACAGCGTTAGCAAAGTGGGTGTCGAAGGGAGCCCCCTATTTGATGTAGGTGCAGAAACGACGGTTGAAGGTAAATACGGCGTACTGACCATAAAATCGGACGGCAGCTACAGCTATCGCCTCTTTACTGCCGACGATAATGCCGGTGGCGAGAGCAAGAATGAGGCGTTGCAGGCCCTGAAGGCTGATGATCAGCAGTGGGATGTATTTGAATTTGTCGTACAAGATGACAGCGGAGACGCAGAGACAAGTAGTGCGGCTAAGCAGAAGCTGACCTTCGAAATCATTGGCACAAACGACGCCCCGATCGCCAAAGACGTAAGCGACACAACAATACTTGAAGAGGACAGTGTTGATAACACTATTGCAGCGGTTTCGGATCCTGATGCAGGCTTGCTGAAAGATGTTGTTGATGTCGATAGCGATCCTGCGGATATTAAAGTCACCAAAATCAGCAATGGATCAAGCACGAAGACTTTGTCTTCTACAGGCGATCAACAAGCTTCTGCAACACTCCTGGGCACCTTTGGTACTCTGATCGTCTATGCCGACGGCACCTACAAATACGAGCTTGCATCGGCAAACTCGCTCGATAGCGATCAGGCAAAAGCACTCAACGCATTGCGAGAGGGGCAAGAAGCCGAGGAAACATTCAGCTTTACAGTCAGTGACGGTATTGATGACGGGCTA
Organism: Polycladidibacter hongkongensis; assembly: GCF_001561995.1. Taxonomy (GTDB): domain Bacteria; phylum Pseudomonadota; class Alphaproteobacteria; order Rhizobiales; family Stappiaceae; genus Pseudovibrio; species Pseudovibrio hongkongensis. The sequence continues at coordinate 654,248 of NZ_LLWC01000022.1, forward strand.
CCAAAACAGCTCAGCTTCAACATAACTGGTACCAACGATGCGCCGGTTTTGATCGGTGCCAATACTGCCTTCTCTGAAGATGACGGCACAACAACGCTAACGGGCATAATAGCGATCGAAGACGCTGATGCTGGAGACACCCATTCGATTGCGCGTGTGCAACCTGTTGGAATCGAAGGCTTTGGGTTTCCTGTCGGCGGGCTGTCAGCAAATGTGAACGACGCTGGAGATCTAGAGTGGATTTACACCGCAAATAATGACCACCCCACCATCCAAGGCCTTGCAGACGGTGAAATCCGCTTCGAGCAGTTCGAAGTCACTATTGACGATGACACTGCCCAAGTAACAACAACAGTTACGATTACAATAACCGGGCAAAACGATGCACCAACCTTTGCACCTCAGACCGAACCTGTCACGCTCACAGACACAGATACAATCGGCAATACCATAAACGTTCTGGGCGAAGATGGCCTAAATGCAGATGATATTGACGGCGATAATCTGAGTGTCGATTTGGACACTGTGAGCGGTGCGCTTACGCTAAAACTGGGAGGGGAAGACATTGTCCTACCACTTGAGCTGCTAACCGAACTAGAATTGGTAACCTTGCAGCAAGACGGTGAGCTCTCGCTGAATGACAACTTCGCTCAGGCGCTGGAGGCTATGCTGGATGAAGGCAATGCGGCCGACCTGAATGTCAATTTCGACATCACTGACGGATTAGCGCCCGTCAATGCAGATTTTGACGTACATGTCGACGGCTCCGGCGAAGCGCAACTGGATGCAACTCCCCCGTATGGCACAATTGTTGACGGAGAAATGATCGTGCCCGATTTCTTGCTTCCAACACAAGATGACGGCTCCGCTGGCTAACGCGATCTGGCTTCTTATCCTGTGGTTGAGGGGAACGCCTCGTTGCCCTCAACCACAGTCGTTTTAACAATGATAACAAGTCTTGATTAGCTATGAGGCACGTATGCGTAGTATTGATGAGACAGAGGCACATTATCCTGCAGTAAAAGTCTATCGCTCATCGTTCTCCGGCTTCTTTGCTGTTGGTTTCTTTTCAATTTTTGTGAATCTGGGGACTTTGGTGTCGCCGATTTACATGCAACAAATTTTTGATCGTGTGTTGCAAAGCAGCCACCTCGAGACCCTAGTTTTTTTAACAGTAATCGTATTCTTCTTTCTGGCAATAATCGCGATTTTAGACGCCATCCGAGGATCGATCCTCGCAAGTGTAGCAAGATGGTGGGATGAAAGTGTGCACGCGGATTTGTTGGCTGCCATTGTCCAGCACTCGCGCGCCAAAGGATCATCACACGCTCACGCGGTCAATGATTTAGCCACAATTCGCCAGTTTGTTGGCAGCCCAAGCGTGCTCCCTTTTTTTGATGGGCCGTGGATGCCGCTGTTCATGCTTGCCGTCACGCTAATCCATCCTTGGCTTGGCCTTGTTGCCGTTGGAGCGGCAGTATTGTTGCTTCTGCTCGCTGGCATAAATGACAGAATTACGCGCCATAAGATGAAAGGCCTTGCAGAGCATCGAAGCAGGGCACAATCAACTGTAGATGTGGCGGCGCGCCATAGTGAAAGCGTCTATAGCATGGGCATGTTACCCGGAGTCCTTACCAGATTTAGGGAAGATAACAGCAAGGTCGCTCAAGCGATGTACGATGTTGCTTCAAGCTCGGCGAAAATTGGCGCTCTTACAAAGTTTGTAAGGTTTTCGGCCCAAATCTCCATTTTAGGTCTGGGCGCATATTTGGCTACCAACGGCCAGATCTCCGCTGGAAGCATGATCGCAGCCTCCATAATCATGGGCCGCGCTCTCGCTCCTGCCGAACAAGCGTTGGGAGCTTGGCGCAGCCTTGTCGGGGCCATGCAGGCACACAATAGAATTACCAATCTCCTGCGCATGGCTCCCGTCGCTCCCCCGAGAATTCAGCAACCCAAAGTACATGGTAAATTGGATTTGAAGAGCGCTAGCTACGCCTTGCCGGGTCGTGAAAGGCCTATATTACGAGCATTGGATTTGCAAATAGAGGCTGGCACTTTGATTGGACTAGTTGGCCCCTCGGGGAGCGGAAAATCGACATTATGCCGCCTCCTCATTGGCGCTTTGGAGCCAACATCAGGATCCGTGCGACTAGACGGCGTTGCAATGAAGAATTGGTCACAACAACAACTCGGTCAGAATGTTGGCTATCTGGCGCAATCCGTGGAATTGATGGAAGGGAGCATACGGGAAAACATAGCCCGGTTAAGCGAGCCTGATGACACAGCCGTGATACAAGCGGCCCGCCTCGCCGGGTGCCATGAATTGATAAACAGCTTGCCAGAAGGCTATGAAACCCAGATCGGCATTGGACGCAGCACACTCTCAGGTGGCCAAGCGCAGCGCATTGGATTTGCCCGTGCCATATACAAGCTGCCAAAACTGATCGTACTCGACGAGCCAAATGCAAATTTAGATGCAGAAGGCGAGAATGCGCTTCAAGATTGCATTTTCAAACTGAGATCTTTGGGATCAACCGTAATCGTTGTCAGCCATCGCCCTGCTGCGCTAGCAAAAGCCGATTTAATTGTCACTCTAGGGATGGGGCAAATACTGCAAAAACAAAGTGGCGAAGAATATCTGCGAAGAACCATTCGCCCGGTTGGCGATGCATTGAAAAAGCTGGGAAAGCTCAAGCCATCAACCACAAGCGCAAACGAGAAATCTGCAGCGGCACCCCGGAGTTGGCACGGAGGGGCAAATGGCTAACGATTTGGCTCGCAATTTGCGGCTCAGCATTCGCAAAAACTGGTTCCTCGGCTTTCTAATAATCACCATTTGTTTTGGTGGGTTCGGGATATGGGCAAGCCTCAGCAACATATCTTCAGCCGCAATTGCGAGCGGTCAAGTCAGCCCTGATGGCAGCCTGCGGACGATCCAGCATTTAGAGGGCGGTATTGTCCGCCAATTGCAAGTGCGTGAGGGAGATCTTGTAGCAGAAGGTCAACCGTTGGTTTTGCTTGATAAGGCCCTCGCCGAAGCAAACTATCAATCAACACGGCGGAAAATTCAGCGGCTCCGTGTCGTGCGTGAGCGCTTGCTGGCGCAAGAGGCGGGCAAGAAAGATCTCAAGATACCCTCCTTAGAGAAGGGAGTAGACGACAGGAGTTATCAGCAGTTTGTGCGCAATGAAAAGGTCAAATTCCTCGTTAAAAACAAACTAATAAGTGAGCAGCAAGCTGTGTACGACCTACAGCAACAACAGGTCAAAAGCGAAATCTCTAGCCTGCGCGCCCAGATCCGCGGCATGGAGGAGCAGCTTAGCTTTGTCGCGAAAGAGCTGCTGGCAAAAAAAATGCTAGTTCAACGTGGTCTCTCGCGCAAACCCGAAATGTTTGCGCTGGAACGCAAGCGCGCTGAACTCAGCTCCGAAATATCAGCCCTCGATTCAACGATCGCACGCGCAGGGCAAAAAATTGAAGAAATCAAGTTGGCAAAAATCTCTCTCCGTTCTGAAGCGCTTGAAGAGATCACCGAAGAACTAACAAAAGTTAACTCAGAGATCGCTCAACTGGAAGAGGCGCTGACAGCGACGAATGATGTATTGTCTCGAACTCTTATTAGCTCACCAATTGACGGGCGAGTATTAAAACTAAACAACAAGACTATTGGCGGGGTAGTACGCCCCGGAGAGCCGATCATGACAATTGTGCCTGCGAATGAGGAGTTACTGATCGATTCACGGTTGCGGCTCTCCGATATTGATAATGTCCGTGTTGGCATGAGAGCCAAGATACAGATTACATCCTTTATGGCGCGCCATATGGTTCCGCTAGATGGAGAAGTTATACAGATCGGCGCGGATGCAGAAAGTGACCCAGACACAGGGGAACGCTTTTACAACCTGCGTGTGAGGGTCGATGACATGCGCGTCGCGACGCTTAATGATGGCGTAAAGCTATTACCTGGCATGCCGGCAGAAGTTTTCGTGCAGACTGGGCGCCATACCCCGCTTCGTTATTTGCTTGACCCGCTAAGGCAATCATTTCGCCGAGCGTTCCGCGAAGATACAACATGATTTGTTGATGACCTGTCATTTCTACGGACATCACACCAATCCGGTTGAAACAACAAAGGCGCAGCTGCATTGGCAGCTGCGCCTCTCATATCTTAAACCAGACGCTCAACAATCACAGGCCGCACACCGCAGCGCCGTCGCCTAAAGAGCATGCAGTCCTTCCCACACGATTTGTTGATAACGCGCACCGCTGGTGTCACCTTCAGTACTAAAGATCAGCACAACTGAACCCGCGTTGAGCCCGACATCCTTCGCCACTTTTGCATAAGCCTCATCAGATTGGAGCAAGTACAACAAACCAGCACCGATTGCACCAGACTCACCACTAATCACCTGTACATCACCCCGTAATGGACAGCCCAACATGCGCATACCCGTAGCCGCAACCTTATCTTCCACCGAGAAGAACCAATCGCTGTTATCACGCAGCGTTGGCCATGTCACGGGGTTCGGTTCACCGCATGCTAGCCCTGCCATAATCGAGCTAATATCCCCCTCCACCACAGTCATCTTGCCCTCATCTGAAGTTCCGGAGCGATAGATGCACTCCGCTGCTCTTGGCTCGGCGATCAGGGTCTTGAACGTACCAACACCAAGTGCATCAACAAGGTAACCAAGTACCCCGCCAGCCATTGCGCCCACACCGGCCTGCAAAATCACATGAGTTGGTTTTGGCAAGTCCGCATCAGCAATTTGCTGCACTGTTTCCGCAGCCATAGTCATATAGCCCTGAGAAATCCATGTGGGAATTTCCTCATACCCTTCCCAGGCAGTGTCTTGCACCAAGTCCCAGCCGTTTGCCTGCGCGGTCTCATTGGCAATACGCACGGTATCGTCGTAGTTCACATCGGTTACGATACATTCTGCACCAAGTCCACGAACCCTCTTCACACTTGCCTGTGGTGAGCCCTTGGGCATGTAAACAACTGCCTTTTGCCCCATTTCTCTTGCGGCCCATGCCACCCCGGTGCCGTGGTTGCCAGCAGTTGCGGTTGTAAAGACCATAGGCTCTGGCAGCTTACTCGCGACCGTTTTTAGATCGATCTCACTAAGCGGCACACCCAGCTTTTTCGCTAGCAGGCAACCAAGTGCGAAAGAACCGCCAAGCACTTTGAACGCATTAAGCCCAAAACGATAGGACTCGTCCTTAACAAGGACCTTTTTTACTCCTAGCTTCTTTGCCAGAACCTCAAGCGAAACAAGTGGTGTTTGGGCATAGCCCTCGATTTTTCTGTGAAATGCCAGCGCGGACTGAGCCATCTCAGCATTAAACAAGGCGCTACCTTGCCCGCTATACCAGCGGTTTTGACAGGACTTAAGCATAACAGTGATCCGTTTTTTGGGCAGGTTGCGCGACCCACCTGCCCTTAGGGGATCGGGCGAGTAAACCTAAGCAGGCCGCGCAAGAAGTCTTAACCTTTGATGTAAGCGATCGCTTCAACTTCTACCAAAGCATCCTTTGGCAAACGACCTGCCTGAATGCAGGAGCGCGCTGGCGCAGCATCGGTACCAAAGACCTCGGTATACACTTCATTGAATGCAGCAAAGTCTTCCATATTTCCCAGAAAGCAAGTGGTCTTGATTACACTATCAATACCCGCACCGGCCTCTTCCAGAACAGCTTTCAGATTAGCCAGAGATTGCACGGCCTGTTCTTTAATTCCGCCCTCTGGAAACGCCATGGTCTCTGGGACGAGTGGCAACTGGCCAGAAGTAAACACAAGCCGATCAAAAATCATGCCCTGAGAATATGGCCCGATTGCAGCTGGGGCTTGCGCAGTGTCGATTACTTTTTTCATTGGTTTTCTCCAGTTTTTTGGTGTGCTTTAAACTCGCGTATGTATTTGTAAATCGCATGGCGAGTAATCCCGAGATGCTCCGCAACAAGCAGCGTCGCCTCTTTGAATTCAAAAATCCCGCGCTCATACAGCAAGCGGGTAATTTCTTTGTTTCTGGTTTTCTGGGAGACAGCCGGATTAGCCTCCGCATCCTGCACGGCAAGTGCGAGCGCTTGATCGATAACATCGCTCACATTCGCGCTAAATGTCTCGTTTGTAGCCTCGCTAGGGCGCAACTGCTGCGGCGCAATAAACGTTTGAACAATCTCTGAAAACGGCGCCGACAGGTTGATGTTAACGCAAAGCATCCCGATTGCCCGCCCGTTTTCTCCAAGCAAGATCGTGGTGCTGGATTTCAATTGCCGCCCATCTGCTGTCTTTGTGTAATACGCACTTGGCGTCGTATCGCCACTTTCAAGGTAATCGCGCATCACCTTCAGCCCCAGATCGGTTATCGGCGAGCCAACCGAGCGCCCTGTTAGATGACCATTTGCAATCTTAACAACAGAATTATCAAGACTGGCAAAAGAGTGCACCACCACTTCGCAATGGGGGCCGATCAGGTCCGCAATGGTATCTGCAACATGAAAGTAATTTCGCAAAGCAACATGGTCGCTTTCACTAAGGCTTTTAATTAGCGAGTTAATTGCATGCGCGTTCATAATTCATCACCTTTCGATAACCACATAGGTTACATTAGTGAACCTAACTTACCCAACACTTACCGATTGCATCACTTCACTTCAATAGGAAAGTTACATATATTTCACTTAATATCTGAATAAATGCGCAAAACCATCGCTAGATGTGAACTTTATGGCCAATTTTCCCATAATCAGCTCAAGTGTGTGCGTAGTGCAACATATATAGTGAAATTTATTTGACTTTATAGTCATGGTGCACTTTATTTGACCACAAGGCGCATCGGTGAACATTTTTAAACCATTTAGATTCGCGACGCGCTAAGGAGGCTAACCTCCATCACTTGGGAGAATAATAATGGCAAGTCCTGCAGCACGTGGCTTCACCACTGAAGAATTTGAAAACCGCACCGCTCGCCTACAAGCGCTGATGCGTGAAAAAGAGCTGGACGCAGTGCTCTTCACCACCGAGCCCAACGTTCGCTACTTTAGTGGCTTTTTCACTCAGTTCTGGCATAGTCCAACCCGCCCCTGGTTCCTCATTGTACCTACAAGTGGCAAGCCAATTGCAGTTATTCCGGAAATCGGCGCGACCGGCATGGCCGCGACGTGGGTTGACGACATTCGCACCTGGGCCGCTCCTTGCCCTGAAGACGACGGCATTTCATTGCTGGCCGCAGCACTTGACGAGCTTCCACGAAAGTTTGGTCGCATCGGCGCAACGCTGGGTATTGAGTCCCACCTGCGCATGCCCGTTAACAACTTCCTCCATTTAAGAGAAAAAGTCGCTAGTGAGATAGTGGATATTGCGCTCGAAATACACGATCTGCGCACAGTCAAATCGCCTGCAGAAATCGAAAAGACCCGCGAAATCTGTCGCATAACCAACAACGCGTTCGATCTGATTCCAAACTACGCCAAGACCGGCATGAGCGAACGCGAGATCTGTAAGCAGTTTCGCATCGACATGCTGCGCGAGGGCGCTGACGAATGCCCCTATATCATCGCGGGCTCCGGCCCTGATGGGTACGACAGCATTATTATGGGGCCAACAGATCGCGTTATTGAACACGGCGATTTGCTTATCATCGACACAGGCGCAGTACGTGACGGGTACTTCTCCGATTTTGACCGTAACTGGGCGTTCGGTGATGCCAGTGAGCAAACCAAAGCTGCATACCGCGCCACATATGAAGCCACCACCAAAGGCTTTGAAGCCGCTAAGCCGGGCAATACCACAACCGATATCTACAACGCCATGTGGTCAGTGCTGGAAGAAGCCGGAGCCCTCGGCAACGATGTCGGCCGGATTGGCCACGGCCTTGGCATGGAGCTGACAGAGCGCCCATCCCACACCGCAACCGACAACACCCTGCTGCGTCCAGGCATGGTGCTCACGCTTGAGCCGGGCATGAACTACGCGCCGGGCAAACAGATGGTGCACGAAGAAAACATCGTCATCACAGAAGATGGCGCAGAGTGGCTTACTCGGCGAGCCGCACCAGAACTCATCATCATCAAATAGCTTAAAAAACGACGTAGGCGGAAGGGAGGGACCTCCGCCTACGCTCCATTCGCCATGGTAACTCAGGGGAGAATTATGAGTAACCAAAACAACTCGGCAGGGGCAGTCCCCGAGCTAAAACAAGGCAAAATGCTGTTCACCAGCACCATGGCCTTTATCGTCATCGTCGTGCTTTCCGGGATTATGTTCCCTGAAACGCTTTATGATGTCGGTGTCGGCACCATGAACTACCTGACAGATAAATTCGGCTGGATCTATATGGCAGGCTCTTTTGCCTATGTCATGGTGATGTTCTATTTCGCCTTCAGTAAATACGGCAATATCCGCTTTGGCCCGGATGACGCCAAGCCAGAATTCAGCACCTTCTCTTGGATCGCGATGCTGTTCTCCGCTGGTATGGGCACAGTTATGCTCTACTGGGGTGTGGCAGAACCGGTTTACCACTACATCAACCCGCTAGAAACCACCGGCATCGCCGCGCAAACTCCAGAAGCTGCCGAGTTTGCCATGAAACAGAGCTTCATCCACCAAGGCATTCAGGCTTGGGCTGCGTTCTCTGTCGTGGGTCTCATTCTTGGATACCTGATGTACCGCAAAGGCGAAAGTGGCCTTATCAGTAATATCTTACTGCCTTGGGGCCGTGATAAAGCCAATGGCGGTTGGGGCAAACTTGTAAACCTCATCTGTGTATTTGGTGCAATCGCCGGTATCTCCACCTCGCTTGGCCAAACAGGCCTGTCTTTGTCCATCTCCTCGTCCTACCTTATCGGCACACCTGATGGCGCAATGGCCAAAATTATTCTGGTGGGCTCGATTACGCTAATCACCATCCTTTGCACCACAACAGGTCTGGAAAAGGGCATCAAGCTCCTGTCAGATTACAACGCCTACCTGCTGGTTGGCCTGATTGTTCTGGTTGGCGCACTGGGCCCTACCACCCAGATGATCAACGTCTACTTTGACACCATAGGCAACTACATGAACGACTTCTTCACCGATGCGTTGATGTTGCCTACTTTCGCAGCAGACAAAGAAACCTCTTGGATTGGCGGCTGGCCTATCTACTACTACGCATGGGCCATTGCATGGGCACCCTTTGTTGGTCCGTTCATTGCGCGTGTTTCTAAAGGCCGCACCGTTCGCGAGTTCATCCTTGGCTCCATGATCCTACCTTGCCTTGGCATCTTCCTCTGGGTTGCCTTCTTCGGCACCATCGGGTTGGAAGCAGAGCCTGAAGCCTTGAAAGCCGCTGCCGCCTCTTCAAAAGCTGCAACCTTCATCGTGCTGGAAGGCTTCCCGATGGGCACCTTGATTTCCATCGGTGTTGTGATCGCGCTGTTCACCTGCTTCATCACTTCCATGAACAGCTCGACCTTCACCCTGAGCTCAATGAGTGAAGATGGCTCGTTGAACCCAAGCAACAAACAGAAGATCATGTGGACCATCGCACAAGGCGCAATGGCTCTAACCCTGATGCTGGCAACAAAATCCGGTATCGATCTGCTGCAATCCATCAGCCTGATCTTTGCGCTGCCACTGATGTTCGTCTTGTTCGTTGCGATCATCAGCACGTTCAAAATGTTCCGTCAGGAATTTGATCAATAAGAGCGTTCGGCACAAACTGCCAAACGAGGTACCAATAACCAGAGGGCGGCGCTCCATCGTCGCCCTCTACCTTCTCCATCATTACTTGGGAGCGCGTTATGTACATCGCAGAACAAGTCAAAGCCTGGCGCCACCACATACACAAACACCCCGAGTTCGGCTTTGAAGAACACGAGACCTCGAAATTCGTCGCCGAAAAGCTCGAAGAGTTTGGCCTTGAGGTGCATCGCAATGTTGGTAAAACCGGCGTCGTTGGTATTTTGAAATGCGGCAACAGCCCACGCTCCATTGGCCTTCGCGCCGATATGGATGCGCTGAAAATCGAAGAGCTAAACGACTTCGAACACGCCTCAACCCACAAGGGCCTCATGCATGCCTGCGGTCATGATGGACATACCGCCATGTTGCTTGGTGCCGCCCACGAGCTGGCGCGCACCAAAGATTTTGACGGCACCGTCTACTTCATTTTCCAGCCCGGCGAAGAACACGGCGTCGGCGCCAAGGCCATGATCGAAGATGGCCTGTTTGTCCGCTGGAACATTGATGCCGTTTACGCCATGCACAACCTGCCCGGCGTCCCAGAAGGGCACTTTGTCACCAATCCCGGCCCTATCATGGCCGCCGAAAGCGCATTCGAGATCGAAATTCTTGCCACTGGTGGGCATGCTGCGTTGCCACATATGGGCACCGACCCAATTGTTGTTGGGGCTCAAATCGTCCTTGGCTTGCAAAACATCACCAGCCGGAACCTCAGCTCCATTCACGAACCTGCTGTCATCTCGGTAACAGAATTCAACACCAATGGCACAACCAATGTTATTCCATCATCAGTAACGCTCAAAGGTGACACCCGCTGCTTTACAGACGACGCTTTGCACAAGATCGAAGCCGCCATGGAGCGTGTCGCGGCCGGCATCTGCGCCTCTGCCGGTGTCGAGTGTCGTTACAAGTTCCACAATGGTTTCCTGTCCACCATCAACACGCCGGAAGAGACAGCCGTCGCTGTCAAAGTAGCCAAGGCCCTTGTTGGCGAAGACAAGGTAGATGGGGCAGCACCGCCCTTCACCATTTCAGAGGACTTCTCCTTCATGCAGCGTCAGGCCCCCAGCTGTTACATCCTTATCGGCAATGGCGCAGAGGGTGAAAAGGGCGGCACAGCCCTGCACAAACCTTACTATGACTTCAACGACAACATTCTCCTGACTGGGGTGCACTACTGGCAAAACCTGGTCAAAGAGCAGCTGAAACAATAACCCAAGTTTCCCATATTCAGTTGTTCCAACTTGCCCTCACATCTGCCCACTGTGAGGGCATTTTTTTGTCTACCCTTCAATATTAAAGGTGAACCAAAACACAAACTCTCTCCTATAACTTTATGGCTGCCAGTTATTAGGAGAATGGGCATGGCTTCCACACAAAAGCGCACATGGATCATCGGCGCCAGCTCGGGCATTGGCAAACAACTGGCGTTGGATATGGCGGCGCGCGGCGAAACCATCATTGTCTCGGCACGCCGGGAAGAACCACTGGCAGAGCTGGCAACATCACAGAACACGATCACGGCCCTCGCACTTGATGTCGCGAGCCCCGATCAGCTCGCGTCAACAATCACCCACCTTGCAAACGCTGGTAAACTACCAAGCCACGTCATTTTCTGTGCAGCAATCTACCAGCCTGGCGGATTGGAAATCCTCAACCACGCCACTGCTACCGAGCACATGCAAGTAAACTACCTCGCCTTCACCAGCCTACTGGAACATCTGGTTCCGCATTGGCAGAATACCGGCGGTCACATTGCAGTAATCGCCTCTCTTTCTGGATACTGCGGCCTACCCAAAGCCGCGATCTATGGCCCGACCAAAGCCGCGCTTATCAATCTGTGCGAGACCCTTCAACCAGACCTACAAACAATCGGCATTAAGCTCACGCTGATTAATCCCGGTTTCGTGGACACCCCCATGACCCGCAAAAACAGCTTTGCAATGCCGTTCCTGCGAACTCCAGAGCAAGCCAGCAAGGCGATCCTCGAAAAACTGGAAAAAAAGGGGTTTGAAATCGCGTTCCCGTGGCAGCTGTCATGGGCGTTGCGCTTGCTCCGTCACCTTCCCTATTCCTTGTATTTTTTAATCACCAAGAGAATGAACAAATGAGTTACGCCGCTCCGACTGCGCAAGCACGCGAAACTGTTTCCGCATATATCCGCTTCTTTGAAAACCTGAGCCCCCAGACAGTTACGGATCTCAAACCACTGACCATTTCCGGTTTTCGCTTTGTCGATCCCTTTAATGATGTCTCGGGGCAAGACAAAGCAATCGCGCTGCTGCGCAAGATGTTTCGCGATGTCGAGGCACCACGCTTTGTTGTTACCGACACATTCTGGCAAGGCGACAACGCGGTGCTTCGCTGGCGCTTCACTGCAAAGCAGCGTTTCTTGGGCGAACTAGACTTTACAGGCCTCAGCGAGCTAAAGCTAAATCCCGAAGGATCGATCGTCTCTCAAACGGATTACTGGGACGCCAATCAGCATTTCCTCGCCCAGATCCCATTAATTGGATTCTTGATCCGCGCGATCAATCGCCGTGCCGCCCTCTAAAAGAGCGGCACCCTACTCGGGTCGCTGAAATCTAAACAGGCCCACGTTTATTGTGCCCTCGGCAAATCCCGCAGCACAATAGACAAGGTAATAGTGCCACATCCGCTTGAAACGCTCATCAAAACCCAGTTCTGCAATCTGCGGCCAAGCTTGTAGAAAACGATCCCGCCACAGCATCAAGGTACGCTCATAGTCCTTGCCAAAATACTCCAGCTCGACGAGCTCCAGCCCGGCATCGCCCGCTTCCCGGCGCAGCGTCGCCTCACAGGGCAACATACCGCCGGGAAAAATGTAATGCTGGATGAAATCCACATTACGGCGATAACTATGGAACCGATCATCCGCAATCGTGATTGCCTGTATAACGGCGTTTCCACCCGGCTTTAAAGCATCATGCAACACATTGAAGTAGGCTGGCCAGTGTTCCTCCCCCACCGCTTCAATCATTTCGATCGAAGCAATGGCATCATAGGTTTCATTGACATCACGATAATCTTGCAGCTCCAATACATCGCTTCCCGCTGTCATCCGTGTGCTGTTGCGCTTTTGCGCAAATGCAAGCTGCTCTTTAGATAAAGTAATACCATGATACCGCTGCCCACACTTAAGCGCCTCTTCTGCCAAGCCGCCCCAACCGCAACCAACCTCGAGCAAGCGCTCACCAGAGCTCAGCGCACAAAGCTCCAAAACCCGCGCATACTTGCGGCGCTGCGCAGCGGCAAGCGCCCCGCCCGGCTGCAATTTGTAGGCAGATGAGTAAGTCATGGTTTCGTCAAGCCATGCTCGATAAAACGCATTGCCCAAGTCATAGTGAAACGCAATATTGCGGCGACTGCCTCGCTTTGTGTTCGCTCTTGCCAGATGTCGCAAACGTGCCAACACCTTGCTCAACGAACCGCGAGTTATGAGCCCATGCAGCATCTGCTTGTTGCCGACAAAAACATCGAAGAGGCCACGCAGATCATCGCATTCCCAATCGCCATCAAGATAAGCTTCAGCCAGCGCTAAACCGCCGCCAGAAGCAAGGCGGCGCACCAACCGCCCCCGCTTGATGCGCACGACAACGCCGGCGCCGTCCGCACACACCCTACCGTAGTGCAACGTCTGCCCTTTGGGCAACTGTACGATGATCGAGCCTTCCTGCACCCCGCCGAAAACACGATCAAGCAGTGCACGCCAAAGAGTAAAAACCAGCCCCCGCCCCGACTTCTCCGCCGGTGCCGAGGGGGCGACATGACCAATTTGCTCTCGCACTTTGCCCCCAATCACTAATCTTCTTTGGTATCCACCGCTCGCGCTAACGAATGCGGCACTCTGGGCGGTGGCGGTTTGCGCTTTAGTTTTGCCCCTTTGCGCCAAATTTTCAACGCCTCATAGTGTATCAGACCAAGTACACGCCAACGCGACACCGCCCCTCTTAGCACGCCCAACCAAAACCACAGGCCGCCAAGACGGATCTCTCGTCCTTTAAAACCGGCATAAAAGCACTGCCGCCCCTCTTGCTCTAGAGTAATCGACAATTGCGCCAACTGCCCCGGATAAAATGTGCGAAACCGGTAGCGCCCTGAGTTCTCTAAAAATGGCGACACATGGAATATTTTTTCCGCCCAGTGCTCTGGCAAGCGTGCCCCCCCTGCAAGCTCGCCTTTTGATGTAGCATGAAGAAAAGCAATGTACGTATACCGCTCGCCAAACGTATTGCTAACCTGATAGAGCACTGCGCGCAGCTGACCGGTCGGATCCACTGCATAAAACACCGTCAACGGATTGAAGGCACGCCCGAGAAATCGCGGCATAGTCAACGCATAAAACACCAAATCTGGCCCATCATAGCCTTCGCTTTCCAGTTGGGCTTGCAGAAAGTGCTGCAACCCCTCTGAAGAGGCGGGCATATAATCCCGCTCGTAAAACCGAAACAGCGCCCATCGCTCATAGCCGAAAAGCATCCCACGCCGCCAACCTGCGCGCGCTCCCTCTCGCTCTATGACCTTCACCAGAGCCATCATGGAACGATACTGAAACCGATGCATGGGCGCCGTAAATCGCTTGTGCACCACGCTGCCCAGATAAAACCTCAAGTGGGTTGCGCACCCTTGCCCCTCTCCTCCCATCAGCCCCGCCTTCATTCTGCTGCTTCGGCAAGCTGCTGGCCAAACAGATCCGCACCATGAATTCGCCCGGAAGCGCAATCGACATCCCAAGGTCGCTTGACCCCGCCCAACGCCTCCGCGACGGCCAGGCCAGCTTGCAAACCATCCTCGTGAAAACCATGTCCGAAATAGGCACCGCAAAACCAAGTTCTTTCCCGCCCCTGAAGCTGCCAAAGATCTCGCTGCGCGGTCATGGCACCACTAGTGAACAAAGGATGCGCATAACAGCTCTTGGCGAGAACCAGTTCCTCACGGGGCTTTTTCGGCGGATTAATTGTAACGAAAATATTCCGCCGCGTTGTCAGGGGTTGTAAGGCATTCATCCAATAACTTACACAAACGCCGGTCTGCTCGTGTGTTTTGTGTGAGCAAATCGAGTTCCACGCTGCCCATGCCGCCCGACGTTGTGGCATCAACCGCTCGTCCATGTGCATGTAGGCCTCGTTATCTTGGTAGGGTATGGCGCTCAATAACCGCTCTTCTAAGGCACTAGCACCAGAGCCGCTTTTCAGCATTCGCAAAGACTGATCGCTATGCCCGGCAAGCACAACATGATCATACTGCCCAAGCTCGCCCTCACGACCCAGAAGCCGAACTGCGTGCGGTCGTCGCTCTATCGCCCGCACTGCAACGCCTTTGCGCACTTTCCCAGAAATATTGGAGGAAAGTTTACTCAGGTAGAGGTGCGAGCCGCCCAATACGGTGCGCCACTGTGGGCGCTGCGTAAATTGCAGCAGCCCATGATTTTTGAAGAACCTTAAAAAAGCCAGCAATGGAAAGTCGCGCATCTGCTGCACACTCATCGACCAAATCGCTGCCCCCATGGGCAACAAGTGCCCTTGTATGAAGGCCGCAGAGTAGCGGTGCGCCTCTAGATACTCGCCAAGGGTCATCGCTTCTATAGCCTCGTCATCGCCAAACGCCCTCGCGGTGATATAAAACCGGCGCAAATCGTATAACATCCGCCAAAATCGGGGGGAGATGTAATTTCGCTTCTGCGCAAATAAGCCGGCAAGCCCATTGCCGCTATACTCAAAACCACTACGTGGATCGCTAACGGAAAAAGACATGGATGAAGGAACGGTTTGAACTCCAAGATGACCAAAGAGCGCGGTCAAATTGAGGTAGGTTCGCTCGTTAAACACGATAAACCCGCTATCAACCGCGACACTCTGCCCCTGCACCTGCACTATGCGTGTATGCGCATGCCCGCCAAGGCGCTGTTCTTTTTCGAACAAATCAACTTGATGGGCTTTTGAAAGCAGCCAAGCTGCAGAAACTCCAGATATTCCACTTCCAACAACTGCGATTTTCATAGAGTATCCTTAAAGGGTCTTTTAAACCGTTTATGTAGGAAGACAGACTATTGGATCACTAAAACTTCAAAAAACTGATCCATAACGTTCGTACGCCAGTAAAACCTGCATATTGGTGAGCGGAGAGTTAAAAAGACCATGGCAGGCAGCGCGGCGAGGGAGTTAAGCTTCTTGACCATCAGTTTTGACGAAAGACTGGTCGAAGTCGGTTCCAACAAATGTCGCGACGCATTCCGAGAGCTGTTCGATCATTTTGCCCCGCGGCTCAAGTCCTTCTATCTAAAAGGAGGGAGCGAAGAAGCTGCTGCCGAAGAGTTGGTGCAAGAGACCTTCGTGCTGATTTGGCGCAAAGCTGCCCTATATGACCCTCAAAAGGCTGCGGCCTCTACATGGATCTACACCATAGCTCGCAATCTTCGCATCGATAGACTGCGAAAGGAAAAAGCTATGATCTACAAAGAAGAGGAGTTTTTCGCGACTAAATTAACCACCCACGAGACCCAAACAGACGTAACCTATCAAAATCAAATGAACACCCAACTGGCACAAGCCATCGCAAAATTGCCAGCCCCACAAGCGCAAGTTATCACCCTCGCATTCTTCGAGGAAGCCACTCATTCGGATATCGCCAAACGTCTGGCCTTGCCTTTGGGAACAGTGAAATCGCGCCTCAGGCTGGCATTCACGCGGCTTGCCGAAATGTTGGAGGGCAGCAAACAATGATCAGGCATCACCCCTCGGCAGAAATGCTCATGAGCTACTCAGCGGGAACGCTCGACACTGGGCAAACGCTTATTGTCGCCGCTCATCTGGAAGCGTGCCCGACATGCGCCACTCACGCGCTGAATGCAAGATCCATCGGTGGCGCTTTACTTGAAAACGCCTTGCCCACAACGCTGAGTGAAAATGTCACGTTCGAGTGCATTTCAGATAAGATAGAACAGGCTGAGCGGCCTGCCGCAAGCGAACTTGAAAGTCCGCAGCCTATTAAACTTGCCAATAGTCTGGAAGCATTTACACTCTCTCCGCTGCTCCAACAGGTTCTTCAGCAATCCTCCAGCCGTCTGCGCTGGCGCTTTGTCGCGCCAGGTGTTCGCCAGTGCGCCTTGCCCCTTTTTTCGAGCCCTGCGGAACGCGTTCGCCTTCTCGCGCTTGAACCAGGTTTCAAAACGCCAGAACACAGTCATCACGGCTTTGAGCACACCCTTGTCCTCAAAGGTTCTTACAGCGACGAAACCGGCAACTACTGCAAAGGAGACTTTCAAAGCGTAACGGCAGCCGATTGCCACCAGCCCGTTGCAGGCGGGGAAGAAGAGTGTATTTGCTTGACCGTTACGTCCGGCGCCCCTCGATTTACCGCATTTTTACCCAGATTACTCAGACCATTTATGGATCTTTGATTGAAAAGTGCTGGTACTCTCGCCATTGAAAAAGGTGCGGCGAATTCGTTACTCTACGCAGTAACTGATTAGAATCACTTGTTATACCACCGAAAGCCTTTAGACGCTGGGGTGGAAACAACAAGAATGAAGGCGCCAATGGTAATGACGAGAATCCTATATAACTTGTACAAGGCTGTGATGAAGCCAGTCTCGCGCCTTATGCCGATTTCCACCCCGCAAGTGATCAGCGCTCCCAATTCTTCAAGACAAATAATCTCCCTGCTGCAAGAAAAGAAGCTATCCCGTCCTGCACTTATCACAGACAGCTTTGTCGCGACCACGCCAGCCTTCCAGCAGTTGCACGCTGAATTAATCGCAGCAGGTTTCAATACGATTATCTTTGACCAGATCGAGCCAGACCCAAATATTGAGCGCATTAAAAAAGGCATCGCAATAACCAAAGCACATGGCTTTGATGTGGTTATTGCTGTAGGAGGGGGCTCCTCTATTGATGGCGCTAAAATTATCAATGCTTGCGCCACACTGCACAAGCGCCCGGAAGCCATTGCAGGAACCCTCAAACTGCGCCGGCGCGGCAACTTCTTCATAGCCATCCCAACAACGGCAGGCACCGGCTCTGAAACGACCCTTGTCGCTGTAATGACCAATCCCGCCAAGAAAGCAAAGCTGCCTGTGGTGGATCCAAGCCTAGTGCCAAACGTCGCCGTACTCGACGAGGCCTACATGATGGACCTCCCGCCCCAGATCACCGCAACCACAGGCATGGATGCCCTTACGCATGCGGTTGAATCATATTTGAGCGAGTATTCCACGGCCAAAACCGATAGCATGAATTTGGAGAGCATTCGACGCATCTTCACCTACCTGCCTAGAGCCTTTGAGGATGGCACGCATGATGTGGAGGCCCGTCAGCAAATGTCCCGCGCATCTTTTGATGCAGGGTGGACATTTACCCGCACAAGCGTCGGCTGGGTTCACGCTATTGCCCATAAAATCGGCGGGCTCTACGGCGTGCCTCACGGCTTGGCAAATGCGATCATCCTGCCATATGTCTTGGAGTTCTATCTTGAAACCAGCGCACCACGCCTTGCAAAAATGGCAGCCGCTGTCGGTCTTGACGCCGCCAGTGAGACCAAAGCCGCACAAGCATTTATCCATGCGGTTAAAGATTTGGCAAGGCAACTAGAGATCCCTAGCCATTTTGACTGCATTAAAACCGAGGACCTAGCCGCAATCGCCAAGGCCGCCACGCGCGAAGTCAATCTGACGCCGCACCCGGTACCACGCTACTTTGCCACTGAACGTGAACTCGTGTCTTTCATTAACACCTTGCAAGAAAACACGGCATGATGCGCCAAACCCACAAGAATGAAACCTTTTTTGTATCAAACACTACAAACATCGCGACTGCATACCGATATCTCCTAGATGAAACAAGACGAAGTAGGAGGGCTATATGTTTGATGCTAAAGGATTGCTAGATCAGTTTGTTGGTTCCGGGTCGGGCGCAAAGGCTGGCGATCTTCTCAATCAAGGCAAAACTTACGCTAAAAATAACGCTGGTGGCCTCGCAGGTGGCGCTATTGCCGGCGGCTTGGCAGGGTTGCTGATGGGTAACAAAAAGGCTCGCAAATTCGCTAAGAAAACGGCCACATATGGCGGCCTCGCGCTGGTTGGTGGCCTCGCCTACAAGGCCTATCAGGACTACGCATCAAACAAAAGCATCCAACAACAAGGCAACAATGCTTCGGCGCCAAGCACCTCAGGCACTCAGCTCGCAGCTCCGGCACTACTGCCAGCGCCGCCGACAGCAGAAGAGCTAACCGGCTCGGCAGATCAGGGTTTTGCACGGGCCATTCTTACTGCAATGCTTCAAGCTGCCAAAGCAGATGGCCATATCGACGCTCAGGAACAACAGCGTATATTCGAACGCATTGATGATCTGGGGCTTGGGGTGGAAGAAAAAGCCTTTGTCATTGATGAAATGCGCCAGCCGCTGGATATTGAAAAAGTCGTCGTCGCCGCTGCTGGGGATCAAACGATGGCCATAGAGCTTTACACCGCCTCACGCATGGCAATAGAGCCTGACCACCCCGCAGAGCAAGCCTACTTGCAAATGTTGGCTGCACGCCTTGCACTCCCCCCCGAGCTCGTCAGCCAGATTGATGCAACGGTGAAAGCCGCCCTTCAAGAAACTTAGACGAGAAAAACAGTACCGAGTGATTCGCCCGCCAATGGCAACGTTGGCGGGTTTTTCAGTTGCTCATGCTGCATCCGTGTCCGAGGTCATTAACAAGACAATAACTTCGGAATATTTGGTCAGTACTTCTTACCCTTTACCCTCCCCTTCAATCCTCTAAGATTAACTAGAATAGTTATAAGTATAAACACAAATCTCCAAGAAATATAATTCCTCCGTAAGTTTTATCAAATGCTCTTGCCGACCTGCAAGATACCTCCCCTCGCGAATGTTGCTCTTTCTTCAACATTCACCAGCAATTCCTTTCACAAACCGGGAAAAAATCGCAGAAACTCTGTCAAACACCCTACATTTTGGCGATAAACTTTTTAATAGGCCCAATAAAAATCAAGATGTATTGTCATAATTCTTGACTTGAGGCGTCATCCAAATTACGTCTTTCCCAACAGATTACGGTGGCCGAATGGGACCCCTGCCTTTCACCGGAGCAACGGCCCAACGCCGTCATTGCCCCCAGACCCTCCTGAAATGCAGCCCCGTTAAGGCCTCCCCATAAAGATACCGGAGGCACGTTTTGGAACAAGATCGCAAACAGTTTGGTCTGTATGATCACAGCGAAGATAAAAGTAGCTGTGGCGTAGGTTTCATCACCCGTAAAACCGGGGAACAAACTCACGATGTGCTGGTGAAAGGCCATGAAGCCCTTTGTACAATTCCGCACCGTGGCGGCATGAGTGCCGAGGGTGTCGGTGATGGCGCTGGCGTCAACGTTGACATCTCGCAGAGCTTCTTCCGCAAACTCACAGGCAACCCCGAGCTAAACCTAGGCGAGTTCGGTGTCGGCAACTTTTTCTTACCTGAAAATCAAGACAATTGGCATAGCGCCGATGCACTGATCACCGCAGCTATTGAGGAGAATGGCTGCAAAGTGATCCTCTCCCGCATGGTCGACGTCGACAATTCGGTCATTCGTCCGGCCGCTGTAAAGCACATGCTGCCAATCCGTCAGGTCATCTTTACCAAACCAAACGGACAAGACGCCAAGGCCTTCGATCGCACAATCAACGAAATTATGTTGAAGATCGAGTCTCAGGCATATGAAGGCGAAGCGCTGAAAGGCCTGTACCCTCTGTCACTGTCCGCCCGCACGCAAGTCTACAAGGGCCGTCTGAACTCTGACGAGATCATTCCATACTTTAAGGATCTCATGGATGAGGATCACAAGATCCACACCATGTTCTTCCACACCCGCTTTTCAACCAATACCGAGCCGCAGTCTTCCATGGCGCAGCCATTCCGCTTTATGGCGCACAATGGCGAGCTCAACACAGATAAAAAGAACCGCCTGTCCGAAGCTGCCATCGCACAAATGCGCCACAACCGCATCTACACCCCGCATGGCCAGTCTGACAGTGCCCGCCTCGACCAAACGCTTCAGCGCCGCCTGATTGAGGACGATCTCGACCTTATCACCGCTGTTGTTGCCATGATGCCACCAGCTTGGGAAAACGACACCCGTATTTCCAACGATGTTCGCATCATGCTGGAATACTTCTCGCTCTATGAAGAGAAGAACGATGGCCCGGCTGCACTCATTTTTGGCGATGGTACCGTCGTTGGCGCTCGTCTTGACCGTCTGGGCCTGCGTCCAATGCGCTCTGTTGAAACAGGCGATTACCTTTGTGTTATGTCCGAAGCCGGACAGATCGACTTCCCGGCAGACGAAATCACCCGCCGAGGCCGTATTGAGGCCGGTGGTATGCTCTACTTTGATCACCGCACCGGTAAGAGCTACACCAGCCATGAAGCGCTGGAAATGCTCGCCAATGCACACGATTACAAAGCCCTGCTTGAAGAAGCGCGCGTCAACATCAAGGACCTCCCGGCACAAGACGCCGCTGCAGACCTCGCTGAAGGCTTTACCGATGTGCAGCGCGCGGTTGCCTACTCACTCAATCAGGAAAGCTATAAGTTCCTGATGGATCCGATGATGCAAACCGGCGCAGAAAAGATCTCCGCCATGGGTTACGGCGTCGCCATCAACGCCCTGTCGGATCAAGAAGGCGGCATGGCCAAATTCTTCTCCCAGCGCTTTGCTCAGGTTACAAACCCACCGCTGGACTCCCTGCGAGAAGCCGATGGTATGACCCTGCGCGTAGCGCTTGGCGCCAAGCCGCACTTCAATAAGGAAAAGCAGCGCCAGATCGTGATCGACAGTCCGATCCTTAACGCATGCGAGCTGGCCACCATCCGCGCACAGGATCAAGTGCCGGTCTCCGATATTGCAGCGCTGTACCAACCGGTTGCAGAAGACTGTGCCAAGGCCCAGCAAAACACCCTTATCAACGCGCTGGAAAAAACCTGCGATCAAATCGAAGCAGCGGCGCGCGAAAAAGGCGGGATCATCATCCTGTCCGATGCAAAGGTAGATGCACAAAACGCACCCCTGCCACTCATCTTGCTTATCGCAGCGGCAAACCAGCGATTGATCGAAAAAGGTCTGCGATTCCGGGCAAGCTTGGTTGCCGAGAGTGGACAGATCGCCTCATCTCACCAAGTTGCCACGGCCCTTGGCTTTGGTGCATCAGCCTTGATGCCCCTTTCAGTTATCGCCCGTGCCAATGAAATGGCCGCAGGCAACGCCGAAGAAGCCAAGGCCAACGTGTCTCGCTTTATCAAGGCCGCTAAAAAGTCCCTGATGAAAACCATGGGTAAAGTGGGCCTATGTACCGCTGAAAGCTATATCGGTGGGGAGTTCTTCGAACCAAACTTCCTTGATACCAACGAGGCTGTTCTCGCCCGTTTCTTCCCGAACATGAAGGCCACAGTCGGCGGTGTAGACTTCGCGGCCATTGCCCTATCCAATGCCCAGTGGCATCAGCGCGCTTGCGAAATAAAAGACGCTAAGGAAATCCCGCTTCTCGGCCTGTTTAAAGAACGTTCGGAAGGTGCTGGCCACTCCTACGGCACAACCGCCGTGCGTGGCTTTGTCGAGATGACCGAAGAAGGCATCAAACTCAAAGGCACCTCTGACAAAGACAGCGAGTTAGACGAAAAAGACCTCTCCTTGCTGACCTTGAACCGCTTGAAAGACGCGTATGACAGCGGGGCGGAAGCCTATCGTAAAACTAGCTTCGAGCGCCGTACGCCTAAAGAAATTGATAGTTTCAAAATCACCAAGTCGTACCGCGAGTTCTCCCAGTCACTGGCGCAAGAGCGCGCCAAACGTCCGGCAGCGCTACGTGATGTGCTCTCATTCCCGGCAGACGTAAACTGGGCTATGAGCGCCAAAGAGTTCGCAGAAGAACTGTTCAGCCATGATCTAGTGGGCAACAGCTCATTCCTCGTGCGCGGTATCGATTGCGATCAAAACGAAGATGGCAGCTTTACCTTACGCTTGTGTGGCCGCGCCAAAGGTCGTCCGGCGCAGATCAATGGTGCCCGCCTTGATGCGCTCAAAGACGCAATCATCCAAAAATTTGGCGATCAACTCAACGATCTGAAGAAGGTGGAAAACTCCATCACCTTCAAAGCCAGTGGCCAAGCGCTCTACTATTTCTCCAATTTGCAAAACGCCAACCAAAGCCTCTCAGTTACGCAGGTGCAACCAGCACACGAAGTAACTGCAACACTGGCCTCCGGCGCTATGAGCCACGGAGCATTGGTTGCCCCAGCACACGAAGCCGTCGCCCATGGCACCAACATGGCCGGCGCATTCTCAAACTCTGGCGAAGGCGGCGAACACTACACCCGCTATGGCACCATCCGCTCCAGCCGCATCAAGCAGCTGGCATCTGGCCGCTTTGGCGTATGGACAGGCTACCTCGCCGACCCGACTTTGGAAGAGCTGGAAATCAAGATTGCTCAAGGCGCCAAGCCGGGTGAAGGTGGTCAGCTACCGGGGCCAAAGGTAACCGTGGAAATCGCAGCCGCCCGCGGCGGTACACCGGGCGTGGAGCTTGTCAGCCCCCCACCGCACCACGACACCTACTCCATCGAGGATTTGGCCCAGCTCATTCACGATGCCAAAGCCGCCCGTGTGCGCGTTATCGTCAAGTTGGTATCCTCTGAAGGCATTGGCACCATCGCCGTTGGCGTGGCCAAAGCCGGTGCAGATGTCATCAACGTTGCCGGCAACACCGGCGGCACCGGCGCTGCCGCTGTAACCAGCTTGAAGAACACCGGCCGCGCTGCTGAAATCGGCCTTGCCGAAGTACATCAGGCTCTGTGTGCAAATGGCCTGCGCGACAAGGTAATCTTGCGTTGCTCCGGTGCGCACCAAACAGGTTCCGACGTCGTTAAATCTGCCCTTCTGGGCGGCGACAGCTTCGAATTCGGCACCACCGCACTGATGATGATCAAGTGTGTGATGGCGAAAAACTGTAACATCAAATGTCCGGCCGGTATCACCACCAACGCCGAGGTGTTTGAAGGTGACCCGCGCGCACTGGCGCAGTACCTCATCAATATCGCCCACGAAGTGCGCGAAATCCTCGCCCGTCTCGGTTTCAAATCCTTGCAAGAAGCCCGCGGCCGCGCAGATTACCTGCATCTTGTGGCGCACGAGCGCTCCATTGGCCAGCTAGACCTGCGCCAAATGCTCACCTGCGTTCCTGAGGTTAAAATCAACCAACCGGTTTATCTGGAAGCCAACTTCGATGTGGACGACGAGCTGCTGAAAGAGTTCCGCAAGCAGGTCATCCAGCGTCAGCAAACAGAGGCGGTGCTCTCCAAAGGCATCAAGCTCAACAACCGCAACAAAACTGTTGGCGGCCAGCTGGCGATTGATATTGAGCGCACGCTGCAATACGAGCTCTCCGACAAACAGGCAAACTGCCTG
This sequence comes from Polycladidibacter hongkongensis, assembly GCF_001561995.1. Taxonomy (GTDB): domain Bacteria; phylum Pseudomonadota; class Alphaproteobacteria; order Rhizobiales; family Stappiaceae; genus Pseudovibrio; species Pseudovibrio hongkongensis. The sequence goes on from NZ_LLWC01000022.1 coordinate 678,438, forward strand.
CCAATGGTCTACACCGATGATCGTGGCCGCCGCCTGATCAAGCCGGAGACGCTCACCGTCAACACCACCGGTGCAGCAGGCCAAAGCTACGCGGCTTTCTGTAACTCGGGTATGATCTTCCGCCACGTTGGCACCTGTAACGACGGTGTTGGCAAAGGCGCATCTGGCGGTAACATTGCCATCGTCTCTCCCGGCGGCGGTGACGAAGAAAACGTCCTTATTGGTAACTTCGCCCTGTTTGGTGCCTCAGGCTCCGCCCTTTATGTCGAGGGCGGCGCAGGCGATCGCTTCGGCGTGCGCAACTCCGGCGCCTCCGCTGTTGTGGAAGGTGTTGGCGACTTCTGCGGCGAATACATGACCAACGGTGCGATTTTGAACCTTGGGGACTTCGGCAAGGGCTTCTGTAATGGTATGTCCGGCGGCGTCGCCTACCAGTACGATCCTTACGATCAGCTCGAAAAGCTCTACAGCGCTGACAGCGTGAAACTGCACCGCTTGTCGGACGACAACGAACGTGCAGCAATTCACCGCCTCGCTGTAAAATCACTGCTTGAGCGCCATGTAAAATTCACCGGTTCTAAGAAGGCACAGTTCCTGCTCGACAACTTCGCTACCGAAGTTGCGAACTTCCGTTTCGCCACCCCGCTAGCGCTGGAAACCTACCAGAACTACGAGGCCATCTTGAAAGCCAAGAGCCGCAAAGAGCTGGTGGAAGAGTTGTCGCAAGCTCTCGTTGCCCACCAAACACGCAAGTTCAAAGAGGCATACCGCGACGGTAAGCCGATCGCGGATGGCGCAATCCCGAGCTATGGCGAGACCGACACAGCGTTGATGTACACCCTCATCAACAACTACACTGTCTGGCACTGTGCTGAAGATGTGGTGAAATCGCGCTACAAAAAGGCCGAGGATCTGGATCAAAACACCATCACCTCAGGGGTCCGCAAGCTGATCCTTACAGAAGACTTCGCGCTAAACCAGAAACTAGCGGGCCATGCCCGAAAAGCGCTGGAAAGTTTTGGCGATGAAGAACTCGCGGTGATGATCTCGGACAAGCGGATGAAAGACTATAAAACCGCACTTTCAAACCGTAACGTCCGCCTCATGGACAGCATCGGCACTTATGGCTGGATCTTGCTGCAAGACCGCCAGAACCGTCAGGCTATGGGCGAAATCCCAGACTTCGAAATGCTGTTTGCCAAGGCAAGCTCCATGGAATTGGTGAAGCAGATGGTATGAGCTCGCAAAGAGCTCCCACCCATCCTTCAAGACAGATCGAGACACGGTAACGACCTATGAAACTTCCCTTTATTCCAGAAAACGCTCCGTTTTCACCTGAGCAGAAAAATTGGCTTGCAGGCTTTTTTGCCGGACTTCACACCCAAATGGCTGTCAACGATGATGCCGCCCAAGAAGGCACTGCTGCGCTGAGCGTCAATGTTTTATACGGCACGCAAACCGGCAACTCTGAAATGGTGGCCGAAGAAATTGGCGAGGCCCTCACTGCTGCCGGTATGAGCCCGACCGTGGCATGTCTGGATGACATCGCCCTAGAAGACTTTGCAGCCATGGAGCAGGTGCTCATTGTCATCTCTACATACGGTGAAGGCGAAATGCCAGACAACGCCCAACTGTTCTGGGATGCCCTTAAAGCCACCGACGCCCCACGCGTTGAAGCCATGCGCTTTGCCGTACTGGCACTTGGCGACACCGGTTACGATGGCTTCTGTGAAGCCGGTAAGCAGATGGATCTGCGCTTGGAGCAGCTGGGTGCAAAACGCCTCTACCCGCGCAAAGACTGTGATGTTGATTTTGAAGCCCCGGCTGAAGAATGGACAAATGGCGTACTGGAAAAACTGGCCGAGCTAAAAGGCACGAGCGGGAGCGCTGCTCCTGTTGCTGCTAGCGCTGCCAAGAAACCTGAGAAATCCAAATGGTCCCGCAAGAACCCGTACGATGCACCGGTGACTGTGAACCGCCTGCTCTCTGGTGAAGGCTCGGCCAAGGAAATTCGTCATTACGAAATTGGCCTCGGCGACGGCGCGCCTACCTATGAAGCCGGTGATGCACTTGGTGTTATTCCAACCAACGATCCACAACTGGTCGAAGATTGGGGCAAGCGCCTTGGCATATCCCTGGAGACAAGCGTCAACGGCCACGACCGCCCATTGGGTGAGCTGTTGTTCAGCCACTTCGAAATCTCCACTCCCTCGAACGATTTTGTAAAAGCAGTTGCTGCGAAAGCAGGCGACGATCACCTTTCCCATATCGTTGAGCACGGCGACAAAGAAGCCATGGAGAACTTCCTCTGGTCCAAGGACGCCCTGGATCTGCTGTTGCTTTACCCGCAAGTGGAGTTCTCGCTGGATGAAATCACCGGCCTACTCAAGCCATTGCAGCACCGCGCTTACTCGATCTCTTCCAGCTCGAAGTTCGCGACTGACAGCGTACACCTTACCATTGCGACCGTACGCTATGAAAGCCATGGCCGTAAGCATGGTGGTGTTGCCTCCTCGTTCTTAGCTGATCGTGTAATCGAGAACGGCACAGCAAAAATCTTTGTGGCACCAAACAAATCGTTCCGCGTACCACAAAATAACGATGTGCCAATGATCATGGTTGGCCCGGGAACCGGAATTGCTCCGTTCCGCGCCTTCTTGCAAGAGCGTCAGGCAATTGGTGCCAAGGGTATGAACTGGCTGTTCTTTGGCGATCAACATGCCGCTAGCGACTATATCTACCAAGATGAAATCGAAACTATGCAGCAAAACGGCGTGCTGTCCCGCCTTGATCTGGCGTTCTCGCGCGATCAGGCCGAGAAAATCTATGTTCAGACCCGCATGATGGAAAACTCCAAGGAACTGTTCGCAGCTCTGGCAGAAGGCGGTCATTTCTATGTCTGTGGTGATGCCAGCCGCATGGCCAAAGATGTTGACAAAGCCCTGCACAGTGTCATCGCCAAAGAGGCGAACCTCAGCGAAGACGGCGCTAAGGATTACGTTAACAAGCTAAAGAAAGAAAAGCGCTACTTGCGCGATGTTTACTAAGCTTGCATAACGGGCAGACTGAAAATCCAAAAATCACATACCCGCCTGAAACGGCGGGTATTGTTGTTTTTGGCGCTCGCCCCGACTTGAATTAGGCCGCTTTCTTTGCCCGCATTGCACTGCACCAAGCCAGCACAGCACTCACATCATTTGCTAAGACCTCACCAAATTCACCCGCATATTCTAAAAAGGCATCACGGTAAGTCTCTTTAACCCCGATCAACACCGGGGTTTCCTGCGCAATTGCAATCTCGATAACACTGCGTAGCCCGCCGCCCTCACTCTCGCTCTTGCCAAAGCGGTTGAGAATGACGAGGTCCTCTGTCCCATCAAAACCCGCTTCCAGCTGCGCGCAAACCGCCGCCAACGCACCGAAATCCAACCGGCATCCCCGCGAGCCTGCGCCAAGCTCCTGAAAAATCTGCCGAGCTTCGCCGCTGCGGATCTGCCGTAAGGACATCGGTCCGCAGCATTCTGTGGCCACGCCTTCTTCCTGTAGTACACCGTGTAATACGAGGCCATCTTGTTGCAGCTGCTCGACACACTGCTTTAGCAACGTATCCACACCACCTTCTTCTCCAAAACAAACAACTGCCAGCATGGGGCCTCCCGACAAATTTTACGACACCACTACGGAGCGATCACTTTACCATCATACGCAAAGCAACATCCACTATCCGCAGGCTCTAAATGCTCCAATACCTCAACCAGCTTCTTCGCACTTTGAGCAGGCGCAAATACCATCTCCGGTGCTATACGTTGTTGAAAGGGGGCAGATAGCGCGCTCGCCACAGTGCCCGGATGAAGCCCTACTACAATACTGGACTTGTGTTTGCGTCGAAGTTCAATCGCCGCACAGCGGATGAACATGTTAAGCGCCGCTTTAGCACAACGATAGCTGTACCAACCGCCAAGTTGATTATCACTGATACTCCCAATTCTAGCGGACAATGCGGCGATCACACCGCGCCTTTCCCTCGGCAGGAGGGGCGCAAAGTGTTTCATTAACAACGCAGGCACGACCATGTTTGCTTCGTAGATCCATTTCAGTTTCTCGGCGCTTAATTCTGCAAGTGCTTTTTCAGGCTGGCCCGCCACGCCGTGTAATGCACCAACCGCAATGATTAGAAAATCAACCTCTCCAACAGTTTGAAGCTCTTGCGCGGCCAAGGCAAGTTTACGCTCATCCTGCATATCCAATTGTCTCACTGATTGCCCCGCGACCTTCGCAGCGACTGGGCGCCGATTGAACAGCACCAGCTCGACCGCCTCGTGGCGTGCAGCCAGTTCATGGGCAAGAGCATTTCCAATCGCCCCGCCAGCACCGAACATAACTGCGCGCACCCGCACCTCCCTTGTTAATATTAGCGACAAAACAAAGTATCGCAAAAATACTTCCAACACATTTATACGTAGATTTCTTCATCATTTATGTTTTACTTGAAACCGCAAGCGATCCGTCAAAATTAACGTGTAGTTTCCTTACAAACGGAAGCATCTGTGAAATTAAATTATTCAAAACAAGTACATATTTTAGATCAAATAACACACCACAAATAGCCACCCACCCTGGTTAGCCGATGCTTCGGCATAAACGATTATTGAATTAATATTGCCAAAAGCTTGACCATTCAGTTATTTTTAGTTAGGTATCTCGCAAGCGCAGCCCTTGCGCTTATAGGCGAGAAATCGCTACTCGAATGAAGCAGGCCTTCTGCTGCACATACGAGCCGAGTTAACGGGAGAACACTCTCCCAATTAAGGTAGGCGTTTGCTCTGGTCCTTACTGGGGCGCAATTTGGGTGCCTCTTGTGTTAAGGAGCACCGGCTTTATGCCTTCTATCTGTCTTGGCAGTGCCTGCATCTTGCAGGCCGACCGCGCTTTAAAGCGTGGATTGTGTACGCGTCTGCTGGGGTCATGTATGGCCTCATGCTATGAACACAAACAGGTAACCAATGACGAATTCCTCTGATGTAGAAGCTATCCCTGCCCCGGAAGGCCCGACGGCAGTGATTGACACTGACTATGAAATTGGTCAGGACAACATCAACCCACAAATTGGCCGGGTAGAGCTGGATATTCATAATCCGGTATTCGCGATCTCCGGCGCTCTTCTAGTTGCGTTTGTTGCGATTACCCTCGCATTTCACGACAGTTTAGGCCCGATATTCGGGGACCTTCGCTCCTTCCTCACGAGCAATTTCGCCGGCTTTTTCCTAACCGCAGGCAATATCTTTGTTCTGGTATGTTTAGGCATTGTGCTCTCACCGCTTGGCCGCGTGCGCATCGGCGGCGCTAATGCCAGCGCAGATTACTCCTACCTTTCATGGTTTGCGATGCTTTTTGCCGCTGGTATGGGCATCGGCCTCGTTTTCTACGGTGTATCTGAGCCAATCTCCCACTTCTCAACCTCGTTCTCGGGGTCTGATTGGGCACCGCTTGGCGGCGCAGCTGGCAATGAAGCAGAGGCAATGCGCCTTGGCATGGCCGCAACCATCTTCCACTGGGGCCTCCACCCATGGGCAGTTTATGCGATTGTTGGGTTGTCATTGGCGCTGTTCGCTTACAACAAAGGCCTTCCGCTCACCATCCGCTCGGTATTCTATCCAATCTTTGGCGAACGCATCTGGGGCTGGCCCGGGCACCTGATCGATATTCTTGCTGTCTTTGCCACTATGTCTGGCCTAGCAACGTCCTTAGGCATTGGTGCAGAGCAAGCAAACGCTGGCCTGAACTATCTTTTCGGCATCGAGGTCACCAACACCTCACGCGTTATTCTGATTATCGCCATCACCTCCATCGCGCTGGCTTCCGTTGTCGCCGGCCTTGATGCAGGGGTAAAGCTGCTCTCAGAAATCAATATGGTTGCAGCCGCTGTTCTGCTGCTATTTGTGCTCATTGCAGGCCCTACAGCTCTTGTGGTTTCAGGCTTCTTCAACAACCTGCTGGCCTATGTTGAATACCTGCCCGCCCTGTCGAACCCGATCGGACGCACAGATACGAACTTCATGGAAGGCTGGACCTCCTTCTACTGGGCCTGGTGGATTTCCTGGTCACCTTTTGTCGGCATGTTTATTGCCCGCATCAGCCGTGGCCGCACCGTGCGTGAATTCATTACCTGCGTGCTGCTCATTCCATCGCTGGTTTCCATCATCTGGATGACCACTTTTGGCGAAACCGCAATCACGCTGGTTGTGCATGAAGGTGTGAGCTCCATAAAAGACGCCGCACTTGAACTGAAACTGTTCAGCATGTTGGCGGAACTGCCGTTGACCCTGTTCACCTCGATTACCGGCATCTTCTTGGTGGTGATCTTCTTTGTCACCTCCTCGGACTCTGGCTCTCTGGTCATTGATACCATGACAGCAGGCGGCAAGGTAAACACACCAACACCGCAGCGGGTATTCTGGGTGATCATTGGCGCGCTGGCCGCCATCGCCCTGCTGCTTGGCGGCGGCTTGACCGCTTTGCAAGCTGTCTCGGTGTCAACCGGCTTCCCATTCGCAATCGTGTTGTTGCTCGCCTGTTACTCCTTGGTGACCGGGCTTTATGTGGAGCGCAAAACGCACCTGAGCGAATACGAAGGCAAGCTATAAGTTAGCGGCACCTGCGCTTTTATGAAGCGCAGGTCCATTCAAGCATCCAAGAAAGGGCGCTCTTGCAAATGCAGGAGCGCCCTTTCTTTTCTGCGCAGGCGTCCCAACGCATACACAGCCTTGCTATGGCTTTGTCTCGTCGCAACACGACGATCAACAACAAAAGGCGGCGCTGTCAAAGCAACAGCGCCGCCTCTCCTTTTCTTTAAAAGTGTGGCTAACTCAGTGCACCAAGGCCAGTGTGATTTCCGGCACCAGCACAATCAAAGCCAAAGCAAACAAGAGCGCACCGTAGAGCGCCAACGCCTCGCGTGAGAACGCCGCAACACTCGTCTTGGTGATATTGCAAACAACCAGCATCACAGTACCAACGGGGGGAGTGAGTGTACCGATAGACAGGTTGAGCACCATAACAATACCAAAGTGATACGGATCTATACCAAAGGCCTTAATCGTTGGCAGCAACAGTGGCACAAGCACGATCAAAATCGCCGTACCCTCAATGAGCATACCGAAAAACAGCAATGCAATATTGAGCGTGAGCAAGAACAGATACTTGTTCTCTGTAAATCCGGTGATCATCTCAGCAAATGCAGGGCCGGCCTGCTCTAGCGAGAACACCCATGCCAATGCCGAACTCGCCATAATCACCAGCATCACTGCCGAGGTGGATTTTCCAGTTTCGATCAAGGAATCCAGTACATTCTTCGGTGACATCCGCCGATACACAAACATGCCGATGGCCACCACGATCAACACCGCCGCTGCACCCGCTTCTGTTGGCGTGAAGATACCTGCACGAACACCACCAATCACCACACCAACAAGGAAGATTGCTGGCCATGCCCGCAGCAAGGTGACCACACTTTCCTTCGCAGTCGGCTTTGCCATACGCGTTGGCTTGTAGCCACGGCGCACCGAAACCACGTAGACTGTTGTCATCAGCAAAACAGCGCAGAGTATGCCCGGCACAATACCGGCCATAAACATCTTGCCAACTGACACATCCGCCATGAGCGAGAAAATAATCAGCGCAATTCCGGGGGGAATAATTGGCGTGATCAACGCACCTGCTGCAGTAACCGCAGCAGAAAACGGACGGCTATAACCGTTCTTTTCCATCTCCGGTACCATCATGCGCGCCAGCATAGCGCTGTCTGCAAGGTTAGAGGCAGAAAGGCCGCCCATCAGCGTGCTGACCATAATGTTGGTCAAGGCAAGGCCGCCCCGAATACGCCCCACAAGCAACTGCGCCAGATCAACCACACGCTCTGCAATTCCAGAGTGGGCCAGCAAAGTGCCAAGCAAGATAAAAAACGGGATCGCCAACAGCGAAGTGTTTTGCGTTGCAGTTATAAAGCGTTGGATCGCAATCTGATGCGGTAACTCGCTAAACAACAAAAAGTACGCCAGCACAGCAACCATAATACCCAGATACAAACGCATATTCAGCGCAAACAGCGCCAACATCAGGAGGATAATGACAGACCAGCTCATTCATCCTCTCCTTTTACAAGGGCTTTGACAGTGGTGATAAGGGATTGCAGCATGTAAACACCCATACCGAGCGAGCCAACAGCCACAGGAATATCAATCCACCAGAAGGAAATTCGCAGGATCTGGGTGATCTTATAGGTGGTTTTTTCAGCAAGCTTCCATGCCAGATAGGCAATAAACACGAGCGCAACCAGCGAGAGGGCTTTTATAAGCACCTCCACCAAACGGCGCATCACCGTCGGCATCATGTCAGTGAAGATAGGGATAGAAAGGTTTTCACCGTCCCGCTCAGCAGCTATCGCCCCAAGCATAACAATCCAAACCGTTAACAGCCCCATCACCTCTTCAGACCAGTGCACAGGGTCGCCGATGAAATACCGCATAAAGACAGCATACGTCGTCGCCAACACCAGCACTGTAAATAGAGCGCACACGCTCCAATCAACAATTCTTCTAAGCCAACTCATTTTGGGAGGCCCTATTCATTTACGGGGGGAAAAAAGAGGCGGCACAGTCTCCCGCGCCGCCTTTACCAGACTGAGGCTTATTTCAGCATGTCTTGGATTTTATCAAACAGGCCTGGTGTCCACTCAGGGAACTGGCCATAGACTTTAACAGCAGCATCACGGAACGGACCAGCTTCTGGACGGATGATTTCAACGCCAGCAGCTTTCATCTTCTCGATGATTTCCTCATCACCTTCTGCGGCAATTTTCTGGCTGTAGACACCAGCTTCATGCGCGGTAGAATGGATGATATCGAGCTGTTCTTCACTCAAGGTAGAGAAGAACTCTTCGCCACCGATGATCAAGGAAGTGTTCAAGAGGTAGCCGATCAGGCTGAGGTACTTGGCTTCCTCATGGAATTTACCGCCATACAGCACAGGAAGCGGGTTCTCAACGCCGTCGATAATGCCCTGCGTCAATGCAGTATACACCTCGCCAAGCGGCATTGGAGTTGCTGTGCCACCCATCGCTTCAATCGCACGGATCTGCATGATATTGTTAGGTGTGCGGATCTTCAGACCCTTCATGTCTTCAACCGTGCGAACCGGCTTTTTAGACAAAAGGTGACGTGCGCCGTAAAGGTAGTTTTTCATGACAACATGAATACCTTTAGCTTTCAGCGCTTCTTCCTTTTCCTTGAACCAGTCGCTCTCGTAAATCGAGAACAGTTTTTCTGGGCTGTCGGACAGGTATGGACCAAACAACACACCCAGATCTGGCTCATAGTCAGCAAGGAAGCCAACATCGGTCAGAGTAATGACCGGCACACCCAGCAGAGCCTGCTCGGTCACATCCTTCTTCGCACCCAACTGGGAGCTAGGATACAGTTTGAACTGGATTTCACCGTTACTACGCTCATCGATAAGCTTCGCCCAGTGGTTCATGACCACATCAAATGGCTCGCCCGGGTTGTTGCCATAAGCAACTTTGATTTCCAAAGGCGCTGCATTTGCAGAAAACGCTCCAACAGCTGCAATGGTAGCAGCCATAGCGGCAGTTTTAAGTAGCTTAAACATAAGTTTCCTCCACGTGCTTCCCCAAAACGGGGGGCATAAAAAGCGCACCCAAAAGGTGCAGTGCCAAACCTCAAAGCCCAAGTTAGGTCTGGCGGTTTCCGATCTAAATCGCTGCAATCAAGTTTTCTGCATGCAGCAATCTTGGCTTGACTTCCTACCGACCGGGTTTGACAGGAAGCGTCTCGTCAGACCTTTTCAAAAGGTCATTCCGTGATTCCACCAAGTGGGTCCGCAAGTATGCAACCGCGGCATCTGGCTCCCCCTCGCAAATTGCGGCAACCAACTGTCGGTGCTCCGCAACCGTGCGGGCGAAATCATAATTCTCGACCGAGTAAGTGATGATCGTCTGCGTTTGCCACAGCACCACCTCATGCCACTCACTAAACAACGGGTTCTGCGCCAACCCGACAATCTTTGCGTGCATCTCGCGATCAAGGCGCAAAAACTCCGCCAGCTTCGCAAGGCCGTGCGCTTGCCCAAGCTCCTCCATATTTGCAGCAAAATCTGCAAGCGTGCGATGAAAAGCGGGTGTCACCCTTGATTGCGCAAAGCCTTCGTTTAATGCGTTTGTTTCAAGAAGGATCCGCGCCTCAAAAACCTTTTCAATGTCTTGTTTGGAAAACTGGCGCACCATAGTGCCCTTCCGGTCCTCCCCTTCAACGAGCCCATCACGTTCCAGCATCGCCAAAGCTTCCTTCACCGGCGTTTGGCTAATATGCAGTCGCGCCGCCAAATCAGCAGGGCGCAGTTTTTCGCCAAGTGGCAATTCTCCGCTCAAAATAAGTCGGTGAATTTCCTCGTACGCCTGCTTGGCTAGGGTGGACTTCGTTATCATCATGGCGTGAAGTATTTGTCTTGATCGTGAAAACTGTCAATGAAATAGAAAATTTTTTATCTGAAATTTGCGCATTTCATTCACCAAAAATGCGGTCTTCAATCCTTCAGCGCTCGCCTCAACTTAAAATTTTCTCAACATTTTACCACTTCACCAACATGACGCTTATCGTAGCGGAAGAAACACTACAGACACAACATGGGGCACACGTACTAGCCCTTATCTTTCGATGAATGGTGAGGTGTTAGCCCCTAGTTTGGTTCTCTAACCTCACTCTGAAATGCCAAAAAACCGCAATAACTAGCGAATTTTTTACAGAAGCCAAAAGAGCCGCAACGAACGAAACTTTATTTTTACTGAAATACCACTGCAAATTAAGTCGACCTCAGCTCGATATAGTTATCCACTGCCAAGCCGTAAATTGATCGAGCAAAAACATGAGCATTGCTCTATGCGCTCAAAGAATTATTTTTTATTGAAAAGATTCGCATTTCCGCTAAGCCCTTCACGATAAGAAAATTTCGTTCACCCATTCGCAGATACACTTACAGCCTTTATAATTAATTCAATCGATTGATTGACACAGGAACAGAACTAGGTTTATGCTTTCCTCAACTCAAAAACAGGGAAGCCCCAAAGATGCCAATAGACACCCAGACCCAATCAACAGAGCTAAGCAGCAGCCAGAAAACACGCCTTGCGCTGATCAACGCTGCTCTTCGCCTGTTTGGGAGCAAGGGCTATGCTGCGACCTCAACGCGCGAAATCGCCGAGGCTGCAAGCACAAATATCTCGTCTATTGCCTATCACTTTGGCGGCAAGCAGGGACTGCACACAGCATGCGCTGAATATTTCGTGTCGCTCGCAAAAACGCACGTGAACGACACCTCCCCCGCCACCAGCGCGGCGTGGCAGTCCCTCTCCCAAGAAAACGCTGAAGAAGCGCTCATCAGCTTCGTTGGCCGCATGATCGATTTCCTGTTGGGCAGTAAAGAGGCCCCAAGCTTCGTCAGTTTTGTCCTACGTGAAGTCGGCAGCGAGTCGGACGCAATGCAGCAAATCTTTGAGGGGTTCATTGGCCCATCCATTGAGCAAGCCGCTCTAATGTATTCAAAAGCGACCGGCATCTCCCCCACTGCCGAAGAAGCGAAAATTGCAGTCATGTCCTATGTCGGGCAAGTTTTTTACTTCCGCGTTGCCCAGTTCGTCGTGCTCAACTCCCTTGGCTGGGAGGAGATCGGCCCAGAGCAACGCAAACTCATTAAAACAACACTCTTGCAGAAAGTGCGCGCGGGCATCGCCGCCGCACGGGAGGAATAATTATGTCTTTTGTCTGCTCCCTGCCGCTCATCGCCGCAATGTTTTCCAGTTGTTCGTCACCGCTCCCCCTTGCCACCGGTTATGTAGAGGGCGAATACGCCCGCTTGGCGCCCGTAGAAGCCGCTGAGATTGCACAGGTCTATGTCCGCCGTGGCGACAGTGTTAAGGCAGGAGACATTATGGCCCGCCTGCAAACAGAGGACGTCGAGATCGACTTGGTCGAAGCCGAAGCCGCTGTGAATGAAGCGCAAGCCCATCTCGACAATTTAAAGCTTGGCAAACGCCCCGAAGAAATAAACGTGCTGGAAGCAAGCATAGCGTCTGCTGCCGCACTGCTAACCGAAAAGGAACGCGTCCTCGCTCGTCAAGTCGGTTTATATAAGCGTGAGGTAATGTCCAAAGCAACATTGGACAAAGCTCAAACCGACCATGATGTGGCGTCCTCGCGCTTGGCTGAGCTTAAAGCACAGTTGGAAGTCGCCAAACTCCCGGCGCGAAAAGACCAGATTAAAGCTGCACAAAGCGCACTACAAAGAGCAAAAGCACGCCTTGAACGCACAAAATGGCGCCTCGCGGAGCGTACAATCCACGCCCCGGCCGACGGTAAAGTCTTTGATGTAATTCACCATCGTGGCGAAATTGCCAGCCCCACCGCACCAGTTGTTTCTGTCTTACCTGAGGGCGCAGTCAAACTCACGCTCTATGTCCCTGAAGCAAGCTTTAGCAAACTGCACCTTGGCACTACTCTCAAGGTAAACTGCTCGTCTTGTGCCGACAATCTAAGGGCAAAAGTCAGTTATGTGGCGGACGGCCCGGAATTCACTCCCCCGGTGATCTACTCGTTAGAGAACCGCCAAGAGCTTGTGTTCCTTGTCGAGGCACAGCCCCTAAACACCGCCTCGGGCTTAAAGCCCGGCCAGATCGTCGATGTTGAACTGGGGCAGTAATATGAAGTCTGAACTAGTAATCGATGTCCGCGACTTGACCAAGCGATTTGGCAACAAAACCGTTGTCAATCAAGTTGCAATGCAAGTTCGGCGCGGAGAAATCGTCGGCTTTCTTGGCCCCAACGGCTCAGGAAAAACAACCAGTATCCGCATGATGTGCGGACTTCTCACCGCCAATTCTGGCGAGGGCACTGTCCTTGGCCTTGATCTGATGCGTGACCAGCTGAAGATCAAGCGCGAGGTGGGCTACATGACACAGAAGTTTTCGTTCTACGACGACCTGACCATCGAGGAAAACCTTGCGTTTGTAGCCCGCCTCTACAAGTTAAAACCACTGCATACCTACGTAGATAAGACGCTGGAAAGCCTTGGCCTTACGTCTCGTCGCAAGCAGCTCGCAGGCTCTCTTTCTGGCGGCTGGAAGCAACGCCTCGCCTTGGCTGCCTGCACCATGCACAAGCCAAAATTACTCCTGCTGGACGAACCCACCGCGGGGGTAGATCCCAAAGCTCGCCGCGAGTTTTGGGATGAGATCCACGTGCTGGCTGCTGAGGGCATGACAGTGCTAGTCTCCACACACTATATGGACGAAGCCGAGCGCTGCCACCGCATCAGCTACATTGCCTATGGCAATATGCTCGCTCAAGGCACCGTAGAAGAAGTGGTCGCCAGCTCGGGCTTACACACCTTGTTGGTTAAAGGCGAAGATACCGACAAAGTCGCCCATACACTTGCCGATCATCCGGACATTGATCAAGTCGCCCCCTTTGGCTCAACGCTTCACGTGGTAGGACCAAATGAAGACAAGCTAAAGAGTGCCGTCGACGAGATTTGTGCTGATTACGACCTTACAGTTGAACTTGGAGAAACCACTCTCGAAGACGTCTTTATCAAGTTCATGTCCGACAGTAAGGACAACATGCAATGACCCATTTTTTCTCAATAAGTCGCTTTTATGCAATGTTCTTGAAGGAGTTCATCCAAGCCAAGCGTGATCGCATCACCTTCGCGATGATACTCGGGCTGCCGATCATACAGCTTATTCTATTTGGCTACGCGATCAACAACGACCCGCACTCACTCCCAACCGCGCTTGTTTACACCTCGAATGACCCCTATACCCGCGCCATTGTCACGGCGCTTGAGGTCTCGGATTACTACGAGTTTTCCCATGTTGGCGTCTCTGCCAGCGAAGCAAATGATCTCATGCAAAAGGGCGAGGTGAGCTTTATTGTTACCATCCCCTCCGACATTGCAACCCGCATTCAGCGCAAGGACAAACCAACCCTCCTTGTCGCAGCAGATGCCACCGATCCCGCTGCCTCTTCCGGTGCAGTTTCCGCATTGAAAAACTTGGCAAATGAAGCGCTTGCGCGGGTTAATGGCGAAGAGCGGGCCATCGCCCTCCAGCGCGCACAGCGCCTGCAAATCATCGTGCATCGCCGCTACAATCCGGAAGGCATTAGCCAGTACAACACTGTACCGGGGCTTTTAGGGGTAATTATGCAGATCACCATGGTGCTGATGACCGCCCTTTCACTCACTCGGGAACGAGAACGCGGAACCATGGAAAATCTGCTAGCCATGCCCGCCAATTCCGCTGAGATTATGCTGGGAAAGGTAACCCCATACCTATGCTTGGGCGCGGTGCAGATGACCATTATCTTAGGAGCAGGGCAGTTACTGTTTGATGTGCCCTTCGTAGGCTCCCTCTGGCTCATCCTGTTCTCCACCTTGATCTACGTGTTCTCCTTGGTGTTGCTGGGTTACTTTTTCTCCACCATTGCAAAATCGCAGATGCAAGCCATGCAGTTAATGGTGCTCTCGCTCCTGCCCAGCATTCTGCTTTCCGGTTTTATGTTTCCTTTCCGAGGAATGCCTCACTGGGCCCAATACATCGGCGAGTGCCTACCCATCACCCACTTCATCCGCATCATTCGCGGTGTGATGCTTAAAGGTGCAGACTTAAGCCAAGTTGGCAATGAACTAGCTATTCTATTTGTTTTCGTATTCGTCTTCTCGCTCATGGCACTGTCCCGTTCCAAACGGACACTGGACTAGCAACTTCCAAGCCAAACAGCGACTAGACGTCCACAGGCCCCGCCCGCAGACCAATTCCCGGGGCGCCAACTAAAAGCAGCAAGCGTACCTATCCGGTGCTTGCTGCTTTTTCTTTTGCGCGTTTCTTTACACCGCCGCCGAGCGGCAAGCCAGCGCAACCACCTTCGACTTCAAGCGGTTTTTGGTGTGATTGTCTTACAAAAAAGGCCCGGGCATGTCTGCCCGAGCCTGTTTTGATGGGGTGATCTCCTAAGCGTTTTTATGCAGGAGCCTTATCTTTTTTCGCAGCTTTTGGGTCTTCTTTAACCTCTGCAGTTGCACGAACATTCGCCTCAACAAATTCGCGGCCATAGTAAGCATCCATTAGCAACTGAGTGATCTCGCTGATCAGCGGATAGCGTGGGTTAGCGCCAGTACACTGGTCATCGAACGCCTCAACAGCAACCGTTTCAACTTCGGCAAGGAACTTGTCCTCTGGAATACCCAGATCCTTAAAGCCCGCTGGAATTTCCAGCTCTTTCTTGACACTTTCGATCCAAGCAATCAGTTTGGCCACTTTCTTGTCGTTGTCGTCATTTGCTGCAGTCAGACCAAGATGGTCAGCGATTTCGGCATAGCGACACTTCGCATGTGGGCGGTCATACTGCGAGAATGCAGTCTGCTTGGTTGGGTTATCGTTAGCGTTGTAGCGGATCACATTAGAGATCAGCATAGCGTTCGCCAAGCCGTGCGGCACGTGGAAGGCAGCGCCCACTTTGTGCGCGATTGAGTGGCAGACACCCAAGAAGGCATTAGCAAAAGCAACACCAGCCAGTGTCGCGCCATTGTGAACACGCTCACGAGCCACAGGAGCTTCAGCACCAAACTTGTAGCTGTCGACAAGGTTCTCTTTCAGCAGCTTCAGCGCCTGCAGAGCTTGACCGTCAGAATACTCGTTTGCCAACACAGAGACATAAGCTTCGGTTGCGTGGGTGATTGCATCAATACCACCGAACGCTGTCAGCGACTTTGGCATATTCATGACGAGGTTCGCGTCAACAATCGCCATGTTTGGTGTCAACTCATAGTCAGCAATTGGGTACTTCATGCCAGTCGCATCGTCGGTTACCACAGCAAACGGTGTCACCTCAGATCCGGTACCAGACGTGGTTGGGATCGCAACCAGCTTCGCCTTCTGACCCATTTTCGGGAACTTGTAGATACGCTTGCGGATATCCATGAAGCGCAGTGCCAAGTCGGCAAAGTCAACATCTGGGTGCTCATACATAACCCACATGATCTTCGCAGCATCCATAGGCGAACCGCCACCAAGGGCAATGATAAGGTCTGGCTTGAAGCTATGGCAAAGATCAGCCGCTTTACGAACCTGCGTCAAGGTCGGATCAGCTTCCACATCATAGAAGACGTCGGTTTCCATGCCGAGGTTTTTCAAGATTGCCAGAGTCTCATCCGCATAGCCATTCTTGAACAAGAAGCCGTCGGTTACAACCAGCGCACGCTCTGCCCCTTTCAGATCCTCAAGAGCAACTGGCAAACAGCCGCGGCGGAAGTAGATCGATTGAGGCAGTTTGTGCCACAGCATGTTTTCAGCCCTCTTCGCAACGGTCTTACGGTTGATCAAGTGCTTAGGACCAACGTTTTCGGAGATGGAGTTACCACCCCAAGAGCCACAGCCAAGTGTCAGCGATGGCGCAAGCGAGAAGTTGTAAAGATCACCAATACCGCCATGCGCAGCAGGTGAGTTGATCAAGATACGGGCAGTTTTCATCCGCTCGCCGAATTCTTTCACACGCTCAACACAACGGTCCTGATCGGTGTAGAATACGGAGGTGTGACCAATACCACCAAGTGCGACAAGTGCTTCAGCTTTGGTGCAAGCATCATCAAAGTTTTTCGCACGGTACATAGCCAGAGTTGGCGACAGTTTCTCGTGTGCAAAAGGCTCTGCCTCAGTCACATCGCTCACTTCACCAATAAGGATCTTGGTATCCTCAGGCACGTCCACACCAGCTAGCTTGGCAATGGTGTAAGCGGATTGGCCAACGATCGCCGCGTTCAGAGCACCTTTATCATTGAGCAGAACTTTCTGCACCAGACCAAGCTCTTTGCCCTTCAGGATGTAACCTTTGTGAGTGGCAAAACGCTCTTTCACTTGCTCATAAGCATCATCAACAACGATAACAGACTGCTCGGAAGCACAGATCACGCCATTATCAAATGTTTTGGACATCAAGATAGAGGCGACAACGCGCTTCACATCTGCAAACTCGTCAACAACAACAGGTGTGTTACCAGCACCAACACCAATCGCGGGCTTACCGGAGGAGTAAGCAGCCTTCACCATGCCCGGACCACCGGTTGCTAGGATCAGGTTGATGCCGTCATGTTTCATCAGCCCTTCGGAAAGCTCAACAGAAGGCGTATCGATCCAGCCGATAATGTCCTTTGGAGCACCAGCAGCAATCGCAGCATCCAGAACGATGCGCGCAGCTTCGTTGGTTGCGCGTTTTGCACGTGGGTGCGGGCTGAAGATGATACCATTACGCGTTTTCAAGGAAATCAATGCCTTAAAGATCGCGGTAGAGGTCGGGTTGGTGGTAGGCACAATGCCACAAATCACTCCAGTTGGCTCTGCAATGGTGATAGTGCCGAAGTTATCATCCTCGCACAAAATACCGCAGGTCTTTTCATCCTTGTACTTGTTGTAGATGTACTCGGAAGCAAACTGGTTTTTAATAACCTTATCTTCCATCACACCCATGCCGGTTTCTTCAGCGGCCATGCGTGCAAGTGGAATGCGGTTGTCGGCAGCAGCCAAAGCAGCTGCGCGGAAAATTTTGTCTACTTGCTCTTGAGTATACTCGGCAAAGACTTTTTGCGCTTTGGTAACCCGTGCCACCAGGGCGTCAAGTTCGGTTAGGTTCGTGACTGGCATTCCCACCTCCATGTGGTCTGCATCTGATAGGAGACACTATCTATTTTATGACTTATTTGTCATAGAGCCTCGGAACATCCGAGACCTAAGCTCGTTAGCTGCTAGCAATATAAGTACAATTAAGAAAACACCCTGATGATCTATGTCAAAACAGGTAGATATATGAGAGATTAGTCATTTTACTTTTAGTTTCATAAAAACTAAAAACAAAAGCTCCGTAAGCATTTTATCTTATACTTACCTTTACTTCTTGCACTCACATGCATACCAAACAGATACCGTTAATATATCTATTTAGCATCAAAGGCTTACAAAAATTCACAACGATTGCGGCACGCAACTTCACGTAACCTAATACACGTAGATGACAAATGTAAGAGCGGGAAATTGCCGATATATCACAATTCTAAAACGAAAATTCGAAAACAATTCTATGACATCCTGCCGGAGAATTAGTGAAATGGCCTTACAAGCATGACAAAGTTGCGCGCCAATGCCGCAGTTCGCAAACCATCGCAAACAAGAGTACATCACAAGATCAAGACTAAAAAAGGATTGCGCTAGCCAAATTCTGCTAGAAACGGGCACGCAGCCACGAATCGCAAATCCGCACCGCCAATAGGATGACGTAATTCCAAGACATGCGCATGAAGCTGTAGCCTATCTGCCGCGGCCAAAGCCTCTCCTTGAGCATAAAATCGGTCACCAAGGATCGGATGGCCCAACTCCAGCATATGCACCCGCAATTGGTGCGAGCGCCCCGTAACCGGTTTCAGCAGCATGACAGAGCTTTGGGCATCACGGCTAAGCACGGTGAAATGTGTTTGCGCAGGCTTCCCCAGCTCATGGTCAACCATCTGCTTGGGGCGGTTCGGCCAATCACAACGCAAGGGCAGGTCCACAACACCACTCTCTAGTGCCACCTGCCCCCAAACGCGGGCCAGATACTGCTTTTTTGTATACCGTCGCTCAAACTGCAGCCCAAGGTGCCGATGCGCCGCTTTATTCAACGCCATAATCATCACACCGGAGGTATCCATATCCAGACGGTGCACAGTGGTGGCCGTTGGAAAGCGTTGTTGCGCCCGCGTTTCAAGGCAGTCCTTATGCTCCGCCGCCTTGCCGGGCACACTCAGCAGCCCACTGGGCTTATTCAACACCAACAAATCTGCATCATGATAAAGCACATCTAGAAACGGCTCTTTGGGGGGCGTGTAGATAAATGCGGGTGCTTGCGAAGTCATGTGGCCGTTATACAGCGGCACCGATTTGCGTCAACAAACCAGCACGCCCCCCAAACTGGAGACAACAACAAAAAGCAAACCCCTTCTTTGGCAGGACTTTACAAGACAAGCACAATCCCCTAGCCTATCCTTAACGTAAACGTTAATAATACTCGAGGGTCAGCTGCGATATTCAGCCACCCCGTTTAGGAGGGAAACATGAGCCTAGAAACCATCGCCGACAGCATTCGCCCTCAGGTTGAAGCCGCGGCTATTGAAGGCACGATTAAATTTGACTGTGGCGATGACGGCGTCCTTGTAATCGACGGCGAGCAGGTCAGCACTCAAGATAAGACAGCAGACTGCACGATCGGCGTCGCCCTTGAAGATCTCGAGGCGTTGATGGCTGGTGATCTCAACCCGACAATGGCGTTTATGCAAGGCAAATTTAAAATTGACGGGGACATGGGCCTCGCGATGAAGCTGCAACAGCTCATCTAAAACATGCTCCATAAAAGTATGTCAAAAGCGCAGTTTTGCTGCGCTTTTTTTATGCCGCAAGTCCCATCTGAACGAAATCCAGATATTTGGCCCAGTTGGCGACATAGGCCTCCATTTCTTCTTCCGACAAAAACAGCCCATCATAAGTTATAAAACCAAACAGCATACAGCGTGTCACCCGTGCAAGCATCGCAGCATCGGCTGCATCCGCCTCATCGCTGTTCGTATGCCGGGCAAGCAGCGCGCTGATCTGCTGCATATAGTCCTCAAAGGCATGGCGCAGTCGCCCCCGAAGGGTTTCTTCTGTCCGTGACGCCACGAGAATCTCAACCATGGCTAGAAACTCTGGCGAACGAATCTGTAGGCGCCACCAGCTCTGTGTAAGTGCGCCAAGCTGAATATTTGCTCCCCCTTGCTCCGCAATCCAGTCTTGCGTCAGTGTTACGGATTTTCGCAGAAGCCGTTCCAACACATGCTGCATAAGGTCGTTCTTCGTGGGAAAGTGATGCTGCAGTGCGCCCTGAGAGAAGGCACTACGCTCCGCAATTTTCTTAATAGATGCACGATGATAGCCTTGCTCATGCAACACAGAGATGGCAGCATTGACAATCTCGCGGCGCATCCGCCGACTTTTTTCTTCCTGCCTGGATTTTTGCTTTCCCGAACTATCGGAATTACCCTGTTCCATTTTCGCCCCAAAATTGTCTTGCAAAAAAACCATATGCATGTACTTTTTTCAACAGCTACGTAGTCATACGTAGGTTTAAGTTCACGACACGGTTTTTGGGGAGGAGAAACCATGTACGTAGAAAGTCCACAGGCATCCGTGCCTGTTTCAGGGGATCTGTGTCCAACAGTCCTGATTGGTGATCAGCATCCGGCTTTTGCCAGTGCGATGGCCCATCTCTTTCGCAGCAAGTGGCCCGGCTGCACAATCATGCAAACCGCAAGCTATGACGAGCTTGAAAACTGGTGTGCAGAACATACTAACGCAGTTATTCTTGTAAATCCGCGCATGAGTGAGGCGCCGGGCCTACGCACAATTGCCCTTCTGCGTGCGACCGGTAACCCAAAACAGCTCTTTATTCTACTTGATGAAGAGAACTCCGGCCTCGCCAGTTTCTTTGAAGGACAAGGCGCAACGGCGGTACTGCCAAAGACAGCAGATTTTACAACCATCGATCGCCTTCTTAATGGCGAACGGATCCAGCCAGAGACCGTCACAGCATCAGATACAATCGCCGCGCTCGGCTGCGAATTCTACAACGGCCTCGCCAATCTTACTAAAAGACAAGCGACCATCCTTGGCTATCTCAAGCGCGGCAAGCTGAATAAGCAAATTGCGCATGACCTAGGCATCTCAGAGGCGACGGTAAAGCACCACGTATCTGCCTTGCTAAGCGCACTTGGCTTCTACTCGCGCTCGCAACTGGTCGCCATGATAAATGAGCTCGGCCTTTGTGTTGATAGTCAGTATGCCCGTCAACGCGCTGATAAACGCAAACGAGCTGTCAGTCGCAGGGCTGCCCATCACCGCCTTGTGCGGCAAAAGCAGGCCCTAGATAATGCAACCACCCACGATTTACGGGCGAATTTGGCTGCTGTAGGCTAATACTAACCACATAATGCGGCGCAGCTAAGCCTGCGCTGCACATCCTTTACACAGGCCCTTTATCTCAACTGCCGTTTGCCGCCGCACAAAGCCTGACCGCTTTGTCCACTCGGCAAATTGCTGCTCGATCTGATCATCAGCAAATTCGTCGACACTGCCGCACGCTTCACAAATCGCAAAGCACACCATTTCATGCTCAGCACAGCATGGCTGCGCGCATGCGACAAAGGCGTTCAAGCTTTCCAGCTTATGGACGAGAGATGTGTCCACCAGCTTATCCAGCGCCCGGTATACCTGCTGCGGCGCCCGCAGCCCATCGGCTCGCACCTCATCCAGAATTGCATAGGCACTCATCGGCGCGCTTGCATGGCGCAGAACATCCCACACCAACTGCTGGTTTTTGGTAAGAGAAGGTTCAGACCGCTTCACATGTCCATGTGCTTCACACTGGCTCATTCCATTTCCTCCACTACCCACGCTTGCGCCGCTCGATCAGCGCACCCAAGCTGATGCAGACCATGAAAACCAACAGGCTGCAAACCACGATAGATGGCCCCGAGGCGCTGTCAAATTGTAACGAACCCCAAAGCCCGCCAGCAACACCAACCATCCCCAGAAGCGCGGCCAAAACAGCCATTATCTCCGGTGAGCGTGAAAGCCATCGCGCCGCCGCCGCAGGAATAATCAATAGGGCCGTAATCAACAAAGCACCAACAATCTTCAGCGCCACCGCGATCACACCGGCGATCAGCAGCACAAACACCATCTCGCTGAGCTGCGGCCGCTGGCCCTCTGCCTCGGCAATTTCGTGGTTCAACGTCGCCGCTAGTAATGGCTGCCACATGGCCCAGAGCAACACCAGCACACCAGCACCAATAATCGCAATAACCAATATGTCGGAGTGATCAACAGCAAGCAGATCGCCGAATAGCAAAGCCATAAGATCAACCCTGGCATCATCCATAAAGCCGATCATTACCAGCCCAACTGCCAACGCACCGTGCGATAAAATCCCCAATAGTGTATCAGCAGATAGAGTGCCGCGCCGCCGCAGTGCCACCAGCAGCACCGCCACCAGTGCCACAATTGCGCCAACCCCTAGCAGCATATCCACCTGCAAAAACACCGCCAGCGCAACCCCAAGCAAGGCCGCATGCGCCATGGTATCGCCAAAATAGGAAAGTCGCCGCCAAATAACAAAGCAACCAAGCGGCCCGGCAACAGCTGCCAGCATTAAGCCGGCAACCATCGCCCGCATGAAGAAATCATCAAGCATTGCCGCGCTCCTTACTATCCTGCTCCTTGGAAGACTGGTGAGGATGGCTGTGGTTTTCACCGCAACACCCGCCAGCATCTGCGGGAACAACACGCCCGTCATCTAGATGTTGGTGATCGTGGTTATGTTGATAAAGCGCCAACGAAGCCATCGCCTGTTCGCCGAAGATCTGCTGAAACTCCTGTGAGCCAGAAACCGTTGCAGGTGCCCCGCGACAACAAACATGCCCGTTAAGACACACAACAGAGTCCGTCTGCGCCATAACGACGTGTAAATCATGGGAAATCATTAACACGCCGCAATCAAGCTCTTCACGTAACTGCAAAATCAAATCATAGAGCGCCAGCTCACCACCATAATCCACTCCTTGCACCGGCTCATCAAGCACAAGCAAGTTTGGCGAACGCAGCAATGCACGCGCCAATAACGCACGCTGAAACTCACCGCCCGAAAGCCCTTGGACAGGTGCCTTTTCCATACCGGCGATACCCGTACGTTCCAAGGCTGCCGCTATTTGCTGGCTACTTGGTCGCTCTGTCAGGCGCATTAAACGCTCTACGCTCAGCGGCAACGTCCAGTCCAACGCCAGTTTTTGCGGCACATACCCCACTTTTAGCCGCGCAGATCTGGAAACCCGCCCTTCGTTCGCAGCCATAACCCCAAGTGCCACCCGGGCGCAGGTGCTTTTGCCTGCCCCATTTGGGCCAATCAGGCTTACAATTTCTCCGCGCTTAATATCAAAACTGACATTCCGCACCAGCCAACGGCCACTGCGATGAACACCAATATCATCAAGGGAAACGAGTTGCACGATCGCACTCCTAATCGAATTGCAATCCGCGTTATAACATAACAGACCAATCT
Organism: Polycladidibacter hongkongensis; assembly: GCF_001561995.1. Lineage (GTDB taxonomy): Bacteria > Pseudomonadota > Alphaproteobacteria > Rhizobiales > Stappiaceae > Pseudovibrio > Pseudovibrio hongkongensis. The sequence continues at coordinate 701,675 of NZ_LLWC01000022.1, forward strand.
GCCAAGCGCCTTTATCAGCCCAAAGAGGCGTAGCAAAACAAAAGGCCCCGCCTATACACAAGACGGAGCCTCCAACAGTCTCTATTAGGCGAGCAACTTAGCTTGCACGCAGCTGTTTTACCGCCAGCTCGACGCCGCGTAGCTCCGCTAAACCGCGCAAGCGCCCCACAGCAGGGTAACCCGGTGCCGACTTCATGGTAAGATCTGAAAGCATGGCGTGGCCATGGTCAGGCCGGAACGGGATAAGGTCCTTCCACCCCGCTTTATGGCGGCGCTCTTCCTCGTCCAACAATGCGCTGATAACACCAACCATATCAACATCACCTGTCAGGTGATCTGCCTCGTGGAAAGAGGCGGGATTATCTTCGCGTTGGGTTGCCCGCAAATGCACAAAGTGAATGCGATGCGCATAACGTTTAGCAATACCAACCAGATCATTATCAGCGCGCACGCCAAGCGAGCCGGTGCAGTAGGTAAAGCCGTTGGCCTCATGGTCAACCGCTTTCGAGATGAACTCATAGTCCGCTTCGGTCGAGCAGATGCGCGGCAAGCCAAGCAAAGGCCGTGGCGGATCATCCGGGTGGATCGCCATGACCGCACCTTCTTCGATACAAACCGGGATCACAGCTTGCAAGAACAGCGCCAGATGCTCCCGTAACTTGTCAGCATCGATACCATCATAGGTCGCCAGCTTCTCGCGGATTTCTTTCACCGTGTAACTCTCTTCAGAGCCCGGCAACCCGGCAATAATGGTCTTGACCAGCTTATCCTTATCCGCCTCGCTCATCGCGGCATAAGCGGCCTTCGCCCGCGCGAGCTCCTCCGCGCTATATTCCGCCTCAGCGCCCTCACGCTCCAGAATATAAAGATCAAACGCGGCAAAGATGTCAGCATCAAAGCGCAAGCAGGTTGCACCCGTTGGCAATTCAAAAGTCAGATCCGTACGCGTCCAGTCCAGCACTGGCATAAAATTGTAGCAAACCTTGGTGATGCCACACTTTACCAGATTGCGAATGCTCTGCTTGTAAGCTTCGATATGCGCTTCAAAGTCGCCGCTGCGGGTTTTGATCTCTTCGTGAACAGGAATACTCTCCACCACAGACCAGACAAGGCCAGCCGCCTCGATCTCGTCTTTACGTTTCTGGATTTCCTCCACGCTCCACACCACGCCATTTGGAATGTGGTGCAAGGCAGAGACAACACCGGTTGCACCAGCTTGACGAATATCACTCAACTTAACGGGATCATTAGGCCCGTACCAACGCCACGTTTGTTCCATTGCACTTCTCTTTTTATTTGGCTTATTGCCGGTTATTGGGTCTGGTCGCTAGACAAAGCGGCCAAGGGGTCAGTGTTAAACAGGTAGGCGTCAAAGGCCGGATCGTCGACGTCGGACAATTCCAGCAGTTTTAGCCGCACATTCTCTAAATGCTGCCACATGGCCCGTCGGGCTTGCATCGGATCGCGGCACTGCAACGCAGCAAGAATGGCTTGGTGATCGTCAAGCCAATGTCTTTGGTAGCCACTGTCAAAAATCCGTTGATGCAGTTTCGCCCACATTTTAGATCTTTTGCGCATCTCCCAGAGATGATCGACGGCTTCCACCAGAACAGAATTTTGGCTTGCAAGCGCCACAGAACGATGGAACTCTTCGTCCGCCACATAGGCGCCGCTGCCAGTTTCCATATCGTGACGCTCTTGTTCCAGCGCCTCGCGCATACGCACGATATCCGCCTTAGTCACCATGGTAGCCGCGAAGGCCGCAATATTGCTTTCCAGCAATTGCCGCGCCTGCAGCAGCTCAAAGGGGCCAATATCATTTTGTGGTTCCGCACTATCATCTCCCACATGAGGCAGCCGCATGACATAGGTTCCCGAGCCCTTGCGCACACTCACGATGCCCTCAACCTCCAGCATAATCATCGCATCACGCACCAAAGAGCGGCTCACGCCCAATTGCTCGGAAATGTGCCGCTCCGTTGGCAGCCGATCCCCAATCTGGAATGAGCCGACCATCAACTCACTCCGGATCATCTCGGCCACATCCTGATAGCGACGCTTTGTCGTCTGCTCTGCCATCGCTTATGTACCTAAGCCTTTCCCTTCAGCTCGCCATAAAACGCCGAGAGCAAATGGAACGCCTGCTTCTTGGTTTCCTTGTCAGAGGCGATAAGCCCCTTACGATTCCAGCCGCGCTGATACATGTTCTGCCTGCGTTCAACGCGAAAATCATAGAGAATCCAAGGAGATATCCCTTTCACAAATTCTCTTTCCCGCAAGGTCGCAATTTGCTTCTTGTAAACTTCGGCCATGTAAGCCTCACTAAAGAACCCGCTCTCCAGCTTACCCTCGCCAATATAGCCATCCGCGCCAGTCTCAGAGATAACCACCGGCTTTCCCGGGTCCGAGTTATCAAGAAACTCGATAAGATCATCGAAATTCTCGTCGTACCAGCCGTAGTATTCATTAATGCCGATCACATTAATGTACTGCGCCAGTCGGTCCTCGATGCGGTTCTTCGCGTGGTTTACCAAGCAAGCCGCCGAGGTGAGACGCGTCGGGTCCATGCTGTTTGCCGTCTCGACCAAGGCCCGCATGAAAGCAAGCCGCTCATCCGTATCCGGGTTTTCATTCCCAACTGACCAGATAATCACACTGGCCCGGTTGCGATCTCGCCTGATCAATTCCCGTAGCTGGTTCTGCGCATCTTTCAAGGTCGCAGGATTGGCAAAATCAATCGCCCAATAAACAGGGATCTCTTCCCAAAGCAAGAAACCCAGTTCATCCGCCATTTTCGCCGCGCGCTCATCATGGGGGTAATGCGCAAACCGCATAAAGTTGCAGTTCAGTTCCTTCGCATGGCGAAAGCGGCGCTCCAGATCGCTGTCAAGCAGCACCTTGCCATGCACTTCATCATCTTCATGCACAGAGATGCCTCGTAGGAACAAGCTCTCCCCGTTCAAGTACAACTGCTCGCCAATCTGCTTGATTTGGCGAAAGCCAATCCGGTCACGCACACGGTCTGCACCAACCGTTGCCTCAACATCATAAAGACGGGGGCTTTCCGGCGACCACAGCTCGGGTCGGGCTTCAATAATCACACTGCCGCGCCCATCCCTCTCTAACGGGATAGCGCAGGTAAGACCAAGCTCCGCAATCGCCACTTGAACAGGCTGCGAAGTCTCCCCGTCAACCTCAACATCAATCGCGATCTTGCTATAGCTGTCATCGCCAACCAGCGCGACATAGAGATCTTTGATGAAGGTCTTAGGTGTCCGGATCAGCGAAACATCGCGGTAAATACCGCCATAATTAAACCAGTCAGTGTTGCGCATGGGCACACGGTCACGGGTGCGGGTGTTGTTCACCACCAGCATCAACCAGTTGCGACCTGTTTTGATATACTCGCTCAGCTCAACGTTAAACGGAGTAGACCCGCCATAGTGGTTTCCAAGGAAAGCGCCATTCAGAAACACCTTGCAATCATATTGCGCCGCACCAACGCGCAGGAACAAGCGCTCATCAGCACCAAGACCGTCAAAATCGACAGCCCGTGTATACCACGCGCTCCCTTCAAAGAAGTACCACTTCTCTTTCAGCATAGACCAGCAAGAAGGAACAGGAACCGTTTCGCCCAAATAGGGATCATAGTCATAGGGCTCGCTGCGATCTTCCGGCGCTTCAGGCTGCAGCGTATGCCACTTTTGCCGCAATCCCGTATCTAGAAGATCAACGCAAAAGTTCCACTCACCATTCAGCAGTTCTTGCTGACGCCCTCCCATGAAGACCAGACCATCCGCATTTAAGGACTGTGTGTTAAAGGGAACGTCGTAGTCCTCGTCATGCAAGCAGGCCAACGCGTTCTCGGCACCTTCCATTCGCTCCAGCATGGTAACCCCGTATTTTTATTTTGATTGTTTTTGTCTACGGTTACTTCATTAGTCTCAGCAGTTTTGGCCCCTCAAGCACCCGTTTTAAGAAATGCGCGCCGCGGCTTAACCCTTTCTCATCGCCTCCCTTGCCACAACAGTAAGGAAAGAAACTGCTAGCCGCGCCGACACATCTGGCCGACCAAAATTGCCTGACATGTGACTAATAGCCCTCAGAGTCGCCACATGTCAAACCATTTTATTATTTTGGTTGACCAATAATGCAAAATGCGCAATATAGCAGCCGATCAACTGACGCTAGGGAAGATTGTTCAAACTGAGCTAATTCGGTGAATGCGGCACAACTGTCAAAAAAAGAAAAAGTCTGCATCACCCAAATCCTACCTAATGAAAGTGAGACCCTTTTGGTCGTCCAATTTGATTCAAATCAAGGTCGATCATGCGCGAATAAAAACTAGGGAACCAAAATGCGCAGTCTAACCCGTTTAGTGAACCTTATCCTGAGAACGGTCACCGTTTCGGTATTTGCCATTCTCGTAATCTGCGTCGTATGGCAGGTCTTCTCACGCTTCGTGCTTGGCACGCCAAGTACGGTTACCGATGAGCTCGCCCGCTTCATGTTTATGTGGGTTGGCTTGATCGGCGCCGCCTACACTCTTGGACAACGTCGCCACCTCGCCATCGATTTGCTCACTGGCTCACTCACCGGCACAAAGAAACGCCTTTCGGACTTCTTTATCCTAGCCGCGATTGCAGGCTTTGCTGGCTTCGTCATGGTCTATGGCGGCTGGGCACTGGTGACAAAAACCCTTGCATCGGGTCAGGTCTCCCCCGCCCTACGTTTTCCTATGGGCTGGGTATACGCAGCAATCCCGTTCTCCGGCGCGGTCATCCTTTTCTACTGTCTGGAATTCACCATCAGCCTGATCAATGGCACCGGCACAGGCCCTAACGACCCACCCGTAGAGCACTCTCCCGAGGATAGCGCCATACCAGACGCCACTCTAGGCAAAGCGGACATCTAAGGATTTAATTCGATGGAAATTCAAGCAGCCCTCATACTCTTCGGCATTTTCGCCGTTCTCGTAACCTTTGGAGTGCCCATTTCATTCGCCATCGGTCTCGCAACCACCGCCTGTGTCACGTTCCTGATGTCATTCGATCAGGCAATCTTTGTTGTCGCCCAGCGCATGGCGACAGGACTGGACAGCTTCACCCTGCTCGCCATTCCCTTCTTCATTCTGGCAGGCAACATAATGAACCGGGGCGGTATTGCCCGGCGCCTTATCGAGATGGCCAAGGTGATCGGCGGTCAACTCCCCGGCGCATTGGCGCACTGTAATGTACTTGCCAATATGCTCTTTGGTGCCATATCCGGCTCTGCTGTTGCATCAGCCGCTGCGGTTGGCGGCATCATGTCCCCGCTTCAGAAAAAAGAGGGTTACGATCCGGCCTACTCCGCCGCTGTAAACGCCGCCTCCTGCCCAACTGGGTTGCTCATCCCCCCAAGTTCCACACTCATTGTTTACTCACTAATTTCCGGCGGCACATCCGTCGCAACCTTGTTTGTCGCAGGTTATCTGCCAGGTATCCTCATGGGTCTTGGTGTGATGATCGTTGCCGGCATCATCGCCGCCCGCCGCGGATATCCCGTAATTCCGCTACCCGGCGTAAAAGAAATCATCAAGAAAACAGCGGACGCTTTCTTACCTTTGATGTTGATTGTCATCATCATGGGCGGCATCATCGGCGGCATCTTCACTGCGACCGAGGCTTCCGCTGTTGCCGTTGTCTACTGCCTAATCGTTGCTTGTGTTATTTATCGAGAAGTTAAATTCTCCGAGTTACCCAGCATCATTCTGGAAGCAGCCATAACCTCGTCTATCGTCTTGCTGCTTATCGGCTGCTCCGTCGGCATGTCCTGGGCCATGGCCTTCTCGGATATCCCCTATGTGATTTCCGAGGCGCTTAACAACGTCTCAGAAAATCCCCTCATCATCATGCTGGTGATCAACTTGGCACTGCTGGTGATCGGCACCTTCATGGATATGACACCGGCCCTGCTGATTTTCACCCCAATTTTCCTGCCGGTCGCCACCGAGCTAGGTATGGATCCGGTCCACTTCGGCATCATGATGACATACAACCTGTGTATCGGCATCATCACACCACCAGTGGGCAGTGCCCTGTTCATCAGTTGCTCTGTCGGCAAAGTGGCGATCCAGGACATCATCAAGCCAATGCTGCCATTCTACGCAGCTGTGATCTCCATCCTCATGCTGGTCACCTTTATCCCTGAAATTAGCTTGTTCCTGCCACGCGTTATCCTCGGATATGGAGGTTAAACCCCATGAAAACGCTCAAGACTTGGAGCTATCTCGGCACAAAAAACAACCAGGTTGATCTGGAAGTCGAAGGTAAACACCTATTCTCGATCTTTGTGCTGGAAGACAAGGTAGTCCGTATCTTGCTGCAAAAGCACAAAGCCCTGCGCCATGACCGCACTTGGTCCATTACCCCAGCAGGGCGTGACGTACCGTGGGAGGGGCGTAGCCGCCTCTCCACTGAAGGCTTCTCCCTGCCAAACTTCGAGCTTTTGGCCCACACAAACAAACTGGTGATTACAACCGGCGAGCTGCGCCTCACCATCACCGAGCCGCTGCAGCTTCACTGGGAAGCCAAAACAGCGGCAGGAGATTGGCAACAAATCGCGCAGGACCGGCCCACCGGCGCCTATATGCTGGCGTTGCAAGACCACCGGCACAGCCACTTTCTGCAGCGCTTTTCTGGAGATCTCTACTACGGTCTTGGCGAAAAGGCCGGCGATCTACAGCGCAATGGCCGCCGTTTCGAAATGCGCAATCTCGATGCCATGGGCTATGATGCCCAAACAACCGACCCGCTCTATAAGCACCTGCCGTTTACCCTCACACGAACCGCCTCAGGCATATCCTACGGGCTGTTCTACGATAATCTAGCCACTTGCTGGTTTGAGCTGGGCAACGAACTGGACAACTACCACAAGCCATACCGCGCCTATCGCACCGAAGATGGTGATCTGGATTACTACTTTACGCTTGGCCCCTCCTTGCATGAAGTAACCAAACGACAGGTCTGGCTGACCGGCAAAACCGCTTTCCCCCCAAAATGGAGCATCGGCTACTCCGGCTCGACCATGCATTACACCGATGCGGATAATGCGCAGGAGCAGCTGGAAGGATTTATCGATCTTGTCCAGTCAAACGCCATCCCCTGCGATAGCTTCCAGCTTTCCTCCGGCTACACCTCCATCGGAGATAAACGCTACGTCTTTAACTGGAACTACGACAAGGTCCCAACTCCAGATCAAATGACCGGCAAATTCCAGAAAGCTGGCATTAATCTGGCTGCTAATATCAAGCCCTGCTTGCTACAAGATCACCCGCGCTATAGCGAATGCGCAGATAAAGAGCTCTTCATTAAAGACAGCGAAACGGGCATGCCGGAACGCTCTCTTTACTGGGATGATGAGGGCTCACATCTGGACTTCACCAATCCTGACACCATCACATGGTGGAAGGAAAACGTGACCAAAGAGCTCCTCATGCGCGGCATAGGATCTACTTGGAACGACAACAACGAATACGAAATCTGGGATTCTGCCGCAAAGTGCCGTGGCTTCGGCCAGCCGATTGACATCAGCCTAATTCGCCCGCTGCATTCCCTGCTGATGATGCGCGCCTCTGAAGAAGCGCAGGTGGAATATGCGCCTGAAGAGCGCCCTTACCTCATTTCCCGCTGTGGCAGCCCGGGATTTCAGCGCCATGTGCAAACATGGACAGGCGACAACCGCACCGGCTGGAACAACTTAAAATACAACATCAAGATGGGCCTCGGCCTCTCCATGTCTGGCATCTACAATGTAGGGCACGATGTCGGCGGTTTCTCGGGAAACCGGCCAGACCCGGAACTCTTCGTTCGCTGGGTGCAAAACGGCGTCATGCACCCCCGCTTTACCATCCACTCGTGGAACGATGATCATACCGTCAACGAACCTTGGATGTATCCCGCAGTTACCCCGTTGATCCGCAACGCCATGCGTTTGCGCCAGCAGCTGCTGCCCTATTTCTACACCCTGCTCTGGCGCGCACATGTGCATGACGAGCCAATGATCCGGCCAACCTTCATGGATCATGAGCATGATCCAAACACGTTTGCCGAATGCGACGACTTTATGCTTGGCCGCGATATTCTCGTTGCCTCTGTTGTCGAACAGGGCCAGCGCCAACGGCACGTTTACCTGCCAGACAACCATCATGGCTGGTACGAGTTTGACACTGGAACCTACCATGCGGGTGGACAGACAATTCTCACCGATGCGCCGCTTGAGCGCTTGCCACTCTTCGTGCGTGCTGGCGCTGTTCTGCCCATGGCAAACCCCTGTGCCTACAACACCACAGACAGCAAACTGGAACGATTGGTTGTCTACCCCTTCCAAGGAACGGGCGTGAACGAAAGCTACTGCTTCGAGGATGATGGCCGCAGCCATAAATGGCAACAGGGCGATCACCTCACCTTAACAATGCAGCTTGTCGGCTCAGCTTCAGGCAACGCGCTCACCATCACCCGCCAAGGCAAGTGGGATGTGGCCGATGCTTCGCTTGTGGTCGAGGTTGCTGGCAAGAATCCAAACGGCATCGCCGCCCCATTGTCGGTGAACGGCACGCTCGCAGGCGCTGCACCATTTTCCTGCTCCCTCCAAGATATTTAAAAAGGCAGACCCATGACCAACGAGTTCAAACCGCTTGATCTAGCTGCTCTACCTGAAAATGTGAAACGGCCAAGCTATGATCGCAAGGCCCTACGCCCACGCATTGTTCACATCGGCTTTGGGGCTTTTGCTCGAGCCCATATCGCAATGCACCTGCATGAAACGCTGGAGGCCCATGGCGGCGATTGGGGAATGCGGGTAGTAGAGCTGTTCGGCACCGCTAACCTGTTTGACAAACTCGCCGCAAACGATCACCTTTACACCCTTGTCGAAACCTCCGATGAGGCAACAAACACCCGCTTGCTTGGCGCGGTTTGCGAAAACCAGCATATCGCCCGCGATGGCATAGACAAACTGGTCAATGGCCTCGCCGAGCCGCAAGTCTCCATTATCTCGCTCACCATCACCGAAAAGGGCTACTGCGTCAAAAGCGATGCGCTGGACACCGACAACCCCATAATCCAGCATGACCTGCAAAACCCGCAGGCACCAAAAACCGCCATTGGGCTCATTGTCGCAGGTCTTGCAAAACGCAAGGCAGAAGGCAACGGCCCCCTCACCGTGCTTTCCTGCGACAACCTCCCCCACAATGGCAAACTTTGCGGTATTGCTGTGCGTCAGTTCGCCGCCCATGTAGATGCAGACCTTGCCGCTTGGATCGAGGAAAACGTAACCTTCCCCTCCACCATGGTCGATAGGATTGTCCCCGCGCTGACGGACGAAGCCCGCGCTGAAATCAAAACAGCCCTTGGCGGCCAAACCGACTTGAACGGCATTATCTGCGAGCCTTTCCGCCAATGGGTAGTAGAGGATGACTTTAAAGCAGGTCGCCCGCAATACGAGGCAGCAGGTGCCCAGCTGGTAGCCGATGTTGAACCCTTTGAAGAAATGAAACTGCGCACCCTAAATGGCTGCCACTCGTTCCTCGCCTACCTTGGTTTCCTTGGTGGCAAAGAAACCATTTCCGATTGCATGGCAGATGATGTCTACGCCTCACATGCCCGCAAACTGATGGTGGACGAACAGCGCCCCACATTGCACGTGCCCGGCGAAGTCGATCTCATCGCCTATGCTGATATGTTGCTCAAGCGCTTTGCCAATTCCAAACTAAAACACCGCACATGGCAAATCGCCTCTGATGGCACCCAAAAAATGCCCCAGCGCTGGCTAAACTCTGTTCGCTTCCATCTGGCCCATGGCACAGACCACCGCCACCTTATTTTGGGCGTTGGTGGCTGGATGAACTACATCCGCGCCGAACGCAACGGCGAAACCTACGAAATCCAAGACCCGATGAAAGATCGCTTGGCACAGATCGTCAAAGAACAAGGCAACGACCCGCAAGCCTATGTGAATGCTCTTCTGGCCCTTGATAACGTCTTTGCCAAAGATCTTGTGGCCAACCCGGCATTTACCGTTGCCATTCATGCCGCATACGCAGCCGTCGCCGAAAAGGGCGCCCGTCAAGCTGTCGCAGACCTAGGCTAACAGGAGGCACACGATGCAACCGTTTCTCGGCCCAGACTTTCTTCTTCAAAATGAACCGGCCCGCAAGCTCTACCACGAGTTTGCAGCAAGTTGCCCTATTGTTGACTATCACAATCACCTCGACACCAAGGCAATCGCCGAGGATCATCGGTTTTCTGATATCGGCGAAGTCTGGCTCGCGGGCGATCACTACAAGTGGCGCGCCATGCGATGGGCAGGTATCGAAGAGGCCCGCATAACCGGCAAAAACACCTCGTATCACGACAAGTTCAACGCCTTTGCACAGGCCATACCCAAGTTCCTAGGCAACCCTCTTTATCACTGGACCCATCTGGAGATGTCGCGGTATTTTGGTCTAGAAGGAACTGTTCTTTCCCCAAAAACCGCAGATCATGTTTGGCAAGTGTGTAATGAAAAACTCACCCAGCCGGATTTTTCCGCCCGGGGCCTGCTTAAACAGCAAAACGTCGTCATGCTTGGCACCACAGACGACCCAGCGGACAGCCTAATCTACCACGCGCAAATCATCGAAGATGACAGCATTGATATGGTGGTGCGCCCCACCTTCCGCCCGGACAATGCGGTGAAAATCGAAAAAGATGGCTTTGCTGCCTATATCGCCCGCCTTGGCGATGCGGCCGCCATTCAGATTACCAGCTACGAAAAGCTATTGGAGGCGATGGTCTCGCGCCTTGACCACTTCGACGCCCACGGCTGCCGCGCATCTGATCACGGTCTGGATGTTATGCGCTTTGCCCCCGTACCCGGTGCGGCCGAGCTTGAGCGTATTTTCAAGGCAGGCTTAAACGGCATCCCGCTACCACAAGAGGATATAACGGCCTATCAATCTGCCCTGCAAGTATTCTTGGGCAAGCAGTACGCCAAGCGCGGCTGGGTGATGCAGCTACACGTCGGTGCCACGCGTAACAATCGCACCCGCCTTTTCCGTGCATTAGGGCCAGATGTTGGCGTTGATGGCATTGGCGATAGCGAGCTGGCAGGCCCGCTCAATGCGTTTCTGGATACGCTGGATCAAGAGGACATGCTGCCCCGCACCGTGCTGTACAGCTTGGATCCAAACAAAAACGAGATCATCGTTACCACCGCAGGCAACTTTCAAGATGGTACTTATGCCGGCAAAGTGCAGGCCGGTACAGGCTGGTGGCACAATGACCAGCTGGATGGCATGGAACGGCAAATGACCGCACTGGCACAAATGGGCTTGCTCTCTCAGTTCCTTGGAATGCTGACCGACAGCCGTTCGTTCCTGTCCTTCCCGCGGCACGAGTACTTCCGCCGCCTGCTTTGTAAGATGGTCGGCGAGTGGATGGATAACGGCCACGTCCCCGCCAACTATGAGCTAACCGGCTCTTTGGTCAAAGACATCTGCTACAACAACTCTGCCCGCTGGTTCCTTTAGCGCTATTGCTAAAGCCCGCATAAACAAACGCCCCTGACAGCGTGAAACTTGTCAGGGGCGTTCCATTTCATACGGAAAAAAGCTCTTGCCTTAATCTGCGGCGTACAAATCCTCAACCATGCCTGTATTGTTAGCCAGCACCTTCGCGCGGCGGATTTTCAAAGTTGGTGTCAACTCGCCATTATCTGCGGAGAAGCCGCCCGGCACCACGCTAAAGCGGCGAATATGCTCCACTTTGGAATGCAGCGCATTAACCACATCAACACCCCTTTGCAACTCGGCGCGCAATGCATGGCTTTTCAGCGCCTCCTCTTCGCTCATGCCCTCGCTCTTGGCGAAACGGGATAGAGCCATCGGATCAAGCGAAAGCAGCGCACTTAAATAGTTGCGATTGTTCCCCGCAACCACAGCGTACTCCACCATCGGCAAACCCATCAAACCCTTCTCGATGGAAGCGGGGGAGATATTCTTGCCACCAGAGGTCACGATGATCTCTTTTTTACGGCCAGTGATATAAAGATACCCGTCCTCATCAAGGCGGCCCAAATCGCCGCTATAAAGCCAGCCATCCTTGAGCACCTCGTCAGTCGCATCAGGATCATGCGCATAGCCGGAAAAATTCGTCTCGGCGCGGCATAGAACTTCTCCATCCTCTGCGATCTTAATCTCAACGCCCGAAAGCGGCTTGCCCACCGAGCCAAATCGCACTGAACCGGGCAAGTTAATCGTTGCCCCGCCGCAATTCTCCGATTGGCCGTAAACCTCGCAAATCGTGATATCTAGCTTGGCGAAAAACTCCATCACGACGGGCGACAACGGCGCCCCGCCGCTAATAATAATTTTCGCAGCATCCAATCCCAGTTTTTGCTTGATCTTGTCCAGAACCAAACGGTCAGCCACTTTCTTCTTCAGCAAAAGCAGCACGGGAACCCGCATTCCCTGCCGAGTGTAGAAATTGGCCTTACCGCCAACATCCATCGCCCAAGCGGCAATCTTGGCTTTCGTCCCCGTTGCTTCGCGCAACCGCTCGCTGAGCTTGTCCATCATCTTTTCATAGATGCGCGGGACGCCAAACATCACAGTGGGCCGAACCTCCGCCAAGTGGCTCGCCAGCTCTGTAATCGCCTTGGCGTAATACACAGAATAGCCATTATCGCTTGCCTGAATGATCGTGCCAGCCTGCTCGGCAATATGCGCAAGAGGCAGATAGGAAATATAGCGATCATTCTGGTTCAGCGCTTGCGCCTTACACAGCGCGTCGGATTCTGCCCGCAGCGCTTGGTGGCTCAGCTGCACCGCTTTGGGATTGCCCGTCGTGCCAGATGTGTAAATCTGCACTGCGATGTCTTCCGGCATAATCTCACTCAAGCGACGTTTCAGCTCGTTTTCAAGCTCTTCATCTTCCGCGCCCAGCGCCATAAAGGCATCCCAGCCCAATTGGCGCTGGCTCTCGCTCTTCTCGTCCAACCGCACCACATGACGCAAATAGCGCGTGCTGTCTCGGCACTCTTCGATCTCATGCAGCAGCTCGCCCTGCTCAATTAGCAAGAGCTTTGCCTGCGAATGGCGCAGGATAAAGCTGATTTCCGGTACCGCCGCTGTCCAGTAAATTCCGGTTGGCATCGCGCCGATCATCATCGCGGCCATGTCCAGAATGGTCCACTCCGGGCGGTTATAACTCAAAATACAAAGGCTATCCCCTTGATGCACCCCAAGTCGGATCAGCGCACGTGCGGCCTGTCGCACCTGCGCACCATATCTGGACCACGTGGTCGGCTCCCATTCTTGCGGTCCGCGCACATAGTAGGCAGGCTTGTCTGCCAGCTTTTTGGTGTTGCGCAAAAAGGCATGGGGGATGGACAAAAACTTGCTTGGCTTAAGCTGGCTTGATGCACCCGTTATTCCCTGCAAAACGATACGTCCTTATTCTTTATTGGCCGCTACGGCGCGGTGCGTTCCGCGTGATTCCGGCATATTCTCCAGCAAGGCTAAGCATAGCTTGTGCCAACCTGCATTGATCTTTAACCTGCTTAATACCCAATCTAGCTAGTGAAACTAGAAGAAATATACAAGGGCGCGTGAAAATCGCTGGATTTTGTGAAAAAAAAATCAGATGCATAAAGCTTGATCGCAGCTTGGCCCAGCCGGCTGCGCTCTCTCCAGCGCAGCAGCCGTGCAATTTGGGGCGTATAATGCAAATCTCTCGTGGCCTAACCCTACCAGATCCCGTGCGGATCAATCGCTATCAACGTCTGCCTGAGCTTGGCCCACGCATCCTGTTCTTTTCCGGGGGTTCGGCCCTAAACCAGACAGCACGCGCGCTAAAGACGTACACGCACAACTCCATTCACCTAGTCACCCCGTTTGACAGTGGCGGCTCGTCCGCTGTGCTGCGCCGTGCCTTTGGCATGCCTGCAATCGGAGATCTGCGCTCGCGTTTGATGGCACTTGCAGATGAAACCGTTTTGGGTCACCCGGAGGTCATTCGCTTGTTCACCCACCGCTTGCCCAAGCAAGAGGCGCCAGAGGAGCTCCTGCACACGCTGCTGGACATGGTGGGGCAACAGCACCCGCTTATCAATCAAATCCCGAACCCCATGCGGGATCTGATCTGCAATCAGCTGGAGTATTTCCTAGATGCCATGCCAAAGAGCTTCGATTTACGCGGCGCCAGCATCGGCAATCTAATTCTTGCGGGCGGCTATCTGAACAACAGCTCCAAGCTGGAGCCAATTCTCTTTCTCTTCTCCAAACTGGTAAATGTCCGCGGCGCAGTTACCCCCATCGTCAATGCTCGTTTGCATCTGGGGGCTGAGCTGCAAGATGGCCAAGTCATCATTGGTCAACACCGCATGACCGGCAAAGAAGAAGCCCCGCTGACGAGCCCGATCGCAGATTTGTTCCTAACTCGCTCGCTTGACCACGCAGAACCAACCACCATCGAGCTTTCTCCAAAAAAGCGGAGCGTGATAGATCAAGCCGATCTTATCTGCTATCCGCCGGGCAGCTTCTTCTCTTCCCTGCTGGCCAACTTGCTGCCGACCCGTGTAGGAAAAGCGATTGCCGACAACCCAAACCCTAAGGTTTACATCCCTAACCTTGGCAAGGATCCAGAGCAGCTAGGCCTTAGCCCCACCGATTGCATCCTGCGCCTTCTCAGCGCACTTCGTCGCGATGCAGGCCAAGATGTGCCCACAAACAAGTTACTCTCGTTAGTTTTATGCGACCCTGCACACGCAGCTGAATTTGACCAGGCCCAGCTTGATGCCCTTGGCATTCCCCTTATCACCACGCCTCTGCTGAAAACCGGTGACACGCCTGCATCGGCCAAGGGTTATGACGAAGACAAACTCGTTTGCGCTCTGCTTTCTCTAACTTGAGCGCGAGCAATATGCCTTTGGCAACCTCTTGTTAAGCGCAAGATAAATTGGCCCCTCAGCCGTCGAGTTACCTAACCAATCAGTTACCTGATCGGGCGCAAACTGCTGAGAAAGTGCCAAAAGACGGCACGACCAGCAAACGAGCGGCACATTGATGAAGAAAAACAGATTTCCCACGGCTTACACAATACTCTTTGTTCTTATCATCCTTGCTGCCGCCGCAACCTGGCTCGTTCCAGCTGGAACTTATGACCGCGTCCTAAACCCTCTGCTGGAGCGACAAGTACCCGTCCCCGGCAGTTACCATGAAATCCCACAGCAGCCCCAAGGGCTCCTAGCAATTCTGCAAGCCCCCATCGCGGGTCTCTACGATTTTCACAGCGGCGCAATCCGTGCCATCGACATCTCAATATTCGTGCTGATGATCGGTGGCTTCCTGGGTATTGTCAGCAAAACCGGCGCGCTGGATGCGGGCCTCACCCGCGTACTTGCCAGATTGAAGGGGCGCGAAACCCTGATGATCCCCATATTGATGGCCTGCTTTGCCGCTGGGGGCACAATCTTCGGCATGGCAGAAGAAACCTTGGCGTTTTACGCGCTTATTGTGCCCATCATGTTGCGCGCTGGCTACGACAGCCTTGTAGGTGCCGCCATTCTAATTCTGGGTGCCGGTATCGGCGCGCTTGGCTCAACCATTAATCCCTTTGCCACCGTCATAGCGTCCAATGCCGCAGGTATTCCCTTTACCCAAGGCCTGGGGCTGCGTTTCCTCATTCTCATCATCGGATTTATTATTTGCGCCGGTTGGGTGATGCGTTACGCCAGCAAGGTGCGCCGCTTTCCCGAGCTGTCGCTGGTGTTTGACCGGCGCGAGATACTTGAGCACCAGTTTCTAAACGACAATGATCTGGAGTTGGGCCACAAGCTCTCCCTGCGTCACAAGCTTGTGCTTCTTACCTTCGCCGCCACATTTGTCCTACTCGTCATCGGCACAGCGTCCCTTGGCTGGTGGATGGGTGAAATGTCCGCGCTGTTTTTTAGTGCCGCATTGCTCATTGGCTTTATAGAACGCATGAACGAGCGGGATTTTGTTGAACACTTCATCGAGGGGGCGAAAGAGCTGCTCGGAGTTGCGCTCATTGTTGGCCTCGCCCGCGGCATCGTTGTCGTCATGGATCAAGGCGCAATAACTGATACACTGCTGTTCTGGGCCGCCTCTGCGCTTGATGGCCTTGGCAAAGCCGTTTTCATCAACCTGCTCTTCTTCGTAGAATTCGCCCTGTCCTTCCTGATCCCCTCCACCTCCGGTCTAGCTGTGCTCACCATGCCGATTCTGGCACCACTCGCCAGCTTCTCAAACGTACCGGCTGATCTAGTGGTAACCGCCTATCAATCCGCCAGCGGCTTGGTAAACCTCATCACCCCCACGTCGGCAGTGGTCATTGGCGGCCTCGCCATAGCCCAAGTGCCATACGTGCGCTGGCTGAAATTCATGGTTGTTCCATTTCTTGCACTGCTGGCGCTCATCCTGCTGTCACTATCGCTCAGCCTCTAGCAAAGCGCGCTCACATCCCCACATCCTTTACGGCCTCCATGCACACGAAAGTAGAGGTGTGAGACACATGCGGGAGGCGGGACAGCTTCTCCCCAAGCACCCGCCGGTAGCTGGAAATATCTTTGGTGCGCACCTTCAGCAAATAATCAAAACTGCTGGCAATCATATGGCACTGCTCCACCTCACGAATAGCCAGAGCTGCCTTGTTGAACTCTCCTAAGGCCTCGTCATGGGTGCTGTTCAACGTCACTTGCACAAAGGCAATGTGCCCAGCGCCAAGCTTGGCCAGATTCAACCGCGCTTCATACCCAAGGATGACCCCCTCCTCCTCAAGCCGCTTGATCCGCGCCTGACAAGGAGACTTGGAAAGCCCCACTTCCTCTGCCAGCGCCGCAAGGGTCACCCTTGCATTTCTCTGCAACACCTCTAGGATTTTTGTGTCAAACTTATCCATTTTCCTGATTTTCCTCACATTTCGTTAAAATGTATACGACTACATGCAATTTACCAAGCACATTTCCTAGAATTCCTCGAAATACGGGAAGACCTCCTGAAGACTGCCTGATATTTTAATTACAACAGTTCTAGGGAGGAAACCACCAATGAGCACCGCGCCATTGACACAGCTGCGTGAGAAAATCCGCGAGCATTACATCACCGATGAAACCAAGGTTCTAAAAGCACTCGCCGCCAGTCTGCCTTGGCAAGAAGACCGAGCTTTGGCAACTAAAGAAGCAACCATCGCCCTCGTGGAAGACCTCCGCCAGTCCACCTCCCCCACCTTGATGGAAAGCTTCCTTGCAGAATACGGGCTATCTACGCAAGAAGGTATCGCTCTCATGTGCCTCGCCGAAGCCCTGCTTCGCGTGCCAGACACCACCACCATTGACGAGCTGATCAGCGACAAAATTGCCCCGAGCAGTTGGGGCGAACACCTCGGCCACTCCCCCTCAAGCCTTGTCAACGCCTCCAGCTGGGCGCTGTTCCTCACCGGCAAACTGCTGGCACCCGAGCAACAAGGCCTTGGCAACACCCTGCGCGGCATGATGAAACGCCTTGGAGAGCCGGTTCTGCGCACCGCAGTGGCCCAAGCCATGAAAGAGCTGGGCCGCCAGTTTGTCCTTGGCCGCACCATCGAAGAGGCGCAGAAAAACGCCCGTATCGAAGAAGACAAAGGCTTCACTTACTCCTATGACATGTTGGGCGAAGCCGCCCGAACAGAAGCCGATGCAGCCCGTTATCACCTCGCCTATTCCGATGCCATTGGCGCCATCGCCAAAAATGCCAAGGCAGAAGACATTCGCAGCAATGCAGGTATTTCAGTCAAGCTTTCTGCCCTGCACCCGCGCTACGAATACACCCATAAAAAACAGGTAATGGAAGAGTTGGTTCCGCGCACATTGGCGCTGATGACCCTCGCTAAATCCTCCAATATCGGCTTCAACATCGATGCCGAAGAGGCAGACCGCCTTGATCTCTCTTTGGATGTAATCGAGGCCCTGCTTGCCAACCCTGCGCTAGATGGCTGGGATGGTTTTGGTGTTGTCGTTCAAGCCTATGGACCACGTGCCAGCTTTGTTGTCGAATGGCTTTACGAGCTTGCCCGCAAACACAATCGCCGCATCATGGTGCGCCTAGTCAAAGGCGCCTACTGGGATAGCGAGATCAAACGTGCACAAACTCTGGGGCTTGAGGGCTACCCAGTGTTCACCCGTAAAGCCAACACTGACATTTCCTATCTTGCCTGCGCCACAAAGCTGCTGGCAATGACCGATCACATTTACCCGCAATTCGCTACCCATAACGCGCAGTCCGTTGCCGCCATTTTGCAGCTGGCCGAAGACCTGCCGAAAACCAGTTTCGAGTTTCAGCGTCTGCACGGCATGGGCGAAGCGCTGCATGAAAAAGCCCGCGCC
The DNA here is from genome assembly GCF_001561995.1 of Polycladidibacter hongkongensis. Lineage (GTDB taxonomy): Bacteria > Pseudomonadota > Alphaproteobacteria > Rhizobiales > Stappiaceae > Pseudovibrio > Pseudovibrio hongkongensis. The sequence continues at coordinate 720,074 of NZ_LLWC01000022.1, forward strand.
CGCTTTGGCACCCAATGTCGCATCTACGCGCCGGTAGGGGCGCATAAGGATTTGCTTGCCTACCTCGTACGCCGTCTTTTGGAAAACGGCGCCAACAGCTCGTTTGTCCATCAAATGCGCGATCCTGCAGTCACCCCAGCAGAAATCGCCGCTGACCCCTTGCAAAACCTCGCGCAGCGCGCCGACAACCTCGCCAACACCCATATCAACGCCCCAAGCAAGCTCTATGGCGAAGACCGCGCCAATGCCAAAGGCTGGGATTTGTCCAACCCACCAGCCCGCGCTGCTTATGAGGCCGCTCTCAGCGCTACAGCCAACAAAACATGGCAGGCAAAACCTCTGCTTGGCTGCGAGGCAAGCGCCACCTTCGCCGCTGCAACTCCAGTCATCAACCCGGCAGATCCGGGCGACCAAGTCGGCACCGTGGCCGAAGCCACCAGCGATACTGTCACCGCAGCAATGCAATGTGCGCAGGAAAATGCCGCCGCTTGGGTCGCCACTAGCCCGCGCGAGCGTGCCAACTTGCTGGTTAAGATCGCCCATGCGCTAGAAGCAGATGCAGACACTTTGTTTGCGATCCTCACCCGCGAAGCTGGCAAAACCCACATGGACGCCATTGGCGAACTGCGCGAGGCGGTTGATTTCGCGCACTATTACGCAGAGCAACTGCTGCTGAACGAGAAAAACGGCACTCTTGGCACGCCGCTTGGCGTCTCCCTGTGTATTTCGCCCTGGAATTTCCCACTGGCGATTTTCACCGGTCAAATTTTTGCGGCTTTGGCCGTTGGCAATGTTGTTCTTGCCAAGCCAGCACCACAAACACCACTTGTCGCCCACCGTGCTGTTGAGATCATGCGCGCCGCGGGCCTGCCGGATTATGCCGTGCAACTGCTCCTCGGAGGCGCTGAAGTTGGCGCGGCCCTCACCGCCCTTGCGGGTCTCGGCTCTGTCAGCTTCACCGGATCCACGGCCACAGCCCAGCGCATTAACCGCGCCATGGCACAAAACGCCAGCCCAGCTGCCCCGCTTATTGCCGAAACCGGCGGCTTGAACGCCATGATCGTCGACAGCACTGCGCTGCCAGAACAAGCCGTGCGCGACATCATCGCCTCTAGCTTCCAAAGCGCAGGCCAGCGCTGCTCGGCACTACGGATGCTGTACGTACAGGAGGATATCTACGATAGTTTCCTTACCATGCTCAAAGGCGCAATGGACGCCCTCCAGCTTGGTAACCCGCTTAAGCTCTCAACAGATGTCGGACCAGTCATCGACAAAGCTTCGCAGACCAAAATATTGGCCCACATCAAACATTGGGAGAAGCAGGGCAAACTCTTAAAGACCCTTCCGGCGCCAATCGAAGGCAGTTTCTGCCCCCCGGCTTTGATAGCACTTGATGGCATTCATCAGCTGGAAGAGGAGATTTTTGGTCCGGTCCTGCATATTGCCAAGTTCAAAAGCTCCGAATTGCAAAAAGCGATCGATGCGATCAATGGCAAGGGGTTTGGTCTTACATTTGGCCTTCACACCCGCCTGAATGGCCGCATTCGCCAGATTGAAAACAGCATCCACGCAGGCAATATCTACATCAATCGCAACCAGATTGGTGCCATTGTTGGCAGCCAGCCATTTGGCGGCGAAGGTTTATCCGGCACTGGTCCAAAGGCCGGCGGACCGAGCTACCTGCATGCGCTGATGCGCTCAAAGCAAGCCGAGTTTTCGCAGGAACAAGCGGAAGCACCATTAACAGGCGAGAAGCTTTCCGGCGCACGTCTGCGCCAAATGCTTGCCGATCTAAATGCAGCGCAGTGGCAGAAAAATGAAGAGAGATTTGCAGCGCTCGCAAACGCGCTTCCAGCAAGCAAAGGCCTTATTGAGAACATCAACGCCATGCGCGCTGAAGTCATGCCAGGCCCGACAGGCGAGACGAACACACTCTCCATTGCCCCACGTGGTCTGACACTGTGTGCCGGCCCAACCCCGGAACATCTTGAGCAACAGGCCGCTGCCGCTCTAGCTGCAGGTAACCCTGTCGCTCTACTTGCACAAGGCGCGGAAGCTTTGGCTGCAAAACTCAAGGATCTGGGCGCACCAGTCGTCGCGATCCCATGCTGCATCACGGAGATAGACGTGGAGAGCTTGCCGCATCTCGCCGCAATCGCATACTTCAGCGACAACGCCACTGCCCAACAACTGCGCAAGTCGCTTGCAAGCCGCGATGGAGCAATATTGCCGCTTATTACAGATGCAGGCCAACCATGGCGCTATGTCCAAGAGCGACATGTATGCGTGGATACAACAGCAGCGGGCGGCAACGCCTCACTCATCGCCGCTGCGGCAGATTAAGCATCAGGCCCCGCAAGCTCCATGCTTGCGGGGTTTCATTTTCTTTGCCTAACGATCGATCCGGTCATGCGTAAACGCGCCACGATCAGCTATACTCACTTTAAACCGGCGATCACCCCACCATTTGCAACGTAGCGCTGTTTCCAAAGTCTGCCTATCGTGCGGCTGCTTTGGAGAGGGGTGTTCGCGCACACGTTTAAAAATCACTTCCTGTAAAAACTCTTTACGACACATAAACGGTTGATTGGTCCATTGGAATACGCGGCTGTCAGTTCCCCAGTTACCGGATGATGTTCGCTTAAAAAACTCAGGGTGTCGCAAGTCCGGGCGAGCTTCCACATAAGGTGCAAGTCCAAGGTGGAAATTTGCGCGTCGCTTTCCTCGCACCAAACGCCGTATCACTGTCTGTAATTCCGACCTCGCCCGATAAGGCAAGCTACTTTCTACTGCATCAATCACACTGTGATGCTTGAGATATTTCTCAACTCCGATAAATGGCAGGCCCGGATCACGACGATCGCGCAGTGCCACCACGTCATACCCCTCATCAAGATCGCTTTGCCCTGCTTCTATTGCCCGTGCCATTTCGATAGGATCGCTGAGTGACTGGCAATCGTTTTCCAAATAAATCACAGTGTCGCTACGAAGTGCCGCGACCGCCTCTTCCATCCCTCGGTGAATTCCGAGGTTTTGCTCAGAGCCAACAGCGCGCCACCCGAAAGATGCCGCCAGTTCTGCTTCTTCAGTTTCGTTAAATTCCTGAAAGAAAACAACAGCATCATTCACATTTTCAAGCAAATTGCTACGCTGATGCGAGCTTAGACTCTTGCGCAATGTTTGCTGCGCCTTCCAGCTTAGAACTACAGCCCCTAAACTCATTTCACCTTTTTCCCTAACAATGCTGCTTATTCTTATCGGTTCCGCGCAGACTTCTTGCCCTTAAGTACACAATGATTTATCAGCATTCAATATTGAGGGATCACTCTGGAATTTTGGAAGGTGGGGCGCAATGAGTGCAAGCTCGGCAACCGTAAATGTGGTGTGTATGAAATGGGGAACTCTGTACGGCCCCGAATACGCAAACCGGCTATATGCCATGACCGCCCGCAACCTAAAACGGCCGTTCCGTTTTGTGTGTTTTACCGATGATCATCGAGGACTGCGCCCTGAAATCGAGGTCATGCCAATCCCACCTATTAAAATTGATAGCCCCTTTGAAAACACACCCTGGCGCAAACTTGCACTCTACCATCCTGAACTGGGGGATCTACAAGGTCCTACGCTGTTCTTCGATCTGGATTTGGTCATCACAGGGCCACTAGACCGTTTTTTTGACCAGCCCGGCGACTACATCGTTATTCATAACTGGACCCAACCAAAACGCATCGTCGGCAACACCAGCGTCTTCCGCTTTAATGTCGGTGCGCATGCAGATCTCTACGAACTCTTTCAGTCCAAACCAACGCAGCATTGGTTTGAAAAATATCGGATTGAACAAACCTACCTTTCCTATGAGCTAGCCAAGCAAGACAAGCTCTCTTATTGGCCGGCCGAGTGGTGTGTTTCCTTCAAAGCTTCTTGCCTGCCTGGCGGGTGGCGCTTTCCAAAAATCTTGCTTAACCGCATTCAACCTTCAAAACTGCCAGAAGGTGCCAGCGTCTGCGTCTTTCACGGCAACCCGAACCCGGATGATGCTCTTGAAGGTCGCTGGCCGGGCAAATGGTACAAGGGGCTTCGACCCGCCACTTGGATCAAAGATCACTGGCACGAGTAACAATATAGCATCATGAAAGCACAACGCATTCTGCTCGTGGGGAACTTTGGCCGTAAAGGGCTCTACAGCAACTACTACAATGTGGATCACAAGCTCGCCAACGGTTTTATCCGCTGCGGCCACAGTGTGTTGTGCTTCTCAGATCGTGATCACGCACGCGAAGCAACACCATTTAATAGTCAAAGCTTTGGCCGCAAGGCCATGGCAGCAAAACTGCTGCAAACCGCAAAAAACTACCAGCCACATATGGCGCTCTTTGGCCATTGCGATCTGTTGGATGATAGCTTTTTTCACCGCTTAAAAGAGCAGCATCCTGCCATTCGCCTTGCAACCTTTTGCGTGGATGCCGTTTTCCGCAAAAAGACGATGGCCAGCTTTAAAGCGCGCGCCGCACATTGCCATGCCGCCTTTATCACAACCGCCGACAAAAAGCAGCTGGCGACGATTGGCATCCCGATGGATAAGCTCCACTTCATGCCAAACCCTGTAGACCCTTCGATAGAGACAAAAAGGATTTTCGAGCAACCCTTGACCTCTTTCCGTCTTGATGGTCAATTTCTGGGAACAGGCATTGGCAAACGAGAAGAGCAACTTCAATATATCCAAGACGCACTTCCCAGCAATTATCGCTTCGCTTGCGCTGGCCGAGCATTTGGTAGCAAGCGTATCGAAGGCACTGAATTTTTGCAGCGTCTTTGCGAAGCACCAGTCAGCTTGAACTTACCACTGGACGATACAGATCCACTGATGATGCCGTACCTTTATGCCTCTGACCGCATTGCCCAACTCCTCGGACAAGGCATTACCACAATAAGCCCCAAAGCCTCCGGCCTATCAGATCTTTATGAGGATGGCATCCTAGAGTACTCGGGCCGAGAAGAAGTGATAGACCTCATGCTCCGTCTCCACTCTGATGACGCCCTTCGTCGGCGCATTGGTGCGCTAGGCTGGAAACACGCACATGATAGAACATCGTGTGCATGTGTGTCAGCTAAGCTTATAAGTCACGTGTTTTAGCTGGAATAGAAGGATACAGATTTGTGCGAGCAATCATAAAAAAAGCAAAGAAGTACATGCAGAATAGAAGGTATAACAAAATATCTTCTCCAGAATCCTATGCCATTGGATCGGCACAATGGCTACAGGCTGTTGAAAAAAAATTTGGTGGTTACGTTGAGGGTGTTCGCCGACACAAAGTCTCAAAACGAGACCCGCGTAGCGTTGAACAGCTGTCAGTAGGCGGAATGATAGGTGGTGATCGCATGTTCCATCACAATTACGCATCTGAGTACTCGCGCGCCCTAAGCCCGTTGTTAAAAGATCGAAGCGCCAACTTAACAATTGTTGAGATCGGCATTTTACAAGGAACAGGCCTTGCATTGTGGAAGGAACTATTTCCAAACGCTGATGTCTTGGGTCTAGACATTGATACCTCGCACTACAATAACAATCTTCCCAGATTACTAGAAAATGGTGCCTTTATTGCTGGCCAACCTGAGCTTCACTTGTTTGATCAGTTTGTTGATGGTGAAGAACGTGTTCGCGAAATCTTGAACGGCCGCAAGCCATCAATAGTGATTGACGATGGTTTTCATTCTCTCGAAACCATTGAAAATAGCGCGATGGCGTTTAAAGGTTATCTTAGCAACAGCTTTGTTTACTTTAGCGAAGACAATAAAGATGCCCACATTCCGTTACGCAAGGTGTTCCCAAACAAGTGCATCACTTCTGAGAATAGCCTATGTGTAGTTGAGGACTTTCATGAAGCTTGAACGCACCATCAATAGATTGTGTATTGAGAAAAAGGGTGTAGCCCCAAACCTCTCAAACCCAAGTACTTTCACTGACAAACTTCAATGGCTGAAGCTATATGATCAACGGCCTGAGCAAATAGTGTGTGTAGACAAATATCTATGCCGTGGCTACGTCGCTGAACGTATTGGAAACAGCTTTCTTTTGGACGTGTATGGAGTTTCTGATCATATAGATCACCTTCCATTTGATGTTTTTCCAACCGTGTACGTGCTAAAAACAAACCATGATAATGGTTCCGTTCGTGTGATTCACAATAAGCACGACCTGAAGAATGCACGAAGTTTTTTAAAAAAGAGAGCGCGCAGAACATTTGGCCGTGAAAAAGGTGAATGGGCCTATGCTCATGTAAAACCATTATTTTTTGCAGAGCAATTCATGCCTGGAGACGTCATCGATTACAAATTTCATTGTTGTAGCAATGAAGTAAAATGGGTGCGAGTCATTCATGAACGCACGGGACAATCCCCTTTAGAAATCGTTGTAGATCGAGATTACCAACCAATGGGCATTCCCTTCGATCCACTGATGCGAACGTCTAACACCCCCCCTCCAAGGCCTGCTTCCTGGGAAACTATGATAGAAGCTGCATTAACGTTAGCTGATGGGTTTAAATTTGTGAGAGTAGATCTCTATGAGTTGGACGGCAAACCAAAGTTTGGAGAAATGACCTTCTGGCCGTTAGCAGGTGTTCTTACCACCGAGCATGATGTCTTTTTTGGAAGCCTTCTAGATTTTGATACTGACATTAAAAAAACTCCCATGCATGATGATTTAAGTTTTTCAAGTTACCCCAAAAAAGGACTTAAAGGCATGGCCGCAAAATTAGGTTATAGAATGCTCGATTATGGAATAAAGAAAGATGCGTAGCGAGTTTGAATCAACGTTTACAACAGAAAAGGTTCCCGATTTACAACACAAAAAGTTAATCTGCATTAGTGTCATGTACAATGAAGAGCTACGGCTTCCCGACTTTTTGCGACATCAACGCAATTTAGGAGTAGATCATTTTTTAATTATAGACAACAATTCAACAGATAAAACAGCTGAAATTTTAGACAACTCAATAGATGTGACCCGATTTCACACAAAAGAAAGCTACAAAAACAATAGATTTCGCTGGCTTAAGATTGTCGCCGATAGACTCGCAAAAAATAAATGGGTCCTAATACTTGACGCGGACGAATTATACGTCCATCCCTTATGGCCGGAAAGAAAGCTACCCCAGCTTTGCGAATATTGGGACAAACAAAACAAAAGCGCCATATTCTCTCCAATGATCGACATGTATTCCGACCAAGATTTAAACAACATTTCATACAAGGCGGGCGATAGCCTAATCGCTTGTTGTAGTTTTTTCGATCCAAATGGATACCGCTTTCAAGGGAAAAGCAACTCAAAAAACCAAATTCCAGGGTTTACGATAAAAGGAGGGCCACGCGAGCGTGTTTTTTACAATAAGAAAACAAACAAAAAGTGGGTAAATATTACTAAAAACTTCCTTTTCAAATCAATTACTTACAGATCCCCTAGACTATTGTTTGCCCTACAAAATTTATTAATTAAACGCTTTGTCTGCGCAGATTCTCCTGCCATGAGTAAGGTTACGTTGTTGAAATGGAATTCAACCATAGACGCTGGCAACGGGCTACATCAACTTAAAGGAAATGTAAAACTTGCTGACGAATGGTGTAGCATTCTCCATTTTAAATATCTTCAAGACTTTTCAGAAAAAGTTAATAGCGCGATTGCACGTAAAACTCACAACAATAACTCCGAGGAGTATGTCAGGTATAAGTCAATCGTAGATAGTGGGACAAAAAACCCCTTCTACACCAAAAGCGCCCAAAAATTTTCGAGCAGCAAAACCTTGCTCGAAAATTCACTAATGCGAACGAGCCCTCGCTTTGACAAGTTCTTTTCATAGAAATCTCTCTGTCGTCCTGCCCACATATAATAGCATCGCTTTTTTACCAACAGCGGTGGAAAGCATCCTATGTCAGACCCATACTGACTTTGAACTAATCGTCGTGAATGATGGTTCTACCGATGCAACGCAAGCCTATCTAGATGAGATTGCTGGCTCTGATCCTCGTCTGAAGGTGATTAAACAGGAAAACGCAGGCATAGTCGCCTCACTAAACCATGGCATCACCGCCGCCAACGGTGAATTTATCGCACGCATGGACGCAGATGACATCGCCCATCCGGCCCGGTTGGCAAAGCAAGTTGCCTATCTAAAAGCGCACCCAAGAATAGGAGTTATTGGCACTCAAATGCGGGTTTTCTCGCAAAGCAACAACAAAACCAAACGCTCACGCTATCCGACCCATCCTGACAAAATCGCTATGGCCTTCGCCAAGGGGCGCAATCCCGTTTGCCATCCAAGCGTTGTGATCCGAAAACAAGTGCTGCTAGATGTTGGCGGTTACCGCTCATTTTTCACAGCCGCACAAGACTACGACCTCTGGTTACGCTTGCAAGACCGCACGCAGATTGCAAACCTCAGTGAGGTCTTGCTTGATTACCGCAGCCACGACAACAGCACCACGGTTAAGCAACACCTCGCGCAAAACAATTGCCGGGCAATCGCCAGATACTGCGCAGACAAGCGCAGACAAGGCCATCCAGACCCTTTGGATGAAATGGGCGGTGTAGTTGACACAGCCAAAATAAGAAACGCTGAAACCCGCAACGAGCTGGACGCGATCCTCGACACCTTACCTTTCTATCACGACGTGCTGGAAGACCCTGTCAAGCTGGCATCCGCCACTGCAGAACACCAAATCAACGTGCTGAAGCTGCTTGAAAAAGGCTACCTTGGCGGCGGTAGAAAAAACATCGCCCTTTTCTGTGAGCGTGTGTTTTTTGCCGCGCGCCAAAAAGGCAACAAACCGTTAATGCGAGCTGCATTACGGTTGCATAAGAGTTGCTCAACCACCCGACATCTAAAATTTGTAATGAAAGAAAACGCCATCTTTCTTTAATCTACAAAAGACGGAACACATAACTTCCCAACAACCGTGGAACAATCTATAATCACCATATAGATTTCTTAATTAAACCAACTCTCACCTTTTGGCATCAACCGGGAGAGAGCATGAGTACACAAAACTTTTCTCTACCGAACTCACCACACGACTACTACCTTCCAGATGTGTTCCTCAGTGGAGAGGCCTCGGACAATAATCTAGTCGTCCATAATCTGGCAAAAGACACGCCCGCGCATATGTCACTTGGCTTTTCTCAGCACGCGTTATCTGTAGTCTTGGCTGGCAAGAAACTTATTCAAGCTGCAACGCAAAAACTAACAGTCACGCCGGGCTCTGCACTTCTCTATCGCGCTGGAGCACAAACGCTAACGCTCGATAGCCCAGATTATCGCTCTTACCTCGTTTTTTTCACATCAGCAGAACTCTGTGACTTTGTACAAGCACACGCTGTACAGATCTCGAGTGACAAACCGAACCAGAGCATTCTACGCATTAGCCCCGCCCCTTCCTTAAAAGCGCGCCTTGCTGCCCAGCACCAGCACGAGCAATCTTTTGGCCCCCCAAGTGTTCGCATGCGAAAACTCCTGCTAAACCAAATACTGCTCGAATTACTGGAATTTAACGGCCCGCAAGTTTTTTCCAGTCTCTATCAGGCAGCCATGCGGGATAAAGACTCACAGCTGCAAACAGTCCTGCAGGAAAACTGGCGCCATGATATCAGCATGAGCGACCTTGCGGCCAAGGCTAATATGAGCCGCGCCTCGTTTGCCCGTAGAGTTAAGCAAGTGTACGGCCTTAGCCCCGCAGAATGGATTTCAATCCGCCGTCTTGGCCTTGCGTGGCACCTGCTCGCCTTCACCGGCAAGCGCCCTTCGGAAGTGGCCGTGGAAGTCGGATACACTTCACATTCTGCGTTCGCACAAGCCTTCAAACGACATTTCGGCATTTCCCCCTCACACGCAACAACGAGCACAACACAACAGCAATTGAGCAATTGGCAACACGACATTTCGGTAACGGCAGATTAGGCTTTCTTCACCAACTTATCGGGAGGAAGCAAATGAAACTCAACAGACGTCAGGCGATCAGCGGTGCTGCGCTTACACTTGCCGCGCCAACATTATTGAGCGCCCCACCCGCTAAGGCCGATGACATGCATGGCCCCCCAAAAGTCGACAAGGGCACCATCACTTATCTGCCAAATTTCAAATCGAAACACGTTTCGCCCCGGGACGTTGCAATCTGGGTGCCTGATACAACACACCACAAAGGTCCGCTGCCCGTAATCTATGCAGGTGATGGAGAAAACCTGTTTGATGCGGACGCCAGTAAATATGGCAGCGGCTGGAATCTGGATCTCATCCTTGACATGCTGGCCCATCAAGGCATCGGCCCGGCAATTGTTGTTGCCAATGCAGCAATTCATCTGGAACGCTCACGCGAATACAACTCGCCAACCATAGCGCGTTACTTCGACGCGCAGATGAAGCAAATGCTCGCTCAGTCTTGCAATGGCGAACTGCTGACAGAAGCGTATTTCGACTTCATCATAACCGAGCTAAAGCCTTACATCGACGCCAATTTCGACACCAAGCCCGACCGAGGCAACACTTACATTCTTGGGCAATCGATGGGCGGTATGCTGGCGGTAGAAGCTCTGATGGCGAGGCCCGAAGTCTTTTCCGGAGCACTTGGATTCTCGGCCCACCTGTTCTTGTTTGGCCCGCAGCAAGTGAACTATCCACCCGACACATTCGATCGCGTTGAAGCTGCACTACAACAGGCCATTGCAGAACATTTCCCGCCTCCCGGAAATGCCAAAGTGTATGTCGATCGTGGCACGGTAGATCTCGACGCCATGTATGCCCGCCCACACATCGCATTTGAAAATGCCCTTAAGGAAAAAGGGTACATAGCTGGTAAAGACTACATAGCGATCACCCAAGAAGGGGCAAGCCATTTTGATACATTCTGGAAAATAAGAGCCCCAGAAGCCCTGCGCTTTATGCTGGGCTGACCGCGACTGCCCGCCCCTAAACCCCTTGGGGTGGGCAGATCCCACAGGCAAAAAGCCTGTCAGAATCTGTAAAAAGCGACAAGGCGCCGCTATAAACTAAACAGCCAAAATTCTCAGTAAAATTTTAGGAGAGAATGGCTGGGGTGGTAGGATTCTCAGCCGCAACTCCGATACTTTGTAAGCCATTGAAATAATTACAATTTCAACTCAGAAATGTCTTGTGCACTACACCTATGCGGGTACATTATGTGGGGCGATTATTCAATAGAGACGTTTGGCAAAAGTTCAGAGTGTAAGTGGCTTGGTTTACTGCAGGAGAATGAAGGCTCTCTCACTGCTGGCGTGACGCCTCACTAGCCTGATTTTACAAACAGCCATTACTAATTTGTTGTGGCTATATTAGCGAACGGTTGTCCATTTGTTTGCTAACTTCAAGCATTGCCTCTCCAACTTCATTCAAGTTGTTTAGTGTGCAGATATCATAAATTAGATCACCGGATCTTTGCGTCAGATGCCTTACTCTTTCAAGTCCTACCCATAAGCCCTTACCTTTGAGCATTGCATACTTGAGTTGGTCTATGCTCAGCCACCATGTTGACATCGCAAATGAAAAGATGAGATCCGCATCTTTTCCAGATTGAGCATCAATTATCTTTCTTAAGCTCACGCTTAATCCATCAAGCTTAGAGTTAAAACTACTGCAAAGCTTCTGTGCTTTAGGATCATCAATTGTAAGCTGTCGTCCGATAAACAACTCTAACAACGAGATGACCATGTCCCTGTGTTGCATAGAACCATGATCAAACAAACTTATCCCAATTTTTTCTATTGATCGTCCACTCAACGACAGCTTTTGACCATTTCTAAAATGTAACGTCTCTTGCGTTCTTAAAGCGGCTTCATGCCTAGCCAGCTGCATTGTAAAATGCAGGAAGCTACCATCTAGATCAGCAAGTGCAGACAATGCATCTCCTTGACGAGATTTATTGGTTAAAACCTTTTTCTTGCACTCAAAAAGGAAAATGCGCTCCTCAGTTTCGACTGCAATGTCAATTTCAAGATCCGTTCCACCATCTGGATTGGGGTAACATCCATTTACAACGGAAACAGGAGAGCCAGAATCTCGCAGTGCACTCGCTGTTACGTGCTCTAACGCCGCGCCCATTTTGTTTTCAAGTCTAGGGATATTGCTCTCACGCATTAAAGCATACGCACGTTCGCAGATAGCACGACCCAAAGGTCCCTTTGGCTGCAACAATGCTTCACCACGAGGACCCATTAGTACCGGAAAATAGGTTGCATCTCTGTGCTTTGTATCGTGTGGTCTCAAGTAGCTCCTATTCAAATCAACACTTGGAGAACACATTACATCTAAGAGCTTTGTCGTCTCTTCATGAGAAAGACTTTCGGTTCTGATTTTTGATCGTGTGACTGGAAACAAGGCACTCTCGCTAGAAAGAGAAAGTAGACACTTCGAGAGCTCAGTCCACCCATCCGCATTAACAATCGGCAATCGACACCCAACATTCTCCAACGCCCTGAACCAGTCAGCAAATAAATCTGGCGACGTGAGTGGCTGCCATTGCGGAAATGCAAACATCTCATCATAAACAAGAGTTTCATGTAGAGCTTGTGAAAATAAGGCTCCATCAAGGTTCAAGTATTCAAATGCGCTATACGGCTCTACATCGACAACAGATGCAATGAGCCTACCTAGTTCTTCAATAGATTGTATATCGTTCTTGGAAGCGCTGGAACGCGCAGGAATTCGCGCATTTTTCAAACATAACGAATAAATGAAGTGCCAAGGCAGGCTTGGCCCTCCGTGAAGATTAGACGGCTGTGTTGGCCGACGAGCGTGTATCAGCGAGCCATCTTTGATATGGCCAATCTCACCCATATAGGCCAGCAGGATGTTTGCTGCTTGCACCCCTCCAACTTTATGGATTTTTTTCTCCAGACGAACACACAACCGCTTCAGCTCCGAGGGAGCAATCTTAATGCCTGTGCCATCAACATTCATGCGAAATCCTTTACTCCGTAGAGAGCGAACAGTACCCGCAATAGCTTCTTCTCTTGACCCTTCGATTAATTCATGCCGAAACCAATGATTGTTAATGAGCAAAGTCGCATTATCTAGCGCACATCGCCACGCACCTGCGTTTTCAAAGTGTTGGCATTTCTCAACACCTGTTAAGCTATCAAAGATTGCATAGAGAAGGTACCACGTTTCAACCTGAGCCTCCTCTAGGTACAATGCAATTTCCATCGATTTACGAATTCGGAACAGGTAGCTAGACGGAAAACCATCAGCGTCTGATGCAAGAGCTGTTTTTATGGCATTTTGCGCAGTTTGGATTACGGTAGCATCGCTAGCTTCTTTAGGAATGGGGTCAAGGTTAACTTGGTTTGCATACGGCTGAGCAAGAGAAGTAAATTTCTTGAGGCTTGAAGCAAAAGTAAAAGCAGGCATTGATTACATCCCAAATACTAGCAGCAATATCAATGGGCACCCTACAGCAAATGATCGCAAATACCAGTTTTGCAGGTTTTCTAAATATACATGTCAGCTGTTAGCCCTGCAGGTCGGAGACCTCAAATATCGGAGACCTGCAGGGCGGATGGTCTAGCAATAAGCTTAACTGCACAACGGTCATATTCGATTAGTTTTCGGTCCTTTCCCACTTACGAGGCAATCTATGTATATGGATAAGTGAAGGAGGGTACTGAATTCTCCAAAGCAATGCCGCGTTTGGTTGAGACGCGCTGGGCTTTGATGATCATCGGAAATTTGCGAGGACTTGCTCAACGACTTGGCGGGTAGCGGCAATATCCTGCGGGGTGAGCTCATCGCCTTTGGCAAGCAATGCACTCATGCTGCGTCGGAGTTCAACAACATTTGTGCGAAAATCACTGCCGTAATCCTTTTGCGCCGCTACACTTTTGATCGCACGGCGTAGGATGTGAGAGGCAGATTTGCCACGCCTCTCCGCAGCTCGTTGCAGCAGCTCCTTTTCGTGAGAGGTAACGCGAAATTTGATTGTCTTGTCCTGTGATCTGCCGCCAATAATCTGGACCGTTTCTGGTTGGAATTTTCCATTTAAGCTCCCGTTGTCGGGAAGAGGAGAATTCGATGAAAGCCTCAAAGTTTTCGGAAGCGCAAATTGCCTTTGTTTTGAAGCAGGCTGAAGATGGCATGGCGGTAGCGGAGGTCTGTCGCAAGGCCGGAGTGAGCCAGGCGACATTTTACAACTGGCGCAAGAAGTATGCTGGCCTGATGCTCTGCGAGATGAAGCGGTTGCGACAACTGGAAGCGGAAAACGGGCGTCTGAAGAAATTGGTAGCGGATCTTTCTTTGGACAAGGCAATGCTTCAGGATGTTTTGTCAAAAAAGCTTTAAAGCCTGCTCGCAAACGGTTGCTCGTTGATGAGGTGTGCGAGGCATGGAATGTGTCAATTCGCAAAGCCTGCCAGGCTCTGAAGATTGATCGTTCCCTGTACACCTACAAGTCAAAGCGTGGTGATCAGGCTGCTTTGAAACTGCGAATAAAAGAGATCTGTGAAACCCGTATCCGGTTTGGCTATCGGCGGGTTCATGTTCTGTTACGGCGGGAAGGCTGGGCTGTCAATCCAAAGCGCGTGCGCCGTCTTTACAATGAGTTAGGTCTGCAACTGCGCAACAAAACGCCGAAACGGCGTGTGAAGGCCAGGCTTCGAGCAGATCGCCATGATCCAACCCACACAAACCAGGTCTGGGCGATGGATTTTGTACATGATCAGCTCGCGACCGGCCGCAAAGTCCGTATCCTGACCATCGTTGATACCTATTCCCGCTTTTCGCCCGCCACGGACCCAAGGTTTAGTTACAAAGGAGAGAACGTAGTTGAAACGCTGGAAAGGGTCTGTAGGTAGACTGGGTATCCGCAAGTCATACGCTGTGATAACGGCAGCGAGTTTGTATCCCGCGATCTTGATCTATGGGCCTACGCGAAAGGGGTCACCCTCGACTTTTCGCGTCCAGGAAAGCCGACAGACAACGCCTTCATTGAAAGCTTTAACGGTTCTCTGCGGGTTGAGTGCTTAAATGCGCACTGGTTCATGAGCCTTGACGATGCCCGTGAAAAATTGGAGACTTGGCGTAGAGACTACAATGAGGTACGTCCTCATAGTGCTATTGGGAATAAGCCCCCGGCAGTACTCGCAAATGCTCAACAGACGATACCCTGACTTGAGCGCAACACCCCGGAAAATCTTCCACCCGGGTGGTCCTAAAACAAGGATCCTCTCAAAACGGGGAGCGTAACTCTACGCCATAACTCCTCCAAAAATGGGGGGAATACCAAATGAACTTATCTGCCCGGTATTCGCAGTCACATAAACTCTGTTCAACAGCTGCTATTTCTTTTAGGCCAAGCCCGTCTTGAACCATTAACAACCGATCTCGTTCTCTCAGCTTGACCTTATTCCCATGTGCAGCGAACAGTTTGTGCAACCAGTGCTGAACTTTTTCATTAGCTTCTTCAGAATCTATATTGAAATCAGTACGTTGCTTTGCACGCAAGGCAGCAGCATCCAGATCGCGTGTGAACGTAATTCCGAATTCCTGTATCATCGCCACTACCTGCGCGTCCGAAAGCATACCTTGCCTATATACACGAAACACAGCATTACTGAAGGCTGTCAGCAGTGAAGCCCTCTGTTTCGCGAAATAAAACTCACGCGTATGCAAACAATGTTGTATTTTTCCCGGAGATGAATTTTTGTGTTCTTTAGGTGTTTTCGGTTTTACACTATCAGCAATACGGTTGTTTCGATAAAATATCGGTTCTTCTATCCCGTTATATGCATTGTAATGATTATCAATACCGTATTCGGGATCTAAAAGACGTTTTTTTGGTAATCTTCGTTGCCAATAATAAACATCACCGCGACGATAAGCATGTTGCACTTTATGCACACGTAAAACCTCTCAGAGTTGAGAGTTGAAGTGCATAAATTCTGATGGCTTAGACCCGTTATGTACGACAGCGGTGTACTACAAGTAATCATCTGCGAAACTCTAATCGCGTAATATGCTGTCATATAACTATTTTCAGGAGAAGATGGCTGGGGTGGTAGGATTCGAACCTACGATACACGGTACCAAAAACCGTTGCCTTACCACTTGGCTACACCCCATCGTGTCGGTGGCGCTTCTATAGCCCCTACAAACTTTCATGGCAACACCAGTTTTGCATAAATTCAAAACTTAATGTGGAAATTCACAGGGATGACCAATGACTTGCAAATTGCAGGACGCATAAACGCCCTGGAAGACCACATAATTTCAGCTCCCCAACAACTGGGGAGCGACATCCTCCCAACGCTCAAAAAGGGAAAGATGTGCCATGACACTTGAATGCGCATTAAATAGGTGTGCCCTTCGAGGGGCCTTTGAGTTCGTAGCTTCGCTAAACGCCAGTGCCGCAGCCGCGGCCGCCAGTTCTTGCAGCCTCTCCCCTCGCACCAAGACGAAGCCATCCAATCCATCCAACAGCATGCGTTGCGATATCCCCACATCGTGGCAGACAACAGGCCTTGCATGAGCGAGAGCCTCAACCAGCAATCGCGAAATCTGCCGAGAACGACAGCAGTTAACAAACACCGACGCTGCGGCTATCTCATCTCGCAGTTGTGCGTCCTCATAGGGAAAGATAGCAGTTCGCGCCCCCTCCGGCATTTGCGCACAGGCATTGCCGTAGTCAGAATACGGAACAGCTAGCACCAACTGAATCGAAGTACCCGAAAAAGCATGCGCAAGTACATGGCGCAAGTGCTGCAGATCTTGCTCCTGTCCGCATTGCACTACCACACGTTTGCAGGGCTCTTCCGGTTGTCTCACTTGGCGGTGTGCGAAGACCTCGGCCCCAAGCAAAGGCGGGTAAACACGCGTAATTGGCACCTCTTGCAAGTGTCCACAAGCTTGCAACATATTTTCTAGCCCATCGCCAAAGCACACAATCGCCGCAGCGCTTCCGTAGCAGTCAGGCACCGCCAGAGACAGCACCAACGGCCGCATTTCTTTATTCAGCTCAGGGTGTGGATCAAACAGCTCCGGCACCGCCAAAACAACAGGAACTCCAAGCCGGAGGCGTATTTTCACAGCGCACACAGCAAGAATATTGGCGCCATGGCCTATGGAGTACACAAGACTAGGCATTATCTGCGCAACCAGCTGCCCCAGCGGTCCAACAGCAACACCATTACTGTTCGCTCCAAGCCCAAACGCCGCGATCTCTTCTGGCAGCTCGCCTGTAGCCCGCAGCTGCTCTACATCATCCAGACTGGCCCTTGCGACAATAAGAAAAACTTCGTGCCCTTCTGCAGCAAAGCCACGTGCCAACACCTTTGCACTAAAACAAGCGCTGGTTTCATCCAAACGCTCAAGCAGGATGCAAATACGCATGCTTCCTCCACCAATGCTGCCGTCAATGCCTTTTCCGCATTTAAGCAATCACCAGCAGCAGGGTAACGCTGTCTCTTGCGGCACTCAATTCTGAAAAATGCCCCCTGATTTTGCCGCGTCCCCCTTATATTTTCGCAAATACTTTTGAGTTTTTCCTTTTAAATCAGCCCAGCTCTTTCTATGTTGCCAGCCAGATTCCAATAGACGACACAACGACTAGAAACAGCAATGAACAGTCAAGCAAACTTCGTACTCACCCTTTCTTGTGGCGACAGGAAAGGCATTGTTGCCGCTGTGGCAAATTGCATCGCCTCACAAAACTGTAATATCTGTGAAAGCGCCCAGTATGGCGATCCAGAAACCATGCGTTTCTTTATGCGTGTCTCCTTTACAGCCCCCCAAGGGATGACGGCTGCGCAGTTCACCTCAGGCTTTAGTCCTGTCGCCACCGCCTACGATCTGCAGTGGCAACTGCACGATCTGGCTAAAAAGCCACGCGTCCTGATACTAGTCTCCAAGATGGGCCATTGCCTGAACGATTTGCTATATCGCAATTCAGCTGGTCAATTGCCGATGGACCTTGCCGCTGTAGCCTCAAACCACACCACGTGGCAGTCTCGTGTTGCACACGAGGGTATCCCCTTCCACCATTTGCCGATCACCAAAGACACCAAACCGCAGCAAGAAGCCAAGATCTTGGATTTGGTCGAGCGCGAAGGCATTGATCTTGTTATTCTCGCCCGCTACATGCAAATCCTCTCCGATGATCTCTCGCAGAAGCTTGCTGGTAAGGTCATCAACATCCACCACTCGTTCCTTCCAAGCTTTATTGGTGCAAAGCCATATCACCGCGCCCACACCCGCGGCGTTAAGATGGTCGGGGCCACCGCCCATTACGTCACCGCAGACCTTGATGAAGGCCCGATCATCGAGCAAGATGTCAGCCGTGTCGAGCACCACCACACAGTCGACGAGCTTGTCGCTCAAGGCCGTGACACCGAAAGCCAAGTGCTCGCGCGCGCAGTTAAATACCACCTTGAGCATCGCATTTTGCTAAATGGCGATCGCACGGTCATCTTCAAATAGGAGCAAACGCATGTCCACGCCCCAAATTATTGATGGCCGCGCCGTTGCCGCATCGGTTACTGACGAAATCGCGGCGAGGGCCGCCCGCCTACTGGAAGAAACAGGCAAACGTCCGGGCCTGACAGTCGTTCTTGTGGGCGAAGATCCTGCCAGCCAAGTCTATGTACGCAATAAGGAGCGCATGGCAACCAAATGTGGCTTTGATTCTAAAAAGCATGTCTTGCCAGAAAGCACAGCCGAAGCAGAGCTACTGGAACTAGTCTCCAAGCTAAACAATGATCCAGAAGTGCACGGCATTCTCGTCCAGCTGCCTTTGCCAAAGCACATTGATGAGGGCAAAGTGCTGAACCTCATCAAGCCGGAAAAGGACGTTGATGGTTTTCACCCGATTAACGTAGGCCTCCTAAGCGCCGGCCAAACAGACAAAGCCCTTGTGCCCTGCACTCCTGCAGGCTCTATCCTGCTGGCAAAGAAAGCACTTGGTACAGACCTATCTGGCAAGCACGCCGTTGTCATTGGCCGTTCCAACATCGTCGGCAAGCCTGTCGCCCAGTTGCTGCTGCAAGAGAACTGCACGGTCACCATCGCTCATTCGCGAACCAAGGACTTGCCCAAGCTTGTCGCCACGGCCGATATCCTGATTGCCGCTGTTGGCCGCCCGCAAATGATCAAGGCTTCCTGGGTAAAACCAGGCGCTACTGTCATTGATGTCGGTATCAATCGTATCCCGGCACCCGAAAAGGGCGAAGGAAAAACCCGCCTTGTTGGGGATGTTGATTATCAAGAGGCGCTCAATACCGCAGGTGCGATTACCCCTGTTCCAGGCGGTGTGGGCCCAATGACGATCGCATTGTTGATGAACAACACGCTAACCGCCGCCCGCCGCCAGCTCGGCTTACCGGACGAAGCAGAGCTGCTGTAAGCACTAAAAACACCAGAGCCGCGCCAAACGCGCGGCTCTTGTTTCTAGAACTCCCATCATTTGACGCGATTAACGCGACAATTTCTCCGCCATCACCTGAATTGTTTTTATATAAACACCCGCCTTGTTCCAATCACGGATGACCTCATAATTCGCAGTACCTGGGCCCCAAGGTTCCCCTCGTCGCCAACCATAGGCAGACATGTAATGCGCAGTTGAGGCCAGCACATCGGGCACAGAGTGCAACAAATCCCGGCGTCCGTCCCCATCATAATCAATCGCAAACTTTACATAGGAGGATGCAAGAAACTGCGTCTGTCCAAGCTCGCCAGCCCATGCGCCTTTCATTTGAGAAGGAGCAAGATCCCCCTTTTGTACGATCAGTAAGGCATAATAGAGTTCATTGCGGAAAAACGCCGCCCGCCGACAATCATAGGCCAATGTTGCCAGCGCACGAATGGTGTTCATCTTACCGATGTTACGCCCGAACCCGGTCTCCAGCCCCCAAATTGCAACTATGATTTCGCGTGGCACACCATAATCACGCTCTAGCTTTGTAAACAGCGCATCATGCCGCTTCATCAGCTTGCGCCCTTTTTTGATCATCGCATTGTTGACACGCAACTTATAAAAATCATCAAAAGACAGCTTAAATGACTTCTGATTGCGGTCATAGCGGATCACGGTCGCATTATAGCTCACCCCGCCAAGAGCCTTGTTTAGGTTTGCAGTTTTCAGCCCCTTGCGTTGCAACTCTCCCTTGTAAGCTTGCAGCCATTTTGCGAAACCGGCTCCTGTATTGCCACAGGCTTGCGCCCCGTTCCCGGCATGTGCCCCCACCGCAGAAAAGCACAACCCTAAGGCGAAAACACTCACTTTAATCCAAGTTCCAAACATCACCCCTCCTCACTTCGATTCTATTATGTAAGCCATGATCTAAAATAAATCGAAGGCATGATTCTTTTATAAAAAGCCGAGCCAATGTGCATTTCATGAATAATTTTGCATCTACCGGTGATTTTCTTAGTTTTTGTCTTGCGTAATGCCAATTCATGTGGCCAACTATGTCCATTCAGCCAACACTTGGCGGAAACAGTTGTCGTTTATGCGACTATAAGTATCTATTACTGCGTTTTGGGGTAGACTACGAGGGCGCAGGTTCGGTACTAGTACCGTGGCTTTTGTTGCTAAGGCGTTGAAAAAAATACACTCATCGCTTGTGCTAACATGAGAAAACGACACGATAAAAAACTGTGACTAGTTTACTTGGAGGACTGGGGGATGAACTTCCTTAAGACAATCGCAGCTGGTGCACTTGTGGCATCTTCGCTTGCAACTTCAGCGTTTGCAGCAGACATTTCACCTGCTGTTATCTTCGACATGGGGGGCAAGCACGACAAGTCCTTCAACGAAGCGGCCTACCGTGGCGCAGAAGCATTTAAAGCCAAGACTGGCATCAAATACCGCGAATTCGAAGTTACCAACCCATCTCAGCGCGAGCAGGCACTGCGTAATTTCGCACGCCGCGGCATGAACCCGATTGTTGGTATCGGCTTCGCTCAGGCATCTGCAATGGAAAAAGTTGCAAAAGAATTCCCTGACACAAAATTCGCAATTGTAGACTCCGTTGTTGACCTGCCAAACGTCCGCTCTGTTGTATTTAAAGAGCAAGAAGGTTCGTATCTGGTTGGCGTTATCGCCGCTCTGGCTTCCAAAACCGGTAAAGTCGGCTTTGTTGGCGGCATGGACATTCCGCTTATCTCCGCATTCTCTTGCGGCTACAAGCAGGGCGTAAAAGCAACCGATGCCAACGCTGAAGTCTTCGAAAACATGACCGGCACCACCCCTGCCGCATGGAACGACCCTGTAAAAGGTGGCGAGCTGGCGAAATCCCAGTTTGCACGTGGCGCAGACGTTGTTTTCCAGGCAGCTGGCGGCACCGGCGTTGGCGTTCTGCAGGCAGCAGCTGACGAAGGCAAATTCTCCATCGGCGTAGATTCCAACCAGAACTACGTGCATCCGGGCTCCGTTTTGACCTCCATGGTTAAAGGCGTAGACGTAGCTGTTGAGGCTGTATTCACCGATGCAATGAACGACAAGTTCACCGCTGGTCTTCAGCACCTTGGCCTGAAGGAAAACGCTGTAAGCTACGCAATGGACGAGTACAACAAAGACCTCGTATCTGCTGAGATGGTAGCCGCTGCTGAAAAAGCTAAAGCTGCTATCATCGCTGGCGAGATCTCCGTACACGATTACCGCACCGACAACAGCTGCCCAGTAAAATAAGCAGCTGCTTGATCGAAAAATTGCAAAAGGCCCGCTCCGCGCGGGCCTTTTCTTTTTACTCGGTAGTAGGCTAGCAGATTGTGTCCAAACAGTAACGAAGCGCTTAGCCTAAGGGCTCGAAGCGCCCTCCTCGCTCAACCTGCGCCAGCACCTTTGCAAACAGCTCCAACGCGGCCTCCAGCTCGCCGGTGCGCGGCCCAATCGTCGCCAGCGAGACACGCAGGCCATCAAGTCCGCCGCGCTGCTCGGCTTTAAAATGATGAGCTCCCAGAACCCGCAGGTTCTGGCGCGCCAGCTCAGCTTCCACGACTGCACCTTGCGTATCCCTGCCAAGCGGCAACCACAGGAATGGCTTATCGGCCCCGCCTTGCACAAACCAGTCCCCAAGTATCCTTTTGGCTAGCTTATAGCGCCGTTCCAGTTCCTCCCGCTTTGCCGCTAACACAGGCGTTAGCGTATCATCAGAAATCCAATAACTGATGATTTCCGCGCCAATGGGCGACGCCATCCAAACGCTATCTCCAACCGCATTGCGCAGGCTGCTTAAATGCGGCTCGGCAGCGCGCGCATAGCCAATGCGCACACCGGCAGATGCCAACTTACCAACCGATGCTATACTCACAGTTTGATCTGGTAATGCTTTTCCAAAAGGAAGTCGCAGAGCTTCCGGGCCAACAAATGGCGTATAGGGATCATCTTCTATGACCAACAATTTATGCCTTGCGCAAACAGCGACCAATGCATCGACTTCCGATTGAGTCATACTATGAGTTGTTGGGTTGTGCACACTTGGCATAAGAAACACCGCCCGGACCCCTTGGCTCACACAAGCATGATCCAGCGCCGCAGGGTCCATTGCCCCAATGCGTGGCCCATCGGGTTTCTGCAATGCAATATTAACCAGTCGCCTGCCCGCGCGGGGTACAATGCTGAGCAACGATGGGTAGGTCAATTCATCTACCGCCAGCGTGTCACCTTCGTTCAGCAAGCCCAAAACGGCCGATTGCACAGCATGTTGCGCCCCGCATGTTAACACGATCTCGCTCGCATCAACACCAAGCCCAAAATACTCGGCAAATAAGCGAGCTCCCATTTCCCGATGATGCACAAGCCCTTGCGACGGGGCGTAACTGCTCAGGCGCTGCACATGTGGCCCCTTGGCAACACCCTTTAGTGCCAATTCTAACGGCGGATTTAAATGGGGCAAAGCAAAGTTGCGCCCCAGATCATACCCTCCTTCCGGTTCAGCCGCAGGTATCAGCGGCGAAGGAGTTTGGCGTCGCTGTGCAATAAATGTTCCCCTGCCAGTCTCCCCACGCGCTAACCCGCGACGCTCGGCCTCTTTGTAAGCCCGGGTCACAGTGCCCAAGGTGACACCAAGTTTATAGGCTAACTCCCGCTGAGGTGGCAGCCGATCACCCACCTGCAACACGCCCGCGCGAACATCTATCTCCATCTGATTCACAATAGCCGCGTATATCGGCCCATTTTGCCCGCTCAGCTCGGGTGCCCATATTGTATCCATAACAATAAAACAATTGACCTCTATTGTATCGAATGTAACCCTAGCCAAAATCAAATAGGAAAACAATACTGGAGTTCTACGATGGAACCGGCAAGCATTTACGGCCTAGCCATCTTCATCATTATTATGACGGGCACCCCTGGGCCGGGAAACCTAACCTTTATGTCCCTTGGGGCTACAATGGGTTTTAGGCGCACTTTGCCTCTCGTCCTCGCGGCAATAGCCGGCGGAACATTCTTGCACTTAACTGTTGCATTTGGCTTAGGGCATATGTTTTCCCAAGGGGGTACAATAGTAACAATCATGAAGCTTGCCGGCTTTTGCTACATGGCTTGGTTGGCATGGCGCATTATCAACCTCTCTCTCACAAAGGTCAGTCTGCGCAAGCCACCAAGTTTTTGGGAATGTCTGTTTATACACCCGCTAAGCCCGAAAACTTGGGCAATGAGCCTGTCCGCCTATACAAGTTTTCTTGGCGAAAACGACTTATCGATTTGGCAAAATACCCTTGTTCTTAGCATTGGTTTCGGCCTTGGTGGCTTGGTGTTTCACAACTCATGGGCGCTCGCAGGCAACAGTCTCTTAAAGATACTGGGTGACGGACGCGCTATGCAAACAGTAACAATCGCGCTCGCAGGCCTCATGCTCGGGGTCACCGGATACTCAATGGTATAAACAAAAAAGCCCCGCAAACCATGTGCGGGGCTTTCAATCAGGCGTTCGCCAAATTTCGCATCGCTTGCGCAAACAGGACAGATAGCCGGTTTCCATCGGCTTGATCTACAATGCCAACGGCTGGTAGCCCGACCTTATCCTCATAATCGACTATGGTCGCACCGCGCGTGTTCTCACCACCTGTCTCGACAATCAACCCCGCAACAATTGTCCGCAAACTAATTTCGCTATCCAATAAATATGCGGCAGCAAGCGGGTCCGGCATTATACAGAAGTCTTCGTCGTACCAATCACGCCCAAGCGCTCGTCCATGCTCGCATATATCGCGTGCAAAACGCACAACAGGCACGTCTGGCAGACCAGAGAATGCCGTGATAATAGCCGCTCCTTCTACTGCCGTTTCAAGCGATGGCTCCCATGGCACCACATGCGTGTTCAGTGGCAACGAAAAAACATCACGCGCTGCTTCAGGGTCACAATAGATGTTAAATTCAGCCGCAGCCGTGACGTTACCCCGTCCCCGGCATGATCCACCCATAACCCAGAGGCTGGCAATACCGCTGCGCACATCAGGTGCCTTTTTTAAGGCCAATGCCAAATTGGTCAGCGGGCCAAGGGTGAGTACATCCACCTTGCGCCCTTCCTCCATTTCGTCTCGCAGCAGCCGAATAATAGCCTCTACGGCACCATCCCTAGCAATAGCGCGAGACTGGACAGGGCGTTCTATTCCTCCCAAACCATCTTTGCCATGCACATCTTCGGCGTCTACCCGATTACCGGCAAGCGGGTCTTTGGCACCAGTGAAAACCGGAACCTCCGCATCGCACACAGCAAGCGTGTCCAAGATATTCTGAGTAGCTTGCGCTAAATTCACATTGCCAAAACAGGTCGTAATCAATTCTGGCTTCCGCCCATGACCAATAAGCAGGAGCAAGGCAAGCGCGTCATCAGTGCCACCATCACTATCGACTATTAATTTATTATGGTTCACGCGCCTTCTCCTAGCTGAAAGTTTTGATAAGAGTATCAACAAACAACCCTGCATCAGCATCAAACGCGACCTTACAATTCGGCTGTCCTCGTCCGCGCTTCCGCGTATCAATAACCGTCTGCCCAACAGTAAGCCGACCTTCGCACTCCACATCCACATGATGCTCTTCTAGCGTAATAACCTCAGGATGGAGTAAATGAGCAATACATAGCGCATCATGAACAGGCGCAGAGTGGGCAATGTCCATGCGTTGAATCTCGTCGTGTACACCTATGCGGTGTTCGGTAAACTGCGCTGTGAGGCGTCCTGCTGCTGTACCCAAGCTACGCAGTTTTTTACAATCATCTAAAGTTACCAGCGCCTTATGCGTCGCATCTAGCGGTACCATTGTAATATCAGCAAAGCCAGCTGCAAATACAATGCGAGCCGCTTCCGGGTCCGCCCAAATGTTGAATTCCGCAGATGGCGTGGTATTTCCGTGCAAATGCGCACCGCCCATCAACACAATTCGTGGTACCCAATCCGCAAATTTTGGTTCTGCAACCAAGGCTGCTGCAATATTTGTCAAGGGCGCGACAGGTACGAGTATAATTTCTTCGCTTGCATTACGATAGGTCTCGACCAAAAACTCAACGGCATGTCCCTGTTGTTTTTTACTGCTTGCAGGCGCCACGTCGAGATACTTCCCATGGATTTTGTCCGTCAAATCTCCATCGAAACGTGGCACTGGAAAATCGTCACGAACCAGTGGTTTTCTCTGGCCTTCAAAAACAGGAATATCGCTCCGATCAATCGCATCCAACACTCGTAATGTATTCTCAGTACAATATCGCACCTCGGCATTACCATTAACCGTCGTCACGCCAACAAGCTCAAGATCCGGATGCAAAGCTGCAAGCATCACCGCAACAGCATCATCGGTCCCTGTGTCTACATCCAAGATAAGCTTTTGTTTGCCCATACTATTCCCCTTACGCTGCTCTCATAAGAAGTTATCAAACAGTTACGGGTCAAGCGTATTGGTCTGAGATTGCTTGCTTAGTCACTAAGATTTTATGTTTTCTCGTTAAATATTTGATTTTGGTCGTGGTGTTATGCGCGGTCGTGGAGTTTTGTGCGTGCGGGTGATCTGCGCGGGTGCGGATGCTGTTTAACGCGCACTTAGACAACGATGCGCGCATGCTGCCGTTTGTACGTGCGTTGCTGAATGAAGCTAGTTTGTATTTTGGGAGGTTTTTTATGTGTTTGTTTGAATTTGAAGTGTGTGTGTGTGAGGTTATCATGTCCGGCGGCGCCCTACTCTCCCGCGTCTTAAGACGAAGTACCATTGGCGCAGGGGCGTTTCACTTCC
>NZ_LLWC01000030.1 GCF_001561995.1 Polycladidibacter hongkongensis
GGGACAGGTCGTAAGAACGGCTAGCCTCGGCCACCGTCGTCTTGCCCTGCAGGATCTCAATAACAAGCGCCGATTTGCGCTTCGCTGTCCAACGCTTGAAACCGTCTTCCAATGTCTCACTCATCGCTACCATTTTCCTCACTGTAGCATGAGCAGGAATGCACTGGGTCAATACAAGGCATCAATCATGGTAGCGGTTTTCCATTGGGCGAAGGCGCTGAGATGATGTAGGTGAATGTCGAATGCGGAGCGTGGGTTGTGAGGGGGACAAACAGATTGCGTAGGCCAGAGAAGACTGCCAGAAACCTTTGAAGCTGTCCCGGTGGCTTGAATATCTGCATGGCCCGCTCCCGTTTTCACAATGGGACATGGTAGTTCTCGGCACGATTGTTGAGGCCCTTGTGGGACCAATGTTCAACATTGGGCATGACCTTGCGTTTCGCGGCCCCGTAAAAAACAGTTTGTCAGTGACGATCAGCTTAGGTGCCATGCCCTGCTTTGTCAGGAAACGGGTAAGCAACCGCTTGGCAGCCTTGGTATTGCGCCGTTTTTGCAGGATTTCGTCGAGAACATAGCCATTCTGGTCAACGGCGCGCCACAGATAATAGTGTTTGCCTTGGATCAGGATCATCATTTCGTCCAACAGCCAGACATCATTCGCACAGGCTTTCTTACGCCGCAATTGACGACTGTAAGCCGATCCAAACTTATTGCACCATCGGCCAACGGTTTCATAAGGGACATCAATCCCGCGCTCCAGCAGCATGTCCTCCACTTCACGTGGGCTTAGGGAAAAGCGACAGTAGAGCCAAACCATGTGAGCAATGATCTGCGGCGGAAAGCGGTGCCGCTTGTAGCTAATCGATGATGGCGTCATACGCCAATCGCTATCTCTTCAGGCTGGTGCCAAAGTTTACGTGACAACGCCATTTGGATTAGTGGGGCATGCGGTTTGCTCATTTGATGGCGTGAGCTGGCCTCAAGGTTAACTCTATCTCAGCTAAATTGAGAAGCAGAGCGAGTGTGAGAGTTGATGTTAGACAGCGTGTTTCGAACACACTGCGAACAAATTGTAGCGCGCAAGTTCGTAATGGAAAATGCGCAAGTTCGTAATGGAAAACAATGCGTCGCGCATTTCGCGGTATTTGCAGCTGATAATTTAAGCCAGCTCAAATGCGGGTTTAAATTTATCAAGAGCGTCATTCACATTAATCAATCCAATTATGCAGCGTTGCTGATCAACCATCCATTCTGCATTTGCGTCAAACGGCACGTGTCGTGGCGCTAGGAGTGACTTCATAATCAGGGGGTGCATCACGCCGAGAATATACGCACCACCTCGCTCACGAGCGCCTATCAGACTTTTATGGATTAGTAGGTCCAGCGCCCTCCCGCGCTCTATAGCAGTCAAGCTTCGTGCCGTGCAAATTCTGCTGGCCTCAATAATCCGGCTGCGGTTTGGAGGTAACTTTGAGGATTTCTTAAGCCATAGATCATAGAGCATTGTAGGTGACGCGCAGCTGATTAGTCGGCAGCAGGCAATAGCTTCGCCCTCTTTCAACACAACCACATAATCTGCCTCTGGTGTGTCGTATTGATCAAATTCCCAGCCATTGCAAATACGCACTTGCCCTTTGGATTTTTGATCATAGGCCAGCCTATTAATGAACCCCTCAGACCGAAGTTTATGCTGGGCCGCCCACGCTTGGCAGCCCGTTGCCGCCAGTCTCCAATTTGTAACAGATACGCGCATATTCCCTCCCTAATCGCAGGGAATACAGCAAGCAAAAACATCTATTGGTAGGGTGACATCAGGCGATCCCCAGACGCGTGGCCGCCGCTATAGCTGCAGCGGCATTACCCTTGGATAGCTTGGAGTATATTTTTCTGAGGTGAAAGTTCACACCATCACGCGTTATCCCAAGAGCATCGGCGATCTCATCGCCGCTTGCGCCCTGTGCCAAGTGGTGCAGAATTCTTTGTTGCTTACGAGTAATTTCTTGTAAAGGGTGCGCGAATAACTCGCCATCAAACGACGCCAGCGCTTTAGCGTGGAACATGGCCCCCAAACCGATAGCTTGATAGGTCTGCTTGCTATCTAGTGCACTCGAGGCACCGAACGATAGGCAAAACCTTGCTCCGCCGGGACCGAGGATCGGCATGGCGAAACCATGCCGTAGTCCATGAGCTGCTGCGGCCTGCAAGACATTTCGCTCATCCTTACAGGTGGCCAGCTCATGCCAACATAGCGGACGCCCAGCAGATAGAGTGTTTCTAACAACCGGGTCATTATCTGCCAGCCCCTGCGAAAAATACTCATCCACCCACTCAGCTGGGTAATTGAGCAGGACCGCTGGCGTGTGATGGTCAGCGCTAACATGCCCGCTTAGGCAGCCATACGCGACGTATTCGATTCCCAAATTCGAGCAGTCAGCAACGAGTAAATCAAAATCCATGCGGTCAAACTCCGTCCAATAACTACACATATGCTTAGTTATCAACAGTTGAATGACTTTTCAATGCTAGTTAAATGGCGGGTAAATTTCCCACAAAATACTAACAGCGTTATCATCAGACTAAGCGCTGCGGTCAGCCGATTGAATGAAACACTGCCGCGTTCGGTATTTCTCAGTCTAACAGGAATGCGATAACATCTGGCAGCGTATTGAGTTTGCTCTTAGCGACATTGCCCTCGGGATCCGCCTTGCTCAGTGCCAGATGATAGGCACTGGCCAGAACACCACCCACCTGACTGGAGGGGTATTCATTCAAAGATTTCCGCGATTTGAGTTCTCCCAAAACAACCTCTACGACCAGTTTAAAAACAGGCTCATTTAGGTGGCCCTGAGCTATCTGCGATGAACTCTCCTCGCCGGTTATCAGCCAGTTCATGTCTGTCCCGAATTGCTCTGCATATCCAGCCAAGAGATCTGCCGGAGGTTGGCGCTTATCCTGCTCGTAATTTGCAAGGGTCGACTCCGCAACATTGAACAGTAAAGCGGTTGATCTGCGTGAGCGTGGCTCGCGTGCCAATGCCAGTCTCTGCCCTAGTGATAGGTCGTTTGCCATCAGAAGCTCCAATATTGCGCTTGCCATACCAGTCAAATGACTGTTAGGTTCGTCACATACGTAAACAAATGAGCGCAGTTATGAACAAACCGGCCCGCGATAAATTTGACGTTCAGAGAAAACTTGCATCGCAAAACCGCACGCTAACGAGCTTGGCCCGTGATGCCGGTTACTCTGAGTCTCTTTGTCGAGGTGCCTTTTGTCGCCCGACACTGCTCGGCGAGGCCCTAATTATCGCCGCAACTGGCTATTGTGGCCATGAGATTTGGCCTGACCGCTACGATTGCACAGGAACTAGACACGTTCGACAAGGGAAAGCTACGCAAAACAGGTGCGTTTCACAATGTCAAACTGCCTCTGATTGTGTAGCTACAAAACTATGTAGCAACCACAAACGTAGTGCATCGCAATGTGGAGATGCCCTATGAATGAACTAAGCGATACATGGGGTATTGACGACCTCGGAGACAGACGCCCTCCTATTATGGGCACTGAGGTTAGTGCAGTGCTTAAGCAGCAACTTAGCGAGGCCATGCAAAACAGCCCTCTAAGCCGCGCTGAGATCGCTCACCAAATGTCACTATACTTGGGTGTAAAGATCAGCGAAGCGCTGCTTAACCAGTATGCCGCGCCTTCTGCTGGCGACAAGCAAATGTCTCTCCCCCGTTTAGCCGCTTTCATTCATGCAACAGACGCAATCAGCCTAATCCGGTTTCTACCATCACTGTTTGGCTACTCAATCATCAACGAGAAGCAGCGCGCGCTGCTGGAACGTGAGCTGCTTAAAGAGCGATTAAAAGCGCTTGAAAGTGAAATAGCCCGCGCAGACGCGACCTATCAGGGGAGCGGTCAATGAAGCAGTGGTGGAGCACAAACGAGCTTATTGAGGCGAGATTGCCCGGTCTTGCATCCGCAGCAGCAATTTCCCGCTGTGCCACTGAAATGAACTGGGCTGCGGCACCGGACAGGTATCGCCGAAGGGCCGGGCGTGGCGGGGCTCGTGAAATCCATCTGAGTTTACTCCCGCAGCTGGCACAGGATGCGCTGGCAGCGCGTGCAGCGATGGACCGGATTAACAGCGCACCGCTAAATGAAACCAGCGAACAAATATCTTACAAGCAAGATGCAGCCAACACTTCAGTTGAGCGACGCGATCTGGATGCCAGACTGGCCATATTGTCTGCAATTCAGTCCTACCAAAACGACCGTGCATGCAGTTTCTCCAAGGCTCTGCGCGTCGTTTCGGATCAATACAACGCAGGCGAAATTAAAATTGCAAACTGGGTGAAGGACACAATCCCCAGCTTCAAAAAATCTGCCGCTTACAATTGGCGTGCAGCTATGGAAAACGGTGATTTTTCATCCCTTGCCAGCACCAAAAAGCTGTCGCGTGCACAAACAGGCGTTCTGGAGGCGGCGCATAGCGGTGCTGTCAAACAGTTCATTCTCGGGTTGATCGCCAAACAGCCGCACCTGAGCTGCAAACCGATACGCGCCGCTGTGATTGCCAAGTTTGGCGAGAGCTTCGAGCTGGTTGCCAGTTCTGGCGAGGTCAAAACCGTTGCCTGCCCGCCGCTGCGCACCTTCCAGCATCATATCAAGGCATGGAAACAGGAGCACGCCAACGAGTTGCTACGCCTCACCAACCCCGATAAATACAAGGGCAGTGTGCGCATGGTGGCCGCTGGTGGTGCCAGCGCCAATATCCACCGCCTGAACCAGCTATGGGAAATTGATGCATCGCCCGCCGATGTTATGACCACCGAGGGGCGCTGGCATATCTACGCCTGCGTTGACGTATTCTCGCGCCGCGCATTGGTACTGGTGACACAAACCCCGCGCGCAGACGCTGTGGGTGTGCTCATTCGTGATGCCATTGCAAAATGGGGTGTGCCAGAGGCTGTTAAAACCGATAATGGTAGCGACTTTGTTGCCAAACAGACAGAGCGGCTGTTCGCCGCCCTTGGCGTTGAGGTGCTGACCTGTGATGCCTACAGCCCCGAGCAAAAACCGCACGTGGAGCGGTTTATCGGAACATGGCAGCGCGGCTTTGCCGAGTTACTGCCCGGCTATGTGGGGCACAGCGTTGCGGACCGCACTGTCATTGAATCGCGCAAGAGGTTTTCCGATCGGCTCGGCACATCGGATGCCGAGATATTCGCGGTCGACCTATCCCCGCAAGAGTTACAGGAGGCATCCAACCAATGGGTGGAGACCGTCTACGAGCACAATCGTCACGGCGCATTGGGCTGCACGCCATTTACCAAGGCACAGCAATACACCGGCTCCATTAAAACCGTCGATGAAACCGCACTAAACGTGCTGCTTGCGCCAATTGCCAGCGGCAATGGCATCCGCACAGTGACAAAATCGGGCATCCGCTGCAACAACGAGCACTATCTGATTGGCAACGTGATGGTGGGCGAGCGGGTGTTCTGCCGCCAAGACCCACGTGATCTGGGCAAGCTGTTTGTGTTTTCAGATGACGGCGAGCAGTTCCTCGGCCATGCCTTTGCACCGGTGCTGGCTGGGCTGGATCCGGTCAAAACCATCGCGCATGTGCGCAAAATGCAAAAAGCGCTGGAGGAAGAACAGATCACCTCCATGCGTCGCCAGATGCGCAAGATCGGCCCGCGTGATGTGTTGAACGCGGTGCTGGAACAGGGCCAAAGCAACGTCACAGCCTTCCCAAAACCAAGCGAGACACACAGCACACCGATGCTGTCCGCCGCTGGCGAGGTGACAAAACTCACCCAGCCGGAACTGCCGGACGGGCTGGATGATGTGATGGCGCAAATAAAAGCCGAGCTGGATAGTGAGACAACGCAGCCTGCCCAGCCACCAAAGACACCAAGCCAAGCGCAGACAAAGCCAAGCACGGCCACAAACACCCGCCCCATTAAGGCAGAGAGCCAGTTCGACCGTTATCGCCGCGCACTAGCCTTGGAAAAACGTATTAGCGCAGGTGATCCGCTGAGCGAGGCAGATGCCCGCTGGCTGGCCGGATATCGCGAGGGTGCGGAATACAAATCCATGAAAATCATGGCTGACGAGTTCGGGGAGAGTTTTCTGGAGGGCTAGACCTTCCCAAAAAAAGACCGCTCGAAAGCGGCCAATCTACAATTGAGGACTAAAACATGACAGGTAACCGGAATGTTGTCAATGGCGGCTTTGCACCGCTTAAAAATGTCGCTCTAGCCATGCAACTGGCGAATAAGCTGATTGACCGTGATTTTAGCTTACCCGGCTTTGGTGTCTTTTATGGCCCATCGGGGTTTGGCAAAACCCAGTCGAGCATTTTCGTCCAGAACAAAACCGGTGCCACACGCATCGAAATTGCTGATAGCTGGACGAAAAAGAAAATGGTCTCGGCAATCCTGATGGAGCTGGGCGTACAAAAACCGCGCGGCACCATTGCCGATCTCACCGAACAGGCCATTCACCTGCTTTCAGACAACCCGCACCAGCCGCTGATCATTGATGAAGCGGATAAGCTGATTGAGAAAAAACTGGTGGAGCTGGTGCGCGAGATCCAAGAGCACAGCCAAGCGCCTGTGTTGCTGCTGGGCGAAGAGCTGTTGCCGCAAAAACTGGAACAATACGAGCGGGCACATAATCGTGTTCTGGATTTTGTCGGCGCACTGCCTTGTGATCTGGATGACACGATGGCTTTGGCGCGATGCTACGCGCCAAAACTACAGATCATGGAGGATCTGGCGCAGCGCATTTGCGATGAAACCCATGGCAGGGCAAGGCGCATTGCCACCACGCTGGTGGCGGTACGTGAATTTGCCACCAATGCCGGATTGGAGCGCATAGATAGCACTGACTACACCGGCAAAATCATTTCCGGCGCGTCTCCGGCAACTCGGAGGCTGGGCAAATGAGCAAGATCTTGCAGCTGGATCCGGCAGTCGCTCGGGTAAATCGAGGCTTTCAGTACTACTGGGACGTGATCAAGGAATTGAGCGGGAAGCAGAAGGTGTTTACCGCTGAGGATGTGGCTCGCAAGTGCGCGCGCGGAGCGTATTCCGAGGTCGCAGACTACATTGGCCGTTTGCGCATTGCTGGATATCTTGAGGTTGCCAGCAGCTTTGGGGATGTTGAGGGCTACCGCTTGCTCCGCCGACAGCTCAACTACCCACGCATCCGGCGCGACGGAACAGTGCTGCCTACCAGCGGGCAACAATGCCTCTGGAATGCCATTCGGCAACTCGGCTGGTTTACCCCGGACGAGCTGCGCATCGCCGCATCGATAGAAGAATACCAGCCCACACCGGCAACCGTCCGGTCATACCTACTGAAGCTGAAACACGCTGGCTATTTGTCCATGCGCAAGGGCGCGCGCGGGGTCTACCGCTATCGGCTGCAACCTGCCATGAACACCGGCCCGATGGCCCCGCAAATCCTGCGCACAAAGGCCGTTTACGATCCAAACCGCCAGAAGATTATGGAAATCATCAGCGTGAAGGAGAGCAGCTGATGGCGCGCGATACACGACTGTTTTGCGAGCAGATCACCGACCATTGGCGGCCGGTGCCAGATTGGGTGGCCGCACTGGCGGGCGAGTGTGACCGCACCAGCCAAGTGAAAGTGGCCGCGCGCCTTGGGGTATCCAACGCGCTGATCTCTGGCACCTTAAAGCGCTCGTACAAGGGGGATCTCAGCCGCATCGAGGAACTGGTACGCGGGGCACTGCTCAGTGAATGCGTCGAGTGCCCGGTACTGGGCGAAATAACCCGCGATATCTGCCTCAACAACCAGAGCCGCGATTTTGTCGCCACCAGCAGCGTGCGCACGCGTGTCTATCGCGCCTGCCGCTCCGGCTGCCCGCATTCCAAACTGGAGGTGAGTTAATGGAAGTGCCAATCATCATCACATTGAACTATGTGCGCGAGCACCTGCTGCAACAGGCAGCAGGTGTGCCGATGAGCCGTGAGCTGTGCCTTGATCTTTCCGACATGTGCGAGCAGGCCGCCCGCGCGGCAACGCAGCTGGAATTAAGCCTGCCGCGCAGCTCCCTGCAAGAGCTTTTTAATCCGGTTTTAAAGGCAGCGGCAGAGCCGGAGCGAGCGGCCACGATCATCCCGTTCAAACAACACCAGTTCAAACAGCGAAAGGTTTCCAAATGAGTGAGCAAGCAGCCCAAATGACTGAACAAGAAGCAATGTGGAAGGATGGCAAGGGCCGCTTGGTGCCGCTGAGTGCCATTAAAACAGAGCACCAGATTGAGGATGGTTTGGTGCGCGCCGTGGCAAACCAAGCGGCCGAGCTGTCGCAGCTTTTAACCGAGTTTAAAAGCACTGTTCTTGAAGAAACGGAGGGGTTTAAAGACCTGCTGGCAGGCGAATACGGTATCAAACGTGGTGGCAAAAAGGGCAACATGACGCTCACCAGTTACGACCAGAGCCTCAAGCTGGAAATCCAGAACACAGACCGCATCGTGTTCGGCCCTGAGCTGGAGGTGGCCCAACAGCTGATAGACGAGTGCATCAAGCGCTGGTCGGTGGGTGCCAACGATCATTTGAAGGTTATCGTGCAAAGTGCATTCGAGACCGATCGCAAGGGTAATCTGTCGGTTGCCAAAATCATGGGGCTGCGCAAGCACAATCTGGATGATCCGGACTGGCGCAAAGCAATGAGCGCCATTGCCGATGCCATTCGCCCCTATGAAACGGCCACCTATGTGCGCGTCTATCAGCGCAATGAGCGCACCGGTGCATTTGAGCCGATCACTCTTGATCTGGCGAAAGCATAAGGAGGTCGTGATGGGTGATTTATCACGGGATCAGGATGCCATGACCATGCAACACGCCATGCTCATTCGCGATGTGTGGGCACGTCGCGGCTATCCACTCAGTGTCACGGTGGTGAGTGAGGCCACGGAGTACGGACGCATTGCACGAATAGCCTCCGGCCTGCGCAATGGCCTGCCCCATGGCTGGACAGGCGTCAAAGCACCGGTGCCGCCGCTGCCGATCACTAAACGTCAGCGTGGAGGTTTCCATGAAGAGCGTTAGTTCCGATCGGGTCGTTATTCCGGAAGAGGCCAAGCGGCAATGCAAGGATTTTTATCGTGGTATCAGCACCGGCATCGACGAGACGAGAAAGCGGTTGCGCAGTCCAATGCGGCTGCCTTGCCTCACCGCGTTGGCCTTGACCATCAACGAACTGCTCGAGGACATCGAGGACGAGGATCTGCAGGCAGACAAACGCTCTGTGATTGTGGAAACCATTGCAAATGGAGGTGTGGAATGACGTCGATAAAAGCCTTGTTTGGCCGCGCCCGGCAGCTTGGACTGGCCGAGGACGACTTGCGTGATGTGGCCCGCCAGATCACCGGCAGTGACAGTTTGCGTGGTCACAACCGCGAAACCTATGAGGTGATTTTACAGCGCATGGGTCCGGCTCCGCGTCGCACCAGCCTGTCCTCACCATACCTGACCAAAGCGCGGGCGCTTTGGATTGCCGGATACAATCTAGGGCTGGTGCGCGATAAACGCGATGCCGCTTTGTATACATTTATCAAGCGGCAAACCGGTTTGGATCACGGCACATGGCTCAGCCATGAGCGCGATGGCAAGCGGGTTGTTGAAGCACTCAAGGGGTGGCTTGCGCGTGATGGCGGTGTGGACTGGAGCCGGGAGACCACCCGTCCCACTGCAATGAACAATCCGCGATTTCAGGTTGCGATCGCTATTTACCAGCGGCTGCAGGTGGCCGCGAATATGCGCGATGAATCGCCATTTGACGGGTTGATGCGGTTTATCGACGGTCATGTCGGGCCGCTCAGCCTAGCGCAGATCACTCCGGGCCAGTGGATTATAGTGCAAAACGCGCTTGGCGAGCGCTTGCGCGATGTGCGCGCTGGCCTTGGCAGCGCCGCAATTCGGCGGGCCTCATAGAAGGCCAATTCCAGCGGAGTGCTACAGATGGACCGCAGCTATTTTACACCAAAAATGAATGAACTGGTTGAGCTGGCCGGTATCTCCGAACACGCGGTTGAGCTGCTGATACGGAACCGGGGTGGATGCCGCATTCGCATTCCACGCCAGCTCCGTCCCGATCATTGGCTGTGCGGATTGATTGGCGCGAAAAACGCAACGTTACTCTCCGATTATTATGGCGGCGAGGATATCGATTTGCCGCTAGGGCCGTTCTCGTCATCTGCAGAGCGGCATCAGGCCATCCGGCGGTTGGATCGGGAGGGGCTGAGCTACAATGAAATTGCCAAGCGCACGGGGGTGAACCGGCGCACAGCAATCAGGCATGTAAAAGGGACGAGCAACCGCTCACAGCAAGAACAGCCGGACATGTTTGCCGGTCACCACCCGCGACCAAAGCGGAAATAAGCATGTCAATCACGCAATTCGTACCTTGCCTTTAGGGCCGGTGAACCTGTCACCGGCCCTTTTTCTTGCTCTTACTGGCAGTGTTTCAGCATCAATTGTTTGGAGTTGCTCCTATGAACATACTGTCCGCCAGATCTTGTCGTAAAATTGAAGATATTCACCCCGATTTACTGCAGGTCGTATTGCTGGCCTGCGAACTAACAGAGCAGCCATTTCAGGTCAGCGAAGGGCTGCGCACGCTTGATCGGCAAAAAAAACTTTTGAAACGCGGGGCCACCCGAACCTTGAACTCGCGGCATTTGACCGGCCATGCGGTTGATCTCTATGCAACCGAAGAGGACGGCACCGGCGCATTGTGGCAATTCGCGCTTTACTGCGACATAGCCGATGCCATGTTTGCTGCGGCCGACCAGCTGGATGTTGACCTAAAGTGGGGCGGCAATTGGCCAAAATTCCGCGATGGCCCGCATTTCTATCTGAGCCGCCAGCGTTATCCTGCAAAGAAAGAGGCACCCGCCCATGCGGGCGAGGTTCTCTCCCTATTCGCTGGATGCAGCGGGGATGTGGTTCACGTTCTGCAACAGAGTTTGCGGTCGCTTGGATTTGGCAACATCGAACCAGACGGCGATTTCGGCCCCCGCACGCGGTCCGCTGTCAAGACGTTCCAGCAGCAGCATGGTCTGATCGCCGACGGCATCGTTGGTCCGCAAACACGCAAGGCGTTGCAACAGGCCTTGCAACAAAAATAGCAGTTCCTCCCGCTGGCACACGGCCCCATCACCAAAACCCAAAACCTCTGCTTTAAAGGAGCTTAAAAATGACCCCGACCAAATCCGCTTGGGCCTCGAAAATCAACTGGACAGCCACCATCGGCGCATTGGCAGGCCTTGCCACCGTGT
Organism: Polycladidibacter hongkongensis; assembly: GCF_001561995.1. Lineage (GTDB taxonomy): Bacteria > Pseudomonadota > Alphaproteobacteria > Rhizobiales > Stappiaceae > Pseudovibrio > Pseudovibrio hongkongensis. The sequence continues at coordinate 11,321 of NZ_LLWC01000030.1, forward strand.
TCGGCATTGATATCGACCCGGCGTTACAGGCCAAAATAGCCGCTTCCATTTCGGCTGTCTCCGGTGTGGCGGTGGTGATCTGGCGCACGTGGTTCACCACCAAACAAATTGGCTAGCCCGTGAGCTGGCTGGCAGTCATCACCGCGCTTGTCAAATTGATGGGCGCGGTGGCCGCTTATTCCAAACAGATACAAACAGACAGGGCAGCACGGGCACACGTGATGGCACAGGTGCTGCAAAGGATGACCGATGACCTGCAATTGGCCGCGCGCACGCGTACTGAGTTTGATCGTGATTTGCAGCGCAATCCTGAGCGGCTGTACGACGATGACGGCTACAAACGCACCGGTGACGCGTGATTTGCCCCGCATGCAATGCCTGATTTTTACGCCGCTCAGCTGGCACGATGACGACACGCGCGGCACCATAATTGGCGTCAAACGCCACAACGCTGTTTATGCCCGCCAATGTTCGTCGATCATTCCCATCGCCAAACCGGAGATAGCGTAGTGAACCAAGAGGCCCAGATCGAACAGGCACGCAAACGTGTCGAAGCCGAGGCCCGCGAGGCGATTACATCTATCCAGCAACAGCTGGATGCCAGAGGGTGCGAGCGTTGTGTCGATTGCGAGGCGGTTATTCCAAAGCGTCGCCGCGCGGCGAGCCCCAGTGCCATTCGTTGCATTGATTGCCAGAGCCGCTTCGAGATTGAGGGAGGCCGGTAAATGTGGAGCGCTGAAGACTTGCGCAACTGGCTGGCGGTATCGCTGTCGACCATCGCCATCATCACCACCATCTGGGGCTGGTTGCAAACCCGGGCCCGTGACAATTCCGGCAAAATTGAGCGCTTGTCAGAGCGTTTGGTGAAAACCGAAGGCACGCTCAAATCATTGGAGCGCGAGCTGGAGCATTTGCCGAGCAAAGAGGCGGTGCATCAGATCGAGTTAACACTGGCCGAGGTGCGCGGCGGTCTCAATACCATGGCCACGTCGTTCGAGAGCATCAAGCGCACCACCGAGCGCATTGAAAACCACCTGATGGAGAGCGGTAAATGAATTATGCCGACAAAATAAATTCTGATGTGCGCTTGATTGTATTGCGGGCACTTTACAACGAGCCGGATTATTCCTTGAATTCGTCGATCCTGACCAAAATTCTGGAGGAGTTCGGCCATGTGAAATCGCGCGATTATGTACACAATCAGCTACGCTATCTGGAGCGCGAAGTACAGGCGCTCACATTGCGCTCCGCCGGATCTATTCTTATCGCCCAGCTCACTCAGTCAGGACGTGATCATGTGGAGCGCCGCCGTGTGCTAACTGGCGTTGATCGCCCCTCTCCGGAGGCGTGATCAATGGCAAAAGAGCGTGCCAGTCGTGGACGTTTGTCCGATATTGATCTGCTGCCGGACGAAGCGCAAAGCGTGGTGGAATGGGCTGCGCAGGAGCTGGCAAAAACCGACCGCACCCAGCAAGACATTCTGGAAGAGTTTAACAGCCGGTTGAAGATTATTGATCCAACGCTCGGTCCCATATCCAGATCGGCGTTCAATCGCTACTCCATACGCCAATCAATCATGACCAGGCGGCAAAAAAACACCCGCGAAATCGCCAAGGCAATGGCGCTCAATCTGGGCACGCAAAGCTCTGACGAGGTGACAATTTTGGCTGCGGAAGCCATCAAGACATTGATTTTTGAAATCCTTGGCGATGCAGGCGAAACCGGCCTTGCACCGGTTGAGGCCATGCGACTGGCGACAGCGCTCAAACAGGCTACAGCAGCCCAGCATATTTCCTCCGATCGCAGAGCCAAGGTCGAGCGCGAGTTTGAAGAAAAGGCGAAGGCAGCCGTGGACCGCGTTGCCAAGAAAAAAGGCATTTCCAAAGACGCGGCCAATACCATCAAATCCGCCATTCTGGGTGTGGACATGGAGGGCAAATAATGAGCGCACCCGTTCGCCAGAAACAGATCGAGAAGGCCGAGCGCTTAACAGCAAAGCGATGGGCCGAACTGCGAGCTGATAGCGGGCGCGTAACCCCAGCAGTCGGCAATCTGGCAGACATGGGACAAACAGATGTGCTGCTGGGGTATCAGCAGCGCTTATTGATGGCAACCGCCAGTCATCAGGTGACAGTGGTTGAAAAATCACGCCGAACCGGTGCCACGTGGGCGCTGGGGGCTGATGCGGTGCTAACCAGCGCAACGGCAAAATCCGATAGCGGCCAGAACACCTACTACATTGGCTTTAATCTGGAAATGGCGCGCGAGTTTATCGATTGCTGCGGCGAGTGGGCGAGTGCCTTCCACAATCTGGCCGTCGAGATCGAGGAGTATTTGTTTACCGATGGCAAGTTGCCGGATGGCAAGGACAACAATATCCAAGCCTTCCGGATCCGCTTTGCCTCCGGCTTCCAGATCGTGGCGCTTTCCTCCAAACCGCGTTCATTGCGTGGCCGTCAGGGCTATGTAATTATTGACGAGGCCGCGTTTCACGACGATTTAAAAGAGCTTTTAAAAGCCGCTCTTGCCCTGCTTATGTGGGGCGGCAAGGTGTGCATTATCTCCACTCATGATGGCGACGAAAACCCGTTTAACCAGCTGGTGAATGACGTAAGGGCGGGACGCAAACCCTACGCCCTGCTGCGTTTTGATCTGGATGATGCGCTTAAGGAAGGACTGTATGAGCGCATTTGCCTGCGCACTGGTGATACTTGGAGCGCTGAAGGTGAAGCGCACTGGCGCGAGAACCTCATCGCCTCCTATGGCGAGGGTGCAGAAGAAGAGCTTTATTGCGTGCCTTCAAAAGGGGATGGCGCTTATTTGCCAAGTTCGCTTATTCGCGCCCGCATGGAAGACGTGCCGGTGCTGCGCTGGTCCTGTCCGGACGGGTTCGTCCATGAGCCGGAAGAAAAGCGCATTGCTGATACCAGCGACTGGCTGGAAGAGCATGTGGCTCCGGTGCTGGCAGCGCTTGATCCGGATCTGCGCCATCATGCCGGGCTGGATTTTGCCCGTGTGGCCGATTTGACTGTCCTGTGGCCCTTGCAAGTGCAGCGCAATATGGCACTGCGCACACCGTTTGTGCTTGAGCTGCGCAATGTACCGTTCGAACAACAAAAGCAAATCTTGCTCTATGTGCTGAATGCCTTACCGCTGTTCTCCTCAGCCGCTCTTGATGGGGGCGGCAACGGAGCCCATCTGGCCGAGGTTATCCAGCAGCAGTTCGGTGCACACTGTATCGAGATCATTCTGTTCAGCCAGAGTTTTTACCGCGATAATTTTCCTGTTCTGAAAGCTGGGTTTGAGGATGGCGATTTCTTCATTCCTAAAGATGACGACATCCACAACGATTTTCGCGCCATTAAAACCCAGCGTGGCATTCCGCAGGTGCCGAGCGACCAGCGCACACTGGAGCTGGCCTCAAAGGGCAAGAAACGCCATGGCGATGGGGCAATTGCAGCGCTGCTCGCCAAATACGCCAGTGAAATGGACGTGGCCGAATACGCCTACATTACGCAGCTGAGAGATGAGCTGGACAGCACCGACGACGATGACTGGGCCGATGAGGCAACCCTTTATAATGCGCGCACAGGTGGATTGGTCTGATGGATTTAAAAAAGACTTTAAAGCGTTTTGCAAAGCCTAAAAAACTGGCACAGCGCCAAGCAACCGCCACCTCTCAAGGGGTGCGATCGGTCGTAGGCGAGCCGGTGGCCAATTCGATCACACCGCAAAAGCTGGCGGGTATTTTGAAGGCGGCCGTTGACGATGACCCGGCAGAATTTTTCGAGTTGGCGCAGGAGATGGAAGAACGTGATGGCCATTACGCATCCGTGCTCTCAACCCGCAAGCTTGCGCTGATAGGGCTGGAAGATGATCTCGGCGCAGAAGACAGTGACAAAAAAGCCCAAGAGATTGCCGAGGCTGTGCGCACGGACGTACTAGAGAACCCGCTGTTTGATGGTCTGAAGATGGACCTGCTGGACGCGCTCGGCAAAGGGGTGGCTCTGGTAGAAATCACGTGGGACACTTCCGGCCCGCGCTGGAAACCCGCCGCCTTTGACTGGGTGGATCCACGCTGGCTACAGTTCGACAAACAAACACGGCGCGAAATCCGCCTCAAGCAGGATGAAAATGCAGAGGGTATCGCGCTGCAAGAGTTCAAGTATGTCACCCACTTGCCCAAGATCAAGTCAGGTCTGCCGGTGCGCGGCGGTCTGGCGCGGTTGGCGGTCTGGTCATGGATGCTGAAAAGCTACACGCTCAAGGACTGGGCGGCGTTTTGCGAAATCTTCGGCCAACCCCTGCGGCTTGGCAAATACAGCGCCAAAGCCAGTGACAAGGACAAGCGGGCGCTGTTGCAGGCGGTGCGCTCAATCGCCCGTGATGCAGCCGCTATCATCCCGCAAACCATGGATATGGAGCTGATCCAGAGTAAATCCACTGGCGGGGCCGTGTTTAAAGAGCTGGCGGAGTATCTGGACAAACAGATCAGCAAAGCCGTGCTCGGCCAAACCATGACCACGGACGATGGCTCCTCCCAGTCTCAGGCAACTGTGCATGATGATGTGCGCTCCGATATCAAAGCGGCAGATGCGGCGCAGCTGGCCCGTTCGATTAACACCCATTTAATCCAACCCTATGTGATGCTCAATTTCGGGCGGCAGGAACGCTATCCCGTTTACAAGCTGGTGATTGAGGAGCCGGAAGACCTCAAAACCGAAGTGGAAATTCTGGATACGTTGCTAAGCAATGGTCTGGACGTATCGCGCTCGCAGATACGTGATAAATTCGGCTGGCGTGCCCCTGAGGATGAGGAGGACGTGTTCCTGGTCAAACAGAAGGAGGAACCGCAGAAATCTGCCGATAAGCCACCTATGAGCACCGCACTTAACCGCCAGAACCTGCAAACTGACGCCCAAGAACACATGCATGATCACCCGGATCACTTGGACACGATCATTCAAGACGGGCTGAGCGACTGGCAAAAGCAAGGCGACCCGCTGCTGGATCCGGTGTTCAAAGTGCTGGAACAGGCCCACGATTACGCGGGTTTTTTAAAGGCGCTTGAAAGCCTGATGCAACAGCAGGATATGGGGCCGCTAACAGATGCGCTGACACAGGCCACTATCAAGGCACGCATAAGCGGGGCAGCGGATGAGTGACACATTCCGCTTTGCGCAAGGACCAGCGCCGGAGGTGGCTGCCTATCTGGACGCCCGCACGGTTGCCGCCAGTTTCGACTGGCGCGACATCTACGGCCAAGAGCATGCATTTAATTTTACGGTAGCCAAAGCCACGCAGCTGGATGTTTTGACAGAGCTTCACACGGCCACCCGCGCTGCGATTGATCAGGGCCTGCCGTTTGAAGCATTCAAAAAGCAGCTCGCGCCCAAACTGCGCTCCATGGGCTGGTGGGGCAAGCAGGAAATGGACGACCCGCAAACCGGCGAACGCAAACTTGTCCAGCTGGGTTCCAACCGCCGTTTGAAAACCATTTACTGGGCCAACACCCGCACCGCCTATGGCGCGGGCAAGTGGCAACGGGCGCAGCGTACCAAAAAAGCGCTGCCCTATTTTGTCTATCGGCTGGGGGTGGCGAGCGAGCACCGCCCGCATCATGTGGCCAAGGAAAATGTGGTGCTGCCGGTCGATCACCCGTTTTGGGATACGTGGTACCCGCCCAACGGTTGGGGCTGCAACTGCTGGCTGCGCCAGATCACCAAGCGCGAGGCGGAGCGCTATGGCGGCGAGAGCACCCCGCCACAGGTACCAATGCGCGAATGGACCAACAAGCGCACCGGCGAGGTGTTACAGGTGCCCGAGGGCATTGACGCTGGTTGGCAAACCAACCCCGGCAAGAGCCGCGCCCACAATCTGGCACAGCATCTCAGTGGCAAACTGGACGCAGCGCCAGCGCCACTTCGCAAAGCAGCCATGCATGACATGCTGAACTCGCAGGCCTTCAAGCAGGTGCAAGGTGGTGCATTTGGGACAAGTAAAGAGGTGTTTGTGCCAGTTGCCATCGTGCCTGAAAACGTTGCTAAACAAATGGGCGCGACAACACGGGTGGCGCTGTTCTCGCCGGAAGATGCTGCCAAACAGATTCGCAAGCGGGACGGCTTGGATGGATTGAACCTGCAGCCGAATGACTATTTGAAGGTTCAGCAACTCTTGGACAATGGCGTCATTTTACATGAACGTGAACGCAGTTTTTCCGCGTCTGGTATGATTGAAGGCAAAGCATGGTTTGCCGCCTTTAGAGTGACCAAGAACGGGACAGAGTTGTTTTTAAAGTCATTCCGGCGGGCGAATCCGGATGAAATAGCACTGCGCATTAAGAAAGGTCGTGCAGTCGGTTCTGGTCAATAGACTGAATGGGTGAGAGTATTTTTGGTAATTGAAGCGAGTCGCAATCATTTAGACTTATTTATTACTGATCCCATTTAGGAGAGAAATTAATGAGGCCCTATAACCGCATTACTTGGTTTGAAAACAAAAGCAGAAGAAAGATGTTGTTGGAATTTCAAAGAGATGTAAACGATTATCATCAAAGTCTTGAAACTATAAGGAAAGACAGAATTCCAGACTATGTCATCGAAGGAAGCGGCAGCAAAGCTATACGCACAAAAATCAATAGAAACCTATCTCAAGCAAAAAAAACAATCGAAGCAAGTAAAGTCCCATGCGACGTGTTGGATGGTATCTTTTCTTCGTTTTCAGTTGCACATTTCGGGGCTGAAAATCAGCATTTTGCAAATATCGAGAGTTGCATCGACCAATCAATTGGCGTTTACGAAAGCTCAATTCGGGCCAGCATCTGGAGGACTGTCTGGCCACTGACTTACGTGTCTTATCTAACATCGTGGCTTTTACAAGAGATCGAGGTGACCCTTTCCCTCAAACCCGGCAAAATTACGGGAACAGTTATTGGCAAACTTGGCGAAGCAATCCTGAACCTTGCTATAGCAGGTGTCGCAACTTACTTAACATGGGAAAACTGGTCAGCCTTCGTAGCTTGGGTCACAAAGCTATATTCTTGATAGGATAAAGGCTGGAACAGCGCCCTGAGAGCCGGATACCGCTCCCAGAGGGTTTCCCCTCGCATCGCAGGTGCGATGGTTGTCCGTTGCATGGGCGCTGGACTAACAATAGTGTCGTTTTGTTACTTTTTCAATAAGGGTTTTACAAATGCGAATTCTATTCCTGATAGCAATGATGTTCTCGTTCGTCTTTATGCAACCTTCAAACGCGGCTGTAATAGACGCTTACAAAATGGAAAGCGTCGTTGAACAAACGCACGCGGTCTATGACATAGCCTCCGATTTGATGAAGGCGCAAACACTGGAGGAATTTAGAGCCATCGAGAAGGCGCACATTGAACCGCTCATCAAAGCGCGTGGAGAGCTGTATCCCATCTATTTTTCACATGATGTGCTCTATTTATGTACCGATTATATTGATGACGTTCTGGAGCTCATCGACATCACGCGTGATTTAAAAATGGGGCGGCGCTCCAAGGCCGAGTGGCTGGCGCTGCAAAAAGGGGATACTGATCGAATTTCGCTCTCTGTTCAGGGCTGCACACTGGCACTGGAATATGTGAAGGCGCTTCAAGACGAGAAAGCGCCGTAGAGGCGCGTCCAAAACCTCTCTGGTATGTTGGGGTATGGCGAACCCAAACGTCGCCCCAACCTTTCAAAACCCCTTTTAACGGCGAAATACTTCCCGCCACTCCACCCCCACATTACAATTTACCTGTGTGATGGCCCGTTCCAGCTGTCACCCTGACTGAATTCGGCCAGCTGCAGCAAGCTGGCAGCATGAACACAAAACCACACCACCTTGAGGCAACCGGCATTGCTCTGGCGCTCAATCGCGCTGAGGAGAAATCCGCTGTGCCATCCATGATCGAGCTGCTGCCCGCAGGCCACCTGCAGGGTATTGACGGACGCGAGTGGCTGAACAGCCAGCCAGATGCGGTGATTGCAGCGTTTAACAGGCAGGGCAATCCCCTGCCTGTCGATTATGAGCATGCCACGCACCGTAATGATGGCCAATCGGCACCAGCCAGCGGCTGGATCAATCGCCTTGAAAACCGTGATGGTGCGATTTGGGGCCATGTGGAGTGGACCGAGGCGGCTAATAAAATGATCGCCGCGCGTGAATATCGTTTCATCTCGCCTGTTTTTACCTACAGCGCATCTACAGGACAAATTTCCGCGCTGCGTTCTGCTGCGCTCACCAATCTGCCTAATCTCAAATTAACAGCGCTTAACAAGGCAGACTCTGGCGACACGCCGGAGGCACGCGCTCACATTCCTTTTGAAACGACCCTCTTACCGGAGAGCACCATGAACAAAGATCAGCGGCTGGCGCTGTGTCGCCAGCTTGGACTGGCTGACGAAGCGTCGGACAGCGCCATTTTGCAAGCGGTAACCAAGCTGCAGGATGACACGAAACTGGCCATGAACAAGGCGCAGCAGCCTGACAGTAAGCTGTTCGTGCCGCGTGCCGATTATGAAAAGGTCTCCAGCGACCTGAAAGAGGCACAAAACAAAATCGATGAGGCGCACCACGTATCCATTGAGGCCGAGGTGGATGCCGCCATCAAGGCAGGCAAAATCGCCCCATCCAGCAAGGGCTACCATCTTGCCGCATGTAAGGCCGAGGACGGCCTGAAAGGGTTTCGCGAGCTGGTTGGAATGCAAACCTCAATTAATACACCGGGCGCTGGCAAAAAAGGTGAACCGGACACCAAGCTGGCTCTCAATAAAGACCAGCAGAGCATTCTTGTCAGCCTCGGCGTGGACTTGACTGACGAAAAACAAAAGGCCGCTGCACTGGCTGATTTGAAGGAGGCAGGCGCATGTTGACACGGGGCCGCTTATATGAACGGCGGGCGGGCGAACGCCTCACCCTGCCGCTCGCACCGCAAACCGGCATACTTAAAGGCGCGCTGGTGATGGTTGAGGGCAGCACTGTTGTGCCCGGCAAAACCGCAAAAGGCTTGGCAACAGTTGGCATTGCCGAAAACAGCGTGCAAGCCGCAGCTGCGGGGCAGACCGCCAATGTCGACATCCGCCGCGATGGTTGGTTCCCGTTTGCCAATAGTGCCGATGACCCGATCAGCCGCGCAGATATTGGCCGCGACTGCTTTGTGGTTGATGACAATACGCTCGCCAAAACCCATGGCGGCAACACCCGCTCGGTTGCAGGCATCGTTCGCGATGTGGATGCCACCGGTGTCTGGATCTCTTTTAAATAGGTGTACCCATGGATTTAAACCATACAAATTTGCGGACAGCCGGTGTCGGTTTTAAAGCCGCTTACAATATCGGTTTTCACAGTGTGGCTCCGCTGTGGCAAAGAATTGCCACCGAGGTGCCATCGACCACCAGCGAAAACGAATATGGCTGGCTGGGTGCATTTCCGGCCATGCGCGAATGGCTGGGCGAGCGTGTGATCAACCAGATCGGCACCCACGATTACACACTCAAAAACCGTAAGTTTGAAAGCACTGTCGCGGTGCTGCTCGACAAATTGGCCGATGACAATGTGGGCATCTACCGCCCGCTGATGCAGGGCATGGGCGAGGCTGCGGCGCGGCATCCAGACGAGCTGGTATTTGAAGGGTTGCAAGCCGGGTTTGAAAACACCTGCTATGACGGCCAAAACTTCTTTGACACCGACCATCCGGTGCTTGGTAAAGACAAACAAGAGCGCTCGGTTTCCAACCTGTTTGGGGCCGAAGACGGTTTTCCTGCGTGGTATTTGATGGATACCAGCCGCGCGCTCAAACCGCTCATTCGTCAGGTGCGGCAGAAACCGGAATTCGCGGCGCTGACCGATACGAGCTCGGATCATGTGTTCAATCTGGACGAGGTGCTCTACGGCGTCAAATCCCGCGAGAATGTGGGCTATGGGTTCTGGCAGATGGCATTTGCCAGCAAGCAGGAATTTAAGGCGGACAATTTTGCCAAAATGTACACCGCCATGACCTCGCAAACTGGCGACTATGGCAGGAAGCTGGCGCTGCGCCCGAATGTGCTGCTGGTGCCAAGCGTCCATGAAGACGCGGCCAAGGTGCTGATGAGCGCTGATAAAATCAATGGCGAGCCAAACCCGCACAAAGGCAAGGTCGAGGTCATGGTTTCGCCGTGGCTGGACAGTTAGCCCCGCCAATCTAGCGCAAGTTCAAAGGGTAAAACCATGCAAGAGAACACGACAAAAAAGTGGGCGGTGACAGTCACCGCCCTGACAGATCGCCGACGTGGCGGGCTAAAGTTCCTCAAAAACCAGCCGGTGACCGTACCATTTGGCGAGGGCGATGAGAAACTGCTTGAGACACTGATGGCAGACCCGATCCTCAACATGTCCGCGCCGTTTGAGTTGGAGCCGGAGGGAGGTGACAAAGGGCCTAATACTGGAGATGATGCGGCGATTGGCAGGAGTGAGCCACCGGAGACGGACAAACAGAAGCCGCCAAAACCGGCAGCGAAACCACGCAATCGCAAACCGGCCACCAAAGCACCTACCAGCTAGCACAGCGTTGGGGTGACATTTCGCCTAGACCCGCCGCGCTGAACCCTTTCAGCGTGGCAGGTGCTCTCTGACTGCAAATCAACATCTAGATTATTGAGGTGAAGCATGAAGGACACTCAAGATGATTTTTTGTTTGAGAGCGAGATTGCTGACCAGATGGGGCAGCTGATGCTGGAGGCAGTCGATCGCTTAAAGGTGGTCGATGACCTTTGTCCCGGATCTCAGGCAAAATGGTCATTTCAGTTGGATGGTGTAGCGTTCCAAGCCTGCATAAGCGTCCTGCCAAGTTCTGGGCCTGAGTGAGATACCAAGGATCTACGGACTAACGCGCCGTAGGCATAACACGTCTTTCGGTTTGCAGACAAAACAAAGTTACCCCTCTACAAGTTGCCTTTGATGCACATTTTTCTTCATAGCTTAAAGTTTTCGCTAGGCGGTGCTCCGCAAACGTTTGAGAGATGATAATAATGAATAAAGATCTAGCTGGCTGCATTAATGGAATGTCCGCAAAGTGCATTGCCGAGCACCTGACAGGGGGCGAGCCGGATGGCTCTTACCCGCATGATGCGGGTGATTTTGGACGCTGCGAGGCTTTGCTGGCAGCATTCCCGCAGCTGCGTGTGCGGCTTTTGGAAATGGCTGAGGTCAATGACTACTGGGCGGCGCTTGCCCCGCGCTGGGAAGAAATAAGAGCCGCCCAAAATCAGAATGAAATCATCAGCTCGATTGTCCGACCGATCGAAGATCGCGATCCCAAAGTCGCTCGCTTGGGCGGTGGCATAACAATACGTTTTAACTAGAGAACCGTGTTTTCTAACAGGATCCCGCTATGACCTACGCAAGCATTGACGAGTTAACCCGCGCTATTGGCGAGGACGAGCTGCTGACATTGGCGGATCCGCAGCGCAGTGGCAAAGCCGATCTGGCGCTGGTGCAAACGGCGCTGGATGATGCCAGCGCACAGATTGATGGCTATCTGACCATGCGCTACCAGCTGCCATTGACAGGTAAACCGGTGCTGCTGCGCCGCCAAGCAATTGATATTGCCGTTTATCTGTTGGCGCAAAGCCATGCACAGCTCACCGAGGCCATTGAGACCAGATACAAACATGCGGTGCGGTTTCTAGAACGTGTGGCCGATGGCAAAGCCGGGCTGGGACTGGCAGAGCCGGAAGCCACTAACCCCGGAGATGCGGACGGAAGTGACAATGTGTTGTTCGACGCACCGCCTGAGCGGATGATGACCCGACAAAACCTGAGCGGTATGTAATGTCTACCGGTTTTACCGTTGATTTTCCAAGCGATGAGATCAGCCGTGCGATCAGTGCGCTGACCGATCTGCGCACCTACGAGCTGCGCGATGCCATTGGCGCTCTGGTTGTCAGCCAGACTCAGCGGCGCATTGACGAGGAGAAAACATCCCCCTCCGGCGAGCCTTGGGCCGCAAACCGCGAGGGCAGCGAAACACTGGTTAGAACCGGTGCGCTGCGCGATACCATCGACCACCGGCTGGAGGGCGATGACATTATTGTCGGCACGCCGATGATCTACGGCGCGATCCACCAGTTTGGCGGCACGATAGTGCCCAAGGAGGTGCAGCATCTGGTGTTTAACGCCGGTGGCCGCAAAATCTTTGCCAAACAGGTCACCATTCCGGCGCGGCCATTTCTGGGGCTATCTGCTGACAATACACGGGAAATCGAAGAGCTGGTTACCGATATTTTAACGGAGCTGATAGAATGAGCGCTTACCCCGATCCAGACACGTTGCTAGATAATATCTGCAAGCAGATTGAAGCAATGAACATTTTTGCCGATGTAGAGGTGTTGCATGGCAAGTTTCGTATAGAAGATCTGGATACGCGCAGCTTTCGCAGTCCATCCGCGTTTGTAACCATGTCCAGCGCCACACCGCGCATCCAGCACGCAGGGCAAGTGCGGCTGATGTGTGCGCTTGCTGTCATGATTGTTGCCAAAACAACGGACCGGCACATAAGCGCGTGGCAAGCAGCCACCAAAACACTGGAGCTTTGCCATCGCAATATGTGGGAGCTGACACAAATCAGCCAGCCAACGGAATTCCAAATTATTCCGGTGGTCTCCAGTAGTGAGCGGCAAAAAAACCAAACGCTGACCGCCCTCACGTGGAAACAGAATTTAACCCTAAGCGAGCCGCAAACGCCTGCCAAACCGGTAGCGCAAACTGAAGAGGTCCGCTCCCATGGTTGATGCACGAGACATTCGCGACCTGCAGGCGCAAATTACCGATCTACAGGCACAAATTCGCAACATGGTGCGCGTTGCCACGGTTACGTCATTTGACGCCACAAACAACCGCTTGGTGGCACAAGATCAAAGCGAAGGAGATAGCGATACGCTGCAAACACCGCCAATCCCGTTCCTGCATCAATCAGGTGCTGTGCAACGCCGTGCAACTATCAGCGCTGGTGAGCAGGTGTTGGTTATCTCGCCTTGTGGCCAGTTTGGTCCAGCCAGTTTCGCCATACCGATCGGCACCACAAACACCAACCCCAGCCCGTCGGCGGCAGAGGTGGAGGATGTGACAATTGTCGGCGAGACAACGCAGCGGCTGTTGCCTGAGCAGGCCGAACTCACGTCTAAGCGCGTGGACCTTGGCGCGACCGGCGGACCAGCGGTGGCGCGGGTTGGCGACATGGTGCAAATCGATCGAGGATCTTCCAAGGGGCTATGGCCGATTGTCACCGGCGCAAAGCGAACATTCGCGCAGTAAATTAACGGGCGAAACGCATTCCTTTTAATAGCCTTTAAATGGTGAGGTAGTGATGGCCCGAACTCCTGCAAAACCCGCAAAACCAGATCAACCAAAGCTGCCCGCATTGCCGCAGGGCTATAGCGCAAAGGATGCCCGCATCCTGCAGCGCGAGGTGATGATTGGTAAACTCTACTCAGTTGGCACGCTGGTGCTGATCAATGATCGCGGCGACGTTAAATTCAACGCGCATCATGACATTCTCGTTCTCACCCGTGAGCTGGTTGAAAACTGGGACGCTGCCGGATTTACCACGGCATACGCATAATTGATGCTGGTTGGTATGGACCGCTATAGCGGGGCCGAGTTATCCGGCCCCGAGCGGGCCTTTCAGTCGGTAGAAGCCACGCTTGAAACCCCGCGCAAGTCGCAGGTTGGTGCACGTAGCTACGGCTCCGATTTGCCCTTGCGCATCTCTTCTCCCATGAATGAGGAGAGCGAGATCGAAATTGCTGCTGATCTAGTGGATGCGTTTTTGTGGGAACCCGAGCTGGAACTGCTCGACTACCGACTGGAGCAGGCAACACCGACCGGCATGCTGCGCATTTCCTACCGGGCAAAATTTATTCCCTCTGGCGAAATCTATACCCGCATTATCGAAAAGGGAGAGCGCACGTGAACGATCTATCGTTATTGCCAGCGCCCTCGCTGGTTGGCGAGCCAAGCGTTGCGGACATACTGGCACGAAAACTGGATGTGTTTTTGCGTCACTATAAAACCGAGACAGGCAAGGATTTTACAGCACTTACTGAAAGCAGCCCAGTTGTATCATTGCTGCGCGCGGCGGCAGAGGACGAGTATAACGAGCGCTTGCGCCAAAATGCCCGTTATCGTGCCCGTTTTGTCTACTATGCAGATGGTGACAATCTGGATCTTTTGCTGAGTGAAGAAGGCTTGCAGCCGGTTGCTGGCGAGAGCCGTGCGCGCAAACAGGAGCGGATACGATTACAAAGGGCCGGATCCTCTGCTGCCGGTCCGGCAGAGTGGTATCGCCGTCACGGCATCGGGGTGGCTCCGGACGAGATTGCCGATATCAAGGTCGATTTCCCGCAGCTCTCGCAGGTGCGTGTTACCGTGCTGGCGAGCAACGCGACGGGCATTCCAAGCACTCAGCTTCTGCAGTCAGTGAGTGCCCGTCTGCAAGCGGATGATGTGCATCCGGATGATCATATTGCCGTTTCTGTTGTCCCGGCTGAGGGCGTGCCGGTGTTTGTCCATGCCGCAATTTTTTTCGAACGCGGGGCAGATCAATCCATTTTAAAACCGCTTGAAACCGCCTTTCAGATGACATGGGCAGCCAAGCGGGCATTGGGCCGCAAACACGCTTGGAGCTGGATTTCATCACAGTTCATGGGCGCTGGCATTGTAGATGTGCAAAATCTGGGCGCACCGCCGCCAGACATCTTGCCAAACCAAGTGCCGCTGCTCAGCGCTGTTAAACTGGAGCCACGGGTTCTGGGCGCACGATTACAAGGTACGGGAGAGAGCGCATGAGCCTGCCGCTACCTGTGAGCGCCACACCGCTCATGCGAGCGCTTGCTGCTGCCATAGCCCTGCCGGATGATATGCGAGCGCTGCCCGAGCGCATAGAACAACGGCTCAACAAACCGGCAGACGAGGACTTGCCGTTCCTGATCTGGGAATGGGGGCTGGGCGAAGTTGTCAATTACCTGCAAGACCCGCGCGCGGCGCTTGCAAAGGGGCGCGCGTGGCAGCGTATACGCGGGACTATTGACGCAGGCCATATGGCCCGCAACTGGATTGGCGTGAGCGCAGAGCATGAGCAACACGCAAAAAAGTACACAACACTGCACTTGGACGCCCCAACCAGCGGACGACAAAGCAATGCGGTGGTTTCGCTTTCCAAAGCCTCTTCGTCATTGCGCTCTCATCTACATCGCCTCACGTACAATCTGGACCACCGCGCATTCCAGTTCGCAAGTCATCATTCCCGTTATGGCCATATGATTTATGGCGCGGATAGTGGCATTCTCTTTCATCCGGACGGGCCGTTACTGTCATATTTAGACAAGGCGCATTTCACTGTTTCAACAGAGGCCGAGCCACTGGCGATCTTCTCTCAAGTAGTTGTGAGTGTTGCGCATCTAGAGGGTGACATTCGTTATGCCTCTTCACGCCTGCCAGCAATCTCCACCCGAAACACACTTGCAGCTGTCACCGGTGTGGCAACCGCTGAGGACTGGCAAACTACCGTCAATCTGGGTGGCCGAGCCGAAATTATGCCAGCACCACCAAGCGGGCTGACACCAGATTTACACCTGCCGGGCACAAGCCCCCAAGCCATTCTCGTCGTTTTTGAGGACTGATATGTCGGTTTATACAAATTCCGGTCGCGCCACGATTGTTGAGCAGATCAGAAATATGATCCACGACCAACCGGGCAACACAATGATTGCAATTGGCTCCGGAGTGCCTTGGTGGGGGCGGCGGCAAAATGAGAAACACACGTTTTCACCACAGCGGCATATTCAGCTCGCACACCCGCCGCAAAACCATGCGGACGTGGAATTGATCATAGATGGTGATGATAATCCAGCCCACCCGCAGGCCTATACGGTGACGCCCGCTGGACGCGTGACACTGGCACTCAACAGCGCCATCCCCGATGAGGCAACTGTTTACGCGCGGTATCGGGCCTACGTACCGCCGCCGCCGCTGGCGAGCAGCGCCCTAGTGAACGCTGTCGGGTACACACGAATTGCCGGCCTTTCCTTTCTGGACGCGGTTCCAGCGGGCCAAGCCCCTCAAGGTGATTTTATTACGGTTGGTGGCATTCACTACCAGCTGGTTGATCAACCAAGCCGCATGCTGCTCATACGCGGCAAATTGGAGGCCGGTGACGCGGTCGGCGATGACATCAACGAATTTGCGCTGATGACAGGCTGCAAAATCGCCGGGGATGCCCCAAAAGGACGGATCTATTACCCCGCCGATCAGATGGAAAAAACTGGCACAGCGCTGGCAATCGAGCGCCGCCTACCGGTGCCGCGAGATGGCACGCTAGGCACTGATTTTGCTCTAATTCTGGTGATATAATGAAGCTACCTGCAAACGCTCTAAGCGATTATACCCCTGATCAACACCGCACCTCGCTGCTTTATGGCGAGGGCGAGTATGCATTTGCCATTGACCAGTCAGTTGCCCGCGACATGGGACAGCGCCGCATCGCATCGATTGGCGATGCCATATTGGCGGATGGAAAGCTCACCTCCGGTGGAACGTTGACCATTGATGGTGATGGAACGGCGCATCTGGAATCCGCCCAGCTCTACACTGATGGGCTGGTGCGTGATCTGGGTGCGGCCACTATTGCCTTGCCAGAGGGACAGTTGTTCATTGGTGTGATGCTGGCAACTCGAGTGGTGCCGGGTGAGCTGTTTGTAAATCCCGCTTATCTTGCCCTTGCTGAGCCCCGTGCCGCGCAAATTGAAGAGGTGCCAAGCTGGGCATTATCGACGCAAGTACCAGATGATACACCGGAAACGAGCTTCCGCTTTTTCCCGATTTACGAGATCAATGATCGACAACTGGTTGCCTATACGCCGCCACCGGAACTCACCGGCTTTGATGCGCGGCTTGCCCGTTATGACAGGCAGGCCAACGGTCACTATGTGGTCGAGGGCTTGGAAGTGGCTTTTGTCAGCAAGCAAGCAGATAAAAGCCTCCTCTCGGTTAAAGAGGGGCTAGCCCATGTTTGGGGTCTGGAGGTGATCAAACCAAACGCCACGCCGTTTGATCTGCCCTTCGATCCTGATCTGGAAGTCATCAAGGCCGAGCCGCACTACTTCAACGATGGCGGGTCCGGCTCTCTCACCATCACATTGAATCGCACACCGATTGCGCAAATCTCAGATATCTCGGTGCTGGAAGAAAAAACGGTTGAGGTCAAACGCGGTCTGGTTGCCGGTGGTCGCGACGCGCTCCCTGATGCGCAAGTTGCGGGTATTGTCGAGATTAAACAGGGCGACACTACTTTTGCGGCCGGTAACGATTACCGTCTGTTTGGCGATGAGGTGGACTGGTCGAAAAATGGCGGTGAACCGGCAACAGGCTCCACCTATCAGGTCACATACCGCTACAAACGATCAATTGATGCCGACGCACAAACCAACACCACGGTGACAATCTCCGGTGCTGTTACCGGCACTCAAGTTGAGATTGATTACAGCCACCAGATGCCACGCATTGATTTGCTGGTACTGGACCGTAATGGCGTATTCAAACGGGTCAAAGGCGTCTCGCGGCCCTATCGCCCGCAAGTGCCACAAGCTGCACCGAACGACCTCACCCTCGCGCAAATCCACCACACGTGGGACGGTGACCCGACTTTGGTGAATGTTGCTGTGCGCCGCGTGCCAGTCTCGGAACAGGAGCGCACACGTGAATTGGCCATAACGGCTATGAATGAAGTCGGTCGACTGCAATTACAACTGGAGGCTGGTAGCGCCAACGGCTATGCAAAAAGCAGTATCTGGGTGGATAACTTCATTGATGACAGCCAGCGCGATGCCGGGGTTGATCAAACACTGGAAATCGTCTCAGGCTTTTTAACCCTGCCGCTAACCGCCACCTTGATCCATGATCTGGGCGACGGGATTTGGCAAAACACCTATAATTACGAAGAAGTGCTGGCGCAGCGGCTGGCAACCGGCTCCATGAAGGTCAATCCCTATCAGGCATTTGAACCGCTGCCTGCCAAGGTCAAACTCACACCTGCCTCCGACCAATGGGCGCAAAACGTGACAAAGTGGCGCTCGTCCATCACCCAGCGGCTCTCGGATGTGCGCCGGTTTATCGGCTCCGGGCAGCAGGCCCGCACCAACTCTGATCTGGTGAGCACAAGTGCCACGCAAATGCTCTCGCGCCAGCAACGCGCGGCCGAGCTGTTGCGCGTACGCGATGTCGCCTATGAGATCGCAGGATTTGAAGCGGGCGAGCGTATGTTAGAAATTCGCTTTGATGGCCGTGATTTACCGCTACCGGATCCGGCACCGATTGCAGACCAGGACGGCACCCTTGTCGGTGCCTTCACGATCCCTGATGGCGTGCCAGCCGGTTCCAAACTGGTGGAGTTTGTGGGAGATCAGGGTAGCTTTGGCGAGGCCAGCTACATTGGCCGTGGCACCATCACGGTGACAGAAATGCGCCGCGTCACCACCACCCGCCGCATTCTCACCACGCGCCGATTTGATCCATTGGGCTATATCTGGACACCGCAAGAGCGGATGCCGCTGGGTGCGGTTAGCGTTAAGGTGACAGATATCGGCAACCCCGATAATCCGATTATTTTACAGGTACGCGAAACACTTGCCAGCCAGCCAACCGGCCTGCCATTGGCCGAGGTCGAGCTGGATATGCGCGGCGTCAAAGTTGGTGACATCTTGCGCTTTGAGCTGCCGATACCGCTTTGGCTGGAAGCGGGCACCGAATACGCGCACGTGTGGCTGAGCGATGATCCAACTCACGCACTGGCCATTGCCCGGCTAGGAAAGCGCGATCCGGATCACGGCTGGGTGCGGGCCCAGCCCAATGTCAATATGGTCTGCATATCATCTTCCAACAACACCGCATTCACCTATCATCACGACCGCGATTTGTGGACTGTGATTGAAAAAGCTGCGTTTACCAGCACCAAAACACGGGTTGAGCTGGGTGCACTGCCAGCAACAGTCGCCACTGATTTGCTTGCTCTGGCCGGTGTTGAGCACCCCAGCGCCGAAACCCGCGCAGAACTGATCCTTACCCGTCCTAACAATAGCGAAATCCGCATGTTGCCGGGCGAGGTTGTCAACCTTCCGGAAGAACTGAACGAAGAGCTGCAAGTATCAGTTGAACTGATTGGCACGAATGCGGCCTCGCCGGTGCTGCTGGCCAGTCCGCAGCTGGTACTGGCGCAGATTGAGCAAAGCGGCAGCTACGTTTCAAGGGCATTTAAATGCGGTGACAACCGCACCGTTGAGATTACCAGCTTTGAGCGCACACCCGGAGCCAGTTCATTCGCGCTGGCAATCCGCATCGCTGATGACAACTGGCAGGATGTACCACTGCACTCCCAAGAGAACCACGGGGATGGCTGGCACAAGAAAGTGTATCGCCGCGCAGATGTCAGCACGGAGGAAACGGCTGTGCGTATCACCGCCAAGGGCAGCGCACGGGACCGGCCAATAATGGCTTACATCTATGCCGCCCCGCTTGATGTCAGCGTTTAGAAAGGTTTTCCATGAGCACTACAGACAATAAAAACTATCCGCTGGCCGTATTAAGCGAAAGTGAGATCGATTGTCTCTTGCGCCTGAACGACGCCATCAAAGCCATTGATGGTGACGTGGCAGCGCTGGCGCTGGCGATTGTCGCCGCCAAAAACGATGCCATCGAAACAATCATGGGCGGGGCTACACAGGCCGAGCTGGATACCATCAAGGAACTGGGTGAACGGCTGAATGACGATGCGGATGCCATAGCTGCGATAATGAAATCTATGGCGAGCAAGGCTGACATTCAAAAGCCTAATATATTTAAAAAAATGCAGACTTTTGCTGCTGGGATCTATGTGAAAAGCCGTAGAATTGTGTTCAACATAGCGGATGACGCTGATCTGTCGAGTAGTGATAATGTGGACTGCATATGGCATGATGATAGTAAAAATCGGCTGCATATAGTCTCTGATATGCCGATAGGGACAGAGGGCAAAGATGGCAAAACCATCGTCGAGGCCGCAGGTTTTGCGACAAAAAATGGTGATGTGCTGGCAACTGGTGATGTCGCCAGCATTGATAGTATTTCATCTGATGATAACCAGCTGATAAATGCTGGCGTATTGAGGAAAGTTCTGAGTAGAAGTAGCGTTCGTATTGATATTGATTTTATTAGTGAGGACACCAGCGATCTTATTGTCTCGTCTGAAAAGTATTCCTATGCTCAATTTTTGCTGATTGGCGCGGGGGGCGGTGGTCGTGGGAATAGTCAAGAACAAAAATGGCAACATGGTGGACGTGGCGGTCGTCTATTACATAATTGTCTACTTGATGAAATCTTTGATATCACAGTTGGTAAAGCCGTGACCATACCTAAAGATGATGTTGATGGTGAAGAAGGTGGAGCAACCAAAATCAGCTTTAAGGGAGCAAATACTGAATATTTTGCTAGCGGTGGTAAGGGCGGTTTGGCATTAACAAGCCCAATTTTCGCAATGGATGGCAGCGGTTTTAAAACGCAAGGGGAAGTTACAGAACCAAGTGCTGGAGAAAGTCTCGCATATCTGAACAGATACGACTTTAATCCAGAAGTGGCGAAGATAGTTAGCTATATAAATGTTACAAGTTTTCATCATTTTCCAGCCGGAACGACCAATAATACAAAAATGTATGTACCAAGAGCCGCAATAACGCAGGATGGAAATATTATCGCAGGTGAAAGGGGGGTGGCAGAGGAAAATCCACTTCACGGTATGAATTATGCTCACGCAACAGCAGGTGTGCATGGACTGGCGATATTACTAAAGTTTAGCCATGCATTTTAAAGCCTGCGTAACCTGTCACCGCTGGTAGAGCATTACTGATTGGCTAGGGTCTTCATAAACCGCATGGAGACCCTTTATGGCTGCCCAAGACGAATTCCACCATGGCCTGCGCTTCAAGCGCAAACTCGGCGATAGTATCGGCGCGATTAGCGTGCATGACACCAACACGGTGGGCATGAACCTCACAGCTCCTGATGCTGACAACTCATTACCGCGCAATGAGCCGTTTCTCCTTTTTAAGCACGATCATGAAAAACGCCCGAAACTGGGCGAAACAGGTAATGCCAAGCGCAGCCTTGACCGCTTTTTTGCCGGTGTTGCTTCTGCTGCGGTGCTGGTTAACCTCTATGATACCGGCGCAACCTCAGACAAAACACTGGAAAATGCCGCTGGTAGTGAAGCCAGCCTCACGGGGCTTCACGCATTAGGCGCTGCTGCCAGCACGTTTGGCATCGCCCCCAAAATTCTGCTTTCGCCGGGTGTTACCAATTATCGTGTCGATAATGCCGCCAATCCAGTGCTGGCGACCCAGTCGCTCATCGCCAAGCAGCTCGGCGCAGTCCACATATCCGGCGCGCCGGGCGCAACCGACGCTGATGCTTTTGCCTTCCGGCAAGACTTTGATGACGAGCGCTTGATCCTGTTTGAACCGTTCATCAAAACGGCACAAGGGCTGGCTTCGCCCGAGCCGTTTGTTGCTGCTATCGGTGTCAACACGGATGCCGAGATCGGGTATCACGCCAGCTGGGGCAATAAAATCGCGCCCGGTGCACTGGGAATATCACGCCCGATTCAGCATCATATGCTGCACTCCGACAACCGCGCAAACTACCTGCTCTCGCACCAGATCAACACATTTATCAACCAACAAGGTGGCTGGCGCTCGTGGGGCGATTATGCCGCCACCAGCAATGCCGCACGCCAGTTCTACTGTCAAACACGGGTGCGCGACATCATCAACGAAGCATTGTCCCGCCATATCTGGCGCGTGATTTCTGACCCGATGGTGGCGGACAAAGTCTCTGCGGTACTCGACCGGATTAACGCCCTGCTGTTCGATCTGGTGAGCGAAGGCAAGTTATTGGGCGGTGCTGCTTTTTTTGAAGGGGATCGCAACACTGTCAATGCGCTGGAACAGGGCAAAATCACAGTGAACTACAAGTCGTTCGCACCGCCGCCGATCACCCAGCTAAACATCGAGTATGAGGATGAGCCGCAATACCTCGAGCTGCTGGTGGCCGATGTGCTCAAACAAACCCAGTTCAAGGCATAGGAGGCGCACATGAGCAAATTGCTGATCCCGCGCGACTTTAACCTCGTTATCAATGGCAATCAGAACCTCTATGGCCAGTTGAGCACGGTCACACCCGGTGGCATTGAGGTGGAGCGTAAGGAATATCGTGCTGGCGGGGCAATTCTGGACCGCCAGCCGATCACCGGCTTCAAATACAAGCCCTTCAAGTTCAAAGTGGCTGCTTATCCTGATGGGTTCGACGCATTGCCTATTGGCGAACAATTGATCCTCTCGTTCACCGAGTATCTGGTGGACGAGAATGATGGCAGCGAACACGGACTTCGCCATGTCTACCATGGTGAGCTGGACATGCCCGGCGAGGCTGATCGAAAACTGGGTGATCTACCCGAATGGGACTATGAGGTCAAAAACACTCGTCTCTATCAAAAGCTCAAGAATGAAGTACTGACCGATGAAGGCAACTTGAGAACAAACGAGCTTATGTTGAATGGTAGACGGGTCTGGGCACGGCGACGTTCGATCCTACAGCTGGGTTAAAGAACATTTTTAAAGGGCTTTAACATGAGTGAATACAAACTGATTGACCCAATTGACAAGGGTGATGGCTCGTCCATTACCACGGTGCAACTGGTAAAGCCGCGCCTGTGTCATATCCAGAAATTTATGCTGGCGATAGGCTCGGACGTTTTGGCCGAGGTGTTGACCAAAGCAGCCGCAGGTAAGCTGGATGCAGCAACCGGTGCCGATTTATCGCGCCATCTGCTCAAGGCGGATCGTTTTAACGCATTCAATCATGCAGTCGGCCATTATCTAGCGCTGGATGACAGTGATGCCGAACAGCTTGCACTGGAAGATTTGATCGAAATCGGTCGCCGATTAACGGTTTTTTTTCCAGCTATCCAGAGGGCGCTGGCAGCTACATCCTAAGCTGCGATGCGGTGCTGGTTGAATTGATGGTGCATTGCGGCGGCGGGCCTGATGGCTGGTTGCAGATGGAGTTCGCCACATTGGTTAGGCTTCATCTGCAATTGCGCCAACATCTATCGAGGGCGAGTAGGTGAGTGATCTCAACTTCAAAATGGTGCTGCGCCTTGTCGAGCATGTGACACCAAAGGCGCAGGCAGTTGCCCGCGCTGTGGAGCGCATGGCTGGCCGTGTTGAGCGCTCGACGCAGGATATGGCCCGCAAGACCAATGCGGCCTTTGATCGCGCCTTTGACCCTAAGCGGTTGGAAAAGCGTATGAGCCGCATTGAAGCGCGGAGCGAGCGCATGCGCGGCAAGCTGGTTGGTGCGCTCGCTATGGGAGCATCGGTTGTTGCTCCGCTGATGCGTGTGGGCGACTTTGAACACCAAATGGCCAGTCTTGGCAACGTGGCAGGGCTGACCAGTGACAAACTCAAAGAGATTGAGGCGGAGCTACGCAAAAGCGCAGGTACAACCAACCAGTATGCCACCGAGCTGCTGGGTGGCCTGAACTTGTTGATGAGTGTCGGACTACACGACAAGATCGGCATTGATGGCACCGTACAGGTCGTTGAAAATATCGGTAAAACCGCGACTGCCACCGGAGCGAGTGTGGAGCACCTGTCAAGGGTCGGATATGCGGCCTTGGGCAACCTCAATGTTGCTGTTGACGATTTGGGCGAAGCATTTGAGGTGATGAGTGCCTCGGGTAAAATGGGCGGCTTTGAACTCAAAGACATGGCCCAGCATTTTCCGGGACTGACGGCATCTGCCAAAAACTTGAAGATGGAGGGTGTCGACGCTGTCGCCAAGCTCGGTGCTGCCTTGCAAATTGCCATGCGCGGCGCTGCGGACCCAGCCGAAGCGGCCAATAATTTCAAGAATTTTCTGGCAAAATTTGAAGGCCCTGAATCGGTAAACAAGTTTAAAAAAATCGGCATTGATCTGCATAATGAGTTGGACAACGCCATCGCCAATGGCGTGGATCCGATGGAATACATGCTGGTGCGCATCCATGACCTTGCCGAAGAGAACCCGCGTATCATTGGTGAGCTGTTCGGTGATATGCAGGTCCAGCAGTTTTTAAAGCCAATGATTGCCGATTTGGATGATTATAAGCGCATCCGCGATGACAGCCTGAATGCTTCTGGAGTCATTGATCAGGACTTCAATCGCATGATGGATACGATGGTTGAACAGAGCAAGGCGGCGGGCATCGAGATGGATAATCTCAATTCTCGATCTTCTGCGCTGCTTGGTATCATTAAGGAAATTGTAGCGGAATTCCGTAGCTGGATAAAAGCATTGGACGACTTCGCTGCAAAAAATCCCGAACTCACCAAAACACTCCTGAAAACTATCACCGGCCTGCTGGCGTTCGGTGTGGTTGCACGGGTGGTCGGTTTTGGCGCGAATGTATTGGCTAGTGGGTTCACGCTCCTTCAAAATGCTGCTGGAAAGTTGTTTCGTTCCAAATGGGCCAAGCGGATCGGCAAGCTCTCACGCCTGAAGGATGTGCTCTCAAAACTGCGATTGGCCGTAATGCCGTTGGCAGCAGGTTTCGGTGCTGTGACCACCCCGGTAGCAGCATTGATTGCTCTGCTGGTTGCCGGGGCTTTCCTTATATGGAAGTACTGGTACCCGCTGGAGGCGTGGTTTACTGGCTTCTTTGACGGATGGGGCGAAGGGTTTCAAGAAGGGCTGGATGACCTTAATCAGCAGCTAGAAAGCGCCAGCGTCACACTTGGGCAGTACTTTTCTGATCTGGCTGATTTCCTTGGGCTAGACGAAGCCCAAAAACAGCAAGTCCAGCAGTTCTTCAAGGATACCTTTGACTTTTCGTGGCTTTGGGACAGCCTTGCCGATATTGGCAGTCGTATTCGCAACTGGTTTTCATCTGTTTTCACGCAAGCAGAA
The DNA here is from genome assembly GCF_001561995.1 of Polycladidibacter hongkongensis. Lineage (GTDB taxonomy): Bacteria > Pseudomonadota > Alphaproteobacteria > Rhizobiales > Stappiaceae > Pseudovibrio > Pseudovibrio hongkongensis. Next base: position 36,332 of record NZ_LLWC01000030.1, read on the forward strand.
ATTTCCGAAGAGGAACGGGCCGCCCTTGAGGCGAAAGGGAAGTCCGCAGGCCGTGCCCTTGGCCGCGCCTATTTCAACTGGGTCAGCGCCATGCTGCGGCTGCCGGTAAAAATGGCGGAGATCGGCGCTGAGTGGGGCAGTTATCTGCTGCAAGGCTTCCAGCAGAAATGGCAGAAATTCAAAAAATGGCTGGGAGAGCAGGTTGATATCGTCAAAGACTTTTTCAAGTTTGACTTCGAGATCAACTGGCCGGATCCACCTGCGTGGATACAGGATCTCGCCCGCTTTCTCGGGTTGTCAGGCAATGAGCAAGCTGCAACAGCAGCTCCTGCTCCCGGGAACGCCAGCGTTCCGGCCTATGCACCGGCCTTTGCGCCAGCAGGAGATCCAGTTGCGGCACTGCGCGCTTACACGCAATCACTGGATGAACCAAAGCAACCTCAAAAAACCGTAACGCAGCACAACATATTCAACATTCAAGTTGGTTCAGATAAAGCGATGGCGGACCGGATCGCTAACTCCGCCAAGGCTGCCAACAATCGGGCGCTGCGCGATACAGACTAGGAGCAGGAATATGGCGTTGCTTGCCCTTGGCCCTCATCGTTTCCGTGTAGAGGGGCTGAACTACCAAAAGCTGGAGCGTGAATATGCAGGGCGCTGGATGGAGCACTTCACCGCCAATGGTGGCCATGTCGACCATTTTCTTGGCGCAACACCGCGTACTTTGACAATCTCAGGCGTGTTGTTCCCGCAAAGCTACGGCGGCTATGAAGCGGCTGAAGCAATGGGGGCATCTATTGAGGCCGGGCTGGTGTTACCACTGTTCTCGGCGCAAAAACCGTTTGGTCTCTACAAAGCGCTCTCCCTCCGGCTCTCTGATGAAAGCACCGGTCCTAATGGCGTTGTCGAAGCCAAGTACGATCTGGAGCTCAGCCTCTATCAGGGCGGGCTCAATCGGAACTCGCTGATGTCTCGTGTTTTGCAGGGGCGAGACGGGTTGATTAGCGCAGCTAAGAGCGCTGCGTCAAAACTGGTTGAAAGGCTGTTTTAATGACCATTAATCCCAAGAGCCGCATGAGCAAGGATGGTGACATGGTCGATCTCATTGCCTATGAGGAATACGGCGATGAAGCTGGCCGCTCGGCTATTCACAATGCAAACCCCGGCCTTGCCGATATGGGGCTGATATTGCCCGCAGGCATCCTACTGCAGATCCCGCGTTGGCAACGGCCCGATGCGCCCGTTCCGCATGGCGGGGTCGCTGCTAGATGACGCCATTTTGTACGTTAGAATGGGATGGCAAGCCCTCACAGGTAGTGACAGATCACCTACGCTCTCTGAGCATCACTCTGAACAGCGGTAAGGATCCTGACAAATGTGAGGTCACGCTGGCCGATCCACTTTTGCAATTGCCCGCACCGCGAGAAAAGGCCGAATTGATCGTCACGCTGGGTTATCAAGGTGGTCGACAGCGCCGGTTCGGTCCCTTTATGGTCGATCAATATGTTCGCGAGATTAGCGCAGAAGACAGTGACACGATGGTCATCACCTGCACCTCGGCTGATTTTAATGGCAAGGGAAAACAGCGGCGTAGCGCGAGTTATGAGAACAGCGCTCTGGCAGACATCTTAAAAAGTGAAGCAGAGCGAGACGGCTATCAAGTGGAAATCGATCCGGCATTAGGCGCTTTTGTGTACGACCACTTTTTCCGTGATGGCCAGTCCCTGTTCCAGCTCATTGGAGAGGTCGCAGAAGTCCACGACTTCATCGAGAAATACTCCGGGAAAAAGATCGTATTGCTGGCAAATGGTGGTGGCAAGGACATCAAGGGGCGTGAGCTGCAACACCAACTGACGCGGGCAGATGTGCAAACGCTTACCTTCACCAAGGATTTTAAGGCGCAATATGGGGGCGTCAAAGCGGTGGCCATTGATCCCAAGAAGGGCAAGCGGACCAGCGCCAAGAAAGAACTGAACAAAGACGATCCGTTCTATGAAATCAGGCGGTTGTTTCCGGATAAAAAGGTGGCGGAGAAAGCCGCAACCAGCAAGGCCAAGCAGCTAAAGCGGGCGCAAAAGCGTATCTCGATAAAAACCAGGCAAGGCGATCCGGACCTGCTGGAACAGATTGATCTGCATCTGAAAGGCTTTGCATCAGACATTGATGACATCTGGACACCCCAGACCGTTACGCATGACTACAACGCAGAGACGGACGGGTATTCAACAACAGCAGAATGTGAGCCAAAAAATGAGGCGAGAGACCCGGAAGAGTGAGCTTCCGAATGTCGGGGTCAAGCTCCAACCAGATCCCGACCGATGTAACCCAAGCATAACACCGCTCCCGCCACATCAACTCACCTAGGCAGATGAGCAGGAGCCTTGTTTATGCGAGAAACCAAATGGAGTCTATCCGCTGCAGCAACTGTAATAAATTACTGTTCAAAGTAGAATTTATGGCCATGCATGGCCGAATAGAAATAAAGTGTGGCCGTTGTGGCTTATACAATGATGTGAGATCCGCCGAGATCCAATCCAAGGCAAACCGCGATGCAACCAACGAACCCGGTTAAACCTGTTGCGCCGTACATTGGCGGAAAGTTTCAGCTGTCAAAGCTAATTGTAAAACGGATCAAGAACATCCCGCATGACTACTATGTTGAGCCATTTGTGGGTATGGGCGGCGTGTTCTTGCGCCGCGATCATCAAGTGAGATGCGAGGTGATAAACGATATCAGCCGCGACGTCTCGGGTTTGTTTCGCATTCTGCAGCGGCATTACCCGCAATTTCTGGATGTGCTCAAGTACCAACTCACAAGCCGATCGGAATTTGAACGTTTATCAAAAACCGATCCTGAAACCCTGACTGATCTGGAACGAGCCGCGCGGTTTCTGTATCTCCAGCGCACTAGTTTTGGCGGTAAAGTAGATGGCCGGACTTTTGGCGTATCCATGCGATCGGCGCGGTTTGATTTAACAAAAGTGGTGCCATTGCTGGAGGACGTCCACGAACGCCTGTCAGGTGTCACTATTGAATGTTTGCCATACGCGGAGTGCATCAAGCGCTATGATCGACCTGAAACCTTATTCTATCTCGACCCGCCATACTGGGATACCGAGGACTACTATGGAAAAGGGGTTTTTTCCAAGGCAGATTTTACAGCGCTTGCCGAGCTTTTAAAGGGCATTAAAGGCCGGTTCATAATGTCTATAAATGACACCCCACAGATACGGGAGATCTTTTGCGACTTCGCGCAAGAACAGGTCAGCCTGACCTACTCGGCAAGCGCTCATAAAGCTAAAAAAGCCAATGAACTACTCATTACAAACGCGGCGTGCAAGTGAGCAATGCCATTGCTGAGATAACCTGAACAAAGCAATGCCATGAGCTGGCAATGCTGTCGCTGTGCTCCACATGTCCAGTGTAAAAAACAAAGGAGATTACAATGGACAATCAAACCGCAAACGATGCCGTCAAGGCAACACTTGAAGCGCTTATAAAACAACTAGAGGACACGACAAGCAGAGCCAAATATGCGCTGGAGGGCTTTAATGAAGAAGGGGACCTGCAAAGCCAGCGCAATATAGTGTTCGGTGGGCTGGCAGGGCTTGAGACCCAGTTAACAGGCGCGACACAAACACTGAAAGGAATTGAAGCAATACATTTAGCAGCGCGGAAATACTAAGCAAATTAGGTGGAAAAGTTTAATTCAAAAAGTGGCGGTTTTCTGCCACTTAAACTTTTCCATCCGCTCTACAAAATGGAAAAGTTCACGATGCTAAATCGCAGAACTCTGGGATTCCTAAAAATGACACTCTCACAAAACTGCCGGATTTTTCCATTTCAAAGTTGCGCGGCGTTCTCGATGAGGGTGACAGTTATATCGCCCTAACTCATTGAAAAACCGCTCAATCCCGTACAATCCCACTTAATCCCGCAAACTTTTCCAGATTCCACTACGAACTTGCGCGTTACACAAATTCTGTAAAACCAACTGTAAAACAGCGGTATTTTTAATGAAAAGTCAATTGCTAAGTTATTGAAAAGAATGGCGATCCCTGTAGGATTCGAACCTACGACCGTCGGCTTAGAAGGCCGGTGCTCTATCCAGCTGAGCTAAGGGACCGCGTTTTGCAAGGGCGCTCATGTGGGCGCCGCTGCAAGGCCTATTTAGGTGAAAGCTTGATTGGTTGCAATGCTGAAAATTAATGCGTCCACGGGGCAATGCGGTTGTGTTTAAAATTGTCCGAGTAGGAGCTGCTGCGGGTCTTGCGCAAACGCGGTTCAATCACGCGAAACTCCATGCCTTGGCGCTCGGCAAAAGCGACAGCTTCTTCTTTGCTGGAGAACTTCATGCGCACTTGCTGCTGCATATCGCTGGAAGTCGTGTAGCCCATGAGAGGATCAATAGATTTCGCCGCGCCGGGATCATAATCCAGTAGCCAAAGATTGCTTTTGGCTTTGCCGGACTGCATGGCGTTTTTGGCTGGCTGATAAATGCGCGCACTCATCGACAATATCCTCGTAAATCCTGCGACTTGCCGCAGTTTGTTTGATTGGCGTTTAGCATTTTTCTGCTGCAACGACGAGGAAATGTCAATGCTGCGTATGTTCGGGCGCGTTGCACTGCTGCGGTGCCGTGTCGACTTTTTGTTAGCACTATCGAATTAGTTTGGGTAATCGAGGTAAGATCGAGTTTTTTGACTGAGGAATATTTGTTTAGCTGGCAAATATAGCTCTTGCTTTACAGCGGTATCTTGCCTAGTTTGCGCCAAATTCCTGTTGGAATTGGCGTAATAGCTGAGCGCATCTAATAAAACGGGCGTGATACTTGGCAAATGACCACAAGGGTGACAGACAGCGATAGCTGCTGAACTCCGGGGCAACTTGTTTGTCCTTGTAAGCGAATAGAAAAATGTCTTACAGCGCAAAAAAACCTACTCTTGATAAAGATCTAGAAAAACTCACCGGCATCGAGGCTGCGGCTTCGTTGCAATCCCGACGCTTGTTTGCGCCGGCATTGGCGCTGGTGTTTTTGTTTGTGGCGATGATTATCGCCAGTTTCTATGTCACTGGCGGCATGGGGAACACAATAATTATTGCAGCTGCCGGTATCGGTGCCTATCTGGCGATCAACATTGGCGCCAACGATGTGGCGAACAATGTTGGGCCAGCTGTTGGCTCCAAGGCGCTGTCTATTGGCGGTGCGCTGATTATTGCCGCGATATTTGAAAGCGCAGGGGCGTTGATCGCTGGCGGTGACGTGGTTGGCACGGTTTCCAAGGGGATTATCGATCCTAGCCGGGTGGCCAGTAGTGAAGTCTTTGTCAATCTGATGTTGGCAGCGCTGATTTCCTCGGCTTTGTGGGTGAACCTTGCCACATGGATTGGTGCGCCTGTTTCCACGACCCACGCGGTGGTGGGTGGTGTTACCGGCTCTGGTATTGCGGCGGCGGGTTTTGCGGCTGTAAGCTGGGGGACCATGGGCAATATCGCGGCCAGCTGGGTGATTTCACCTTTTTTGGGAGGTGTTATTGCGGCGCTGTTCCTAGCGTTCATCAAGACCTTTATCATCTATCAAGATGACAAGGTGGCTGCCGCGCGGCGCTGGGTGCCGATGCTCATTGCCATTATGACCGGGGCGTTCTCCGCGTACCTGGCGGTCAAAGGCTTGAAAAAGATCGTCAAGATCGATCTTGAGGCCGCTATTTTGATTGGTCTTGGCATGGCTGCTGCGGCTTACTTCATCACAAGGCCGCTTATTCGCAAGCAATCTGAAGGTATGGAAAACCGGAACCAGTCTATTCGTAAGCTGTTCCGTGCTCCTTTGATTTTCTCCGCAGCGCTGCTTTCCTTTGCGCATGGGGCCAATGATGTGGCCAATGCGATTGGCCCGCTGGCGGCGATTGTGCATGCGATCGAGTTTGGCGAGATTGCGTCTAAGGTGGCGATCCCGCTTTGGGTGATGCTCATTGGCGCTTTTGGTATTTCGTTTGGTCTGTTGCTGTTTGGTCCAAAGCTTATCCGCATGGTGGGGGAGAAAATCACCAAGCTGAACCCGATGCGGGCGTACTGTGTGGCGCTCTCTGCAGCGATTACCGTGATTGTTGCCTCTGGCCTTGGTTTGCCGGTGAGCTCGACACATATCGCTGTGGGCGCTGTGTTTGGTGTGGGCTTCTTCCGTGAGTGGTACACCAAAAATTCCAAGCGTCGCGAGGCTTATGTGCAGAAAAGCACGGGTGTGGAAAGCTTTAAGAAGCCTGAGAAAAGCAGCAAGAACCGTATGTTGGTGCGCCGTGCCAGCTTTATGACCATCATTGCCGCGTGGATCATCACCGTTCCAGCCACAGCGCTGCTCTCTGCTGCGGTGTTTGCGCTGTTGAATGCTTTCGTCGGCTAAGCGACGTCGTATAATAGCTTTTAAGGCTCGCCCATGCGGCGGGCCTTTTTTGTGGCTTGTGATGGGCGGATCTTGGGGCTGAATAGGGGGGGGGCAGGTTGCAGGTGCGGCGAGTTTGCGTTCCCGTAATGAGTTAACGGGCTCAGGCATGCGCTGCATATTTAAAAGGGGGAGACATTTTAAAGTGGTCGGGGCAGCAAGATTCGAACTTGCGACCCTCTGGTCCCAAACCAGATGCGCTACCAGGCTGCGCTATGCCCCGAACTTTTTGATGATGGTCGGGGCAGCAAGATTCGAACTTGCGACCCTCTGGTCCCAAACCAGATGCGCTACCAGGCTGCGCTATGCCCCGTTTCATCATATTTTTTAGAGAAATGGTCGGGGCAGCAAGATTCGAACTTGCGACCCTCTGGTCCCAAACCAGATGCGCTACCAGGCTGCGCTATGCCCCGTTATTCTCTTGCAAGCGGTGTGCCGCTTGGCTTGGCCGGTATATAGGCCCAAGCGGTTTTTATGGCAAGAGGCAATTTGCTTTATCCATAGGCCGAAATGCATTTTCCTTGTGGAGAGAGCAGCTTGCCGACAATACCCACGTTTTAAAAGCCTGCGAAGGGAGGAGGTGTAACCGCTCACCGGCCTCTGTCGACCTTCTATGACGTATTGGTGCGTGCGGCGAGGGGTAAAAAAAGGGGAGCGAGTTGCCTCGCTCCCAAGTGTCCAGAGACCCAATTGGGTCATCAATCGCCAAACAGAGAATGATACCTAAAGTGGAATACCAAACTCATGTTTTAGATACTGTGCAGAGCGCTCGAAGTCAACGGCCAATTTTAAATATGAGCAAAAATATCATGTTTTAATTCAGGCTGTGTGAAACATGCGTTGGTTCAACACTCTACATGGGTTGGTCGAGGGCGGATTTTCTGCATCTCTTCATAATGACAGTGGCTATCACGGCGTAGATTACAGCGTATGCTCCAAGTGCTGTTGGGGCTGAGTAGCCGAATATGATCACAAGCCAGAGTAGGGGGCTGTCGGGGTTTCCGGCTATGATCAATAGGAACAAGATGATTGCTGAATAGTACGCTGCGAAAGGAAGAAACAGAAAACGTAGCAGATTCAGATGTTTCTTTTGCAATGCCTGTTTGTTTCCTTCGATATAGAGAAGGTATAGGGGGATCGCGGCAAATGGGAGAGACAAGAATACGATGTAATCCATTGGTGCTCCAAAAAGTAGAATTTCCTTATAGTATGTTCTGCTTTTGAAAAGGTCAAAGCTATGGAAAGGTTTGCCTGATGACGATGGATAGGGAAAGCAGCGGGAGAACTGCTCTAGTGCTCGGGGCGAGTGGCCTTGTGGGCGCGCAATTGCTGCGCGCTATGCATGATGATCCGCAGTACGGGCTAGTCTGGGGCGGGCTTGTTGTATATTTTTTTAATGACTGTGACGATCACGGCGTAGATTGCAGCGTATGGGCCAAGTACTATTGGGGCGGTGAGGCAGATTCCTGCCCAATGTTTGAAATGATCGCTACTGAGGTTTGCGGCCAACATTAAAAAAAATAAAAGGAGCGCTAAATAGTAAATTGCAAAAGGAAGAAACAAAAAACGTAGCAGATTTAAATGCTTCTTTTGGAACGCTTGTTTGTCCCCTTCGATTAAGAGAAGGTATAGGGGGAGTGCGGAAAAAGGGAGGGACAGGAAAAAGAGAGAAAAGAACAATAACACTATTAAGACCATTGGCACTCTCCAAGAAATAAAGTAATGATTTTATGGTATACGCTGCGCTCGAGAAGGTCAAAGTAAAGTAAAGGTTCGCCTAATGACAATGGATAGGGAAAGCGGCGGGAGAACTGCTCTAGTGCTCGGGGCGACTGGTCTTGTGGGTGGGCAAGTGCTGCGCGCTTTGCTTGATGATCCGCATTACGGGCTAGTCCGCATTCTTGTGCGACGGGACACCGGTATTCACCATCCCAAACTCGAACAGATTATTACAGATTTTGCTGAAATTGACAGGGTGGGCACGCTTGTTGCGGCGCAGGATGTGTTTTGTTGCCTCGGCACAACGCAACGCAAGGCAGGGTCATTCCCACGGTTTTATGCCATCGATCATGATCTGGTTTGCACGCTGGCTCGCACTGCGCAGAAAAACGGCTGTACCCACTTTTTGTTGATGTCTTCCATTGGGGCGGATCCAGCGGCGCGTAGTGACTATTTGCGAACGAAAGGCGAAGTGGAGGCGACGCTTGGCGAAATGGGATTTGCACGGTTTAGCATCGTTCGGCCATCGTTGTTACAGGGGATCCGGGAAGAAACCCGTGTAAAGGAGATCGTCTCTGCTGCGTTTCTTAATGCACTGGCGCCGTTGTTGCAGGGGCGATTGCAGAAGTACCGGCCAATTGCGGGGGCTGCGGTGGCGCGGGCGCTGGTGGCGATTGCGCACAATAAAGGCGCTGGTGAGCGCCTTTATGAAAGCGATGAGCTGGTCTTGCTCGCAGGTAGACCTAATGCACGTTAAGCCCTTCTGCAATAAAGGTATCTTTAGCGGCTTGTAGCACTTCCGGGCTTGGGGGGGCGGTATTGTCCAAGCGATAGGACATGCCGAGTTGCTGCCATTTGTGCTCGCCCATTTTGTGGAATGGCAGCACATCCATGCGGCTGACATTATCGAGGCTGCCGACGAACTTGGCGACGCCTTTGATGTTTTCCGGTGCGTCGGTTAGGCCTGGCACGAGGACAAAGCGCCCCCATACTTCTTTACCTTTTGCTTGCAGGCGTTTGGCGAAGTCAAGCGTTGGGGCGATGTCAACGCCGGTTACTTCCTTGTAGGTTTCAGGCACCCAGCTTTTAACATCAAGCAGCACAAGGTCGACTAGATCGAGTAGCTCGTCATCGGCTTTCTTGCCGAGGTAGCCGGAGGTGTCGATGGTGGTGTGAATCCCCATCTGCTTGGCGCCCCATAGCAGTACGCGCAGAAACTCTATTTGGGCAAGTGGCTCGCCGCCAGAAACGGTGATGCCGCCGCCACCTTGTTCAAAATAGCTGCGATAGGTGGCGATGTCCTTCAAAAGCTCATAGGCAGACGTCATCTTGCCGCGCTTCATTTTCATGGTGTCGGGGTTGTGACAGTACTGGCAACGCAGCGGGCAACCGGACATGAAGATGATGTAGCGCAGACCCGGCCCGTCTACGGTGCCGCCGGTCTCGACAGAATGGACATAACCCATAACGTCTTCCATGGTGCTTATCCTTCGCTTGCCCGTTTTCGTGTAGTTCAGAATACCTACAGACTACGACGTTTTTATAGGGTGGGGTAGGGCTTTACTTGCAGGGCAGCTATTCTGTTTTTGCTGGTGTGTCGAGCTGCCGCACCCTGTTGTTTTCCTTAGGGTATATAGCAAGAAAATAGCGCGGGAAAAGGGCTCCCGCGCTATCTGTTGTTATTATTCGGGCTTTGCGATTAACGCTGGCCGTGGAATGTCCGGTTGATCACGTCGAGCTGCTGCTCGCGGGTCAATTTGATGAAGTTCACCGCATAACCTGAGACACGTACCGTCAACTGTGGGTACAGCTCAGGGTGTTCCATGGCATCTTCAAGGGTTTCCCGGTTGAAGACGTTGACGTTGATGTGGTGACCCATGTCGTGCATGTAGCCATCAAGCAGGTTGGAGAGGTTCTCGATACGCTCTGCTTCATCTTTACCCAGTGCGCCTGGGATAATGGAGAAGGTGTAGGAGATACCGTCCTGGCTGTCTTCGTATGGCAGCTTGCAAAGCGACTTCATGGATGCCACAGCACCTTTCTGGTCGCGGCCATGCATTGGGTTTGCACCCGGTGCAAATGGTTCGCCAGCTTTACGGCCATCCGGGGTCGAGCCGGTTTTCTTACCATACACAACGTTAGAGGTGATGGTCAGGATCGACTGGGTTGGCATCGCATCGCGGTACATTGGCTGATTGCGGATCTTGCCCATGAATTTCTTCACGAGGTTTTCCGCGATCTCGTCCACGCTGTCGTCGTTATTGCCGAAGCATGGGAAGTCACCGTTGATTTCATAGTCAACAGCAAGGCCATCCTCGTTGCGGATCACTTTAACTTCAGCGTTCTTGATCGCCGAGATACTGTCGGCCACCACGGACAGACCAGCAATACCACAGGCCATGGTGCGCAGAATATCGCGATCATGCAGCGCCATTTCGATGCGCTCGTAGTTGTACTTGTCGTGGCTGTAGTGGATGCAGTTCAGCGCCTGAACGTAAACTTTTGCAATCCAGTCGAGCATTTGGTCGTAAAGTGGCTCAAGGGTGTTCCAGTCCAGAACGTCGCCGGTGAATGGCAGTGTTTGTGGACCGACCTGTTTGCCGGACTTTTCGTCGATGCCGCCGTTGATGGCGTAAAGCAGAGCTTTTGCCAAGTTGGCGCGGGCGCCGAAGAACTGCATTTGTTTACCAATGCGCATGGCGGAGACACAGCAAGCGATGCCGTAATCGTCGCCCCAGTAAGAGCGCATCAGGTCGTCATTCTCGTACTGAACAGAAGAGGTTTCGATGGAAATCTTGGAACAGAAATCCTTGAAGCCTTTTGGCATATGTTCAGACCACAGCACGGTGAGGTTTGGCTCTGGTGCAGGGCCGAGGTTCACCAGTGTGTGCAGTACGCGGAAGGAGTTTTTGGTGACCAAGGTGCGGCCATCAATGCCCATACCGGCGATTGCTTCGGTTACCCATACAGGATCACCGGAGAACAGCTGGTTGTATTCTGGGGTGCGCATGAAGCGAACCAGACGCAACTTCATCACGAAGTGGTCCATCAGCTCCTGAGCTTGCTCTTCGCTCAAGGTGCCATTGGCGATGTCGCGCTCGATGTAGATATCGAGGAAGGTGCTGGTGCGGCCCAAAGACATGGCAGCGCCGTTTTGCTCTTTGATCGCGGCAAGGTAACCAAGATAGAGCCACTGAACGGCTTCTTGAGCGGTTTCAGCAGGGCGGCCAAGGTCGAAGCCGTGCTGGGTGCCCATTTCTTTCAGTTCAGCCAGAGCGCGGTATTGCTCGGAGATTTCCTCACGCAGACGCAAAGTTGTTTCGCTCAGCACGTTGCCATCAAGAGAGGCGTGCTGCGCTTTTTTGTCTTCCATCAGCTTGTCAACGCCATACAGCGCTACGCGGCGATAGTCGCCAATGATGCGGCCGCGGCCATATGCATCAGGCAGGCCGGTGACAATGCCAGCGGAGCGGGCGCGGCGGATTTCCGGAGTGTAAACATCAAAGACGCCGTCATTGTGGGTCTTGCGGTGTTTCTCGAAGATCTCCGCTGTTTGCTCCGAGATTTTGTAGCCGTTGCTTTCCAGCGCGGCAATTGCCATTTTCAGGCCGCCGTAAGGCTGCAGCGAGCGCTTCAACGGCGCATCCGTTTGCAGACCGACGATGGTTTCCAGTTCTTTCTGGATGTAGCCGGGAGCGTGGGAGGTGATGGAAGAAACAACTTCGGTGTCTGCATCCAGAACACCCTTTTTGTTTTCTTCTTTCATTAGCTCAAGGCAAACTTCCCAGAGTTTGTTGGTCGCGTCGGTTGGGCCGGCCAAGAACTTTGCATCCCCTTCATAAGGGGTGTAGTTCAGCTGGATGAAGTTGCGAACATCGATTTCCTTGTTCCAGTCACCTTTGACGAAGCCTTTGTAGCAGGCTGGCATGTCGTCGTTAAGAAACGGCAGGCTGGCAGCCTTGTCGATGTCTTGATGAACGCCCATGGTTCTTTCCTTCACTGTTGGCAATTTGGCGCGGCTCGCAGATGGATTAATCTGATGTCCTACGAGTGAGGCCTCGTTGCTTCCTTCGCTTGATGGGGTGACTTTACGCCCCCGGCAGGTCTGTTTGTTGATCTAGATCAAATGCTCTCTGCACGGCAGCCCTGCACCGGGCGCAAGTCAAGTATATACAAATGAATACACTTGGCTTTTTCACTATTGTACTGTCCGCAATGTTTTTTTATTTCGACTAGTGTATCATTTTTCAATTGCGATAACGCTTTGAATTTATGCGAAAAATACCGTGATATCTGACGGGGTCGGACCAGCGGTTTGTTTGTGATGCTTGCACCTGTTTGTGATGCTTTTTGGTTATCTAGGGGATTTTTACTAGAAAACTACTCGCTATGCAAACAAAACATAACTGCTATGCGGGATGTGAAATATTATTTTTTTAAGAGATATAAAGTAGGAACCGGGAAAATTACTTAGGTAGTGTCTTGGGAAAATGCGCGAATTGCGCGAGTTACTTGCGACTCATGGGCGGCTTTGCCGGTGAAACAATAAAGGAGCAAGCCACATTGTGTCACTTGCTCCTTTACGTGGTTTGGGCGTCAATTATAGCCCTGTGCCCATGGTTGTTTTGAGTTTACCTTTGCAAGGTTATCTACTCGGTCCTTTGCGCTCCGCCGATTTTGCCCAGAGGTTTATGCCGGCATCTTTGGCGTGCTCATCGATTGCTGCAAGCTCAGCAGGTGTAAACTCTAGGTTCTGAATAGCGGTGGCGCAGTCGATGATTTGCTGAGAGCGGCTGGCACCGATAAGTGCGGATGTTACCCTTCCGCCACGCAGCACCCAAGCCAGCGCCATTTGAGCCAGTGTTTGGCCGCGCCCCTTGGCGATTTCGTTCAAGGCGGTGATGGCTGCAAGAGAGCGCTCGTTTAGAAACTTCTGCGGCAGAGACTTGCCTTGGGCAGCGCGGCTGTCATCTGGGATGCCGCCCAGATATTTGCTCGTCAGCATGCCTTGGGCCAGTGGTGAGAATACGATGGAACCGATGCCTTCGTCTTCCAGTGTGTCGAGCAGGCCATCCTCTTCCACCCAGCGGTTGAGCATGGAGTAACTCGGCTGATGGATCAGGCAAGGAGTGCCCATTTCACGCAGGATCTTGGCGGCCTCGCGGGTGCGCTTGCTGTTGTAGGAGGATATGCCCACATAGAGTGCCTTGCCCTGACGGACAATCTGGTCCAGAGCGCCGCAAGTTTCCTCCAGCGGGGTTTCGGGATCAAAGCGGTGCGAATAAAAAATGTCCACATAGTCCAGCCCCATGCGCTGCAGCGATTGGTCGAGGCTGGAAATCAGATACTTGCGGCTGCCCCACTCGCCATAGGGGCCGGGCCACATGTCATAGCCAGCCTTGGAAGAGATAATCAGCTCATCACGCAAGCCGGAGAAGTCTTGTCGCAAGATTTGGCCAAATGCTTCTTCGGCCGATCCTTTGGGCGGGCCGTAATTGTTGGCCAGATCAAAGTGGGTGATGCCCAGATCAAATGCGGTGCGGCACATGTCGCGTTTGGTTTGATGAGGTGTATCTTCACCAAAGTTATGCCATAATCCCAGTGAGATAGCCGGGAGTTTTAAACCACTTTTTCCGCAGCGGTTGTAGACCATGTTTTCGTAGCGGTCGTGCGCTGGTTGCCAATGCATGCGATGCTCCTTGCGGTTTGTTTTGTTGTTGTTAATTGAGCTCTAGCCAGACTGGAACGTGGTCGGAAGGCTTTTCCCAATCACGCACGTGTTTATCTATGCCTGTGCCTTGCAAGCGGTCGGCGGCCTCCGGTGAGAGCAGCAGGTGGTCAATGCGAATGCCGTTGTTGCGCTGCCAAGCGCCGGCTTGGTAATCCCAGAAGGTATAGGTTTTGACCGCATCTTGGGTGGCGCGGATGGCTTCGGTAAAGCCCAAGTGATTGAGGGCGCGAAAGGCCTGCCTGCTCTCGGGGCGGTAGAGCGCATCGCCGACCCATGTCTCGGGCTTGGCTGCGTCCTGCGGATCGGGGATGACGTTGTAATCACCGGCCAGAATGAAGGCTTCTTCCTGTTGCAATGTTTGGGCTGCATGGGCGTTTAGGCGCTGCATCCATGCCAGCTTATAAGGAAATTTGGGTGTATCCACAGGATTGCCATTTGGCAGATACAGGCCGCCAAGGCGCACGGGGCCATTATCCGTTGCCACCACGCCCTCGATATAGCGTGCCTGTTCATCGGCCTCATCGCCTGGAAGGCGGCGGATGACTTCCTCAAATGGGGTTTTGGAGAGCAGGGCAACGCCGTTAAAGCCCTTTTGACCATGGGTTTCTAAATGGTAGCCAAGTGCTTCAATTGGCTCGCGCGGGAAGGCTTCGTCGATGCTTTTAATCTCTTGAAAGCAAGCCAGATCCGGTTGCTCTTCCTGCAGCCAGCGCAACACGGTGTCCATGCGGGCTTTGATCCCGTTGATGTTCCAACTGGCAATTTTCATGGGGGCAATCCTCAGGTCTCTAAGCCAAACAACGATTTGATAAGGTTGGGCTGCAGCTTGGCGCGAGAACAGGGTGCCCGTCAAGGCAATAGGCGGGGCGTCCACCGCCTAGTGGGTAAACAAGAGGGAGCCGGACAGACTATACGGAGAAGCTGGTGCCACAACCGCAACCGGCGGTGGCGTTTGGATTGGTGATCTGGAAGGACTGGCCCATGAGGTCCATCACAAAATCCACCTGGGCGCCTTGGAGAAATTGTAAGGAAAGCTCGTCGATGAGCATAGTGGCGCCATCGCGCTTAATGCAAAAATCATCGTCATGCTGTTCCTGTACCAGATCGTATTTGTATTGAAATCCCGAGCAGCCGCCGCCCTCGACAGACAGGCGCAGCTTGGTGCCCTCCGGCTCTTTCGCCAGAATCTGGGCAATGCGTTTGGCCGCCGAATTTGTCAGGGTTACTTCTGTCTCGCTCATAGTCTTTACTCCAAAGCCGCGGGAACGATATGGGGCAGATGACGCTTGACTCTTGCGAGCCAGTGAAATGTCATAGGCATTCCATCAGCGGCTGATAGGGCTTAGTTAAGTTGGCCGCGATGCCGCGTCAATGGGCGGGCATGCGAAAAACCTATTATATTTTATCGGCGGTGCGAGCGATACAGCGTAATTTGCGGGTAAACTCAGTGCCTTTTTAAAGAGTGGTAGTTGGGAATGACAAAGACATTGGGGTATGGAGCGCAGCCATTGGCAGCTTACGCTTGTAAGGCGGAGGAAAGCCGTGGGCGCTTGGTAAAAGAGGCGCACAGCCCCACGCGCACACCCTATCAGCGTGATCGTGACCGGATAATTCATAGTACTGCCTTTCGCCGGCTAAAGCATAAGACGCAGGTCTTCATCTATCATGAAGGGGACCATTATCGTACACGGCTGACGCACACAATCGAAGTGGCGCAGATCGCCCGCTCTCTGGCGCGTGCCTTGCGGCTTGATGAAGATCTGGCGGAGTGTTTGGCGCTGGCGCATGATCTTGGGCACACGCCCTTTGGCCATGAAGGCGAGGATGTGATGGATGCTTGCATGGCGCAGTTTGGCGGGTTTGACCATAATGCGCAGTCCTTGCGGGTGGTGACGGAACTAGAGCGGCGCTATGCGCGCTTTGACGGGCTTAATCTGGCGTGGGAAACATTAGAGGGGTTGGTCAAACACAACGGGCCGCTGACAGATCGCAGTGGCGCGCCACTTGGCAAGTTTTCTGAGGACGGGTTGCCTTTTGCGGTGCGAGACTACACCCGGCGGCAAGATCTTATGTTGTGGTCGTGGCCCAGCGCAGAGGCGCAGGTGGCGGCGATTGCCGATGATATCGCCTATGACAGTCATGATATTGACGATGGTTTGCGCGCGGGGCTGTTGAGCTTTGAAAGCATGCGGCAAGTGCCGTTTCTGCGCGATATTCTGGATGAGGTGGACGGGCTCTATCCCGGCCTTGAGGATGCGCGTCGCATTCATGAGGTGGTGCGCCGCTCGATCACCCGCATGGTAGAAGACGTCATCGCACAGGCTATTGCGCGGCTTGAGGCGCTGGCCCCTGATAGTGTGAGTGATGTTCGCAAGGCAGGTGACGCGGTTGTGGCGTTTTCACCGCAGATGGCGCAGGCAGAAAAAGAGCTAAAGCGCTATTTGTTTGCCAATTTGTATCGCAATGAGGAAGTGCTGGTGGTGCGCCGTAAGGTGGCGCGCATTACGAAAGAGCTGTTTGAGCATTATTTTGCCAGCCCGCAAAATATGCCATCCCCTTGGAGTGAAGGTCTGGCAGCGCTCTCCCAGCAACAGATTGCCCGGCGTGTTTGTGACTTTATCGCCGGAATGACGGACCGCTATGCGATTGAAGAGCATCGACGACTATTTGACGATAGTCCCGATTTGGGGTAGTGCGCGAGACGAATAATTTCCAGCTGGATCAGGCAGGGGTGCGCCGCACAGGAGCTTGCACTTGAGGACGTTGATCCGGCGCTTTACATCAGGCATAGACAATGAACATCTTCTCTACGTTTGCCGAGCGGGTAAAAACGGTCATTGAATCGCAGAATTTGGCGGCTGACGGCGCTGAATTGGATCTGTCACGGGTGACAATGGAACCGCCGCGTGATGCTGCTCACGGGGATCTGGCTACCAATGCGGCCATGGTACTTGCCAAGCCGCTGCGCATGAAGCCGCGCGATATTGCCGAAAAAATCGCCAAAGGTCTGCGTGCAGATGCTGATGTCGCCTCTGTCGATGTGGCCGGGCCCGGGTTTATCAACATCCGTTTGCAGCCGCATGTGTTTTCGCAAGTGCTGGCCGATGTGGTGGTCAAAGGCAAGGAATTTGGTCGCTCCCAGCGCGGCAAAGGCGTGAAGGTGAATGTGGAATACGTTTCCACCAATCCAACAGGGCCAATCCATGTGGGGCACACCCGCGGGGCCGTGGTTGGTGATGCGCTGGCGTCCCTACTGGCATTTGCCTCCTATGATGTGACCCGCGAGTATCTGATCAATGATGCCGGGGCGCAAATTGATGTGTTGGCAAATTCGGCTTACCTGCGCTACCGCGAAGCGCTGGGCGAAGATATTGGCGAAATTCCTGAGGGGCTTTACCCGGGCGATTATCTGGTGCCGGTTGGTAAGGCGCTGGCCGAAAAATATGGTGACACGCTGAAATCCATGGACGATGCGGCGCGCCTTGCAATCATAAAGCCGTTCAGCGTTGACGCAATGATGGGCATGATCCGCGCGGATCTGGAGCTGCTCAACGTCAAGCATGATGTGTTCTTCTCTGAAAAAACCATGCATGGCAAGGGCGGGGCAATTGAAAAGGCCCTTACCGAGCTGCGCGCGCGTGATCTGGTGTATGATGGCACACTGCCACCGCCAAAAGGCGAGCTGCCAGATGACTGGGAAGACCGCGAACAGACCCTGTTCCGCTCCACCATTGCCGGCGATGATATTGATCGCCCGCTGGTGAAATCCGATGGCTCCTACACCTATTTTGCCGCTGATGTGGCTTATGCCGCCGACAAACTGGCGCGTGGTTTCGACCAGCTTATCTTTGTACTGGGGGCAGACCACGCAGGCTATGTGAAGCGGCTTGAGGCTGTTGGTAAAGCGATCTCTGGCGGTAAGGCGGACGTGATTTGCCGATTGTGCCAGTTGGTTAAGCTGTTTCGCGCTGGCGAGCCTGTCAAAATGTCCAAGAGGGCTGGTAACTTTATCACCCTGCGTGATGTGGTGGAAGAGGTGGGGCGTGATCCTGTACGCTTCATGATGCTGTACCGCAAAAACGATGCGCATTTGGACTTCGATTTCCAAAAGGTTACCGAACAATCCAAAGATAATCCGGTGTTTTATGTTCAGTACGGGCATGCGCGCTGTCACTCAGTGTTGCGCCAAGCTGCAGAAGAACTTGAGTGGTTTGATGGTACCGCGCAGCAGCTGCAAAATGCAAAGCTGGAACTGCTGGAAGATGAAGGGGAACAAGCGCTTATCGCCAAGATGGCGCAGTGGCCACGGGTGGTGGATAGTGCTGCTGAGGCGCACGAGCCGCACCGGGTGGCCTTCTACCTCTATGAACTGGCGTCTGCGCTGCATGGTCACTGGGCACGAGGCAAGGAAAAGCCGCAATTACGGTTTATTAATGATAAATCGTCAGATTTGACTAAAGCTCGACTCGCACTTGTTTATGCGGTGTCGCAGGTGATTGCTTCCGGCCTTGATGTATTGGGTGTGGAAGCGCCCCGCGAAATGCGCTAGGCACGCAGGTCGATTAGACGAGACAGGAAGTATACTACGGGAAAGCGCGGGGTCTCGCGCTCTCTCCTTAAAAGGACGTAGCAGGACCATGAGTAATCGCTCCAACCAGTTTGGGCCGGAGGATGCCGCAAACGAAACCGCCGCAGCTGTAGAGGCCGGCCAATCGTGGCAAAACCAGACTGACCCACTTGCGGAACTGGCCAAGTTGGTTGGAAACCCGCAGCCAAGTGCTCCTGCTGCGCCGATGCAATCACACTATGAAGAAGAGCGATCAGCGCCACTGGTTGCCGAGCAGCCTGTGCAGGCTGAGCCTTCCTATGAACCTACACCAATGCCAGAGCAATTTGCGGTCGGTAGTGCCTTGCAGGATCCGGCCTATTCTACCGCTCAGGCAGAAGCACCGGTTGCTGGAACTGGTTATAGGTTGCATAAACAAGCTGTGGCAGATGGCTTTGGTTCCTATCATAGCCCGGAGCAGGCTTATGCAGATCCCTTTGCGCTTGATGCAAATGGTACGATAACGGAGCCCGCAGCGGAGCCCGCGGATTTTGTGAGCGATTTGCCGCCTGTTCCTCGCATTGTTGCTGATGCTGCGCCCATGGCGCCCGCCACAACTGCGCCGCAAGAGACTATTCCTGCCTATGCGCCGCAAGTTTCGGCATCGACCTATCAAGAGGTGCCACAGGCTGGTCCTGCGCTCGGCGAGAGCCTTGATGCGCAATTGGCACAGGATCTGGAAGCGGAGATGGTGGCAAGTTTTGGCGGGGCGCCTGCGGCACTGGATCAGGCCGCGGTGAGCAACCCACGCTTGAAGCGCTCATTGCCTCGCGCCACTCCGGTGGCACAGAAAGACAGTAATCATATACCGGCTTCGCAGGTGGCTGCGGAAGAAGCCGCTGCTCAGGCTTATGCTGCGCAACTGGAAGCTGAAGAGGCGGCGAAGCTACAGATACAGATGCAGGAAGAGGCTCTGGCGCTTCAAGAAGCTGCACGCGCCAAGCCTGTCGAGGAAGAGTTACAAGCTGAGTTGCGCGGGCCAATTAATGAAGAGGAATTGCTGCCTGAGGCGCAGGTGGAGGTTGCAAGCGCGCCGCAAGGGTCACATGTTCTAGATGAACAGATGACTGCGGCATTTCAGCAGGAAATGGCGGCGCTTTCCAGCGCGGACGACATGACGCCTGCCGAGGCGGCTGTGGGCAGTTTAGACGAGTTTGCACAAGCAGGCGCTGCCGCGGCACAGGCGCTGGCGGCTACTGCGGTACAAGCGCCTGTTGAGGCCGCTGATCCCCTTATAGATGCTCTTGGTCAACCCGATCCTCAACGAGCAGCAAAGCAGCATCCAGTTACCACCCCAAGCCTTAAACCTCAGAGCAGGCAACCTTCGGAAGATCTGGAGGATATCCTTTTGGATCTCAATGCCCCTGCGGTGGTTCGAGAGACGCAGGCTAGTGAGAACGCCGAACCCGAACCGGCATTTGGGCCGTTGCCCGGAGCAACTGTGGAGACAAATGTCGCTGGCGAGGCTTTTGCTGCTGAATATGGCAAGCAAGGGGAAATGCGCGCGTCGATCGCAGCTGGGATCGACGATATGTCTTGGCCGCAGGCGGCAGAGCATATAGGGCAGGACGACGAGGATTTGTTTGCGCTGGATGACAAGCAGCAAGCACCTGCGCAGGGCTATGATTTGAGTGAGGTGGCGGAAGCAATGGCAGAGCGTGATCCTAGTGTGCGGCACGGAGTTCTGCCCGGATTGCCACCAGTAACGCCGCAAGTTGTTGAAGAGAAAAAATCTCCTGGCACGCAAAAAGGGGTGATGGCAGCCGCTGCTGTTGGCGCGGTAATTGTGCTCGGCGGTTTGGGGGCAACCTTTATTGACTTTGGTGGCGGCACGAACCTGCCAAACGGGGAACCTCCGCTGGTTCATGCAGATAGTGCGCCAATGAAAAAGTTCCCACAGGTTGCCGATGCGGACCAGAATAGCGATGATCAGTTGATTCTACCTGCGCAATCCGATCTGAAGGTGGAGAACGAGGTGATGCTGCCGCGCGAGAATGCCGCAGTGGAGCCATTGCCACCTGCACCGGTTGCGGGAGAAGATGTCAGCACCGCTGTTGTTGCGAATGCGCCTAAAAAAGTGCGCACTATCACGGTGCGTCCTGATGGAACCCTCGACTACGGCAATGAAAATGGCGCGAAGTCTTTGGCCGACCAGCTGTTGGCAGCCCAACGTCAGGCGCAACATGCCGGTACGACAGGCGATCCAAAAGACATGGCATGGCTGAACCAGAATGGCAATGAGCAGGCGGCTGCTGCGCCGGTTGATAACGGCCCGACCAACTTGCTGCCAGATGTGCCACAGCGTAGCGTGAGCACTCAGCCGATTACCCGGCAAAACGGTGCCCTGCCGCAGACGGGCGGCGCGGTAACGACAACGGCATCCGTCGCGCCTAATCCCTTTGGAATAGACAATGCTGCGGCTGTGGCGCCAAATGTTGAAACTCGGCCCTTGCAAAAACCGCTTGGCGGCGTTCAGGTGGCAGCTGCGCCACAAAGCGCTGGCCAGCCGCTTGATTTGACGGGTGGGGCGCAAGTCAACCAGCCGCAACAGCCGGTAGCAGCACGACTACAACCGACTGCACCTGCTGCGAATATGGCAGGTGCTGCCTATGTGGTGCAGCTGTCTTCCGTACGTAGTGAAGATATGGCGGCGAATGAAATTTCCTCGTTTCAACGCCGGTTCCCTAGCTTGATGCAGGGCGTGCGGCCCGCAGTGGTCCGCGCGGATCTTGGCGAGAAGGGCATTTACTACCGTGTGCGTGTACCATTTGGCGATAAAGACGGGGCGATCAACTTCTGTACTTCGCTAAAAGAAGCGGGCGGTGATTGTTTCGTGCGGCGTAACTCCTAAAACAGCTTGAGGGAAGGGCGGCCGATTGGCCGCTCTTTGATTTTATGCATTGCAAAGCATTTATTAGCGGGTGTGCGGGCTTGTCGCTCAGTTCGGACGAGCGTGTCTTTTTCGCAAACGAACGTCCATTCGGGCTGATTTTGTTTGCCCGGAATTTTTCTAGTCCAGCGCAGGTGCGTGAACTTGTGGCACAGTTTCGCTGCGCTGTTGGCTGGCATGCGCCTGTGTTTGTTGATCAGGAAGGCGGGCGGGTCCAGCGTTTAGGGCCGCCGCTGTGGGCGGATTATCCAGCGGCTGGAACAGTGGCACAGGTTTGGCAACACAGCCAAGGTGATGGGGTAAAGGCGGTGTCTTTGTTCGCCGAGGCTCTGGGGCTTGAGCTGGCGGGCATGGGGCTTTCGGCCAATTGTATTCCTTGCCTTGATGTTCCGGTTGCCGGGGCAAATGACATTATCGGGCTTCGGGCGTTTGGCGGCGATGCGCAGATGGTGGCGCAGCTGGGTGCTGCGGTGATCGATGGTTGCCGCAAGGCGCATATTTATCCGGTTATCAAACATATGCCGGGGCATGGCCGTGCCATGGTGGATAGCCACAAACAGCTGCCTCGGCTGGCGTGCTCTTTGGATGAGATGCGTGCCTCTGATTTTGTTCCCTTTCAGGCGTTGAATGACAGCCCGTTCGGGATGACAGCCCATGTGGTGGTGGAGGCACTGGACGATGCAAGGCCTGCTACGCAATCGCCAGTGGTGGTTTCGCAGATCATTCGCGGAGAGATCGGTTTTTCCGGTCTTCTGATGAGCGATGATCTGTCCATGATGGCGCTTGATGGCGATATTCGCACGCGGATCCGCGGGGTGTTTGCGGCTGGTGTTGATATGGCGCTGCATTGCAATGGCGAGTTTTCGGATATGCAAGCGGCGGTCCTTGAGGTTCCCGAGCTTGCCGATAATGCTCTTGTCCGCGCAAAAGCGTCGCTTGAGTTTGTAAAGGCACCACTGGCGCAAGAAGAGGCGCAAGCGCGGCTGCCACAGCGGCGTGCAGCACTGAATGACCTGCTAGGCCGCTATGGCTTGCAGCAAGTACGCCTACCAGATGTTCGGCAGGGGATGATAGTATAGCAATGGCAGAGGAGCAAACGATCGCTCACGAGCCAAATGCAGATGTAACTGTCGCTGTGCAGGTCGCGCGAGGGGCTGGCAGCGATGAGCCGCGCCTTGAAGTAGATCTTGACGGCTTTGAAGGGCCGTTGGACCTGCTGTTGACGCTGGCGCGCGCGCAGAAAGTCGACTTAACGAAAATCTCCATTTTGCAGTTGGTCGAGCAATATCTTGGCTTTGTTCAGGAAGCGCGGCGGCTGCGCCTAGAATTGGCCGCAGATTATTTGGTGATGGCGGCATGGCTCGCCTATTTGAAGTCGCGCTTGCTGATTCCAAAGCAAGAGGAGAGTGAAGAGCTTAGCGGCGAAGAAATGGCCGCAGCGCTGGCTTTTCGCTTGCAGCGGCTAGAGGCCATGCGCGAGGCCGCAGCGCGGTTGATGGCGCGGCCACGCTTGGGGCGTGAGGTGTTTGCACGCGGAGCTCCAGAAGATTTTTCGGTGGTGCGGCGCAGCACGTGGCGGGCCAGCCTGTTCGATTTGCTCACGGCCTATGCATCGCAGCGACAACGTAACTCCGTTGTGTCGCACCATGTGCAAAAGCGGCAGGTGTGGTCGCTAGCCGAGGCGAGGCAACTGTTGGAACGGCTGATTGGTGAGGTGCATGGCTGGATGGCGCTAGAGCCCTATTTGCTGCGATATGTGGTGGAGCCAGAGCATCGGGCCAGTGCACTGGCGTCTTCTTTTACCGCCTCGCTAGAGCTGGTGCGTGAGGGGCGGGCACAAATTCAGCAAGCAGAAGCATTTGCTCCGATCTATATCCGCGGCACAGCACAGAGCGCAGCTGCGGACGGTGCGATGCCGGATGATGCCGGGCAGCATCAGTTTGAAGAGGTTGACTAACGATGCAAAGTGGTTTGTTTCCTCCAGAAGAAACGCAGGCGGCGGCGGTTGAGGACGCCATTGAAACAGTGGATGCGGATCTGTTGTTTCAGCACGTACGCGTGGCGGAGGCGCTGTTGTTTGCTGCCAGTGAGCCATTGCCCGAGCGGGAAATCAAAGAACGCTTGCCCCGGGATGCGGATGTTAAAGCTGTGCTGGATGCGTTGAAGCACTCCTATGAAAAACGGGGGGTGCGCGTGGTGCGGGTGGCCGATTGCTGGGCGATGCGCACCGCACCTGATCTTGCTGGTTTGCTGCATCGCGAGCAGGCAGAGCAAAAACGGCTTTCGCGCGCGGCGCTGGAAACCTTGGCGATTATCGCGTTTCACCAGCCGGTAACAAGGGCCGAAATTGAAGAGATACGCGGTGTCTCAACCTCCAAGGGCACGCTTGATGTGTTGTTGGAGAGTGAATGGGTGCGCATGCGCGGACGGCGGCGCACACCGGGGCGACCTGTGACCTATGGGACCAGTGTTCAGTTTCTGGATCATTTCGGGCTGGAAACCATCAAGGATCTTCCCGGCCTTGAAGAGCTGAAAGGGGCAGGGCTGCTTGACAGTGCCATTCCGATGAATTTTTCTGTGCCAAGTCCTGACGACAGCGAAGAGCTGGAGGAAGACGAGTTGCCGCTGGAGGCGGTGGAAGAGTAGCGCCCTACGGGGCGACCTTACGTTAGTGCATTTCATTCTTTCGGCTATTCTGTTGCAACACTCCGGCGTTACTTTATGCGGTAAATAACTGTGATTGCGGTTGTTTTGCCAATTTTGATGGAGGGGGCAATGGTTGCATTACAGCAAGGCAAACGCACCTGCGAACAGGCATTGGCGCGCCGGGATGCTGGTATTCCGCAGTACTCTCTTGCAAAAATTCTAGGAATTTGGGCGATAGTAAGTGTGCCGATGCCGCTCTTGGCGTTTGTTCTTGCGCCGGTGCTGGTGCCTGAGGATTTGGTTAAGCAAGGGCTGGTGATCTGGCTCCTGCTGATTGGCGGCATGGTGTGGCAATGGATTGTCGCCATGGTGTTGCTTTGGCAGGAGGGGGCGTTGCAGTCTTTTGCTGTGTTTCGTCAACGGATCTGGCTTTTGGCACCGCGCCGTTGCGCAGGAGGCAAAGCTGATCTGCATCTGTTCTGGTGGTTGATCCCGGCTTTTATGGTCTACGCGGCAGCGGAACTTAGCGTCATTGGCCAATTACTTAGCGATGGTTTCGCTACCCTTGTCCCGGAACTTGCGCAACTACCGCAGCTCGATCTTAGGGTACTGGCGGTGGAGGAGAACGTTGGCAACTGGTGGCTTTTGTTAGTTGCCGGGCTTTCTTTTGTATTCAATTACTTTTTAGGCGAGGAACTACTGTTTCGCGGTGTGTTGCTGCCCAGAATGCGCGGCGTCTTTGGCAAGTGGGACTGGTTGGCAAATGCGGTGTTGTTTGCGACATATCATCTGCACAGACCGCTGATTATTCCTGCGACAATCATAGGCGGCATGGCTTGGAGTTATCCATCGCGGCGGTTTCGTAGTATTTGGTTTGCAATTATCCCCCATATGCTCGAGGGGGTGTTTCTGGTTGTAGCTGTTGGTGCAGTTGTGGCTGGATTGGCCGTTTAGCCGCTTTTTCTAGATTTGATCTCGGGCAAGACATGGGGCGGAAACGGTGATATAGGCTTGTCAGGAATAAGAGGCATTTTCAAAAAAGAGGTGGAGCATGGGGTTGCAGCTCGCAACAGAACAAGAAAAGCAGCGGGCGCCACATCTGGAATTTCGCAATATTGGCCATAACTATGGCGGCCTGCCAGCGGTGCGCGATGTTTCCTTGCAGCTTGAACGTGGTGAGGTCTTGTGTTTGCTGGGGCATTCTGGTTGCGGCAAGACGACTTTGCTGCGCATTGCTGCCGGGGTCATTCGCCAGCAAGCTGGCGAGGTGTTGATTGATGGCGCGGTGGTGGCAAGTCATGAGAGCTTTCTGCCCCCAGAAGCGCGCGGCATTGGCTTGATGTTTCAAGATTACGCCCTGTTCCCTCATTTAAGTATTCTTGACAATGTATTGTTTGGCCTATCAACCCTGCCACGGGCAGAAGCCAAGACGCGGGCTCGTTCCGCGTTGGAGATGGTTGGTATGTCGCAGTATCTGGAAGACTATCCGCATGCGCTTTCTGGGGGCGAGCAGCAGCGGGTGGCTTTGGCAAGGGCGATGGCGCCGCGTCCTCACACATTGTTGATGGATGAGCCGTTTTCTGGCCTTGATTCCCGTTTGCGAGAGGATGTGCGGGCACATACGCTGGAAATGATCCGCGAACAGGATGCAACGGCGGTTGTGGTGACGCATGATCCGGAGGAGGCGCTAAAGCTGGGAGACCGAATTGCGTTGATGCGGCGCGGCGAGATTGTGCAACTGGCAACACCTGAAGAGATTTACTTCCGCCCGCAAAGCCTTTTTGCCGCAGAGTTTTTTAGTGAAGTAAACAAGGTGGATGGCGTGGTTGAAAATGGTGTGGTTGCTACGGTGTTTGGCGCTGTACCAGCAAGCCACTTGCATGAGGGTAGTCAGGCCACCGTGTGTGTCCGCCCACATCATGTGCGGCTGGAACCTGCAAAAGGCAACGGACAGAGAGGCGTGCACGGGCGCGTGGTGCGACGCAGCTTTGGCGGGGAAAGTGACGTATTATCCCTTAGCATAGAGGGCTGCGAGCAGGAATTCCGTGTAAAAAACCATCAGCCGGGGCAGTTTTTGATTGGTGAGCTTGTAGAAATTCATATTGCCGATGAAAAGTTTATGGTATTTGCTGCGTAGCCCCTTAGTATAAAAGGGATTTGATTTATGCGCGGGCGGTCAGGACACTGCGGCCTGCAGGGTAACAAACGTCAAGGGAGTTTGGCAGATGGGTTCTATTGGAATTTGGCAGATCGTCATTGTTGCGGTGGTTGTTGTGCTGCTGTTTGGTCGCGGCAAAATTTCCGAGCTGATGGGTGATGTGGCCAAAGGTATCAACAGCTTTAAAAAAGGGCTGAAGGATGAAGAGACCGGTGCCAGCACGACAACCACTGCAAGTGACGAGACCAAAGTCATCGATCACAACCCTGCTCCAAGCGTTGAGAAAACACAGGAGAAGGACAAGGCGTAGTTTTTACGGCTTGCTTCATTGTGGGGTGGTTAGCTGATTTGGCATTTGCCGCTGTGGCAAGGGGGTGGTTTAAAACCCTTTGCGCTAGGGCGCATAGCGGTGCAGGCAGATGCCAGACAGGGTGCGAAGGACTGAGAGATGTTTGACATTGCGTGGACCGAGTTGCTGCTGGTGGCGGTGGTTGCCATTTTGGTGGTGGGCCCAAAAGAGCTGCCGGGGATGTTGCGCACAGTGGGGAAGGCCATTGGCTCGGTGCGGCGGATGGCCAGCGATTTTCAGTCAACTTTGAATGATGCGGTCAAAGAAGCGGAAAAGCAGGCAGGCATTGACGAGATGCGCGCGCAAGCTGATGCTGCCCAAAACTTCAATCCTTTAAAGGACCTAAAAGATTCGCTTGAGAGCGAGCGTAAGCAGATTGACAGTGCAGTTAAGGGGGGCGCTACACCTGCGCCGCAAGCGGGTGTCGCAGAGGATGATCCGTCGATTGCGCCAGAACCGGCTGTGACCCCGCTTGGGGCAGATCCGGCCATGCAAAGCAAGAAAAGCGCAAGCGTTGTTACTGCTGATAGTAGCGAGAAAGACACTTAAACCTGGTCGCTTTAATGGGATTTTCTGATCGCTGAGCATGTACCTTGCGATTGTCATGTGGGATGAAAAGGCAATATTGATGTCTGAAAACGAAATTGAAGAGAGCAGGGCACCGCTGATCGAGCATTTGATCGAGTTGCGGCAACGCTTGATGCGCTCGGTCATTGCCTTGGCGATTGCCTTTGTCCTGTGTTTTATCTTCGCCAAGGATGTATTCAATATTCTGATTTGGCCATATGAGCGGGCCGCAGGCACAGACCATGTGATCGAGCTGATTTATACGGCGCCGCAGGAATACTTCTTCACACAGATGAAACTGGCGCTGTTCGGGGCGTTGTTTATCTCGTTTCCCATCGTTGCCAACCAGATTTACATGTTCATTGCGCCGGGCCTTTATAAGCACGAGCGAAAGGCGTTTATTCCGTTTCTGGTGGCAACGCCGGTGTTGTTTGCGATTGGTGCGGCGCTGGTTTACTTCCTGATTATGCCAATGGCGATGGGGTTCTTCCTGTCGATGGAGCAAGTGGGCGGCGCGGGTAAAGCCTCTATCCAGCTGCTGCCGCGGGTCAGTGAATATCTCTCGCTCATTATGGTGCTGATTTTTGCATTCGGGCTGGTTTTCCAGCTGCCTGTGGTGTTGACACTGTTGGGCCGGGCTGGTCTGGTTAGTTCGGAGGCATTAAAGGGCAAGCGGCGCTACGCGATTGTACTGGCCTTTGCCGCTGCAGCTGTTTTGACGCCGCCGGACCCGATTTCTCAGATCGGGTTGGCGCTGCCAACCTTGTTGCTCTATGAAATCTCCATTTATTGCGTGCGACTTGTTGAGAAAAAGCGCGAAGAGGCGGAAGAGGCCAGCTAGTGCCTTGCAACGCTATTTTAATATGACTAGTTTCTCCGGCAGGCACAAAGAATGGCGCGTTGCCGGAGAAGACTTATGTTAGATATGAAATGGGTTCGCGAGAACCAAGCGGCTTTGGACGAGGCTTTGAAAAAACGTGGCGCAGAGCCACGTGCTGCCCACTTGATCGAGCTGGATGAAGCTCGCCGCTCCCACACCACCAAACTTCAGGAAGCCCAGACGCGCCGAAATTCCGCTTCCAAAGAGATCGGTAAGGCAAAAGCCACCGGGGATGAAGCTGCTGCAAAAGCGCTGATGGATGAAGTGGCGCAAATCAAAAGCTTTATTCAAAACGGCGAAGAAGAAGAGCGCCGCCTGAATGCAGCTTTGGAAGAGGCTTTGAGCGTTGTCCCGAATATTCCGCTGGATGATGTACCTGTTGGGCAGGATGAAGCGGACAATGTGCTGCTGCACACCCACGGGGAAAAGCCGGAATTCGATTTTGCACCAAAGGAGCATTTCGAGCTTGGAGAGCAACTCAAAGGCATGGATTTTGAGCGGGCTGCCAAGCTTGCTGGCTCTCGTTTTGTGGTGTTGAAAGGGCAAATCGCGCGACTGGAGCGCGCTATCGGCCAGTTCATGATTGATTTGCACACACAGGAAAATGGCTACAATGAAGTCTCGCCGCCGTTACTGGTGCGCGATGAGTCGCTTTATGGCACAGGGCAGTTGCCGAAGTTTTCCGAGGACCAGTTCAAGACCACTGATGGTTATTGGATGATCCCGACTGCCGAAGTGCCGCTGACCAACCTTGTAGCCGGTGAAACGCTGGATGTAGATGCGCTGCCTATCCGGGTAACGGGTCTGACCTACTGCTTCCGCTCTGAGGCAGGCTCTGCCGGGCGCGATGTGCGCGGCATGCTGCGTCAGCACCAGTTCCAGAAGTGTGAAATGGTGTCCATCACCGATGAGGACAGCTCTCTTGAAGAGCTAGAGCGCATGCGCGGCTGTGCCGAGATGGTGCTGCAAAAGCTGGGTCTGCATTACCGGGTTATGACCCTGTGTAGCGGGGATATGGGCTTTGGCGCGCGCAAAACATACGATCTGGAAGTGTGGCTGCCGGGGCAGGATGCGTACCGCGAGATCTCTTCTTGCTCAGTCTGCGGCGATTTCCAAGCCCGGCGCATGATGGCGCGCTATCGCGTCGCTGGCGAGAAACAGCTGAAGTTCGTGCACACATTGAACGGCTCCGGCCTTGCTGTTGGGCGTTGTTTGATTGCGGTGCTGGAGAACTACCAGAACGCAGATGGGTCAATCACCATCCCAGACGCGCTGCGGCCCTATATGGGCGGGCTGGAAAAAATCGGTTAGGACTGCAAGTAACGCCGGCTCTTTTAGCCGGCGTTATTATTTTGGCACATAACCGATTTATACGGGTGACCTAAAACGTTTAAGGAAAAAAGCGATGCGTATATTGATTGTAAACGATGACGGGATCCACTCTGAAGGGCTGCATGTACTGGAGCAGATTGCGCTAGAGCTTTCCGATGATGTTTGGGTGGTGGCACCTGAGAGTGATCAAAGCGGTGTGGCGCATTCGCTGACGCTCAACGACCCCCTGCGTCTGCGAAAAATAGATGAGCGGCATTTCGCTGTGCGCGGGACACCGACAGATTGCGTCATCATGGCAGTGAGTGTGGTGTTGGACAAGGCACCGGACCTTATCCTTTCCGGCATCAACAAAGGCTGTAATGTGGCTGATGATGTGACGTATTCGGGCACAATCGCCGGAGCGATGGAAGGCACTTTGCTGGGCATCCGCTCGATTGCAGTTTCACAGCACTACAACTTCACGGAGCTGAAGGGCGTTGACTACGCACCGGCGCTGAAGCATGGGGCGGCTCTTATCAAGGAATTGCTTGACTATGACTTGCCAGCTGAAACGCTGCTGAATGTAAACTTCCCGGCGGTTGCGCCGCAGGAAGTGAAGGGGGTTCAGGTGGTGCGACAAGGGAAGCGCAGCACAGATTCCATGTTTATGGATGGGCGTAAGGATGGGCGCGGCAATCCGTATTACTGGCTGGCGTTTAACAATGGCGAAGTGCCGCGGGTCAAGGGTACGGATATCGACGCCATTGAAGATGGTTACATCGCCGTGACGCCTCTGCATTTAAACCTGACTGCTGACGAATTGATGGGATCACTGGCCCAACATTTGCAAGGCGCGCAGGGCTAGGGCGCAATCACTAACGCTGTTTTGGTGAGGTCGTACCTTTCGGCGCGGCCTCATTTATTCTTTATTAAGGATAATTGACGATTAATGGGCGGTGTTCACAGGAATTGAGTGAGGCGTGGCCCGCGAATGTTAGAGGCAGTCGAGCAGCAAGAGATGGCAAGGCGGGCAGCGTTTATGATGGCGTTGCGGGCGAAGAATGCTGCGAACCACAGGGTGTTGCAAGCGCTTGAAGCTGTGCCGCGTGAAATGTTTCTGCAAGCTAAGTGCCAAGGCAATGCATTTGCAGATCGGATGCAGCCGATTGACTGCGGACAGATGGGTTTGGCGCCGTCATTGATCGCTCGGCATCTCACGATTCTTGAGATTAAGGAAGACCACCGGATTTTGGAGGTCGGCACGGGATCCGGTTATCAAGCCGCTGTTATTTCACACCTTTGTGGGTATCTGACCAGTGTAGAGCGTTATCGGACATTGGTTGAACTGGCGTCGCGAAGGCTGGCCAGCTTAAAGCGTCGTAACGTGGAGGTTGTGCTCGGAGACGGGCTGATGGTGGACAGCGCCTGGGAGGATGAAGGGGTTGTATATGACCGGATTATCCTCAATGGCTGCATCAGCGAGGTGCCAAATTTTCTTCTCAATAAGCTTGCAGCGGGAGGGCAGCTGCTGGTGCCGGTGCGCGGTGCAGGAGAACGCGGGCTTAGTCAGGTCTTGTTAATAAGCGGGAGCGGCCGGGCACAGGAGCGACAAGAGCTCGGCTTTGCGCCCTACCTACCTCTGGTGGGGGGAACTGCAAAAAAAATGTAGTTTCCATGTTTCTCTTAAATATTTGTCAACCGTCCCTGTCCAGAATTGCGACAGGGCCTTTACGTGCTGTTGTGATAGGGCGGTTATGAAAACGTTTTGCATAGAACAAAAACTGATTTCTCCAAGATTGTTGGGTGTGCTGCTTGCTGCTTCAGCGCTGGCGGGATGTTCTACGTCGCGGTTTGAGTATTCGAGCCAAACCCAGTTGACGCCACAACAGTCTGCTGAGATGGCCGCTTTGTTGCCACAGGGTAATGTTGGTGCGGTTCGCGCACAGCCCTATTCAGGGCGGACGCCGGTGGCTATGGCAGAGGGCACGCGTGACGTATCGCGAGTTAATCCAGGAGGTCGTCCGCAACCTGTGCAGTTGAGCGGGCGGACCAGCTTGCAACCAATGCCGAGCCGATCAAAGCCTGCACCATATGTGGTTGCGGCAACGCCGCCTCAGCAGCGGGGCTATTCCACGTCTGGTCAACGCGGCGCGATCTCGCCACAGCCAGTCCTGCTCCCCGCATCCAGTGGCCAGCAGAAGCCGGTGCAATTGGCAAAGTTGCCAGTGCAACAGCGCCCGCAAAGTGTGCGACCCGCGCCTTACACTAGCAATCGGGTGGTGAAGAATCCGCAGAAACTTCCCGCGATGCAGGTAAATGCTGCCCCTGTGGCGCAGAAGGGTGACTTTAACCCTGCTGCGACCCGCTTGCAGCAAGTACAAAGCAAAAAGGCGATCCCTTCTTCTGTCAGTGTGGCTGCGCTCACATTTCCGCAGAAAATGACTATTTTGCCGCGCGATAATCCGGCGCGTTTGGCCTCGGCGGCTGCCACTGTTGCGTTGCCGCAGAGCCAAAAGACTTCGGCTCCTACGGCTGTGACCCCGGCGGCTCCGGCCCCGCAGCCGGTATCTGCATCAGCACAGCCTGTACAGGCTAAGACTATGCAGCCTGTGCAAGAGGCGCCAGCAAAACAAACCCAAAGTCCGTCCACACCAGCTGATACGCAGGTAAATGGACAGACCTTGCCTGATGCAACAGCGCAGAACGAGGTTGTGACTACCAATTCAGTGCCGGCAGCTCAGCAACAGGTAGCGGCAAAAGCGCCGCCTGCCGTTAAAGGGGCTGGTATGCCTGCATTCCGTTGGCCAGTGCGTGGGCGGATAATCTCCGACTTTGGTACGAAGGCCAGCGGGGCGCGCAATGACGGCATCAATTTGGCTGTTCCGGAGGGGACAGAGGTGCGTTCGGTGCTTGATGGTACTGTTGTTTATGCGGGTAATGAGCTAAAGGGCTTTGGTAATCTGGTGCTCATTCGCCATGCCGATGGCTGGGTCTCGGCTTATGCGCATAACAAAAAGTTGCAGGTGCAGCGCGGCGATGTGGTGCGGCGCGGGCAGGTATTGTCTCTCGCCGGGGCGAGTGGTTCTGTTAGTCAGCCGCAGTTGCACTTTGAGCTGCGCCGAGACAATGCGCCGGTCGATCCGCTGGTGTATTTGCCTACCAGCTAAGCTTTAAACGATAAAGTAGAAAGGGACCCAAGTTAGGGTCCCTTTTTTGTTGGGTTAGAGCCTAATTTTGTGTTCGCCTGCAAGGTGAGAGATAAACTGCCATGCAACGCGTCCCGAGCGGGCGCCGCGGGTGGTGGCCCATTCCAATGCACGGGCACGGAGCCGCTCGGGTGGTTCGGGAATTTGATAGTGCGCGGTGTAGGCGGTGATCATTTCCAGATAGTCATCCTGCGAACAATTGTGGAAACCTAGCCAGAGGCCAAATCTATCAGATAAAGAGACTTTTTCATCGATCACCTCGGCGGGGTTGATCGCGGTGGAGCGTTCGTTCTCCATCATGTCGCGCGGCATCAGGTGGCGGCGGTTGGAAGTGGCATAGAACAGGACATTTTCCGGCCTTCCTTCGATGCCGCCATCAAGCGCTGCCTTCAAGCTTTTGTAGCTGGTCTCGTTGCCGTCAAAGGACAGATCATCGCAAAAGACGATAAAGCGGTGGGGGTGCGCACGCAGCTGGCCAAGCAGGGTTGGCAACTCGCTAATGTCTTCGCGGTGGATTTCTATCAGGATTAGGCGAGCTGCGTTGCGACTTTCGCAAATATGGGCATGGATCGCCTTGACCAATGAGGATTTGCCCATGCCTTTGGCGCCCCAAAGCAGCACGTTGTTAGCAGCAAAGCCATCTGCGAAATTCATAGTATTGTCTAGGAGTTGCTGTTTTGATCCGCCAACAGCCTGTAAAAGACCGAGATCAACCTTGTTCACCTGCGCAACCGGACGGAGCGAAAATGGCTGACTACAAAAAACGTAGGCATTTTCTTCGGTTAAGGTGATTTGCAGGGAGTGGGTGCCCGCCAAGGTCGCGAGCGCCTCGCTAAGGGCTGAGAGTTTGTCATCAATCCGGCTCAGATATGTGTCTAAAGCCTCGGCAGTCTTGCTCATAACCGGTCGTTGATCCTGTTGGAATTGTCTGTGAGGTGAACTGTCAGTTTGGCGCGTGGGCGTAAAAGCTGCAACAGGAATGTTTAGTAGTGAGGTGTGGTGCCTGTGGGTAGGGGGGCGGGCAGGGCAGCGGGATGGGTGGCAAACTCTTGAAAACAGCGGCGCGGCCTGTATAGTCCGCCCTAACCTTTAAATTTTTTCGAAAGATGCCATATGCAGTTTCGGAGAGTTAATAGAAGGTGCTTCACCAAGGGGGTGAAGCTCTTAAGGAGATAGCAATGTTGATTACCCCAGCTTTCGCGCAGTCGGCCGGTGCCGCAGGTGCTCCCGGCATGATCATGCAGTTCATGCCGTTTATCCTGATCTTTGTGATCATGTGGTTCTTGATCATCCGTCCGCAGCGTCAGCGCATGAAAGCTCATCAGGAAATGATCAATAACGTGCGTCGCGGCGACACCATTGTCACCTCTGGCGGCTTGATCGGTAAAGTCGCCAAGGTTGTTGATGATGGCGAGGTTCAAGTGGATGTGGCTGAGGGCGTGCGTGTACGCATCGCTCGCGCTATGATTCAGGAAGTGCGTGCAAAAGGCGAACCGGCCAAAGATAGTGAATAAGCGCGCTTTCACATCCTCAAATAAACAGCGCTTTTAAGAAGAAAAGGGCCGGGCCGCGTGGGCTCGGTCGTTTTTGCTAGGTGCTGCAACCAGGCATTTGCTATGCTTTATTTTTCCCGATGGAAGATTACCACAATTGTACTTGTGGTGCTGGGTGGGTTGTTGACGACTCTACCCAACTTTTTATCCAGCGAAAGCTTGAGGAGCTGGCCAGATTTTCTGCCAGCTAAACAAGTAGTGCTGGGCCTTGACCTGCAAGGCGGGGCATATCTGCTCTACGAAGTCGATAAAGACGACTACAAGGTGAAACAATATCAGCAGCTTGAGGGATCTATCCGCCGCGCTTTGCGCGAGAAGCCTCGCATTGGCTACACCGGTCTTGGAGTTGTTGAAGGTGCTGTACAGGTGCGCATTCGTGATGCGCAGGACGTGAGCGAAGCGCGCAAGCGTCTGGAAGGCTTGCTGAACCCGCAAACGACCGGTTTTGGTGGCCCCTCTGTCAACGAATTTGCGCTTGATATGCGCGATGATGGTTTGGCGCGCATGACCTTCACCGAAGACGGTCTGGACATGCGCCTTAACGCGGTTGTGGCCCAGTCAATCGAGGTGATCCGCCGCCGTATTGATGAATTGGGGACCACCGAGCCGAGCATTCAAAAGCAAGGCAGTGATCGTATTCTGGTGGAAGCACCGGGTGAGAGCGATCCGCAGCGCTTGAAGAATGTGATCGGCCAGACAGCGCAGATGACCTTCCACTTGGTCGACGAGCGTATGAGTGGCACTCAGGCGCTGAATGGCCGGCCACCTGTGGGGACACATGTGGTGATGGGCGCGGAAGATAACATTCCGTACCTGCTTGATAAAACGCCCTTGCTGACCGGTGACGAACTGGAAGACGCGCAGGCGGCATTTGATCAGCGCAACAACGAACCGGTGGTGAATTTCCGTTTTGACCTGACTGGCGCACGTAAGTTTGCCAAGGTGACACGCGAGAACACCGGCCGCCGGTTTGCGATTGTGCTTGATAACACGGTGATTACCGCTCCGGTGATCCGCGAGCCGATTACCGGTGGTTCGGGTACCATCTCCGGCAGTTTCTCGGTGCAAAGCGCAAATGATCTGGCGGTGCTGCTGCGCGCTGGGGCATTGCCAGCCAAGCTGACGGTTATGGAAGAGCGCTCTGTGGGGCCGGGTCTTGGGCAAGATTCCATCGAGGCAGGTAAGATTGCAGCGCTTATTGGCGCGGCACTGGTTGTCATCTACATGATTGCCTCCTACGGGCTGTTTGGTGTGTTTGCCAATATTGCGCTGGCGGTGAATGTGGTGCTGCTGTTTGCAGTACTGACAATGTTGCAAGCGACGCTGACCCTGCCGGGTATTGCCGGTATTGTGCTGACCGTTGGTATGGCCGTTGATGCCAATGTGTTGATCTTTGAGAGGATCCGCGAAGAAGCGCGGGCAGGGCGTTCAGCGCTTGGCTCCATTGATGCGGGTTTCCAACGGGCACTTGGCACCATTTTGGATGCAAACATCACCACGCTGATTGCGGCGGTGATCCTGTTCTTCATCGGAACTGGCCCTGTGAAAGGCTTCTCGGTCACGCTGATGGTTGGTTTGTTCACCACTGTGTTCTCTGCGTTTACCGTGTCGCGGTTGTTGATCGCCCTTTGGGTGCGTCGTCGTCGGCCTAGCAAGTTACCAATCTAGGAGTGAAACAATGAAACTTTTACGATTGGTTCCGGCCAAAACCAGCTATCGTTTTATGCGTTGGCGGGTGCTGTCCTTCCCGGCCTCTGCGATTATCGCAGTGGCTGCGGTGCTGATGTTTGTCATGGTCGGGCTTAACTATGGTATCGACTTTAAAGGTGGTTCACTCATCGAGATCCGCTCCAAGCAGGGGCCTGCTGATCTTTCTCAGGTGCGCGCGACGCTTGGCAGCTTGCAGCTTGGCGATGTACAGGTGCAGGAATTTGGTGAGCCTGAAGAGGTGCTGATCCGCATCGAGCATCAGGGCGAGGCGGAAGACAGCCAGCAAGAAGTGATCACCAAAGTACGCGGCGCTTTGAGCGATGCCTACGAGTTCCGCCGGACGGAAGTTGTCGGGCCGCGGGTCTCCGGTGAGCTTGCTAACAAGGGCCTGCTGGCTGTTGGCTTGTCGCTGGTGATGATCCTGTTCTACATCTGGTTCCGCTTTGAGTGGCAGTTTGCCGTTGGGGCGATTATCACCACCTTCAACGATATTCTGTTCACCATCGGCTTCTTCTCTCTGTTCCAGATCGACTTTTCCCTGTCGAGTATCGCGGCGGTGCTAACCATTATCGGTTATTCGCTGAACGATACAGTGGTTGTTTATGATCGCATTCGCGAGAATTTGCGCCGTTATAAGAAGATGAAGCTGGAAGACTTGCTTGATCTGTCGATCAACGAGACCCTGTCCCGTACCACCATGACATCGGTCACAACGCTGTTGGCGTTGTTGGCGCTGTATTTCTTCGGCGGCGAAGTGATTCAGTCCTTCGTTCTGGCGATGATTATCGGCGTGGTTGTGGGCACATACTCCTCTATCTTCCTAGCGGCTCCACTGCTTATTCTGCTTGGTCTGCGAACCAGTGTGTTTAGCGGTGAAGACAAAGACGGCACAGAAGACAAGGATAGCGGCAAGGCAACAGCCTAACGCGATCGATTTGGAGAAAACTATGGCAAGTCGCGGTGAGAAAATGGTTCGGCTCGATGCTCACTTTCCCCAGCAGGTACAGATCGATGCCTATGGGGATGGTGGCTTCCGCTTTGCCGACATGTCGCACCGCGGCTCGCTGTTGTGTTTGCCCTCTGGCATTTATGGTTGGGGGCCAACACAGTTTGATGACATCGCAGATGATGATCTGGTGCCAGTGCTGCGTGAGGCTGCACAAATCGAAGTCCTGCTTATCGGAGCTGGTGACAGGCTGTTGCCATTTGCCGAGGCCCGCAAAGCGCCTTTTCGCGAGCAAGGGATAATGGTGGACAGCATGTCTACCGGCGCTGCCCTGCGCACTTACAATGTGCTGCTTAATGAAGACCGGGCAGTTGCCTGCGCGCTAATCGCCGTTGAATAAACGGCGTTCTGTTTCATTACACAAGAGATTGCCAGCGAACGCGGGATGGAATTCATGACGCATGATGCCAGCGAGTATTGTCGCAATTTACTGCGCGAGGCGGATTTTGATCGCTATGGCGCGACCCTGTTTGCCCCCTCATCTGCTCAGCCAGCTCTTTGGGCGCTTTATGCCTACAATGCGGAGCTTGCGCGCATCAAGGAGTTGGTGAGCGAACCGATGCCCGGTGAAATCCGCCTGCAATGGTGGGTAGATGCGCTGGAAGGGCGCGGGCATGGCAATGTGGAGGCCAATCCGGCTGCCGCTGCACTGCTGGACACATGCCGCCGTTATGCATTGCCACGCGCTCCTCTGGTGCAGTTGGCCGAGGCGCGGCGGTTTGATCTTTACAATGATCCGATTGGCGATCTCACCAGCTTTGAAGGCTATTGCGGCGAAACAGTCTCTGTGTTGTTTCAGCTCGCGGCTATGGTCCTGTTAAAAGAGGCAGGTCAAGGCGATCAGGCGCTTGCCAAAGAACTGGCAGATGCCAGCGGGCATGCGGGGGTGGCCTATGGCAGCCTGCAGTTGTTGCAAAACCTGCCGTGGCAGGTGGCGCGGCGGCAGGTTTATGTACCATCGGAGTTTTTAGAAAAAGCCGGGCTTGATAGCGCTCAACTGCTTGGCTGCCGTGATGCGAAAAAGATGCAAGAGCTTGGAGCAGTGGTGCTGACCCATGCGCAGGGCCACGCGCTAAAGGCGGCTGAGGCGCTAGGTATGTTGCCAAGCAGGGTACGGCCGGCATTTCGCTCGCTTGGCTTGGTGCGCATGTGGCTCAAACTCTATGGCAAACGATTGCCCTATGAAGTAGCGGGACAGCGGCTTGGTCCGGTGGCGCCCGCGGCGCGCTGGCGGCGGCTTTGGGCGCTGTATCGTGCCAGTTGAAGTTTTAATAGAAAAAGAGGCGGTCCTTGGGCCGCCTCTTTTTTGTCCAGCTTACGTCGCTGATACCAATTGATTTAGGCCGGTTCGGTGGTGCTGCTCTCGATTTTGTCAGCAACCCATGCCTTGAAGTCTTCCAGCCCACGGCGGGCCATTACCTGCTTTTTCAAACGAGTTTTTTCTTTGCCGCGCAAGCGCTTGCCATCCGGAGATTTTGGCATTTCCTCCAAGGGCGGCAGCAGGCCGAAGTTGATGTTCATGGGTTGGAACGAGCGGGGCCCGCCGCTGGTTTCATCTGCCAAATGCCCCCCTGTAATGTGAGCTACCAGCGCGCCGCAGGCGGAGGTAACAGGAGGCGTTTCGATCTGCTGACCGAGGACTTCAAAGGCGGTTAACAGACCGGTAATGCAACCGATGGCCGTTGATTCAACGTAGCCTTCACAG
Source organism: Polycladidibacter hongkongensis (assembly GCF_001561995.1). Taxonomy (GTDB): domain Bacteria; phylum Pseudomonadota; class Alphaproteobacteria; order Rhizobiales; family Stappiaceae; genus Pseudovibrio; species Pseudovibrio hongkongensis. The sequence continues at coordinate 74,808 of NZ_LLWC01000030.1, forward strand.
CCAGTGATTTGTCCGGCGAAACGCAGGTGTGGCAGTGCTTTAAGGCGCAGTTGCCCATCCAGAACCTTTGGCGAATTGAGGAATGTGTTGCGATGCAAGCCACCAAGGCGGGCGAACTGGGCGTTTTCCAGCCCGGGGATCATTTTAAAGATGTCGCCCTGCGCACCATATTTTAACTTGGTTTGGAAACCAACCATATTATAGAGCGTGCCCAAGGCGTTATCCTGCCGCAATTGAACCACTGCGTAGGGTTTTTCATCGGGCCTATGGGCATTGGTGAGGCCCATCGGTTTCATCGGACCGTGACGCAGGGTCTCCCGGCCACGGGCCGCCATCACTTCGATCGGCAAGCACCCGTCAAAATATGGGGTGTTTTTCTCCCATTCCTTGAAGTCGGTGGTATCGCCATCGATCAGGGCATCAATAAAGGCTTCGTACTGCTCTTTGTCCAAGGGGCAGTTGATGTAATCCTTGCCCGTACCGCCGGGGCCGACTTTGTCATAGCGCGATTGATACCACGCTTTGTCCATATCAATGCTTTCTGTATGGACGATTGGGGCGATGGCATCGAAGAAGGCCAGCGAATCTTCTTCACTGGCTGCGAGGATCGCTTCTGACAGGGCTGGAGACGTGAGCGGGCCACTGGCGATAATCGCAAGACCTTCGGTCGCGGCTGGCAGGGTGGTCACTTCCTCGCGGCGGATCTCGATAAGCGGGTGGTCTTCCAGTGCTGCTTGCACAGCGGCGGAGAAGCCATCACGGTCTACGGCGAGGGCCCCGCCTGCTGGCACCTGATTGGCATCTGCCGCTTGCATAATCAAAGATCCGGCGGCGCGCAGCTCGGCGTGCAGCAAGCCCACGGCATTGTTTTCTGCATCATCAGAGCGGAATGAGTTGGAACAAACCAACTCTGCCAAATCACCGGTTTTGTGAGCATCAGTGCCACGCACAGGGCGCATCTCGTGCAGCACGACGTTGAGGCCTTTGCGGGCAATCTGCCACGCGGCCTCGCTGCCTGCCAGTCCGCCGCCAATGATATGGATGGGTTGCTTGCTCATCTCATGCGTATCCAGTTTGCTGTTTTGGAGGCCTTTGCGCCACGCCTTGCCAAAAGGTTTTGGGGCTTGAAGCGGGCGGCGCAGCCTCGTAAGTTGAGGCACTGCTTAACGCGCCTTTGGTTTGGTTTCAATGTGCTTTTTGCAGTTTCTTGAGGGGCCGACACAAGTCTTGGCGGGCGATGGCCCTTAAGAAATAAGGGGTAAGTGATTTGCAGAGTTCGAGACTGGCGGTTGTCAGTGCCATCTGTGCAATGGTGTGCGCATGCCAAAGCAGTGGGCATGGCTCGATTGCGCAGTGGTATGAGCAGATGTCGGCGCAGCAACCAAAAGGGGAGCGCCTTTATATCTGCCATGGCTTTGGTTGCGCCTACACGCAGCCGGTAATGTTTGAGGCCAAAGCGGAGCGTCGGTTGCGGAGTATTTTGGCAAAAGGGCGCGCATCGGCCAGCAATGAACGCAAAGCGATTGCCAAAGCTGTGAGCTGGCAAGAAAAGCGGGTGGCTGCCAGTGTGGGTTCAGCGGGCGATGTTGGCGGCCTCGACATGCAAAATGGTGGCCAGCGCGGGCAGCTGGACTGTATTGACGAGGCCGCCAACACCACCAGCCTTTTGCTCTATGCGCAGCGCAAGGGCATGTTGCGTTATCACACTGTTGAGCGCCCGGATGCGCGTGGTTTCTTTTTGGATGGCCGCTACCCCCATGCTACGGCTGTTATCAAAGAGAACGAAAGCGGTGCGTTGTTTGCGGTGGACAGCTGGCGGCTGGGAAACGGGCAAGCCCCTGACATCCTGCCCCTTAAAAGGTGGCGGGCGATTACAGCCGCAGATCTGGGCTAAATCTTTTGCTGTGACAGGGTAGAGAATACAGCTGGGCCGAGATGCGCTGGAATACTATCTGGATGCTATAAAGGTTTGCTGAAATCCTAGTTTAAAAGTTTTAAAGCGCCCGTCGGTGGGAGGTCCGACGAGCGCTTCAAAATAGGCGCAGAGATTTGGGAGGAAAATCATCTCTGCGAAAGGCTCCGAAGCGACTTGGGAGGAGGAGGTGTCGCCTGAAGCTCTGGGGGAGTGACGAAGATGATTGGGAGGAGGTCTCCGTCGCTCTTGAGGTGTTTATACCCATGCACTGCGATGCTGTGAACTCCCTTTTTGCGCATGTCAGCTGCGCAAAAAATGCATAGCTTAAACGTAAAGCCTACGGGATATTATCTAAACAAACTGCTGATTGTGCTATAAATCACGTGAAACCGTCGTATATCATTGCGTGAAACGCATGCCTGACTATGGCAAAATTCGTCTTGGTTTTCTTCGTAGTCCTAAGGCATTTCACGGGTCTGTTTTGCATGTTTCGCACTCTTAAATGGAAAAAGGCCCCTGGATCCGGGGCCTCATTCACTCGATTTCACAAAATCGAACTTTGCGCAGCCAAAGGGCTATGCTGTCTTACTTTGCGTTTCCTGTAATACAATTTCGGCTTGTTGGCGGCGCTCATTGAGCTCTGCTAAGAACTGGCCGGTGTAGCTTTCTTTGACTTGGCTTAGTTTTTCAGGAGCGCCGCAGGCGACGACCGTCCCGCCGCCGTCGCCGCCCTCCGGCCCAAGGTCAATCACCCAGTCTGCTGTGTTGACCACTTCCAGATTGTGCTCGATAACCAACACTGTGTTACCCTGATCTGCCAGCTCTTGCAAAACTTCCAATAGTTTGGCCACATCATGGAAGTGTAGGCCGGTGGTTGGCTCATCCAAAATATATAGGGTTCGCCCGGTGGAGCGTTTGGAAAGCTCTTTGGCCAGCTTGATGCGCTGTGCTTCCCCGCCAGAGAGCGTGGTTGCCTGCTGGCCCACCTTGATATAGCCAAGGCCAACGCGGACGAGGGTCTCCATCTTGTCGCGAATAGAAGGGACAGCGGAAAAGAACTCGCGCCCCTCTTCTACGGTCATATCCAAAACATCGGCGATGGACTTGCCCTTGAATTGCACCTCCAAAGTTTCACGGTTGTAGCGCTTGCCTTTGCAAACATCGCAGGTGACATAGACGTCTGGCAGGAAGTGCATTTCGATTTTGATGACGCCGTCCCCCTGACAAGCCTCGCAGCGTCCGCCTTTGACGTTGAACGAAAAACGTCCGGGGGCGTAACCGCGCGCTTTCGCTTCTGGCAAGCCGGCAAACCATTCTCGAATTGGTGTGAACGCACCGGTGTAGGTGGCTGGGTTTGAACGCGGGGTGCGGCCAATCGGCGACTGATCGATGTCGATCACTTTGTCGAGATGTTCAAACCCCTCAATTCGATCGTGGGGCGCGGGATTGCCGCGAGCGCCATTGAGCTGGCGGGCTGCTGACTTGTAGACAGTGTCAATGAGGAAGGTAGATTTGCCGCCGCCGGAAACACCGGTGACGCAGGTAAATGTGCCCAGAGGGATCTGTACATCGATGTTTTTCAGGTTGTTGCCGCGGGCACCGAAAACCTTCAACATTCGGTCCTTCTTGGGTTTGCGGCGTGCACCTTGCCGTTCTATTTTCAAGCGGCCTGTCAAATATTGCCCGGTCAAGGACTTAGGGTGGGCCATGACTTGCGAGGGAGACCCTTGCGCGACGATGGTGCCGCCATGAATGCCCGCGCCAGGTCCGATGTCAACCACATGGTCTGCGGTTAGAATTGCGTCTTCGTCGTGCTCGACAACGACAACGGTGTTGCCTAAATCGCGCAGGTGCTTCAAAGTTTCCAAAAGGCGGGCGTTGTCACGCTGATGCAGGCCGATGGAAGGTTCGTCAAGAACATAGAGCACGCCGGTGAGACCAGAGCCGATTTGCGAGGCCAGACGAATACGCTGGCTTTCCCCGCCAGACAGAGTGCCTGAGGCACGGTCAAGCGAGAGGTACTCCAACCCGACATCATTAAGAAACTTTAGGCGTTCTCGGATTTCCTTTAGGATGCGAGTTGCGATTTCCCTTTGCTTGGCAGATAGGCGGGGCTCTAACTGTGCAAAGAAGTTCAAGGCCTTACCGATTGACAGGCCAGTGAGCTCGCCAATATGCTTATCAGTGATTTTTACAGCAAGCGCCTCCGGTTTCAGACGGTAGCCGTTACAGGCATCGCAGGCGTGATCCGATTGAAAGCGTGTAAGCTCCTCACGCACCCACTGGCTGTCGGTTTCACGCCAGCGCCGCTCAATGTTGCCAATGACACCTTCGAAAGTTTTCTCGGTTTTGTATGAGCGCGTGCCATCATCATAAGTGAGGGCGATTTTCGTTCGGCCTGTTCCGTATAGCAGGATCTGCTTAAAATCGTCAGGTAGCTCGCGCCACGACGTGTCCATGCTCATTCCGTAATGCTTGCAAAGCGACTGCAGTGTCTGCGTGTAGTAGGGGGAGGTTGCGCCGGTTTTTGCCCATGGGGCCAGTGCTCCTTTTGCAAGCGACAGACTTTGATCGGGGACCACCAACTCGGCCTCAAAGGCGAGTTTGGTACCAAGTCCATCACAGGAGGGGCAGGCGCCGAAGGGGTTGTTAAACGAGAACAGCCGCGGCTCGATCTCCGGAATCGTGAAGCCGGAGACCGGGCATGCAAACTTTTCTGAAAAAATCAGTTGCTCCGGATCGCCCTTCGCATTGGTCTTGTCGGCAAATTCCAGCGTTGCCAGACCTTCTGCCAGTTGCAAAGCTGTCTCCAGAGAATCGGCCAATCGGCCAGCCATATCCTCGCGCACCACGAGACGATCCACAACCACATCGATATTGTGCTTGTATTTTTTATCCAGAGCCGGAGCCTCGGCAATCTCGTAGAAAGTGCCGTCGATCTTGAGACGCTGGAACCCCTTTTTCATCAGTTCGGCGAGTTCTTTCTTAAACTCGCCTTTGCGTCCGCGTACGATCGGCGCCATAAGGTAAAGGCGGGTACCTTCTTCCAGCTCCAACACGCGGTCGACCATTTGGCTTACCGTTTGACTCTCGATCGGCAGGCCGGTTGCCGGGGAATAAGGTACGCCAACCCGCGCAAACAACAACCGCATGTAATCGTAGATTTCGGTGACGGTGCCCACTGTGGAGCGCGGATTGCGCGAGGTGGTTTTTTGCTCGATGGAGATCGCGGGAGACAGGCCATCGATTTGGTCAACATCCGGCTTTTGCATCATCTCCAGAAATTGACGGGCATAGGCAGACAGGCTTTCTACGTATCGGCGCTGCCCCTCGGCGTAGATCGTGTCGAAAGCCATGGAGGATTTGCCGGAGCCGGAAAGTCCGGTCATGACAATTAGTTCGTCTCTGGGCAGATCCAGATCGACATTTTTCAAATTATGTTCGCGCGCCCCGCGCACGGAAATATGTTTCTGCCCCGAATGTGCCATTCTAACGATCCTCTTCGAGCCTTCCTGTCATCTGTATGGGTGAGGGAGACGCTTGCACAACTGTATTTTCTCCTGCAAACCGTCCGCGCATTCTCACCAAGCAATGCATATGTATAGAGGCCTTATAAATAAACCAGCGATTTTCTGCGATATCTTGCGGATTGATGTGAACGTATGAAGAACATTATAAAAGTGCAAGTGCTTTTTTGCAGCTGTTGACTCTAGATGTAAGGGAAGTGGGTCACTTCATTGCGGGGAAATGCAAATTAAGTAGGTCATTGTGGTTTTTCCCTTCACAGGACGGGAAGACTTGCCGTTTTGTGGGGACAATGGGCGAACATGGAGAGGGAGAGTTGCCAGAGGCGGGGTGCAGCGCGTAGGGTCGGCAGCAAATTTTTAATGCGCCACTGAAGAAGTCGCAGCGCAGTGAATGGAGAGAAAAATGGCGGGAAGTGTCAATAAAGTTATTCTCGTGGGCAATCTTGGTGCCGATCCGGAAGTCCGGCGCACGCAGGATGGCCGCCCGATTGTAAACTTGCGCATTGCGACCTCTGAAACGTGGCGGGATCGTAACAGCGGCGAGCGCCGCGAACGAACCGAATGGCACCGTGTTGTTGTTTTTTCAGAAGGCTTGGCAAAGGTTGCCGAGCAGTATTTGCGCAAGGGTTCTAAAGTCTATCTAGAAGGGCAATTGCAAACGCGCAAATGGCAGGATCAGAGTGGGCAGGATCGTTACTCCACCGAGGTGGTCCTACAAGGCTTCAATTCTACGCTGACCATGCTTGATGGTCGCGGTGAGGGCGGTGGCCAGCAAGGTGGCGGCGGCTTTGGTGGCGGCGATGATTATGGCAACGGTGGCGGCAACGGTGGCGGCTACGGCGGCGGCGGTCAGCAAGGCGGCAGCTTCGGAGGTGGTGGCCAGCAAGGTGGCGGCGGCTTTGGTGGCGGCGGCGGAGCAATGGATGATGAGATCCCATTCTAGGGCTGCGCATAATCTGAAAACTGTAAGCTGCTGTTGTCAAGACAGCAGCTTTTTTATGGGCTTTTCTTGAATCAGGGGGCATACCAGCCCACATCTGCGCCGATGTCTCATTGAAGCCGTATCAACTGGTGGAAATGTGCTAGATGGGAAGTGCAAAAAAGCACACAAAAAACCCGTCTAGGCTATTGCCTGCGGGTTCTTTGTATCCGGAGAATAATCTTGCCAAAAATGGTACGCCCAAGGGGAATCGAACCCCTGTTTCCGCCGTGAAAGGGCGGCGTCCTAACCGCTAGACGATGGGCGCCTAGATCATTTGCGAGCGGTGTTTCCGCTGCCGGTAGAAGGGCTTATAAGCTGAGCCTTTCTACCTTGCAAGTGGTTTTTTATAGTAATTTTAGTTTTTTAACAGGCAGGAGGCGAGCGGCGCATCCTGCGGCTGTTGTTTGGGCTGATTTACCACGTGCCGGTGTTGGGCATGGAGGCCCATGGTTCGGCTGGTGCCAGAGCTTCGCCTTTTTGCAGAAGTTCCAGCGAAATGCCATCGGGAGAGCGCACAAAGGCCATGTGCCCGCAGCGCGGCGGGCGGTTGATGGTCACACCCGCGGCCTGCAAGTCTGCGCAAGTCTGATAGATATCATCAACTTCGAAGGCCAGATGGCCAAAATTGCGTCCGCCGGTGTAGTCTTCGGGGTCCCAGTTGTACGTTAATTCCAGAAGTGGTGCCTTGCCAGCTTTCACGCTTGCCTCGTCTTCCGGCGCGGCTAGGAAGATCAAGCTGAAACGGCCCTTCTCGTTATCGATCCGGCGCATTTCGCGCAAGCCTAGCTTGTTACAGTAAAAATCCATCGAAGCGTCCAGATCGCTGACGCGCACCATTGTATGTAGGTATCGCAAGGTTATGTCCTTTGTTAAGAGGAAGATGTGGGGGTACTTGATGCGTAGGTAAGCGGTTGCCCAGCATATTCAAGGGCACGGTGTGCTGTTTTTCAAGAACCTGAGGGAGTAAATAAAGAGTTACCTAAAGAAAACGCGAGCGATTGCTACTGAAACTACTGATTATTAACACTGTTTATTCCTGAAATGCACTGATACTTGTAACTAGGCTATGTAAATCAGCAGGGGATCATTAATATTTTTTTAACGCTTTGCTCTGTTGCGCGCAGCTTTGGCTGATATTCTGATTTCGTGGAATCAAGTCGGGCGAGCGCGGCAGGGGCAAATTGCGGCGCGCGCCTATTGATAAATGCGGCGAAGAATTCGGGGCACTCACTATGGTCGAAAAGACAGCGCCTGAGTTGGTCTCTCCCGAGGGGCTTAACGAAGACGAATCTCTTGATGTATTGACAATTGCCGGTTCGATAAAGTGGTTCGATATTGGCAAGGGCTTTGGATTTATCGAGCCTGAAAATGGTATGCCGGATGTGCTGTTGCATGTAACATGTTTGCGCCGTGATGGTTATCAGACCGCATATGAGGGTGCGCGTGTGGTTTGCGAGGTGCTCAACCGGCCGCGTGGTTTGCAAGCCTTGCGTATTCTGTCTATGGATGAGAGCGTTGCCGTGCATCCCTCGCAGCTGCCACCATCGCGCACCCATGTACAGGTCATTGCCGAGACGCCATTTCTAGAAGCGGAAGTGAAGTGGTTTAACCGGGTAAAGGGCTTTGGCTTTTTAACAATGGGCGATGGCGGTGAGGACATTTTCGTGCATATGGAGACGCTGCGCCGCTTTGGAATTACCGAGCTACGCCCGGGGCAAAAAGTTCAGGTGCGTTTCGGGCATGGGCCGAAGGGCCGCATGGCGGCGGAGCTGCGGCCCATGGGCGAAGGGACGCATATCCCGCAGTCGCATTGATCCCGCGAAGTATTGGATTGTTGTATCTATGGAATGGTGTTTGTCACGTTTATTGTTGGTTTTGCTTGGCTTATGCGCGGTGCTCGCAACTTTGGGGCCGTTACAAGCGCAAACCAAGCCAAACATGCATAATGATGGTGTGAAGCAGTCGAAGAAAATGGCGGTGGTCGCCGTGCGGATTAGCGGCTCTAACAACAAGGTCCACCACTTCTCCGCGGAGGTGGCGAAAAGCCCGTCCGAGCGGGCGCGGGGTTTGATGTATCGCCAACAGCTGGCACCAAATGCGGGTATGCTGTTTGTATTTGAGGACGCTGGCCCACAAACCTTCTGGATGAAAAACACCTATTTGCCGCTTGATTTGTTGTTTATCGATGCGCAGCGCCGGGTACATCATATTGCGGCCAATGCGGTGCCGTTTTCGGAAAAAATCATTTCATCACGAGGGGATGTGGTGGCCGTGCTGGAGATCAACGGTGGTCTGGCGAAGAAGCTTGGCATCAGGGTTGGAGACCGGGTGGATTGGGGCGCTGACAACGAGCGCCCCGGCTTGTAAAGGTGGAGCTAAGCTGCAGCTTCGCTGCGTGCTTGGGCTTCAAGGAAAATCCTCTGTACCACGGGCAATTCCGCTTTTATTTGTTTTGCAAGATCCGCGATGATTTGCTCCACGTTTTCCGCGCTCAGCGTATTGTCGAAGTCCAATGAGGCAACAAGCAGCACTTCGTTGGGACCAAGGTGAAGAGTTCGCATCTCGTTTACATGCTCAACCGCGTCTGGCGCTTCCAACATGTTGCGAATGGTTGCATTGGTCTCTTCAGAGGCTGTTTCGCCAACCAGTAGCCCTTTGGTCTCGTAGGCCAAAACCCAAGCAGTAACCGCCAGAATGACGCCGATGAGCATGGAAGCGGCGCCATCTGCCCATGGAATGGCAAAGTATTGGCCAGCAGCGATGCCGATAAAGGCGACGATCAGGCCTAGCATGGCAGCGGTGTCTTCAAACAGAACGGTGAATACTGTCGGGTCTTTGGAATCGCGAACTGCGCTAACCAGCGAACGTTTGCCACGGGTGCGAGCGAACTCTTTGTAGGCAACCATCCATGCCCAGCCTTCGAAGATAATCGAGGCGCCTAGCACAAGGTAGGCGATAAAGGCGGATTCGATTGGATGCGGGTGCAGTACTTTCTGAAAGCCCTCATAAAGGGAAATGCCAGCGCCAACAGCAAAAATCATGATGGCGACAACGAAGGCCCAAAAATAAAGCTCGGGACCATAGCCAAAGGGATGTTTGGCGTCAGCCGGGCGGGCGGCGCGTTTCATGCCATAGAGAAGCAGGCCTTGATTGCCAGTGTCGACAAGGGAGTGAATGCCCTCAGAAAGCATAGCCGCTGAACCTGTGTAGGCTGCGGCTGCAAATTTGGTGATGGAAATAAGCGTATTGCCCGCAAGGGCGGCGAATATGACTTTTTTCGAGCCTTGTGCAGCCATGAGATGCCCCGAATACTTGGTCCGACTCAAAGCCTGAGACCGTGAACGATGGTTTGAGGGATACTACATAGGCGTGACAGCACAAAGCGGTAATCTAACGCTGTGGCCGTATCGAGAGGCTCTAGAGGCCGATGAGCGAACGGGTGCCATCGGCGACAAATTGCACGGAAAGGGCTGCCAGCAGTACGCCAAACAGGCGCGTGATAATCATCTGCAGGGTAGGGCCGAGATAGGCCGAGATTTTATCGGCGAGTAAAAAGGCGATAAAACACAGGCCAAGCACGGCGGCGATTACCGCTAGAAGGCCAAATTGGCCGCTCACTCCCGGTGCCTCGCCGGAGAGCAGAATGACGGCGGAGATAGTTGCCGGACCAGAGATTAGCGGAATTGCCAACGGAAACACGGCAACATTGGCGTGATCTTCACCCGCATCGGTGGTTTTTTCCGCGCTTTCGGCTTTGCGCTTCTGCCGGTGTTCAAACACCATTTCGACAGCAATAATGAAAAGAAGCAGGCCGCCAGCGACTTGGAAGGCTGCCTGTGAAATGCCCATAAACTGCAAAAGGGAGCGGCCAGCGAGAAAGAAGCCGAGTAATATCAAGGCTGCAATGCCAACCGCTTTCAGAGCCACTGCGCGGCGTTGGCTAGACGAAGCGCCAACGGTGACCGCCAAAAACACAGGCGCAAGACCAATCGGATCAATGGTGACAAACAGCATGGCCGCTGCATTTGAGAGAAAGTCAAAGGGCATTTCGCGCTCCATTGCCGATTATGTGTCTATTGCTCTTGGTCCCTATGGTTTGTCTTGGCGAAAAAAAGCAGTTTTGGCAAGGGATTCTGCGCTGATTCACAGGGGGTGACAGGCGATTGCCAGCCCAATGATAAAGGGGGGAGCAGGTCCTTGCGGATATTTCGTCATGAATGGGCGAAACCTGCGCATTTTTGGGGAGTTATACAGAAAAGCACAGGGCTTTTGAATTGGTTCTGGGAATTGAATCGGATATATGTAATTGCCGAATATAACAATTGATGAGACTAGTCCTTGGCTGATCAGGATCAAACGACCCCAACGGGTGGGTTACCTAGCGATATTAAGCCCATTTCAATCACCGATGAGATGAAGCGCAGCTACCTTGATTACGCGATGAGCGTAATCGTTTCGCGTGCGCTACCGGATGTTCGGGACGGGCTCAAGCCGGTGCACCGGCGTATTTTGTACTCCATGTACGAAAACGGTTATGAGTACAATAAGCCCTACAGAAAGTCCGCCCGTGTGGTCGGCGATGTGATGGGTAAGTATCACCCGCATGGCGATAGCGCGATCTATGACGCCTTGGTGCGTATGGCGCAGGATTTCTCCATGCGCTTGCCGCTGATTGACGGGCAGGGCAACTTTGGCTCTGTTGACGGCGATCCTGCTGCGGCCATGCGTTATACCGAGTGTCGTCTTGAGAAAGTCTCCCACACACAGCTGGGCGATATCGACAAGAATACCGTAGATTTTCAAGAAAACTATGATGGCTCTGAAAGCGAGCCGGTGGTGTTGCCGGCGCGCTATCCCAACCTGTTGGTGAATGGTGCCGGTGGTATTGCCGTTGGTATGGCTACCAATATTCCCCCGCACAATTTGGGGGAGGTGGTGGACGCTGCCATTGCCTTGATTGAACGGCCAGACATGAGCCTGCCGGAGCTGATGGAGATCGTTCCGGGGCCGGATTTCCCAACGGGTGGTTTGATCCTTGGGCGTGCCGGAATTAAATCGGCCTACGAAAATGGCCGTGGCTCTGTGATCATGCGCGGTAAGGTGGAGACGGAAGAGATCCGCTCTGGCCGGTTTGCGCTAATTATCTCCGAGATTCCGTATCAGGTGAACAAAGCCTCGATGATCGAGAAGATCGCCGAGCTGGTGCGCGAAAAACGCATCGAAGGCATCTCCGACATTCGTGATGAGTCTGATCGTCAGGGTATGCGGGTGGTGATCGAGCTGAAGCGCGATGCAGTGCCTGATGTGGTGCTCAACCAGCTCTACCGCTTCTCACAGCTGCAACAGTCTTTCGGCGCAAATATGGTGGCGCTGAATGGCGGGCGGCCGCAACAGCTCACGTTGCGTGATATGTTGCTGGCTTTTGTTAGTTTCCGTGAGGAAGTTGTCGGGCGGCGTACGCGGTTCCTATTGGCCAAGGCGCGGGATCGAGCGCATGTTCTGGTTGGTCTGGCGGTGGCAACTGCCAATATTGACGAGGTTATCAAGCTTATCCGCAGTGCGCCGGATCCGGCAACCGCTCGGGCGCAGTTGATGGCCCGTGACTGGCCTGCCAGCGATATTGCGCCGCTTATTCAGCTTATTGATGATCCGCGCTATGCGATTTCGGCGGAGGGGACGTTCCGCCTTTCTGAAGATCAGGCGCGAGCGATCTTGGATCTGCGCTTGCAGCGTTTGACCGCCATTGGTCGCGATGAAATCGAAGCGGAGTTGGATAAGCTTGCAGCAGAGATCAAGGATTATCTTGATATTCTGCGCTCCCGCGAACGGGTGCAGCGCATTGTGCGTGAAGAGCTGGAAGAGGTGAAGAACGAATTCGCTACACCGCGCCGGACAGAGATTACTGATGGTGGCGGGGATCTGGATGATGAAGATCTGATTGCCCGTGAAGATATGGTGGTGACGGTGTCGCATGGTGGCTACATCAAGCGCGTGCCGCTGGATACCTACCGGGCGCAGCGCCGGGGCGGTAAGGGCCGCTCTGGCATGTCGACCAAGGACGAGGATTTCGTCACGCGTCTATTCGTTGCCAATACGCATACACCGGTGTTGTTCTTCTCATCGCGCGGCATTGCCTATAAAATGAAAGTCTGGCGCCTGCCGCTTTCAAGCCCGCAAGCGCGCGGCAATGCGCTGGTGAACCTGCTGCCTCTGGAGCAGGGCGAGCGTATTACCTCTATTTTGCCTTTGCCGGAAAACGAGGAAAGCTGGGGCGAGCTGGATGTGATGTTCTCCACCACGCGCGGTACGGTGCGTCGAAACAAGCTCTCCGATTTTGCCCAGATCAACAAGAACGGCAAAATCGCCATGAAGCTTGATGAGGGCGATGGCATTGTTAACGTTATGACCTGCACCGAAGATGATGATGTGCTGCTGACGTCTGCCGCGGGCCAGTGTATCCGCTTTGCAACCACAGATGTTCGGGTGTTTAACAGCCGTAATTCTGTTGGTGTGCGCGGTATCAATCTGGCTGAGGGAGATAAGGTTATCTCCATGGCGATCCTCAAGCATTTTGACTGCGAGGCGGATGAGCGCACAGCGTTTATGAAAATGTCACGCGCAAACGGCAGCGATGAGGCCGAGGGCGAGAGTGAAGCGGTTGCTCTGCTTTCAGAAGAGCGCATTGCGGCCATGCAGGATGCGGAAGAAACCATTTTGACGATCTCGCAAAATGGTTATGGCAAGCGCACCTCTTCCTTTGAGTATCGCACCACAGGGCGCGGCGGCAAAGGGATCACAGCCATGGCGGTGAATGAACGCAACGGGCCACTTGTTGCTTCGTTCCAGGTTGAGGGCGGTGACGAAATCATGCTGGTTACTGATGGCGGGCAGTTGATCCGTTGTCCGGTCGAGGGTATCCGCATTGCCGGGCGCTCAACTCAAGGGGTGATTGTCTTCAAGACGGCTGCTGATGAGAGTGTTGTCTCGGTGGAGCGTATTCCTGAAGTGGAAGATAAAGGTGAGGACGCTGACGCTGCACCTGTTGAAGGCGAGGTTGCACCTGCTGAGGGCGCGGGCACGCCTGCGCCGGAAGCCGAGTAAACACGTCTTGGATAAACCCTGAGACTTAAAGGGGGCTTTTGCCCCCTTTTTCAATAGGGTTATGCTGGGAGGCAAATGGGCATACTGCGGGTAAGGAGGAGCCATGTCGCGCACAGCGTTGTATCCCGGGTCATTTGACCCACTAACATTTGGTCATCTGGATATTATTGAGCAGTCTCTGACACTTGCTGATGAGGTGATTGTTGCCATTGGTGTTCACCCGGGCAAAGTGCCGCTGTTCAGCTTTGAGGAGCGACGCGATATGATTGCGCGGGTGTGCCGTGACCATTTTGGGGCGCGCGAGGGCGCGCGCGTGACGACCATCTCTTTTGATGGGTTGGTCATTGAAGCTGCAAAAGCGGCGGGGAGCCGTATTCTTGTGCGTGGTTTGCGGGACAGCACCGATCTTAACTACGAGATGCAGATGGCAGGCATGAATGGCGCGATGGCGCCAGAGGTGAAAACTGTGTTTTTACCCTCTTCGCCGCAGATGCGCCCGATTACCGCCACTTTGGTGCGTCAAATCGCAAAAATGGGGGGTGACTACGGCGCGTTTGTCCCTGAATGTGTGGCAGAACAACTTAAAGAACGTTTTGCGTAGACGCTGTTTTTTTCGGATCATATCCCCTTTAACTTCTAGGAGAGTTTCTTGTTACAGTTTTTTCGTGCCTTTGTGGTGATGTTGGGCCTATCCTTTGTGAGTGTGTCAGCCTCGGCGGCTGATCTTGAAAATACCCTTTATCTGGACTTGAAAGATGGCCGGGTAACAATTGAACTGCGCCCGGACTTAGCTCCCGCGCATGTGGAACGGATCAAAACGCTCGCCCGGCAGGGGTTTTATGACGGCATCGTCTTTCACCGGGTGATTGATGGCTTTATGGCGCAAACTGGCGATCCCACCGGCACCGGCATGGGCGGCTCTGACCTGCCGGATCTGAAGGCGGAGTTTTCGCGGGAACCGTTCAAGCGCGGCACGCTCGGTATGGCAAGGGCGGCTAATCCAAACAGTGCCAATTCGCAGTTCTTTATCATGTTTAACGATGGGGACTGGTTGAATGGTCAGTACACTGTTTTTGGTCGGGTTGTCTCGGGTATGGAGCACGTTGACAAGATCAAGCGCGGTGAACCCGTGCAAAACCCTGATAAAATAGTATCTTTGATGGTTGCAGCAGATGCCCAGTAGAGGCTATTTGTAGGGCCAGAACACTTACCATTGATAGATAAAAAGGATGGGCCTTATGGCTGACTATAAAGATCCAGAAAACACCTTGGTTATGGAAACCACCCAAGGTGATGTCGTGATCGAGATGCGCCCTGATCTGGCGCCAAATCACGTGGCTCGCATTAAGGAGCTGGTGCGTGAGGGCTTTTACAACGGCATCGTTTTCCACCGGGTGATTGATGGCTTTATGGCGCAAACCGGCTGTCCGCAAGGCACCGGCACCGGCGGTTCCGGACAAAAGCTGAAGGCAGAGTTTAATGACGCCAAGCACGTGCGTGGCACCTGCTCCATGGCGCGGGCGATGGACCCAAATTCTGGTGATAGCCAGTTCTTCATCTGCTTTGCTGACAGCTCTTGGCTTGATGGCCAGTATACCGTTTGGGGTCAGGTTATCTCTGGCATGGACAACGTGGACAAAATCAAACGCGGCGAGCCGGTGCAAAATCCGGACAAGATTGTTTCTGTCAAGGTTGCGGCTGACGCCTAAGCCTTGGTAAGCGCAAAATCCATTAGGGCTCGGCTTGCCGAGCCCTTTTATTTTGCCTTGTTCGTCAGCCCGTAGCGCCTATCAGCTTGACGCTGGCGACGGTTTGAGGCACACAGCGCCTAAGTGCGAGCGGGCACAGACGGTGCAAGTGGTATGCCCCTCGCAAGAAATACGGCCACAGTGTTTGGCCCATAACTCCTTCAAGGCTGCTTGATGCGCGTAGACGATTTTGATTTCAATCTTCCTCCTGAAAATATAGCGCTGCGGCCGGTTGCGCCGCGCGATAGCGCCAAGATGCTGGTGGTGCGCCCCGGCTGTGCGCCACTGCTCGATGATACCGCGGTTTTGAGCCTACCGGATTTGTTGGAGCCGGGTGATGCGCTGGTGTTTAACGACACCAAGGTGATCCCTGCCCAGCTGCTGGGGTTTCGTAGCCGCGACGGGGTCACCGCAAAAGTCGGGGTGACCTTGCACCAGCGTAGCTGCGCCAATGAGTGGCGGGCATTTGTGCGCCCTGCCAAAAAGCTGCGGGTTGGCGATGAGGTGCGCTTTTCTTTTGATGAGGCAGGTGCAGCGGATGCCACGCTAAACGCAAAAGTAATAGAGAAAAGCGAGGCAGGCGACATCCGCTTTCAGTTTAACAGGAGTGCGGGCGATTTAGATGCGGCCATCGCGCAGGTGGGGCATATTCCCTTACCGCCTTATATTGCCCAAAAGCGGACAGAGGATGCGCAAGACCGGCAAGATTATCAAACCGTGTATGCAAGGCATGAAGGGGCGGTGGCTGCGCCAACAGCTGGGTTACACTTTACAGAGCAGCTGTTTGCGGCGCTTGATACACGTGGCATCGAAAAGCACTTTGTCACCCTGCATGTGGGCGCGGGAACCTTTCTGCCGGTTAAGGTGGATGACACTGACGACCATCAGATGCATGATGAATGGGGCGAGGTGAGCTCTGAGACAGCTAAAGCGCTGAATGCGGTGCGTGCGCGCGGCAACAAGGTGGTGGCGGTGGGGACGACGTCGCTGCGCATTTTGGAAAGCTCGGCGCAGGGTGGGCAAGGCATTCAGCCTTTTTCCGGTTCGACGCAGATATTCATCACCCCGGGCTACCGATTTCAGGCAATTGATGCGCTGATGACCAACTTCCATCTGCCCCGCTCCACGTTGTTTATGCTGGTTAGCGCGCTGGCCGGTCTTGAAGAAATGCAGGCCGCTTATGCGCATGCCATCCAGAATAACTACAGATTTTACAGCTATGGCGACAGCTCCCTGCTGTTTCCCAAGGACTAGATCATGGAACCAGAAGAGACAAAACCTTTCGCATTCAAGCTGCTGAAAACCGATGGTATGGCGCGGCGCGGCGAGATAACCACCCCACATGGGACTGTGCGCACACCGGCCTTTATGCCCGTGGGGACACAGGCGACGGTGAAGGCAATGTATCCGCAACAAGTGCGTGATCTTGGTGCGGATGTGGTGCTGGGCAATACCTATCATTTGATGTTGCGGCCCACAGCGGAGCGGGTGGCGGAACTTGGTGGTTTGCACAAGTTCATGAACTGGCCGCATACAATCTTGACGGATTCTGGCGGGTTTCAGGTGATGTCGCTTTCGGGCCTGCGCAAAATGACCGAGGAAGGCGTTACCTTCTCCTCGCATCATGACGGGTCCAAGCACTTTATGAGCCCGGAGCGTTCCGTGGAGATTCAGGGGCTGCTGGGATCGGATATCCAGATGCAGCTGGATCAGTGCGTGAGGCTGCCTGCCGAACGCAAAGAAATTAGTGAGGCGATGCAGCTTTCATTGCGGTGGGCGGAGCGTTCTCGCCAGCAATTCGAGGCGATGGGCGGTCCGGCTAAGGGACAGGCGCTCTACGGCATTGTGCAGGGCGGTGATCAACCTGACTTGCGGGTGGAGAGTGCGCAGAAGCTCGGCGAACTGCCGATGGAAGGCTATTCGGTGGGTGGCCTTGCTGTTGGTGAGCCGCAAGACGTCATGCTGAAAATGCTGGAAGTGACAACGCCGGCCATGCCAGTTCACAAGCCGCGTTATCTGATGGGCGTTGGCACACCGGATGATATTCTGGAAAGTGTGGCACGAGGGATCGACCAGTTCGACTGCGTCATGCCGACACGGGCGGGACGGCATGGGCTCGCCTTTACGCGTTTTGGCAAAGTGAATTTAAAAAATGCCCGTCATGCGGATGATCCGCGGCCACTGGATGAGAGCTCCCCATGCGAAGCGGCCAATAGCTATTCTCGTGCCTACTTGCATCACTTAGTACGGGTTAACGAGGGGCTAGCAGCGATGCTGTTGACGTGGAACAATCTGGCCTACTATCAGCAACTCATGCAAGGCATGCGCGATGCCATTGAAGACGGGCGTTTTGAAGATTTCCGTTTGGCGACAAAGGCCGGATGGGCGCAGGGCGACCTTGCTCCTTATGTGCGTAGCAACTAAGTCTTGGGGCCCGAATTGGCATTAAGGTTTAGGGCGAGTAGGTAATTATCCTTCTCGCTTTTTACATTAATAAATCAAGTTAATGCATTGTTATATATAATCAAAGACGCCAAAGTTTTACATGAGCTGGCGCTGCTTTGCGTGGTAGGGACGCGTGTAGATCTGCGATCATTGCCCGGTGTGGATTGGCCATGGCCAAAGGTATCTGCCAGCGCGCTTCTGCGGGTTTTTCCTGATCTGTCTTGTGCAAGCCAAAAGCATTGTGTGGAACGGCTATCACAACCAGGTCAGCAGGTTTCGCCTGTGCCTGCTCCAATGTGAGCGGGGCAACGCCGGTTTGCGCCTCGACTTCTGCCGGGGAAGCCAGCGGGTCAATAATTTGCAGTTCGCAGCCAAACTGCTGTAACTCCCCAATAAGGTCGACGGCTTTAGAATTGCGAATATCTGGGACATTGGCCTTATATGTGACACCAAGAACGGTCACTTGCAGAGGTGGTGAAAAGCCAAAGCTCATGGCGCTTTGCATTAGCCTTGTGGCGATGAACAGGGGCATTTGCTCGTTGGTACCGCGGCCTGCGAGGATCACTTGCGGTTCAAAGCCGACAGACTGTGCCTTTTCGGTGAGGTAGTAGGGATCAACGCCGATACAATGCCCACCGACGAGACCGGGTTTGAAATTCAGAAAATTCCATTTGCTGCCAGCTGCGGCTAGTACATCGGCGCTGTCCAGCCCTAGATGATGAAAGAGCATGGCCAGCTCGTTCATCAGGGCGATGTTCAGATCGCGCTGGGTGTTCTCGATGGCTTTAGCCGCTTCTGCGGTGGCTATATTCGGGGCGATGTGCAGGCCTGCGGTGATGATGTGTTTGTACAACGCGCTGGCGCGGTTGCGGGCTTGCTGCGTGTCAGCGCCAATTACCTTCACAGTATTGCTCAATGAATGTTCCGGGTCGCCGGGGTTGATGCGTTCCGGCGAATAAGCAAGATCAAAGTCTTTATGGGCGACGAGGCCAGAGCCTGCCTCTAACAACGGCGCGACAACCTCTTGCGTTGCTCCTGGAAATACCGTGCTTTCCACCAGCACCAAAGCGCCCTGCTTTAACGCCTTGGCTATTGTGCTGGCTGCCGCTTTCAGATGGCTCAAGTCTGGCCGTTTGGAAAGGGTGATCGGGGTGGGGACGGCGATAATATGGCAGGTGGCCTTTGTCAGAACGCAGGCGTCATCACTCAGTAAAAGGCGAGGGATGTTCAATGCGCTGGTGGGCACACTGCCGGTAATGTCCTTTCCCTCTTTTAGGGCTTTGATGCGCGCGGCGCTGCTGTCAAAGCCGACAGTTTGCAAGCCAGCCTTGGCAAAGGCACAGGCTACCGGCAGGCCCACATAGCCAAGGCCGGTGACAGACACGCATTCGCGCATGGGATCGATCCAGTTTGCTACCTAACACTGGTAGTAATCACGATACCATTTGACGAAGTTTGCAACCCCTTGTTTTACGGTGGTTTGCGGCTTAAAGCCGGTGAGCTCAAACAGGTCGGATGAGTCGGCGAAGGTGGCTGCAACATCGCCGGGCTGGAATGGAAGCAGCTCGCGCTGCGCCTTTTTACCAAGCGCCTCTTCAATGGCTTCCAGATACTTCAAGAGCTCGACAGGTTCGGAATTGCCGATATTGCAGATGCGGAAAGGAGCACTGGAACTTGCCGGATCCGCAGAAACCGCATCCCATTGCGGGTTTGCGGCGGGGGGGAGGAAAGTAAGGCGGAAGATTCCCTCGACAATATCGTCCACATAGGTGAAGTCGCGTACCATATTGCCGTGGTTGAACAGCGGCACGGGGCGATCCTCTAAAATCGCCTTGGTGAATTTGAACAGGGCCATATCAGGCCGTCCCCATGGGCCATAAACGGTGAAAAAGCGCAGGCCGGTAACCGCCTGACCAAACAAGTGGGCATAGGAATGGGCCATGGCCTCGTTGGCCTTTTTGGTGGCCGCGTAGAAGCTTACCGGATGGTTGCCACCGCGATGGGGCGAGAGCGGCATGTGCTCGTCTAGCCCAAACACAGAGGACGTGGAGGCGAAGACCATATGCTGCGGTTTGTGCGCCCTAGCGCCTTCCAGCATGGATAGAAAGCCGGTCACGTTAGCATCCACATAGGACTGGGGCGCTTCCAGTGAATAACGCACGCCTGCTTGTCCGGCTAAGTGGATGACGTGGCTTGGTTTATGCTCTGCAAACAGCTGCATGACTGCAGCTGAGTCCTCCAAGCGGATCCGGGCCTCGGTAAAATGATTTCCAGATTTGGCAAGGCGGGCGAGACGCGCTTTCTTTAAATTGACATCGTAGTAATCAGTTAGGCAATCAAGGCCGACCACATGATAGCCTTCATCCAAAAGGCGTTTGGCAACGGCATTGCCGATGAAGCCAGCGGTGCCGGTGACAAGAATGGTCTGCATGGGGTGGTCCTTGATTATGCTTTGTTTTAAGGGATTAAACCAGCTGGCTCAGCAACGGGCGGATCTCGCCAGCCAATGTCTCATCTTCCAAGGCATAGGCAATGTTGGCAGCCAAGAAACCGGCCTTCGAGCCGCAATCGAAGGTTTGCCCCTTAAACTCTACGCCGTGGAATGGTTGGCCTTGCATGAGCTGTAGCATGGCGTCGGTCAGCTGAATTTCACCGCCAGCTCCGGCGGCTTGTGTTTGTAGAAGATCGAAGATTTCCGGCTGCAGAATATAGCGGCCATTTATGTACAGATTTGAAGGTGCGGTGCCCTGTGCCGGTTTTTCTACCATACCGGTGATCGGGAACGAGCCATCAGCGGCGATGGCGCCGCGCTCGATAATGCCGTAGTTGTGAGTTTGGTCTTCGGGGACTTCTTGCACCGAGATAACGTTTCCGCCATGGGTATTGTAGGCTTCAACCATCTGAGAGAGGCAACCCTTTTGTGCCTTCATAAGCATGTCCGGCAAGAGGATGGCGAAAGGGTCGCGGCCAATAATATCGCGGGCACACCAAATGGCGTGACCAAGGCCAAGAGGGGCCTGTTGCCGGGTGAATGAGGTGGTGCCTGCGCCGGGGCGGATCTTGTCAAGCAGCGCGATCGCTTCTTGTTTGTCGCGGCCTCGCAAGGTTTCTTCCAGTTCGTAAGCTATGTCAAAATGGTCTTCTATGACATGTTTGTTGCGGCCAGTGACAAAGACAATATGCTCAATCCCTGCGGCGCGGGCTTCATCGACAACGTATTGCACCACTGGTGCATCGACGATGGTAAGCATTTCTTTCGGCACGGCTTTGGTTGCTGGTAGAAAACGCGTACCAAGGCCAGCGACAGGTAGAACAGCTTTTTTAATTGCTTTGGTCACGAGACGCCCCCGATATTTTCAGATTTCTTTATGTGCGAAACTAACCTCTAGCGCATAAGTATGGAAGGGCTTTTGGTCAACCAAGGGAGAGTGCGCAGTGACAATTCCTCGGGATAAGTCAGTGATTTTTCACAGTGCTGTCAAATAGGAAAAGCCTTTGCTTGGCTTGGCGCATGAATGGGTAAAGATAAGAGGGCTTTACCTTTTTGATTCTCGAGAGTAGAGATCTACTGTTGGTTGTGTATTGCGCATGTTTATAGTCGGAAAGTGTCGCATGATTGAAACAATGAAAACCGCTGCGCTCGCAGCTGGAAATGAGATCTTGCGGATCTACGAATCTGACTTTGAGGGCACCTTGAAGGAGGATGGCACGCCGGTGACCATCGCCGATCAACGGGCCGAGAAGATTATCGAGAAAATACTGGCCGATGCGTTTGCCGACGTGCCGATGATTGGCGAGGAAGCAGCGGCCTACGGACGCCTGCCAGCAGAAAAAGAGCGTATCTTTATTGTTGACCCGCTTGATGGAACCAAAGAGTTTATCATGCGGAATGGCGAGTTTACCGTCAATATCGCATTGATAGAGCGCGGCGTCCCTGTGCTTGGTGTGATCTACGCACCGGTGCTGCAGGAGCTGTTTTGGGGTATTGCGGGCGAAGGGGCCTATAAGCAGTTTATTGACGCTGATATCGCTGAAGCGCCGCAATCGATCGCGACAAGAGGCTGTGACGCCGAGCCTTTGGTGGCCTTGGCCAGCCGTTCGCACGCTTCGCTTGATACCGAAGCGATGATCGAGAAACTGGGCATGTGCTCTGTCAAAAACGCGGGATCTTCATTGAAGTTCTGCCGCGTTGCCGAGGGATCAGCGGATTTTTACCCCCGCCTTGCGCCCACAATGCAATGGGACACAGCAGCCGGAGATGCGATTCTTCGGGCAGCTGGCGGCGCTGTTGTGGGACTGGATGGCGATCCGCTGCGCTACGGCATTGCGGAGAGACATGGAACCCGCGCCTATGAAAACCCATCCTTTCTTGCGGTGGGGGATAGCAAAATTATTTCCCAATACGAGCTGCTGCCAGTTTCCTAGGCTTCGGCAAGCCCAAGCATAATCGCTAGACTCCAAGGCAACAAACGAGACATCCTCAAGCCTTGGAGATAGTGATGGGCATCGAGCGTTTTTCCCATCTGAAGCAATTAGAGAACGAGAGCATTCACATTATCCGCGAGGTCGCGGCGGAGTTTAACAACCCGGTGATGCTGTACTCGATTGGCAAAGATTCTGCGGTGATGCTGCATTTGGCGTTGAAGGCGTTTTACCCCTCGCGCTTGCCGTTTCCCGTGCTGCATGTGGACACCACTTGGAAGTTTCGCGAAATGATCGAGTTTCGCGATGCCAATGCAAAAAAGTATGATCTGGATTTGATTGTGCATACCAACCCTGAGGGGAAGGCACAAAATATCAATCCGTTTGATCATGGCAGCTCCAACTACACCCACATTATGAAAACCGAGGCGCTGAAACAGGCTCTCGACAAATACGGGTTTGATGCCGCTTTTGGCGGTGCGCGCCGGGATGAGGAAAAATCCCGAGCCAAAGAACGTGTGTTTTCTTTCCGAACCAAAAGTCACGGCTGGGACCCGAAAAACCAGCGGCCAGAATTGTGGCAGCTGTTTAATGCGCGGGTAGCGCCGGGTGAGAGCATTCGTGCTTTCCCGCTGTCCAACTGGACCGAGCTTGATATCTGGCAATACATCCTCGCGGAGGGCATTGAAGTGCCTTCGCTGTATCTGGCTAAACAGCGACCAGTGGTGGAGCGGGGCGGCACGTTGCTTATGGTGGATGACGAGCGTTTGCCGCTGCATCCAGGCGAGGTCGTGCAGCAGCGCATGGTGCGTTTCCGCACACTTGGCTGTTATCCGCTGACAGGTGCGGTGGAAAGCGACGCGGACACCCTTGAAGATGTTGTTGGAGAAATGCTGGTGGCGCGCACGTCAGAGCGGCAAGGCCGCCTGATCGATCATGATGATGCCGCTTCCATGGAAAAGAAGAAACGCGAGGGCTACTTCTAATGAACCAGATCGCCCCTATTGATGCCAGTGCTGCGGTTGCGGCCTTTGTTAGTAGTCAAGAAAACAAAGAGCAGCTGCGTTTTCTTACCTGTGGTAGCGTGGATGATGGCAAGTCGACCCTGATTGGTCGCCTGCTTTACGATAGTAAACTGATCTTTGAAGATCAGTTGCAAGCGCTGGAAAAAGACAGTCGTCGCCATGGAACTGTCGGCGAGGATATCGATCTTGCGTTGCTGGTGGATGGGCTTGAGGCGGAACGTGAACAGGGCATTACGATCGACGTTGCCTATCGCTTCTTCTCAACAGACAAGCGCCGGTTTATCGTTGCCGATACGCCGGGCCACGAGCAATACACGCGCAACATGGCCACCGGTGCCTCTACAGCGGATCTGGCGATTTTGCTGGTGGATGCGCGCAAGGGGCTGCTGACGCAAACGCGGCGGCATGCCTTTATCGCCTCTTTGCTTGGTGTGCGCCATTTGGTGCTTGCGGTCAATAAAATCGATCTGGTGGACTATTCCCAGCAGGTTTTTGATGAGATTTCGGCGGAATTCGCCAGTCTCGCCGCATCGTTTGATTTTGAAAGCGCCACGGCAATTCCCATGTCGGCCCGTTTTGGTGACAATGTCACTTCAGTCAGTGAAAATCTCTCTTGGTTTCAAGGGCCCACATTGCTGGCGCATCTGGAAACTGTGCCGCTTGCAGCGGAGCAAAGCTCGCAGGCGTTTCGCTTGCCGGTGCAATGGGTAAACCGTCCTAATCTGGATTTTCGCGGTTTTTCCGGTACGGTGAGCGGCGGCACTATCCGGGTTGGAGACGAGGTTGCTGTCGCCAGTTCGGGGAAGACTTCGCAGGTTGCGCGCTTGGTCACAATGGACGGAGATCGGCAGTCCGCCGCGCCGGGTGAAGCCGTGACCGTAACGCTGGCCGACGAGATTGACATCTCGCGCGGCGACGTGCTTGCCCATGCGCAGCACCGGCCAGAGGTGAGCGACCAATTAGCTGCACACTTGATCTGGATGTCCGAAGCGCCGCTGTTTCCCGGGCGCTCCTATTTGCTGAAATGTGGCTCAAGCACAGTGACGGCACAGGTCAGCGAGATCAAACACAAGATCGATGTGAACTCCTCACAGCATCTGGCGGGCAAGCAGCTAGAGCTCAACGAGATCGCGTTTTGTAACCTGTCGCTCTCCAAGAGCATTGCTTTTGATCCCTATGAAGCAAATCGGGAGACTGGCTCGTTTATCCTGATCGATCGGATGAGCAATGAGACAGTGGCCGCTGGTTTGATCTGGTTTGGTTTGCAGCGGGCGAGCAATGTGCACCTGCAGTCGCTGAATATCAGCAAGGCAGAGCGTGCCGCCCAAAAGGGGCAAAAAAGCGCGGCGCTGTGGTTTACCGGCTTGTCTGGCGCAGGGAAATCTACCATTGCCAACGCTCTGGAGAGCAAGCTGCATGCTCTCGGCGCGCATTCCTATCTGCTGGACGGCGACAATATCCGCCATGGGTTGAATCGGGATCTTGGCTTTGCCGAAGCGGACCGGGTGGAAAATATCCGCCGGGTCAGTGAAACGGCCAAGCTGTTTGTTGATGCTGGGCTTATCACGCTGGTGTCGTTTATCTCGCCATTCAAGGCGGAGCGGCGACAGGCGCGCGAGAAGTTCGAGGACGGTGAGTTTATTGAAATTCATGTGGCAACGCCGTTTGAAACCTGTGCGCAGCGTGATCCCAAAGGGCTCTATGCCAAGGCAAAGGCCGGGGAAATTACCAATTTCACCGGGTTAGACAGCCCCTATGAGGTGCCAGAGGCCGCCGAGCTGGTGCTGGACACGTCAAGCAAGAGCCCCGAGATGCTGGCGGACGAGATTATCGGTTATTTGCGCGAAAAGCAGATAATTCTTTAAAAGACCGGTTGTTTTAAACTGGTAGAAGAGGGGTGCCGTTGGGCGCCCCTTTTTGTTGCAGGTCTTGTGTTTTTGGTTGCAAAGCAGTATTCAACCTTCGGCTACTCTAACGCATTTCATGGGAGTAATTGCTTCGTGTCCAAGCCCAACACTACTGTAAAGGTTGGCTCCGCCGAGTTTTCAAATAGTAAACCTTTTTCGCTGATTGCCGGCCCGTGCCAGATGGAAAGCCGGGAACACGCCTTGGAGATGGCGCAGGCCTTGAAAGAAATCACCGAACAGCTCGGCATTGGCTTTGTTTTTAAAACAAGCTTCGACAAGGCAAATCGCACCAGTCTTTCTGCGGGGCGCGGCGTGGGGATGGCCAAGGGCCTTGACGTGTTTGCCGAAATCAAAGAGACCTATGGTTTGCCGGTGATCACGGATGTGCACGAGTCGCATCAGTGTGCGCCCGTTGCTGCGGTCTGTGATGTTTTGCAGATACCTGCCTATTTGTGCCGCCAGACGGATTTGTTGATTGCAGCTGCTAAGACTGGCGCGGCGATTAATGTGAAAAAAGGGCAGTTTCTCGCACCTTGGGACATGCAGCATGTTCTCAATAAAATAACGCAGAGTGGCAATGCCAATGTGATGCTGTGCGAGCGTGGGGCGAGCTTTGGTTACAACACCCAAGTTTCCGATATGCGCGGCCTGCCTATTATGGCGGCGACAGGCGCGCCGGTGATTTTTGATGCAACCCATTCAGTACAGCAGCCCGGCGGGCAGGGGGGTTCCTCTGGCGGACAGCGGGAATTCGTTCCTGTGTTGGCGCGGGCGGCGGTTGCCGTTGGTGTGGCGGGCTTGTTCATAGAAACGCATCAAGATCCTGATAAAGCACCAAGTGATGGACCGAATATGATTCCCCTGAACCGTCTCAAGGAACTGCTTGAGTGGTTGCAGGAGTTTGACAAGGTTGCTAAATCCGGCTCTTTTGAGCTGTGATATTTAAGTGATCTTGTTTTTGATACGTATAGACTACGTATTAGCAGGCAGGTGCGACAAAAAACGCGAGGTAAGACCCCTGAAATACTAAAGGATGGACAGAATGTCCTCTTTTAAAGACTTATCTCACGGGCTAGGAACACCTAAGCCTAACTACGAAACGCTACTGGTATACTGGAGCAAGAGATGACAGCTATCATCGATATTATCGGCCGTGAAATTCTCGACAGTCGCGGTAATCCGACTGTTGAAGTGGATGTTCTTCTGGAAGATGGGTCCTTTGGCCGGGCCGCGGTTCCTTCCGGCGCATCCACCGGTGCATATGAAGCTGTTGAACGTCGCGATGGCGGCGAACGCTTCATGGGCAAAGGCGTTGAAGACGCTGTAGAAGCTGTAAACGGTGAAATTTTCGACACTGTTGGCGGCATGGACGCTGAAGACCAGATCAAAATCGATCAGGCAATGAACGAACTTGACGGCACCAACAACAAAGGCCGTCTGGGTGCAAACGCAATTCTGGGTGTTTCCCTTGCTGTTGCAAAAGCTGCTGCCGAGGCTTCCGGCCTGCCGCTGTACCGCTATGTTGGCGGTTTTGGTGCCCGCACCCTGCCAGTGCCAATGATGAATATCATCAACGGTGGTGAGCACGCTGATAACCCGATTGATTTCCAGGAGTTCATGATCGCTCCGGTTGGCGCTGGCTCTATCCGTGAAGCTGTGCGCATGGGCTCTGAAATCTTCCACACCTTGAAAAAAGGTCTGGGCGCTGCTGGCCACAACACCAACGTTGGTGATGAAGGCGGCTTTGCCCCTGGTATCGGTTCTACCAAGGAAGCGCTGGACTTCGTTGTCAACGCGATTGAGAAAGCCGGTTACTCCGCTGGTAACGATGTAATGATCGCGCTGGATCCGGCATCCACCGAGTTTTTTGAAAACGGCAAGTACAACCTGAAAGGCGAGAGCCGTATTCTCGACCCGCAGGAAATGGCGCGCTACTACGAAGAGCTGGTCAACAATTACCCAATCTACTCCATCGAAGATGGTATGGCGGAAGATGACTTTGAAGGCTGGGCCGCGTTGACACAGGCTGTTGGCAACCGCGTACAGCTGGTTGGTGATGATCTGTTTGTGACCAACTCCGAGCGTCTTGCTATGGGCATTGAAAAAGGCATCGCCAATTCCATTCTCGTAAAAGTGAACCAAATCGGCTCACTGACCGAGACCATGGAAGCTGTTGAGATGGCGCACCGTGCCGGCTACACCTCTGTGATGTCGCACCGCTCTGGAGAAACTGAGGACAACACAATTGCCGATCTGGCTGTTGCCTTCAACTGTGGCCAAATCAAAACCGGCTCCATGTCCCGTTCTGACCGTCTGGCAAAATACAACCAGCTGATCCGTATCGAGGAAGAGCTGGGCACAATGGGTCACTACGCTGGTCGTGCGGTTGTAAAAAAATAGGCCTTGCATAATCAAGCGCTTTATGGGGTCCGGTTAGAAGCCGGGCCCTTTTTTTTGGCGTAAGCTTAGGTAAATCATAAACATAGACAATTTAAATTACTTTAAAAATTAGTGGTAAGGTTGAAGACGTGTTGTGCTTGTAGTACTTGACCCTCAATCTTTTAACTATGGAATTAATAGTATGAATGATGAGAAGGGTCTTGAGTACATTGCAAAGCAATGTATTTTTGTATTTCTACTAATGATTGCAATGCAGACTTATAAAGCGCTTGTAAGCATTGTACTCAGCCTCGCGGCTGTTTCTTATAAAACTAGCGGGCTTGCAGCTTCCTTCTTTATGGAGCTGGGAATTATAAATGCAGTTGTCTTTTTTTGTCTCCGCAGTTGCACTTTTGTTTTTTTGGCGAAAGAAAAGTTTCATTTCAGGTATAGTTTTGCTGGTGATTGCTACATTAAAACTATGGGACCTCCTATATGTTGATTTCTTAAGTGGCTATACGAAGGTTGAGTGGACTTCGTATATTTTGCCGGTGCTTTACTTTGGTACCGCCTGCTGCGGCTGCGTCGTTACGTGGCGTTTACGGTCGTTCAGCTAGCAATTTCGATATATTTCTCTTTTGTCGGAGGGCCGAGTTGAGCGCAGAACTGTCGCTAAGTAATGCATGTTTGAGTTGGCCCGCTGCGGGCAGGCAAGGCACATCCGGAGACAACACTCCACCTACTGGCAAGGTTGTACTTTTGAATGCCGAATTGCGTATTCACAAAGGGGAACATGTGGTGCTGAGCGCTCCATCGGGTCAGGGAAAAACGACGGTTCTACAAGCGTTGCTTGGCTTACGGAGTTTACAGAGCTGTAGTGACCCAGTGAGTTCCTGCTCATGCTACAGTGAGGAAAATGGTAGCGATGAGTGAGACATTGGAAGACGGTTTCAAGCGTTGGACAGCGAAGCGCAAATCGGCGCTTGTTATTGAGATCCTGCAGGGCAAGACGACGGTGGCCGAGGCTAGCCGTTCTTACGACCTGTCCC
>NZ_LLWC01000003.1 GCF_001561995.1 Polycladidibacter hongkongensis
AAACGGTAACCTTTAAGAGCCGAGAATACATCAAGTTTAAGCATGGCAAATAACTACGCGATCTCAAAGCGCTCATCAACCTGACAGAGCCGTGGGGCCATCGAGCGGTGCCAAAGGAGTGCAGGTCGTGCCAGTTATATCTGTCAGTAACGTACCGTCCGGCGCCTCGATGCTCAAAGTAGTTGCGCTCGAGGCAGTCGAACCAACACCAAATGGCGAGTTAACAATTGTAACATCGTAGGTAATAAAATCTCCTGCTGGAGCAGGATCATAAATTCCATCTGTAACATCAAGAACAAGATCGAAAACTGCCGCAGAAGCGCTTTGAGGTAAAGTGATCGCCGCTACCGAAAAGACGATTTGACCAACCTGCTTTAATTTAGCCGCGAGAGCGTTCAGACAGTTCATTTGCATTCCAGTTCACAATCGACATCAGCCAACCAGAATCGAGAAGGCAATAACTGGCCCTCGCACAGGCAACAGCTTACCCGCAACGTTTCTTGCAGTTTTTAGAGTTGGCGTGGTCGCTTGGGCCTAACAGCCCGCATACTTACCTAACGTGAACTAACATTCTTCATATGAGCATTAAATACATTAGAATTATTAATCATGAGAAACTCACACATTTTGTTAAATTTGTATATTTCTGTGATTATCTCGTCACTATGACGGCGCTTAGGCCGATGATGTTTACGGCCACTTTTGCGGTGAAGAGGAGAAGCTACGTTGGATCACTTGCGCAAGAACAGACCGCACTACATTTTGACGTGCGTCTCAGCTGCATTTCACTTCTTTAAGTTCAAAGCGCTCATCAACCTGACAGAGCCTAGCAAACAGCCCCAACGCACACAGGAAGTAGGCCTTTGCAACACTTTGAGATTGGTATTTCATAGACGCTACTCCTTAACCTGCATCATTGGGCGGCCAGCCCTGCGTGTCTGTTTGATCCGCCCATCTCAAGAACTCAGCAAGACCACGGATTTCTTCATCGGTGAGGTTGAAGTTTGGCATCTGGCGGCGCCCTTCAATGCCAGATGGTTGAGATTCCATCCATGCTTTCAAGGTTTCAAAAGCGGCTTGTGGATCATCGGCAACATCCCAGCGCGTCATGACATTGCCAACTTCCGGAGCAAAATAGGCACCCTCGCCATGCAGTGTATGACAGTTGATGCAGGAGTTCTTTTCCCAGACATGCTTGCCAAGAACGACTTGCTCGCTCAAAGGCATCCCAGCTGTGGATTTTTCGGTAATATAAAGATGGCTTTGAACAGTCATAACGACGAAAATAGCTACGAAGAAAACCGAGCCTCCGTAGAATATATTTCGCGCCCGGGATTTTGTTAATATTTCTGCCATTAGAGGCCTCCCCCTGATTACGTGATATTCAAGGAGTAGCTTCTTTTAAAAATTCGAGTTTGTGTTTGCGCAACGTTCTAATCTGAATGAAGACTTGTTTGAATGTCGCGCCCGTCATTTGTCGCAACCAGCGCACCGGAGCAGATAAAAGGCTCTGTTCCCATTAGGCCAGTTCCGCAAATTTACAATGGTCGGTTGGCCATGATGGGTTCGTTTGGAATTGGCAGGATCCCTTCTCTTACCCGTCTGTTCAAATGGTTTCGCGGCTGGTTCTTCGTGTAATACGCGAAATATTCAAACCCCACTTCAATATTCGGAAGAATCCTATCACAAGCCCGAGGAGGTGAAAAAGAGCAGGTCATCCAACAAATAGTGGACTGAACTGGCGCGTAAATGAACGGTGGTATTGCTGTTGGGAAGTAATACAACGCCTAAACTACGCAAAGATCTGTGTTCGAGAAAGACTTTGATTCTCGTTTGACTACCTGTCGATTAGTTGACTATTGTTCATATGGTGGTGTGGTAAGTCTCAGCGTTTCATTCAAGTGCTTTCTTGAAGTCATGCGAGATCTCCGCTGATCGTAACTTACAGCTGAAAATGCAGTACGCAATGAGGTAACCTTTGGCACACAGA
The DNA here is from genome assembly GCF_001561995.1 of Polycladidibacter hongkongensis. Classification (GTDB taxonomy): domain Bacteria; phylum Pseudomonadota; class Alphaproteobacteria; order Rhizobiales; family Stappiaceae; genus Pseudovibrio; species Pseudovibrio hongkongensis. The sequence goes on from NZ_LLWC01000003.1 coordinate 1,991, forward strand.
GGTGGTTTGGGGTTTGCTAATGTTTTCGCACAGGACAAACATGAGGTACCCCATGCCAATCACTCAGACCGCGACGAGAGTTATCCCACATAGCATTGCGGAAACCCCTAGTGCATCCAGCTTGGAGCAAAAACCTGATGGCGCGGCACGCGGCGAAGAGAACGCCGCTTGGAAAGATGGCGTGCATTATGAGTTGAAAGCTGAGCAACAACCACGTGCGACGCGTAGCTTTCGCCAGACATTGAAGCGAGTGACAACCATTCGGCGCACGACTACGCCAATGCCAGATAAAACAGAACAGAAGAGGGCGTTTAGCGGAAAGAAGGCCGAAGCTCTCGATTTTCAAAAAACGGTATTGCAAGCGGTTAAAGGCTTCCTAAAAGCGAAGGAAGGGGACCATGGCGCGTTTGTGTCCCTACGGGGAAAAGTCGAACAGCAATTGGTAAGGATCGAAGAGGAACTGAACACTGGCGCAAATCAACCTGTTTCCTTGGAAGATGTAAAAGTGGCGAAGGCTATGAGTAAGGAGTTGAAGGCCGATATTGCCAATGCGCTGCGTCTGGAAACCGGCATCAATGAAAAGGATGCCGCGAAGCAGGCGAAAAGGGTGTTCAACGAGTACTTTGTGAGCACCATAAACAATATGGAGTGGGCGACCATTTCCAAGAGCTTTCGTATTGGCACGGAGAAGCTGACGTCTACTCTCACTCCAGCGGCGCAGATGCGCTTGGGCGGTGAGAACTCCTGCGACATTTTTGCGAGAAGCTATGATGGCAAAGGGGTTTGCGCAGGCAGCACTACCGAGACCAAACACGCGGCAAATCTATGGTTTTCGGAGCTGAAAGCCGAAAGTGGCGAAGTTTTGTTCAAAGGTATTCGTCACGGAATTCTCTCTCCCTACGGCTTAAAAGAAGGCAGTGTCGAGCGCCAAGCAGGCGCTGATACGAGGGTGAAAGAACTGCTGACCGCCGCACTCTTCATGGATATTAGCAAAATGGAACGGGCGTTGGCCGGTGAGGTTGTCCCGATGAGGCTCACGTCAACTTCTCTGGTTACCGCCTCGAAGATCGGAGGGCTGAACAATGAAGGAGCGATGTTTGACGACCAATTTGCTGCACTGAGTAAGGCCTCTGGAAAGACCCTGAGTTTAACAGTGACTACGGCGGATGGCAGTCAGAGGGATGTGACAGTTAAGCCAGAGGTCCTACCATTTAGCGTTGGTGTAAACGTGGTTGCACTTTCTGTTCCTCTGGATGCTGTTAGCGGATGGAAGGGGGCAGACAAGATCAACCGTCAGAGCTTGGAGGTGTTGCTCGGGCCGCTTGAAGGCGAAGACCTGCAAGGTTGGGCAGGGGCGTATCTGTTTGAAAACCCAGATGCAGACAATGCCGCGCGTGTCACGACACTTGCCTCGCAGATCAAAGAAATCTGGGAACGTAAGAGCCATCACTCCGATGGGCAGGATCCTTACAAACTGGCGCAACGTATTGCGTTGCTGACGCATGAGGTTGGGGCTGTGCCCGCTTGGAACTGTAAAAGTGGGAAGGACAGAACAGGCTGGCTGGATGTCGAGATCAAGTCCGCAGCGATTATGGCGCACCAAGCCGCCATAGATAATAATGGTGAAGCAAAAGCCCATCCTGCACCAGGTGCTGCAGCTGATCGGCATAAGCAAGTCATCAGTAATGTTGCTTTGCGGGATGGCAACCTTGAGCTACAGAAAACGAATACCGGCGTGAAGGGCAATAAGATCTTTAATGGAACGGCGGCAGACCATACAGCACTATCGTTTTACAACCGGGTTTCTGATCAGCGCATCGCAACGCAGATCAAGGGATTGTCGACCCTTTATGGAGCGTAACATGCAAAAGCAACTGGACGTACTTTTCACTCATCTTGGGCTTGAATATGCCCCGGACCTTCAAGGAGATCAGGCGACCTTAGTGGTAGACCAGCAAACGGCGATTTTTTTTAATGAGATAACGGATGTGGTGCCCGCCGGGTTTCTGATGACCACAGTGCTTCCACCTGAAGGCGGAGGTCGCGACTACGCGTTGAAGCTTCTTGCGAGAAATTCGGGATTACCATCAGAGATCTGTTTTGGGTTTGATGAGGAGATGGAAGCCTACACCGCCAGTGTTTTTGTGAGTGAAGATGTGAGCGGTGATATGTTCGTGTCCCTGTTCAACAATTTCCTGAGCGAACTGGCATCTATACGAGACACAAAAACAGCACCTTCTGCAAATGCCGTGGGAGAAAACATGTCTATGGTAGAATTAACGCTCTAGTACTGAGTAATCGTGGGACAGTGAACGCTATCTAGCAAAGTTTCATGTGTTTTTTGTTGAAGGATCAACTAGTTCGCTAACTCATTAAAATAGGGAGCTACTTACCCTAGATGTGCTAAGCATATGTTGAGTGATCATCTATTGTTGTGGAGTAGAAAGCATTTAGATTATCGATGGTTTTCCTGCTATCAAAAATGGGTTAGAAAAACTTGTCGTTCCTGCTTGCTGGTTGTTCTATGAGCATCCACAAATGGCGACACTTTCTTGGTTTGGCGTTTCACCTCCACGTGCTGGCGTCAAATAAAAGCACCGGGAGTCCCCAAGTCTCCCGGTGCTTGTTTTTACAGCTACCTTAGTTTAATGCGCTTTACCATTGGCAAGGCTCATGTCTGGCAGCTTGTGGGCTATGCCTTTGTGGCAATCGATGCATGTTTTCTCACCAGTGACCAGATACTTTTCGTGCTGCTCGGCAGCGCGTTTGCTCTGTCGCGTGAAGTCCATAGAGTCATCACTATGGCAATTGCGGCATTCAAGGGAGTCATTGGCTTTGAAGCGGGCCCACTCGTGGCTTGCCAGCTCAAAACGCTTTTCTTCGAATTTTTCCGGTGTGCTGATTGTTCCGAAGATCTTGCCGTACACCTCTTTAGAGGCAGCAATCTTGCGGGCAACCTTGTCGCTCCAGTTATGTGGCACGTGACAATCAGGACAAGTCGCACGTACGCCAGAACGGTTTGTGTAGTGAATTGTTGATTTCAACTCTTCATAGACGTTTTCACGCATCTCGTGGCAACCAATACAGAATTCCTCTGTGTTGGTAACTTCCAAGGCGGTGTTAAAGCCGCCCCAGAAGATAATGCCGGCCACAAATCCACCGAGTGTCAAAGCCCCAAGGCTATAATGAACACTCGGACTACGGATCACCTGCCATAATTTCTTAATCCATGAAATCATGAGGCGCTCCTATTTGTTGCTGTCTGGTGCCAGCACACTGTCAACGTCAACAAAGCCGTTTTCGACCAAAGGCCGGGCATCGGTTTGCGGAACATGGCACTGTGTGCAGAAGTAGCGGCGTGGAGAAACGGAGGCCAGAAACTGGCCGTCGCGGTTCATGAAGTGTGTGATGGAGACCATTGGCGCTTGCGACTGCTCAACCGCGGTGCGGCTGTGGCAGGTCATGCACTTATTGGAGTTCTTGTCTACCTGGTAGCCATCGATCTTATGGGGAATGAGCGGTGGCTGTTCAGGATAGTTTCGCACCTGCCGCTCGTCTGAATTGACGATTTTTGGCATATCTGGTGCAGAATCTTCTGCCATGATGTCGTTATTGCGCATTTGCGAGATCGGTTCAGCAGCTAAAGCGCTGGGACCTGCAAAAGAAGCAAGAGCGACGAGGCTGGCGATCAACAGTTTATGCAGTTTCATAGCTTACCTCATGCAGCAACAATTTTGACCGCGCACTTTTTAAAGTCGGTCTGTTTGGAGATCGGGTCGGTGGCGTCCAGTGTGACTTTGTTAATCAGCTCACTGGCGTCAAAGAATGGCACGAAGACCAAACCGCGCGGAGGCTTGTTGCGGCCACGGGTTTCTACCCGGGTGGTTATCTCACCGCGGCGGGAAATCACACGGATTTCCGAGCCACGACGGAGGCCTTTGGCTTTGGCGTCATCCGGGTGCATGTAACACACGGCATCCGGCACCGCTTTGTAAAGCTCCGGTACGCGTTGTGTCATGGTTCCCGTGTGCCAGTGCTCGATCACACGGCCGGTGCAGAGCCAGAAGTTGTACTCTTCGTCCGGGCTCTCCGCTGGCGGCTCGTAAGGCAGTGCGAAGATGCGCGCCTTACCATCCTTATGGCCGTAGAACTCGAAGCCCTTGCCCTTACCTACATAAGGGTCTGAGCCTTCGCGGAAACGCCACTGGGTTTCCTTGCCATCAACAACCGGCCAGCGCAGGCCGCGCTCTTCGTGATAACGCTCGAACGGAGCCAGATCGTGGCCATGACCGCGACCAAACTGGGCGTATTCTTCGAACAGGCCTTTTTGCACGTAGAAGCCGAAGTGTTTGGCCTCTTGGTTGTCGTAGTCCGGATTGGTTTCAGCAAGCGGGAACTTGTCGACCTGCCCGTTGGTGAACAGCACTTCGTAAAGCGTTTTGCCGCGATACTCCGGTTTTTGTGCGATTAGCTCTTCTGGCCACACATCTTCAACGGTGAAGCGCTTGGAGAACTCCAGCGTCTGCCACAGGTCAGACTTGGCATCGCCCGGTGCGTTTACCAATTGGTTCCAGAACTGGGTGCGCCGCTCGGCGTTACCATAGGCTCCTTCTTTTTCCACCCACATGGCGGTTGGCAGAATAAGATCTGCTGCCATGGCGGATACGGTTGGATATGGATCAGAAACAACCACGAAGTTCTCTGGGTTGCGCCAACCGGGGTAGATCTCGTCAACAACGTTCGGCCCCGCCTGCATGTTGTTGGTGACCTGTGTCCAGTAGAAATTCAGCTTACCATCTTTAAGCATCCGACTTTGCAATACTGCGTGGTAGCCGTTTTTAGATGGGATGGTGCCTGCTGGCAGTTTCCAGATTTTCTCGGAGATTTCGCGGTGTTTTGGATTACCAACCACCATGTCCGCTGGCAGACGGTGGGCAAAGGTACCAACTTCGCGTGCTGTGCCGCAGGCAGAAGGCTGGCCGGTCAGTGAAAACGGACCACTGCCGGGCTTGGCAATTTTACCTGTCAGCAAGTGGATGTTGTAGAACATCTGGTTGACCCACACGCCGCGGGTGTGCTGGTTTGCACCCATGGTCCACAAGGACATCACCCGCTTGTTTGGATCGGCATAGAGCTTGGCAAGCTCAAGCAGACGTTCGGCAGGAACACCGGACATTTCCTCGGCGTATTCCAGCGTGTAGTCGCTGACAAACTTCGCGTACTCCTCGAAGGTGATTTCGGTGGAGCCACCCGCCTTGCCGGCGTTTTTCGCAGATTTCTGCCGTGGGTCTTCGGGGCGAAGGCCATAGCCGATATCGTCATTGCCAAGACGGAAATTGGTGTGCTTGGAGACAAAGTCTTTATCAACCGCATCATTCTGGATGATGTAGTTGGCGATAAAGTTGGCAATGACCAAGTCGCTTTGTGGTGTAAACACCATCGGAATGTCAGCCAGATCAAACGAGCGATGCTCATAGGTGGACAAGACGGCCACTTTTACATCCGGGTTTGACAAGCGGCGATCGGTTATCCGGGTCCACAGAACTGGGTGCATTTCCGACATGTTAGAACCCCAAAGCACAAAGGCATCGGCGTTTTCAAAGTCGTCGTAGCAGCCCATCGGCTCGTCAATGCCGAACGTGCGCATGAAGGCGGCAACGGCAGAGGCCATGCAGTGACGGGCGTTTGGATCGATGGTGTTGGAGCGGAAACCAGCCTTCCAGAGTTTGGCAGCGGCATAGCCTTCCCAAACAGTCCACTGGCCAGAGCCGAACATGCCAACAGAGAACGGGCCGTTCTTTTTCATCGCCTCTTTGGCTTTAACTGCCATGATGTCGAAGGCTTCATCCCATGAAACTGGGGTGAATTCGCCGTTCTTGTCGTACTTGCCGTCGGTCTTGCGCAGCAAAGGCGTTGTCAGGCGATCCTTGCCGTACATTATCTTAGAAAGGAAGTAGCCTTTCACGCAGTTCAGGCCGCGGTTCACCGGGCTTTTCGCATCGCCATGGGTGGCGACAACACGGTCATTCTTGGTGGCAACCATAATGGAACAGCCGGTCCCGCAAAAGCGGCAGGCGGCTTTGGACCATTTCAAATCGGTTTTGCTGGCATCTGTAATCACGTTCGAGGCGCTTGCAGGCAGGCTCCCACCTGCAGCAGCAACTGCAGCAGCAGCGGCTTGCGCTTTAACGACGGCACGTCTTGTTAGTTTTATCATGAGCATTTCCCCTCGATTGGCAGGTCACCCTGATCTGAAATGACGATTGAGTTGAGGTCTGTTGTGTCGGTTTGGTGGTAAACCAGAGAGGCAACGAGAACGCCGTCCAGCTTCTGGATTGTGTCCAGCGCGTTGGCGATCTGTCGCTCGCTTTTGGCTTCCAAGGTCACGACAATCTTCTCGGTTTCCGTTACCTCTGGCAGTTCCGCGCCGGGAATCTGGAGGATTTCCGAGCACACCGCCTCTTTTTTGCTTGGATCAGCTGTGACGAGCACACTGGATATGTGCCAGGCTTCGTCTGTTTGGTCGCGCTCTACATCCATATTGCGCATTAGTTAGGTGTCTCTCTGTTGGCGTCGATTAGTGTTATGGCGCTGGCAGGGCAGACGGGCAGGCAAGCGCCGCAGCCCGTACAGCTGTCTGTATTGAGTGTTATTTTTCCAGCAGGTGGTTGGCGAAGATCAAAGCGCAGCGCACGCGGCTCGCAAAGATCTGTGCAGCTCTGGCACGAAATTCCTTTGTCCAGCAAACAGGCTTGGGTATTGAGCTGAGCAGTAAGCTGCCAAGGTTCTTCCTGTAGGTCAAAGACCTTCGCTGTGCACTGGGAGGCACATTCTTCGCAAAACGTGCATTCTCCAATGCCGGGCTCAAGGTAGGGTCGGTTGTCCTCGCTGCGCAAAATACCTTCTGGACAGGCTTTGACACAATCCATACACCCAGTGCACAGATCTTCGATCCGCTCTTCCGTTGTCCACGGCGGGCGGATCGGCTGCTTCTGGCTGGTAGAAGAGCGAAAGCGGGTAAGAAAGGCGCGGCGAGAAACGTTGACCATCACGAATGCCTAGACAGTCGGAGGACCAAATAGAATTTGGCTCATCCAGAGGATGAAGCCGTAACCACCAACCAGTGCCGTTACAACAACGGGTGCAAGAACGACAGCGAGTAGGAAGAACGCAATGCGCTCCTTCGCCTTGCTATGGATTGATTGATCAATGTCGCTTGTCATAAGCCTCCCCTTGATAAGTGGGAATTGGAACTGCGAGACAGAAGCCAATTATCCCTTAGGAGGGTTAGGTTATGACTTTTAGAGTTCTTCGAATTTGAGGAATCGCAAGTTTTTTGCTGAATCCCCTTGTATAATGCACAATTAACAAAGTTTCTGGTGAATAAAATTAGTAAATGCTAACGATAAAGCGCAATTAGAAAGAATTTTCCTTTTTTACACGGCCGTCAGTTAGTATTGATCTGGTTGGTGTAAGGTTTAATCATGCGCATAGAAGTTTAAATCCGCAGATGCCAATTGATTCCTGCGGATTTATTAGGGCTATCGGAATTTAAAGGCGAGTTCTGCCGAGTGGGTCAAGGTTATCGCGCAACCAATCCCCGAGCATATTTAGGCCGAGCACCGTCATCATGATCGCTAAGCCGGGAAACACTGTAACCCACCAAGCGGATTGTGCGTAGTTTCTTCCCTCTGCCAACATGCCGCCCCAACTTGCAACACGTGGGTCTACGCCGAGCCCGAGGAATGTAAGACTACTTTCCAGCAGAATATTGTTGGCGACGTTCAGCGTCATCAAAATGATGAGTGGTCCAAGCGCATTTGGCAAAATATGCCGAAAGATGATCTTGGAGTTAGCCAGCCCATAGCTGCGCGCTGCCTGCACAAACTCTCTTTCTCGCAGAGACAAGACAGAGCCACGCACAAGGCGCGCATACTGCACCCACTGCGAAACAATCATCAGAATGATGATGCGATCCAACCCGGGGCCGAAAATGGCAATGATTGTGATGGCCAGCAAGATAAACGGCAGCGCCAGCTGAATATCGGCAAAGCGCATCAGCAACGCGTCGGCAAAGCCGCGGTAGTAGCCTGCAAACAAACCAATGACGGTACCAAGCGTGACAGCACCCAGTGCAGAAAGAATACCGACCGTGAACGATACACGGCCTCCAACAATGATGCGGGTAAGAATATCCCTTCCCAGCGGGTCTGCACCTAATGGATACTCGGAGGATTGCAAGGGGGGCATAAGACGTGCCAAGAGATTTACGCTTTGTCCGCCATCAGGGAACAAAAGCGGAGATATTAGTGCGAGCATGCCAATCGTTCCGCAGAGCATCAATCCAGCTACAAACTCAAACTGTCTAAAACTGGAGCGTTTTACCTGACCTTCGATCTGGGAGTGTTCGTTCGCCATGTTATTCCACCCGAATTCGCGGATCGATCAGGCCGTAAACCAGATCCACCACTAAGTTGACAAAAACAATCATCACAGCCAGCAGGGAGATCGCGGCTTGTAATACTGGATAGTCACGTTGCCCGATGGCCTCGACTGCCAGTGTCCCCATGCCCGGCCAGTTAAATACCAGTTCCACAATAACCAAACCGCCGATCAAATTGCCAAACTGTAGGCCAAGGAAAGTTACGATGCCGATAGCTGCATTGCGTAGCGCGTGCTTATAGATCACCACCCGTTCGCTCAAACCTTTCGCTCTGGCGACCATGACGTATTGCGAGGACAAAGTCTCCAGCATCGTCGTGCGCACCAGACGGACATTGGTCGCCGTGAGAATAATGCCGATCGTGACAGCTGGCATGACGATAGAAGATGCACCGCTAAACCCGCTGGCCGGAAAGAGGGGGATGGTGATCGCAAAAAGGAGCACCAGCATGATACCAAGCCAGAAATTCGGGAAGGACAGGCCCAGCAGCGAAACAACGCGGATGATCTGATCGGCTATCCCCCCTTTGTGAACCGCAGCATGGATGCCTAAGGGAATAGAAATTGCAATGGATACAAGCATCGAGCTTAAGGCGAGGACTAAGGTAGAAGGCAGGGCAATGGCAATGAGATCGCCAACGGCGCCGCGGAAAAAACTCTGCCCCAAATCCAGCGTAAGTAGGCCGCGGATAAACTCGTAGTACTGCACAAGAAATGGCTTGTTGAGACCAAGGCTCTCACGGATCCGTTCAAGGTCAGCCTCGGTAACGCTGGCGGCTTCTTCGGCCAAAATGCTAGCGGGATCACCCGTCAGGCGAATTAGAAACGCCACAAACAAAGTGACGATAAACAGGACGAACAGTGCTTGCACCACGCGCCTGATAAAGAAAGCCGCGATAGACATATACGCTCCAAACTCGGCAGAATTCGACAAACCGAAATCATGTTCCGGTTGCAACAGGTTAAAGAGGGGTGCGCCCTAAGAGGTAAGAAATAGGGGTCAGGGCGCACCCCAACGCTTTTACCGTTTGACAGAAACGTTCATGAAGCGCAGACGATCATCCGGCGCGGCCACAAACCCTTCTACGTGCTTGCCAACGGCATAAAGCGCAGCAATGTTGAACAGGGGCACTTCAAAGGCCTGTTCATGTGCGTATTTGGCTACAGCCTGCAACCCTTCGCGGCGTTTTTCTGTGTCATACGTCTGGCGCTGTGCTTCCAGCAAAGCATCCAGCTTTTCATCCTTGATGTAAGGGTTAAAACGCTCACCTGTGTGGTACAAAAGATAGGCCGTGTTATCGAAATCAAACGTCCAGCCGCCCCAGCCGAAGGCAAACATTTCTCCGGTGTTACCTTTGTAAATGATTTCCGAGCTGTAGATGCTGGCTTCATGTGGCCGCAGCTTGAGGTTGAGGCCTACTGCTTGCAGATAACTGGCAACTACGGTGCCGACTTCGCGGTCCAGATCACGATTGGAGCGGTAGTCCAGCGCAATTTCGGTGCCCGGTTTAATACCGGCCTCTTTCAGCAACTGCCGCGCTTTTTCTGGATTGTACTCGTAGGTTTCCAGATCCGGATTGAAACCAAACGACTTAGATCCTTGCGCACTGTTAATGGGTGTACCATAGCCAGACAGCAGCGCTTGCACGATCATCTTCTTGTCGATGGCCATATTAATGGCTTTACGAACGCGAATATCCTTGGTGATGAACTTTGCCGGGTTCAAACGGAAAATGTTTACCCGAGGGCCGTCGACGGCGTGCAGCTCCACATTGTCATTTTGCTTGAGAGCATCAATGGACGTTGTTGGGATATTCAAGGATATATCGATGCCGCCGGACATAATCTCGGCCATGCGCGTGGAAGGTTCTGCAATAAAGCGAACCTGCACGCCTTCCATTTTGGCAGTGCCATTCCAGTAGTCGTCAAAGCGTTCGAGCTTTAGGTCAACACCCGGCGTATAGCTCGCAACTTTAAACGGACCGGTGCCGACGGGCTTTTTATCAAACGCTTCCGGTCCCACTTCGGCCATGTATTTTGGCGGTACAATCATAGCGCCGTAGCCGGAGAGCTTGGTTATGATGACCGGATCGGGTTTGGCCATATGAAAATCAACGGTATGTGCATCAATTACCTCAACAGAGCCAATCGAGGTGTAGTTTGCCCGTTGTGGTCCGGCCTTACCTTCTTCTCCCAGCAAGCGATCAAAGGTGAATTTTACAGCGTCGGCATTGAATGGTTCGCCATTATGGAATTTGACACCTTTGCGCAAGGAAAAGCGAATGCGCTTGCCTTCCTCAAGAAACTCCCAGGAGGTTGCAAGGCCGGGAGACAGTTTGATCTGCTCATCGCGTGTCACAAGCCCATCAAAAATATTGCTGCCGAATGAGCCCCAAGATAGGGTAAAAGTGTCAATAGGGTCGAGGTTTTGTGGGTCGCGGCCTTGCGCAACCTTCAAGACATCTGCTTGGGCGAGGCTGGTCATCGGCAAGGCAGTTGCCAGAGCTAGCCCGGAAACCACAGCCGCCTTGAAAGCGATCTGGTGGGCTGTCTTTAGTGAATGCAATTCAAATTTCATCAGTTCCCCCTGAACTAATTAGCTAGGAATGAAATCACTTTGCGAAACAAAGTGGCCTGGTGCGATTTGCTCCAGCTTATTAATTGCTGGTTCGTTCCCAACAGCACGCATTGGGCTTGGTATTTCGCCTTCCAATGGCGGTTTAAACCGCCCAGGCCCGCGCGATGGATCCATATGAGGCACCGCATCTAGAAGGCGTTTGGTGTAATCGTGCTGAGGATTTTCAAATACTTGCTGTCGGCTGCCGATTTCGACAAGCTGACCAAGATACATAACGGCAACGCGGTGAGCGACGCGCTCTACCACGGCCATATCGTGGGTGATAAACAAATAGGAAAGCGCGCGTTCTTGCTGCAGCTGCATCATCAGGTTCAGCACTTGTGCCTGCACGGACACATCCAGAGCGGAGACGGACTCATCGGCGATAATGACCTTTGGATCGCAGATAAGTGCTCGGGCAATGCAAATTCGCTGCCTTTGCCCGCCAGAGAATTCATGCGGGTAGCGTTGTGCATGCTCGGGCTGTAAGCCAACCTTTTCAAGCAATGCGCCGACCATGTTCTCCGCTTCAACCTTGCTTGTTGCAATACCATGCGTGAGAGCTGGCTCCATGATGCTCTGGCCCACCGTCAAGCGCGGGTTCAAGGATCCGTATGGGTCCTGAAAGATGTATTGGATCTCGCGCCGAAACCGTTGGCGGGCAAGTTTGGGTAGCTTGAAAATGCTTTGCCCATCGAAATGGACCTCGCCAGATGTTGGCTCGATCAACTGCTGAATGGTCTTACCTACGGTCGACTTGCCCGAGCCGGATTCTCCAACCAACGCAAGGGTCTCTCCCGGGTATAGCTGCAAGGATACTTGCTCGGCTGCATGGACACGATGAGTGATGCGGCTGAATAGTCCTTTGCGAATGTCAAAACGCTTAGTTAGGCCTTTCGTCTCCAATAGTGGGGCTTTGGTGTTGTGGTCAGCCTGCGGGCCAGATGATGGGTTCGTCGTGCCTTCGCTCAGGCCGGGCACCATGAAGAATTTCGGCTTGCTTTGGCCTTTCATACTGCCGATTTGCGGCACCGCGGCCAGCAGCGCCTGCGTATACTCTTGCTCTGGATTTAGCAGAACTTTTTCAACGCTGCCCTGCTCTACCATTCGACCTGACTTCATTACCAGCACATCATCAGCCATTTCCGATACCACGCTCATATCGTGGCTGATGAAAATGACAGCTGTGCCAAGCTCCGCCTGCAGTTCGCGGATAATATGGAGAATTTGCGCTTGAATGGTGACATCCAACGCGGTGGTTGGCTCGTCGGCAATTAGAATTTTCGGCTGACAAGACAAAGCCATAGCGATCATCGCCCGTTGGCGCATACCGCCTGATAGCTGGTGCGGGTAGGCGTCCAAAAGCCGCAGGGCATCAGGCAAGCGAACGAGGTCAAGATAGTCTTTAGTGAGGCGACGGGCCTCGGCGGCGGACACTCCCCGGTGCAACATAAGCGTTTCACTTATTTGCGTGCCAATGGTGTAAACGGGATTGAGTGATGTCATCGGCTCTTGAAAAATCATCGATATTTCATCGCCGCGGATCTTTCGAAGTTCTTTTTCGCTGAGCGAGTTTAAATCAACTTCGCGGCCCAACACCCGGCTGTTGAAGAGGGCCGAGCCGTTTAGAACACTGCCACCTAAGTGATGGACAAGCCCAAGCAGTGCTAAGGATGTGATCGACTTGCCAGAACCAGACTCCCCAACAATGGCCAGTGTCTTATTCATAGCAAGGTCGAAGGACAAATCTTCTACAGCCCGCACCGATTTGCCATTTTGACCGAATCCAACGCTGAGATTTCGCAGAGAGAGGATCGCAGAGGCGGGCTTGCTCGCCGTTACGGTGTTAGTGGAGGTGAGGGGAGTTGTCAGTTCTTGCACCAAACCCTAACCTCCGCACTGCTTGGTCGAGCGCTCACGGACACTTTGCGCAACGCAACCGATGGTTATCTCCAGCGCCTTAGTCGACATTTCAAGGCTCATGGAGCTGCTGTTGCGCCCTTCTTTGCTGCCATTTGCAACATTTTCCGGGCTCTGCGGTATATGAATAAAGCCGCTGAGAATAGGCAGTGCGCGTTCGCTAATCAGGTGACGTAGCGTGTATGTCATCTGGTTGCAAAGATGTGTCCCGGCGTAGAACGAAAGTTCGGCTGGGATCCCAGCTTTTTTAATTTGTGAGACGATTTGTGTGTGCGGCAAGTCTGAATTGTAAGCGACCGGGCCGTCTTCGACGATGTTCTCAAGCTGGGCATTGATGCCGTCAATATCTGGAACATGGAAGTGACGCCAGTTTAGGCCAACCATTTCACTGCGTACGACATGAGAAGATACGGCGACGCCAATGCCGATCCAGGCATCTGGCTTGTATTTATCAAGGGCCTCCAGGACAAACTGGCTTAATTTCGAAGTTGAAACTGGAACCTCAAGCGCGACCAGCTCAAACTCGACGTAATCTCGGCTTTTTAGATTATCCACGACCGCTGCGGCTGGGTTCTTGGCTGCCATCGCCCAGCTAGAGTAACCAGCCACGAGGATCCTTGGTTTCTTTGGTCCAAGTTGTGCGCTCACGATCTTCTCTCCTAAGTAGTTAGCTGTAGATTGAGCTGGAAATCTCATAATATCAAATAGTAATAATATATAGTGTATGTGAAAATGTTATTCATCTAATGATTGTGGAGATGAGAACATGCAGCATAGGCAGGTCGAGGCATTTCGCTATGTGATGGTAGCTGGAACGACAAAAGGCGCCGCTGAGATCATGCATATCTCGCAACCAGCAATCAGCCGTTTGATTGCAGATCTTGAGATTTCTCTGGGGTTTAAGCTCTTTGATCGAACGGGAGGGCGTCTTGCCCCAACGAGCAATGCGCTGCGTTTTTTGGAGGCAGTAGATCAGTATTATACCGGCATGGACCGGCTCTCAAACGTGGCGCAGCAAATCCGCAGAGAACGTCCTGCAGATCTAAAGGTTGCTTCCACACCTGCACTATCGACCTATTTTTTTCCGCAGGTGATTAGCAAATTTCGCGAGCGTTATGAAGATGTTGAGTTGGTAGTGGAGAATATGTCTTCTGCGGAAATCGTTAACCGCCTGCAGTTAAACCTCACTCAAATGGGCGTAACGCTTGCCTTTCCAGAGATGGCGGGAATCCAGCAGGTGCCTATTGCCAGAGCTTCTCATGTTTGTGCAATGCACCAATCACATCCACTGGCCCGCAAGGACTGCATAACTCCACAAGATCTACAGGGAGAGAATGTGCTCAAAATCCTGCCTTCGGGCCTTGCCAGCTGGAAGAGGGTAGAACAGGCTCTGGCCTTTTCAGGCGTTGAGTACAGCCAGTCAATTGGAATTCAGAACTCGCATACGGGCTACAGCCTTATCGCGCATAATTTGGCGGTTGCGCTGATTGAGCCCTTCGCCGCCTCTGTCTGGCGTTGCAATGGCGTTGTGATCCGTAAATTTCTGCCTGATGTCAGTTATTCCTATGTGGTCGCCTACTCAAAACTAAAGGATATGCCGCCGGAACTACAAGAGTTCTTGCGTTTAACACAGCTGCACTTCATGGGGAGCGAATATGGTGTAGTGACCTAGGATGCGCTTGCCGCCTCTGGGGAGCTCTGCATCGCTACCTGTAGCCTTGGTACGAGACTACGAATATCGCGGTTTAGTTCCGACAGTTCGTTAATCGCCCGCGCCATTTTTTGGATGCGGGCATCATCCATTGGTTTGGTTTCCCCTAGTGTGAGCACTCCCGCTTTTTTCTGAATGCGCATGGAGTATGTATGGGTGATTTCTCCTGTTTGGTCTTGCTGAAAAAAAGAATGATTAAACTCATTACGCAGTCGTGTCAGGCGATTGAATACGCGTATGATACGGCGCAGTTCCGCTGCGATTTCCTTTTTTTGCAAGTGCGCATTCGCCAAGCGTTCTACAAGATCTATGCGGGCGCGAGTGGTGTTGAGACTAGCGAAAACGAGCGTGGCTGTGATTTCGTCACTTTGCATGAGGTGCTGCATCACATAGATGAACATGCTTTCGTTGTTTGACCAGCTATAGCTGATATGGCCCATAAGGCCAAAGATTAGATTGCGCCGGCCTGCCAAGTCAGGTGCAGCGCGGTCCAATTCTTCAAAGTCTGCGCCATGTCGATGGTCTACCTGCATCCCAGTCCTTCTGCATAATCAAGCATGGTACCCTCGCAATTTAGTCTAGAGGAATGTGACAGGCGCTTCCAAGCCACCAATACGTGGGGGACAACCTCCCCCGAATGGGTGATTTG
Source organism: Polycladidibacter hongkongensis (assembly GCF_001561995.1). Lineage (GTDB taxonomy): Bacteria > Pseudomonadota > Alphaproteobacteria > Rhizobiales > Stappiaceae > Pseudovibrio > Pseudovibrio hongkongensis. Next base: position 17,330 of record NZ_LLWC01000003.1, read on the forward strand.
TCTCAAAACGGTACATCCATTAGTTCTCACTGGTTGAAGCAACACTCTAAAAAAATAGGGATTCTGCATAGTGATTGTGCATAGCAGTTGGTCAATCCCCATATTTCAAGGAGTATCGAACCAAAGAGCATCAGCAAAAAGCAAGGGGTTTATTTTGAGGTCCTCGAAAAGCATGTTTTCAATAACTTAGTTCTTGCCAAGCTAAAGGTAAATGTCACAGAAAACAAAACGGCATCTTGGTCATTTCGAAATTATTTTTCATTGTGGTGCGTAAAAACGATAGTTACTAAGGAAAAGTTTAATTTTACCGCATATCCGTTGGATAAAAATCTATAGAATTACTGTGTATTATTTACAGCTATTAATTTGCAGAGTTGTTCCTCGTTTAATTAATCCGTCAAGTGTCGCCGTGGCTGCGGTAACCTCTTGTTCATCGTAGCCAACTTTTGGCTGAATATTTTGGATTAGGATAACACGCTCGACTTTTTAGAGTAGTTCGGTTGTACGTCATCAAATGCATCGCAATATCTCGCAGGATCTGTTCTGCGTTAACGATGCTGCTGTGTCTTATATCTGAAACCATCCTATCCCGAATTCTTGGCCAGATTTAACACCCGCCTGCTGGCGGGGATGTTGCTGCTGGGTGGCCTACGTAAGTGATAGGGACCCACAGCGAACTCTTGAGGAGTTTTTGCATGGCTATGGACAGATTTGATCTAACTAGGACTGGAAGTGACACGACTTTAAAGGTGTCATCGAAAAACACGGCGCAAGAAGCAGATCTACTGATTGATCCTGACTTTAGAAATGATGCTGTGCTGTCGCAGGATGTGAATGTGAACGACGACAGCAGCACAGATGCAATCGCAGCTGTGAAGACGGCGTTGCAAGATACAAACTACGCTGATGCAATTGGTGACGACCTGACGATTGCGGCGGATGCAGCTGCCTCCGCACAAGGTACGGGGTATGCTCTGGGTTTCAATCAATCTGTGGCCTCGGGGGCGAACGCACAGTCCAACGCGCTTAACGCCAATATAACCGGTGGTGACGCGGAAAATGCCAGTAGCGGTGGAGATGGTACCAGCTTCAATTCAGGCAATACAAGCCAGAATGGCAAAATGAACGATACGGACACCAGTGCCGACATCACACAAGGCAACTCAATCGCTGATATCGACTTGCTCCAAAATGTGCAGGTCGAGAATCTGGCGGATATTTCGCAGGTAGTGCGTGCTAACGGCGGACAAGCCAGCAGCGATCATGGTGTTTACAGTACAAACTCGCAGGCTCTTGGCGCTAGCAGTGTAGCGGATGATCTTGATATATCCGGTTCCACTGGTGCGACCGCAGCTGCGACAGGCTTAGCCTCCACGGTCAATCAAAACTTGAAGAGTGGCTCGAACCAACAAGGAAATGACGCGAGCCTGCACATAACTGGCACTGACATAAATGCGGTCACCGCAGGTGGTGATGGCGCATCGCTTGCAGCTAGCAAAAATCCGCGTAATGCCGACACAAATACAGATGCTGACTTTGCGCAGAGCAACGCTTTGGCTGATAGTGAAAGCGGTGTGAATGCTATCAACTCTGCGGCGATCGTAAACAGTGCTGGAATTAATCAGGATGTGATTTCTCGCGGCGGCGGTGCCGAGAGCAGTAGTGGCATCGAAATGAAAGGCCAACTGGGCGCTATTGGTAGTGTTGGCGGTGATGCGAGTATCGTGGGAAGTGCTGAGGCAATAGGGAGCGCAAGTGCTGTTAGCCTAGCGGTACAGCAAGAGCTTTCCTCAGGCGCAAATACGCAAGGAAATAAGCTTAGCTTTGAGCAGGTCGGCGGTAGCATCAACACCGTATCCGCGGAAGGCAACGGGGCGACGAACAACGCCATGGCAGGTAGCCATTTGGGTGGTCACTTTGCGAATACAGAGGTAGCTTCAACGCAGGTAAATGCGCTAACCGACAGTGATGAGTTAAGCGATCCGAGTATCACCAACGATGCCGCGATTTCTCAACAAAGCGTTGCGCGGGCTGGTGATGCGACTGCCGAAGACGGGATCACTCAGCACGCGGGCAATGGCGAGCTTGGGTCAACAAAGGTCGATGGCGATTCCGCTATTGCTGGCACTACTTCGGCTATTGCTGATGGCAAGGCCATTGTTGCCTCTGCAAACCAGAGCGTGAACACTGGCGCGAACCAACAAGGCAACACAGCCGAAATCGCAACAGTCGGTGGCAATTCGACATCTGCATCTGCAGGTGGTGACGACGCCACAGCGGGCTACAACGCATTGACTGGCGGACATCAGGGCGTTGATGTAACGCATAATCTTGAAGCTGCTCAGTCTAACAGTCTGACGGATACGGACAGCCTTCATAGTCCGAGTGTTCTAAATAACTCCACACTTATGCAAACTGCTATTTCCAATGGCGGATCAGCGGCATCAGGCAGCGGGATCTCGCAGGCAGATACTGTGCTGTCACAGGCCAATAGCTATAGTGATAAAAGTGTCGGGAGTGATGAGAGTATCTCAGGGCGATCCACGGCGTCAGCAGATGCAGTCTCACAAAGCTATGCATTCAACCAGTCACTAAACACCTCCGCCAACTTGCAGATCAATAAGGTGGCAAGCACGCAGGCAACCGCAGGCCAAGTCAGCGTGAGTGCAGGAGGTGATGGTGCAACCCTTGCTGTGTCTGGTGTAGATGGTAGCCCAGAGTTGGCATCTACAGCTGTATTGGATACCACCGGACAGACCAATACTTTAAATGATACAGATGAGGTTAGTTCCACATCCGTCACGAATAACTCGTTTGCCATGCAGTTTACATCGGCAATCGGTGGGACTGCGGGATCTGGTGATGGTATTGCGCAGGGTGAGTTCCACGAAGAGCTTGGTGCTGCGACTGTAGGCGGTGATAGTCTTATCTCTGGATCTACATCGGCAAGTGCGGATGCAAAGGCATCGGCGAGCGCGTTTAACCAGACCATCGTGACTGGCGGAAACAAACAGGGCAATTTCCACGAGACCTCCAGCGTTGGGGGAACCGCAGCCAATGTTTCCGCGGAGGGCAGCTCGGTCACGCTAACTGGGGTAATGACTTCTGATCCAAATGAAGCAGGTTCCTTTGCTCACAGCGCCTTTGCGGAACAATCCAACACCCTAACAGATGCCGATCGCATCTCGAACACAAGCGTCGCAAACGATGCTAGCTTTATTCAAGATACGACAGCGCGAGGCGGTACAGCAAACTCTGGATCCGGCATTTCACAGGGTGAAAACGCGACAAGCACCGGTGACAAGTTTTCGCAGCGAGAGATCGACGGGGATGCCACCATCAGCGGTGTAGCAAGTGCGTCAGCCGGTGCAAATGCTGTTATATCAAGTTTTAACCAGAGCCTTCTGACTGGTGGTAACGTGCAAGGCAATAGCTCCGCATCGGCAATCATCGGCGGCAATAGCGCAGATGTAAGCGCTGGTGAAAACGACGCGCAGAACAGCGCTCAGGCAACGCCACCGCCTACTATTGCGAATTCGGTTGATGTTATGTTGTCTGCACAACAAAGCAACACTTTGAATGATCGAGACACTGTTACAGACGCGCGAGTTGAACTAACTGGTAGCGTTGATCTATCCGCAAGCGCTGTTGGCGGAACGGCGACGTCCGGCAACGGCATTGAGAGCGAAGCGTCCATGGTTCGGCTCGGGGCCGGGCATGCTGGCGATGATGGAATGCTAACAGGAGCAAGCTCAGCTCGTGCGGACGCAAATGCTGCGACTGGCAACTTCAATCAATCGCTCTCAAGTGGTAAGGGCGCGCAGTCAAATACGTCGTCCTATGATTTGGCAGGCGGCGGCGCCACAGCACTGCACACGGGTGAAGATGATAGTGGTTTGAATTTCGCCACCTCCACGAGCGGTCCAGCCACGGTGGATCCGCTTTTGGTGCCTAGCTCTAGCAAGGCAACAATTGAACAGACGAACAGTTTGCAAGATCAGGATACCATTGAGGCTGCATCTGTTGTCAACAACGGCAGCTCCATTACACACTCGGTGTCGGCAACAGGTGGAATTGCTACGTCTGCTGATGGCATCAATGCAGATTCCATGGTTGGCATACTCAGCTCCGGTGATGACAATGGTGTCGTTGGTAAAACGCTTGCAAGTGCTAATGCTTCTGCTGAAGCTTCAGCGTTTAACCAGACGATTATCACTGGTGGCAATATCCAGACGAACAAGCAGCTTTCGGATGTTGTCGGGGCACATCGTAACCTTGTAAACGTCGGCGAAGACTCTACCGGCAACGGTGGTAATCTGTTTGCGGGCCTAGCGGCAGGTAATATTGATGCGTCCCTCACGCTTGATCAAACCAATGGCCTGAACGATCAAGACACCATCACTGATGCCTCCTTAGTGAACAACGAGGCGTTCTCTCAAAGCGTTTCCGCTAATGGGGGGACGGCCACCGCCGGAGACGGGATTGCGGATGATGGTAGTAGTATGTTCAACGGCATCAACGGTGATGTTGGAGATGACTACAGCATTACGGCTGAGAGTGTTGCATCGGCCTCTTCCACTGCGAAAGCCACGGCGTTTAACCAATCTCTCAATACTGGTGGTAATACGCAGGTAAACCTAAGCAAAAACGAGTTTACCGGTGAGAACGACACGGTGTTGTTTAGTAGTGAGGATGACACGCTTCCAGATGGGATCAGTTTGTCTGTGACGCCAACGGGGCAAGCCGGTTTTATAGATGCGGACCCACAATTGAATGGTGCGGATAGTACATTTGATATCGAGCAAGCCAATTCCTTGCAAGATCAAGATGTCTTGACCAACCCATCCGTGGTGAACAACGCTGAATTCTCTCAGGAGGTTAATGCTCAAGGCGGTCTTGCACAAACCTCCTATGGCATGGACGACGCAGAGGGAATTGTTGACTTCTCAGCAGGGGATGACATGAGCCTAGTGGCCTCTACAGCAGCAACTGCTGATGCCTTAGGGGTTGCAAGCGCCTTCAATCAGACCATTGTGATGGGTGCAAATGTCCAAGCAAACTCAGTCGATATTTCGGTTGTGGGTGGTTCTGCTATCACAAACCTCACCGGTGAAGACGACATGGGCTAGCCAAAACGAGACCCGCGCTTGGCGCGGGTCTTTTCAACTGGAAAGAGGATAGATGCTTACTTCATCGATCAATGAGTTAACTTGGCACTTCCTAGGGTACTTGCGCCTTATCCAAAGCGAGGCGCCTCAAACCGTAAACTATGAAGAAGGTGCTATCCAAGCAGGCATTAGCCTTGAAGTGGGAAGCGAGACAGCGGCGGAAAGCGCATTTGGTACTAGCCCGCACCAAGACGTAGTGGCGCCGCTCGCACACATGGAAGCGGCAATCCCTCTGACACATGCAGTTACTGGGAAAACAATCGGCATACAGCAGCAAGAAGCCGCAAGCCTGCCGAGTATTAAGGAGGAAGGGGAAGTTAACATTAGCGATCCGGTAGGCTTCGATCAGGTTGTCGTGCCAACGCAGACTATTTTCTCTATTACTGTTTCTGCCTATTACAACTTGCAAGAAACTATGAGCCAACAAGTATTTGCTGAGCAAGGCAACGTGATTGTTGATGATGACCTTTTGGTTTCGCAAGGTCGGACGATAGAGAAAACAATAACCGCCAAGCAGATATACGAGGATGTCTCCGCACTATCGCAAAGTATTGAATACTTGCCCTTCGGAGATGTTGGTGCTGCGACAGCAATGACCGCGCAGCAAAAACTTGTAACGATTGCCTCCCAGGTAACCGGGCGGGTAGAGGCAGGTAAAGCAAACAAAAAGTCCATTGAGCTCACTCGCGAAAGCGGCGATGAGAGCGGTGCTTTGAACTTACAACAAAGCAACATATCCACACCGGATCAGTACATTGATTTGGGAAACAACGAGACGCTAAACACCGCAAGTATTGTTGATCTTGGACTAGTGAAAGCTGGCGTGTCGGTACTTGGCGATTATTACAATAGCGATATAATCGTCCAAACCAATATTAGTTGTCATTCAAACGCCTCCAGCGAAGTCGCTTCGATTGCGTCTCAACTTTCGAATGAGGCTTTGTTTTCACGAGAGGCTGGCGAAGTATCGCCTACTCTGTTTTCAGGGGGCATGGGGCATGCGAATTTTATCGTAGATTATGTGATGGGTGATGTTACGAAGCTCAACCACCTCCAACAATATAACTTTATTCAAGACAATGATTGTATTTCTTTTGAATTATCTCGGGAAAATACAAGTGTTAGTCTTGGTGATAATGCTCAAGTCAATGCGGGCCAAATAGTAGATCATTTTCAAGCCTATGATATGATTATAGTATTGGGTGATTACTATGATCTCAATTTCATATCTCAAAGTAATGTTTTACTAGATAACAATTATGTTTCGGCCTCTGGGGGGTGGCAATCTAGTACGGGAAATATTATAGAAAATGAAGCACACATAAAGAGTTATGGTGGTGGGCAACTCCTAAAAGATATGCCTGGGCATATTCGTCACATGGCAAGCGAGCTCTCTGCATTTTCGGAGAGTTTCTCTATAGAGACGTCTTTAATTGAGAGTGGTCTGCCATACTCTTTAGGTTCAGATTTCAATCTGCTGGTTGTCGCGGGCGATTTCTACAAGATGAACGCTGTTACTCAATTGAATATAGTGAGTGATGTTGATCAGGGCGCACTTGGAGTATCTCAAAAAATGCTCTTGGGGGCAGATGGTTCTCGCGTCATTAATGCAAATGGTAACGTCTTAAAGAACTCGGCGGTAATTGTCGATAATGATAGTCAATCTAATTTTCAATATGTTGATGGAGCTTATACGGAAGAAGAGCTTTATGTAAATGTGAATATATCTGGAGGTGAGGTTTGTGATGTACTTGAGCAGGTCAAGGCTGCGACGGGGTTTGTTAGTGAGTTAGTTGCGTTTGTTGATGCGCCGTCTCAACAAAGCACAAACCTCTCAGAGTGTGAGGCAGATATAGGAAATACGTCGAGCTTCATGGATATTTTAAGCTAAGTACTTACGAGAAAACAGAGAAACTATGTCAGTTCATGCATCGCCTATCGAAGAAGTCGCTGTTAACACAAATGGGCAAAAAGTACCGCAGAGTTTTGTTGGAGCCTTTGGAAAGATCATTTTAAGATTTGGCAATCTAAAGCGCTGGGTGCTGTTGAGAATGCGCGCGTCAGAAAAGGTTGATCCAGCGGATTTTCGCGGTGCGATTGATAGGGTTGTACGACGCACCAAAGCGAACCTTTTGTTTGTGGCAGTCGTCTCTTTATTCGCCAGTAGTTTGGTACTGGCTGTTCCCATCTATTTGTTTCAAATATCAGATCGGGTGCTCACAAGTAGAAGTACAGACACGTTGTTGATGTTATCTTCAATCGTGATCGGTTTAATCCTCGCGCACGTGCTGTTGGATCTATTGCGCCGGTTTCTGCTCACTCGAATTGCCGTTGATATTGAGGTGTCCTTAGGGGCTCCTGTATTGGGCGCTGCGGCTCGTGCAAACTCAAGCAGCAATACCAGAGAGTTTCAAGCTCTTAATGACTTGCAGCAGCTCAGGAGTTTTTTGACAGGGCCTGTGTTACTCGCAGTTATGGACGCGCCTGTGGCGCCGGTGTATCTCGCTGTGGTCTTTATGGTACATCCCCACTTGGGTATTATCGTGACAACTACGATTTTGGTGCTTTTATTACTAGCGAAAATCAACCAGAGAGTAACAGCGGGGCCATTTGCACTTGCACATTCATTTAGTACCCGCGCTTCAATGCAAACAGAAGCCATGGCGCGCAATGCTCAAGTAATCAACGCTATGGGCATGATACCAGAGGCAGTTGCCTTTTGGGGGAAGGAAACCTCGATTGCTCTAAAAGCACAACTGCTTGGGCAAGATAGAAATGTTATAGTGTCGTCGCTTTCTAAGTTTGCTCGATTATCGACGCAGATCGTCATGCTAGGCTGGGGTGCCTATCTTGCTTTGCATGATCAGCTTACTGGCGGAATGATTATCGCCGCATCCATCATCGCAGGTCGTGCATTGGCGCCGGTTGAGGGTACAATCGAGGGTTGGAAATCGCTCGTCGCGGCGCGTTCCGCATACGGCCGTGTGCGTAACTTATTGCAGAATTCTCCGCTTAATGTTCACCGTTTGCAGCTGCCAGCGCCCAAGGGGAACCTTGTTGTTGAACGGCTTCTTTTTGTTCCGCCACCCGATAAGAAGGTGGTTTTGAATGGCATTAGTTTTTCACTAAGTGCTGGTGAAAGCTTAGCGGTGGTTGGATCTTCTGGTTCAGGCAAAACAACACTGGGAAAAATGCTTGTCGCTTCCCTTGTGCCAACAGCGGGGCATGTGCGCCTTGATGGAATGGACTTGCGGAACTGGGACAGTAGACAACTGGGGGAGTGTATAGGGTATCTGCCGCAGGATCTGCAGCTTTTTCCAGGCTCTATCAAGCAGAATATTGCTCGCATGCGTGAGAGTATTATTGAAGAGAACATCTTTGCCGCCGCGGAAATAGCAAACATACATGGTTTGGTATCGACCTTTGCTCAGGGCTATGAAACGCAGGTCGCAATGGACGGGACGCCGCTGTCTGCCGGGCAACGACAACGCATTGGCTTGGCTCGTGCCTTTTATGGTCAGCCTAAACTTGTTGTTTTGGATGAACCTAACTCGAATTTGGATGGAAAAGGCGAAGCCGCATTGGCCCATGCCATACAAACAGCAAAGCAACGTAAAATCACTGTAGTTGCAATTACTCAAAGGCCCGCGCTTTTGAAATCCGTGGATCGTATTCTACTCGTCGAGAATGGCTGTGCCCCTCTCTTTGGCACACGTGAAGAGGTCTTGCCAAAGCTCTTTGGTCGCACTCAAACATTACCCGCTCGCGGGCACAGCGAAACCAGCGTAGGTGAGTGATTTTTAGTATGTCTAGCAAAGAGTTAATCCTTGGAAATAGGTGGCACGAAGATGTGCCAAAAGGGCTTTTCCTACCAAAACTTGCGAGCGTGGCCATTATTCTTGTCGTTTTCCTTTTGTTTGGAGTGTGGGCCTTTACAGCTCCGTTGGCAGGAGCCGTTGTCGCGCGTGGCTCCTTTGTTGCGACTGGGAAAAACAAGATTGTGCAGCACTTAGAAGGCGGAATTATTCATGAGATACTTGTAAAGGAAGGCGAGATCGTCTCTGCAGGTCAAGTGCTAGTGCGACTTGATGAAACAGCGGCTCGCGCAAACATGGCTCGGCTGCAGGTGCGGCAGTTGCGCTTACAGGCTGTGCGAGAACGATTAGAGCATGAAGCGCGCAACGCGGAGCGCCTGTTGTTTCCAAACGCTGAAAGTTTGGGTGAAACGCAGGGTAAAGCGAAAGAAATCATCTTGGGTCAGCTGCTCACTTTTCAAGCGCATCGTCGCAAGCTGATGAGTGAAATTGCCATATTGGACAAGGGGATCGCCGCGCTTGAAGAGCGAATTCAAGGATCGAGCGCACAAGCTAAGGCTGTTGAGCAGCAACTGGCGCTTTTGAAAGAAGAAGAGCAGAGCAAGCGTGCGATGCTCTCCAAGGGGCTTATTCGCAAGAGCGATCTGCTGAACGTGCAGAGAATGATCGCAAACCTCACGGGTGAACGCGGCAGAATACTAGCAGAAATGGGCGATGCCCGCGAGCGGATCGCAAGAACCGAAGCTCAAATTCAAAAAGTGCGCGACGAGGCTGCGCAATCGGCGGCTGGAGAGCTGCAAAGCGTGCTTGCGGATCTTGACGATGTGAGAGAGCAAACTCGTGCGGCCCAAAATGTACTAGAGCGCATTGAAATCCGCGCGCCAGTTCGCGGCGCTGTGGTGCGAATGCGCTACCACACAGCAGGAGGGGTCATTGAGGCTGGCAAGGATCTGATTGAGATTTTGCCCTTGCAAGAAGAACTGGTTGTTGAGGCGGAGATCAAACCAGAGGACATTGACCATGTTGAGAAAGGGCAGCAAGCCATGGTTCGGCTAAGTGCTTTAAACCAACGCACGACGCCAATGATACCGGCTGAGGTTACATACGTATCGGTTGACGCCGTTCCCGATGAGCGTCTCCAGTCTCTTGCAAAAGAAGTCTACAAGGTCAAAGTAAAAATTCTGATGGATAAGGTGGCCAACACTTCGGCATTTTCTCCGACACCGGGAATGCCAGCGGAGATTTACATCACAACAAGGAACCGAACTTTTATTGACTACTTGATGGAGCCGCTGAGCGATAGCATGTCCCGCGCATTTCGTGAGCCCTGAAGTCTATTGGTGCAAGTCGCTACTCTGTATCATTGGGGTGTCGTGCCTTAAAAGGCGCTGCTGCAAAAAGCGGTAGTGGCTGCGATTGAGACATCATCCAAAAATGGGGGGAATACCCTTCTATCTCTTGCCCTTCTAGCAATATCATGGAAGGGTACAATTGCGAGGAAAGAGGTACCCAGCCAGAGGTGGCTGGCTGTTGATCTGCGCTTTTCTCGCGAAAGCTATGGCCGCTACGGCTTGAAATAAAGCACGTTCAAAGTGTTATGTGGGGTGAGTTTGTGGCAAGGCGGCAATGATTGGCTGCCCATCCAAAGACAGTATTTTGCAGGTAATATTAAAGACCTGAGAAATTGTGGTCTCGTTCAAGACTTCGGTAACGCTGCCTTGCTTTGCGATTTGGCCTTTTTCAAAGAGGACAACATGATCGGCGTAGCGCGCAGCAAGATTAAGATCGTGTAGGACTACGATTATATTGCGACCTTGCTGTCTATTCATGCGATGTACTAACTCTAAAACGTCAAGAGCATGGGCGATGTCCAGATGATTAGTTGGTTCATCAAACAGAATTGTGTGGGATTGCTGCGAAAGCACCATGGCGATCCAGGCCCGCTGTGCCTGCCCCCCAGAAAGAGATCCAATTGGTGTTTGTGCAAGCTTGGTCATTCCAGTTGCCAGCAAAGCTTCTTCACAGGCTGCTTTATCCAAGGCAGAGGGTCCGGTAAAGGGTTTGCGATGTGCAAAACGCCCCATCATTACAAGGTCCTTAACCAACGTATCCTCTGGCGCCTCGGGGGTTTGGGTGAGCAAAGCGATGTTCTTTGCAAGCTCTCTGGCGCTCCAGTCTTTAAGATCGCGTCCTAGCAGTTGAATGTTGCCGCTGGATAGGGGCAGGAGATGCCGCAGTGAACGCAAGGCAGTGGATTTACCACTGCCATTTGGCCCGCAAAACGCAATGACTTTTCCTGACGGTAAACTCAGGTCAAGTCCCTCAAAGACAGGGTGCCCATCATAGCCGGCACTGGCGGCTTGCATCTGAAAAAGAGTGTCAGGCATTGATCGCCCTCCGCTTGGTCAGCAGGAAGAGAAACAGCGGTGCGCTGATAAAAGCAGTTAACGCCCCAGCCGGTAGCTCCAGAGGGGGAAGGCTGACACGTGCGATGATATCAGCGGCTAAAACAAGCGCAGCGCCAGATAAAGCGGTAACCGCAAGATAGCTTGCGACTTTTTCTCCCACAATCAGGCGTGCAATATGGGGTGAAACCAAGCCGACAAAACCCAGTGCGCCGACAAAGGCGACAGCAATGCTGGTGAGGTACACGCTTAGCAGCAGCAGCACCAATTGTGATCTGCCTAGGTTTAAGCCGGTAGCGCGTGCAGTAAGCGGATCCAGCCGCAGTTGAAACAGTGATCGTGCCATGCAGCCGAGCAGAGGCAAAGCAACGGCAAGCGCGCCAAACAGAATGGCCACATCGCTCCAATGAGCCGTGCTTACCGATCCTGTAAGCCATATCTTGGCTTGAGAGGCCCGATGTATCGGACCAAGAATCATCAGCAGGACCACCAGAGCTTTTGCCAGCGCCGCCATGGCAATGCCGTAAAGAATAAGAGACAGGGGGGAACGCTTGGGATCTGAAAGCGTTAGTGCTCCTGTGACGAGGGTGAAGAGCAACGCGCCAACGATGGAGGCTACGGGCATCCAGTGGATCGATAGCTGTAAGGCGCTTGTTTGATCGGAAATCAACCAGAGGAACACCAGAGTTCCAACTGCCGTGCCGTCGGTAACGCCAAGCACTGAGGGAGCTGCCAAGGGATTTCTGACAGTGCGTTGAAGTATGGCGCCTGCCAGGGCAAGTGCGCAACCACTTAGCAGTGCAAGCAGAACACGCGGCAGGCGCAGCTTCCACAAGATGATATAGTCGGCGCGCTTGCCCTCACCCAGCAGCGCAGCAATGACTCGCTCTGGCGGCATAAAGCTAGCGCCTATGCCAGCGCCCGCAATAATGAGGATTGTCAGCACGACGAGCAGTCCGCAAATCGCTAGTGTTTGCCGGTTTTTTGCAAAGACTGTGTTTTCACAGAGCATGGCTAGCCTTGCCTCTTGCGTCTTATCAGTGACACCAGCATGGGTGCGCCAAAACGGCGGCTAGCAGGACAGTTGTTACGGCAAGTGAGGCGTGCCCTGTATTTGGAGTTATGCGCTTGGCAAGATGAGGCGCAACAAGGCCTAGAAAGACAATGGGACCAGCAATTGCAACAGCTGCCGCAGCCAAGCTCGCCCCTAACGCGAGGAAGCCGAGGCGTGTAGGCAAAACGGCGACGCCAAGTGCGGCGGCACTTTCGTCATCCATTTTCATTGCGTCCAGCGAACCTGCAAAGTAAAGCGTGGCGAGCATGCCAGTTAGCAAAACCGGCAGAGCCAATTGCAGCAGCGCAAGCTCACGGTCTGCAAAGCTGCCTGCAAGCCAAAAGAGTAAGTCTTCCAAAGCGCTTTCATTGGTAATCAGTACCAGCTGGGTGAGAGAGGAAAGCATCGCAGCGAGCGTCACCCCTGCCAGCAGCACGGCAACCGGGCTCATCCCCTTATGCAGGCTACCTGATACCGTAAACACCACCAGCATCGTCAGGATTGCACCAAGGAATGCTGCGAGCGCGATCTCCCAAAGATTGGTGGTTCCTGTCAGGGTAAGCGCAAGGACTACGGCAAAGGCGGCACCGGTATTGACACCCAAGAGGCCGGGTTCTGCAAGCGGATTGCGTGTCACGGATTGCAAGTGTAGCCCTGAAAGTCCAAGCAAAGCGCCACATGTGATTGCAATAATGCTGCGGGGTAGACGTAACCGGGTGATTACAAGGTCTTCTGCTGTTTTCGCATCTTGTAAAGCGCCCCAGACAACCTTTGGGGAATAGAAGTGCAGGCCAATATGCAAACTAGCCAACCAAGCAACGACCAAGCCAAAGATTAGCAGGATGTTCATTTGCAGTGGCGAGGTTGAGTGCCTGCGAAAACCCATTGACATTTGTGTAGTATTCCGATTTTAAGTTGAATTGAATAATCAACTATTCTTAGCCAATCCACAAGTGATCAGCCAGTAGAATTACGCAGCCAAAAAAATGTTGGTCTTTCAATGCTCGCTTATGTGGTGTTGTCACTACCCCTCGGTTTTTTGGCAATATTGGGCATGGCTGCCCATATGAAATAGGTGGATTAACAATGTTAAAGCAGGCATTTCTTGCGGCAATTACAGTCTTAGCGCTCTTTGCTGGGCCAGTGCAGGCGCGTGAAATAAAGCATGCGATGGGCACAACGGAAGTGCCGGATGCACCAAAGCGAGTTGTTGTATTGACCAACGAAGGCACAGAGGCCCTCATTGCCTTGGGTGTTGTTCCTGTTGGCGCTTCCAACAGCTGGAACGGCAATCCGTGGTGGAAGCACATCTCTGATGTCATGGTTGATGCTGACCCACTTGGCAAAGAAAACTCTATTAATCTGGAGTTGGTTGCTGCACTTGAGCCAGACTTGATTATCAGCAATAAGCTGCGTCATGAAGCGATCTATCCGCAGCTGTCCGCTATTGCTCCCACTGTCGCCTCTGAGCGTCTAAAAGGCGACTGGAAGGTTAATTTCAGGCTTTATGCACAAACTCTTGGTCTTAGCGAAAAAGGTGATGCGTTGATCAAGGACTACGAGGCGCGTGTTGCAGCGCTGAGCGGCGCGCTGGCTTATAAGCTGCAGGAAAAAGTGTCAGTTGTCCGCTTTGTACCTGGTCAGATTCGGATCTATCAGCTGGATAGCTTTTCAGGTGTTGTGCTGAAGGATATTGGCTTTAAGCGACCAGAAAACCAGAATGTAGAGAAGTTTGCGATCCGTACCGGTAAAGAGAGCATTCCAGACATGGATGGCGACCGGATTTTTTACTTCACCTATGACAATGGCAATGGTGATGGCAATGCGCTGCGAGAAGACGTGCTGGCTGATCCGTTGTGGCAATCGCTATCTGCTGTCAAGGCAGGCCGCGTACATGCTGTGAGCGACGCTATCTGGAATACCGCCGGTGGTGTATTGGCGGCGCGTAAGATGCTGGATAACGTAGCAAAGATCTATTCTGTCGAGCCGTAACTTAAACCAATAAAAAAGGCGGTCGGTATGGAGAGCCGACCGCCTTTTTTGCCAAGCGATAAACTGTTAGTTCGCGTCGGCTGCATTTTTCATTAGGTAATCCATCACCAGTGCCGCTTCGTCTTCATCCAGACCAGCACGGGGGAACATGGACGGGGTGATGCCCTTCCATTGCTGTCGGGTGAAGTGGGAGACTTCGCGCGGACCATGACAGACGGTGCAGCGTTCGTAGAACAGCTTTTCGCCCGGGCTCATATCTGCATAGAGCTTTTCGGTCAATTCATAGAGACGATCCAGACCCAACTTGTCCTCGTCAATCTCGGTTAGGGCGTAATCATCGATGATCGCCGGCTTGTCATAGGCAGTATTCGGCCCTTCCGGATCAGTACACTTGCGCATTTCAACAAGAGTGGTGTTGGCGGTTGTCGCTTCACTAAGACCAGAAGAGCGCTGTGTTGAGGTTAGGAAATTCACAAGACCTGAGTTACAGCGGCCTTTGCTATCCAGTTGTGGCCAGCAGCCTTCATAGATAGAGACCACACCCGGCATGATTTCGTCGGAAACGACCGCACCTGCGATGACTGTTCCGCGCTCATTGTACAGCTCTACCAGATCGCCATCCGCAATTCCGCGCTCGGCTGCATCTTGTTCGTTGATGCGTACCGGTTCGCGGCCCTGTACCTTGTAAAGACCCCGCAAGGTTTCTGATTGGTCCATCTGGCTATGCAGGCGGAACCAAGGGTGAGGGGAGACGACGTGCAGCTGACCCTTCTTGGCAACACCAAGATACTCGTGCTTTTCCATCCACATAGGCATGCCCGGGCAATCGTCAATGTCCATGTTGGCGATGTTTTCACAGAACATTTCAATTTTACCGGAAGCGGTATGCAGCGGATTGGCCTGTGGATCCTCGTAGAAAGCGCCATGGCGGGTCCACTGACGGGCTTCTTCCGGCACTTCCATAAGTGCGTAACCTTTCTTCCAGAACTCTTCGAAAGGCGTGTCCTTGGCGGCAGAAGAGCGCTCATAGGCGTTCTGCACATGGGTCATGTAGTCGTCACTGTTGGTGAACTGTGCCCACAGGCCGAGCTTGTCGGCTAGACCCTCAAAGATTTCATAGTCAGACAAGCTCTCGCCAATCGGTTCGATGACCTTTTTCATGGCGTAGACACGATCATTGGAATAGGTGCCGCCAGATGTAATGTCATCGCGCTCCAAGGTGGAGGAGGCAGGCAGCACGATATCGGCCCAACGGGTCGCTGCTGTCCACCAAATATCGACACTAACGATTGTCTCGACTTTTTCCAGTGCGCGGATAAGGCGGTTTGTGTCCTGCTGGTGCGACATGAAGTTGTTGCCTGCATTGAAAATCATCTTCACATCTGGATAGGTGTAGGTGTTGCCGTTGTAGAACACCTCTTTACCCGGGTTTTCTAGCATCTCGGTGATGCGGGACGCCGGGCAAACACCTTTTACCCAGTTCCGCCCCTGGCTGAGGCCGGATGGCGTGGATTTGCCAGATTGCGGCATGCCGCCATTGCCGTAGTGCCAAGAGAAGCCGACGCCTTGACCTTTCTTGCCGATTTTACCAGTCAGCGCCGCGAAGTTAATAATCGCCCAGTGGGTCATCTCGCCATGTTGTGCCCTTTGCAAGGACCATGCGCCAGCAATCTCAGTGCGAGATTTGGCCAAGAGTTCGGCTAGCTCGCGGATTTTGTCGGCTTCGATACCGGTAATTTTTGCAGCCCACTCAGGTGTTTTGGGCTCTTTGTCTGTTTCGCCCTTAACGTAGGCAATCCACTTGTCCGCACCGACGGTGTATTTTTCGATGTAGGCTCTATCTTCCAGCCCTTGTTCCAGCACGTGGTAAGCCATGGCAAGGAACAGGGCCACATCTGTGTTTGGTACAATGCGAACCCAGTCCGCATCCATGTATTGATCTGTTGCGGTGCGTTGCGGGTTGATGGAGATAAACTTGACGCCTGCGTCACGGATTTCTTCCCAGTGCGCATACATGCCATGATCTGCCACGCGGTATTCAACGCGGTTGTTTTTGATCGGGTCACAGCCAACCAGAACAAATACCTCGGTGTGATCGCGGATTGTTTCCCAAGCAGATTGTGCGGAGTAAACCTCCATATCGCCAATGATATGGGGCAGGGACACTTGGCTTGCACCAGCAGACCAGTCACCTTGCGTATTGGTGCATCCGCCCATGAGGTTCAAAAGACGGCCTTGCAACACATTCGGGCGGAAGACACCAGCATTTGACCAGCCGCCATAGGATGAGGAGAAGATCGCTTCGTTGCCGTGGTTGGTGGCCGTATCCAGCAGGGCTTTGGCCGCTAGGCTGTAGGCAGTATCCCAGTCCACCTGCACATAGGGTTCCTTGCCGCGCAACTCTGGCTTTACATCGCCGTTTTCCCAGCCCTCTAGGTAGGATTTGCGTACCATCGGGTAGTTGATGCGTGACTTGTCATAGGTGCGGTCTTTTACACCGTAGGCCATCATCTCGGTCGGGCGTGCGTCCAGCTCCATCATGTTGCTAATGCCGACCAATTTGCCATCACGTACAACGGCTTCGAATGGGCCGAAATGCGATGCGTGGAAAACGCGGTCAGGGAAAGAGTTCGGGTCGATGGAGGCGAAACTGGTTGAGCCAAGCAAGCTGGTTGAGCCGACAAAGGCGGCGCTACCTTGCAAAAATCTACGGCGGGTAGGGCTGGCGAAAGACATTGTGATCTCCATATATTTTTCTTGCCCTAAAGGTATCCCCGGCATGCAACCAGCAGCCTTGACGCGGCGCAAAGGCATTTGTAGGAAGATGTAAAGAGATGTAACAGGTTGGCACATGTCCCAACATATTCTGATTGTTGAAGATGATCGTACGACACGCATGCGCCTTTCCGCGTACTTGCGCGGCCTTGGCTACCGTATCAGTGAGGCGGGAAATGCCGAGGAGATGGAGAGCGTTCTTTCGCTGGACCCGCCAGATTTGCTGCTTGTAGATATTAATCTAGATGGAAAAGATGGCCTAACAATTACCCGAGAGCAAAGAGCCCATTCGCGTGTCGGAATCATTTTACTCACCTCCCGTGATGATCAGGTTGATAAGATAATCGGTTTGGAGATGGGTGCAGATGACTACGTTACCAAGCCGTTCGATAAACGTGAACTGGCCGCGCGAATCAAGAACCTTCTTAGCCGCATTGCAGATATTGGTCGGGTGCAATCCAGAGCGGTGCCGCTGGAGTATTTCGGGCCGTGGTGTTTTGATCGGATACGCCGGCGCTTGGTTTCAACAGCACGTACGGAGCAACTTACCCCTCAAGAATATGCAGTCATGACATTGCTTGCTGATCATCCGGGGCAGACTCTCAGCAGAGAGTGGTTACAGGAGAAAATCGGGCGCAGCCCCGCGCGGACAAATGATCGTATGATCGACGTAGTGGTGGGGCGTTTGCGTAAAAAAATCGAGAAAGATCCGTCAAATCCAGAGTGGATCTTGACCGAGCATGGTCAAGGCTATCATTTTGTCGATCCTTCGACCAACTGAATTCCAAGATCGCTTGCGGCACTGTATAGGAGCTCAAGCGCATCTAGTGCCGCTGCTTCGAGTGCTGCGCGCTGGCTCGCATCCAACTCTTCCGTATGTTTTTCTATTTTGCACAAAAGGTCACAGAGTGTGGCAAGTTCGAAGTTCGCTGCCGAACCCTTGAGCCTGTGGGCAGCCTTGGCGCGCTCTGCTCCTGCCGTGTTGAATATTGCAGTGATTTCCTGCGGTAAACCTTCCATGAATTCTCTGAGGATAGCGCTCAGTGTGTCGCCTCCAAGGTCATCAAGGTCACTTTTCAGCGCCCTGCGTATACAAGCATACTGCGAGCTATCAGTCTTGGCCTCCTTAGGGATTTGGTTGTGACACTCGACCGTCTTGGTGGAATTCAGGACGTCGGCTAGGGCGCGGGGGGATAGGGGTTTTGTCAGAACGCGTTCAACAGAAAGCCTGTGGCGATTTTGTTCGTCATCTGCAATGGAGTGGGCGGTTAATGCGACCCGTCGGGTATGAGGTGAGGTTTTGGCGAGTTGCCTAGCGATGTGGTCGCCTGACAAGTCAGGTAGGTCTAGGTCAATCAAAGCAAGATCAAAGCCTCGTTTGACGGCCCAATTTAATGCCTCATTACCAGTTCCAGCTTCGGTGACCGTGCAGCCAAGCTTCTCAAGATAACCGCGTGCGACCATCCTGTTCACTGTACTATCGTCAATAACCAAAACGGAGAGATTTGCATGAAGTGGAGATAGTTCTTGTGTTTGTTTATCGATTTCTTCCGCCTCTCCGAGAAGGAGAGGAACAGTTAGTATAAAGCGGCTGCCGACACCGCGCTCGCTTTCCACTGTTAGCGAGCCATCAAGAGCCTCAGTTAGCTTGCGAGAAATGGCAAGGCCTAGTCCTGTGCCTTCTATCCCTGTTCGCCTCACATGCCCGGCACGCATATATGCATCAAAGGCGCTGTTGATCTCATCGCGCGTCATGCCTAATCCCGTATCAGATACGGAGAAGCTGAAAATGAAACGACCTGTCTCCTCGTGAAACGCCCAGTCACTTGTAAGACTTACTTGACCCGAAGGGGTGTATTTGACGGCGTTCGAGATGAGGTTGCTCAAAACCTGACGGATTTTGAGCATGTCGCCGTAGAGGATTTGCGGCGCTGTCTCGTTTACCTCCACATACGCCTGAAGTTTGTGTTGGTCGGCCAAAGTGTAGAGCTGCTGCGCAAGTTGGCCCATCAAATCACGCAGGGAAAAATGAACGAGATCACCACGGTTTGATCCACGATCACTGCCAGCGTATAGAAGGATATCATTTGCAATGGCCAGCAAGTCTTTTGCGGAGCCATGCGCGATGCTCGCCTTTTCTCGCGCTCCTTCATCATTTAGCTCGCCCTTCAAAAGGTCCAACATGCCAAGCAGGCCGTTGAGCGGCGTGCGTATTTCATGGCTCATGCGCGCAAGAAATTCACTCTTACTTTCGTTGGCTGCCTCTGCCTCTGCCCGTGCTACGTCGGAAGCTTGCATTTCTGCCACCACATCTCCTGTTCGAGCAATCACGGCCTCTTCAAGGTGCGTTCTTAATTTGGCAGCATCTTTTGCGCGTCGCCTCAGAACGTTGAGAGCCTTTTCCATTTTGCCTATTTCATCATGGCCAGACAATTTCAGTGGAGGCCCGAAGTCTCCTTCCGCGACAGCAACAATGCGCTTGGATAAGTAGGATAGTCGTTTAACAAGCCCATTGCGCGCGTATGTCCAAAGGGTTATCGCTCCGAAAAATGCGATGAGTACGAGGCCTACCAAGAGAATGATAGCAAGGCGTGACGTTTGCTGCGCGTTGTATGTGGCCTGTTGACTTGCCCGTTTCGCCTCTATCCCGATTTGAGCCGCTTGCTTGGTGAGTTGCGTTATTGCAAATTGCAGCTTTTCTCTATTCTTTTTAATGTCTTTTCGAAGTAGCACACGCTGGCGGCTTTGCTCCAATATGCCACCAGATCCGACCAATGTGCTATAGTGCGCCAGCAGTTTTTTGACCTCTTTGCCGACCGTCTTTGATAGCAAAAAACCGCTGCGTGACCGCGCTTGCTGCAGTTGCTGTGAAATTGCAGTTTCAAGGGAATCTAATTGTGCGTTTGAGCGAGCACTTCGCACTTGCTTTGCATAGAGCCTAACTGCGTCAATGCTGCGCGCAAACTCACCAAGCCGCTCAAAAACAAAAAAGTCCCGATCCGCGAGCCTATTCAGACTTGCTTGCATATCAACGGCTTTATCCAAATACAGGCTTGCGATGCCAGAGGTGATGCGCAGGCGTGCCAACTTCGTTTCTTGGTTGATGAGACTGGCTAATCGTTCGCCGGAGTTTTCAAGCCGCAGAAGATTTGCGTCAATTGTCTCTCCAATCTCCAATTCTCTCCCGCTGGCGATTGCCATGTGATCTACTATTTCCTTGATTTTTTGAACCGGTATCGATGCGATCTGAGCACCGCTGATTATCCGTAACTGGCTGGCTGTATGTTCTATTGTGTCGGTCGTCGCATTGAGAGACGCAGAAATCTGCGCAAGTTCTTCAGGGTTACTTGCCTTTGCAAATGCACTGGCGAGAGGGCCAACCAACTTGGCATCCGCACTTAGCTTGCTGCTAATCTCGATTATCGGCAAGTTAACTCGAACTAAATCCTCGTAGGTGTTAGTGAGATAACGGTTGACCGCGATTGAAGCAGCGCCCACCATAACGGTGATAACCCCTAAGGCTGAGAGAATTTGGATTAGCTGAGTGTCAAAGCGACGTGTTTTCATGAGTGGACTTTACGGCTGTTTACGCGGCGCCGCAATTATTGCCTATGCGGGAGTTGTCGCATTGGCTTCATTACACAGTGTACGTGCTGATGATGCAAAGTCGGAGCTTTGCGTGTTGGTGCCGCATTTTAAAGATGAGTATTGGCTCAGTGTTGGCTATGGAGTTGAGCAACAGGCCTCCCGTGAAGGAGCGGATATTATCTTCTACGAAGCTGGCGGCTATAATTCGGTGGCGAAGCAGATCCTGCAGATCGACCGTTGTATTGCCTTACAGCCAAAAGCAATCTTGATTGGTGCGGTCAGCTCTAACCATCCTGACCTTATAGCCGCGCTTAAGCGGGCTGAGGAGATCATGCCGGTATACGGGCTTGTCAACGAATTGCATGCACCGGCTCTTGCGGGCATGATTGGTGTCGATTGGGAGCAAATGGGCAGCAAGCTTGGTCGCTATCTGCAAGCCAACTCTCTGGGCAAAAAAAGTGAAATGGCTGTCTTAGTTTCGGGGCCCGCCAAGGCTGGTTGGACCGGGCCATTAGAAAAAGGGCTGCGCAGCGCGCTAAAGAATTCACCAATTGCAATTGCTGCGGTCTATGGTGCAGATACTGGGCTCAGTCAGCAGCTCGCGCTGGTGCGACAAGCGCTGCAAGAGTACCCTAATGCGGATTACTTGATCGGCAGCGC
Source organism: Polycladidibacter hongkongensis (assembly GCF_001561995.1). Lineage (GTDB taxonomy): Bacteria > Pseudomonadota > Alphaproteobacteria > Rhizobiales > Stappiaceae > Pseudovibrio > Pseudovibrio hongkongensis. The sequence continues at coordinate 38,787 of NZ_LLWC01000003.1, forward strand.
TCCGGCGATTGAGGCTGCGATGGGCTTACGTGCCGCAAGGCCCGACTTGCCACAACCAGCACTCGCCGCGACCTATATTAGCCATACAGTTTTGCGAGGTGTTGTAAACGGTAGTGTTATTGCTGTCGCCTTTGACGACCCGATTGAGCAAGGGCGACTGGCGGTAAAGCTGGCGCTAACTAAAAGAAATATTAAGAAGAATTTAGCTGAAAATTTGCAATTTATAGGGCCTGAAGTAAAAGTTATTACTCGGATTTCGCGTCCAGATAACGTCAGACTTGTATCGCCCTCAAACTACTTTCCTTACATCCAGTAGTGTCGCCTTCACCTTCATTGAGGGGAGTTAGTTGGTATCACACTCTACTAAACTTTCGTCTAATATGGGTGCTTGCCACTACATTTTTGCCCTTCTTGCCCTAAGGAAATAGAAATGATTACCTTTCTGACTAAGAAATCTGCGGGAATCCGCATAGATACACAGCGCATGCATTAAGTAAACTTCAGCATTTTGGGGAGTTTACTGGCGCGTAATGCTGGCCTTGCACAGCTGAATTGTAAAGTCATTAGCTGGCTGTCCACTGAAAAGCGACCATATCCTACAAGAAGTCTGCCTGTTTTGAGCCTGCAACCATTGCGTTAGTCATGGAAGTGTCTATCTTGCACAAAAGGCTCCATTTTTTATCCTAGGGTCAAAAACGCTGGTAAGGCACCGACCTTTTTCGTAAGAAACTGAGCATATGTGAGTGATTTTATTTAGGTTATTAGCAGATTATGGTGTTCATACCATGAGATTTAGTTATTTTTCGCAGGTTGATGCTTCATCCCTTATTGACAAGGCGTACAGCGAACTGCGTCGCGCTATTATTGCCGGGGAGTTAAGGGCCGGACAAAAGCTAAGAATTCGCGAGTTGTGCCAGTCCTTTGAAATTGGTCCAACTCCTATGCGAGAGGCTTTGTCACGCCTTGTTTCTGAGGGACTTGTAGCCAATCAAAGCCATCGCGGCTTCTATTTGCCCGAACTTTCCTTCGAGGAAGTATTGGACATTATTGAGCAACGTGCCGTATTAGAATGTGCAGCTCTTAAAACCGCGATGAAACTGAATGATCCGGAGTGGATTGAAGATGTTCGTTCAGCTTTCCACCTCCTTCGTCTAGTAGAAGAGCGTTGGCAGGCGTCTCGCCGTAGCTTCTGGACCGAGTGGGTGCAGCAAAATCGCCTCCTGCATGAGACCATCGCGTCAGGGGCGCTATCCTACTGGAATGCCAAGTTCCTTAGTATATTGTATGACCAGAGCGAGCGTTACACTATGGCCTGCCCTCCTTCTGGTTTCGTCTACGAAAGCTGTATCACCAATCATGAACGTATTTTAAAAGGGATCATGGCTGGCGATGCAGATCTGGCTGTTCAGTCCATGCATGACTACGTCATGAGCCTTAAGGACGCCGCAGCAGATGCCATGAAGGCGAGAGAGACGATATAGGCTTCAGTTGATACTGAATAACAGTTCAACCGGCTTCATGGCGCTTCAATGCGTTGTGGCCGGTTTAATTTTATCTCTTGACTAGTATTAGCAAGTGCTTAAATTAGAGAAAACTAATTATAGGGGTGGTTATGATAACCCAGTTTACACCTTGGTCATCACTGCTTGGTGGTGTGCTGATCGGCTTTTCGGCCATTGTATTGTTGATCCTGAATGGACGTATCGCAGGAATTAGCGGGGTGCTTAGCCGCATCTTATTGCCGGCCCATTGTAAATCAGAATTGCCGTGGGAGCTTGCTTTTGTTGTCGGCCTTGTTGCTGCACCATTTATCTATTCGCTCGCAGGTGGGGTATTACCTGCCTTGGCAATAAGCCCAAATGCATTGCTTGTCGGGGTCGCCGGGCTACTGGTCGGCTTTGGCTCCGTGCTTGGTGGGGGGTGCACGAGTGGGCATGGGGTTTGTGGTTTGTCGCGGCTGTCCAAGCGCTCCATAATCGCGACACTTAGCTTTATGACAACCGGTGCGGTAACAGTTTACTTGATCCGCCACGTATTTGGAGGCTAGCAATGCGCGTGTTTTATGGTTTATTGGCTGGCCTGCTATTCGGTGCAGGATTGACAGTTGCCGAAATGGTCAATCCCCTTAAGGTACAGAATTTCTTGGATGTCTTTGGCAATTGGGACCCGAGTCTTGCCTTTGTTATGGGTGGTGCGATCCTTGTGGCTTACCCATTCTTCCAAATGGCCCACAAAATGCGCCGCCCAGTAGCCTGTGAAGATTTTCAGATGCCAACAAAAATCAAGCTGGAAAAACGCTTGGTCATTGGCTCTGCGATCTTCGGTGTTGGCTGGGGGCTTGCTGGCCTTTGCCCGGGCCCTGCTGTTGCAGTGCAGTCATTTGCGCAAGACAGTAGTTTCCTGCTGTTTTTAGCTACAATGGCTGTCGGCATGTTCTTGGCCCGCGCAGTGAATCTCTACGTTCTGCGTTAATTCTTAAACGCCCGCTTATTGGAGAAAATGATGACGTATCCTGTAAACCTGCAGGTAAAGCCGCAGGTAACGAACTTTTTCGACCCGGTTTCCAACACCATCTCTTATGTGGTGAAAGACCCTGCATCTAACGCGTGTGCCGTAATCGATTCCGTAATGGATATTGATTATGCTGCGGGGCGTATCAGCTTTGACCACGCGGACGAGATCATTAGCTTCATTCAGCAAAACGGGCTTGAGTTGCAGTGGTTGATTGAAACTCATGTTCATGCAGATCACCTTTCTGCTGCGCCTTACATCCAGAAGAAGCTAGGTGGGAAAATCGGTATTGGCGAGCATGTAAAGACTGTTCAGGATGTGTTCGGCAAGGTGTTTAATGAAGGCACTGAATTTGAGCGTGATGGCAGCCAGTTTGATCGGCTTTTTAAAGACGGTGATACCTATAAAATTGGTCAGTTAGAGGCTTTCGCTATTCATGCACCCGGACATACGCCTGCCTGTATGGTGCATGTTGTTGGTGATGCCGTCTTCGCTGGCGATACGATTTTCATGCCAGATAGTGGGACCGCGCGAGCGGATTTCCCTGGCGGTGACGCTGCTACCCTCTATGACTCTATCACCAAGGTGCTTTCTCTGCCAGAAGAGATGCGCCTATATATGTGTCATGATTATGCCCCGAACGGGCGAGATATTCTGTTTGAAACAACTATTGGTGAGGAACGTCGCCGCAACATCCATGTGGCAGAAGGGGTGAGTAAAGAGGAGTTTGTGCGTATGCGTGAAGCGCGCGATGCAACGCTGGATATGCCCACGCTTATTGTTCCTTCCATCCAAGTTAACATGCGTGCCGGAAATCTTCCAAAGGAGGAAGAAAACGGTACGGTCTATTTGAAAGTGCCCGTCAATGCCCTCTAGTTTTTTCGATCGCGTCAAAGAAATGTTTAAGCCCGGCCCCTTGCAGCCAACGAAAGTCTCGGCAGACTTCTCTATCTGCGCTCAGCTGAGCGAGGAGCATATTGCCCAAGCAAAGCAACTTGGTTTCGCATCTATTATATGTAATCGCCCGGACAATGAAGAATCGGGGCAGCTGAATTACGCTGAAATGGCGCAGCTTGCTGAAAAACAGGGACTAAAAGCTGCAATGGTTCCGGTTTCGCAAGGCAGTGACCCGCACAGCATAGGCAGCGCTATGGCGAGGGCACTGGATGATCTGCCGGCACCCGTGTTGGCTTATTGCCGCTCTGGCAATCGCTCTAACATTGCGTTTAACGCTGCAAAACCCTACCGCAAGTGAGTAACTGGGCGCAGGAAACGCGCCCGGCCACTTTTCCTCTTCAAATCCTAGATAAAGTGACCAGCTGCCGCGCAGCAGGCCATATTGTCATGCATTTCATAATGAGTAGGCTAGATCATGCATAGTCCATCGCAACCTCGTCAAGGGCACAAGGACGCAGACAAACCTTGCTGCTCACGAATGGCAAAGATATTGCCTATTATCGGCTGGGCGCGCACCTACAATGGAGCGACATTATCCGCAGATCTTATCGCAGCGGTTATCGTGACAATTATGCTCATCCCCCAGTCACTCGCCTATGCATTGCTTGCTGGTCTGCCTGCAGAAGCTGGGCTTTATGCTTCCATAGCGCCGCTTGTTGTATATGCGGTTTTTGGCACAAGCCGAACCCTCGCGGTGGGGCCGGTAGCGGTTGTAAGTTTAATGACCGCGGCAAGCCTGGGGGCTCTGGATCTACCAGATACAGCTTCCTACGTTGCCGCGGCTATGCTGCTGGCCTTGTTATCAGGTGTGTTTCTAACGAGCCTAAGCCTGCTGCGGCTTGGCTTTCTTGCTAATTTTTTAAGCCATCCTGTCATCTCTGGCTTTATTTCAGCAAGTGGCCTGTTAATCGCCACAGGGCAATTACGCCACATTCTAGGTGTTTCAGGCGGTGGTCATAATTTACCTGAAATGCTCGGAAGTATGGCCGCGCAAGTTGGGGCTATGAACATTACTACTGTGATGCTAGGGGGAGGTGCGATCGCGTTTTTGTTTTGGGCAAGAAAATGGTTGCTGCAACTTTTGTTGCGTTTGGGCTTTTCGAAAGCCTTGGCAGCGGCGCTGACCAAAGCAGGGCCTGTCTTTGCGGTAATTGCCACAACGGCGGCCACCTACGCTCTGGGTCTTGATAAAGATGGCGTCAAAATCGTCGGCAATGTGCCAAACTTGTTGCCAGGCTTTAATATGCCAAGCCTTGACCGTGAGCTCATCATGCAGCTTTTGGCCCCTGCGGCACTTATCAGTATCATTGGGTTTGTAGAAACAGTGAGTGTGGCGCAAACACTTGCCGCCCGTCGCCGTCAACAAATTGACCCTAATCAGGAGTTGCTCGCACTTGGCACGGCAAACCTCTCTGCGGCATTTACAGGTGGATATCCGGTAACAGGTGGTTTTGCACGCTCCATCGTCAATTTTGATGCGGGGGCGCAAACGCCAGCTGCGGGCCTATTCACAGCTCTTGGCATTGCGTTGGCGACTGTGTTTCTGATGCCAATGCTGTACTTCTTACCCAAGGCAACCCTGTCCGCGACGATTATTGTCGCCGTGCTTTCGCTGGTAGATTTCTCGGTGCTAAAGCGAACATGGAGCTACTCAAAGGCCGATTTCGCGGCGGTTTCCACCACAATGCTTGTCACCCTATTGGTTGGTGTAGAGCAGGGGATCAGCGCTGGCTTGCTTATTTCCTTAGGCCTTTATCTTTATCGCACTTCGCGGCCCCATATTGCCGTTGTGGGGAAAGTGCCGGGAACCGAGCACTACCGTAATGTAAAGCGCCACGAAGTGGAAACCCAAAGGGAACTGCTGTCCATCCGCATCGATGAAAGCCTTTACTTTGCCAATGCACGCGTTTTGGAAAGTGAAATCTACCGATTGGCGACGGAAAATAGTGAGACCAGACATGTAATTCTACAATGCAGTGCGGTCAACTTCATTGACGCCAGCGCCTTGGAGTCCTTGGAGGCGCTAGATCATCGTCTGAAAGATGCTGGAATTGTGTTGCATCTATCCGAGGTGAAGGGGCCGGTGATGGACCGGTTGGAGAAAAACAATTTTTCAAATGATCTTTCCGGGGAGATTTTTTTAAGTCACCATCAAGCAATCTGCACTCTCTCATTGAGCGGTGTGGCTTGAAGAGCAGGTTGTGCTTTTACGTTCCACAACGAACTAACGGGGATTTTGCTTTACGTTTGCCGGTTTCCAGTGAAACATATGTATTGATGTGCTATGCTATTAAATTAAGGTGCTTCACTACCTAAAAACAAAGCATAGTACGCATATAAGCGAAGAAATTTCAGCAAATGAAAGCTATTTACGCGCATCAATATACATGGGAGCCGGTCAAGCCCGGGGCAGTTCGAGGCAGTGACGCTGCGCTGCATCCGTTGACAAGAAACATTTGCCAGGGTCAGTCAGTTGAAAGCGCTGCAGGGTTGATGCCGAACTGGGCACTACAGCTCTTGGATATTGAGGAGCGCGCTCTGCTCTGTAAGCCAGATCTGACATCTACAATTTTTGTTGGGGTAAAAGGTAGCGGCCGGTTGGGCGCAACGAGTGGCGCAGCCTTGCAAAGCCCGTTTAGCATGAGCGATATTCGCAGCTTTTCTGGCAAAGAGAAGGTAATGGCGGAGCGGGAAGAGGAAGCCTACGAAATTCTTCGCTTGCGTTATGTTCCAAGCGCCATCTGTGCCTCAGCGGAGGTTGTTGAAGTGGCAGATGAAGTGCCACTGCGTGCTCAAGCTGGGGAGGTTCTTGCAATTCATGTGTTGCACGGGCCCGTGTCGCTTCGCTTTGGTAACGCAACCGAGCATGATGAGACTTTAGGGCATCGTGACACATTGTTGCTCACCGAGAAGGATGGCCCGATGTTTTTTCGTGATCTTTCCAAGGGTGTTGGTGTCAGCGTTTTTGTGAAGATCTCCATGTCGAAGCGAGAGCATTAACAGGGAAATGGGATAGGGCGCGGTAGGAGTTTTATCTCAACCGGTCGTGTACAGCCAGACGTAGGAAGTAAGATCCTGTTTGCGTAGCACGCGCATGCTGCGATTATCGAGAATATAGTCAGCACCGAATAGCTTGACGTGCAGGACCGCATGATAATCTTCAACAGATCGATCATAAACCGCGACGACTTGCATGGCCCCGCGATCAAAACCAAGAGCTGCCAAACTCCAGTACTTCAGGATTGCGTAGTCTTCGCAATCGCCCTTGCCTTTGGCCAGAGTTTCATCCGGGCTTGCCCAATAGTCGGCTTGCCCCCACACCTCTTCATCACTTGCATATGTGAGCTGCCTGTTTACCATTTGGTTCACTCGGGCCAGTACGGGGCCGAACTGGTGTGGATCAAGCTGCACCGCTGAGCTTCGTTGGCGGCTGTTTTGGAAATACTCTTGAACCTCTATGCTTTCCTGTTCTTTTTGCCGATCTTCGCGCAGGCGCGGGGCCATTTGTGCTGCAATTTGTTGCCACCGCTGATCGAGCGCCGCAGTGGAGGATTGGTGAGCAGCTAAGTTCCTCTGCAGTTGTTTCTTGCTTAACGTCCCGCTGATGATACCGGAATTTGCAAGGCGGGCCCGCAGCGAAAGGGGTATCTGCGCTACGCCTCCTTGAGGAGGTGCGGCGGCTTGCTGCTGAGATTTGTACTTATCAGTCGCAGTATGCAAGGTGCGTGCGCGCTGATGGCGCGCTGTGTTTGGCCGTGAAACTTTTATGACCAATTGTTCTTGGCGTTGGCTCGCAATCACGCTTTGACCAGTGGTTAGGTCCAGTGTCCGTTGATAGTCATAGGCCACTGGCGTGGAGGCCGCATGTGCTTCTTGACCAAAAACGTGCAGCAACAGAACAACCAGCAGAGCGAGCGCTGAGATATATCCAATTGCTATGCCGAGCTCCCGCTGGGGCTTTGGCTTTAAAGATGACGGTGAGATGGAGAAAAGATGATGGTCACCTCTATTTAATGATTGAGGCAACAGCCGGTCCAAAAGACTGGCAATGATAAGCGACATAGATGCGCGCCTTGCGATATACGCAATGCAACGGCGAAATAAAAATTCTCTAAACATAACCCGACGCCCCAATTGTTCTGGCCGGGTTTTGAGAATTATCGTTCCCTTAAAGCCTCGGTTCGAACTTTATTTATAGGCTTTAGAAGGTAACCTAGAACGGTATTTTTGCCAGTTAATATATCTATACTGGCCACCATTCCCGGTATTATTGGTAAACGTTCCGTTTCACTTTCCAAGTAGTTCTTTTCCGTGCGCACCAATAGTTTGAAGTAACTATTTCCCTGTTCATCTTTGTTCGAGTCTGCACTAATACGTTCTAGTGTGCCTTTTAAGCCTCCATAAGTTGAGTAGTCATAGGCCGTGATTTTTACCGTAACCGGTTGGCCGGGATGAAGAAACGCGATGTCCTGCGGGCGAACCTGCGCTTCAATGAGCAGCGTATCTTCCAAGGGCACCAACTCTATGAGTGCTTCGCCCGGCTGCACCACAGCTCCAATTGTGCTGATTTTGACATGGTTAATTATGCCATGAACAGGAGAGCGTAGTTCCGTCCGTTTGGCCCGATCCTGTGCAGCCTGTAAGGTCTCGGTGGCGATAGCGCGTTCTGCCTGCGCTGCACTTAGTTCTTCTCTGGCGCGAGTCGCAAAATTGGAGCGAGCGCTGCGTAGCCGCTCGCTGGCTTCATCCAGCCCTGATTTCGCACGAAGTATGGACGCCTGTGTAATGGCCAGCTGCCCCTGCATTTCGCTGAGCTGTCGCTGCAATCTAAGAAACTCGATTTCGGGCAATACCTTGCGTTTAAATAGCTCGGAATTGATTTCCACCTCTCGTGCAAGCAGCGAGATAGAGGCATTAAGCTTGTCGCGCTCGGCTATGAGCTGCCGGCGCTCTTGCGTGCGTTGATTTGCCTGCGCCTGCAGCACAGCAAGATCATTGGAAAGTTGTTGTTGGCGAGCGAGAAAAACCTGCTCTTCTGCGGCGAGGAAGCCACGGTAGAGCTCGGGTTGCTTTTTCGCTTGTTCGCCAGCAGCGGCAAAGTCCGGCAGTTGACCTGTGGCCTCTGCCTGTAAACGGAACACGCGCGCATTCAGCGAACTATAGCGCTGTTCAACTTCACCAAGCTGCGCGGCGAACAGCGTGTCTTCCACCTGCACCAGCACATCCCCTTGATCAACCACTTGGCCCTCTTGCGCATTGATTGCAAGCACGATGGAACGCTCCGGCGCTTGTACCACTTGCAATTGGCGAGATGGAACAACGCGGCCTTCGCCTCGGGTAACCTCTTCTAGCTCTGCCATGGATGCCCAGAGCAGTGCCGATCCGAGCAATAACAAACCGAGATACAGAATTCGGCTGGCGGCGCGGGGAGGGCGGGTCCGCAATGCATCGCGAAGATCGGTTGCATAATTGGGCTTGATCATAGTTCGGCCCTCTCATGTTGCTTGGAGCGTTCTGCGCCTTTTCGTTGCAAGTCGGCCAACACTTGATCACGCGGTCCGTCGGCTACAACGCGCCCGCCATCCAGAGCAATCAGCCGGTCAGTAAGTTTCAAGAGAGACAGGCGATGGGTTGAAATAAAGATCGTCATGCCAGCGGAATTAAACTCTGCAAGACGCTGCAACAGGCGTTCTTCTGCCGCCATATCAAGGTGCGAGGAGGGCTCATCAAGAAACAGAACTTGAGGGCGTCGCAGCAAAATGCGCGCCAGCGCAACAGATTGTTTTTGACCACCGGAAAGCAGTCGCCCGCCCTCGCCAACGGGCATATCATAGCCTCTGGGGTGAGCATTGACAAAATCCTCAACGCCCGCAAGGCGCGCGGCATGCAAAATATCATCATTGCTGGCATGGAGCTGCCCCATGGCAATGTTCTCCCGCAGCGTGCCCGAAAAGAGAACGTTCTCCTGCGAGAGAAAGCCAACACCATTGCGCAAATCGGCTGGGTCAAATTGGCGAGTGTCAATTCCATCTATCAGCACGGAGCCGCCTGAGGGATAGTAGAGCCCACACAGCAACCGACCTAGTGTAGATTTACCAGCGCCGACACGGCCAATTAGGCCAACTTTCTCTCCTTGACGGATGTTCAGGCTGATGTTCTTCAACGCTTCGGTTTCAGCGTCCGGATAGGAGAAGCTGACATCTTCCAGCTCAACACCGCCACCGGCGACAGCACGATTGACGTATGTTTTGCCCAATGTGCGCTCTGTCGGGATCTTCATGAGTTGATCGAGCATATGATAGGAGTGCATCGTCTGGCGCAATCGGGTGAGGGCACCGGCCACAGAGGCAAGCGGGGCAAGAACGCGACCAGAAAGCATCATGGCCGCAACAAGCGCGCCCATGTTCACCCGGCCTTCATTCACAAGATAAACGCCCCAAATTACAATCAAGACCGAAACCATCGCTTGCGTAAAGCCGGTCAGTGACTGTGCTAGCGAGGACCACTTTTTACCACGTAAAAGCGCACTCGCACTCGCCGCGACAGAGCGTTCCCATTTGGTCTGCATCTGAGCTTCGGCATTTAAAGCACGCAAAGTGTCCATATGCGCAACACTTTCCACCAACACAGAGTGTCGTGCCGCGCTTTCCCTTGTGGCGCTGGCGACAGAGCCCGCCAAAGGCGCTTGCACCAGCAAATTGATAGCAATCACAACCGGCACGGCTGCAAGCGGGATCCATGCGATCGGCCCGACCACAAAAAACAGCGCTCCAATGAAAATGCCGATAAACAACAAATCAATCAGAGCGACCAGTGAGGAGGAGGTAAAAAACTCCCGCACGCTTTCAAACTCTTTGATCTGGTTAGCGAATTGCCCGGTAGAGCCGGGCCTCTGATCCATGTTTAAAGCCAAAGCGCGTGAGAAAATGCGGCTGGCCAGTTCAAGGTCTGCCTGCTTCCCTGTGATGTTTATTATATTGGATCGTGCTGCTTTGAAGATACCGTCAAATGCTAATGCCAGCATTACCCCTGCTGCCAACGCCCAAAGTGTTGGCAGAGCATAATTTGGCAATACACGATCATATACATTCATCACAAAAAAGGGTGAGGCCAGCGCCAACAAGTTGATCAGCAATGCGGCCAACGCGATATGCAGATAGTCTTTCCAGAACGATCCAACAACAGACCAGAACCAATGCCCTTGGTCTTGTGCGCCTGAAGCGCTGAAACTGTCGCTTGCAGTCCCTATTGAATTAAAGAAGACACCGGAACCGATGTATAGTTGCTGCAATGCTTGCAAGCTCATTTTTTCCGGTTGCTCTGGCACTAGTGGATCTACGAGTGTGGCAATACTGGCTGTCTCATCCAGTTGCGTGAGCAGACGCAGCCCGCCGTTTTCCAAGATCAAGAGTGCAGGCAATGCAATCCTTGGAATTTCCTTTAGTGGCTTTTTAAGAATAACCGCCTGCAAGGCACAGTTTTTCGCTGCTCGACCGACAAGCTTGATCGGCAACGGTCCGCTTGCCACAGGCAAGCCTGCAAGGATAACAGAAGCGCTAGCAAAGTTACCAAAGTGTCTTGCTATGTAGCGCAGTGCCTCCACTAGCGGATCTGCAGGCGCATCAGATGATTGCGCGTCAGCCGGAGCAGCGTCGGATCCGCCTGCTGATGAAGACGTGCTTTTTTGTGGCGTAGGCAAGTTTTCCACCTCAAGGGCAAGAGGGGCGTGGCGTTTGTTTGCCTAAAACGGCAAACAGTGAGAACAGCAGCGGCGCCTCGTGCAAAAGCAAAAGGCGCCGTGAAAACTGAGTGCTCGAAAAACTATTGACGCAGCGGCTCTAGTTGGAAGGCCGCAGGTTGCGGCAAAATGGAAACGTTGTCGCGTGTATCTGCCACGGACTCAGCCGGGGGTGTCACGCCCATCATCGCGAGAAGATTGCCGGTTGTTCCTTGTAGTTGATAGGTGGAAAATGTCAGTACAGACTGTGCCGAAAGCAAATTAATCCGGCTGTTAAACAAGGCGTTCTCCGCATTAAGCAAGTCAAGAAGAGTGCGCTGTCCAACGTTGTATTCGTCCTTGTAGCCCTTCACGACCTTTTCGTTGGCTGCAACGGTTTGGCGCAGTGCGGCAATACGTTCGCGGGTTGTTTGAACTGCCGCCCAGGAGCGTTCGACAGCTTCGCTTGTCTCTCGTTTGGCGCGGTCTGCACGCGCATGTGCCTGTGCGAGTTGTTCGTAGGCGCGGGCCGAAAGAGCGGTGTCGCGGCCACCGCTGTAGAGGTTCCAGCGCATTCTCAGCATGACCCGGTAATCGTCGCGGCGGCCTTCAATGCCATCAACGTCGTCGCCTACGGCTGCTCTCCCTTCGAGAGAGACCCGTGGAAAGAAAGTGCCTTTTGAGCCTTCAGCCCGGAATGCGTCAGCGTCGACATCAGCGAGTGCCGCTTGAATAAACGGGTTGTTTTGTCCGGCTATGGTGAGCACGGATTGCAGGTTATTGCCCGGGGATTTTATTGCAGAGACAGGTTGTAGGTTAGAAGGATTTTCGCCGACCACCCTACGGAATTTCGCCATAGTATCTAGTAGGGATTTACGCACTTCTGCGGTGATCAAGCGGGTCGCTGCGACGCGCTCCTGCGCTTGAGCAAGGTCCGCCGCACCGACAGATCCACCATCAAAGCGCGCTTTAACATCGCTATAGAGTTTTTCATGGCGTGAAGTGTTGCGCTTTGACAGCGTTAGTACGCGCTGGTGACGTAGAATGTCGATATAAGCCTCAATCGCATCCAGTGCGGTGGCCTCGCTGCGTTCCAACACGCGAAGTGCGGCCCCATCTACGCGCGCACTTTGGCGGTAGACTTCGTTGGTAGAATAGAAGCCATCGAAGAGTAACTGTTCTACGTTAACCTCAATTTGTTTCGCGGTACGCCATTTGCCCTTGTCCTTATCGCGGTGGCGGCGTTCAGGACCGATATAGCCTGCTACATTTAAGGAGGGCATGAAGGCTGCCTGAGCGGAACGCAAATCCTGACCGCGGGCTCTTCGGTTTGCAGAGGCTTCCAAAATATCCGGATTGGTATGAACCGCACTTTCTACAGCGTCACGAAGGGACATCGCGTGCCCTGATACACTAGAGGCCAAAGTAAATGCGCAGGCCAACGCAAGACATCGGAATTTCATTCCCCAGACTCCAAACTTGTCGCTTTTTGGGGATCTGACCAAAATCAAGGCGCATCATTTAACGACCCTAAAGTCACTATGTGCACTAGGTAAATATATGGCTATGATCCCGAAAATGATCCGTAGTATTGACATAGTTGAAACATGTTATGATGTAATTATCAACCATCAGATATAGCTGGATATTAGTCCAAAAAATTTGGTAGAGGTAATTGATTAATTTTTATCAGCATTTATATTTGGTAATTCATTTGTATTGTTGTTGCGAGTTGTTTGATTATTGAATCTAAAAGAGTAATTTTCAAAATTCAGTCGGTTTGGATTTAGAGTGGTGCGTGCAGCGCGTTCAACGGCTCAACTAACCTTAACGAATGATATAGATAAAATTGTAATTAAAATTTCTAGCGCGAGCAAATTTGATCCGATGTTTTAGAATCATGCCCATTTTTAACTGAAGAGGGGAACGGCGTCTTGGGGTGATACCGTTCCCCTTCTTGGCAAAGAAGCACTACGGAGGAATTGGAGTGCCTCAGCTCCCAAACCCAGAGGAGGGCCCTGACAAACAGGTCTGGGCTTGGTTCGATGGGCCGGGGCTGGAGAGTGGGGTGGAGTGGTGCGCCCCGGCGCCATCAAATTGATAAATTTAGGTGTTGCTAGAAAGCGACAGGATAGTTGGTGCAACTGCACTGCCGTTCATCACTATGCTGCACCTGAGGCAATTCTCATTGATGCAAAGATTTGGGGGGTGTGAACGGCTTAATTACAATAAAGAAATTTAGTTTGCTACGTTTAGAAGGCCTCCCAACCTAATTTTACTTTCTGTCCCCCTAGGGGGTGTTGTCTCTATAGCGCCACCATATCACTTTATTTTGTAGTGTAAATTAAAAAATGTAATCGCTTACATTATTTCATTATCACTATTTATCTCGTAATAAACAGCTAGTCGCAACCTATTCTAATTCATAGGTAAATCTTTGTGTTCATTTATAACGCGCTGGATGGCTTGTGAAACAAGCTGGGTAAAACCTGTTACAATTCATCAGAATCAGGCGGAAATTCGTCGCTTTTTACGCATGTGTATTACCGGCCTTGAGAGAAGTCTTCCGCAGAGAAACACTTAATTTTCAATCATTGAATGGATAAGGTGTTGGCTACGCAACGCGCCTCTCAGTAGTTACTCCATATATGTCGATGTTTTGATTTTTTGCGTCGACTACATGATACTTCTTTTCATTTCCATAAAATAGTCTGTACCTGTAAGTCTACAAATGCAGTATGCATTACTGGGCTTTAGGGAGGGACAGATGGATATATTGGTATTCATTCAGAATAACATTTGGGCAATTGCCAATATGACGATGGAGCACATTTCCGTTGTTGGTGTCGCCGTTGGGCTTGCTATACTTACAGGCGTGCCACTGGGTATAGCGATAACTCAAAATCGGGTCGCCGCCGATATTGTTTTGTACGTCGCATCTATTGTGGTCACGATTCCATCTATTGCACTGTTTGGGTTGTTGATACCCGTGCTATCGATAATTAATCAGGGGATCGGTTGGCTACCAGCGGTGATTGCCATTTTGTTGTATTCCCAATTGCCGATCATTCGCAATACTTATACCGCAATCACAAACGTTGATCCTGCCTTGAGAGAAGCCGCGCGCGGGATGGGCATGACCCCTTTTCAGCGCCTTCTCAAAGTCGAAATACCGATTGCGATCCCGGTTATCATGGCTGGTGTCCGCACGGCTGTCGTTATGAATATTGGTGTCGCCGCTATTGCCGCCTACATCGGAGCAGGTGGGCTCGGCCTTCTTATATCCCGAGGTATTAGTCAGACAGACCCGCGCCAGCTTATCGTTGGAGCTGTTGCGGTATCTTTGCTCGCTATTGTTGCTGATTGGGTCCTTCTGAAGGCACAAAAATTCCTCACCCCAGCTGGCCTAACTCGATAATAAGTCCAAGCTCATAAAGGTAAAAACAATGATCCAGCTTGAAGATCTGACAAAAACCTTTTCTACCCCCAATGGGCCTGTTGTTGCGGCAGATAAAGTGAATATGACCGTTCCGACGGGTGAAATATGCGTTCTTTTGGGCCCGTCAGGATGTGGTAAAACAACTGCCCTCAAAATGATTAACCGCTTGATTATGCCCACGAGTGGTCGCATTTACATCAACGGGGAAGATACGACCCAGTTAAACAAATTTGAGCTGCGTCGTCGAATTGGGTATGTCATTCAACAAATTGGCTTGTTCCCTAATATGACCATTGAGGAGAACATTTGTGTTGTTCCCAAAATGCTTGGTTGGGATGCAAAGAAAGCAAAAGAACGCGCTGCTGAACTAACAGACTTAGTCGGTTTGGATCCCCATCAGTTTCTACACCGCTTCCCTAAAGAACTCTCTGGGGGTCAGCAGCAGCGTATTGGTGTTATACGCGCCTTGGCAGCTGACCCGCCAGTTATGCTGATGGATGAACCTTTTGGTGCAATTGACCCGATCAATCGGGAGATCATCCAAAACGAATTCTTAAAGATGCAAGAGGTGTTGAAGAAGACGATTATTTTTGTGAGCCACGACATCGATGAAGCGGTAAAAATGGCTGACAAAATCGCTATCTTTAGAGGCGGGAAAATAGAGCAATATGATAGCCCTAGCCAGGTTCTTGCTCACCCGGCCAATCCTTTTGTTGCTGACTTTGTTGGTTCTGATCGGACGCTTAAACGTCTGCGCCTGCTCACTGCTGTTGACGTGCGTGATATTGATGCGCCTGTCGCGTCTATGCAAGCAAGTGTTGAAGAAGTTCTTGTCTCGGCGAAATCCCATGCAAACCGTATCGTTGTCTTGATTGATGCAGATCGACATCCAGTTGCATATGTAACTGCAGACGAGTTGTCTGGGGCCACTGGCGTCGTGAGCGACTTCGCGCACGACTTGCCAACAACAGTTCCTGTTGGTGCAGATCTGCGCGCTGTTGTTTCGGAAATGCTGTCCCATGACACGATGTGGATTACCTGCGTAGATGAACGGGGCCATTTTGCCGGTGTTGTGACTCAGCCGGCTGTTACGGCTGCGTTGGGTCAAAAAAGCAGCAGTGTCCGTGATCAGGCAACCGATGCGAGGCTCGCGAATGTTTAGTGCCAAGGACTTTTCCCGCAAGCTTCAGCTACTCGCGATGTTGTTTATCGGCTTTTATATTAGCTGGTCTGGATTGTATGATGAGATAGCGACTTACTGGGAAGATATCGTTTACCTAACCCAGCAGCATATTTTTTTGGTTGCTACATCTGGTTTGGCCGCAATTTTGATTGGCGTACCTGTGGGTATATGGCTATCGCGTCCTGCAATGGAACGTTCGGCAGAAGCTATTATGCAGGTGTTCAATATTGGTACGACAATACCGACATTGGCTGTAATCGCGCTCTCCATGACTATTCTTGGGATCGGGTTTGCACCGGCATTCTTTGGCCTGTTTGTTGCATCCTTGCTTCCGATTGTCCGCAACACATTTACGGGACTTCTTGCGGTCCCAGATCACCTTTTGGAAGCCGCAACCGGTATGGGGATGACGCCGCTGCAAATCTTGATCCATGTGGAGTTGCCCAACGCTCTATACGTGATCCTGTCTGGCATTCGTACCGCGCTTGCAATCAACGTTGGCACGGCGCCACTTGCCTTCCTCATTGGAGGGGGAGGGCTGGGCGAGCTGATCTTCACAGGCATAGATCTTATGGAGACAGGGATGTTGTTAGCAGGGGCAATCCCAACAGCAATGCTTGCCGTTACGGTCGATTTTCTAACGGGTCAGGGGCAATTTTATTTTGTCTCTAGGGGGGTAAACCCACTTCGTTAAAACGTAAATTCAAAGATCATAATAAGAGAGGGAACTTATGTTTAATAAAGCTAAAAAACTACTGACTGGACTCGCATTTTTTGCGCTTACAGCCAACGCGCACGCAGATGAAATCACTATCGGCGGTAAGAACTTTACCGAGCAGCAGTTGCTGTCTTCGATTACAGAACAACTGTTGCAGGCAAAAGGCTTTGAAGTAAGCAATCGTGCAGGCATGGGCACAGCAGCTGTGCGCGCCGCAATGGAAAATGGTCAGATTGATGTCTACTGGGAATACACCGGTACATCGCTAATCAATTTCAACAAGGTAAAAGAGAAGCTCAGCGCAGAAGAAACCTACTCACGGGTTAAAGAGTTAGACGCAAAGAAGGGCATCGTTTGGCTCAACGCATCCAAAGCAAATAATACATATGCACTAGCAATGCGTGCTGCCAAATCGAAGGAAACAGGCATCAGCACTCTGTCAGATTTGGCAAAATCAGTAAATGGTAATGAAGGCTTGACGCTCGGTTGTAACGCAGAGTTCTACGCGCGTGCCGATGGCCTTAAGCCACTGCAGAAGGCATATGGTTTCAAGTTTTCTCGCTCCGATGTGAAGCGCATGGATTCTGGCCTTGTGTATCAGGCGCTGCGTGACGCGCAGGTAGATGTTGGTCTGGTATTTGCTACCGATGGCCGGATCCCCGCATTCGATTTTGTTGTACTTAAAGATGACAAGGGCTACTTCCCAGCATACGCGCTCGCACCTGTCGTTCGCACAGAAGTACTTGAGGCTAATCCATCTCTCGCAGGTCTGCTAAATGAGGTTTCCGCGAAGCTGGATGACAAGATTATGGCATCGCTAAATGCTCAAGTTGACGTTGAAAAAGTCTCTATCGAAAATGTGGCTAAGAAGTTCTTGAAAGACAACGGCTTTATCTAAGCAAATCTAAAGGATCAGGGCGATTTCGGTCGCCTGATCAACTACAGCCTTACAACAAGTTTGATAAAAATATGGCGAACTCTCTAAAGGTCGGCGCGGCGCAAATTTCTAGCGCAATAGGTGATATTGCCGCAAATACTCACAAGCATCTCAGTTGGATTAAGCGGGCAAAAGACTTGAATGTCGAGCTGCTGATCTTTCCCGAGCTTTCGCTTACCGGCCACTATGGATCAGAAACACTTCTGGATTGTGCCAGAAAAGAAACCGATGCTTGTGTTCATGAGCTTGTTGACGCAGCCGGCGATATGACGGTTGTGTTCGGATTGATCGAAGAGGGGAAAGCCGCGCAGTTTTACAATTCTGCACTAGCTATTGCCGGTGGGAAAATACTGCATAAACACCGCAAAATAAATATCCCGACCTACGGTAAACTTGAAGAGGGTAAGCACTACGGAAAAGGCCAGAGTATTACACCCTTCTCACTGGCTGAAAACTGGGAAGCTAGCCTGTTAATTTGCGCAGACTTGTGGAATCCTGCGCTGCCTCATCTGGCATTCATGCAAGATACCACGCTGCTATTGTCGCCCGTTAGTTCTGGTGTGGAAGCTGTTGGCATGGGTTTTGACAACTCATCAGGCTGGTCCTTGGCGATGCGCTTTTACTCGATGATGTATGGTACTCCGTCTGTCATGGTAAATCGCTGCGGTGTTGAGAAAGATCTAACGTTCTGGGGTGGATCGCGCATAACCGATGCGTTTGGCAATGAAATTGCAGTCGCTGGCGATACGGAAGAGCTGATTACCGCAGAGCTCGACTATGAGACCACACGAAGGGCTCGCTATCGATTGCCGACAGTTCGGGATTCCAGTTTGCCATTCATTGCAGACAAAGCCTCAAAAATTTTAAGGCACCAATAGTTCTGCCAAATGTGCAGTTCTCTCCTTCAAATCAGAGCAAATTTACGAGTTTTGCTCTTAAAGAGTGGGCGTCAATGATGCGCGACAACAAGTTTTATGCGTTCATCACCAATCTCCGCTGGGGTGATGTTCCAACTAGCGTACAAGAGCGCGCACGCCTTTGGCTACTGGATCTGTTGGGCGTGGCGGCATCAGGCACGACGACACGCTTGCACGAAATCATTTCGGAGCACGCACGCGAACATTTTGCAGCCGGAAAACAAAGCGTCAGGACCCTCTTTGGTGGTGATCGTGTTAGTCCTGTCGGTGCAGCGCTCGTTGGCGGAATGACTATTGACTCGATTGATGCACATGATGGACACAAAATTACCAAGGGGCATGTTGGGTGTGGCGTGCTTCCCGCACTTTTGGCGAATGGTGATTTAAACCCAGACATGGATGCGAGTGAGTTCTTAACCCAGCTGGTCATCGGATATGAAATTGGCACACGCGCTGGTATTGCGATGCATAAAACAGCATTGGATTACCATACATCCGGATCGTGGATATCACTTGCTGCCGCCACTATTGTTTCTCGCCACTTAGGCTTGTGTGAGCAAAAGTTGCGCGAGGCGGTGGGCATTGCTGAGTTCCATGGTGCGCGCGGCCTCATGATGCGCTGTATCGATTATCCCACTATGGTCAAAGATGGGTCTGGTTGGGGGGCAATGGCCGGGACCTCCGCAGCATTTCTGGCAAACTCTGGTTTTACGGGAGCTCCAACACTGCTTATTGATGCGCCAGAGGTTGCAGATTTGTGGGCAGACCTTGGTCATCGCTGGCTGACACTGGAGCAGTACTACAAGCCTTATCCGGTCTGCCGTTGGGCTCAACCTACTGTTCAGGCAGTTTTGAACCTGAAAGAGCAGTATGGTATCGATGCTTCAGATGTAAAAACTATAGAGATTCAGACATTTCACAATGCATGCCGCTTGGCAGTAAAGCACCCGAAAACCACGGAGCAAGCGCAGTACTCCACGGCCTTTCCCGCTGCCTCTGCCTTGGTCTACGGTAAACTAGGGCCAGAGCAAATTCACGAGAATGCCTTTGCAAACTCTGAAGTAATTCGGTTGTCTGAAAGCATAACCCTTTGTGAAAACGAGGAGTTTGACAACCACTTTCCGGCTAGGCGCTTCGCTGATGTTAAGTTAATCCTAAATGACGGCACCGAATTGAACTCTGGTGCGACGGAAGCCAATGGCGACCCCGAAAACCCGCCCGAGCCAGCTGAAATGCGGCGTAAGTTCTTTGAATACGCCGAGCCAGTTATAGGCCGAGAGCGGGCAGCAAATATTGAGCAGCAGGTTCTGGGCTTAACACCGGGGCGCTCGATCAAGCCGCTTCTGGATGTGATACTTAGCGCTCCATGACGCTATCCGTTAGCGTCTCGACCACTAAGGTGGATTGGGGATAGAGCGCCTTAGTTGGGGTTTAGTCCTCGCTTAATCTGCTCTCTCACCAATACACGTTCCTGACCTGGTGTGAGGCCATATTGTTTTTTATAAGCGCTACCCAGATGAGAAGATGAGACGAAACCGCACCGAAGTGCAATGGATGAGATCGCCTCAGTGCTTTCTTTAAGAAGTCGTTGCGCCTCTTTAAGGCGGATTTTGGAGTAAAACTGCTGGGGCGTGATACCAAAGAATTGATGCCATAAACGTTCTAGTTGCCGCTGACTGAGGTTACTGAGTTTCGCGAGTTTTTGAATTTCGAGTGGATGTTCAAGGTTTTCTTCCATGTGCGATATTGCTGTGACCATGCGACTATCGTTTATGTTGTAGCGAAGCTGGATCTCCATTCGCTGGTTTTCTCTTGCACCTCGGATGCGACTATGCAAAAACTGCTCAGCAATATTGGAAGCTAGATTGGCGTCGTAGTCAGATGATATTTGCATCAACATCAAATCAATTGCGGCGGTGCCCCCTGCGCACGTCCAGCGCCGACGATCTTGCACATAGATTTCACGGCAGACATTGATATCCGGAAACTCCTCGAGGAATTCAGAGAGGGATTCCCAGTGCAACGTGCAACGATACCCATTCAATAGGCCGCCCCGTGCAAGCACATATGAGCCATTGCTAATTGCTCCGATTATGGCCCCGCGCCTTGCTTGCGTGCGCAAGTAGTTGGCAATCCGCTTGCTTTGAAGACTTGCGGTATCCATACTTGCAATGATAAAAATCCGATCAAACTCCGGCGCACTATCAATTGAAATTGTATTGATCGGGTGACCGCCGCTGGAGGGAACAAGCCCCCCCTCATCGGACAGTACGGACCATTCATACAAGACTTCGTTCGCAAGTCGATTTGCAGCACGCATCGGATCTGAGAATGAAGCGAAAGCCATCATGGAAAACTCTGGAAAGAGGATCAGGCCTATCCGAATAGGAGAGGAAGCTGAGCTTACCGCCTGCGGCTTTTCATTAACGCCATAAAGTGCAGTACCGGACATTCCAAAGGCTTTCTGATTATGAACACACGCTGCAATCTAATCAATTGCGATCTAACAGAAAACCACCCTTGGCATGTCTTGGGACTTTAGTTGGTGCACAACAGTGATTTCAATGCCGACACAGGGTGTTGTAAGTGCAAGCCTTCAGTCTCTTTAACCTGACAGCGACAGGAAAATCCGTCTGCAAGATAGGGCTGGTTCTCGTTGTGCTGTGAGAGGTGCTGCTTCCAGCTAAGGCTATAGATCTTATTGGACAACTCTCTATTTGCAGCCTCATGCCCGAATGTACCAGCCATGCCACAACACCCCGCTTTGGTCGAACTAAGCTGAATGCCAAACTTTTTAAAAACTTGTTTCCAAGCCTCAATCGCGCCCGGTGCAATAGCTTGTTCGGTGCAATGACTTAGCAAACGATAGGACACGTGTTCACGGTGGCACTCGTATTGACGGAAATCCTGCTTAAGCATCCACTCCTGCAAAAGCTGCACTTGCACCACCTGCTCTTGCCCCACCACCTCGCGATATTCACTGCGATATACAAGCGCCATGGAGGGGTCTAAACCAACAAGCGCGATGCCGCTTTGCGCGAGTTCTTTCAATTTTGCATTGCTGGCCCTAGCCTGCTTTTCAAATGTTCCCAAGAAGCCATGCACATGGAGGGCTTTACCATTTGCAAGCACCGGTGCCACCCAGACATTCACACCCAAGCTTTGAAGCAGATCGACACTATCAAGCACAACCTGATTATCAAAATATGCAAGAAAAGGATCTGGCACTAAAATTACATGATTGTCTGTTTCATTAATGTGCGAAAGGTTTTCGGGATCCGCAAAGCTGACATTTCGCCGCGCAAGCTCGGCTTGTAGTGATTTTTGCGAGAGTTTTGGTAGCGCGACCAAACCCAGCGCGTGAGGCAAGGGGCTTGCAAGCAGCATGTTGGAAAGGCGAGGCAATTTGCTCATCAGTGGCAAAAAGCTCTCTAGAAGGCCAATGGCATAGTGGCGGAGAGGGCGCAAATACCTTCCATAATACACCTCAAAAAACTTGGCGCGAAATGACGGCACATCGACCTTTATTGGACATTTACCGCTGCAGGATTTGCATGCCAAGCACGTATCAAGCGCTTCGCGAACTTCGTGAGAAAAGTCGGTAGGGTTTGAACGCAGGGATGTAAAAAGGCGCCTTGAAAAACTCAACACCCTGTTTTTTTTTCGCTGCTCTAATGCGGTTTTCCACGGGTCTACACTCAAGGCGCTGAGCTGTGCTAGCCATTCTCTGATGAGTTGCGCTCTACCCTTCGGTGACTGCCTTCTATCTCGAGTACCTTTCCAAGAAGGGCACATTGCATCGTTGAAATCCCAATTGAAACAAGTACCATTCCCATTGCAGTGCACTGCATTTGCGCTTTGCTGGCGAACGTGTGCCGGGATGATACGGTCCCTTTGCCCTTTTGTAGGGACTTCATCGATCTTAAGCAGCTGTCCTTCTACTGGTGCGACGATCTTTCCAGGGTTGAACTGGTTGCGCGGATCAAATATTCGTTTCACCTGCTGCATAACCGGATACAACTCACCAAAATACAGCGGTGAAAACTCAGATCGAACTCCCTTGCCGTGCTCGCCCCAAAGCAATCCTCCGTAGCTTCTGGTTAAGTTGACAACCTTTTCGGTAACTTCCCTCACAAGGGCTTCAGCGCCCGGTGCTTTCATATCTAGAGCCGGTCGCACATGCAGAACACCAGCATCCACGTGTCCGAACATGCCATAGTCAAGATTATAACTATCCAAAATGGATCGAAATTCAGCGATGAAATCGGCAAGCTTTTCAGGTGGAACAGCGGTGTCTTCTACAAAGGCAACAGGGCGCTTTTCGCCGCTCATATTACCAAGTAACCCAACTGATTTTTTCCGCATTTCCCAGATGCGTGCAATGTCGTGTCGATTTTTAAGGATCTGGAAACCGCGGCGTCCTGCTTTTGTTTGCGGCTTGGCGAGCGCTTGGTCTACTCTGCTCAAAGCACTCGTTAGGTCAAGAGGTGAGTAGGCGACGAACTCTACTAGGTTTACCCCTTTTGCAAGTTGCCCTTCATCTTTTGGGAAAAAATCAGCAACTTCACGCCAGATTATGTCTTGTTGGGCAAGCGTTAGGATTTTTTCGTCAACGGTCTCGATTGATGCTGCACCTAGCGACATGAGAGCAGGGGCATCACGAAGTGCAGCATCAAAACTCTCGTAACGAACTACCACCAGCGCACTATGCGAAGGAATTGGCAACACGTTTAGTGTGGCCTCTGCAATAAACCCTAAAGACCCTTCTGCACCGCAGAACACCGCATTGATATCAAACAGGCCCTCATCATTTCGTAGATGCGCGAGGTCGTAACCTGTTAAGCACCTATTTAACTTAGGGAATTGGCGTTCGACCACTTCTGCATTCGCGCGCTGCAATTCATCAAGCTGAGAATACACATGACCAGCTAAACCACTATTAATACTTGCTTGTGTTAGCTGGGCGTCATCCAGTGGCTCAGTGTTCAGTTGGCTTCCATCCGCCAGAATGACGTTTAGCGCGAGTACATGGTCACGAGTTTTACCGTATAAACATGAGCCTTGACCACTTGCATCGGTAGAAATCATTCCGCCGATAGTGGCTCTGTTAGACGTCGACAGTTCGGGTGCAAAGAACAGTCCATAAGGCGCAAGGGCTGCGTTTAACTGGTCTTTTACAACACCTGCCTGAACACGCACTCGGCGGTTTTCTGGATCGATCTCCAGAATTTGGTTCATATGCCGCGACACATCAACCAAAATACCATTGGTGAGTGACTGCCCGTTAGTGCCCGTTCCGCCGCCTCTGGCTGCCACATAGAGCTCAGAAAACTGCGGTTTTGATAGCAGCTTTGAAATGCATACAAGGTCGGACGTTGCGCATGGGTAAAGGACGGTCTCTGGAATGAGCTGATAGATTGAGTTGTCTGTGGCCTGAACGATGCGCGTGCTTTGTTGACGCGCGATGTCCCCCTGAAACCCTCCGTGCTTTAACTCCTGGCAAAAAGCATCATGAAGAGCATTTGTCGGTGTCTCGGGAAGAAGCTGAGGGATCATTAGTCAGGCCTTAAAACTAAAGGCTGATGCAAAGTAATTTCGGCATCAGCCTTTTCCGTATGATCTTAAAGGGTACTGCGAATACCTTCATCGATCTGATGTATTAGGCCTTCAAAGACCGGGTTATCTGCTTGGTTTTGTTGACCGTGAGCCATGCCCTCTACAATCAAGGCACTATCCCCTTTTGGCCCCGGATAAACGGAGTGGAGGCGAATAGATTCGGCAGGAGCATGCAAGGAGTTTAATTCCCCATGCACAATCAAAGCAGGAGGAAAATCACCGCTAACACTTGCGAGTTCCGCTTCTGGGTCAAACTTAACGTAGGTCTTGTAGGATTTCGCACTGATGAGATTACAACCCGGCCAGCGGTCTTCACCAGCTGCCTCTGTGTAGTCGCCAAGCTGTGAATCTGTATAGGCTTGGGTCGCGGGATCAAGCGGGTAATAACCCAGTTGTGTATCTGTCGTTCCTAAATCGAAGGGAGGAATGCCTGCTTTGTCATCAAGTGCGGATATACCAGTCTCCGCAGCCTCCGGATTTGCGCGCAGGCTTTGCAGAGCACGCAAGTTTGTGTAGTTCATCGGCACAAAGTAGGCGATTTGCTCCTTGCCTGCTTTTGCAAGATCGGCAATTGCTGCTAGCGTCGCAACAGAGCCCATCGCCCATGATAGCACTGCAGGCATCTTGCCAAGACGTTGCTTTGTGGCATCAATCAATGCAAGAAGCTCAATTTTTTGATCTTCTAGGCTGACGTTTGTAACGTTTTGGCCATTGTGATCGTAGTTGTTCCGTACCGCACGGTTGGTGAAAAAGCCCGTTACATCATAGGTTGTAACTACGTAACCACGCGCCGCAAGCGCGTTGCCGACCAGCTGACCATACATGGAAACGCCACCGGTAAAGCCTGAGTTGAAAACCACAGGCGGCAGGTTTTTATCAATGGCTGCATCGTTCGCAGGGCGATAAAGAAACCCTTTTAATTCCAGTTCACCGTCTTCGAACTTCACCGGAAAGGTGAACTCTTCCTGAATGACTTCAGACATGTTTAGTCTTTCTCTTTATGTGGTGTAAAAATCGCATCACATGCATTTTTAAGCAAAGCTGATGCTTCGACATCAGTTTCTGCGGTGGCCTCATTGGCAACATGCGCGACAAATTGAAGAGCTGTGTATGCTGTGAAGTGATCTGTGAAGGGAACGCCACTTTGATCTTTCCCAACGTGTGGCGCATCGCTCGCTTCTAGAAGGAGCTTGTTCGCGCCTAGTTTTTCCGTGATGGTACGAACATACATGGCGACCATGGCCGGATCGGTGGAGGTGCGGTAACCGGGCCCTTTAAACCAAACGTTTCCCCGACGTGCTGCTTCATCTAATAGTTCGACATAAGGGGACTGCGTTGTACCCAATTCCGGTTGGCATGTTCCCAAGTGGTCTAAGATTACATTTATGTCTTTGGGAAGCTGCTTAAGAACGAGATAGTTTACTCTTGGGTCTTGCGCATAGATGTGTAGATGCTGGTCTTCCCGCAACCGGCCTAGCATGCAAGACCACTCAGCACTGCGATAGAGAGCTGGCTCAATCTCTTCAGGCTTGGCATCGTGCAACACGATCCGCAATCCCTTGACTTGCGGATGGTTCATGCGCTTCGAAGTTGCATAGGCCGGATCGGCAAGGAGTGTTCCAACCAGTGTAATTGCACCGTATCTTTGCGGGTTCTGCTGTTGAAGTGCATCAAGTTCTTTGAAAGAGGCAAATACGTTTTCCGAGTCCGGCAGAATACTCAGATGAACATTATTTATAAGACGTGGACGAAGCCCCATGTCGATTAATTGATCTAAATAGGGCTTTAGGGGGTGAGGCTCCGGCAACGCATATGGCAATGCCTCGCTAATTCTTGAAAGGTCTTGCTCAGTATAGAGATGTACGTGTGCATCAATAACTTGCCGCAGCGTCTGCATGGTTTTTATCCTTGATTTTCAAGAAAACAATACTGACTTTTGCGAGTTATAAGTGCGGCAAGCTCGACAAAAAGTATCAAAAAATCGCCATCAGCAGCGCGCCTATAGTATGAAGGTGGCTCGTAAGAAAAAAAAGATCTGGCGTAGGTTCTCTCAAGCTAAGCGAATTACGGGACTGAATCAGTGAGTACCGGCAACACCGTAAGGACAAGGAGCATCGCCTTTATCGTGGACGAGAGCAGGCCTCTTCCACAAAAGCGGTACAATAAAACCGACAGGAGTAAGTGGGAAGTCGCTCTGATTTGCGTTTAATACGCCAGATTTCCGATTTATACGGCCTCACCAAGTATTCTCGGTGAGGTACCAAGCGAGGTTGATAATTGGATTGATAAAAGTGATTGAAATAGCGCTTGCCAGTCTATGACTGGCAAGCAAAGTAAAACTGGCAAGATTGCTTAGAAATCCCAGTCCTCGTCTTCAGTCGCCACCGCCTTACCAATGACATAGGAGGAGCCCGAACCGGAGAAGAAGTCGTGGTTCTCGTCTGCATTGGGTGAAAGGGAGGCCATGATAGCCGGATTGACTTGACAAATGCTTTCCGGGAACAAGCCCTCAAAACCCAAGTTCATCAGCGCTTTGTTGGCATTGTAATGCAGGAACTGCTTTACATCTTCGCTCAGGCCTATTGGGTCGTAAAGATCCTGCGTGTACTTTGTTTCCAGATCATACAAGTCAAACAGCAGGGCGAAGGCAAAGTCCTTGATTTCCTGACGTTCCGCCTCGCTGAGCACTTCAAACCCGCGCTGGAATTTATAGCCGATATAGTAGCCATGTACGGCTTCATCGCGAATAATCAGGCGGATGAGGTCGGCGGTGTTCGTCAGTTTTGCGCGGCTGGACCAATGCATGGGCAGGTAAAAGCCGGAATAAAACAAAAAGCTCTCAAGAAAGACGCTCGCAACCTTCTTTTTCAGCGGATGGCTGGCGGCGCGATATTCTTCCAAAACAAGACGCGATTTCGCCTGTAGGTGCTCGTTTTCCTCTGACCAGCGGAAGGCATCATCCACTTCGGCAGTGCGGCACAAGGTGGAGAATACCGAGGAATAGGAGCGCGCATGTACGGCCTCCATAAAGGCGATGTTGGTCAATACCGCTTCTTCGTGCGGAGTTGTGGCATCTGGCATGAGGGCAGGTGCGCCAATGGTGTTCTGGATCGTGTCCAACAGCGTCAAGCCAGTGAAGACGCGAATGGTCAATTGCTGCTCTGCTGCTGTTAAGGTTGCCCAACTTGGGATATCGTTGGACAAAGGCACCTTCTCTGGCAGCCAGAAATTTGCTGTCAGGCGGTTCCAGATTTCAAGGTCTTTTTCGTCTTGCAGCCGGTTCCAGTTGACCGCGCGGGCGACAGGTGTTTGAGTCATTTTTCTTCCTTGAGCCTTTAGAGCGAGCAAGCCACGCAGCCTTGCACTTCGGTACCTTCCAGTGCCATTTGCCGCAAGCGGACATAATAGATTGTCTTGATGCCTTGTTTCCAAGCGTAGATTTGCGCCCGGTTAATATCACGGGTTGTGGCGGTGTCCGGGAAGAACAGTGTCAAGGACAGGCCTTGATCAACGTGCTGGGTTGCTGCTGCATACGTGTCAATCAGCGCTTCAGGGCCGATCTCGTAGGCATCGCGGTAGTATTCCAGATTCTCGTTATTCATAAACGGCGCTGGGTAATAAACACGACCAATCTTGCCTTCCTTGCGAATTTCCACTTTGGAAACAATCGGGTGAATAGAGGAAGTCGAGTTGTTTATGTAACTGATTGATCCGGTGGGCGGCACAGCCTGCAGATTTCGGTTGTAAAGCCCATCGCGCATTACATCGTCTTTAAGCGCCTGCCATTCTGCTCGGTTAGGTATCTTTATGCCGAACTTTGCAAACAAAGCTGCGGTGCGCTCGTGCTCAGGTTGCCAGTCTTGGCTGACATATTTCGTGAAGAACTCACCAGAGGCGTAATCAGAGGCGGAAAAGCCATTGAAACTTAAGCCTTTTTCACGGGCCAGCGCATTGGATGCGCGCAGGCAATGATAAAGGATGGTGCAGAAGTAGATATTGGTGAAGTCAATCGCCTCAGCCGAACCATAGTGTATATGCTCGCGTGCCAAGAAACCGTGTAGGTTCATCTGACCAAGGCCAATGGCATGGCTTTCATCATTACCCCGGCGTACAGAGGGGACTGAGCCAATCGCGCTCATCTCGGAAACGGCGGTCAGGGCACGAATTGCCGTTTCTACCGTGGCGCCTAGATCGCCGCCGTCCATCGCCTTGGCGATATTCAGCGAGCCCAAGTTACAGGAGATGTCCGCGCCTAAATGGCTATATGACAGATCATCATTAAAGCTGCTCGCCTCGTTAACCTGCAGGATTTCAGAGCACAAGTTGGACATGTTGATGCGGCCAGCCACTGGGTTGGCCTTGTTCACCGTGTCCTCGAACATAATGTAAGGATAGCCGCTTTCAAACTGGATTTCCGCCAGAATCTGGAAAAACTCGCGCGCTTTGATCTTCTGTTTGCGAATGCGGACATCATCGACCATCTCGCGGTATTTTTCGCTTACCGCAATCTCCGAGAATGGCACACCGTAAACACGCTCCACATCATGAGGCGAGAACAGGTACATATCCTCATTAGATTTCGCTAGGTGGAAGGTGATATCCGGTACCACCACACCAAGCGAGAGCGTTTTAATGCGGATTTTCTCATCTGCATTTTCACGTTTGGTATCCAGGAATTTTAAAATATCTGGGTGGTGTGCATTGAGATACACCGCACCTGCGCCCTGACGCGCGCCAAGCTGGTTGGCATAGCTGAAGCTATCTTCTAACAGCTTCATAACTGGAACAACACCGGAAGACTGGTTTTCGACGCCCTTGATTGGCGCACCGGCCTCTCGCAGGTTGGACAGCAGCAACGCCACCCCGCCGCCGCGCTTGGAGAGCTGCAAGGCGGAGTTAATGCCACGGCCGATGGATTCCATGTTGTCTTCCAACCGCAGGAGGAAGCAGGAAATCAGCTCGCCGCGCTGTTTCTTACCGGCATTCAGGAAAGTGGGGGTTGCTGGCTGGAAACGGCCTGCAATTGTTTCGTCTATGAGGCGCAGAGCCAGATCTTCATCGCCGCGGGCCAGTGTCAGGGCAACCATGACGATACGATCTTCGTAGCGCTCCAGATAGCGCTTGCCGTCAAACGTCTTTAACGCGTAGCTGGTGTAAAACTTAAAGGCGCCAAGGAATGCGGGAAACCGGAATTTGTGTCCATAAGCCCGCTGAAAAGCACGCTTGATAAAGGCGGCATCGTATTGCTCCAGAACCTCGCCCTCATAATAATTCTCTCGAATTAGATATGAAAGCTTCTCCTTTAGAGAGTGAAAGAACACGGTATTAAGGTTCACATGCTCCAGAAAGTACTGGCGCGCTGCTTGCCTGTCTGCCTCGAACTGGATCTGGCCATCGCTATCATAAAGATTAAGCATGGCATTAAGGGCGTGATAGTCCAGCCCGACAAAGGCGCCCTGCGGCTTTTCTAGTGCTGCTGTTTCCAAAACTTTTCTAGTCCTTGACGAACCCGCTCAACGTCGCTCTGCGTGCCTGCAAGCTCAAACTTGTAAAGACACGGGCAACCGCATTTGGCGGAGATAACAGTTCCTGCATGGGCGAAAAACGCCCCGAAATTTCGATTGCCCGAAGCGATGACGCCGCGTAGCAACTCACGATTGGCCGCAACATTTAAGAAGCGAATGACCTGTTTGTGCACCGCGCCGCGGCCTTCGCCATCTGCATAGGTTGGCGATATCAGGACATACGGCTTGCGTATGATCGGTAGAGGCTCGGCATCACTTAGCGGCAAGCGCTGCGCAGGTAGGCCAAGCCTCTCAATAAATCGCTGGGTGTTGCCTGAGGCACTGGAGAAATAGACAAGCTCCGCCACAGCAAAATGCGCCTAGGCCAGTGCGCCGATTTTATCAGGGCGGAAACCGGCCCAGTGTTGATCGCCGGCAATCACAACCGGGACCTGACGGTAGCCAAGCTCTTCCACGGTGGCCAGCGCGTCGCTGTCCTTGGTCAGATCAATGATGTTATAATCTAGTCCGGCGCTTTCAAGTGCGCGGGTGGTTGCGGTGCACTGCACACAGGCAGGCTTGGAATATACGGTAATGCTCATGCCATTTTCCCCAAAGCATTAGGGAGAGCGCAGCGCAAAGCTGCAACGACAGAATTGTCATTGCATCACTTCAATTGCCCCTGCGGACCCTCCGTCCGTGGTCATCATCTGTCCTTGGCAGGTCTCCTGACTTCACAGCGTAACAGCAACTCCCACCTTCCCAAGGCTTAACGGCCTCAGTGGTATCTGGGAGCCGCCTACTGCATACAGTTGCGGGGGCAGTACCGGAATTGAACCGGTTTCCCTCTTAGCTCACTTGTCAACACGCAAGAACCAAAGACACTTCATATAGTGCAGCTTGGCCGAACATGGTCAACATCTTGGGGCTAAACCCACAGGTTATTATTGTGGAAACACGTAGGATCGAATAGGTCTGTACTTGAAATTTCACAGGTGCAACACTTTACGGAAATCAGCGCCGCCCGCTGGCCAATCAGCATGGATAAGCATTGCTTGACTATTGTATCAAGCAGGCCAAGTCTTAAGTAGAAGAGAACACGAGTAAATTTAAATAGAGAAAGTCAACGGACCAAGGGTCGTGCGATACAATCATAGATTCTTGCCAAGGTGAACCTTAGGCAATGGGTGCCTCCGTGCATTGTCGGGACAGCGATAGAAGGAAGTCGTATGAGCACAAAGAAGCAATGGCCTGAATCCTTAAGGGAAAGGTAGTGGCGCAAAGCGCCACACCTAAAGTGCGATGCGATTTATAACCTAGAGGATTGGCTAGCTATTTCTTTAAGAAACGCTGACCTGCTCGCTCGGCAGCGTTTTCCAAATGCTCTCGCATCGCAGTATCAGCAAGTTCAACATTGCCCTCACGAATTGCAGTGAGAATGCGCTCGTGACCAAGCTGCGAATAGCTATTATGAAGACGCGGCTCTAACACAACGTCTCGGGTTCGCATGATCCAGTCCATGAGTGTTTCGTGGGCTGATACTAACAAGGAATTTCCAGTTATGGCGCAAAGATACCTATGAAACTTCTGGTCAAGCTCCAGATACAACTCCAGATCATCAAGCGCTTGGTCTCCAGCTTCGACAATCATTGAGAGCTCGGCGATATCCTCGTCGGTTGCATTTTCGGCAGCTTCCCTTGCAAGGCTACGCTCGAATATCAATCTTGTTTCGTTAAACTCGCGTACGCCAACAGGGTTGGCTAACAAGGAAGCTGCGATATGATTGAGTTCGTTAAACAGGGCCCGGGGATCTTGCTCAACCACCAGGGGGCGATCTCCTCTACGGATTTTGATTAACCCCTGGCGCTGAATAGAAAATAATGCCTCTCTTACAGAAGGGCGGCCAACATCAAACATCTCCATCAGAACTCGCTCAGATGGAAGTTTGTCGCCCGGTTTATACTCGCCCGATTGGATCATTCGGAGGAGTTCTTTTTCGACTGCATTCGAAAGACGCATATTATGACGCTACTGCTGTTGCTCGTAGAGGGTGGGTTGCCAACCAATGAGCAGATTTCATTTTGTTGTCGGCAACATAACTAAACAAACTGCTTTTCGCAATCGAGCAAATTAAGTAAATATCTATTTTTTCTTTCGTTAACCTAATAAATGGCAGGATTAGACTGCCTGACAATTAGACTTTCATTGAGCAAAAAGGGTATGTGCATTGTTGTTATATTAGTTGACTGGCGTAACAATTGTAAAATCCATCAGTAAAACTTCTGCAAATATGTGTTGACGGTAAGTAAAAATTAGCTCTTTAGAAATGATCGCATTCATATAGGTAAGGAATATAGGTTGTCCTGTCAAAGGTGTTGCACCAAACTGCTCCGTATGTTTTTGTCGGGAAAGCCATTTAACATATTGATAAATATATATAATAGTAGTTTTCCATTCTTTGTGATCGCGAGGCGAAAAAAAACCCACCGAAATGAGGTTGGGTTTTTTTCTAGCTCCTAAGGGAGTTTAGTTCGCCAATGCTTTAATTCGCTTAATGTAGTCACCTACCTTGGCGTTGGCAGCTGCGGCTTCTTCGTGCATCGGCAGCACCTTATCAATGAAGGGCTGTTTTTCCACATCAACGAAGTCAACCTTTAGCTGGTTCTTCGCAATATCGATCGCTTCCAAAGTTTGCTTGTTGTACAGCTCGCGGTGGAAGTCCATCATGTCCCTGGATGCTTGTTTAAGTGCAGTCCGGTGCTCATCTGGCAAACTATCCCAAACTTGGGATGACATGATAAGGACCCCTGGGATCATGGTATGTTCGTCCTTGGAATAGACCTTCGCAACTTCACCGTGGCGCACATCTACAAGCGCCTGAGGATTGTTTTCAGCGCCGTCGACCACACCTTGTTGCAAAGCAGAGTATAGCTCACCAAAAGCGATCGGTGTTGGGTTACCGCCGAGCAGTTCAACCATCTTAATCGCAGAGGGAGATGGTTGAACTCGAATTTTCATGCCGTTAAGATCATCCGGTGTCTTGATTGCTTTGTTTGCATAGAACGAACGGGAGCCATCCACCATGAAAGCCAGCCCTACAAAGCCCTTATTGTGCGTCGCATTGTAGATATCCTCAGCGATGTCGGAGGTGAGAACTTTGTAGTAATGTGGCTCGCTTGTGAAAATATAGGGAAGGGTCAAGGCCGAGTATGATGGGTCAAAGGCTTCCATCTCACTGGCATTTGAGCGCGCCATATCCAGCAGACCGTTTTGCACCAGCTCCACCGACTCCCGTTGAGAGCCAAGCTGTGCGTTGGGGAACACGCGGATGCGTAACTGCCCATCTGTGAGTTCTTTGACCCGGCCAGCCATAAACTCTAATGAAATGTGGGCGGGGTTATCCGTGGGCAAGTTGTGGCTCAGGCGGAGTGATTTCGCCTCGGCTGCGGCAGAGAATGTAAGGGCTGCAGTTGCTAAAGTGACAGCAAAAGCATTGCGCTTGATGAACATGTTTTTCTCCCTTTTGCGGGTTATTGGCTCAACGGGTGAGCAGTCGAAAGCGCCGAAAACAGTGCTTAAGATCAGTGTTTCTAACAGATTACTGAGCGTTACAGTTTAAGACTGCGTAAAAGAAATTCCTTTGAAGCGCAGAACAAACGAAACTGTGCTGATTGGTGGACCAAAGCTAAAGTGCATAGGTAAAAACGATGAAATCAGCGATATTAAAATTCCATAATCCAAATTATGCGCAATATAAAATTGATTTAATATAATGAATTCAGCCACTTATAGTTAACGCAATGCTTACACACGCACATTACCGAGGTTAACCCTCAAATGTAAAATGCAATTAGGGGTTGTGTTGTGTACTTACCTTTTAAAGATGAGCTGATAGAAAAAGAAATCGACGTGCTTGTTAAGCATCTAGAGTGGGAATTGATTTTACTTAAAAAAATGGCTGTGGAGAAAAAACGGTCCCGCCTACGGCGCAATGATCTCGAAAAGGTGTTTGCAAGTCTCCCCCTTGATGTTAACCCCCAGAAGTTCGCAGAAATCAACGGCCTAAGTATCGATCTAGTAAACTACTGGTATTTGTGTAAGCGCAGGAGCGCCGAATACATAAGCCGCGAAAAACGGAATCGCGAAATCATGCTGATGATGCGACGCGGCGCGACAAATCGGCAAATCGCGAACCGCTTTGACCTGCATCCAAGCTCTGTTAGCCGGATTATTCGCAAATATCGGGAAAGCGTGCGGGTATAAAAAAAGCCCTTGTCGATCACACAGCGACAAGGGCAAGAAGTAAGACCGCCAGCAA
Source organism: Polycladidibacter hongkongensis (assembly GCF_001561995.1). Taxonomy (GTDB): domain Bacteria; phylum Pseudomonadota; class Alphaproteobacteria; order Rhizobiales; family Stappiaceae; genus Pseudovibrio; species Pseudovibrio hongkongensis. The sequence continues at coordinate 72,604 of NZ_LLWC01000003.1, forward strand.
GCTAATCAAAAGTGACGGTACACTGCGGATTCTAGCAGGCTGGTTGCCTGTGTCCAGACCCGACCAACCGGAAAGCCACAGCTGAGTTAAATCAGGTCCTGACGGCGCAGGGCTTGCCGTGGGCAGCAGATTAAGCGGTTGCCCTCCCCCTGCAGCGCCCTTTTTTTTGCACTCCTTCATGCGGGCATAGCCCAGCATGTCAGGATGAGGTTCCCAGCCGCATGGCGCGCGGATTGTGCCTGCATCAAGTGCCATTTTTTCCCCTAGTCAAAAAGAATGATTTTGCGCGGATCCACCCCTATGAGGGTTTGATAAGCGCAACCAGGTTGCAATCCTATTCTATAAAAGCCTGTGCCAGGAGCGACTATTTTAGAATTTCATTCCCAGCGATGGATAAAGAAAAGCCCCGCAACAACGGGGCTCAGTGCTAGCGCTTCTTGGTGGCGAACCAGTAGACGCCAAGGCCTGCGACCACAGCAAACAGGAACATTTTGTTATTCTGTTTTTGCTGCGTGGTTTCGCCGCCCATCCAATCAACGGCCCAATCAGGCAGGTAATCATAGATGTTCAATTAGTTGCCCTCCTTCAGCAGCATTGCAGCCAGTCCGGAAAGCGTCAGGGCGCTGCCGGTAGCCAGATCGGATGTGGTGAGCGATGTTGCCAGTTGCTGGACGGTGTGCGGATCCACAACGCCGAACAACTGAGCCAAGCCAAGGCCAACCAGCGGCAGGCCTGCAAATGTAGAGGGCTCTTGCATACGGCGTACAAGCCCTGTGAACAGTGAAACCATTATTTTTGTTCCTTCAGGTTTTCGATTTGAACCGCGTTGATTTTGATCTCTGCGCGGTTGTCGGCAATTTCTCGGCTGTTGTTGACCAGTTGCAGCGCTGCCCAGCCCAGCAGTGCGGCGGTGAGTGTCGAGGCGATCGAGTTGAAATCAAGCTTTGCCATTTAGCCACTTCCCCCCGAAATAAACGGCGATCCCTGCAACGCTGGCATATGCCAGCGGCGCGCTTTTCTGTGCCGCTTCGCCGGTTTTGTGCGCGGCCACTGCCACGGCCAGCGCATCAACTGCCACCAGTAGGCCCACAGCAATGACCAGCGGCATTTAGGCAATCCCCGCGTAAAACATATGCACGCCATATTCCGCCGTTTTGCGCGCGTTGGGGCTGGCGGCAATCCAGCGCGGCTGCGCAATATAGTTTGCGTAATAGTGGGTTGCTCCGCCTGTGTTGTCCGGCAATTGCCCTGCGGTGGCTCTGCGGGCCACAATCAGGCAGTCCTCAAACAGCGCATTGCCCTGATTGGGTTGCAGGTTCTCAATGCGCGCGCGCATAGGGTCGCTAGCGTTCCAGCAGGAGAACTGCCACGGCTGCAAGCACACGCTGGCAACGGAGTTCGGCCAACGCCGTGAGCGTACACGGTTCAAGATGACGGAGGCCACGGCTTGCTTGCCTTGATACTTCTCGCGGTTGGCTTCGCCGTACAGGGTACGGGCCAGCGTTAGGGTGTCATAGTCCACCCCCGCCCCTTGCTGCGGTGTATGCAGTACAGGAGCGGGGAACTGGACGACTGGTGCGCCGGTTGCTTCCGGCTTGTTATTATCGTTCACGTTGTTTCCCCAGTCGAAAAGATTGGATAGGCTCTGCGTAAATCCGGAAAGCCAGTTTTCAGGAGCGGCAGCCGGTTGCCAGCTTCCGCCTTGGTGTGTGGGTGCCTGTTGCGCCTGCGGCGCTTGTGGCGTCGTTGTGGTGGTGGTTGTGATACTGCCCTTGCTGCGCACAACCTGCCATGCAGCGGCTCCGCCTGCCCCGACAATGATGAGCGCAGCTAGGGCCTTCATGTGGTCACCGCTGGCAGTGCCTCAGCATAAATGCTAACCGAGTGTTCAACTGAGCAAGTGTATTTGAGGGCTTTCCCTGCTGACACTATGAAATCGGAAAACTCGTATTCCCCACCGCCAGTTAATTCCTGATTCATTTGCAGTGGTACGCCGTGCAATTGTAAGGTCGCGCCAGACTGTTTTTTTACCTTGAAATGAAGCTTGCGGACGATAAAGCCATCATTCTTATCAGGCTGAATGAGATTGAACCAATCATGACGTCCGCCGCTAGACTTTAAGATTACACTATGTGCGGGAAGACTTGTCATTCGCTAACCTCAAATACGACCAAGCGACCTCTGTTGTTTCCAACTTCCAGTGCACTAAAGGCATCAGTTGCGTTGGTTTCAAATGAGTCTAATGAACGCAGCCAAATGCCTGAATTCAAAACTATGGATGAGGCCGACAGGTTTTGAAACCGAATGGAGCGGCGTTTCGGGTTATAATCGGCAACCTCCATTTCTCCGTTTACCTCGTACACCCGCACATCACCGTTTTTGGGCTTGCTTTCCAGCATCAATCCGCCGCCGGTGATGTTCAATCGGTCGTCGGTGAGATCACTGTCAGAAACAACCAGAGTTGCAGTGATTTCCGCATCCGTGTTGTTCATCAAGGTGAAGCGGCTGAACGCTTCATTAGCGCGTACAGAAAGCCCCTTTTCAAAGGTGATACCGCCCTGCCCGTTTTCAAAGGCAATTTTGAACGGCGCTGTGGAAGCCGTACAGCGTACGGCATAACCGGACGCGGCCCGCTCAATGACAGCCCCAGCGGGTAGAACAATTTCAAACTCGTTGACCTGCATGTTAATTCCTTAACAGATACGCGATTGTCAGGACGCTAACGCCCATCAATAGTGCGTTGTTGCGCGATTTGGTGTTGCTTGGTGCCTCCACTGGCGAGCCCTGCGCCACTGCGGCGGTGGTTGCGCTTTGCCGGTCCACAATATCCATGGCGCGGGTCACCAGCTGCCCTGCCCCGTTGATTGCGTTGCTGGTAAAATCCAGCAGCTCTTGCGGGGCTTGCTCGATGTAGATATCTCCATTGCCCCCTTGCGTGGTGGCAACGAAAGAACCCGCTTCGGCAGCAATCTTGTTGTCGGTGTTGCTCGTGCTCTGGTGCGAGCTGCTACTGCTGGAACTATCGCCGCCCAAGTGAAAACACCCCGCTGGCAAGTGGTAGCGCCATCAGTGTTGAAATGGCCTTGAAATTCAACCGCTCAAGGGCGGCCTTCAGCGTGGTTCTGGAAACACCAACGGTAATGCGGTTGCAGTCGTTTTCCTCGGCAATGCGCATAAACGCATCGCGAAGCGGCTCCAGCCATTTGCCACCATTGGCGCGGCTGACATTGGCAGCCATGACAGCCAATTCGCGGCCATGGGCAAAGCTGCGGAACTCATAGGCAGCGGCCACCTGAAGAACGCCCTCGCTATCGCGCAAGGTGATAGCGAAAACGCCTTCAAGCCGGTCCTTGCTCATATAATCCGGATCATGCTTGCGCGTGCTTTCGGCCAAATATTCCAGTGTGTCGCCTTCGACGCGTTCCGCCAGATTTACAAACAATTTCAAAACAGTTTTTTCCCTTTACTCAGGTACAAAAGCGCCGCGCCTGCGGCAATTATCGCCCAGATCGGCAGGCCCATGATGGTTCCCTGCTGCTGCTGGCGTCCAAATGGATCCCAGTTGCCTGCGTTCCAATTGGCGTTATAGCCAACATTCTGGCGGGCTCCGGATATCGCGGGCCCTGTGCTCAAGGCCAGTTGCGGCATGGGGCTTGGTGCTGGTGCTGTCATTTTTTCATCACCATCAACAGCGCAACCAGCGCCACTGCCCCAATTCCCATAAGCGGCCCGATTGGCAATTTCGCCGGCGTCTGGGTCACCGTGGTGACGGGTACCGGCTGTGGTGCCTGTGGCTGCGGGTCAACAGTGTTGCCGAAGCCGTTGAAGGCGTTCAGCACATTGCCAAGGGTGTTGGCTGCGCCGTTGAGAAAGCCGTTGACGCTGTCCCAAAAACCGCCGCCGCCCCCTGTGGGGGAGCCGCCACTTGTCGGCGCTGGCAGCGTGTTGCCACCGCCTCCGGCAGGTGAAGCAGTTTCCCACCCCATGCCGCCCCAGCTCCCCCCGTTTGGCCCTCCCATTTGATTGTATGGGATGAGCAGATCCCCAGACCCTGAACCGCTTTGAGCAAACCGCGAATTTACAAATTCGTCGATGCTAATTGCGGCCTCCTACGTAGCTATAAACGGCGTAGAACGGGGTTGCCTTGGTCATGGTGAATTCAAACTGGGTTGGCACGCGGCGCGGCACACCATTGGTCAACACCTGATTGCCCAGATTGAGGCTCTGGCGCTGTTCCTTGTCCATGCGCAAAGCAAAGACCTGATCAGGAACCGTCGCGCCATAGGCTTTCAGTGGCTCGTCATTGATATGACGGGGGATGTCGACAATGGTTTCGCCATCACGATCCAGCTTAATGCGGGCAATGTCGCCCTTGGCTCCCTCGAAGCAATAAAGCGCCTGTAGGTTGCCAATGGCCGGAACGTCCGGTTCTGTGTGAATGCCAGTGGCAGAAACCGGAATTTGGCGCCTGATGATCTTCCGGATAAAGCCCAGATCAGGGCGACCAGTCGCACCGCCTACCGCCATGCGGTCGTAATCCGCATAGGCTTCTAGGCGCGGGCTTTTCACATCGTCAGCCAGTGTGAGCTCGATGTTGAAATCGGTGATGCCAGTTCCCTTCAGGCTCCACGCGGTTTGGTCCTGTCCGCTGGTGGATTCGCGCCATGGCTCAGAGAAGCAAAGCGGGATAATCCCGTCCTGAATTGGATACCCATTAAGGTCCAGAATAGCGAACAGCTCTTTAGCTGTTAGCTCCCATTGTGCGCGCCCGTCCAGCAGCACACGAATAAGCTTGATCTTCTCTTCCATCACGGCGCGTTTTGCCAATGCACCGCCTGCCTCAAACGAGATTTTTACCGCGTGATAGCGCCGGTCTGTCGGCAGGTCTACGGCGGCAATCTGCCCCGCCACAACGTTCTGAAATTCTTTTAGTTTTCGGTATGAACGCAACGTTTAAACCCCAAAGCCCTGAGTGATTTTCTGCGCGAATGCGTTGTCCTTGAACGCATGGAGCGCCCAACCCGCAATGAGCACACCCACGGTGCAGCCCAAAATCAGCTTAATGTCACCTTTGCTAAGCATTGTTATTGTTTTTTTCCTTAGTTTGGTTTTCGAAATGCCGGTTTTACTACAAACTCAAATAAGCTCATTGCAATGATACTTGCAGCAACCGAGTAGATGATTGTTTTCGGCATGGGCAAAGAGTGGCGTTTTTAGCTGGAATTGCAACAAAAAACCCGCCATAAACGGCGGGTTTCTGCGGGTTCATACGGTGTACACTCTGTATAAGTATTGCCTCAGGGATTTAACTTGAATTTCCCCGTTTTTGTGGTTTTGCCCCTCTTTATTGCGCCGTTTTCTAGCAACAGGAAGTTAAATGGCTGCATCTGGTTTAGCTCCTCTTTGTACTTCGGGCCGATGGTCTGCAAGATTTGCTGCTTGTCGACATGAGCGGCCAACGGGAACACATATTCTCTGGCGCAATTCCCGCGGAACGTGGTCGATATCTGAGCGGGTCGCTGAGTGATCGCAATGCAGCCTAGACCACGGTGGCGCCCCTGCAAGATGAGCTGTTGCATGCCGGTGATATGGCTCTTTTGGGCTTGGTTCGGAATAGCTAGATTTGCCTCTTCCACCACCAGCAGCATTTGCTTTTTGTGGCGTGGGTAATCAGCATTTGCCAGCCATAGGAACTTGGTTAGCCGGTCCAAATTCTCCACATGATCGCCCGCGCTCACATAGGAGATTTTAAAGCCGCCCCGCCAGCGCTTTTTAACTGCGCCAGCCAGCTCTTCCAGTGTACGAACACGCGTCCACCCTGTGCCGCCATATTCCGCCAGCGGATCAAACACAATCACGCGGGCGCCGCTTGGCAATCCCCGAAGCCGTGCCTTTGTGATAGTGCTTTTGCCGCTGCCTCGGCGACCATAGACAGCCTCAAGCTCAGCCTGCATCGTCTTCCTCTGTGTATCTCAGATCATGCGCGCGTTGCAGCTTGTCAAAAGCGCGTTTTCTACTGTCACACACCAGTTGGCGGAGCCGCTTCCGTGCCAGATCGGGGCGCGTTGATTCATACAAATCAATAGCTTGCTCAACAATTCGGTCAAAATTGTCGTATTCCGAGAGGACACCGGCAGCAAAGGCCTCGTTAAAGATTTCATTTTCTTTATGTTGAAACTCTGCGCGCATCTTATCTACATACGCGAACTTGGCTTCAAGCTGTGCGTGCAAAAACTCATGCATAAGAGTGGAAACTTCAGTCGTCATTTATACCTCCGGATAACTGGCAACCCGTGCTGAGCGGCGTTCGCTCAGCTCGGCGCTAACCGCAAACATTTTGGGCAGGGCAAACATGGCAATGGCCGAAAGTGCGGCCACGTTCTCCGTTTTTTCCGTAACCATCCAGCGGAACCAGCTGGACTTTTGCGCCAGCTCGTAAAGCCCTTTGGTGGCCTTGCGGGCTTGATCTTCTTCATGCTCGGCAATTGGCAGGGATTTCAGGCCAGTCAGGCCGCCAAGCGCCGCAAGGGCAAACTCGATATTGGCGTGAAACGCCTCCGCACTGACCAGTTGGACCTCTGGCGCACTGGCAGGGGCCGCGCCCTCCACCTGCATATCAATTCCGGCCTCTTTCGCAGCCTCCTCGATGTCTGGCATGTCCTCGCTTGGGCTGGGCTGTGTCGGCTCGGCAGCTTCAGGAGCAACAGGTGTGTCGCTAAGCGAAATTTTCTGCAATCCAGTCGTCTCTAACAGGTTGATTTTCAATGGTTTTTTCTTCTTTCTTGGTGTTGTCATTGGCCAGTTGCTGGCCCTCTTTTTGCGCTAGTAACTGCGCTTTGAGCTGCTTGGAACGCCCCTTCCCCATCACCAACTTGGAGCCACAGGAGGGCCGCTCGTCCTCAAAATCGCCGTTGCACTGGTAGTAAAGCTTGCCGCTCCGGTCCTCGCGCAGCATCACCCGCGATTGACATACAAGGCAGACACTTTCTGCAATATCTTCAGCCACTTACCCTCTCTTTCTAATGTTTTTCCTGTAAAGCTTGCGTAGCTCGGCCATCAGATCCACCTCTCCGGCCGCAATTTTGCGGCAGTAGGCCCGATAATAGCCGCCCATACTGGTGATTGGCGGTGCTGTGCCGCCGTTGGCGCGGTCTGATATGATTTGATAGGCCGCAAAAAACGCCAGAGAAGCCCGCTCAAGGCCAATCAGCTGAACGCTGGCCCGCCACCCCTCTTCGCTCAATTGCAGCGCGCCACGGTGCATTTCTGCAAGCTCTGGTAGGTCTCGCCAGCTGGTCAGGCCCCCAAAATCCTCAAAAACAGGGATTGCCCGCTCCAATTCCGTCAGTGAGAGCGGCAGGGCGTCGATTTTTTCCCCGTCCAATTCCTCAAAGCCGCTTTGGCAGGCGTCAGCCTGCCCCCCTGCAAACTGAGTAATCGCGCAATCAGCGCGATTGCCGCTTGTTACAACGGAGTATTTTAATTCTGTGTTTGTTTCTATGTGCCGGAAGTTTTTACCGGCTGAGCCGGAAGTTTTTTGTTTTAAATAACTGAAAATGCGCGTTTTTAGCGAAGCGTAGTGTTCAAGGGTCAGGGCGTAGTCAATCCCCGCCTGTCGCCGGTTCGGCGTGTTGTATTCGTACTCGCAAAAGGTCTGGTAAAGGTCGCTATCTTGGGGCAGCAGCTCCGCTGCCTCTTTGGTGTCAATGCGAAGCGCCTTAAGCGCTGTCCACTGTTGTTTTTGCCGCTCTTCCTGCGACGCGTTGGCGTTAATGATTGCCTCGTAATCATTAGCCTGCGCCACCATCGGAGTGAGGTCGAAGCCGTAAGCGTCGACTATCTGGTCTCCCCTGCGCACAGGAAAACGTTTGCGATTGGGCGCGTCCTTGGCCTTTATCAGCCCCAGCTCAATCAGTTTTGATAGGGTGTTGCGTAAAGCGCGGTCCGTGATGCCAACACGATCACAAAGCCATTCATTCGACGGCCAGACGATTAACGCCCCTTGAACGAGTTGTTCACCCCAGCTTGCGCTTAGTGTATTAAGTACAGCCCTAGGGGTTGGCTTCAGCGCTAAAGCGATTCCCGCTTTGTGCGCTATGCTCAGCAGCTTTTTACGGCTTAGGTCTGTAAAATCGGCGGTTAAATCGGAAAATTGAATACTTTCTTGTTTTAATTTCCGGAAACCGCTTGTTGCTTGATTAGCTTGCATGTCGGCCCCTAAGGGGCGGGTTTGCGCCGTGTGTGTAAAAATGGTGGCTCGAACCCGCCCCCTCTGCATTGAGATAGTTATCACTCCTCAAAACATCCATACGGCCCTTAAAATTGCAAGCAGGTGCCCTGCGTGCTAGTATGATGGCTGTGTGTGTGTTTTACTTTGGTGGCCCAATGAATATTGGAATTTTACTCGAAAAAGCGCGGCTCGCTGGCGGCTTCTCCAGTAAGAGAAAGCTGGCCTTGGCTGTAGGCGTGGCCAATAATCAAATTGGTTATTACGAGCGCGGAATTCAAATACCATCTGACAAAACTATGATGAAACTCAGTGATTTAGCTCATGAGGATACTGGGTATTGGCTGATGGTGGCAGCCTACTTGCGTTCAGACGAAACTGCTCGCGCTAAATGGGCCTCTATCATTGACCTCTATGTAATGACTAAGCAAAGCGACAGTAAAGCAGCGTGAAGCACGAAACGAGAACAAATGAACATGCTTTTCTGACATAATCCAAATTATGAGAGTAATTGAACGGTGAACGACCTCTTAGCCTCTTCTTGCTCTGTGCCGATGAAGCAAAACTATTTCATCAAACTGTCGTGAGTTAATGCGTACCCTTTTTCTATGTTTACAATTCCAAAGCTAAGGTGTGAACGCCTGAATTTACGGGCTTTTTGCAGGGATGACTGGCCTAATTTTTTGGCAATGATGCAGTCTTCACGCGCTAAATTCATGGGAGGGCCACTTGATCTTTATGGCGCTTGGGGGATGTTTTGCCATGAAACAGCTCTGTGGAGACTGATGGGTCATGGTGGGTTGGCAATTGAGCTGAGCGACACTGGAAACGTCGCGGGGATGGTGGATATAAACGCAGGTCCATTGTTTCCAGAACCGGAACTTGGGTGGTTCCTATATGATTATGCCGAAGGCAATGGCTATGCCAGTGAGGCGGCAGCTCTCCTAAAAGATTGGGCAAGAAAATCTATCCGGCTACCTTCTCTAGTGAGCTATATTGATGAGGAAAACAGGGCTTCCATTCAGGTCGCACGGCGTCTTGATGGAAGGCTGGACCCCCACGCGGAACGCGAGGATCCAACAGATTTGGTCTATCGTTACTGGTAGTTTTGTTCTGTCACGCCGCGATTGCCGTCCCTGCCTCCAACTGAGCGAGGATTTGCAGAGCAATTGTGCGTTCAGCGGTCTGGGTTTGGCAGCGTAGGCAGAGCTGTTGTTTAACTGCTTCACTCCACACTCCCTGTGGCAATTGGTTTAGCTCTTTGGCAAGGATTGAACCAAGCGCACCACTTTCCAGCAGAGCTGCGCCCAGTAGGGCTGTAGCCTCTCCAGTTCCCTCAGCGCAAGCCCGTGTAATCGCGGCAGCACGAACGACACGGTCGCGGCTTGCGAGCGCCTGTTGCATCACAGGTTGCGTAAGTTCATTTGCGGGTGCGTATTTGATGGCCTCAGCTCTTTCCTGAGTTGCGCCGGTTCGCAGTGCAATTGTAAAGAGCGGTTCAGCAACGTCCTTCGGCGCATAGGCGAGCAGTTGCACAACAATGGAGCGGAGCGGGAGATGATTGTCTTTAACGAGAGCAGGAAGAGCCTGCCATAAGGTAGGATCTGGCAGGACGCCCCGCCGCGCGCGTGACAACAGACTTTGTAAGGCCGAAAACCGAATTTGTGCATCAGCGGCGAGAGCTTGCTCGCATAGCAATTGCGTATAGGTTGTGTCATCCTGTTCACCAACGAGGCGCAGCGCTATAAGTTGGCAATCACGTATTTTATCTGCGGCAATGTCGGGCCTTACGCGCTTTTTCTTCAAGGTTGATTGTGCTAGCTCCAACAATTTTAGATCTGATTGAGAAAGCTCAACCTTCTCCTCAGGCGCTGTTGCTTGTGCCGCATCACCTTGCAATACAGCAGCGAGTGTAGATTGAGGGAAGCTGTCTTCCTCATGTTCACAAGCGATCTTTGGTTCACTGTGCTCTGAACTGTCTGTTGCGGACTGTATTTGCGAGGCGGGCTCTAGGACGTTGCCATCACGATCTATTCGGATGCGCGACTTGCTCTCTTCGTCGGTGCGCCCTGCTCTTTCCTGAGAGACTTCTTCTTGCGCTGCATCGACATTTTCTGCATCAGTAAGCGTGCCTTTAGCGGCTTCTGCGAGCAATGCTTGTGCACTCGCAGCGCCCTCACCATGCTCAGCAGCGAGAGCTGCCAGCGTGGCCATGGCGTGCAAGCGAAGGCTTTGGCTATTGCCTGCTATGGCGCCAGCCAGTATCGAAAGTACATTTTCGCAGTCGGGAAACTGTCGAAAGGCTTGCACCACAGCGCATTGAACGGAGGGGGCCGTTCTTTGTGCTTGAATATCTAGCAGCAAAGCTTGTGCCGCCGGGGAGGCAACTCTCGCCAGCACAGCAATCAACGCACAAATATAGGGATCTTCCGATCGGCGCAGCAAAGGTACGATATCTTGCAACAATTGCTCTTCGGCAGCATGATCTATTCGAGTTTCCGCAAGGCGCTCCAACGCGGCTATTCGCTCTTCGGCTGATGCCCCCCTCACCGCAAAGTCGATTAATTTTGCCGGGCTGATATCCTGAGCGTTTCGCAGGGCAAAGATGCGCAGCTCACTAGAGGTATCTGTGAGCAATCGTGCCAAGGGCAGATCTGCCCCTCGCGCCAGTAAAGCCTCACAGGATGCCAACCGAACCTCGGCAGCTTGATCTTGCGTTAAGGCATTAAGCGCTCGCTCTGCTAATGGCTCCGCGGTTCGCCCAAGGGCGGCAGCTGCTCGGCGGCGTAAGCGGCTGTTCGGGAGTTGCCCGATGGCAATAAGCTCCATAACCCCCGCTTCGCCAAACTGCGATAAGGCGGTGAGAACATCCTCCCAAAGATCTTGCCCCATCTCGTCTCGTGTAACTTGCAGAAGTGCCGGCAGGCAATCAGTGATTTTCAACCGGGCGATGGCAGCGATTACGCCTTTTTGCACATCAAGCCAGTCATCCCATTGCCCTGCCTCATCTTCCCAAGCAACAGTTTCTTCGCAGCGATCTAGCAACAGCTTTTGCAACAGTGGTGCTGCTGTATCTTTGTCTTTTTGCCCAAGCCCTTTAAGGGCTGCAAGTTTACTGTCCCCAACAGGATCATTGAGCAGGCTCCACAGGAAGTGTTCGCCAATATCCGGTTCTTGTCTGGAAACAAGGGCACAGAGAGCGTCGACCCGCACATCAGGATCATCATTTCTGGTCAGATCTAGCAGCACACGACGGGTGTCCGCATCCGTTGCAGAGTGCTTTCCGTTCGTAAGGGCTTTTAAGGCAAGACATTGCTCTGCCGGGCTGCCCTCCTGCGCGATTTTAAGTAGTGTTTCGCTTATCACGCGGTTTACTGCTTCTGGTTTTTGAATTGTTGCGCACATCGCGAAGCCTCTTGCAGTCGTTAAGGCACATGGGACAGGCCTGCTTAGAGTGAGATAGGTGGGAGCGAGCGCCCCCACCCTGATCGGCGTTTTTTCTAGTGTTTGCTAAGCGATGTCTCGCCGCGCAAAGGACATGGACCGGAAACTGTTTTTGTAAGGCGATGTGCCGATCTTGCGTATGCGCCCTACCCCCATCTTGTAGTTGTAGTTGCCGCTGATCCAGTCTACCACGCGCCCTGAAAGTGCGTTGGCAGGTTGGGCCGTGTGCAAAAAGTCCATGTAAAGCAAGCCTTTCTTCACGGCAGGCGTAACAATTGCCACTGCAGTTATTGCAGCTTTTGTCAGCTCGATATGGCCATTCTCCATGAGTTTGCTAAAGGAGAAATCATCCCCCTCGACACCGACGATGGTGTCGGTCTGGACAGGAATGCGTTCCGAGTAGAGCATGACGTAATCGCCGTTCTCAATCCCGCGTGCCTTAGCATCATCAGGATGAATCTCCACCCAGTTTTCTGGCCAGCGCTGCACAATGTATGGGCGCCTGCGATCATCATAGCCAGATTGCCAGCGCTCGTTAATTCGCCCGGAGGTCACCCACAACTCATCCTGCTTTGGCTTCAACCATGCCCAGTAATCGGAGAAAAGGCTCCACGGCGATTTCTGGATGTTGCATTTGCCGGTCTGCGAGTTGAAGTGCGTCAACTTCTTGCCAAGGCGGCTGGCACCAATCGGCCCGTCCTCCGGCAAGACACGTGTGGTATCATGCAGGCGCTTGGTTCCGATAAGCGAACCGTCGTCCGCCATCAGCACGGGTCCTTGAATACCGGCCGTGCCGTACTCGCCGAGTTTTTCGTGTAGGGTTTTGCCTTCCCGATGCGCCGCAACCTTGACCAGATGAAAGTCTTTTCGGCTTCCTCGGGAGAAGCGCGCCCCCTCCTCTAGAACCTCGTTCGAGTTTTTCCAATCAAAGCCGGTATATCCCATCTCTGTGGCGAGACGGGCAATGATCCACCAGTCAGGTTTTGCGTCACCCGGGGCATCATAGAATTTTGGATAAAGGCGAATACGCCGCTCTCCATTGGCACGGGTAAAGCTGTCTTCCCCCCAACCAGAGGCAGGGAAGACAATGTCCGCATAGCGCGCCCCGATGGGATCGACCAGATAGATATCTTGGTTGACGACGACCATCCCTCCGCTATCAACGCGCTTGATAAGCGTATCAATGATTTCCTGCTTGTCGAAGGAGTTGATCTGATGCGGGTTTTGCACTGTCAACTCATCAAACTTCGCCGCGAGGGATTGCGACCCACACATGGACTGGATCCAGGTGTTGCCAATGACGTGAGCAAAGCGGGTGTGCCCGGACATGAGGTAACGATCTGTGTCCATAGCTCTGCGACGACGACCGGGCAGTTTTTCGGGAGATTTGTTGCGCGGATATTTGCCGCCACGCAGACCGCCACGTTGGTGACCGCCTGCCCGGCCGATGACCTGCCCGGGGCGTCCGCCTGCTCCCACAACAATGCCAAGTGCGGAAATCGCCTGCGTATTGCCGGTATTATTGGACCAATAGAACCCCTTTTCGATCATCAAAGATGTTTTGGGGCGCGTGCCGTCTTCTCGCGGTTTGGCCATCCACTCCGCGGCCTTGTAGATTTTTTCGATGTCGATCTGGGCAATTTCTGCAGCGTTTTCAGGAGCAAATTCGTCCTGAGACAGCAGCCACTCTTTCCAGTCTTCGAAGCCGGCAGTTTGGAACTTGCCCCACGTGGTTCGCCACTGCCAAGGTGTGTTGCGCGTGCCCTGCCCAAAGCCGGAGGAGCTTTCCCATTTGTTGTTCACCCATTTCTGGATCCAGTCGGTATCCTCCCAGCCATTTTCGACGATCACGCGAGCTATTGCATTGACAACGAGCAGATCGGTGCCGGGTTGAATATCGAGCCACATGCCGCCGTTCTTTTCAGCATAGGCGATGCCCCCTGTTTTACGGGGTACCATAAAGATGGTGCGTTGGCCGTTTTGTATCCCCGGCATGATCCAGTCTGTAAACAGGATCGTTTTGGTTTCATAAGGATCGGTGCCGCAAATCAGCAAGGTCTCAGCATCACGCCAGTCTTCATAGGCAGGGCCAAAATTGTCGAACCCGGCATCGCGGAAACCCGGCGTAGATGTTACATCCGAAGGCGTATCGTGGAACGTAAAGTTGGCCGTACTGACGCTGTTTAGTGCGTACTTGGTGATTGCGTAGGTGTTCTCCATAAAACCGTAGGAGAAGGTCTTTACGCAATAGGCGTTCTCGCCATGTTTCTTGATAACGTGCTTGCCGACTGCTGCGGCAATTTCCATGGCGAAGTCCCATGTTACCGGCATCAGGACGCCAAACATGCGCACCATGGGAGATTTGAGGCGGTCACGCGTTGGGGTCTGCGGATTGTAAACTTTTTGTGCGATCGCGCCGCCACGAATTGAGGAGTTGCCTGCGATATTGACGTGTTCGGAATCTTTGTCCGGAATGATGATCACGTGATGAGGCTCGCCATTGTGCATGACGGTGTTGTATTGATTTGGTGCAACCCAAGGGCCAAGCGGATCAACAGGGAAATCGACATTAAAGGCGTTTTCTCCCGCCATTGCTCCGCCAACTTTGCCGCCTTTTACCGGCCAGCGATACACCTTGTAGCCGCAAGCGACGATGCAGTAGTCGCACGCGGTTGATATGACATCTGCATCAACTGGAGGCAGGGGAATGTTCGTCTCTGGAATATAGTAGGGAGTGGACATGGTTCTGCTCTCCTCAACCCTGTAAATTGTCGTGGCGGCCATAGATTAGGCCAAACATGCCAACGGCGTAGATGTCGTCGCCATCCAGCTCCAGCAGTACCTGCGGCAAGCTTTGATATGCCTGCCCAGAGATAAAAATGCCGTGCCGGGTGAGATCGAATGTGGTCAAATGCAGCGGACAAGGCCCTAGCGCTTTATCGGCTGCTTTGTAGGTATCCTGAAGTGGACCACCTTGGTGCGTGCAGGTGTAGCTAAAAGCGACAATGTCTTTTTGAGGTCCTATACCCCCGCCAGCTTCACGGCCAAGCTTCACCAGAATGGATTCCGCATAAGCGCCCTCATCTGGATAGGTGAAGTCCAACGGTTCATCCTGTTTGAGCTCTGAAAGCTTGGCGATGAATTTTCGCTTGTAAGTCGAGACCACCGCGGGCACTTTCGCCGCGCTTGGTCCTGACTTCAGGGCCACCATGATTGTGAATGTGCTAATCCCGGAGGTAAGTAAGAACTGTCGACGGTTCATCACACAACGCTTGCCGGTTTTCGCAACTTCCTCTGGCCCGTTAATGCTTGCCACTAGGGCCGGGTCGAGGGGGGAATGCTGTACAGTCATAGTCCGTCTCCTCTACTGGGTGCCCGTGCCTAGCACGGCATAGGGGGGCAGCTCTGGCTCTTCCATAGTGATCCGCTCTCCAGATAAGCTATTCAAAAAGGCAAGCAGATCGGCTTTTTCTTTGCTAGTGAGACCAAGCGGCTGAATAAGTGAGCTCTTGGTCTGGGAAAATTCGTTGGCCCCCCCACCTTGATTGTAAAATTCAATGACCTCTTCAAGGGTGGCCAACATCCCGTTATGCATGTATGGCGCGGTGTATTTCGTGTAGCGCAGCGAAGGGACTCTAAATTTACCTAAGTACTTTTTGTCTTTAGCACGGAAGTAGACCCCTGGGTCATCCTTGAAATCTCGGTACATCTTCTCGGTGGAGCCTTTGGCATAAAGCTCATAGCGGAAGGTAATTTGCGCCAGTTCGTCGTCTTGCCAGCCGTCAAAGGCGGGCACACCGATATTGTAGTATCTCTCGTTGGAAAGCAGCGCGCCATTGTGGCATTGCGAGCAACCGGCCTTGCCAGTGAAGAGGTCAAGCCCGCGCTTTTGCGCGGCATCAAGGGACGTGTCATCGCCGCGCATGTATGCGTCAAATGGCGTATCGGTCTGCACAAGTGTGCGTTCAAAAGCTGCAATGGCCATCCATGCGTGGTTAAGACGCGGGTAATCGGTGCCAAAGACATCCTTGAAGCGCTGACGGTACTCCGGAACAAAGGCGAGCCGGGCTTCGAGCATGTCGTCTTCGCCGTTGCCGGCAACTGCGCCTTTGGCTGCCGACTTGGCTTGGGCCTCTAGCGATTTCGCGGCGCCCGCCCAGAATAAATTCCCGTAGTACGCAGCGTTAATGACCGTTTGTGAATTGCGCCAATGCACTGTGCCCGGATAACCCAGTGAAATCTTGTCGGGAAAATCCCAACCTGCGTCTGGAAGGTGGCACGCTGAGCATGGCATCGCCCCGTTACCAGACAATCGCGGATCGAAGAACAGCAGCTTGCCGAGCTCGATTTTTTCAGGTGTTTGCGGGTTGTCCGCAGGGATTGGCGGTGGGCCAAGCGGGGCCAGCTCTTTTGGCCGCTCTGAGGCTTGCGCGGTTGCAGCAATCGCAATTGCTGAGACGCCGGCTAGTATCCATTTAGAGAGGATTGATCTCATGGCAGTTGGCATGATCTTGACTCCCTAGTTTTTGGCGTTGTTCCAGTCAGAAACGACATGGTATTCGTAGTCGTCTTCTTCCCAGACATAATATGGTTGATTGAAGCTCTCGCCAGAGAGTGCTTGCAGGAAGGCGAGAAGATCTGCTTTTTCTCTATTGCTGAGGTTTAGAGGCTTCAGTGCCTTATCCTTCAGGGTGTCTTTGCCGCCGCCCTGATTGTAAAACTCGATGACGTCTTCAAGCGTGGCAATCATGCCATTGTGCATGTAGGGAGCGGTGTAGGTGAGCTCCCGCAGGCTTGGCGTTACAAATGAGCGCTTTGCAGCTGGCGTGTGGTCTTGAATATAGGCGCCCAAATCTTCACGCACATTCATGTAGTTTTCAACACCCATGAACTTGGCATAGGCCACATATGTCTGATGGCGTAGCGGATCCGCCCATATCGCAGGATTGTCCGGAACGCCGGTATTGTGCCGCTTGTCGTCGGTAAAGCGATTGCCACTGTGGCATGTGCTGCAACCAGCCTTGCCGGTAAACAGCTCATAACCTCGCTTCGCCGCAGCACTCATGTTTCCTGCATCGAAATCTGCCCCAGCGGAGGTGATAGATTTCAAAAATTCCTGCAAGGCAGAGCGTGCACCGCCATTTGATGGCTCCCCTTTGCCTGCGGCGGCAAACATCTTGATGTAAATTGGATCCTGCTTCAAACGCTCTTGCATCATCCGCATGTCCATATTCATAATATAATCTTCAGTGATCATCTCGCGGGAGACGTCATTTAAATTGGTGCCGAGGCGACCATCATGCATCCAGTTGACGCGGTGGCCAACATTGGCAAGGGTCGGCGTGTTGCGAAAGCCTTCCGAGCCGCTATAGGCTGTTGAGAGTGGCTCACCGTCGGTAAAAGCCTTTTCCGGCTGATGACAGCTGGAGCATGAGAGATTGGTATCTCCAGAAAGCCTTGAATCATAAAACAGGCGCTTGCCAAGCGCGGCCAGATCTTCATTCACTTGCAGCGGCTCAACCGGCCCCAAATCTGCCGATAAAGCAGAGGAACTGGCAAAAAGCAATGCAGCAAGACTTGCAGGTAGGCGCATTGAACCCTCCGTTTTGGAGAGGAGCGGAATGTCTTTGCCCATCAAATACGATGCGAACTTTGGCTCCCCCGACTAAGCCCAGTATTTGCAGAATGTGATATACAGCACTGATTGCAATCAAGGCGTACGTAGAAAAGAAAAAGAATCGAGATTTACCCATAACCTATTGAAAATCATAGTTAATACGTAAAAATAGGTAGATTTGAGCGATATCAACTCGCATTTGCAACTTTATGCGTACATTACGCTTACCTAGAGTTTTAGGGCTAGGTGTTTTTGGGGGTTACTAGAGAGCGTGTCTTAGAGGCGAGTAATGTTTGGGGGCATTGCATGCATGAAACAAGTGGGGCGGCAGCTGCCGTGCGCGCGGATAGGGGCAAGCAGCCGCGACACTGTACTATTGTTAGGCACTGCGGTTTTGAGCACAGTAATTGTCTTTGTGGGGAGTTGCGGGCCGTGCACGGGGCAAGCCCGTTAAGGGGCAGTCACCGCGTACACCTTTCTGTGGCAGATGAAATTGAGCCACGAGAGCTCAGTGGAGAGCCGGTGCTAAGCGTGCTTGCTGGCGCAATGGGGGTTGTTGCGCACCTTAGTGATGGTCGGCGCACGATTACCGGCCTATTTTTACCCGGCGATTACATAAACTTGGCGGCGCTCTCCCGACAAATTAGTGGGACGATCACCGCGCTTGGTCCTAGCACGTTGCAGATCATTGACCAGTCGGTCTTTGACAGTTTGTTGGAGCATTCGAGACAAACCCGAGAGCACTTTGTCTCTCGCAGCAATGCGCTTCTTTTTCAAATGCTCGATCATAGTAATGATTTGGCCAAGAAAACGCCGATTGAGCGCATTGCCGCATTCTTGTTCGAACTGCGCAGCCGAAGAGATCGGAATAAAAGTCACGAGCTGAACCATGTCCAAATTCCGTTTGGACGCCGTGACATCGCCGACTACCTCGGCTTGCAACCGGAAACGGTAAGCCGCGGGTTCACCGCTCTAGCGCATGAAGGCGCAATCAAGCTGCTCGCGACCGACAAGATAGAAATACTTAACATGAAAGGCCTGCGCTACATTGCAAATGGTGGCCGGCCAAGGAAGAAAGGTTAACCCGCTGATGACCAAGAGTGTAACGCTCATCGCCGCGTTGGTTTTGGCGTGTGCAGGCGCAATGTCTACCTCAGGAAATGCGAGTGAAAACAGCAAACAAAACGCAGTTGCCATAGATCAGGTAAGTGATCCTACGGTCGATTACGTCTTGGATATGTTTCGTTTCGAGCCAGACTTCGTTCGCATTCCAGTGGGTGGCAAGATAATTTTTAATAACTCGCGCGGACAACACACAGTCAAAAGCGTGCGTGGCTTGATCCCGGAAGGGGTAAAATCGATATCAATTGCAAACACGCAGTCGCATACTCAAGTTATGGATGCCCCGGGCCTCTATGTGATGACCTGTAAGGTGCATGGTCGCTATGGAATGGTGATGTTAATTGCAGTGGGGCCACGCGAAGCATGGCGTAATCCTCCTGAAAGTTGGAGCAAGAAGCTTAACGGACGCGCGGATGAAAAACTACAGCAGCTCCTTGCGCGCCTAGAACAAAAATGACAAGGGCGCCCTTTGCAGGACGAATAAAGTTGGGTCAGGCGAGTTGATGCGCCTGACCTCTTTTTGTTGGGATATATGCCCTCAAACCAACCGTAGATCATTGGAGAGATATTTGCTAAGCGATTCAAGAGAGCTGACTGCTGGACAGTCTTTTTCGATCCATGCAAGTGCAGTTTGAACACTGGGAAACATGCCGCCAGAAACACCGAAGACAGCTTCAACACTGGCCCGCTTGTTTGCCTGATACTCTTCCACTGGCATCACAATCACCATTTTGGAAACGTATGCCTTGATCTGGTCAGCGGCACCACCGGCAAGCCAGGCTTTTGTCTCCTTAGCTATGTTGGTTTCTTGTTGGAGTTCCGCCCGATTTCCGGACAGTTTGATTAAACATATTACGCTGCCCTTTTCCAAGCCCTTTGTTCAAACACCTGACAAGGTGTTTT
>NZ_LLWC01000020.1 GCF_001561995.1 Polycladidibacter hongkongensis
GGGACAGGTCGTAAGAACGGCTAGCCTCGGCCACCGTCGTCTTGCCCTGCAGGATCTCAATAACAAGCGCCGATTTGCGCTTCGCTGTCCAACGCTTGAAACCGTCTTCCAATGTCTCACTCATCGCTACCATTTTCCTCACTGTAGCATGAGCAGGAATTCACTGGGTCAATACAATGGGTTACGCCGGGACTAGGCGCCTCCAGTACGGCAGGACGCCCTGTAATTTTTGCGTAGGCCTCTGCAGCATAGGACGCGGTACGCTCATCACGGGTTAGAACGTATTCGATATCTGAACCAGATCCCCACTCTTTATACCAGGGAATTGTCGTTTCACCTGGCAGGCCAAACACATGCGTGACACCGTGAAGTTCAAGCATCCGGAGTATTGCCTGTGCACCATTCATTGTTTTTGGGGATGCAGGTTTCATTTGTATTTCCTTAGCCACTTTTTACGCCGACACACTCGTCGACCTTACTGTCGACAATTAATAATACAGCAAAGTGTTTTTATCAATAGTGTTTTGGCGGGAGTGTGCTATAGCAAGCTAAACCCGCGTCGATATAAAGGAAGATCAAATGGCGGAAGACCGCGGAGCACAGGTCTATACGCGACTTCGCACCATGGTTGAGCGATTTGACCTCAAGCCAGAGTCGCAGATTAATGAAGTCGCACTTGCAAAGAAATTTGGCACGAGCCGCACCCCGGTAAGGGAGGCATTGAACCGCCTTGTTGCTGAGGGATATCTTACTTTTCAAGCGCGCCGGGGGTTTTTTGTTCGTCCGTTTAACCCTGACGAGGTCCTCTCACTGTATGAAACAAGAGTTGCCATCGAAACAGAGGCAACGCGCATGGCAATTCTGCGCAAAACAACAGCTGAGTTAGAGAGTTTTGCCGCCGGTCTGGACGCAATAGCCGAGCGCCATCAGGATGCTAAGGATCTTGAAGAGCTTTTAGGTCTGGATGAAGATTTTCATCTTGCAATTGCGCGTGCAACGGGGAATCCAGAGTTTGAGCGGATACTCACCAATCTCAACAGTCGAATTCGTTTTTTCAGACTAATTGACCTACAGAACAAGCTTTCGCACTCAAAGGATCGTTCAGCCCGCCAAGCTCCAAACCACAAAGCTGTTGCTCAGGCAATTGGGCAGGGTGATGTTGACAAGGCGGTGCTTGTAGTACGTCAACATATCGAGCGAAACCGGGAAGAAGCCAAAGAGGCCGTTACACGGGCATTTGCCGCCATTTACTTTGCAGATGAAACCGACCGAAACGCCGACTAAACCTTTCTGACCCTTGAGGCTGTAGTGTCTATACTGTCACTTGATGTAGAGTTGTGCTGCGCAACAAACTTAGAGTAACTGTGTTTACAGCGTAGATATCGCATCTGCTCGCTCTATTTTATTTGCACCACATTTGGGAGCCGTTCACATGTCACCACAACGGCCATGTGTTCATCTTCGACCGGCCTTTCAGCAATAGGCCGACGCAGCGCCTCGCGTCGGGCCAGCTCAAGCACCTTTTCTGGAACTCCATTCTCGTAGTAGATGACCTCTGCTGTTTGCAAAACGCGCAGATCTCTTAGGGTCAAATAGTCCGAGCCGGCAAGTGGGGCACTAATGTATTGCGTCAATGCGGTTTTTTGGGCCAAGTTCCTGTTGGAATGCTCAACCTGTGCATATGCAACTGCTGCACAATCCGTTTTAAGCAAAGTATTTCTACTTCCTTCCGACCATATCCGATCGACAAATGCCCACCAAAAATGCCGACGCTCTTGGCTGGTGGTCAGTCTACTCATAACCAGAGGCCGTAGTCGCCGCGCCAACCGGGCAAACTGAGAGAGCTGTTGTGGTAAAACCGCCTCCAATCGTTGCCGGATCGCTTGCCCAAGTACCGGAGCAGCACCAGAGGTAGAGATTCCGATTACGCAAGGTCCACGGTTCACTATAGAACCAAACTGAAAGTCACAATATTCTGGTTGATCTATGATATTAACGGGCAAGCCTTGCGCTTTTGCGCTTTGATAAAAGCGCGCTGCTTCATCCCCTTTCGTCAAATCAGCCAACGCAAAGGCCTTGCCAATAAACGCCGCGGGCTCCCACTGTTGGCGGCGCATTCGCACCTTCGGCCGTTCTGCAATAAAATCTAGCAGCTCATGCGACGGCTCTTGCGTGCCAATAAACAGTTCCACATCCGCCCCTGCCGCAAGAATGAGTTCCAGTTTCCATAGAATAGCGTCGCTCGCCCCAACCATAATTACCGTTTTACCGTGGAGCGAAAAGAACACCGGCAAAACTGACAGCGCCTCAATACGAGAGGGGTGCGACTGCGCTTGCCACAAGCCTTTGTGGCTGGTGTTCTGCTTATTTCGACTATGCATGCTGGTGTTGCGCATCAAGCATTCTCCCCAGTTCTACCCGACACGATCCGCAATTGCTTCCCGCTCCGGTTTGCCTTACCAGTTCTTCCAAGGATACCGCTCCGCCTTTGATGGCCGCTTCCAATTGGTAACGCCCAACGCTTTCGCAGGAGCAGACAATCGGTCCCTTTACTGGTTGATCTCCAGCCGGCTTTCCCGCCAACAACAAGTGACGATCAGAGCCGCACGGCAAGGGCTGTGTGAAGAGTTCGACAATGTAATCGCGCTGCACCTTCACTGGCTGGGCATCACAGAAGACCAATGCTTGCAGGGACCGCGAGTTACTGAGCCCAAACCGTTCCCCACCTTGCGCGCTGGTGTAGCTGAAGCATTTCAATTGCGCTGAAACCAGTTCATCCAACCCAAGCAAATGCAGGATCTCTTGCTTCTTCAAGTGACGATGATGCGCAAACTCCAGCCGCCAACCGCCAGCGCATGGCACAGCCGCTGCATAGTCAACTGTTTGGAATCTCGGGCGGTGCCGACTTACCGCGAAACCATAAACAGCCCCTGAGCAGCGCTTGATTTGAACGTGGCTGTGTTTGAACGCCGGTTGACCGGATATTGGGTCCGGATCAGGCTTTATAAGCTTATCAATCCGCGCATTGCTGGCAAACTGGTCGCTCCAATGAAGAGGCACAAAAACTTCACCCGGCTTTTGCGCATCACTCTCAAACGCCCGCAACTGCACCAGACCTAAGCCATTGCTAAGAGTAACCACGTCACCCACTTGCAAATTCATCTCTTTAAAATCATCAGGAGAAATTGCTGCAAATGGTTCGGGCAGGTGCGCGCACAGCCTTTCAGAAAGACCAGAGCGCGTCATGGTGTGCCATTGGTCGCGTAGACGGCCAGTGTTTAGGTAAAATTGCTTCCGCTCCCTATCCCTAGCTGCAAGCGCTGAACCGATGGGCGGTGCAACTTCGATAAACTTGGCTCTTTTATCAGAATGAAAAAACTGGCCATCTGCAAAGGAGCGCGATCTTGATTTGTCATGACCGAACTTGTGTACTGGCCATTGAAATGGCTTTAACGCATTGTAGTCGCGTCCACTTATTTCTTCAAAGCAGCTGATATCAAAGTCTCTGGCTATACCTTCCTCTGCTGTATTCTTCTTGCCCGAAAGAGCAGCGTGTTCGCGAAAAATTTGTGCAGGGCTTGAATAGTCAAAAGCCCCACCAAAGCCCATGCGCTGCCCCACTTGGGCAAGCTGCCAATAATCTGGCATTGCTTTACCCGGTGCTTGCATGAATGGGCGTTGACGCGAGATGCGACGCTCTGAATTGGTTACAGTGCCGTCCTTCTCGCCCCAGGCGCTGGCAGGCAGTAAGACATGGGCATGGCGAGCACTGTCTGTATTGCTGGTTATATCTGACACCACCACAAACGGACAGGTCTGTAAAGCTTCTTCAACCTTAGCAGCTGCGGGCATACTCACCACTGGATTGGTGTGCATAATCCAGAGCGCTTTGATTTTACCTTTGCGAACGATTTCAAACAATTCCACCGCCTTGAGGCCCTGTTTTTTGGCAATCTTTGGCGCGTCCCAAAACGACTTTACAAGCTTGCGGTGCGCACTGTTCTGCAAATCCATATGAGCTGCCAGCATATTCGCCAAGCCGCCAACTTCGCGCCCGCCCATGGCGTTGGGCTGCCCTGTCATGGAAAACGGGCCTGCGCCTGCTTTGCCAATACGCCCCGTTGCCAAATGACAATTAATAATGGTGCCAGCTTTTTCGGTGCCGATACTAGATTGGTTGATGCCCATGCTAAACACGCTGACCGTTTTTTCATGGGTCGCAAAAAGGGCGTAGAACGCCTCAAGCTGATGAACCGTCAAGCCTGTAGCTTGGCAGACCTTTTCATCGTCCCATTGTGCGGCAGCTGCCAACGCAATCTCAAAACCGGAAGTGTGCGCTTCTATAAACTTGCTGTCCAAGTGGCCACTCGTCGCCAAATAATTCAGCAGACCACAAAACAGCGCGCGATCACCATCTGGTAGAATTGGCAAATGCAAATCGGCCAGTTCAGCACTGGCGGTACGGCGCGGGTCTATCACCACCAGCTTTTGCGGCTTTCTTTGGCGGGCTGCCTCAATGCGCCGCATCAACACCGGATGGCACCACGCAAGGTTTGAGCCAGCCAGCACAATAAGATCCGCCTCCTCCAAATCCTCATAGGTGCAGGGAACATGGTCGGCACCAAAGGCCCGTTTATGCGCCGCTACGGCGGAGGCCATACAAAGCCGCGAGTTGGTGTCGATATTCGCCGAGCCGAAAAACCCCTTCATCAACTTATTGGCGACGTAGTAGTCTTCGGTGAGCAACTGCCCAGAAACGTAGAACGCCACAGAGTCGGGCCCATGAGTGTCAATCGCCTCGCTGAAGTTGCGGGCCACCAAATCCAACGCGTCATTCCAATCCGCTTTGCGCCCGTAAATATGCGGTGTAAGCAAGCGCTCTTCGGTGCCAAGTGTTTGGGCTAGAGCGCTTCCCTTGGAGCACAGCCTGCCATAATTTGCCGGATGCTCTGGATCACCTGTAATCTCAACCGTCCCATCTGACCTCACATTTGCCAGCACACCGCAGCCGACACCGCAATAAGGGCAGGTTGTATGGACCGTTTTTTCCAAAGCAGCCGCATGACTATTCATGGGCGTCTCCGTTGAATGGTTCAATAGGACTGGTACATAGGCGGATAACACCATCTGCCAACTCGACCGAATAGCGTCTGACAGCCCCTTCATCCGCTCCTTGTGGCTCGCCGCTTTTAAGTGAGATAACCCAGTTATGCAGCGGACAGGTCACGCAATCATCGTGAACGATACCTTCACTTAACGGCCCTGCATTATGCGGGCAGTTATCCTCCAGTGCGAAGACCTCGTCATTGGCGCTGCGAAACACCGCAATTGTCACGGATCCCAGTTTTACTTTGCGGGCACCGCGCGGCGGGATGTCTTCTAGTCGGCCAATTTCCAACCAGTTTTTGCTCTGCACATTCATTCTGCTGCCTCCGAACTAATGGTGGCCAGCGGGACAAACTCATGCGCATCGTGGCCGCTCACCCGCTCCTCCCATGGGTCCACTTGAGCCACTTTTTGGGATTCGACAAATCGCTCAAAATAGGCCTTGCGCGCTGCGGTATCATTCATCAGCCGGTCGCGGATTTCATCAAAGCCGATCCGCTGCGCCCATTTATAAATTCGCTCCAGATAACGGGCCTGCTCGCGATACATCTGCGTAAGAGCCACTATGTATTCCAGCGCCTCATCTTCGGTTGGGACAGTGCACAGCACTTCAGTTCCGCGAATTTCAAGGCCAGCGGCACCACCAAAGTGGATCTCGTATCCGCTATCAACGCAAATCACGCCGATGTCTTTGCAAGTCGCCTCTGCGCAATTGCGCGGGCAACCAGACACGGCAAGCTTTAGCTTTGCCGGCGTCCATGAGCCCCACATGAATTTCTCCAATCGGATGCCAAAGCCGGTGGAATCTTGTGTGCCGAAGCGACACCAATCGGTGCCTACGCAGGTTTTTACCGTTCGCAATCCCTTGGCATAAGCATGGCCGGAAACAAATCCCGCTTTGCCAAGGTCTTCCCAGACGGCGGGCAGGTCATCCTTGGTGATCCCGAGCATATCGATCCGCTGCCCGCCGGTGACTTTGACTGAAGGAATGTTGAACTTGTCCACCACATCGGCAATGGCGCGCAATTGATTAGAGGAGGTCATCCCGCCCCACATCCGCGGTACCACAGAATAGGTGCCGTCCTTCTGGATATTGGCGTGGACACGCTCGTTAATGAAACGGGATTGATAATCGTCGGCATAATCACCCGGCCAAGCACACACGAGATAATAGTTTAGTGCCGGGCGGCATTTGGCACAGCCGCATGAACTTTTCCATTCCAACTCCTGCATGACTTGCGGAATGGTACGCAGCCCCTTAGCGATAATTAGCCGCCGCACTTCATCATGGCCCAAATCAGTGCAGGGGCAAATCGGTGTCACCGCCTGCGGGTTGTAACTATCCCCCAACTGATAGGCGAGAAGCTGTTCCACCAAACCGGTACAGCTGCCACAAGAGGCACTGGCTTTGGTGTGAGCGCGCACATCATCAAGACTTGTTAAGCCTTTTTCTTTGATCGCCGCGCAAATGGTTTGTTTGGAAATGCCGTTGCAACCGCAAATTTCGGCGTCATCCGCCAAGGCTGCAACGGCTGACATGGGGTCCACTTGAGCGCCCCCCTGATAGGCTTGCCCAAATATCACCGTTTCGCGCATTTCGCTAATATCGGTTTGCTTTTTGAGCATATCGAAGAACCAAGGCCCGTCTGATGTCTCGCCATAAAGCACCGCGCCGATGATCCGGTTGTCTTTCAACACCAGACGCTTGTAAACACCAGCGCTGGCGTCGCGCAGTACGATCTCCTCGCGGTCATTGCCCTGGGCAAAATCACCCGCCGAATAAAGGTCAATGCCGGTTACTTTAAGCTTGGTAGCTGTTACCGATCCTTGGTAATTTCCCGCTTCGCCAAGTAAGGTTTTGGCCAGCTCCTTGGCCATGTCATAGAGCGGGGCCACAAGGCCGTAACACATGCCGTTATGCTCGACGCACTCTCCAAGAGCGTAAATATCGGCCACGCTGGTTTGCATGGCATCATTTACAATAATACCGCGGTTCACATCACAGCCTGCATCTTTAGCCAGAGCAGCTGAGGGGCGAATACCCACCGCCATAACTACCATTGACGCGTCAAGTATGCGGCCATCCTCCAGCTCTATGGCGCTTACGCAGCCGTCCTCGGTTATAATGCGTTTGGTACTGGCCTTGGTGAGCACAGTAATCCCTAAGCGCTCAAAAGCTTGGGCAAGCAGGTAGCCTGCGGCTTCATCTAGCTGGCGTTCCATCAAAGTTGGCATGAGGTGAAGAACGGTGACCTCCATACCCTGTTGCTTTAAACCCGCCGCCGCTTCCAGCCCCAACAAACCGCCACCAATAACAACCGCATGACCGCCGCTTTTGGCGGCTACCAGCATGGTTTCCACATCATCCAGATCGCGGTAGGTGACGACCCCGTTCAAGTCAGCCCCTTCAATCGGCAAAATGAACGGAGAGGAACCTGTGGCAATGACCAGTTTATCATAGGCGGCAATGCGTCCGCTCTCGCTGGTAACCTGTTTGGTTACACTGTCGATTTGGGTGATCTTCTCCCCTTTGTGCAGGCAAATACCGTGCTGGGCGTACCAGACGTCATCGTGGGTGATGATTTCTTCGTAGCTCTTTTCTCCCGACAATACGGGAGAAAGCATCAGGCGGTTGTAGTTTACCCGCGGCTCACTATTAAAAATAGTAATGTCAAAGGCGTTCGCATCCATATCCAGCAAGTGCTCGAGCATACGGCCCGGCGCCATGCCGTTGCCAATGATTACCAGTTTTTGGCGATTGATTGCTTGTGTCATTGGGCAGCTCCCAAATTTAAGTTTTGTCTGGCAATGCGTGCGGCCCGCTTGGCAGCAATGGCTTCCAATTGCTCTGGCGCGGGGTTGGCGCCGCCTTCGTAGGCCTCTAGGAATTCCAGCAATTCCTCGCGGTAAGCATAGTAGTCTGGGTGATCAAGCAACGCTTTGCGCGTACGAGGGCGCGGCAGGTCCACTTCCATAATGTTACCGATAGTGGCGTTGGGGCCGTTCGACATCATAACAACGCGATCTGCGAGCAAGATGGCTTCGTCTACATCGTGGGTGACGCAAATAGCCGTTACCTTGGTCTTGCTCCACACATCCATAAGCAAGTCTTGCAGTTCCCAACGGGTGAGGCTATCAAGCATGCCGAACGGTTCATCCAGCAGCAGCACCTTAGGTGCGAGGGCAAAGGCGCGAGCAATGCCAACCCGCTGTTTCATGCCGTTAGAAAGGTCACGCGCCAGCGTATCTTTCGCCCCTGCAAGCCCCACTTTGGCGAGGTAGTAACTGCAGATCTCGTCTCGCTCAGCCTTGGTTTTATCTGCAAAAACCTTATCCACCCCAAGAGCAATATTTTCATAGGCACTTAGCCAAGGCATCAGCGAGGGCGCTTGGAAGACCACAGCCTTGTCAGGTCCGGCCTTGGTAATTGGCGAAGCATCCAGCGAGATGCTGCCCTTGGTAATTGGGTTTAGACCCGACACCATGGATAGCACGGTAGATTTACCACAGCCCGAGTGGCCTATTAGCGAGATGAATTCCCCAGCTTTGATATCAAGCGAAAGATCATCCACCACTGTCAGCGGGCCTTTTGGTGTCGGATAGACCTTGCTGATACCGCTCAGGCTTAAAAAAGCTACCTTAACTGTGTCACCTTGTGGGTTATCCGGCGCGGAAAAGCCGGTGAGATTAAAGGACGGCTCTGCCTCTTCAGCCTGCGCAAGCGGCACAACTTTTTGCGCGCCTGCAGCGTCATCACATTTGCAGCCATCATCCTGCGCCAACAGGAACTCGATGATATCAGCACGCAGTTTGATATAGTCTGCGTTGGAGTTAAGCGTGCTGCGCTCACGTGGACGCGGTAGCGTGACCTTAAACTCCGGCCCCAGCGTTGCCCCCGGCCCTTTGGTGAGCGGAATAACTCGGTCTGCCAGTAACAATGCCTCATCAACATCATTGGTGATGAGGATCATGGCGCGCTTTTCTGCCTGCGAGATCTGGGCAAATTCATCCTGCAATTTTGCGCGGGTGAGGGCATCAAGTGCTGAGAGCGGCTCATCTAGCAGCAACACTTCCGGCTGCATGGCCAAGGCACGCGCTACGGCCACCCGTTGCCGCATACCACCAGAGAGTTCCGCCGGGTTACGTTCTGCCGCATGGCTAAGGCCAACCGTTTCGATATAACGAGCAACCAATGCTTGCCGCTCTGCCTTGCTCAGCTTGGTATGAACAGCATCGGCTGCAAGCGCTATGTTTTGCCGAACACTGAGCCAAGGCAACAGGGAGTAAGATTGAAAGACAACGCCGCGCTCTGGCCCCGGTCCGTCAATCTCCTTGCCTTTGTAAATCACACCGCCTTCGTCGACTGATATCAAGCCAGCCAGTGCCGATATGAGTGTGGTTTTGCCGCTGCCTGAAAAACCGAGAATGGCGACGAAGTCTCCGGCATCAACCTTGAGGTTGATGTTACTCAGCACTGGGCGCACCACATCGCCTGCCCGAAAGCTCTTCGAGAGGCCAGATATTTCCAATAGGGTCATGGCTGGCTCCTAATTCGGTTCTGAGTGACTGACGAGGTTTTGCAGCGCGTACATGAGCCGATCGAGTAGGAAGCCAATCAACCCGATGGTGAGCACCGCAAGAATAATCCTTGCTAAAGACTGGCTGGATCCATTTTGGAATTCGTCCCACACAAACTTGCCGAGGCCGGGGTTTTGCGCCAGCATTTCCGCTGCGATCAACACCATCCAGCCTACCCCCAAGGACAACCGCAGGCCGGTAAATATAAGCGGCAGTGAAGAGGGAAGCACCAGCTTGCGAATGGTGGTAAAGGTGGAGAGCTGTAAAACGCGACCCACATTCATCAGGTCTTTATCAAGCGAAGCCACGCCAAGCGCCGTATTAATCAGCGTGGGCCAGAGTGAGCACAAGGTTACAGTTACCGCAGAAACCAACAGGGACTTTGGCATAAATTCCCAAGGCTGCGCATAAGTCGCGCTTACCACCATGGTCACAATTGGCAGCCACGCGAGCGGCGAAACCGGTTTGAAAATCTGGATAAGCGAGCTCATGGCTCCGTTCACCAACCGTGACAGCCCACAGGCAATTCCCAGAGGGACTGCAACAACCGTTGCGATGACAAATCCTAAGGAAACGGTAAACAACGAGGTGACAATCTGGTCCAGATAGGTGGGTTTACCGGTGTATTTGCGCTGCTTGACCTTCTCTGGCTTGCCTGCAGCGATTAACTTTACGTTGCGCGCTTCTTGGCGTTCATAGAACGCTGTCGCCTTATCGCGCTCTCGCTGGTGATCCTGCCATAGATTCTCAGCCTGCGCCCATACTGCCGCAGGCCCGGGTATCGCACCCAGAGATGTTTGAATGCGTGGTGCCATGGTGCCCCACAAAAGCAAAAAGGCGAGAATGCCGATGAGTGGGAGCAGTAAAACGCGGGACAGCTCGATACTTTGTTGGCGCGGGTTTTCACCAGCGCTTATGCGCAATAAGGGGACAAGAATACTTAGGCCAAGGCGCTCGCAACCCGTGGCAGATTTACGCAATGCGGTTTGCAGTTGCGGCACGAATTTGTTTTCGGCCTCTTTTGCACCCGGGGTTTGAGATGAAACACTCATCACGAAGTCCTTCCGATTGATTTGGGTTGGGGGGCGGGCACAGGCCCGCCTGCCATGGTTATTGGCCTTCGGTTACAACGCGCGCATCCTTAATGGTTTGTCCGGCTTTCAAACCGATTTCCAAACTCTCCAGATAAGCGGTTGGCTGGCGACCATCAAAACCAATGTTGTCAAGGAAATCTGCCGCAGGTGTTGGCGCTTTGTAGCCATCGCTCTGCCATGGGAACTCGTCTTCGCTCACGTAACCTTCGCCGAGCAACTCTTTCGCAGCTTTCAGATAAATATCTGGACGGTAGACACTTTTGGCAGTCTCGTCATACCAGCTATCATCTTTATGGGTGCTGATTTGCCCCCAACGTCGCATTTGGGTTAGGTACCAAACCGCATCGGAGTAGTAAGGGTAGGTGGCAAAGTAGCGATAGAAGACGTTGAAGTCTGGGACTGCGCGAATATCACCTTTTTCATACTCGAATGTACCTGTCATCGAGTTGGCGATTACTTCTGCATCGGCGCCCACATATTCTGAACGCGAGAGAATTTCCACCGCCTCCATACGATTGGCATTCTCGTTCTCATCAAGCCATTTTGCAGCGCGGATCAAGGCTTTGGTGAGTGCCAGTGTGGTGTTTGGATTTTGCTCGGTAAACTCCTTAGTGAGACCAAAAACTTTCTCTGGATTGTTCTTCCAGATTTCATAGTCGGTGATCACCGGCACGCCGATGCCTTTAAACACCGCCTGCTGGTTCCATGGCTCGCCGACGCAATAGCCATGAATAGTGCCAGCCTCCATGGTGGATGGCATTTGCGGAGGCGGAGTAACCGACAACAGCGCATCAGCCTGCAATTGCCCGCTTACATCAGTTTCCGAATAAAAGCCCGGGTGCACACCGCCGGCAGCGAGCCAATAGCGCAGTTCGTAGTTGTGCGTTGAGACGGGGAATACCATCCCCATTTCAAAACTTTTGCCCTCATCTCGCAGCTTTTCGATGACAGGTTTAAGCGCACGGGCCGAGATCGGATGCTTAGGCTTGCCATCGGCCATCTTCTCAATGTGTGGCAGCATATCCTGCCATATTTCATTGGAAACCGTGATGCCGTTGCCGTTTAAGTCCATAGAAAACGGCGTTACAATGTGTGCCTTAGTGCCATAACCAATGGTAGCCGCCAGCGGTTGACCAGCCAGCATATGGGCGCCGTCGAGCTCGCCAGTGATGACACGATCCAGCAATACCTTCCAGTTGGCTTGAGGCTCTAGGGTTACAAACAGGCCTTCATCCTCGAAGTAGCCTTTCTCATAGGCTATCGCCAATGGTGCCATGTCCGTCAGCTTAATGAAGCCGAGCTTCAGCTCATCTTTCTCGACATCTAAAAGAGCGGCTTGTGCAGCGCCGCTGCAAACCAATAGCGCACTGAGCGTACCCGCTAAGGCATTTCTGCTAAATAATCTCGTCGCAATCTTCTTCATCTCGATATCTCTTGGCTCGATACGCAAATGCGTAGGTCATCGTTGTAGCCGCATGCGGGGGGCGAGCATGAAACCGTTTGTCGAAGCGCGCTGGCGTGGACCGTGGCGCAGCAAGAGTTACCGAGCAAAACCCGTGCCATACGGGATTCGCCTTAGTTTGCAGTAATTTGGAGATCTAAATAGAATTATCTGTTTTTATGTGATCAATAAATACGCTAGATAAGTTCATTTTGTAGGCAGCATAGAGACCCACAGTGAATATCATCTACCTTGTACTCAGAAAAATTCGACATTTACTCCTCCCACCAAATTTCATACTTAGATGAGTACATTTTATCTTAACTCCCCATCCAATTTGAATTATTGCAGGCAAATCTACAACGAAAAAGGCCTCAGCATGAACTATGCCGAGGCCTCAAGAATAGCGCATTACAATCCAAACCTAGGCTTGGTTACCAGAAGAAATTGGTCTCGCCATTTAGGCGGCGAATAGCCTCAAAATAGTAATAATCGCCATAGGGCAACATCGCGCGCTTGTCGCCGCGGGTCACAAAATACGCACCATGGTCGAGCAGGCCTTCTGCGTCGGCATTGCCGGTGAGATCACAGTGTTCTTGCAAGCCATCCAGCATTGCCTGTGCTTTTGTGCGGTACTGTTCGTAGCCCTCGATTTGAGAAAGTGCAGCCACACCGGCGCAAGTAATAGCGGTTGCAGATGAATCCCAAATAACTTCACTCCCCTTAGGCAACTTGTAATCCCAAGGGCAGATGTTTTCCGCTGTTAGATTAGCCAGCGCAAAATCGGTCACTTTCTTGGCAGCGTCAAGGAAGGCTTTGTCCTTGGTGTAGGCATAAATCTGGGTCAGGCCGTGAACAGCCCAAGACTGCCCCCGCGACCAGCAAGAATTATCTGCATAGCCCTGCAAGGTTTGCCCGTACATAGGCTCCTGCGTCGCCGGATCAAACTTAAAAGTATGGAACGTGGTACCGTCTTCACGGATCAAGTGCTTTACTGCGGTTCTCGCGTGAGCATAAGCCACATCATAAAAGCTCTGAATTCCGGTTTCTTGATGCGCCCAAAAAAGCAGGGCTAGATTTTCAAAGCTATCAATCAGCATCCGGCCAGCGGCCAGCTCATTCCGGTTCTCTGTATTAATCTTGGTAAGTGGCCACGCCTGAATAAACTCACCCATTTGCTGGTATTGGCCGCGCAATGCCTCGGCAGCGCGTAATGCTAGCTCCCGCGCCTCGCGGTTGCCTGTCAGCTTGTAATCCGCCACCTGCGTCAGAGAAAACAGAAAGCCTAGATCATGATTTAGCAGCTCCGGCACATGCAAAAGGTGCTGAAAAAATGGATTACGCTGGCGCGCTTGGTTCTTGAAGCGCTCATCACCCGTAATTTGATAGGCCAGCCACAATTCACCCACATAAAACCCAGCAACCCAGTAGCCCGGCTCGCACATTTTCCATTTAAAATCTACACCACCAATTTTGGGGTTGCCATTGCCGATCGCATCAAAGTTACGGCGAATGTGAGAAACGACGTCGTTTTGTAAACTTCTGTAATTGCTCATAGAAACCTACCACAGCAAGAAGGAGAAGAGAGGAGGAGAAGGGAAGAAAGAGGGGGAGTAACGCTCTCCCCCTGGGTGTTTTGTTGGTCAGAGCAGGCTCGGCAAAAACGTGCTAACCGCTGGTACAAACGTGACGATCATCAAAGTCACAAACAGCACCGCGAAGTAAGGGATCAGCTCTTTGATTACCTTTTCAACCGGCACTCCCGCTACAGCTGAGCCTGCAAACAGCAATGTTCCAACCGGCGGTGTGATGATGCCAATGCTCAGGTTAAACACGATCATCACGCCAAACTGGATAGGATCCATGCCGACCGCCAAGGCAATTGGCATAAAAATTGGCGTAAAGATCAATAGCGCTGGGGCCGCATCCATAAATGTGCCGATAATCAGCAGCAAGAGATTAACCACCAAAAGAATAAGGATCGGGTTTGGGATTGATAGCACAAGATCTTTCACCATGCCGGGAATGCCGGTTAGAGCAAATGCCCAAGACATAATGCCCGAAGCGGCAATCATAAACAGCACAGGCACTGAGCCGCGAACCGTTGCAATCACAACATTCCAATAATCCTTGATATCCATTTCGCGGTAAAACAGCGCCAGCAATATGGAATAAACACAAGCAACAGCTGAGGCCTCTGTTGCGGTGAACGCACCAGAAACAATACCACCCATTACAATTACAATGAGCGAGAGCACCGGGATTGCCCGAATTGTGATTAAAAATGCCTGCTTAATGCCCGGGAACTGGGTAACCGGATAGCCCTTTTTCTTGGCGACGATAACTGCGACAATTATACAGCCAAGGCCCATGAGCAGCCCTGGAATGTATCCAGCCATAAACAGCGAGGCAATCGACGTTCCGCTCACAAGCGACAGGATGATAAACAAACCACTTGGGGGGATCAGCATCCCCGTTGGAGCAGAAGCAATATTTGTGGCTGCGGCAAAGGCCGGGTCATAGCCTTCATCCTTCTGCGCTTGAGTAAGCGTTGTGCCCATAGCAGTGGCAGAGGCAATAGCCGAGCCGCTAATAGCCCCGAAAATCATATTGCCAATGATATTGGTGATTGCCAAAGCGCCGGGAATAGAGCCAGCAATTAGCTTTGAAAAGTCGATCAAGCGCTGTGCGGTGCCTGAGCGGTTCATCATATTGCCCGCAAATATAAAGAAGGGCAGCGCGATCAACGCAAAACTATCAAGCCCGGAAAAAATCTTCTGACTGGCGATAAACAGGGAGCTGTCAATGGGAATGAAAGCTGCAATGGAAAGCAATGCCGAAATCACCATCACCACCCCGATGGGAATGCCAGTGACGAGAAGGAAGGCAAACACTCCCACCATGATTAGGATGGATTGTTGTGTGATATCCATGATGTGGTCTCCTTAGGCTTCTCGAATGATTTCATAGAGTTTGGCGAGGATCGCGATTACGCTGATCACGCCGGAAATCATGAACACGCTGTAGACCGCCCCAATCGATACACCCAAAACAGGGGAGACCTGAGAAATATTGGAGGTGTATACTTCATAGCCGCCGTAAAGAAACACACCGACTGTAAAGGCGAGCATGACGATCTGCGTAAACAGACGGGAGATCTTAGCCTTTACACCCTTTAAATTGCCGGTTAGCAAAGTCATGCCGAAGTGCAAGTCATTATAGGTGGCGTAAGCGGAACCAAGAATAACCAACCAAATTGTAGAGAAGCGCAGCGCCTCTTCAGTGAAGGTACTTGGATCATTGAGAATAAAGCGGGAGACGACTTGCCAAGTTGTGAGACACAACATCAGCAGAAATACGGAGCCTAGCAGGATCTCCATAGCTAGGTTGAAGCGTTTCTTCATGGGGCCATCCTACACAGCTTGCCGCAGTTTGTGATGCAAGGCAAAGCCAAGAGTTTTGCTTTTTATGGACGTTGGCACAGACCAAAGCGTATGGGCAGCGCCCTTATCTGCATCAGAAAAGGGCGCTGTTTTACTTATTTTTTCGCGGCAGCAATCGCGTCGAGAACTTTTTGTGCGTCTGGTTGTTCTGCAATCAACTCGTCGTAGATAGGCTTAACCTTCGCTTGGAAGGCAGCTTTATCTGCTTCGTTGAATTTGATGCCCTGTCGTTCTGTTGCTTCCTTAACGGATTTTTCTACAACATTCATGGCAAGGCCAATTTCATAGTCAGTTGCTTCTTTACCTGCTTGCTTGATAGCTTTGAGCTGCTCAGCGGTCAGCTTGGCTTTGGTTGCTTCACCCATGATGATGAATTCTGGGTAGTTGAAGTGTTCATCCCAAGAGTAGTAGTTCACAACTTCACCATGGCGGTGTTCAATCAGTGCCTGAACTGCGTTTTCTGCACCATCAACGACACCTTGGCTAAGCGCGGTGTAAACATCACCCATTGGCAGCGGCGTTGGAGAAGCGCCAAGAAGATTCATGGTTTTGATCGCCATTTGGCTGTTCATCACACGGATCTTCATGCCTTTCAGGTCGTCTGGAGTGTTGATTGGCTTGTCTTTGGTGTAGAAGCTACGCGGGCCAATAACGAAGAAGTTAACAGCGGTGATACCGTCTTTTTCCATGCCTTCAAAAATAAGCTTGCCTGCTTCACCATTCATGGCATCAATCAGGTGCTGGCTGCTGGAGAATACGTAGGGAAGAGTTACTGGTTTTACAGAGTTTGTGAAGCTGTCCAGAGTGGAAGATGCGACGCGCGCCATATCCAGCACGCCCTTCTTCACCTGCTCAACGTTCTCACGCTCACTGCCAAGAATACCATTTGAGAACACTTGGACAGTGACCTCACCATCGGTAAGTTCGTTAACGCGTTCAGCGAAGAACTTAACACCTTCAGCGTTTGGGACACCTTCAGGCATGGTATCAGCCAAACGCAAAGTGGTTGCGAAAGAACTGGTTGCCAAAGTCATTCCAAGAAGTGCAACAGCGATTTTGGAGAATTTCATCTCGTTACCTCATAGCGATCAGGTCACACAGCAGAGCATGGCGTGACACTATTATGGCTTTGCCTAACCCCTAGCGGTTCAAGCCAAGCCTTTTTAAGGAGGTCTGGAGCAATAACGAAACGTCAACCTGCAATAACTTGCTGTGACTTGTCGTCATCATAGTTTATGGCTTGCCTCCCGATGAAGCCACAAATTCAGGCCGCTCGCATCTACGAGCGGACAAGAGGTGACCGAAAGGCCACCCCGTTATCTTACTTGGCGATCCAGTCTCTAAAGCCTGGTGCGTTCACCGCATCCTCGATGATCTTGCGAGGATTATCTCCACGAAGCGTAAATGGCGCCCGTGAAGGACCGCAATCAACGCCAAGGATTTCTAGAGTGAGCTTGGTGCCAGGCATAACGCCGGTTTGTATGATCGCGCGAACATAATCCTGCGAAATCATTTGCAACTCACGCATGCGCATAAGATCATTTGCCTGAGCCGCCTCATGGATAGCCATGTAAAGGTTACCAAGGACATTGTAGGTGGTGCCAATACCCCCATCTACGCCGAGTGCATAAGCGCTGGAGAGCAATTCATCAAAGCCGTAGAAATAAGCAACGTCTGGGCGAGCTTTCTGCAGGCAAGATAGGCCAAACAAATCAGAGCTGGTGAACTTCAACCCAGTTACGTTTGGCAGATCAAGCACCTTGACCATCTCATCAATCGGCGTTGGGCGACCTGTCCGGAATGGCGCTTCATACACGATCAACGGCAGATCGGTTGCCTGAGACAGTGCACGATAATACTCGAAAATTTCCTGCTGATTGAAAGGATAAGAGTGAGGGGGGAGGGCGGATAGCCCATCATATCCAAGCGCAGCCGCATTTTCCGCTAGCGCGATAGATTCTTTCAAAGATGGCTGCCCAACATGGGCAATCAGCTGCTTGCCTGTTGCTTTTGCACTGTCACGACATTGAACTTGCTGCTGCTTCAGTTCTGCAAAGCTCATCAGCGCGCCTTCTGCGCTGCTACCGCCTACAAACAAGCCAGTTACGTTTTGCCGCAAAACATAGCCAAGAATGTTTTCCTGGCGTTTGGCGCAGTACTCACCCGCATCTGTGAAACCCGTAAGCAATGCCACGTGCAAACCGGATAGAATCTTTGTCATTGTTGATCCCAACATTTTCTTGGCGCTCAGCAGCCTCCCTGAGAGCGCGTAGACAAATTAATACCAATTCACGACAAATACACAAGTGATGTATAACACTTACAAATTCTTTGTCGCCAATCTATCATTTTTGGCATACCATTCTCTCAATCACCAAGGACCTCACAGGCATACTTTGAATACAAACTAAAATTGCAGTTCGTCGCATAGAATGGTTTCAGGTAATTTGTTAGGACGCGCTATTGCGAAAAGGCGGCACCGATAGGGGAAGAAACAATGGCGCATACGATAGAAAAGCACTCATCATTCACGATAGCAGAAACGCTGATTGCGGAAATCGTGTCAGGCGTGTTTTCGCAGACCACAAACTTGCCATCGGAACGCGAACTCTGTGAACGGTTCAATGTATCGCGTACCATTATTCGTGAGGCAATCCTGCGTATTCAACTTGCGGGATACTTGGAAATACAGCCTGGCCGTAGGGCACAGGTTACCACTCCCAAAGTGGCACAGATTATAGAAACAGCCGCGCAACAAATCCAACGAGTTCTTGGGAAAACCGAGAGCATTTCGCAAATGGAGCAAATCAGACAGCATCTTGAATGCGGGTCTGTTCGCGAAGCAGTTCACAAGGCATCAAATCAGCAGATTGCGCTAATGCGCGACGCGCTGGAGCACAACTATCACGCTATCGGCACCCCCCAGTTCCTCGCAACCGACAACGCGTTTCACAAAAGCATTGCTATCGTTTCCGGCAATGAGATGATCCTCGCACTTTATGGAGATTATCTAGACACAATGCTGGCGCAGCGCCCGACGTGGCAAGATCCAGAAGCGCATGATCGCTTGGTCTACAAAGAGCATTTAGCTATCTATGAATGCATCTTGGGAGGGGACGCGGACAAAGCCGCGGCCCTCATGCGGCGGCATCTGGAGCGATCCTATCGCTCCAGACTGCTTTCAGTTGAGCCACTTGCCATCGATTAGCGTTGGTAAATTGACTGCTCGCGTGTAAAGAAATCCAGCGAACTGCGCCCGACTGAGCCTGTTCCCAAGCCCGAGTTTTTCGTACCGATGAATGGCATGTTGTCATCAGGTGTTGTGCCATGATTGATGTGCAACATGCCGACCTCTGCCTGCGACTGTACAAGATCCTGCACGTGTCTGTCATTGCTAAATAAAGCGGCGGTCAGGCCGAACTTGGTGGCATTGAGCTTTTCAATGGCCTCTTCAGGACTGTTAAAGGTCTCAAGCGTCAGGACCGGGCCAAATACCTCTTCCTGAACTGCCGGATTTTGTAGGTTGCTGCAACCAAGCAGTGTTGGTTGAAAAAACAGACCGTTCGAGCTGGCATCCGGCGCAAACCGTTTCCCACCAAGAAGAAGTTCCGCCCCAGCAGAAACAGCGCGCTCAACAATGCCCTCAATCGCTTTTAGCTGGCCTGCTGTGGTAATCGGCCCCAAAGAGGTCCTCTCTATGCGTCCATCACCAGCGATGAGTTTGGCAAAATAAGTTTTGGCGAGCTCGATAACACGGTCTCGATGGCTCTCATGAACAATAAGACGCGATATGGCCGTGCAGCGTTGCCCTGCGCATTGTAGCGCTGCTGCAAACACCTGCTCAAGTACTGCCGGAAGATCACAATCCCGATCAAGGATCGCTGCATTTTTACCGCCCAACTCCAAGGAAACAGGAGTGAGGTTTGCACCCGCAACAGCCGCGATCTTTTGGCCCGTTGTCACCGAACCGGTAAATGCAACAGCTTTGATGTTATGATGGGCGACCAACTGCGCCGCCACATCTGCACCACCACACACATATTGCAGCACACCGTCCGGCAGAATTCCATCTGCCAGCTTCACCAATGTAAGAGCGGCGGCTGGCGTATACTCAGAGGGCTTGAGCAAGGCCGTGTTGCCCACGAGTAAAGCAGGAACCACCTTTCGCAGCGGAGTCATTACAGGGAAATTCCAAGGACATATCGCCGCGATCGCACCTAAGGGGCGCCGTAGACACAGATTGCGCTGTTCTGCGTGGCTTGAAGGCAGCTCATACCCGCCATGGTTTGCAGCAAAGGCAATCATCATACGCGCTTCACGTAAAGATTTCCCAATCTCTGCATTTGCTTCTCGAAGCGGCTTGCCTTGTTGCTGTGTGATTTGCGCCGCAAGCTGCTCAGCACTTCCCTCAATAGTCTCAAGCCACTGGGAGACAAGGCGGCTGCGCTGCGGCAAAGGCATGTTTTTCCAGCTTGTAAAGCTCGCTGTCGCCTTCGTGACAGCGGCATCGACATGCACAGAGTTTGCCCATTCATAACAACCGGTTTTCTCGGTTTGATCTGCTGGACTATAGCAGGTCACTGCTTGAAGGGGCGTTTCTCCGGCCATAAGCGAAGGCCAAATTGCCGGAGCTACGGGAGCGTCTAAGGTTCTTTTTGACATAATAATCGGAGTTTCCCGTGTTATCTAAGTAGCGACATCGCGCCGTTGCGCAAGAAGGCCTGATCGGAACCTCCCGGCGCCAGTGCAATACCTTCCATTTGCAGTTGCTCAGAGCTTTTGCCCGGAAATGGGAGGCACCCAGCAAGTTTTCCCGAAGCTTTGACTTGCGATAGGATAGAATGCAGCGCGCTTTGGAAGATGTCGCACTCATAATCACGAAAAACACCGAGTGCAGCTGACAAATCATTGGGGCCTACAAAGAAGCCGTCGACGCGCTCTTCCTTAAGCATCTCCGGCAGGTTATCGATAGCCTGTGGGCTCTCCACCTGCAAAAACACTGTGATCGCCTCATTCGCATTGGCGAAATAGCTCTCCGCTTCATAGCCATAATCGGCGGCGGTTATAGCCCCAACGGCAACCCCGCGCTGCCCCTCTGGGGCGAAAAGCGCAGAACTCATAATGGAACGCGCCTGTTCAGCATCATCAACACAAGGCGCGAGCAGTCCGCTTGCGCCGGTATCCAGAATGCGCTTGATCGCACCGGCAGAGTGATCCGGCAAACGGACAATAATCGCCGTATCAAAGTGTTCCAGCGCCAAAACCTGTGCGCGCAAGCCATCTATGCTGCCAGCGCCATGCTCCAAATCTACTATTAAGTAATCAAGACCGGCACGCGCCATGAGATAGGCTACATCTGCGCTGCCCAGAGTGGACCAAGCACCATAGACAGGCTGTCGCGCAGCTAGCTTTCGGCGGAATTTCAAAGCTTTTTCAAGTGAACGAGGCAATACAGCCGTAGTCATCACGTTGTCCTCAAGTAGAGCTGCGCAGGCTGCGCAAATTATGTATGTGTACCCATTGGCCAATCTCTATCGGCTGGTAGGCAAAACCAATATCAAAGCCACCGCGATGAATGACCGCACCTTCCTCGATGCTTTGCACTGCAATTTTATGATAACGGGGAATGGCCTCCTTGGCCTGAAAAACCCTTGGAGAGGCAAGGCCTTGAACGTGTATCTCGTCACCTGCCGCAACCTCGTGCATCACATTGGCGATAGGATCCTCCTGCCGTAGTACTCTGGCTATTTTTCGGCTCATAGTGCAGCTCCAAACCGGCTGATGGTTTCATCACCTTCTTTGAGTATTTCGCCATAAGTGCTGGCGCCGCTGGCAACGGCACACATGTATCCAACAAGATCTTGGGTAACCGCTTCCAGAGATTGCGAGCTGTCAAGAAGCAGCGCACTTGCATCAAAATCAATCTGCTCTAGCAAGCGGCGACAGGTGCCATCATTAGCGCTGATCTTGATAGTTGGTGCCAATGCACTCACATAGCTGTTGCCAAGACCAGTGGTGAAAAGATTGAGCTGCGCTCCAGCGCTGCAAAAGCCGCTGAGCGATTCTGGCGTATAACTTGCAGCATTCATTAGGTGTAGGCCCGGTGATTGCGGGGCCTCGCCGTACTTCAGTAAGGATTGTATCTGGCTAGATCCCGCTTTGGCGGCGGAACCGCTTGCTTTCTCTTCGATTGTTGAAAGGCCACCGCGGATGTTTGCAGCATTTGGATTGATGCCAAGCAGGTCAATGCCAGCATCCAGCGCGCTGAATTCTAATCCCTTTACAGCGTCAATGATCGCTTTGCCTGTGGCGTCATCTTTGGCGCGCGCAGCTAACTGACGTTCGGTACCCAGCCACTCCAGCGTCTCTCCAAGGATAACTTGCGCTCCATTGGTAACCAGATGATCGCTAACAGCGCCTAGGAGCGGATTTGCTGCTAGGCCTGAAGTGGGGTCTGACAACCCACACTCCAGCCCCACGCGAAGCGCAGAAAGGGGAAATTCGCGCCGTTTATGCCCGGAGCATTCGTGTAGCAAGCGCGCGCCTGCTCGAATGGCCCGATCTGTCAGTGTGAGGCAATCATGGTCCACCTCATCAAGACAAATAGCGTAAAACGGACGACCACTGCGCGCTGCAACCTCACTTAAGCGATCACAACGCGGACGGTCCGCACTGATGATAAGAAGAGCACCGTTGTTGGGGTGGAGAGCAAAGCCAAGAAGTGCTCGCTCGGTACTCTCAAGATCATCACCAATCATTCCCATGCCATATGGTGTTGAAGCAAGCACTGACCCGGCAAGGGAGGAATGTACCCGCCGCGCCGTTGGTGCTGTGAGGCCTGTCGCATTCAATACCAGCAAGTGGTTCCGAACACCCGGCAGGCCGGACACACGTTCGTACCCGCTAAACCCATTCGGTTGCATTCCTGCCCTCCATTCTTGTTATGAGAAAAAGGCCTTTTCAGCGGCGCCCGCCAGCAACCACTGTTTTTCATCGGCACTCAGGCCAAGTCCAGAATTGATCAGATCAAATGAGGCCTGCAGGTTATGCGGCTTTTCATACTCAAGAACCGGAAGGTCAGAGCCCCACATCAAACGCTCCACGCCATAGGCTTCAATCAGCTTCGCAATCTGCGACTTCAGTTTATCGTAGGGTGGCAGATCAAACTTGTTAAAGCCGGAGACTTTGACAAATACATTCTCTCTTTTGGCAAGTGCCAACAGGCGACCAAGTTGCTTGTCATCCCCGGGCATCACAGTACCCATGTGGTCAATAACAACGCGGGTTTGTGGGTGCTTGTCGCAAAGCGCCGCAATATGCAGCAGAGCGTCATCATCCATCTTGGCATTGTTGCGGATTAGCGGGCAGATATTAAGATTTTCATTCGCGGCAACTTTGAACATCTCGTTCATGATAGGCGAGGCCACCCAATCAGCAGTGCCAAACCCACGCACGCGGAAGCCCTTAACTCCCTCAGCCTTTTTCTCAAGCATGAGAGCCGGGCCCTGCTCATTGGTTTCTCCAACTGCGCCAACAACTGCAAACTGGCCTGGATGCTCTTTGGCAGCGTCTGTCAGATAGGAACTGTCAAGGCCGTGATACCAAATGTGCTGTACAAGCACGATCTTGTTCACCCGGAGCGGCTTTTCCAGTTGCAACAGCCCGCTGGCGCTTACATCTGTTGGCTTGAGGTCCTCCCGCGTGCGGCCCTTGTTCATCGGATAGCGGCTCAGATCGGAGCTCCATGCATGACAATGCGCGTCAACCCAGCTGCCTGCCTCCCCTTTGGCCCAAGCTAGTCCCGGCGCGCTGGCAAGCGCTAGCGCAGCGGTTGTACCAGCTAGAAATTGGCGCCGATCCAAACCAGATGTATGTAATTGTTTCTTCTTCATTTTCCCCTCCTCTTCAAACGAAGGTGACGGCACGCCGCCACCTCAAAAAACGCTAGAAAACTTTCTGCGTGCAGTTATCGATAAAGTCCCAATCCAAATCGATGCCCAGACCCGGCTTTTGCGGCAAGTGGGCCATGCCGTTTTCGATATGGATGTCTTCCTTCAAACCGATATTGAACAGGTGCTCTGGCACCAGAACCTCGAAGAACTCGCAGTTCTTCATAGCCGCCGCGCAGTGCAGATTGACCAACTCCAGTGGATGGTAGATCGCTGTGTGAATTTCGCAGTTCATAGCGAACGCCTCAGCTAAGTG
The DNA here is from genome assembly GCF_001561995.1 of Polycladidibacter hongkongensis. Taxonomy (GTDB): domain Bacteria; phylum Pseudomonadota; class Alphaproteobacteria; order Rhizobiales; family Stappiaceae; genus Pseudovibrio; species Pseudovibrio hongkongensis. Next base: position 23,868 of record NZ_LLWC01000020.1, read on the forward strand.
TGCGGTTTTCATCATTGGCGTCACGCCGCCGCTCCAGCTCGCGTCAGCCCGCACGATGTCGATTGCGCGGCTGGCAATCAATTCAGCCACACCGCCGGGGTGATGCTCGGAGCACTCACCGCCGACAATCGGAATATGTAAGGAGCGCGCCAACTCACGGGTTGCACTGCTCGCCTCGTCATAGTGCGCTTCTTCCAGCCAGTAGTAGTCGAGATCTTGCAATAGCTTGCCGAATGCGAGGTTCTGCTGGAAGTTCATATTCCCCACCGGATCACTCATAAGTTTGAAATCCGGCCCCACCGCTTCACGGCAGGCAATATGGGCAGCAACACTCACTTTGTTATCCGCAGGCGGATGCAATTTATAAGCAGCCCAACCACGGTTTTTCAGGCGCAGCGCTTCTGCGGCATATGCTTCAGCGCTGTCCAGAGTTAGAGAGCTGCCGTAGATCGGCACAGCATCACGGTAGGCTCCTAGATACTTATAGAGAGGCAGATCGGCTGCAGTTGCTTCGGCTAGCCAGCAAGCAATATCAAATGGTGCCAGAACATAGCTTTGCGCAAAATTCCAAGCCCGGTTGTACTTGCGAAATTCATGCCAGTTCTGCTCGCGGTAAGCTGTGTCACGACCCAAGAAGAACGGCTTGACCACATCCTCGCTTACTTGCCCCATGGCATTTGCAGCACGACCACCAAAACCAAACGTGTCAATTTCGATGCCTTCATCGGTTTTAAGTTTTAACACCAAAAACTCGAAGGCTAATGGACGACCATCTTTGAGTTTATGGTCCGTGTCCGGTTCGTGGCGACAGGAGCGAATATCAATTCCAGTTATTTTCATCGCAAGGGGGATCCTTAGGCTTTACTTTTTTGAAACAAGGGTTTGACGAGCGGCATTGCGGCAATAATCAGAGATACTGCCAACATGCTGGTGGCGATTGGTTGCGAGAGCACGGCCCCAAAATTGCCATCCGAGAGCATCATGCCTGCGCGCAGCTCCCGCTCAGCGATTGGTGCAAGCACAAACCCAATGACAAAGGGACCGAGCGGAACGCGTAAACGCAGGAAAATCGCACCAAGAACTCCGAAGAACAGCAGAATCCAGACATCTGACAGGCGGTTGTTTGCGGCGAAAATGCCGATAACGCAGAACACAGAGATCGCAGCCAGCACAAACGCTTTCGGTATTTCCAAAAGGCGCGCCAAAATCGGGATGAACAACATCATCATGGCGAACATCACCATATTGGCGAGACCGTAGGTCATGATGATCGAGTAGACGATCTTGGGATTTTCTATGATCAGCATCGGACCAAGCTGGACATTATGAATTACCAGAGCGCCCATAAGGATGGCATCCACAGTACTTCCGGGTATGCCAAGGCTGATAAGCGGAATGAACGTACCGCCAATTGAGGCGTTGTTGGCAGCCTCAGTAGAAACCAAGCCTTCTTCGGCGCCTTTGCCGAATTTCTCCGGTTCTTCAGAGAGCGTGCGACTGGCGGAGTAGGCGACCATAGCGGCAATGTTTCCGCCAATCCCCGGCAGCAAACCGATCCAGGTGCCCAGCAAAGAGGAGCGCAGCAGATTCCAGCGATGGACCCAGTAGCCACGCTGAGAGACAAACAGCTCTTTAAGCGAGACACGCTGAGAGAAGCCCTGCACCGTGGAAGAGCCCACTTCATTGATAACTTGCGACAAGGCAAACACACCAACGAGCACTGGTAACAGGTTTAGCCCTGCGGACAGTGCCTCGATGCCAAAGGTAAAGCGCAGGGTGCCGGTTGTGCCATCAATGCCCGGCAACGAGAACAACATACCCAAGAAACCGGCCAATATGCCCTTGAAGAAGCTGTCGCCGCTCAACGCAGAAATTAACACCAGCGCCATCATCACCATGGCGAAGAACTCCCATGGGCCAAACTTTAGCGCGATAGACGCAAGTGGGGGGGCCAAGGTGAGCAGCAAAACAAAAGACACACAGCCGCCAACGAGCGAGGCAAATACACCAAGCGCCAAGGCTCGCGCAGCGCGCCCCTTTTGTGCCATCGGATATCCGTCGAGCGTAGTAAAGAAGGAGGACGGGGTACCCGGCATATTGATGAGAATGGCGGAGATTAGCCCGCCAGAGATACCGCCAACATACATGGCGACGAGCAGTGTCATCGCGTCTGTATCACGCATCATGTAGGTAACTGGTAAAGTAAGTGCGATGAGCATCGTGGTGCTAAGTCCGGGAATTGCACCCACCACAATCCCGAGAAACACCCCAAGAAACAGCATGCTTAGCGCCATAGGCTGCATAAGCCCTGTGATGGCCAAGAGAATCTGGTCCATAGCTACCCTATGCTCGGTATGTTGACGAAAAAGACTTTGGTGAACACCAATTCAAGCATCAGCCCGAAGGCCAAGCCGAGAATGCTTGCATTGAGCAAACTCCTACGCGTGATTGAGAGGCCGCAAGCAAACGTGGTGCCGATGAACAAAAGTGCCGCGAGAAGTGAAAACGGTACCCAAGCACTGTCAAACACCAGTAATATGGCCGCGAAGAATAGGATATACCCCGCCTTTGCCAGCATGCTTGCAATGAATGACGTTTGCTGGCCTGGTTCTTTTTGACCTGCTGTCATGCGTATAATGCGCGTTGTGCGAACAGCCTCGGTTACAGCGCAAGCCCATATAACAACAGCGAAGACTTGAGGTACGAATGCGGACCCCACTGGTTCAAACATTGGTGGTGGTAATGACAGGGACGCCGCATAAAATGCGGCCGCAATTCCCCCACCGAGCGCTGCGAAACACAGCGACCCTATAGCCTCGTCCCGGCTATTGGACATGATTAACTCCTTGGCAGTTAGACGAGGGCTCTCCCGATAACAGGGCAAAGCCCTCGCCTGTGGTGCCTTTAATTCCGGCAATCTTTATTGTGCTTTAACGACGGCCGCGGCGGCTTTAATCTCGCCGTAAGCGGCGGAATAAGCCGCAGTCGCTTCATCCCCAACAAGCACTTCACTCGTTAAGGTGCGCGCCTTAAGCATGCCTTGGAAGCTCTCGGTTTGCATAGCAGCCCGCAATGCGGCCTCTACCTTTTCCAACCGTGCTTTCGGTGTTCCCTTAGGGGCTATGATCCAGTTATAGTTGTTCCAAACCTGATCAATACCTAACTCACGGGCTGTTGGTACCTCTGGCAGAGCTGGGTGGCGCTCTGGCGCGTATTGAACCAGTGCGGTGATATCTGGGTTGCGATTGCCGACATATTCGCCCATTGAGTGGATTGTAATATCAGCATGCTTGCCGAGCACCGCTGCCAAACGTTTGGCGCCGCCACCTGCTTGCATCAGTTTTAGCTTCAAGCCTTCAACTTTGCTCGTCAGCATGACATGTTGCAAATGAGGGGCGCTTCCAAGTGCAGTCGCCTCAACAACCGAACCCGGTTCTTCTTTTGCCTTCACGACTACGTCTGAAAGAGTTTTAAAGCCACTGTCTGCACGGGCGATGAGGATAGAGTTCCAGCGCCCAAACATGGCAACGGTCTCCACGTCATCCGGTGTAACCTTAGAAATACCGAGGGCGTTGGAAGTCAGCAGACCGAAGTGCCAAAGGCCGAGCGTATATCCGTCCGGTTCAGCTTTTGCTACAGCACCGCCCCCAACAGAGCCACCAGCGCCCGGCATATTCACCACGACTACAGGCGCGCCTAGTAGATCATTTTTGTCAATCGCAAGCTGCAATGCCCGAGCAACAGTGTCGCTGCCGCCCCCAGCACCAAATGGCACGATCAGCTTCACCGGCTTTTCTGGGTAGCTGTCTGCCGAGGCAGAAACAGCCGCGCCACACAACATAAGCACTGATAGCATGCTTTTTATGGTCGTTTTTACAGGGTTCATTTGGTCCTCCTCCCAAACTCAAATTTACAATCTCATCTGAGATCTCAGCAAAGAGTTGAATTAATAGCTAGCTTCTGTCAAGCTCATTTGCTAGGAGAAAACGCAGGGCGAAGCACGAAACGACTGGTATAATTTCGTAAGTTACTCAAATAGTAATAATAATTATGATCCTAGAGAACACAATTATTTACGCAATTTTGCGGAGAGATTTGAGCAGAATACAACCAATTACGATGTCGCGCGCTCAAAACCAGTAGAATCAAGGTAGCAGCATGGCTAAGGAACAAAGTACGGTAGATGAACAAGATGCGAACGAAAAATCCACCCGCACAATGCTTCGCGAAGATGCGTACTCAGCCTTTATCGACTGCATGTGGCAACGCACCTTTCGGCCCGGTCATCTGATCAGCCAGCGCGAGATCTGCTCAGCAACGGGATTTGCAATCACTGCTGTACGCGAAGCACTAAAACGACTTGAGAGCGAACGCGTAGTGACATTAATCCCGCAAAAAGGGGTGGTGCTGCGAGAGATCGGTGTTGATGAAATCAAAGACATTTATCAGGCGCGAAGACTGATAGAATTGCCTGCTATTCGCTGCTATGTTGCCAACGCCACATCCGAGGAGCTGCAAGGGTTTCGGGACAAAACCGAAAAGGTGCTCGCCTCATCACCGCAGTCGCGAGAAGCACGCATTCAGCTCGCTGTAGATCGACGCAAACTTGACAATCAACTGCATCGCACCTTCATCGCTGCGCTCGAAAACGAATTACTGACTGAGTTATTTCATAAATTGGAGACACGCTTGCTCCTCGTACAATTGCAACTACCAGCCCTCTACTCAGATCACGGCAATGCTTTTGAAGAGCATATGGAGATACTAACGGCGATTGCTGCTGGTAATCCTGAAAAAGCGGCAAAGGCACTTGATGATCACCTGCAAACAGCGGAAAGCAGGGCAATTAGTGCAGCAGAGTTTTGAGCAAGAGCACTGGATAGCCTTTTACTGTGCGGAGAGCTTGGGCATTTTGCGCAAATTAAAGATGCTGTCTGCTTTATCTGACATTGGTCGCACTCGGTTTCTGCAAACGGATTTTAGGCCTCAAGCTTAGCTGCGTGTGTCCACCTAGCAAAAACGTTGCTGCGATGAAGGTGAATGTCGATTGCAGAACGTTGGTGATGAGGAGATGCAGTCGCGGCAAAAAGCTTTGTAGTAGCAAGGAGGCTGCGCTTATCCTGAGCATCCGACACCATGGCAGGAAACTCAGCGGGCCATGGTTATCCAGCTTGATGGGGGCATGGTGCTTGAGCCGGCAACCAAATACCAGCGAATTGCACAAAAAGGATTGCCGCGTCACAGCCGCTAAGGGGAGGTACTGAGCCCTGACGCGGCAGTTATTAATTGGCAAACGCTGGTTCTGGCTGTGCTTGTGCTGTTTGGCGCGGGAGGGTGGCTTGTAACACAGCGCGCTCTGGGGTTAGCTGAAAATCTGGCAATAAGCGGTAAAACTTGCTGGTATCTAAATAGTGCGGCCTGTCGAAGAGATAGCGCATCTCCAGCATCTCGCGACCCAATGTCCAGAAAGGCGCAGCCAAATGCAAAAACCACCAAGGAAACTGAATGGTTTTTAGCGTACTGCCCGCACTTACCTCTATAAACTGACGGATTTCGTTGATGGACAGAACAGGGCCCGGCATGGCGACTTCTTCAAACGGTTCTAGCGTGTTGCGGATCCGGGTGAGCGCGAGAGCGGCCCGGGCCCAATCAGGAACATAGGTGTACTGGCGCTGAATATGTGGCGCTCCAAGCGCTGTAATCTTGCCTTTGTGCAGATCGTTGTAATAGAGCATATCAAACAGCGTACCTTGCTGATTTGGATCGATAAAATCTCCTGCCCGCAGGATGAGTGTCGCCACTCCACTCTGCTTGTACGCTGCCTCCATTTCTGTGCGAATTTTCCCTTTTCGCGTTTCTGGCGCGTGTGGGGTGTCTTCACTCCATACGCCGCCACTGCGCGCGTAAACATAGACATTTCCGGGAATGATTACTGTTGCCCCACTGGATTGGGCGGCCGCTATAACCTGCTCTGTAATGCGGGGTATTTCGGTCTCCCAATTTTTGTAGGCAGGAGGGTTGAGGCCGTTTATGATCAAGCTAGCGCCATTGGCTGCCTCGCTCATATTTTCAGTCTTGCGATTATAGCGGTGCACATTCCAGCCAGCTTGTTCAAATACATCTGCGCTGTGTCGACCAATTTTACCTGAGGCGCCCAATACAAGCACTTTATTTGTCATTGCTATGCTCCTTGTTAGCCAGAGAGGTACCGGTTCACTCCAAGACTGTTTGTTCCTACTACAACCAATAATGGCGTTAATTGCAGGAAATGGAATTGCCTATAGTTGGAACTGTGTTATTCATTTTTGCATGGCAGACCCTTTTAGTACCCTTGATTGGACGTTGGTGCGTAGCTTTGTTGCTGTTGCAAAGAGTGGTTCTCTTACAGCGGCAGCGAGCCTGCTCGACTTGTCGCAGCCAACTGTAGGTCGCCACATTAAAGAACTGGAAGCACTGATAAAGCTGGAATTGTTCACGCGCGTGCCGAAAGGGCTAGAGCTGAGTGGTAGCGGACGCGCGCTACTACCCCTAGCTGAGCAAATGGCAGAAAATGCTGCAAAGTTTGCGCTCGCAGCGGTGCGCGAAGATCACGAGGTAGTTGGGACGGTACGGATCAGTGCGTCTCGTGTCGTCTCTGAGTTTCTATTGCCTGATATACTGGTTGCGCTGCGCCGAAATACACCCCAATTGCAGCTTGAACTCCACAGCAGCGACGAGAGTGACAACTTATTGTTTCGCGAGGCAGATATCGCTGTGCGAATGTACAGGCCAACGCAACTGGATATGATTGCAAAGCGGCTTGGTGACATGCAATTGGGGCTGTTTGCCTCAGAAGTGTATCTTACAGAACATGGCACTCCTAAATCGCTTCAGGAGTCGCTCGCCTATAGTTGGGTGGGCTACGATAAATCGCAGCTGATGCTAGAGGGTTTCCGACGCTCGGGTGTTGACGTGGGAAAGGAACAATTTGCGCTGCGCTGTGATGATCAGACTGTGTATTGGCACTTGATTGCCGCCGGGGCCGGCATTGGCGCTGGCCCTTTGTTGGCGTCAGTTAACTTTCCTCAAGTCCGTCGTGTCATGACAGAGGTCGAAATTCCAGCTCTGCCTATCTGGCTAACTATGCCAGAGGCGCTACGCAACGTACCAAGATTTCGCAGAGCCTTTGACGCTCTAGTCGGCGCTCTTACAGCTAAGCTTCAAAGCGCGGCGAACAGGCACCCAACCACATGCCTATGATTATGATTTGGCGTTGTTACGTTAACTCCCGTGCCAGATTGCTAGGATAGCACAAGCGTAGGACTTCAGCTTCGATCAGTTACGAGCGCCAGTGTTTCCCGCCGCAGATCATTGCTCACGTGGTTTGGCTCTATCATCGCTTCTCTTTGAGCCTGCGCGAGGTTGAAGAGATGCTGTTGGAGCGAGGCATTGCGGTTTCGTGTGAGACCATCCGCCGATGGGGCCACAAGTTCGGCCCGAACTACGTTCGCGGCCTACGCCGTAAAGCCCGGAGTACTAATGATATTTGGTATCTGGATGAGGTTACTGTTAGCATTCAGGGTAAAAAGCGTTATCTGTGGCGTGCCGTTGATCAGGACGGGTATGTGCTTGACGAGATTTTGCAAAATCGGCGCAATACCAAGGCTGCAATGCGATTGCTAACCCGCCTTTTGAAGCAACAGGGCGTAGCGCCAAAGCGAATGATTACCGATAAACTTGGATCGTACAGCGCTGCTAAACGGAAAGTCATGCCACAGGTAGAGCACCGCTCCCACAAAGGGCTGAACAACCGTGCCGAGAACTCGCATTTGCCCTTGCGAAAACGCGAGCGAACGATGCAGAAGTTCAAGTCGCCGAGCCAACTTCAAAGGTTTCTGGCAGTCTTCTCCGGCCTTCGCAATCTTTTCGTTCCCCCTCACCATCAACGTTCCGCAATCGACATTCACCTACAGCGTCTAAGCGCCTTCGCCCAATGGAAAAACGCTACCATGATTGATGCCTGAGGCATAAGGTGAAAAGCTTCTTCCGACTCTTTCAAGTTAAAAAGCAGGCGTATTCGCCAGTGCTGCGAAGGTTTCATTCAGTCGTGTCAACACCAGCGTAGGTCCGGACACACTTTCCAATTGAACTCACGGCTCTATTACAGCAAGTACAAGAAGGTCTCGATGAGCTCAACATCCTTCGAACTGTCAGGGCCAAAAGAGCTCGAATGCGTCCAGGACAACGACAAGGCGCTGTAGGCGGCCGCCCAAGACAATAAGTGATTCTGAGTCACTTGGAGTCCAGCAGACCAAACGGCGGCCCGCTTAAGGATCGTCTCAGGTCGGCGGTAAAACTCTTCCGCACCTACGGGGTTGCGAAAGGCATTGGCTAACTCGAAAGTATGCTCGCCCAAGACACCTTTGGCGTCAAAAGCAAGATAGCCGCGCTCACTGCCTTTAATGTTGTCGTGATGAAAATCACCGTGAAGTGGGCGAATGTTCGTTTGTGTTGCGAGAAGCTTTTTAGCGAGTACTGCGGCAGCGCGGACGGTGGCTTCAGTCTTCTGCGGGCAATCAGCGGTGAACCTTGCTTCAAGGAGTGCGCGAAAACGATTTTCCAAAGGGTCAAGACTGGGAATTTCCCGGCTTGGCATCTGGTGCAATTGGTTTGCGGTTTCGATTAAGGCTTCTGTTGCTGCCCTATCGTCACCGCCCCTAGTCAAATCACCGGGGGACGAACCGTCAAGCCATTCCATCAAGACAGCGGAATTTGTTCGTGCATAAACACGTGCTGCGCCAAGGCCGTCTTGTGCAACCAGCAAATCAAAACCCGGCGCTTCGTCTTGAAAGTTGTCATCTTTGTAAAGCTTCACAGCTGCCGAATTTCCATCTGCTAGTTTCACGCGCCATACCGAAGCAATATTGGTATCTGTAACATGTGATGGAGAATGGGCAGAAAACTCGTTTAGTAGATCTTGTGAAAGAGACATAGTTCTTCTCAACTATAAAGCACAAAAATGAACGAAATATTCGGGAACGTCGCACCTGTTCGAGTGCGGCTGCAGCTGAAACCTATGCGGCACCTTTCGCGAGTGAGCAACCTTGGATAGTTGTCTGGAGATTCCTTACCTTTGTACGTCTCTCACCGAGGCAAAGTTAGCAATCGCAATGGCCGGGGGCGAGTGCGGTTACCCGGAAATATCCGCCGGGCCGCTTGATGTTTACATTCCGTTCGAGCTTAGCGCAGGATTTTAAGCAGATCTTGTTCTGATTTCATGTACTGCCTCACAATGCTTGTTGATGACTGCGCATACTCTCGGAAAGGCTCTGTTGCAAAATTTAACAGCTTCAAGCAAGCTCCTTCATGTGTTGGGAGAGCTTTTGATGTCAGAGTTCAAATATCGTCAGTTCCGTGGCGAGATCATTCTTTGGGCCGTTAGATGGTACTGCAAATACGGCATCAGCTACCGCGACCTTGAAGAAATGCTGAAGGAGCGCGGCGTAGATGTGGACCACACAACATTATATCGCTGGGTTCAGTAATACGCCTCAGAGCTGGAAAAACGAGCATTGTGGTACCAGAACCGCCTCTCATTTTCCTGGCGGGTAGACGAAACGTACGGTGCGCCTCGTCTCGGATTGTCCGAGGAGGCATATGATTAGAATGCAATTTGAGAAAGGAGGAAGTTACAAAAGCCATATCTCCCGCTGCGGGGAGATAAGAGCCGAAGCGGCGGTGACCTGTTGTCTGCTGACAGAGTGACGTAGCCCGTGGGAAAAGAGGATTGAGGCAAAATCCGTTATGCCGAGATGGTCCTCCAGGCTGAGTATTGGAAAGTCGAGGAACACGAACCGGTTCACTCGTATCTGAGGGTTGAAATCGTCACCTGCGCCTACGCGGGTTAACAGGCGTACCATCCTTGAGAGGCTGCGATATGTAAGTGGAGTCGCTCCAAATGCAGAAGTACATGTAGCACTTCCCGCATGGGCTGTGAGGAAAACGTAGCCAGAACACGGTATGGATGGCGACTTGCGGCAAGCAAGGGCAAAGACAGCGACCGGCGGCTTCCCCAGTCCGCTTTAAGTCCAACATATGAACGAGGGAAGGCATGGCTGGAATGCTAAGGAAGCAAACTCCGATGACGACCATGCTGGCGGAGCTCCCGTAGTAGTCTGCGACAGGGAAAGCCTGTTACACGAGGCCGGAATGGGTCGGTCTTGTGGCGAAGGGGAGCAGTTCAAGTTGTTTGGCGTTTCAGATTAACTGACTTAAGCAAGGTGAAGACCTTTGATAATCAGCGAAATGCAACACAAACTCGCTATGTGGGCCTCAAATGATCGAACCCGCCGGTTCGATCGTCTGTTACGGCTCATAGCCAATCGGGTCTGGCTTGCCGAGGCCGCCCGCATTGTTCTGGCGTCCAGTGGCGCCCGAACGGCGGGCATTGATGGAATGGATAAGCAGCACCTGCAAAATAATCTGGATCACTATCTGGAGTGTCTACAGAAGCAGCTTTTGGTGGGTACCTACTGCCCCCAGCCAGTCAAACGGATCTACATTCCCAAAGCCAATGGCAAGCAAAGGCCCTTGGGTACTCCAAATCTGATAGACCGCATTGTCCAGCGCGCCATGTTGATGGCTTTAGCCCAACTGGGAAAGCGACTTTCACCGCAATTCCTATGGGTTTCGGCCAGCGCTGAGCGTGCATCACGCTGTGCGGACAGTGAGACCCCAACTGCAGGATTCAAACTGTGTCAGAGGTCGGTGGATCATCGAAGGTAATCTGGCCAGCTACTTTGACACAGTGCATCACCGGCTGTTGATCCGCTGTGTGCCTCGCCGTGTCCAGGACAAGAGGTTTATCAGTTTGCTCTGGCGTATCCTGAAGGCAGGCCATGTTGATCACGGCCTGTTCAGGGCTGCAAGCCAAGGTGTTCCGCAAGGCGGGGTTCTCTCTCCACTCCTGTCCAACATCATGCTCCATGAGTTTGTAAAGTGGTTGGAAGCGAAATACCTGAGTAAGAAAGCCCGTAAGGATCGGTGGGCGTGGAACTTCGGCATTCAAAAAGCCATCCCCATAGCGGTGCGGAAGAACCGTCAGTGGAAGCAATTCGTGAAGAATGCCGCGCCTTTCTGGAAGGCAAGCTCAAACTGACGCTGAATATGGATAAAACCCATGTCACCCAGGTCAATGACGGCTTTGTCTTTCTAGGACACCGCATCATTCGCAAACGGGAGAAATGGGGTACCATGCGTGTTTCCACCACGATACCCAAGGAAAAGGTCAAAGGGTTCATCCATAAACTCGTCAAGGATCTTTCCGGCAATCATGAAGTTAGAACTGCCGACATGATTGACCGCCTTCACCGCCAACTGGCGGGTTGGGCGACGTTTTACAAGTTCACGGGCTTTACAGCCTATGTAATCCAGAAGATTGATAATGTTGTGTTTTGGAAGTTTGCCCATTGGCTGGCACGCAAGTACCGCTCTCGTATTAAGCCTTTGATGCGTAAGTGGCTCAAAGCGCCAGAAGAAGGCAAAGCAAAGACATGGCTGACCTATGGGGTCAGTGAACAAGGTCATCGTGTAGATAGAGCGCTCAGACGGCTGATCACCAGTCCCAAGGCGCAATTCAAATGGCGTAACCCTTAGCGCAATCCTTATCTCTTTAGAGAGGAGCAACGCTCTACCGTTACCTCATGCTATCATGTTGTCGCAGTGGCTCTAAGCCAGACTTAAACGGAGAGCCGGAGGCGCTGAAAGGTGCACGTCCGATTCGGGGAGGAGAATCTCATTTGAGCTTCTTACTTCACTTCGGGTCAAAGGAAGGCTTAGCCTATCTTGCCGTCGTGATCGACCTCTTTTCTCGCCGCGTTGTCGGTTGTTCGATGCAGAGCCGCCAGACCACGGATGTCGTGTTGCAGGCCCTGCTCATGGCCGTATGGCGTCGGAAGCCGAAGAACAAGGTTTTAATCCACTCGGACCTGAGCTCCCAGTTCACCAGAATGGATTGGGCTTCGTTCCTCAAAGCTCACAACCTCGAACATTCAATGAGCCGGCGTGGGAATTTTCACGACAACGCTGTCGCCGAAAGCTTCTTCAACCTACTCAAGCGGGAAAGGGTACGTCGACGAACCTACAAAACGCGCAACCACGCCTGGCGGGATGTGTTCGATCACATCGAGATGTTCTACAATCCAAAGCGTAAACATGTCAGAAACGGGATGCTGTCGCCCGTCGAATTCGAACAGCAGCAGAAAACGAAAACCGAGGGTGTCTAGAAAACGCAGGGCAATTCAAAGTGCTGAACGCGAGATACACGATACGCTGACAAGCATTATAGGCTTAGGCCTTAGTTTATGTCTCTTACCGTGGGTTTAATCCTGTGCTTTTGGTAGCATTTGGGTGTGCACGCTGCCTATTTTTTCTGCGGGTAAGACGTGCCGCTAACAACACTTTGCGGCGCAGACCTTTCGCGCATCTGTTCTGCTCACCAGAATATGTCTCAGCCCCAAGCTCAATAATCGCACTCGTGAGAACTGCCCAATTGCCTTTGTCGGCACCACTATGACTTACCGCTTGCCATTGCAACATCGCACTCCACATCGGCCCAATTGCATCGGCATTTACCGCCTTTCGGAACTGCGCATACTTATAGGGTTCGGCGGCTACATATCTGGCTCTACTGGCTAAAAACCATCGCTTCAACAACAACGCTTTTTTAGCACAAACAATCGCAGCTATGGCCAGTGACGACAAAACGACTAAGCTTAGCACAGCGACTTTGAAGCTTACCCTAGAACTGCCCGGCGCCGCAGCTATATCCAAGACAAGGGGAGGAATGCTTATCGTTTCGACGCGCTGATCCTCGACATTGTACCATGTAAGTTCAACGCCTGAGATTTGGGTTTCACCAGCGTCCTCCATAATATACGTGGTGTTTTCGGTTCGCGAACCGGCGGCAACGCCGCTGTTGTCTGTTTCCCTGAGAACAGGCTCAGACGAGTATGCCCTTAAGCCATCAGGAGCCTGCGCCCGGTTCATCCGAGGCAACACCATGGGCAATCCACCAGTGATTGTCGCAGTAATCGTCCGCTCAACCGCACCACCAACAACCGGCTTATCTATATTGCCACTGTTTTTCACCTCTAGCGCGACACTCTTCGCGGCAATAAATGGACGCAGATTTTCCGCTGTTTGCGGTACTACAGCAGTAAAGCTGCGCGTCGGCACCTGCAAGCGTTTGCTTATAGCTGCCTTGCCATTTGGATCAGTGTAAGTAATCTCAATGCTTTTAGCGGGTAGGTTGTAGTCCCCTGCGACTAGTGGATATAGAGCGTAGGTTTTTCTAAGCCCCGCCCACAGCGCGCCATTTACACGCTTGCGCAGCGAACGAACAGAGCCATCTCCCGCACGTATCGCCACATTTGGTATATCATAGCGCGGCATCTCAGGCGGCTTGGGGAACCAAGTTGGCACAAAGATGTCGATTGTCAACAGCACTGGCACGCCCGGCATGGTTTGCTGGCTGGAGAGAGATATGTCAAACACCACCTGTTTCTCCGCACCCTGCGCTTGGCGAGACATCGGCCCGAAGGCGCTAAGAATAAAGAGCAGTAAGCACAACAATTTTGCCAAACTGGCTTGTTTCATTGCCTTTGCTCCGTCGCCTCTTGTGCAAAACGATTTCGCAAAAAATCAGCGGTGTTAGTTTGGATGGTTCTCATCCATTGATCAACTGAGTTGACGTGTAGCCCATCCTGCTCATTTTGAATTTGAGTGTCGGAACCTAAAGCCTTCTTATTATCAAAAACGGTTGCGTCCGCTCCAACGCCGGTATGCTCGCCTGTATCCGCTGCAACCCTAGCATTCTCCACAAACTCAAGAATTGCTTTGGCTAAAGCAAGGTTATGCATGGCAACCGCGTTATCTGGCTCTCGCTCCAGGGCCTTAGCAAATGCAGTAATGGCGGGTCTGTACTGCCGCGACTTTAGCAACGCTATCCCTTCGCCAACAGCCGCATTTGTACTAGGTAATCCGCTGTAAACTTCGGCAGCTTGCGTGTATTTCCCCAAACGCGAGAGGGAAAGAGCCCGCCACATTGGATCATTAAAAGTCTTGGCCGCTTGATCATATTCTTTATTCTTGAAAGCAATGGCGCCCTGTTGATCTGGTGTCAAGAACCAGTCTTTCCACCCCTCCGCATGCGCTGCATCTGGTGCCATCAACATTACTAAAAGCACCGGCACAACAAAGAAGCGTGTTGTCCAGCCTCTTCGAAACGTAAGCAACAGCAATATCATCGCCGGGATTGCTAGTAGCGGGCCTTGGTCTTTCCAGTTTTCCTGACCGCTGCTTGCAAGCGCTTGATTGAAAGCAATCTTAACCGCGCTTGTTACAGCGTTCAAATCATGATCGGTAGCTGTAACCTGAACGACGGGGACCGAACGCGGTAAATCAATCACATCTACTTGCGAAAGTGTCGCAAACTGCCAAACAACAATTGATTGTTCAGCAGCAGACTGTGCCACAACAGCTTGCTCCGTGAGCGAAAGCTCATCAACAAAGAGTATGATGGAGCCCGCCGTTTTTTCCTTAGCCAAAACAGCCTGCGCCATATCAAGCGCGGCCTCGATATCGCTTCCCTCTCGCGGCATGATTTCAGGAGACAAACTTTGCAAAAAGCTCTTTAAAATGCGTGGGTCTTCAGTAAGGGGGGCAACCTGATGGGCGGTACCTGCGTAAACGACGAGCGCTGTTTTGGCACCCAAGCGGTTAGCCGATAAATCCTCTGTCTTTTGCAAGAGACGCTGTAGACGACTAGGTGCCAGATCCGTTCGATTGAGGCTGTTTGCCATACGTACAACCATCACCAATGGCGCTTTGTCCCGCAGCAATGGGTTTTGCATGAGAGACCATGTGGGACCGGCTGCCGCCAAGCATAAGAAACAAAGTCCAAGCCCGGCAAAATCAATAGGTCGCCATTTGGCCTTGCCCCGCGTGCCTACGGTCAAGGCCTCCACAAGATGTGGTGCCATCTGATCGGGCGCGCGAAACTCGCGCACGTTTCTGCGGCACACCAAGTACCAAAGCAGCGCAATAAACGGCAATGCCAGCAACCACAAAGGGCGCAGAAAGTGAAAAGAACTGAATATATAAGTAAGGTGATCCGACAGGCTCATGTCCGCCTACTCCTAGTCAATGAAATGCAGACAAGGGCGGCAAAAAACGCTACGGCCAAAGTCGCCGCGCCGATAACAAAGTACGGAGCCAGTGGTATGCGCGGACGATATGAACTGGTTTCAACCTTTTGTGGTAGCAACGCATCAATGCTTGCGTATATTTGGTACAAGGAGTTTTCGCCTTGCGCATGGTAATACGCGCCGTCGCTTAGCTTTGCGATCTTCTTTAAAGTCACCTCATCCAGTTTTTGCTCACCCTTTCCTAGAGGGTCTCCGATACCAATACTGATGATTTTGATGTTTTTTTTCGCGGCGATTTCGGCAGCATTGATGGGCGACATGCGGCTGCCGGTATCTGCGCCATCACTCAGCAAAATAAGCAAGCGATCCTGCACATCGCTGGTCTCAAAGGAAAAAATCGCCAGTCCGATGGCATCGCCAAGCACGGTATGAGGACCAGCAATGCCCA
The DNA here is from genome assembly GCF_001561995.1 of Polycladidibacter hongkongensis. Lineage (GTDB taxonomy): Bacteria > Pseudomonadota > Alphaproteobacteria > Rhizobiales > Stappiaceae > Pseudovibrio > Pseudovibrio hongkongensis. The sequence continues at coordinate 39,501 of NZ_LLWC01000020.1, forward strand.
CCGTGGTTTGCTCGAGCAGCTCGCGAACACTGACAGTATCATGGGTGAACGGGACATAGATATAAGCACGGGAACCGAATACAATCATCGACAGCCGATCGTCCCCACGCATTTCTATAAAACGATCCAACACTTGCTTGACACCGGCCAAGCGCTGAATGTTTTTGCCGCTTTGGTCTTCAAAATCGACCTGATCCATCGATCCAGATAAATCGACGCCTAAAATGATGTCGCGTTTTGACTTGGTTTGAACGATCGGCTCGCCCAAGCGCTGCGGTTGACTTAACGCGAGCACCAGAAACACCCAAACAACAGCGGTAACAATCAGTTGCACCTTGCTTTGCTCTAGCAACGTCGAGGCAGGCCCCGGCTGCAATCCAGCGGCGCTGGCAACCTCGGCAAAGAATGGAAATCGCAAGGCCGGAACAGGCTGCTTAAATGGAGGGAGTAAGACCCATACTGCAATTGGCAGGGGCAACAAGATCAAGGCTAGCGGGACGGACAACTCAAACATGCATCCTCCTTTGCAGGGGCTTGTGTGTCTTGATCCACTTCGAAACTAAGAGCCGGAGCTGTTCATCGCTTACCGCTGTTCTGTAAATATCGTGTGCGAATACCCTGCCAGGACCAATTGAAAACTCGAGATCGGGCGCTGAGGCCTCCAAAAACTGCAGCCACGCATCTCCGCTTAGCCTCGCAACTTCTTCCCGCGGAAACGCATGTAATGCAGTTTTTTTAAGCAAGCGATTAAGTGCGGCGGGTTCCGCCTGCATACGCTGCAACGCTCTCAGTGCTGATCGCCGATAGGCGTTGCGCTTCTGCCTTTCCAGCAGTCTTTTGGCAAAATAGACTGCAACAAGCAGCACAAGTGCCAACACAACAAGCCATCCGCTGGTCTGCGGCCACATTGAAATCGCGGGGGGGGGAGGCGGTTGTTCGATTTTTTCCATCAGCCGGGGGAGTGACAGGCCTTTAAATTGCTCATCCATCGCCGCTCCTAACTGCTCTGCGCCTCACACCAAGCAGTTGTCGCAGTTGCTCTAATGTTCCGCGGCCTGCGCTGATTGGCAGGATCGGGACGCCATATTGGCGTTGCCATCCCACCAGCTGAGAGATGCGCCCTTCCGAATAGCTTTGCAAGCTGCGCAGGATCGGGCCTCGTGCCGTGTCTAACTCAACTTGCATAAACCCGTTGGAAATAACAAAACAGCTGTTCTTTGGAACTTCATGCGCCGATGGGTCACGAACGGGTATCAGAATGAGACTGTTCCTGACTGCAAGTGCACCAACGAGCTGTTTTGTCCGTTCAGTAATACCATCGAAATCGCTTATAATAACAAGGAGATATCCACGCCTTGCTGCGGGCAATAATTTCGAAAGTGAATGATCAAGGATTTGCGGGCCTGCAGCATCAGGCAGCTCCGCCTGCAACCGGTTGTTGGCAGCTGCTAAGATACTGATGAACCGCTCTAATGATGAACGCCCGCCCCGTGGTTTGAGAAGCTTGATTTGGGTGTCGTTAAAAACAAGACCGCCAACTCTGTCTCCGGCTTTGTAAACGGTGTATGCGATCAACGCCGCTGTTTCTGCTGCACTGACTGACTTCATATTCAGCTGCGTACCGAAAAACATCGACATACGTTGATCAACTAGAATAATCGTCGGACGTTCTTTTTCTTCCTTATAAACCCGGGTGTGCGGTTGGCCCGTGCGAGCAGTAACTTTCCAGTCTATGGTGTTAGGAGCATCACCCGGTTGATACCTTCGCAAGTCATCAAAGAGCAAACCCCGTCCACGGATTGCGGAGGCATGCCGCCCCGCCAAGATGCTGAGAACCGGCTGCTTACTTGTTATGTTAAGCCCGTGTATGCAACGAGAAAGCGCCTGTAGGTGGTCGCGCGTGCAATACACCCGCGGATCCACATCAGTCTCTTTGTATACCGCTTTGTCAGACCAGTTTGTATTGCGCGTCGCACCTGCTCCCATTTGCAACCTCTCACGCAACAGCGACGAGCTGTAGAATGCGCTGGATTATCTGATCTGCAGTCGTGCCTTCACCCTGCGCTTCAAAGCTGAGAGATATTCGGTGCCGCAATACATTTGGAGCAACTGCGACGATGTCTGCCGGATCAACATAATCACGACCTGCAAGCCATGCATGCGTTCTCGCGCACCGATCTAAGGAAAGCGAAGCGCGCGGACTGGCGCCAATTTCGATTTGCTTAGCCAGTTCTTTGCAATAGCTTGCCGGTGTGCGTGTCGCGTAGACCAGCTCAGTTACGTATTCATCGATCGCTTCCGCGACATGTAACGCGCTGATTTCTTCACGTGCTTTGAAAATGACTGCTTGCGGAATTGGCTGACTGTTTTCATCGTTGCTGGGCAGCGGGCCCGTCGCAGGGTCGGCGCGTTCTATTTCTTCCGCGCGGACAAGCTGAATGACTTGCTTTTCCTCCTCAATAGTTGGGTAATCTATAAGCACATGCATTAGGAAGCGGTCCAGTTGCGCTTCTGGGAGGGCATATGTGCCCTCTTGCTCAATAGGGTTTTGTGTCGCCATGACCATGAACAAGCGCTCCAATCTGTGCGCTTTCCCTGCAACGGTGACTTGCCTTTCCTCCATTGCCTCTAGCAAGGCTGACTGTACTTTCGCAGGGGAGCGATTGATCTCATCGGCGAGCACGATGTTTGCAAAGATCGGGCCGGGCTCAAATCTAAACTGCCCCATCCCCTCGATCTGGTGATAGACTTCGGTTCCGGTTACATCCGAAGGCAAAAGATCCGGTGTAAACTGAATGCGCTTGAATGTCGCTTGAACCGTGTCTGCTAGCGCCTTAACCGCCCGTGTTTTCGCAAGACCAGGCAAGCCTTCAATCAACAAGTTTCCATTTGCGAGCAAACCGATGATCAAGCTCTCCACGACGGCTTCTTGACCAACAATACCTTGCTGCATTTGCCTTCGAATACAAGCGATTGACGTCCGCGCATGCTCCATAAACGATGCTCCTGACAAATGCACTGGCCGAAACAGAAAAGATGCTGGCGGCCAAGCAAAGCCGCCAACACGTTTCAAAGTGTCAACCCTAGCGAGGCGGCGGGACCTGTAACTTTTCAAGCACCTGATCGATACTAAAGCTTGGCGCTTTCTGCCTTGGCGGAAACTCTTTAAAGGTCTCCAAGAAATTAGCGACATAAAACTGCGCTGGCACAAGCAAGAACACCCGATCAATTACCCAGTCATAATAGGTGTTTGAGGTTCGATAGGAACGCTCCCATGGATCACGACGAAGATTGAACAACAGCGGGACCCTCAGCGGCGTAAACGGCTCAATCCACGCGCGTAATGTCGTGTACTTTTTCTGCTCTAAAAAGATCAGCTTCCAATCATTCCATCGCAGAGCAGAGAGATTGCCATCATCGGTAAAGTAGAAGATCTCTTCCCGTGGGTCTTTGTCTGTCTCGCCTCTAAAATATGGCAGGAAATTGTAGCCATCCAAATGGACCTTATAGGTTCGGCCAATGGCTTCAACACCGCCTTGTTTCAGCTGGTCCTTGATATCAGGCACACCAGCAACGGCGAGGTAAGTTGGTAACCAGTCCATATGATGCATAATAGCATTTGACACTGAGCCTGGCTCAATCACACCGGGCCAACGCACCATAGAGGGCACACGCCAGCCGCCCTCCCAGTTGGTGTTCTTTTCGCCAAAGAACGGGGTCGAGGCGCCATCAGGCCAAGTATTGTAGTGTGGTCCATTGTCCGTCGAGTATTGTACGATGGTGTTTTCTGCAATGCCAAGGCGATCAAGCGCGTCCAGTAACTCACCAACATCCAAATCATGCTCAATCATACCCGCCGTGTACTCATCCACATGGCGGCCAGCGAGCTCATCGGCTTTTTTGCGCATTTCGTCGCTCACATGTACGCGAAAGTGCATTCGCGTGCCATTCCACCAAACGAAGAACGGTTTGTCCTGCTCAACGGCGCGTTCGATGAAGTCAATTGCCGCGGCGACTGTTTCATCATCAACCGTTTCCATGCGCTTACGTGTCAATGGCCCAGTGTCTTCCACTTTGCCATCAGCGGACGATTTGATCACACCACGCGGTCCGAAGGCCTCTTGGAATGTTCTACCATCCTTAAGCTTTAGATCACCGGGGTAGTCCTCATTTTCTGGCTCTTCTTCTGCGTTCAAATGGTAGAGATTACCGAAAAACTCGTCAAACCCATGATTGGTTGGCAGCATATCATCCCGGTCCCCAAGGTGATTTTTTCCAAATTGACCGGTTACATACCCTTGAGCCTTCAAAAGGCCTGCAATAGTTGGATCCTCAATGCGCATGCCAAAGTTTGCACCCGGCATTCCGACTTTTGACAAGCCTGTTCGGTAAACGCTTTGCCCAGTAATAAATGAGGAGCGGCCCGCAGTGCAGGATTGCTCGCCATAGTAATCTGTAAACAGCACTCCTTCATTTGCCACGCGATCAATATTTGGCGTGTGATAGCCCATGAGGCCACGGCTATAGGCCGACACATTGGTGATCCCAACATCATCACCCCAAATGACCAAAATATTCGGTTTTTTCTTCTCACTCTCTTGAGCTAGCACCTGCATTTCAGTGAATATGAGGAAAATTCCAGCCGCTATAAGGGTCGCCACCCCAAACGCTTTGCACGCTTTGAGTTCCTTCATGGAAATCTCCCGAGTATTTGCGCATTAGAATGCTGTTTTTGTTGTCTCGTAGGAGAGATAGGAACGGCGATATCAAGTATATTCCGCCTATCCACTCGGGATTATCGACCAAAGAAACTTAAGTAATTACTAAGAAAAGAAACTTACCGCAAAACAAAACTTAACAGTAAAAGGCTTGATCCGAAAAAAACTAAATATTTATCATAATTATATTGGCAACTACAGCTTACCAACGAGTTACTACCAAAATACAAACTGTTTTCTTTACTAGTCCCAAAAACCGGCGATATAGGCGTTTTCTTTGGCGAAATTCAATTCCTCAAAGAAATACGTACGCGCTTTTCGGGCAACCGGTTTTTTAGTTGCGAAAAAGAGAAGGCTACTTTCGCTCGTCCTCGGAAGCCCCAACTTATGGTAGCTAGCTTTTGCTTCTTCCAACAACTGCTCCAGCTCGCTTGCGTTTGAGCGTTCAATTTGCTTAAAGGAAACACCATCTGGCAGTTGCAAATTTTCATAGCGATTGCCCTTGGCTAAGCTAATCAGCACTGCGCCTTTTGCTGTATGCGGAAGAGCTTCACATATGCGTGCGATAGCAGGTAGAGCCGTTTCATCTCCAGCAAGCAGCACCTGCTGCGCCTGCATTAATCCACCACCAACAGGGCCGAGAATACCAAGCTTTTCTCCCGACTGCACCTTCTGAGCCCACGTGCCAGTTGGCCCTCCCTCGTGCAAGAAGACATCGAAGTCGAACGTGAGTTCATCGGTGTTTACCCTTCTGACCGTATAAACTGGTCGACGCAAATTGTCCGCTCCACTTGGCCACACACTGCGGCCATTTTCATCCAAATGCGGATAAACAGGATCGCGGGACAAATCCGCAGGTAAAAGAAGGCGGAAGTGGATTGGAGAGCCTAAAAACCGCTCAACGCCCTGCCCAGCAAGAGTAATGCGTTGAAAGCAGTTTGAAACTATCTGTGTTGAGACCACTGTAAGCTCTGCGAAATCCGGTAGTGGCGCGTTCTTTATCAAATCCCCCTGCCATCGCAGCGCACGCGCATACGTCGCGTCGCCGATACCCATGTGCTCTAAAACACCTTCCTTGAGCTGGTGGAGTACAGTTTTGTCCATTGCTTTAAGTTGTAACAACACCATGTCATCGCGTTGCCTCAGACTGATCACACCGTATGGCAACATCACTTGCACCACTTGGCTGCTTTCTCTTGAAAACGGTAGACCATGCTCTTTTGCTTCGTGAATCAAAGCAGCGCTGGCATCAGAAAAAGCGATTTGGGACAGTTCAGCCTCAAGGCTGAAGCTTGTTTGATCATCTATCTTCATCTCAAATTCTTTCGATACCTAGCACGGAACAACCAGCGGCCCACCGCCAACGGGATCCTTGATGATATGTGCATTCAAAGAAAACGCCGCCTTCATATTTGCTTCTGTAATCACCTGTTCAGGTGTGCCCGTTTTTAAAAGCGCACCTGAACGCATTAGGATCAGATGATCGGCGTAGCGTGCAGCCAAATTGATGTCATGCAATACAGCGACAATCGTTGCTCCGCGCTCTTGCTTGCAGCGGCGCAGCAATTCTAACAATTCAATTTGGTGGGTCAGGTCTAGGAATGTTGTGGGTTCATCCAACAACATCAGTTTTGTATCTTGCGCAAGCGCCATCGCTATCCAAACACGTTGACGCTGCCCACCTGATAAGGCGGCAAACTCACGCTCTGCCAAATCCTGAATGCCGGTAAGCTCTAAGGCATCATCAACGGCCCTTGCATCTTCTAAACTCCACTGCCTTAGAATGCTCTGATAGGGCAGGCGACCGCGCCCCACCAGCTCACGCACAAGAATACCCTCTGGCGCCTGCGGCATTTGAGGTAGCACCGCCATTTGTTGCGCGACATCCTTGCTACGTTGCTTGCGAATATTCTTGCCGTTAAGGCTCACACTTCCGCTTTTCAGCGGCAATAAACGTGCAAAAGCTCGCAGTAAGCTGGATTTACCGCAGGCATTTGGCCCCAGTATTACGGTAAGCTCACCTCTAGGAATACTCAGTGAAAATTGGTCAAGCACCGCGTTTTCACCGTAGCTCAGTGTTATATCGTGGGCTTCTAGTGATGTTTTGGAAGCAATAGCGTCAAGCATTAGGAGAGAGGCCCTCTAGACTGTTTTTTTAAGTGCCAAATCAAATAGGGGGCACCAATAAATGCGGTAAACACTCCTGTTGGCAAATGCAGGAAAAGATAGTCATTGCGCGACAGAAAATCGGAAACCAACACGATGAAGGCGCCCAGCAATGCTGAAGCACCCATAGAGTAAGAGGCTGTTCGCAACAAACGTTGTGCAAGCGGCCCTCCAATGAAGGCCACGAATGGCAAAGGGCCAGCGACGGCAACACCAATTGCTGCCATCGAAACACCAAGGATCACATTAGCCAATCGAAGTGCTTTTAGCTGAAGTCCAAGGCTTGTCGCGACATCATCGTCCAGTTGCAAGGCGTCAAGCCACATTTGTAAAAACCAAGCGGCAGGAAAGAACACAACCGTTGCCCCGATCGCCAACCACATTTGAGCAGGTGAGACCGACGCCAAGGACCCAATCAACCACTTTGCCGCCTCCGACGCCAACTCGATATCGAGCTTTGACATCAACAAATCTGAAAGTGCAACCAGAGCAAAGCCAACACACAAACCCATCAAAATCATCCGGTTTAAAATCAAACCGTTTTGCCATGACAGCCAAAGCACCAAAGCGGCGGCAGCTAACCCGCCAGCAATAGCCGAGCCAACGAGATAGGTTGTTCCACCGCCAAAAAGAATGCTTGCCAATGCGCCGGATGCTGCGCCTGCATTGAAACCCAGGATATCGGGAGAGGCGAGGGGGTTGCGAAACAAGGATTGAAATACTGCCCCAGACATAGCAAGCAAAGCGCCAACACAGATGGCACTTAAAAGGCGTGGTAAGCGCACATCAAAAACAACAACTTGCGCATATATGTCAGCCTTAAGCGTCAACGCTTTCCAAAGACCATGCAAACCAAGCTGGTAGCTACCAACAGTTAGGAAAAGCAGCGCAAAGCAAGCAACAATCGCACCCAAGGTTGCAATTACAAAAAGGCTGCGTTGCCTCACGCGAAAGCTGAACATGTTACCAGCAGAGCGCAGCACCCAAACAGAAGCACTCATGCACCTCTCCCTTTTTGTTGCTTAAACAAGTAGATAAACACTGGCGCACCGATTAGGGCGCATGTTACTCCCGCCTGAAGCTCTTGCCCTTCCAAGGCTATGCGGCCCACTATGTCTGCCAAGAGCAGCAGCAGTGCCCCAAAAAGCGCAGAGAAAACAATCAACCACCGGGTATTTGCCCCGCTAAATAGACGCGCTATATGTGGTGTCAGAAGCCCGATAAATGCAATCGGTCCGGCAAGTGCAACTGACGCGCCACAAAGCACGACAACCACCGCTAAACTGCCAAGTTTCACCAAAGCAACGCGTGCGCCTAAGGATCTTGCCAAGTCTTCTCCCAAGGCCATGGCATCAAGCGACTTGGCGAGCAAAGCGCAAAGCACAAAGCCCACGAGGAATAAGGGCCAAGACACCGTAAGCCCCTCTAATGTAACCTGACTAAAAGATCCCAGCACCCAATGGCGATACACCTCAAGGGCTTGCTGACTTGCGATTAAAATGCCCCGCACTGCGGCAAGCAAAAACGCGCTAACCGCAGCCCCGGCAAGTACCATGCGTACTGGAGAGAGACCCTCGAAACCCCGTTTGCGGCCTTGCGCTAATGTGTAGACAAGCAAGGTTGCCAGTAGCGCGCCGGTCAGTGCGGGCCATATCAAAGTGCCTCCTATGGCAAAGCGGCTACCCACGATTACCAAAACAATGGCAAAGGAGGCGCCGGCATTCACTCCGAACAAACCTGGATCAGCGAGAGGGTTGCGTGTTATTTCCTGCATTACTGCGCCTGAAATGGCTAAGGCGCTACCCACAAGCAAAGCAGCTATTGTTCGCGGTAAACGCATCTCCAGAATTACAATTTGTTCCGCCGGCACTGAGGACACGCCAACCAGCACATCCCAAAGGTTGTGAAACGAAACTTCGCGCACCCCAAAAGCCAAAGACGCAAGAGACGCTAGAATGACGGCTAGGCCTAGCGACAGCAGGATCGCCCACGGATTTAACCTTGAGTTTGTTGCTTTGCGACTATCTGCAACGGATACGCTCATTGACGTTGGACTCCGGTATGAGTGGCGTTGTAAGATCCGTTGGCTGGCGCGATGCCCGCCGCCACAGCACTTGGCACCTTCGTATTGGGATCTCCATCCATTGCTGCCTCAATCTCAGGAATAATGTGATCAAGGGCGTAGTTGAGTGACAAAGGGGAAGAGTGTGAAATTGCCGAGGCGACCAATAAATCAGCGACGACCTCGCGGCCTTGCCGGTGCACATCCAGCAGAGGCAACAGCTTATGCTGTTTTAACAGCGAGGCGGTGCGTGCGTTGTCTAGCCAGACCATTAAATCCACGTCTATTGGGCTTAGGTCCTCTGGCGATACGCTAATATAGAAATTCCGATTGTCGGCCATTCGGTCAATCTGCGGCGATACAATAAATCCAAGATCGGTTAGGAAGCGCCCGCGAAGATCCTTTGATGGATAGCTTATGATTTTATATGGCCACGCAATCGCAGCAGTTTTGCCGGACCATTGCGGATGCGCTGCGCGAATTGTGGCGAACCTGTTCTCCAATGAACCAATGACAGCCCCAGCTTGCGCCTCTTTATCCATTGCCTTGGCAATTGTGCGTGTCATAACTTGCCAAGGACTGGTAAAGTTGCCAAAGCCTTTCGCTGGAGGCAAAGTTGGCGCCACCTTGGCAAGAACATTATATTGTTCCTTGGTAATGCCGGACCATTGCGCTTCGATTAAGTCTGGCTTTAGCGCGATGATTTTCTCCAGATTGAGTTCACCCCACAAGACAATAGGGGCATGATCCCCCAGCGCTTCTTGCGCCCACGGCCACACACCGTACTTGTAATCCCCATACCACCGGCGCAAAGCGTAAGGTTTCACCCCAAGGCTAAGCAAATAGTCATGGCCAATGAAGCTAATTGAAACGACGCGCTGCGGCTTACGCTTTATTTCAGTCTCGCCGTAGATATGTTGGATGCGGACTGGGTAATCAGCGCAATACGCAATCTTGCTTACACCAAACAGTGCAAACAAAAAGGCCAGTATTGGCAATATCCAGCGCGCATTTCCATTGGGAAAACAGTAGGCAGACAATGATTTGTCCTCAAAGAAAAAATGAAGAGCCCGCCTCACTAACAAGCGAGACAGGCGTTGACGGGATTAGAATTTCGCACTCATCTGCAAGCGCAGCTCGCGGCCCTTGCCATAGGTACAGTTCGTGCTCTCGAACAACCTCGGATCAATCCGCGCCGCACCCGCATCAGCACAAGAGGCAACATAGGTCTTGTTCGCCAGATTACGGCCAGTTAGCGAAAACTTTAGATTGTTTACTTCGTAGTTCAAGGAAGCATCAAAAAGACCAACAGATGGAAGCTTAATCTTGTTTGCTTTGTCCGAGAAACGCTCGCCGGTAAAGCGATAACCCGCTGCAAAGCTTAGGCCTTCTAGCGCTTCCTGCTGAAAATCATGCTTCAACCAGACAGACGCTGTATGTTCTGGAATGCGCACCATGCGATTGCCAGTATACTGTGCATCCTTGGTTATTTTCGCCTGCTGATAGCTGTAGCTTGCAATAGTCGAGAAGCCGTAGCCAAGCTCGGCAACCGCCTCGAACTCGAGACCTCGAACACGAACCTCACCGGTTTGCACAAAGAAACCACGGTTTGCCGGATCACTTTCAGTAACATTTGATTTGGTAATCTCGTAACCCGCAAGCGTGAACAGCCCGTCAAAGGTATCAGGCGAATACTTAAGCCCGACCTCAAACTGGCGAGACGTTTCAGGCTTTAGCATCGATCCATCTACATAGGCACCCGCGGGCGGAGCATTAAAGGATGTGCCGAAGCTCGCATAAGGGGTTAAGCCGAAATCGAACTGATAGGAGAGCCCAAGACGGGCGGTAACCGCAGAGTTACGGCTTTCGCTTTGTTGCACAACCGCTGGAACCGGCGCTTGCGAATGACTTTTCACTGTCGTCTTATCATAGCGCAAATTGGCAGCAATATTCCACTTGTCGTATAGAACAGTATCTGCGACCGCATAAACACCGATCTGCGACATCCGCTGGTTTAGATAGGCAGGCAAGTGCGTTCTCATACGCGGATCAGCGGCCAAAAGGTTTGTAATCTCGCCGGTAAAGGGGTTCATTTCCCCTAGATATCCCATTGCATAGCCGGCCTTGGAGTTACCCCAGAAGAAATCGGTTCCAAGGAGCGCGCGTGTCTCACCTGCGTCAAACTGGAATGTGTACTCAGCCGCCGTGTCGACAGATGCCTGTTGCGAGATTTGGTTGACGTTGAATTTCTGCAGCAACATCCGATCGATTGGACCGGCACGTCGAAGCAAAGAAGCCGAAGCAAATCCACCTGCGTTATATGACCCATTGTAGTCCAAACGATGGTGGGCATAGCGCGCGCGCTGTAGTAGGCGCAACCCGATATCGAATTCGTGTTCAAACTCGTAACCGACGCTATTCTGGTTCATCACAATGTTGTTGTGATCGGGGTGGCTTGCCAGCGTATCCCTACTAATTTGCCCAAGTGCGTTGCTCTTGAGCGTTCCGGACATTGGCAACACCTGATAGGTTTCGCCAATTTCATCACGCTTAAGCTGGCCCAAGACAGTCAGCTTGGTGTGCTCACCCAGCTTTGCAGATACGGAAGGAGCGAAGTAAAGACTGTCGTCCTCGGTACCTTTGTATCTGGTGTCTGCATCTTGAAGCACCCCAACCAATCGATAGGTAAACGGGGATCCTGCGCCTAGTGGCCCTGTAACATCTACGCCGAGACGTTTCTGATTATGTTCGCCATAGGCAACAAATGCTTCTGCTGCAAACTCGTCGCGTGGACGTTTGCTTACAGAATTAACAAGACCGCCAGGTTGGTTCGCTCCATAGACATCGGAGGTAGGTCCGCGCAAGACCTCAGCACGTTCCATGGCAAAGGGCTCGCTACGCCAACCACTCCATCCAAATGTACGCAGAGGCAAGCCATCTCGGTAGTTACCGCCAATTTCGGTTACAAACCCGCGGATGGCGAATTCATCGTAGCGTCCATCATAGCCGTAGGTCGCAGTTGTTACACCTGCGGTATAAGATATCGCTTCTTCCAGTGAACCCGCACCTTGATCAGCTATTTGTTCGGACGTAATAACCGATACCGATCTTGGTGTTTCCGCCACATGCAACGCAGTTCGTCCCGCGGTTGCTGAAACGCCTGCGACATACCCCTCGGTCGGAGAATTGGCGATTTCTTCAGCTGTAGGAGCCTTCAGGATAACAGGATCCAACTTAACTTCAACTTGCTGCGCAAGGCTAGGCACAGCACTAAATACCACAGCCGAAACAGCTGAGCTAAGGAGAAGGGACACACTTCTCATTGGGGACGCTCCCAAAAAAGGTTAACGCCGTACTTTTTAGATGCCGGTGGGTTTCAAACTGTTGCTGATCGGGCTATTGAGAAATCAATTGGCTAAGACCATTGCAGCAAAGTACTTGTGCGTTATCGGTTGTTTTTTCAATTCGTGACAACCTTTCTACAAATGCTGATTTACGTAGTCAAGTTTAGCATTGTTATATTAGCTAATGCGGCAGAGTTCTGCAGCTAGTGCCTGTTGGTATTAACTAATTGCTTCCTGAGGTGTTGTTGTTGCTGTTGGTTCCCGATACTCCAATTTGTGCGGAGGCGCGTTCGCCCCCGCTTGTCCATCGAGTTGCTAAAAGCCAAGCGACACACGTGCGCTACCGCCCCAAGCATTGGTTTGGTTCTTGCCTATCCCATCGTAGTAACCGCGACCAGAGACAGATATGCCATTGCCGGTCGCATAAGAGAAACCACCATCAACGCGTGCGTGAATGTCTTCTTCACCACCAAAGAGCGTGGTTCCAATCTTGCTATCAAGTTCCTTAAACGCCCATATGCCTGAGACCTTGACATAAGGAGTTAGAACCGCGCCATCATCCAGCTTGATGCTGCGACTAACTTTAGGCCCAAACGCTGCCTTACCGAGACTATAGTCTTCCTGCTCAAACTTATATTCTTCAGGTCCGGTAAGTTCCTTTCGTTTGATGCTAAGGTAGCTAACATTTAGGAAAGGGTTCACAGTGAAACCTTCCAACATAAACTCGCCCGTAAGCTGACCACTTGCAAGGAAACGGCGGGTGGTAAAGCTGGTTTTGGCCCCAGTGTTCAGCGGGTTTATATCATTCGATGACTGACCATAGGCAACACGTCCATCAAGGAACAAGTTATCGGCAAGTTTGAAGACGCCATATGGGCCAACAAGCCAGCCCAACCCATCTGCATCGTAAGTTGAGCTGTCTCCACTTTGTTTTGTGATGTCGATCTGCCCTAGAACACCGAGGACGGCACTGTCGTCTAAACGATAGTCGATGCCTACATTCAACATCCCGACTGTGCTCTTGGAGTTGTACCCCTTCGCACGAGAGAAGCTGCCGGACGCCCAAACATCAAGGCCTTGGAAATCATCGGGCAGCACCTCGCCAGCTGTGAAATTCGCCAGCGCCCCTTCTGCCTGTGTCTTCTTGTCTTTCGCTTTAAAACTCATTAGTGATCGCAAGCTGGTTTCGAACTGCGCAGTTAAACTCTGCGAGATCCCAGTCGCGGCAAAGCCAAGTGGATTACCAATGCCGCCTTGCGGGCCACCTTTGAGACGGTTCACAAGCTCTGGCTGATCACTAATCAAGCGGTTTGCGCGCGTGGTGAGCAATTTCGTAACAGCATTATACATCGGCGTTGCAACACGGTCTGGAACACCACCTTGCGTGTTGATTTTCACTTCCAGAGGATCTTGTTGCGCGACATATACTTTGATTGTCACTTCACCCGCTTTTCCATTAGTGGTGTAGTAGGCCAGCGCATTTCCCTCTGCATCTGTGGTGACGCTTGTCTTTTTAAAAACGACTGAAGGACCAGATTGCGCAGGCGCTTCAAAGCGCACTGTTTCTCCAACGGCTGGATTACCCTCAAGATCGCGAACTATGATCTTTAAGGGGGTTTTTGCCTTGCGGTTCGTTTGCTCGATTACACCTTTTGAAGCTACTTCCGCTTTTGGAAGAGCCGTTTTCTTAATTGTGAATGTTCCAGAGTTGATCTTAATAAGATTTGTTTTTCTGGATTAGAGGCAGCCACCTTCTGCACTTCGACTTCAAGCTTAAAGTACTTGTTTTCCAATAAAGTTGAACCGGGGTTACTTACGAGGTTTTGCACCTCGGTTGCCCATGAGCTACCGCCATTGTCATAGTCAACCTGCACAGTAAAGTGCCAATAGTCCGGCTTACGAGATGCCAAGTCTGTTTCTGAGTAACCGCCAATGATCAACATAGGCTTTTTATCACGCGCCGGCCTAGAAGCATGACAAGAGCCATCCGCCATTACGTAGATGTTTCTTGTATTTAAGTCTTTACCTGCGCAAGCAATTGCACTGGCTTCATCATCAACTGCGGCCCTAGCATTAAGAGGACTTGCCGCGAGCGCTACCAAGCTTACGACCATAGGGAGGGATAAGGTTTTTAATATTCGCATTTTCTGCCTTCGCCGATATATCTCAGCCATTAATTGATTGATCGCTACATGTTGCTGGGTGCGCGACAAAAGCTGTCGCCGTGACCGATAAGGCGATCTTTGCGTTGGTATTTGGAGGTGCTTCGTGGCACTCTCAGATGAGAGTTAGAATTGGGCTTTCATGGATGCGTGGAAGCGGTGGCCGGGGCCGGGCATATTCACCATGCCAAGTGGGTCGATATAGTACTGATCCGTCACGTTATCGACACCCATAGTGAGGCTGACATTCTCATTAAGTTTGTACTCCGAGAACAAATCTACCAGCGTGTGCCGATCCCAATTTACAAGAGAAATAAAGGGATTAGCTGTAGTTTTGCCATGACCAATTGCGCGCTCGGCTGTATGGCTTACGCGGCCCCCAAGCGTCAGCTTGTCATCAACAAACAAAAAGGGCCAAACACTTCACTATTCGAAAGAAAAATATGTCCAAATATCCTTGATGACGGACACCTCCGTAGACTTCATCGACTGGATCATCGGCGCATCCAAGCCACCATACTTGGCGCGCCATTTGTAGTAGCTTGCCGCGCTCATGCCATGTTCACGGCAAAGTTGGGCCACCGGTATGCCGTTTTCGCCTTGCTTCAATATTGAAATGATCTGCGCGTCGCTGAAACGAGATTTCTTCATAAAACTAGTCCTCAATATGAGGCAGTAATATCTCTACTTTTAAACTCAATCAATCTAAGGGGGGATTACCCTCGGACCTAGCACATCTAACATGGTTTTCGCGTTGGTTCTGGTAAGTTGGATGCGCTTTGCAAGGATAACGCGATCTTTAACTATTGAACTATACAAGAAAGATTTTATTACCCAAGCCAAACTATTTCGATTACCATTTTTACTCATTATTTGGCGGCACTACTTGCCAAACCTTGGACCAGATCTTTTGGTAGTTTGGACGAGCATATGGTCTCGAACCATTCTGTCAATCTCTGGCCTAAGCTTTCTTGGATTTGGCGTCCAACCGCCACTCGCAGAATGGGGCGCTATGCTGATGGATGGCAAACCCTACATGGAAACCGCGCCGCATACCATGATTTTTCCGGGCATGGCAGTGCTGTTTTCTGTTCTACTGCTCAATCTACTTGGCGACCACCTGCGCAACGGTATCAGCGCACACGAGAAATTTTAGAATTTCTTGCAAAAGGAAGAAAAAAGAACTCAAAACAGCCATATTCAAGTTCTCTAATTCTTACATTCGCCCAATAATGAGTATTCTCTAAACTTTGAATGCATATATATCGCTGCTTGCTTATATTCAATAAGCATAGGCACTTGTAAAGATCGATTCATTATTGGTGCATGCGAGAAATCATCAAATAAATCACATCAATTAATCTTGTGGACAATAAAAAAAATATTTTCTGCGCAACAAAGTAAAAATGGCATACCGTTCAATGCCTTAGCGTATATTTACGTATAAATGAACGCTATACAATTCGATTAATATTAAAATTTTAAATTACATACGTCTTATAATTGTATATCCATATATGTGCAGCATATAAATATATCTTGGGGAGGGAATATGAAGCCTGCACAAACAGCAAATGAACCTAATATCAAAGAATTATTCATAACCAGCGAAGAGAAAGCGGAAGCTGAACTTAATGGTCTCGACGCCTCGGGCTTTATTACTGCGTATAAGCCAGAGGCCCTCGTTTGGAATGCGTTCTCTGTCTATAAGAAGTACAAGGAAGATTTTGAAGCTGGAGGCTCAGGCGGAACAGCAGGGCGAATTCGCGCCGATATCAGGGCGGCACACTTCCTCGCTGATGCCGTCAAGTCCAATATCAAACTCGCTGCCAATGGCCTCACGCCTAAGAACGAAGAAAGTTTAGACGCGCTAACGAGCGCCACCGTTCTAAGTAGTGTCGGGCTCGTTCCGACACTTGTAAAAGCCTACATAGATTACCAGACAGAATCTATGGTGGCAGAAATCCAAAAATTTCATGCAGGCACCTCCGGCAACAGCAAGTACAGCTATGAAGATGGCGAACTCACAGCGCTGCAAAATCAGACTGATTTTAAGAAGCTGTTAGAAGCACACCAAAAAGTTTTAGCACGCAAAAACGAGACCCTTAGCGAAGAGTATCACGCTCTAGCCACCAAACTGCAGCAGAATGACAGTCGTGCCGAAACTTTACAGCAGGAATTGAACCACAACAAAGATTACATTGAGGTTCAACAACTTCTGGATGCCGCACTGAACGCCGACACGCACCTACTGCTTAAGAAGCAATTGACGGAAACGCGCGCGCGCGCTCAAGATCAGCTGAACCAAGAAACTCAAATTGCTCAGCGTATCAAAGATATTGAAGAGTCCGATCAACCGGACCTCGTGAAAAAGACCGAAGTCGACAAGCTCACTGCCGAACTGGAAGAGATTGGCAACCAACACGCTCGTTCAGTCGACAAGGTGATGATGCTAGACGACGCCTTGGATACTTACACAAAGTACGCTGGTGGCAAGTCACGCATTGAACGCAAAGAAGCCGCTGATGAAATCTTTCAAGACATCCTGAAGCATAAAACAACGGTCGGCGAGCTGGAAGTTGAAATCGGTAAGATAGACAGCGCCTCAGACCAAATACGTCAGGAAAGTGCAAATCTCGACAGCGAGATCGCGCAGGTGATGGATAGCTACGAAGAAATGAGTGCGCGCAAAAACGCATTTCTCTCCGACGTATCCAAGAAAGTTGGCTTTGCTGGCAGCCTGATAGGTATTGGACGAGGTGCAGCGACACTTGCCAAGGACATTCAAGGCGGTGGGTCCACCTACGATGTGGCTGGCTCCGCGACTGCTCTGGGCAGCACTGTGTTTGACAGTGTCTCAAGCTTTACGGAGTTACTTAGTGGTAAAGCGGCGCCAAAAGTCGGCGCGGCCTTTGGTGTACTTGGTGCTGCCGCAGGTGTTGCCGCAGGTGGTGTTAGCCTCGCAACACTGGCAAAACAGCTTGACGACCCGAACCTTAGCCCACAGCAGAAGCAATTGCTTCAGGCAGAAATCGGCCTACAGGGCGCCGCTATGGCACTAGGCGTGTTGGAAGCCGGCCTCAGCATTGCACAAACAATTGTTGCAACCGGTAGTAAAGCGGCCAGCGTTTTGGGCAAAGCTGTTCCGCTGGTTGGTGGTCTTGCTGCGCTTGTAACCTGCATCAACCCTGCCAAATGGGCGGAATTTGACGCAAAACAAGCGCAGATTGACCAATTGCGCGAATCTGACGACTACTCCGCAAGCATGTTGGCAGACTTGCTGGACGAAAACCTCGTCACCGAAAAAGGCTTCTATGGCGCCACTACTGCGTTTGATGCGATCGTAGGTGTTACCAGTGCCGCTCTTGTTGCCTCTGGTATTGGTGCTGGTATTGGTGTGCTTGTAGGCGTAATCGGCAGTGCCATTTCCGGCATTGTCCAAGCTTTCCAACAAGTTCATATCGATAATGTTGCTTACAAATACGCCGAGAAAATGCGCACAGCTGCAGATGGCAGCGAGCAATCAATTGAAGACTTCTTTGAAGGCAGCTTTGAACAACAGCAACAGCGCTCTCGCGAAGCCTACGAAGAGTTTCTCAAGGACATGCTACAGGATGGTGGCTTTGAAAACGCCGTCACTCTTGGCAGCCAACGCCTGAGCTCCACAGATATAACTCTGGCGCAGATGTCCCACACCCATGGGGAACTGGGTAAAACGGCCAAGCATTTCTTCGAGGAGTTCGAAGCAAATGGCAATTGGACCAAAGACAGCATCCAGCTGCTGCCGCAAACCGGGGATGACATTATCAAGCTCCCCGATAGCGGCGGAACCGCTAAAAACGTATACCTGACGATCATGTCGCCATTGATGGCCAGTGGCGAAGAGAGCCAAAGCTCGGAATGGACGTCAAAACGCACCGAATACACCAAACTTGAAATTAAAGATCTTGCAGGCTGGATCATCGAGGATGGAGTAGGCAGCAACACCACATTTAACATCGAAAATGTTGTCACCAGCGGCCAAAGCTCCAAGGGTGTCGATAGGGACGTCGATTTCTCCATAAAAGGCGGCGATGGCAACGACACATTAATTGCACATGATGTGGAAGTCACCTTCGATGGCGGTCAAGGAACCGACACAGCAAATTACTCACGGCTTAGCAACGAAGAACTTGCAAGTGGCTTGCAGGTGTCAAGCAGTGGTGCAAACACTATCGAAGTAGGCAAAAGCCTTAAGGCTGGCACCAAGTACTTCAAAGAAACTATCGAAGAAAGCAGCAGCAGTTCCGGCAAAAATACACGGACCACAGAGTACAGAAATGTCGAGTTGGGCGAGAGAGACGGAACGACTAGCAATACTGATACACTGAAAAGTATCGAGATACTGCAAGCGACATCGCAAGACGACCACATCTCGCTGCGGGAAAATGGAACCCTTGAACAAGTCTACACCTTCAATGGGGACGATTACGTTCAAGCAGGTAAAAACACAAAAATTATCGCAACTGGCAGTGGCGATGACAGCATAGTTTTGACCAATGAAATGGTTCAGCGCCTGACCGCCTCTCAAGATCCACAAAATATCCTGAGCATTGATGGCGGAGAAGGGTGGGGCGATACGCTCTTGCTTGAGGACGATGCGTTCGCCGCAATCAAAGGAGCCTATGAAACTACCCGCTACCAAGAAGCTATCGCCAACTTTGCTGCCTCTGGCTTGACAGCAAATAATGGCCAAGCGAATCCGACTGCTCTTGGATTTGCAAATATGCTTAGTCAAGGCAACGAGAAACCACTTGGTAATCTCGGCGTTGCCAACATTGAAACCGTTGAAATCGCTCTTGATGATGCGCCAGATGCAAGCTCAACCGAGCTTTATGGTAAAAGCCCATTCAAGACCAGCGCGCTGAGTGGTGCACGAAGCGGCAGTGAGGCAGTGGACAAGATCTATCACGCTAGCGACTATGAAAGCATTGTAGATCAATCCCTTGGCGATGTGGCACAAAATCACTTCAAGGGCCTGCATCAACTGTCTACGGAAACATATGAGGGTGTTTCTGCTACGACCACCGACCAAATGAAGGCATGGACGACTTCTCATCAAGCCAACACAAATGGCTCTCAGGAAGTGGTTTCCGGACAACTCTCTGAAGATCAATTGCAGGTCGTTTCTGGCAAGCTCTACGTAGAAAAGGGAAAAACCTACACCTTTAAAGAAACATCTGACGACACTGCACTGCTCGAGATTGAAGGCACACAGGTTCTTGCAAACGCGCACTACCTTCAGCACACTCAAGGCTCATTTACAGCAACAAAAACCGGCTTTGTCGACTTCAAGTTCTATGCGCTGAACAACAAAGGCCCTGGTCACTACAATCTACAAGTATTGCAGTCATTTGACGGAGCCACTACGCCCGGCGCAAATGCGGAGTTCCAATCTGTTTTTGCCAATAGCGGTAATCTTTTGCCGCCGCAAGATGAGCTGGTCGTCCACATGAATGGCGAGACGCTGAGCCATCAAGCGACACTGCTTGGCAGTGAAAGAAATAACGAGCTGACCGGCTCACGCTTTGATGACACTCTCTACGGCTATGCAGGCAATGACGTGTTAGATGGCGGGCAGGGGAGTGACTTGCTTGCGGGAGGCGAAGGTGCGGACACCTACATCTTTAGAGGGGACGCCGGTTTTGATGTGATCGTCGACTTGGACCGTACTCACACAACTGGTGATACTATCAGCATTGAAGATGTGGCGCTTTCTGATATGGCGGCTAGCCGCTACGGCAAACACTTGGTCTTGTCAAGCTCGGCAACAAGCACCTTGACGATTGCAAATTACTTTAGCGATGCAGCTTCGAAAAAGAACATCAAACTGCTATATGAAGTTGATGGCGCAACACTCACAACATCCCTTGGTGAAGTGGTCGCCGGCAATACGGAAATCGCGCCGCTACAAACCCTTCGCGCAAATTCTGCGTTCTTCAAAGTGTTGAAGCTTTCAGGAATTGATAGCAAGATCGCCACTGCAAACAAAACGCGCAACAAGTCTGATGAGCAGCTTCTAGCGGAGCAATCCGCAAGTGCCAATGAGGCCGCGTTGAAAAAGAGCATGCTGGATACGGGCTATAAGCTGGGCGACAATCTCATCTTTAACGGCGACTTTGAACAGGGTCTGAATGGTTGGGGCGGACTGAGCAACAGCAAGTTAATGAACAATGGCGATGACAGTGTGTATTCGTCAGAGGGCAGCCAGCATCACTTGTTGCTAGATGGTAACCTGAAGGATAGCGCAGTCTTCCAATTCCCAAATCTGGAAACTGGCAAGAGCTATATCCTTACTTTTGATGCAGCCAAAAACCCGAATGCTAGCTATAGCTCAAACAACTTTGACGTTGGCTTGAACGGGAAACGAATTGGCACCGTAGAGCCATCGCAAGATGGCCGTTTCGAGCATTTCGAGTATCTTATAACTGGCCGTGCACATTCCAACTACTTGGGCTTTATCGAAGATGCATTGGGTGACGATGGGAAGGGAGCTTGGCTTGATAACATCCAAGTTCGAGAGCTTATCGAGATCTCACCCGGAAATCTTTTGAAAAACGGCAGCTTCGAGATCGCCGGTGCGATTAGCGATGCTGGGCTACATATCGCCGAAGTCTTTGGCTGGCACGCTACGAACGGGTTTAAACTTGCTCATGCCGATCAATCGACCAAAGGCAATGTGCATGATGAAAACTACCTGCAACTCGATCGGACCGCAGATAAGAACACGTTGGATGCAATCGCCCAAGACCTAGATCTTGAAACTGGTGCAAAGTATCAACTCACCTTTAAAATGTGGGGAGACAACAGCGCATCGGCCAGCTCCAATGCGTTGCAAGTCCTGCATCAGGGCAAGCTTCTAGGAGAGGCAGCACAGTCTGCAAAAACAGCGCAAGAGTTCAGTTTCGAATTCTTCGGCAAAGAGGGGCTCGACACCTTGATTTTCCGGGAGTTCGCTGATGGCAACGATGGCAAGGGCTTGTTCCTTGATAACATCCATCTTCAAAAAATAGCCGATGCGCCAGCAGACCAATCCGAGACAGCGGCCGAATCTGGTCTTGTTAAACTCGGTAATAATCTCATCAAGAACGCCGGCTTCGAGCTTGGCGATGCACTCGAGCAGGATCTATCCAATGCCCAAAATGTCGCTGACTGGGGTAACCTGTCTGGTGGTATGCATCTTGTGCAGACCGATAATCTTGGCATTGCCCAAGGGCGTATGCTCAACTTAAACAAGCGGGATAATCGCTACGATGTCATCGAGCAGTACATTGATATAGAGCAGGAAGGGTACTATCGCTTCAGCTTCAAGCAATGGAAAAACGAAGGCACCACGACCGCGGAGGGCAGTGATCTCCATGTAAACTGGACAGACTCCGACAGTGGTAAACGCATCGATCTGTTCGAAACAACTGAGTTCGACGATTACTTCGTGCATGAGTTTATCTTTGAAGGTAAATCCGAAGAAAGCCGGATCCGAGTTTTCGAGAACGCTGATGTAGATGTCCTGATTGATGACTTGTCATTGCAGTATATCTCCGAAGCGGATCAAGCGAAGTTTGATTTCGACTTCCTTTAAAAAAGCAGAGGAGGGCGCCTAACCCTCCTCACCCAATCCCAACGATAAATGGACAGAAAATGCAGAGCGAACAATTCACGGCACTTGGAAAAATATCTTGGCTTTGGCAAAGTTCCCCCCTTCATAAAGAATGGGAACTGGCAGCATTCTCTAGATTTGTCCTACCTGCGATTGCCAGCAAGCAATACTGCATTCTTGAGCATGATGGTGCACCTGTCGCTTACTGCTCGTGGGCGTTGTTGGATATTGAAGCGGAGGCAAAATACCTTGCCGATCCCTCTTCGTTTTCTAAAGACAGTTGGACATGTGGTGACCGGCTCTGGTTCGTTGACTGGGTATCCCCGTTTTCTGCGCGCTATACTTGGGCTTTGCGTTCCCACATGAAACAACGATTTGCGAACAAGCTGGGCCGTTCTATCCGTGTAAAAAAAGGAGAAGAAAAGGCCCGAATTACAGCTTTTGCGGGTGCAAACTTGACAGCGGAACAAAGCGCCGACATAAGACGGCAATACTTTAAAGATACTGTTGAAGCGCTGAAACAGCAAAAGCTAAACAATTCAGGCATTGAATTTCACAGCGCTTGAGCTTTGAATACACGTTCGCGACAGCGTAGAGTAAGTTGAGCACGCAAGGCGTGACGCATAGCTTGATTTGGGGGAAAATGACAAAACCAGCTGGGAGCGCGTCCACGCCACTAAGCGTTATGGGCGCATTGAAACAAAGCCGGGGCACGCTGTGGGGCGTTGCAGCCATCAGCCTGATTATCAATCTTCTAATGCTAACCGGCCCTATGTTTATGCTGCAAGTTTACGACCGTGTACTTGCCAGCCACAGTTTGGCGACCCTCGCAGTCATTGCACTCCTCGCCGGCGGGCTTTATGTGGTCTACGGCCTGCTTGAAGGCACCCGTACCCGCATCCTGACCCGTTTTGCTCAAGAAGTGGACACGCGCCTATCCTCCCCCAGTTTTCGCAGTAATCTGTCGCTACCGCTCATGCTAGGGGTTAAAGCAAAACCACAAGAACCCCTAAGAGATCTTGAAAGCATCCGACAATTCTGCGCAGGGCCGGGGCCTGCTGCTATGTTCGACGTACCGTGGATGCCAATCTATATCGGCTTTGTATTTGCTCTACACTTTTGGCTGGGCGTTATGGCCCTTGGCGGTGCAATTGTCATTTTCTGCCTTGTGTTGGCAAACGAGTATCTCTCGCGCACGCCAAGCCGCGAAATGGCGCAAGCCAGCGCGCAGCGCAACCGTTTTGCGCAGGATACAAGGGCGAATGCAGAAGTTATCCGCGCTATGGGCATGGGTAAAATATTTGCACAACAATGGCTTGATGCGTCTAGCAAACTCTACCAAACACAGTTGAAGGCTGCTGACCGGGCAACCGTGTTTTCGGTCACAATCAAGACACTGCGTTTCTTGCTGCAATCGGGCATGTTGGCCGTTGCTGCATGGCTGACTATTCTGCAAGAAGTCTCACCCGGTGCCATGATCGCTTCTTCTATCATTACCTCGCGAGCTTTGGCACCTATCGAAGCCGCCGTTGCCCAGTGGCGCGCCTTTGTCGCTGCGAGGCAGGCCCGTACACGCCTCGACAAACTTCTGGCAGCGAACAAAAATGGCGAGCCGGAAACAGAGCTGCCGCTACCATGTGAACGCCTAGACGTCGCACAATTGGCTGCGGCACCTCCCTCAGAACGCAGCCCTACGTTTCAAGGTGGCCAGTTCAGTCTAAGCGCCGGGGAAGGTCTTGCGATCATTGGGCCCTCGGGCTCAGGAAAAACGACACTTATCCGGACGCTCGTTGGTGTTTGGCCAACATTGCGGGGTGATGTGCGTTTTGATGGAGCTCTTGCCAGCCAATGGCCGCCTCACGTTTTGGGCTCGGCTATCGGTTATCTCCCGCAAGACGTAGAACTGTTTGAAGGCACCATCGCGCAGAACATCTGCCGCTTTTCCGAGAAGCGTGATGATGAGGCAATTCTCGCGGCAGCGCGCCTTGCTAGCTTGCACGACCTGATCACGGCATTTCCCGAGGGCTATGACACTCGCGTTGGCCCAGCAGGAGCGCGCTTGTCTGCAGGACAGCGCCAACGGATCGGCCTTGCGCGGGCGCTCTACGGGGCACCATTCCTTGTTGTCCTGGATGAGCCCAACTCAAATTTGGATTCCGAGGGTGAGGCCGCTCTGACTGAAGCCATCCGCCAAATCCGCAGCAAGGGCGCTATAGTCATTGTCGTGGCACACCGCCCGAGCGCTTTGGCCGCACTCGACAAAGTGCTGGTGGTTAAGGATGGAACACAACAAGCCTTTGGACCAAAAGATGAGGTACTTCCAAAAGTTCTCGCCGGACAAGGGAAACCTGCGCCATCCAAGCCTTTGCAAGTGGTGACCGTATGAGCCAGCAACAGCAACTTGAAAGTTTGGCGCAAACCCAGAGGCAGCACTTGCGCTTCGGTCTTGCCATTGTGTTCGCTCTCGTGGCTGGCCTGGGGGGCTGGGCTGCCCTTGCCAATATCAACGGTGCTGTGATTGCTGCCGGCACTGTCATCGTCGAAGGCAACATTAAAAAAGTACAGCATCAGGAAGGCGGTATAGTCGGGCAAATTCTTGTGAAGAATGGCGACAGTGTTTCCGCCGGTGCGCCGCTACTACGCTTGGATGATACGGTCGTCGCCGCCAATCTTGCGGTTGTGAAAAAACAGCTGCTGCAATACGGCGCGCATCAGTCCCGCCTACAGGCCGAGTGGCAAAAAAAGCAAGAGCCTGCTTTTGGCTCGGATTTGCTCAAGTTGGCGGAAGAGTTGCCATCAGCGGCGGCAACACTAAATGGCCAAAGGCAATTAATGCAAGCGCGCAGTGAGGCTTTGCAAGGTCGCAAGCAACAGCTTAGCGAGCAGGTCGCACAACTTAACGAACAAATTGAAGGCCTAAAGATCCAGCGGGATGCAAAAGCACGGGGCTTGGAGCTGGTGCGACAACAGCTGGCCGACTTTGAAGCGCTTTTTGTGAAGCGCTTGGTCAGTGAATCTCAGGTCATCGCGCTTAAGCGGCAAGAGACCGATCTTGCTGGAGAGCATGGCGCATTAATCTCGCGCATCGCCCAAACCAAACAATCAATCGGTGAAAGGAACTTGCAAATTTTGCAGTTGGATCAGGATTTTCTGCAGAATGTCCTCGCCGAGCTGCAGCAAGTGGATGCGAGAATAGCCGAACTGGAAGAACAACGGATTGCTGGTGAAGATCGGCTGCGCCGCGTAGAAGTGCGCGCGCCGCGTTCAGGCATTGTGCATCAACTTAATGTTCATACCATTGGTGGGGTAATCAACGCAGCGGAGCCGCTGATGATGATCGTGCCAGAAGAGGCCAAGCTGGTGGTTGAAGCACGTGTGCTGCCTATGGATCGCGACCAAGTTAAGGCCGGACAAGCGGTTGTGGTGCGTATACCAGCATTTGACCAACGGACTACGCCAGAGTTGTTCGCTAGTGTCGAGCGCGTCGCGGCTGATCTTGAACAGGATCCCGTCACCGGCGAGGCTTTTTATCGGGCGATGATTGCGGTAAGTGACGCCGAACGGGCAAGGCTAAATGGCCAGCAACTGCTACCCGGCTTGCCGGTTGAAACATTTATACAAACGGGCAGCCGCAGCGCGCTTTCATATTTTGTAAAACCACTGAAGGACCAGTTCGCCCACGCAATGCGAGAAAACTGAACTCATTGGAAGCAAACTCCGGCTAAAACAGATAACGGCGTATCTCCTTTGGAGTTCGTCCATGATCCCGGACAATCGAGTATATTGACTTTGATTGTTGCAGGAGATGGGAATGGGCTCAGGACGCTCGAAATACACTG
>NZ_LLWC01000012.1 GCF_001561995.1 Polycladidibacter hongkongensis
AGGTGCACAACGATTTTGCAGGGACGCCGCGCGTTGAGAATAACGGCCCGGGCCGCTACACCATGCAGGATATCGGCGAGCTGGCCTCGCTACTCTATCGCCAGCTGGATGCGCTGGCTTTGGCGCAATCGCGTCAACGCTTGGCAGACCGTGAGCCACCGGCAAGATACGGCATATTTGCCGATGCGCATGTGGATGACCGCTTTCGTGATGCGGGGGCAGTGCAGACACTGGCCTCCTCTGGCGGCGTCTTGGCGCTGGCACTGACACCAACCGTGCATAATCTGGCGCTGCAAACCGTGGCGACATTGCCCTACACGCTGGAACCAATTGTCGAGCAGCCCCTTAAAAACGACTGCGTGAAAATCAACCGCTTTGCCAATTTCGAGCCTGATCCGGCAGAGATCGAGGTTACTCCTGCCAGCGATTTCTGGGTGGATGTGCGCGAGGAATGGGCCAGCCAACGCACCCGCACCATTCGCGGCGGCGGGCCGCGCACGGTCAGCAGCGTGGAGCAACTGGGCGCCCGCGAGGAACCTGCCAGCTTCATCCGCGCGCAAACGCTGGCAATTGATCTCACCCGCATGGCCGCAGGCGAACGGTTGGAAACTCTGGAGTTTGACGGCGTGGACATGACGCCCGCAGGCGATCATGTGGCCGATGAGGACGGCGCTTTGCAGATCGCCCTGCAAATCCCTGCGCACACATTCCCCACCGGCGAAAAACTGGTGCGGGTGACGGGCATGGCTGGATCGTGGGCCGAGGCGAGCTTTACCGCCAGAGGGCGCACACTGGTGCAGATGCGGCGGCGCGTGATCACCCGGTTTGAGCAGGTGCCACGGCGGGTGCGCCGCCGCCGCAATGATCCGCGCGGCCAGATCGTCATATTGCCAGAGCAGGGCCGCCACCTGGGCGCGTTCTGGGTGGAGTTTTGCGCCATTGGCGACAAGGCGAAACCCGTGGTATGCGAGCTGCGCGCCGTTGGCGGTGATGGCGATGTGCTGGATGAGGTATTGGCGCAAACGCAGGTGGATATGAGCACTGTGAGCGCAGGCAACTGGACACAGTTTGTATTTGCCGATTTGCCTTATTTGCCACGTGACCGGCGCTATGCGTTGTGCCTGCTCACCGGCGATAATGATCACGCCATTTCCCGCGCCATTGTGGGCAATGCGGTGGATTTTAACGATCAGATCCGCGTGACGAAAAACGCTTACGCATTGGGCAACGAGGTGGAGAGCTCTACCGGTTCCAGCTGGAACCATTTGCATGACAGTGATTTGAAATTTGCCCTGCAAGCACCGCGCTTTACCCAGCTGGAAACCCGGATTTCCCTTGGCATGGTGGCGCTAACCGCCTGCTCGGACCTGCTCATTCGCGCCGCTGTGGAGCTGCCCGAGGCGGGGTGCAGCGTTCATTTCGAGGTGGAGCGCGCCAGCGGTGAACTGCTGGTGCTTGAGGCCGACACGCCGTTGCAACTGGATGCGTTTTTAGATGAGCATGTGGAGGTGTTTGCAGTGCTCAAAGGCACGGCCACCGCCAGCCCGGTACTCATGCCCGGTGTGCAGCTCATCGCCAGCCAATTGGCATCGAGCGGCCAGTATGTCAGCCGTGCATTCAAAGTGGGCGGTGCGGATAGTCTGCCGGTGCGGGTGGATGCGCGCCTGCCCGTAGGGGCAGGGGCTAAAATTAGCCTGCGCGATAAAGCGGGTGGCTGGGTGGAGCTACCGCAAACCGATAGCGAGCCGCTGGATCTGCCCGGCTGGCAGGATTTGCGCTTTAGCGCGGATCTCACCGGTCAATTGGGGCAAATGAGTGCGGTGAAAATCGAGATGACGGGCACACCGGCGGCGCGGCCCTACATTGCGGCCACCCGCGCTGCGGCGATTTAGGAGAGGTGAGCGGACATGGCAAAAACGGATAATCTCGGCCTTGATCTGATCGACGGCACCACCAAAAATGTCGCTGAGGAATGGCCCAAAATCAACCATAATGCGCAAAAACTCGACAGTGAGGTGAGCGCGGTTAAAACGCAAGTCGCGGCCAAAGCGGGGGCCGATCACGGCCACCAGATTGAGGAGGTGCAGGGGCTGGCGCTGGAGCTGGTCAAGAAAGCCCCGGCCAATCACGGCCATAAACTGGACCAGTTGAGCGATGTTGAGGCGCAGGCCGCGCCCATCGGGGCGGTGCTGGTGAAGCGCCCCTCCGGCTGGCAGCCACTGCCCGGCGCGGCTGCGGAAATCGCCAAGGTGAAGGATAAGGCCGATGCCGCGACCACAGCCACCGCTCTCCAGCAGGTAGAGGCAGATGTACAAACAGCGCTAGAGACAAAGGCGGATAAGACAGAGGTTGACGGGTTAAAAAGCTACGTCGGCATAGAAGAAATAATCATTACTAAGTCAGGCCCATTCCCACTACCTCAAAGCGCTTTCGGTCCTCTGAGTATCGAAGTTGTTGGCGGCGGTGGGTCTAGGATCAGTGGGGAATCCTATACCGGCGCTGGCGGGTATTCCAAAAAAATACTGTCTCCAATCCCGAGCGGGCTTGTTTTGGATTGCGAAGTAGGGCGCTCCTCCCGGCCCACTGGGGGGACAACATCAGTGACGGCGGTTGGCGTGAGTATGCACGCTACGGGGGGCAGCAAGGGCAGGAAACGGGGGCTAGGTAGCGGTGGGGACGTAAACCTTGGCGGCGGCCAAAGCATATACCCCACAGGGGAATATATTCCTATCAAACGCTCCGCCGTATGGCTCGTGCATGGCATGGGTGCGTGGGCGGGGAGTGGCGTTGAAGTAAATGGGCAGAACGGTGCAATCCGTCTCAGGTATCTAGTCAATAAGCCGTATAATGATGCAATCACCTTGTGAGGTCACATGACAGCAACCTTCAAAATATTGTCTACGAAAAATGTGATTGTTGGCCGCGCTACCCCTGAGTTTGAAAACTGGCTCACCGGCAAATACGGCGCGGATGGCTGGGAACGTGTTCCGGACCCAGAACCAGAGCCCCCAACCCGCACCGAGATAATCACGCAAATCAAAGCCGAAGCACATCGCCGCATTATCGCGTTTTGTCCCGAGTGGAAACAGCGCAACCTGACAGCTCGCGGCACCGAGTTTGCGCTTAAACTCTCGCAGGGCGGCACACTCACTGCGGCAGAGCAGGCAGAGGTCGAGGCTGGGCAGGCGATCTGGGACCACATCACCGCTATCCGCAATGCGTCGGATGCACTTGAGGCCATGGAGCCACTGCCTGATGACATAACCGCCGCTGAGCTGTGGCCTGATACGCCAGACTAAACCACGAAAACCATAACCCCATAGTTAAACCACCCCGCCCACTGAGGCGGGTTTTTTATTGCCTGCCGTCCGGCGGGGCGACACGCGATGGAGACCAGACATGAGCAAAATTATCGTTGGCTCTCGGGCCAGCTGGAGTATGGGCGGCGAGCCCCGCCCCGTCCGCAATGCGGATTTTTCCACCCTTGGCATTATCGGCACCGCGCCAAACAAGGCCGCTGAGCTGGAATTTAACCGCTGCTACACTGCGGCCAGTAATGATGCAGCATTTTGGAAAAAGCTGGGCGATGGCCCCATTGCCGAGCAAGTGCGGGCCAGCGCCATGGCACTGGCCGAGGGCATACACGCCCACTGGGTCACCATTGTCATCGTGCCGGAAGGGGAGAGCGACGATGCGCTCACCAAGGCGCGGCAGGAGGTGGCCAATGTGGCCGGTGATCCGGTGCTTGGCACTGGTATCTACACGTTTAAATCAGCGCCCGCGCATCAGGCGCGCACGCCGCGGCTGCTCTCTATCGCGGGTGGACTTTCTGCTGTGGAGCCGGCCGGCGGCGGCGCTAATCCGGCGGTGCAGGCCATGGCGGCGGTGTGTGACGCGCTTTACGGATTTGGCTTTGTGGATGGCAGCAGCAGCACACTGGCCGGTGCCACAACGCAGCGCGGGCTCTAC
This sequence comes from Polycladidibacter hongkongensis, assembly GCF_001561995.1. Lineage (GTDB taxonomy): Bacteria > Pseudomonadota > Alphaproteobacteria > Rhizobiales > Stappiaceae > Pseudovibrio > Pseudovibrio hongkongensis. The sequence continues at coordinate 3,970 of NZ_LLWC01000012.1, forward strand.
ACCTCCAAGCGGCTGCACATTATCGAGACAGCGGTAGAGGTGGCGCGGCCCGATGGTACGGCGATCAAACCGGCGTCCGGTTACGTTTGCGGCCTACAGGCTGCGGTTGACTACGAGCACGGCGGCATTCCCAGCCATGTGGCCGGTATGCGCGAGATCCGCGTGGCGGGGCCTGCCCGGGAGATCCCGTTCGCGCTCAATGATGGCAGCACCGAGGGGCAGCGTTTGCTGGAGCTTGGCCTCGGTATTCTGGTGCGCGGCGATGCGGCCTCCGATTTTGCGGCCAGTGATGGCGGTACGCTCTACATCGGCGCGCATACCTGCGCCAATGAACCACTGGAGCAGTTCATCAACGTGGTGCGCATGCAGGACTACATCGCCGTTAACCTGATGAAGGCGCTGCGGCCGTTTTTCGTCAAATACAACATGGCCGAGCGCGCGGTGCGGCAAGCGGCGGTGAAAACCCAGCAGCTATGGCTGAGCAAGCTGGCCCATAAAAATGTGATCTATCCGGACCCGCGGGTGAAGTTTGTCCCCGGCCCCAGCGCGCCGGAGGATTGGCGTCAGGGTAAATTTGTCACCACCGCTGCGGCAGAGCCCTCCGCTCCGCTGATGCGTATTGACACGCAGATTACGCGGGACCGGCAGGCGATCGAGCTGGAGATCGCGCAGATGCAGGCGTGGAGCGCCAACTACCTCTAGGCCCACGCTGGCCTACATGGTGAAGCCCTGATTTTTTAAAGCAACTGGAGGCATTTATGGCCGAAACATTCCGCATATTGAAAAAGGTGAGCGCCACCTGTTCGGCGCTGCCCGATGTACTGTTGAAAAACACCATCGAGGAGGTGGCGCTGCCGAACCTTGAAGAGGTTTTTGAGGATTTCGAGGGCGCAGGCAATGCGGGGCATACCGTGGAATTTTCCACCGGCCTGCGCGAAAAACTGGAGGTCACCCTAAAACTCATGGGCACCCATAGCGAGCTGCTGCCCGCCTTTGGCCAGCGTGCCATCTGGACGCTGAACGGCGTTGTCGAGGATGAGCGCGATGGCAGCCAGCAGGCGCTGGAGGCAGAGATCACCGGCCAGCTGGCCAAACTTACCGCCGACAGCAAAAGCGGGCGCGGCCTGCATGGCCACGATGCGGCGCTCAAGGGGATTATGAGTTACCGCCTCACCGACAATGGCGCGGTGGTGTATCACTGGGACTATTTCGGCGAGGCGGGGCCCGTCATCGGCGGCATCGATCGCGGCCTGCGTGAACGCCAGATCCTGATGGGCTAGGCGCAGCGGCGAATTAACTATCATTCACCCCTGAGGCGGGCCGCATGGGTCCGCCATTATTATGAGGTTTTATATGGACCAGATTGCTGTGATTGCCCATGAGGACGGGGCGGAGAAAATTATTCAAACCCTGCATCTGCCGCTAAAAACCGATGATGGCGCTGAGCAGGCAACGCTGATTTACCGCGAGCCGTCGCTGAGCCAAATTCGCAAAATCGATGAAGCGTTTAACGAGCGCGGTGCATTGGCGGGGCGGCTGGCGGCCATTGCGGCCATGAGCGGGGTCGCGGAGGATGAATTGCTGAAGGGCCTGCACCGACGCGATTGGGAAACAGCTGGGGCGATTGTGGATCGGCTGTTTTTCGGGATTGCCACTGAGGGTGACGCCAAAAAAAACAGTTAGCGCCGCTGGCAGCATGGCGCGGCTGGCAGTTGCCGCGCCGCCGCGCGCGCGAACTGGAGGCGTTTGCGCTGCTGGCGCGCACCTACGCGCTTTCCATGAAAGAATTTGAACAGCTTTCCTTAAGTGAAATCAAAGCATTGCTAAAGAGCATTGATAAATGAGGTGATGCCCCATGAGCCGGACAACAGTTGAAACCTCGCTCTCCGTAAAAGCGATTAACCAGCTTTCTGCGCCGCTGAAGAAAATGGCGGGTGATACCAGCAAATTTGCGCAGGCCGCCAAGAATGATCTGGCAAAGCTGGAGCGATTGCGCGGGCCGGTGCGGCTCATTGAGGATTTTCGCGGGGCCGAGCACGCCAGCAAAAGTGCGCAGGCAAAATTCCAGCGGCTGCGCGACCGTGTCCGCACGCTGAAAACCGAGATCAAGGCAACTGAAAACCCGACCAAGGCCATGCGGCGGGCGCTGGACAGTGCCCGCAAAGCTGCCGAAAAAGCCAACCGCCAGTGGCGGGAAACCACAGGTGCGGTGAAAGAAAAGCGCCGGGCCATGGACAAAGCGGGCATTGCTACCAGAAAACTGGCGGAAGAGGAGGAGCGGCTAACGCGAGAACTGCGCGGCTCCAAATCCGCGCTGGATAGCAATTGGCGTGCCTATAAAACCCATTTGCAACAGCGCGAGCGGGCCATGGAGCGCCACCGGCAGTTTCAGGAGCGTATGCAGCGCGGCATGGCGAAAGTGGGGGCGGGCGTCGCGGCAGGCTACGGAGTTGCCCGAGCTGGTGGTTATGCCTGGCGCAAAATCACCAGCGAGGCGCAGTACAAGCAGGACCTGACCCGTTTTGGCATTAAGGCCGAGATTGCCGATGAAGGGGCAAAAGACAAGCAAGGCAACCGCAAAATAGGCGTTGATGATTTTGATGCGCGCATCAACGCGGTGGCGCGCACCTACGCCATGGATCGTTTTGAAATTGCCCGTGCAGCGTTTACAGCAGCGGAAGCGGGCATGAGCGCGGATGATATTTTTGCAGCCCTGCCCACATGGGGGAAAATGGGACAGGTGTCGCTGGCCGAACAAACGGATCTGGTGAACCTGACAGACAGTCATCTGCGGCACTTGGGAATATCGAAAGACAACCTCGATAAAGCCTTGCAAATTCAATACGCCATTGGCAATGCGGGCAAGTTTGAAATGGATGCCATGGCCAAGTATGGCGCCACCATCGGCGCGAATATGAAGGCGTTTGGCTGGACCGGCATGGATGCGGTGGCTGGCATGTCTGCCGCGCTGCAGGTGAGCCGCAATGCAACGGGTGATGACAGCACCGCTGCCAACAATATGAGTAACTTTTTCTCAGCCCTTGGACAGCGGGAAACAAAAGAGAGATTTAGCAAGGCTGGGATCTCCATCGAGGATGAGTGGAAAGCCGCCATTGCTGCGGGCGCCGATCCGCTGCTTCACATGGTTGAGGTTATCCGCGATCACACAGGCGGCGACCAGTTTCGCATGGCCGAGCTGCTCGGCGATCGGCAGGCGCGTGATTTTGCTGTGGCGATGGCGCAGCAGCTGGAGGATTATCTGGGATACAAGGGGGTTGCCGATAAATCGGAGGGTGTGGTCACCCGCGATCTGGCCCGGATCCTGCACACACCGGCGGCGGATCTGGCCCGCGCCGCGCAGTCGCTGGAGCGCATCACCGGCAATGTGGCCGGATCATTGCAGGGCGCTGCTGCGGGCGCAGCACGTAGCACCCAAGGCACGCTTGACAAGGTTGAGGATTTCACCGCGCAAAACCCGGGTACAACGGCGGCAATAGCCGGTGCCGCAGCAGCGGGAACAACTGTCGTTGGCGGCTGGAGCGCCTACAAAATGTTCAGTGGTGCCCGCGAGATGCTAAAGGGCCTGCGTGGGCTGGGTGTGCGCGGGGCGGTTTCCGGCTCAACTGGGACTGGCGTTGCCACAGGGGCGGCAACAGGCAGTGCGCTTGGTAGGGCCGCAGGTTGGAGCGGACGGTTGGTCGGGCGTTTTGCCGGGCCTATCGGCTTGGGGCTGCTTGGCTATGAGACTATTGAATATTTGCGTGGTTTACGCGGGGAAAAAAGCCAAGAGCAGGTTGATGGCGAGCTTAAAGCACTGATGCGCACACCCTCGGCGACTGCGTCTGGCAAAACGGCTGCCGATGACGGCTTGGCAGAATTGCGCGGACTGCTGGCAGACGTGGAGCGGCAGATTGCGCAGATCAACCCAAACGGCCCGTTGGCAAGCACTTTGCTGCGGCCACTGGAGGCGGAGCGCGATGCTCTGGCCGCAGATATTGCCGAGATAGAGCGGGATATCGAGCGTTTTTCGCGGGAGATTGGTAGGGCGGCAGATGCGGCGCAAAACGCTGCGGCTGGCTTTAACCGCGCGGGCGGCAGTGCAGGGGCAGGGAATGATGCCGGGGCGGGCGCCAGTGGGCCCCAAGCTCCGTTGCAGCCGATGAGCTACCAGCCCACCATTCATATTCAAGGGGGCGGTAATCCGGAGGAAATCGCACAGGCGGTGCGTACCGCGATCGATGACAGCTACGCGCTGATGCGCGATCGCGCCTACCACAATCGCACATTCGCCTGATCCGGATCGGGGCGAATGGCGCAGAGCTGCAATGAACAGCTAAGGGGGACTTATGTCGGTTACTTATATTTTTGGCGGCGTGATGTTCGAGGGGCAGGCTATTGGCTCCATGCAGCTCTCGCGCGAGGCCGGCAATCGGATTGCGCGCCATCAGGTGCTGGATGGTGGCATCGCCATGGAGCGGGTTGGTACTGGGGAAGAACCCTTTGCGATCACGGGTGTGCTGGCGCCGTTTGCCGGTTTTTCCGCGCTCGATCTTATGGGGCAATTGCGCGCAATACAGGCGAGCCCACAGTTGCTCATGCGCGGCGATGGCCGCCTGCTTGGCTGGTACCTCTTGGAAAATCTTTCCGAGAAACACCAGTACATCAGCGGCGGCGGAACGGGGCGCAAGGTGGAGTTTACCGCCAAGTTTACTCGCATGGGCGGGGCAGGTGGCGGGGTATCCGGCCTCCCTGTTTTGGGATCACTCCCGCAGATTGCGCAGATGCCTGGCGTGGGGGCGCTAACCACGCTTTCCGGTTTGCCGGGGACGGCGGCCATACCTGGGCTGAGCAAAATCTCGCAAATTCTAGGCGGTGCGCGGCAGGTGGCAAACCAGGTGGCGCAGGTGCAGAAATTTGTCACCAAGCTGTTTTCGTAGGCTGCGCGGCAACGGGAGGTTGGGATGGCGGCAACTCTGGTAAAAATTGCAGGCACGACAACGGTAAAAACGCGGGGCATGAGCCTGTCGCGGTTTATCTGGCGGCATTTTGGCCAGCGCGATCCGCAGGTGCTCACTGCGGCGCTGGCACTTAACCGGCATCTGGCCAATGCCACCGAGTTACCGCTCGGGGCCACCGTGTATTTGCCCATGGGGCCGACGAGCGGCGCTGACAGCACTGCGGCGCAGGCAGAGGCGATTGTGCAGCTGTTTGATTGAGGCCGACAAAAAAAACAGGCGAAATGGGCATGGACGAGAGCTATTACCGGATTGTCATCAGCGGCAAGGCGGGGCAAAAAACGCTGGAAAACCGTTCTGGCGGCACCCTGCCAGATCTTGCGAAAACGCCGGGTGCAGGTGACCTGCTTTTGCTTAGCGTGAGTGATGTGGAGGGCAGCGCCAGCGACAGCGCCAGCCTGACATTTTGCGATAAAAACGGCGCCATGGTGCTGCCGAACGAGGATGACGAGATCGAGATTTTCCTCGGTCGTTCAGGTGCTTATGGTGGCAAACTTCATTCTGTGTTTAAAGGCCGCTTGCGGGCTCCGCGGGCCAAGGGCGGGGCGCAGGGACGCATCGTTGACGTGCGGGCCGAGGGCGTCGCGGCGAATTCTGCGGCCAATGCACCCAAAACCTGCCAATACAGGGGCCAAACCGTCACGATGATGCTGGCCGAGGCCGCAAAGGCAGCAGGCGAGCCAGCACCTGCGATAGATAAAACGCTCGGCGCGCAGAAAATCGATGTAGAATTACAGGACGGCGAGAGCTATCTGGAGTTCGGCGCCAGACTGGCGCGGCAACTCGGCGGCCAGTTTAAACAGGTGGCAGGGGAAAAGGCGGTGTTGCTGGCTGCAGGAAGCGGAAAATCGGCCAGCGGTAAACCTTTGCCGCGCATTGCTGCGCGCGCAGGCGAGGGCGGCAATCTCATCTCTTATGATATCGCACCGCGGGCGGAGCGGGCGCGGGCACAGGCCGTCATCTGCGCTTATTACGATAAACAGAGCGGCACCGTGAAACAGCTGCAAAAACGTGACGAAACCGGCACTGCGGCCGCCATGCACTTGCCCGGGCAAGCGGCGAGCAAAAAGGAGGCCAACGCCCGCATCGCGGCGGCGCAAAACCAGCTGGCGCGGGATGTGGGCTCGGGCCGCGTGGTGCTGCGCGGCGAGCCGCTGGCGCGCGCTGGCGGCCTGTGTGACCTCACCTGCCGGGCGGGGCTGGACGGGGAGTATCATATCAAATCGGTGCGCCACCAGCTGGGCCCTTCTGGCTGGCAAACCACGCTGCAGCTGGATCAGCCAAAAGGCGGTGCGGGCAAAGACAAGCGGGCCAAGCCACCGCCAAAGCCAACAGCCAAACCGGAGAGTGCAAGCACGCGCGGCGGCGCGGCGTCGCTCCGCCCCGCAGGATTGCAGGAGTAATCATCACCTCATTTATTTTGTTGAAAATTCGGGAATGGGTGGATCAATACGCGCATCTCCGTGGCCCGGCATGGGGGCGAACAGAGAGTTGAGAAGCACGGTGCGTTCGTTTGCTTCCACATTTCCATCAGCCACCAAGTGCTCATAGGTTTTCAGGAATGTCAGGCGCTGGCTGGCATCATCCATCAAGAGCAGGGATCTGAATGTAAAGCGGACAGACAAGCGCAACATCCAGAAATAGACAAATAGCGGCACCGTAATGAAGGCAAGCTTGCCGAATATGTTTGTCAGTTGGACGCTGACCAGTCCCGCTATCTCCGGTACTTGTGTCCCGTTCAGGCTTGTGGATATGCTGGAGATATAGGCGATGACGTTAGCATGGTGATCAAACAACAGCTTCAAAGGCAAACTAAATAATGCGATGCAAATAGCAGCGCTTGTCCAAAATGACTTTTTGTAGGCTTCTTCTTTGTCGGACCATTTTTTTTGCGCGGAGTTTAGATTTGCATTCTGTTCAATGGCCCTGATGCAGTCATCTTTCTTTTCTTCTAGCTGTTTTATCAGCTCTTTCGTCGTTGTCTCTCTGAGTTCTTTCATATCATTGGCAGCGGACTTGCTGAGTTCACTTAGATGCTTCTCGGTTCTATCGCTGAGTTCTTTTAGTTTCTGTTGTTTATCGCTTAGAGAGATTCCGGTTACATCAGTTGATTTCCCTACGTAGGTTGCAGCGTAAATAGAATAGGCTTCCGCAAAATTGCTATTTCCAGCGATGGCGCTTCTAATTTTACCTAGCAAGTCGGCATCTGCTTTTTGTAATTCATGCGCGATTGCGGCAAGCCCGATCATAGAATACACAGTCATTTGTTTTGATAAAATGTTTGCTGACTTTTCGTCTAGTGAGGATACTATAAATCGAATTTGGCTTCCTTTTGCTTCAACCAGCTTATTGCTCGGATTTTTAAGTGAAGCCAAAAGAGCGTCATATACAGCTTTCGTTTCGCTATCAATCGTACTAACTAACAACTTGATAAGTGCAGTGTAGAGGCGTTTTTGCTCGCGATCTAAGTTGAGCAAATCGTCATTAATGCTGACGCCTGGTGCTGCTTCGACGATTTTCTGCGTGGAGAAGAAAAAAACCAGCCACTCGCCATAGGCTTTATCACGATCAAACATAAACAACTCTCTTTGGTGGAAATAACTAATCTATTGCCACCATAAATAGTGGCCTTTGGCAATAGCAGCCGATGCAGTCTAGCAGAAGTGTTAGGATGCGATGTGCCGGCTGTATTCCCTAATCCCGATCGAAAAAGCCCAGGTGGGCGTGATGCAGGCCCACCTGCACAATGCGCTTGTTAAACCGCTTGTTGAGGTGATCCACGGCGCTTGAAAGGGCCTCATGCTTGTTTTGCTGGCCCGCCTCGTCTTGTAAAAACAAATCGGCGGTGCGCTGATCGAGCGCATAGAGCTCGGCAATGGAATAGATGCGGGCACGGTGAAGTTTTTAGGTTACTTTGCCACTGACCGATGGTATATCCCCTGTATTAAGAGGAGCTTAGTTGTAAAATTCTGCTGCCAGTTTTAGTTTGTGGGCAGGGGGATACTTGGCTTTTAACTGAATGGATATTAAGTGTCGCTTTTACAAGAAAACAAATTTTACGCACCTCCTACGTTTGAGGGGCCGAACAATACTTCGATAGAGAATTTCGTTCTTAGTTATGCAGCCGATTATAAAAAATGGAATGACTATTGTATGCGTGTTTCTGAAAGCCTCCGAGAGAAACCAGCCGCCGAAAAGCTTAGAGAGATGGATGGTTTTTCGGAGCTGTATCGGCTTTTTCTAACCCCATTTTTAGCAGATGGAGTCCATCTACAGTTGATAGCTTTTGGCACATCGGCGGATTTTGACCCCAACAGAATTTCCATTTTAAATATTAAAAATGACGTTTCTCGATATCGTGTATTTTTCAGTGTGGCGAGCGAACATTTAGATTGTAGCAACGATTTTTTCGCCGAGATTTCAAGCAATGACGCAGGTGACTGGTTGCTCCATCAGGTGTTTTACATTGATCCGTTTCCAGAAGATGGGAAAGTTTTTTTGCCGTATCTTTAGCGCAGTGCAGATAGTTTCCAACAGTACCCGAAAAATGGGCGTCGGTATTCTTTGGGAAATTTCCCTTGAAAGCTTTCGCTGCCGCCAGCATCCTGCGCAGCAGGCTCTGGTGCAGATTAAGCGAGGGGCGCACTAGTCCGTAAAGAACAAAACTTCATTCGATGTACTATGGAGATCTTGTGTGCGGGGCTTTGGCTCGACGCTTAGAATGACGCTGTCATTGTTTTGAAAAGAGTTTTTATAGTGAGCGGCAAGATTGATCGGGTCATTCTTGAATGCCGTAGCCTGGAGGCCAAAATCATCCATAACCCGCCCTATCAGCTTTCCGTTTTGTGTCTGGGTCAAGAATTTACTGATCAGTTCCTGTTGGGTGTCGCCCTGCCGTAATGCATGATCCAGAACCTCGATTGTTCTTTCATTGATGATGGTCGCAACTTCAATCTTTCTGGGCAGATCTCCATGGCGTATCTGGGATCCCGGCGTCTTGGTCGCTTGCTCATACTGAAACCGAATGACGTCGCTGCCGTAGAACTCTAAACCGGTGCTTGCGTGGCGGTAATGATCCTCAAACATCCAGTGGTTTGGCGAGAAACTGCTATTAAACAGATGAGATTTATCGATATCGGCAGGTGCGCGCATCTTTTGTGGAACAGAAGTTTGCACGGTTGTCCATTTCCCCTCAACTTCAACCTCCGTATCTATGAGCCACAAAGACGCCTCGCGAATACCTGCCTCACCATTATTGGCATCTCGCAGTGAGTTAAGCGCGTTTTTGAGGTTTGGATCAAAGTACCTTTTTAGTTTCCCGTTTTCTAATAGTGGATCGACGGAATTATAACCGGGGGTGCTGCGTGCGATAGTAAAAGAGCTGCTGGGCCCTGCGCTTTGGCTAAAAACATTCTGAACAGGCGCTAAATCCGAGGCGGTGTTAGGCGGCTCCCTTCGCAATCTCTTTTCGAGGTGCTGTTGGTCTTCAGGGCCAGCTGGCCTTTTATGTCCTGCGGCAGGAGTTCTCGCTAGAATGATCTCTCCGGCAGTCCTCTGCCCGCTGGTCTCTGTTTTAGGCAGTGCCGGTTGTTGAAGTGGTAAGCTGTTTGACTTTGATACATGAAAGGGCATGGCAAACTCCTCTATCGATAAAGTAACGGCATACCAAACAGCTTATTGTGTTGCAGAACACTCTATTCAATACCGCTAAATAGCGGGCGAACTACTCGCGAAACACTGGTGATCTCCAGTTCCACGTCAAAACCAAATCAGGAAAATCAATCATGGCAAATCGTTTATCGAGCCGTGGTGCGCGGTTTATTGCGCGCCACGAGGGTATTGTGACGACCGCATACCGGTGTTCTGCCGGGGTGATGACCATCGGCTGCGGCTTTACCGAGCGCAGTCGCATATTCAAAAGCTGGTGGCGGGCCAAGCACGGCCGCCCGTTGCGGCTGGGTGATAAAATCAATCGTGGTGATTGCCACATGCTGCTGAAAAAAATGTGTGATGAGGAGTATGGAGCGGCGGTAAGCCGTACGCTGCCAAAGCTGCGCGGCTATGAACACGACGCCTGCACCTCTGTCACGTTTAATCTGGGCACGGGCGCGCTCAAGTGGCGGTGGGCGCAGCCGCTAAAATCTGGCGGGATTAAACAGGCCGCGCAAATTCTGCGAGGGGGCTACAATCGGGCGGGCGGTCGTGTGCTGCCGGGGCTGACTGCGCGGCGTGAGAGTGAGGCGCGCCTGCTCGTATCAGGTGATTATGGTCTCGATGCCCCTGCGCCGCTCCCGGCTAAAGCTCCGGCGTTCCCAACCGCTAAAAAACAACTGGCGGCGCTCGGCTACGGCGGCGCGCATTTTGCCCGTGAGCTCAAGCGGTTTCAAAAAGATCATCCGCCGCTCGTGGCAGATGGCCAATGGGGCCCTGCCTCGGCAGCAGCCGTACAGCGCAAGCTGGAGCGGAAGCGAGCCGCGCAAAGCGGTGGAGGCCTCGCCGCGATAGGAGCGGCGGCAGTTGGCGGCGGCGGGCTCGACCCCGCCTCACTCGCGATCGGGCTGGCCAGCGCAGGCGTCCTGTTTGGTCTCTACCAGTTCCGCGGCAAGGTTTTAAAACGTCGGCGCACGTAAGCGCAAATCTCACATCTCACCAACACAACTTATGGAGGCTCTCATGTCACTTCTAAAAGGCTGGCGCACGCGACTTGCAGCGCTGTCACTGTTTTTGCTCGGGCTATTGGAGGCGGTAGATCCACATCTGCTGGTGACGTTTCTGGGCGAAGAGGCCCGCTCAGGGGTGCTGTTGTTCTACGCGGTTGCCTTTTATGGCCTGCGGCAGATCACCAGCACTCCCGCAGGCCGCAGCGAGGAGCCCCCGCGATGACATGGTTCCTCTCTAAAATTATGGGAGCGTTGGGGGGCGGTTTGTTCGACCGCCTTTTCCAATCCATAGACCATGCCGGCCTGCAGGAAACCGAACGCCAACGCCTGCGGGCGCGGGTGATCGAGGCGCAGGTTGAGGCGGATGCGGCAACGCGGCAGCAGGCCATGCAAAACAAATGGTTTTGGCGGGCATGGTCATTATTCGCCTTGCCGTTGGGGCTGTGGTGGGCGCTGGTTCTCATCGATACGGCGCTCGATCTGCCCATTGTGGTGCACGATTTGCCAGACTCAGTGCGGCCATGGGCCGATACGATTTTTTATGGGCTGTTTGGGGCAGGCGCGGGCCTGCGTACAGCTGAAACCATAGCAAGCGCCATCACGCGGCGGCGCTAACTAACCGGAGCCAACATGAGCGACCCAATTCAGGCCCTGCTGGGCCTCAAAATTATGCATCTGATCGCCGGGCTCTGTGGTGGTCTGGTGCGGGTGATCGTGCATCCGCGTGCCAGCCTTGCTAACACCATCGGCGCAACTGTGGTGGGGGCGCTGGTGGCGGGCTATCTTACCCCTGTGGTCGCGCCCGTGCTGGAGCGCTGGCTCGGCCCGACTGATGCAGGCGTGGAGGGGGCTACCGGTTTTATGCTAGGCATGTGCGGCCTAGCGCTATCGGAGGGACTTATTAAACTCGCCCGCCGCTGGCGCGATGACCCGACACTGCCTAAGTAGGTGGATAAAAAAATCAAATAACTGTGCTGTAATATTTAATTGTAATTCCTGATTTGAAGTAGTAAATGCCGAATAAAAAAAGTACTGTGGGTATAATTGCAATGATTACAGAAATGATATGTAATAGTAATTTAAAGTAGGTAAAGTGATTTTCGTACTTACTACCTCGGTTATTCATTACTGATAGGGCAGTGAAATTTGTAAGGTATGCTAAGGCAATAGAAAAGACCGCTAGAGCTGTTCCTACAGAAAAACAAGTTAACGCATTTGCTGCATATGGTAGTATGTTAATCAAGTATTTTTGTTCTTTTAAAATTGAACTTAAAAACCAAGTATTGAAACTGCGGCTCCACCATTGATAAATAGAGAGCTCTTTAAATAAAAATTTGCAGTCTCAATGGTTTTCTCATTAATCATTTGAAATTGCTCAAATGCAGCGCGATTGCTCTGGTCTAATTCATTCATAGTTACCTCATAAAACTCATAGTCGTTAATAATGTTGGCACTTTGTTTCAATTGCAAGATGTATCTCACTGTGAAACTAATATCAGAGTTGAGATGGGAGAATTGCAAGATGAATAGGTTACTATATTCACTGTCATTTTTACTGTTAATCGCTTCGCAGGCTTATGGGCAGCCTGTGACCATCATGGCCTACAACGTCGAAAATCTGTTTGATGCCACTGACGATACGGGCAACCCGCGTGATGACACCTTCCTCTCCTTGAGTGACAAGCAGCAGCGCGGCGCGGCACACCGCCAAGCCTGCCTTGAATACAACGAGGAGGGCTCGCGTTATTTCAAGGAGTGTATGGAGCTGGATTGGTCACCGGCCACCTATGCAAGCAAGTTGGCCAGTTTGCGTAAGGTATTTGCAAGCTTTGCCCCTGCGCCGCAGGTGATTGTTGTGCCAGAAACAGAAAACCGGCAGGTGCTTGAGGATTTGGTGGACGGGTCGCTTGCCGCAAAGGGCTACAACACCATTGTGCAGCTGGATACATCGGACGAGCCGCAAAGCCGTGGCATCGATGTGGGCATGGTCGCATCATTGCCCTTGACCGGCTCACCGCAAGCCATCAAGGTGTTTGACGCGGCGCATCCGGCACCGCAGGACTGCCGGCCGACGCGCGATATTTTGAAAGCGCAGTTTGAATTGCCAGGCGGTGAGGGGCTGACGGTGTTTGGCGTGCATTTTCCGGCGGGACGCGGCTATGAATGCCGCAAGGCTGCCATGCGTGTGTTAAATGCGGAAGTGGCGAAGTTGCCAACCGGTGCGTTGGCCGTGGCTGCGGGTGACTTTAACTTCAACTGCGATGATTTGAAAAATGGTGAGTTTCAGGCGTTGGCGAAGGCAGGTGGTTGGCTGTTCCCGCCGGAGATCGCCGGTTGCCGGGCGCCGGGCAGCTCGTTTTACGGTCGCAATCAGACCTGGTCCTTTCTGGATATGATTCTGGTGAGTGAAAGCTTGAACCCGGAGCAGGTTCCGCCAAACAATTGGGTAGCAGATCTTGGGAGTTTTAGAACTGTGGTGACACAGCCCGGCCAATATATGGTTGATCCTAAATACAAGAATTTCAAGCCGCGCCGGTTTGATCCAGCCACTGGTGAAGGGGTGAGTGACCATTTCCCGATTGAAATGCAGCTGCTGCCCATTCGGTAGGCTGCTTTGCACCTCTACACTAGTTTAAAATCGTCAATCTCAGAACCACATTTCAAGAAAAAATGTTCGATATAAAGCGCGTAAACAATGGCAACAGTCTCAGATTGATTTACAGTTCTTTAATTTAGTATGGCTGTATGTATATGGAGGAGTGTGGACGCGCCGTAAAAAGCAGAGAGTTTCTGGGGGCCAAACAAAGAACAACTGTTGGTAATCTGTTGGCACATTCAAACAAAAAGTCCCAATAGCTCTAAAAAAAGACCGATTTCAACCACGGTTTGTTCTTTTTTAAGCAACAAAAAAGCCCACTCGAAAGCGGGCTTTTTTTGTTTACTATCAATAGGATAGTGGCGGAGAGGGTGGGATTCGAACCCACGAGACGCTTCCACGCCCGCCGGTTTTCAAGACCGGTGCATTCAACCACTCTGCCACCTCTCCGGCTGTCGTGGTTGAGCGCCTTTTGCGCTATTCGGAGCCTCCTGTCAAGCAGCACCAATCATTTCCCACAGGATAGCCTTTGTCCCTGTCAAAACGCACCGGCAAAAATGCTCAAGCCACGAATATTTGCGTATTACGCCTATGATTTTTCTTGCCTTAATTATTTCGAAGGATTCTTTCTCTTATTTTTGCTAATATCTAGTCGTTGTCCTGTGTCACCACAAAGACCACTCATTGAATTTGCACCGAGTATCCAATGATCCACTCTGTTTTTTCGCCAGATATGAAGGATTGCACCTTGTCTTTTAGGCGTAGTCGTGCCTCCGCACTTTTAACCACCGTGGCACTGTGTGTAGCGGTTGCCAGTTGTGGTGATAGTGGTAAAGTCAAATTCTCTGAGGAAAAGTATGGCGTAGCCGCGAGTCCACGTGTTGTTGCCAACAATAAATCCGTGCCCAAGGGCGGGGGGCGAGCGGTGGTCGGCAAACCCTACAAGGTTGCAGGCAAATGGTATAAACCCAAAGTCGACCCGAACTATAGCAAGGTTGGTTTGGCTTCTTGGTATGGGCCCACATTCCATGGCCGCATGACTGCTAATGGTGAGGTGTTTGATCGCAACGGCCTCACTGCGGCGCACACTACCATGCCGTTGCCAAGCTACGCCAAGGTGACCAACCTAAACAATGGACGCTCTATGGTGGTGCGGGTAAATGATCGTGGGCCATTCCACGGGAACCGTATTATTGACTTATCTGAGCGCGCGGCAACCCTGCTTGGCACCAAATCGGCCGGTGTGGGCAAAGTTAAGGTAGATTACATTGGGCGTGCGCCATTGCATGGCCGGGATGAGCGCTATCTGCTGGCCTCGCTTTCCGGTCCCGGTGCGCCGGCCTCCTCCGGTCACGGACAAACCATGCTAGCCTTCGCTTCTGGGACAACAGGCGCTCCGGCGATCGTAGGTCCGGCACCTGTGCCCCATGCCCGCCCTTATCATCCCGCTGCGCCGGACCCGTATGTAGCTATGGTAGCTGCCGCAGATCCCGGACAACTCTACGAGCAGATGGGGCGCGTCGACGTGGCCGCAGTTCAAAGCTTTTCCGACCAGATTGGCGCCTACTTGCAAACACAGCCGAACGCGACCGGGCAAGCCGTTGCGCTGCCCCAGCAAACCACCCAAATCAATGGAACCAAATCGACCATTATCTACCGCAACACACCGCAGCCACCGCAACCGGCATGGCAACGCCCGCAAGATTCCGCGCTATCCTCTTATAGTGCACAGCAGCGCGTGGAAGCTGCAAGTCCGGCCTTTGATCACATTGAAGGGGGAATGGGACTGAAAGCGCTTTTGATTGCTTCGGCAAAACGTCAGCAATAAATGTGTTTGAGTGTGCTGGCCCTTCGTTGCGATGCCGCGCTCCGCTACACCGCAAAAAAAACACGCAAGGACGGGTCAGGGCTGCTGTGATATTCTGATGCGGAAGTAAAGAGGTCAAAAGCAGATGGCGATGCATACTCCGCAAAAGAATTGGCGAATAAGGGCAGGGCAGCAACTGCAAGCAGTAATAATTGCAGCTGCGCTTTGCTGCGGCGCTGGCAGCGCGGCGCTGGCCGTAGACTTACAGTCAAAATCTGCACTGCTCTTAAACGACACTGATAAAACCCTCGTGTTTTCTCGGCAAATTGATCGACGCATTCCCCCAGCAAATCTAACTAAGCTTCTTGTTGCTGCCACGGTTATGGATGCCGTGCGCAAAGGGGAAATCGCGCTTGAGACCACACTTAAAGTGAGCGAGCACGCGTGGCGTACCGGCGGTGCACCAGCGCAAGTCACGACCATGTTCGCACGAGTAGGCTCGCTGGTGAGCGTTGAAGATCTGCTGCGCGGTTTGATTATCCACTCAGCGAACGACGCGGCAATTGTGCTTGCCGAAGGCATCGACGGTTCACAGCTGCAATTTGCACAGCGAATGAACAAACTTGCGCAAGCAATTGGCATGGGCTCAAGCAACTTTGTCAATCCCACCGGTTATCCCGATAAAAACCAGTATACAACCCTGCGAGATCTGGCACGCCTTGCCAGCCATATGGGCCGTAATGAAGCAGGCCTGACACGCCTTTACAGTGCGGAAGACTTCACATGGAACAAGATTCGCCAGCGCAATAAAAACGAACTAATTCGGGATATTAAAGGCTTAAATGGTTACGGACAGGCATACTCCGAGGATGAGGGGTTTCTCGGCCTTGGGCGCATGCAGGTAGGAAACAAGCAGCTCATTGCCATTGTTTCCGGTGCGTCTTCCAAGCAAGACCGGCTATCGGACATGGAATTGCTGCTCAATCCGGCCTCGAAAGGCTGGCGTATTCGTCCTTTGTTTGCAGAGGGCCAATATGTCGGCGGGGCAAGAGTTTATGGCGGAAAAAAGGACTATGTGTCGCTTGTAACCCCGGATGCGGTGGCAACTTTGCTAAATCCTTCGGTTAAGGAAGGGTACTCATTAGAGTACAGCTATGACGGCCCGCTAAAAGCACCGGTAAAACCCGGTGTAATCGTCGGAGAATTGCGGGTTATGCAAAAAAAAGACGTGATTTATCGCGCCCCGCTGGTTACAGGTGAGGCGGTGGCACGGGGCTCGCTGAGCGAGCGGGCCGGGGACGCTGTCGGGGAGTTGCTCTACAAATCCACGCAGGGCCTCGTTAATCTTATTCGCCGTTAGGCGAGCGCAAACGTTTTGGGGTGGCATTGGCGCATCAACATCAGCAGCTGCAAGGAAAGTTGATCACATTTGAAGGCGGCGAGGGGGCCGGGAAATCGACCCAGATCCGCCGCTTGAGCGAACACTTGCAACAGCGCGGGCTGCAAACGGTGGTGACGCGTGAGCCGGGCGGTTCTGCTGGCGCAGAGATGGTGCGTGAGGTGCTGCTATCGGGCGCTGCACGTGAGCATGGCCCCATGGTTGAAGCGCTGCTGTTTGCCGCCGCCAGAACCGACCATATAGACGAGCTGATCCGGCCCGCAATGCAAGCCGGCAAGTGGGTGCTTTGCGATCGCTTTGCCGATTCCTCAAGGGTGTACCAAGGGGAGGCAGGCGTTGCCAGCAACACCATCGAACGGCTGCAGGATGTGGCACTGGATGGCATTAAACCACACACAACCGTGCTTATCGATGTACCTGCCGAAGTTGGGCTGCGCCGCGTGGGTTCTCGAGCTGGGCAGGCACCTGAAAATGCGCCGGATCGCTTTGAGCAAGATTCGCTTGCCACCCACCGCCGTCGCCGTGACATGTTTTTGGCCATGGCAGAGGCCGAACCAGACCGTTTTGTGGTTATTGATGGCACCATGTCGCCCGATCAGGTCGCCAGCAGCATCTGGCAGGCTATGGTACAGCGATATCCTTACCCGCTTGATGAAAAGGTGCAAAAACCGTCATCCAATCCGGCGAGCAAGCGCAGCACGTCACGGCGGGTGCGCTCGCGCCGTAAATCGTAGGTTCAGGAACGCGCCATGGCCAAAGCCCCTATCATAGAAGTGGCACCGGAAGTAGATAGCCTCGAAAATGCCCCCTTGCCACGAGAACAGCAGGCGCTCTTCGCCCACCACGGCGCTGAGCAAGAGATGCAGGAAGCGTTTGCTGGTGCGCGCATGCACCACGCATGGCTGCTGGGAGGCCCGAAAGGCATTGGCAAAGCAACACTAGCCTTCCGTTTCGCCCGCCACATATTGGGGCAGGGAGAGGGGCAAACACCTCAACACACCACGGCACAAATCTCGGCAGGCTCTCATGCCGATCTTTTGCATTTGCGCCGCCCGTGGGATGATAAAGGCAAGCGCTTTAAACGGGATCTTCCGGTAAGTGAAGTGCGCCGAACCTTGTCGTTTTTCGGGTCAACCGCTGCTGGTGGTAACTGGCGCATCTGCATAGTGGATGCCGCAGATGACATGAATGCGTCGGCCGCCAACGCCCTATTAAAAATTTTGGAAGAACCGCCAAAGCAGGCACTGTTCCTGCTGCTGTCGCACAATCCCGGCCGCCTATTGCCAACCATCCGTTCCCGTTGTCGCCGTCTGGATCTGCGCCCGCTTTCTGCGCCGCAAATACTGGAAGCGCTTGCCGCCATGGGAGAGCAGGTGCCACAGGCAGGAGAAGACCGCCGCCGCCTCACCACACTTGCAGATGGCAGTTTGCGCAAGGCGCTGTTGTTGTGCTCTGGAAGTGCGTTGCAACTGGCAGCCGAATTTGAAGCTTTGATGGCGCATCCGCAGCAAATGGATTTTGCCGCCGCGCACAAATTTGCAGACAAGGTGGCCGCCCGCGGGGCAGAGGATGCATGGGAGACCTTTCAAGACCTTGCCCGCAATTTTTTGTCAGCCAATCTGCGTAAAGACACCGCCGCCACCGCATCCGCCCTTGTCACTTGGGCTCAGCTATGGGAAAAGATGGGCCACGCCGTGGTGCAGGCTGATGCCTTGAACCTTGACCGCAAACAAACCGTGCTCTCGTTCTTTATGGATGTACGCAGCGCGGCCCGCGGCTAAGGCCGACCACGCAACATAATTCGTCCGCTGCAGGGCTTGCCGCTTTCCACGCGGCCAGCTCCCAACAACACCGAGATCAAGCTCGCATTATGAGTACCAAACAGCCCTTTTACATCACCACCGCCATTTCTTATCCCAACGGTGTGCCGCATATCGGCCACGCCTACGAAGCGCTGGCCACAGATGTCCTCGCCCGTTTTCAGCGTCTGGACGGCCGCGAAGTCCATTTCCTGACCGGCACCGATGTGCATGGCCAGAAAATGCTGCAAACCGCGCAGAAACTTGGTGTGACACCAAACGATCTGGCCAATGAAAACTCCATGGCGTTTCGTGAGATGGTGGCATTGATGGGGTGCTCCAACGACGACTTTATCCAAACCAACGAGCCGCGCCACTATGAGGCGTGTAAGGCGATCTGGCAAAAAATGCTGGACAATGGCGACATCTACAAGGACAGCTACGCCGGCTGGTATTCTGTACGCGATGAAGCGTATTATCAGGAGGGCGAGACAGAGCTGCGCGAGGATGGCGTGCGCTACGGCCCGCAAGGAACACCCGTTGAATGGGTTGAGGAGGAAAGCTATTTCTTCCGCCTGTCGGCCTATGAAGACAAGTTGCTTGCGCTTTATGAAAGCCAGCCAGACTTTATCGGCCCGGCCACCCGCCGCAACGAGATCATCTCTTTTGTAAAGGGCGGCTTGCGCGATCTGTCTATCTCCCGCACAACGTTTGACTGGGGCATTCCGGTACCCGGCGATGAAAAACACGTCATGTATGTGTGGGTTGATGCGCTGACCAACTATATCACGGCCCTTGGCTATCCGGATATGGATGGTGATATGGCCAAATTCTGGCCAGCAAATGTGCATGTGATCGGCAAAGATATTATCCGCTTCCATGCGGTGTATTGGCCGGCGTTCCTCATGTCTGCCGGTGTGCCATTGCCCCAGCGCGTGTTTGCTCACGGCTTTTTGTTTAACTCTGGCGAGAAGATGTCTAAATCTCTGGGTAACGTGATCGCGCCAGCTGATCTGGTTGGTCAATACGGTCTTGATCAGATTCGTTATTTCTTCCTGCGCGAAGTGCCCTTTGGACAGGATGGCAACTACTCCCACGAGCAAGTGGTAGCGCGCATCAACGCTGATTTGGCCAACGACCTTGGCAATCTGGCGCAGCGCTCCATCTCCATGATCTTTAAGAACTGCGAGGGCAAAATCCCGCAACCCTCTGCGTTCTCTACAGCAGATAGCGAAATCTTGGGCATGGCAGATGCCATGCTGGAAAAGTGCCGCGTTCACATGCAGCGCCAAGAGATCCACAAAGCGCTTGATGTCATCTGGACGGTTGTAGGCAAAGCCAACCAGTATTTTGCTGGGCAGGAGCCTTGGGCACTGAAAAAAACCGACCCAGAGCGCATGAACACCGTGCTTTACACCACCGCTGAAATTATCCGTAAAGTGGGTATTCTCATTCAGGCAGTGATGCCGACATCCGCTGAAAAGCTGCTCGACCTTTTGGAAGTGCCGCAAGATGCGCGCAGCTTTGCCGCCCTGGAAGGGGAGGTTCGCTTGCAAGCTGGCACGCCGATCAGCAAGCCAGCAGGTGTATTCCCACGCTACGTGGAGCCAGAAGCCGACGCATAAGGCGTCATTTCAATCTGCTAAAACGGAGCGGGGCAGGCCTGTGGTGCTCCCGCTCCGTTGCCTTTTTGCCTTCTTCTGCCGCCACCCCCCCCAAGCGGCCACTTTCCAAGGACTGCCGATGCTCGTAGATAGCCATTGCCATCTGGATTTTCCCGATTTTGCCGAGGAGCGCGATGAGCTGATTGCCCGTGCCAAAAGTGCAGGTGTCGGGCTCATGGTCACCATTTGCACGCGTGTGCGCAAATTTGATCAGGTGCAAGAAATCGCCAATGCCTATGAAGAGGTGTATTGTTCGGTTGGCACACATCCGCACAACGCCGCAGAAGAGCAGGATGTTACCCTTGAGGAACTGCTTGCACTGGCAAACCATGAGAAGGTTGTGGCCATAGGAGAGGCCGGGCTCGATTACTTTTACGATAAAGCCCCGCGAGAGGCGCAGGAAAAAGTGTTGCGCACCCACATTGCCGCCGCCCGTGAAACTGGCTTGCCGCTGGTCATCCATAGCCGCGATGCCGATGAGGACATGATCCGCATCTTGAGTGAGGAAACCGAAAAAGGGGCGTTTCCTGCGCTGCTGCACTGCTTCTCCTCAGGAGAGAAACTGGTGCAGGCCGGATTGGAACTTGGCCTTTATGTGTCGTTCTCCGGCATTTTGACCTTCAAGCGCTCGCAGGAGCTGCGAGATATCGCGGCCAAACTGCCCATGGATCGCTTGCTGGTCGAAACCGATGCGCCTTATCTGGCACCCCAGCCATGGCGGGGCAAGCGCAATGAACCGGCCTATGTCGCCCACACCAACAAAGTATTGGCAGAGGCGCACGGGGTGAGTGAGGCAGAAATGGCCGCCGCCACCACTGCCAATTTCCGCCGTTTGTTTACCAAAGTCCCCGCCAGCGCTTTTTAGCGTAGCCTAAAGCATACTTGTAAAGAGGCCCGCACATGGACACACAGCTGAACATCACCATTCTTGGCTGTGGCTCGTCCACAGGCGTTCCGCGCATTGGTGGAGATTGGGGCAACTGCGACCCGCAGGAGCCCAAAAACCGCCGTCGCCGCTGCGCTTTGCTGGTGGAACGGCACGGACCGCAAGGCACAACAACACTGCTGGTTGATACCGGCCCGGATATTCGCGAGCAGTTGCTGGCCGCCAATACCCAGCACATCGACGCAGTTCTTTACACCCATGCCCATGCCGACCATGTGCATGGCATCGATGATCTGCGTTTCTTCGTTATGGTGTCAAAGCGAAAAATGCCTGTTTATATGGATGCCAGCACCAGCGAACGTATGATGCAGGCTTTTGGCTATTGCTTTGAAACCCCGCCGGGCTCCAGCTATCCGCCAATCATGCAGGAGCACCGCCTGCAAAGCGGGCAACCGCTGATCGTAGAAGGGGCTGGCGGGTCAATCCCCGTGCTGCCGTTTCTTGTAAATCATGGCGATATTGATGCCCTTGGTTTCCGTTTCGGCGGGCTGGCCTATTCGCCTGATCTGCATGATATTCCGCCTGAAAGCTTGCAGCTGCTGGCCAATCTTGATCATTGGATCATTGATTGCCTGCGCGAAAAACCCCACCGCAGCCACCTTTGCCTGGCTGATGCACTCGCGTGGCTGGAGCGGTTGCAGGTGCCCTCCGCAACCTTGACCAACATGCATGCGGATCTGGATTATAACGCGCTGCGTAGCCGGTTGCCGCAGCATATATCACCAGCCTATGATGGCATGGAGTTGCTGCACGAATTTCGCAACTATTGTGCCGAGAGTGCGAATTCGTAGGCCATAAAGCCAGAGCCAGAGAGGAGGGCGTATGCATCGTTCCGCTGGAGTTCGTGATTGGGACGCCGCCTACTACAACACAGGCGTTGTTCCCCAAGCCCCTGAAATCTTTAAGGTGTGGTACCAAAAGGCAGACGCATTTCGAGTGGAGCTCGCCGCCCAAGGCCGCGCCCGCCTTGATATACCCTATAATGCCAAGCAACAGCTGGATGCAGATGGGCAGACCCGCTGCGCCTATGATTTGTTTCTCCCGGCGATCGCGCAACCAAAGGGGCTGGTCACCTTCGTCCATGGTGGGTACTGGATGGCATTTGATCGCAAAGGCTCTTCGCATTTGGCCGCTGGCGCGCTCGCGCACGGCTATGCAGTCGCCATGCCCGGCTATCAACTGTGCCCGCAAGTCTCTATCACCACGATTACTCATCAAGTGCGACAAAGCATATGTCATGCGGCCAGCACTATCGCAGGGCCGATCTTCTTGACCGGCCATTCCGCTGGTGGCCATCTGGTTGCTCAGTTGCTTTGCAAGGACCACGCTTTACCGCAATCACTGGCATCGCGCCTATGCCATGTGCTGGGCATTAGCGGCGTTTACGATTTACGTCCGCTCACCCGCACAAAGATGAACGAAACTCTACGTCTGACCTTTGAGGATACACAGACACAAAGCCCGCTTTTACAAGAGCCGCTAGAACATAGTAATTTCACTGCATGGGTCGGCGCTGAAGAGCTACCAGAGTTTCTGCGTCAATCCCGCGCTCTCTATCAAGTCTGGGGTGGAAGCGAGCTGGATGTGTCATTCTACGCCGCTCCAGATAAGCACCATTTTAATGTGGTCGATGATTTATCTGATCCCGATAGCAAGCAAATAGCGCAACTCTTGCAATTATGAATATGTTCCATAATTCTGATTATCCGATTTTTGGATTTTAAGGTTCTATGCGCTTAATCATTTGCCACTCCTGAATACGTATTGTTAATATCCATTGGCCCTGAATTATTTGGAGAGACTTTCAATGGGTAATCTGAGTGGCGGATGCCAATGCGGTGCTGTTCGTTTTACAGCTGATGGTGCGCCTGATCGCGTTGGAATCTGCCACTGCATGGATTGTCGCAAGCACCACGGTGCTTTGTTTCACGCTAGTGCGGTCTACCAGCAAGATCGTGTCAGGATCAGCGGTACCACTAGGGATTATCAGGGGCGCCATTTTTGCCCAGAATGCGGGTCTTCGGTGTTTTCGACGAGCCCGGGCGAGATTGAATTACACCTTGGCGCGTTTGATACACCCGACACACTCACCCCCACCTATGAGTTATGGGTATGCCGCCGCGAACAATGGCTGCCGCGCTTCCCTCAAACCATCCACTATGAGAAAGACCGGGAAGACAAAAGCTAAACATAGCCGCTGAACCAAAGGAAAATGAGCGCCTGCCCGCCATAGTAAAGAAACCACAGTGTGATCGAGACAAGCTTGTTTTGCCCCCCGTTGGGGCCCATTCGAAACAGCTGTAGCGACAAAACAATGTCCGAGAGTACAAACAGCATGGCCCCCACCATCAACACAGCCGTAACCTGACTGGCAAGCAGACCCATAATACATATTAGCACCACGTAGCCTAAGACAGGGATCTTTAGCTCTCCGGTATGCGGCAACAGCCACCAACGTGTTGATAGCGCAAGTGTGCCAAAAACCAACCCGCCAAGTACGAGCCTTACCTGATCTACTTCGCTAACTAATTGAACATAGAGAAGTATGTAAAAAATATGTGCGCAGGCGAAGCTCACCAGCCCAAACAAGAAGCGTTTGTCGCCCTCCTCTGCCAACGCAGCATCTCCTATTGCCGAGAGTGCCAGGGCGCCTACAAGCAGCAAAGGTGCTGATTGTAGATAGGCTGCGATGGCCAGCAATGCCAAGCAAGCTGTCTTTAACAGAGTTTTCGCAACGGACCCCAAACGCCAACAAAAAAAGAATCCATAAACAACAGCAGCAGTAAGGCTGAGAAAAACCAGGAGTTCAATTTGGTGCAAAACCCACCTCCCCAATCATGTCTACTAATGGATACTACTTAGCCTTATTGGTTGAGTAGGTGCAACAGGGACAATTTGCTAGGATTTAGTGCTTGCACCCGCGGGATTTAGAAGAAAACTCTTAGTTTTCCATCGGGATATCGCGGTGCCCTTGCCATTTAAGCTGACAAAGTTGTCAGGGCCCTGTATTTTAAACCATTAAAACCAGCGGTAAGAAAAACTGAAATTGCCATGATGAAACTTGATCCAACGGTCCTGCGGGCCCTTGCTCCTTTTGCCGAAGCAACAGAGGAGGCAATCAGCCGAACCATGTCCACCGGATCAGTCCGCCTGATTGCCAAGGAAACCGCAATCTTTGATCAAGGTGCCGCAGCCACTCAGTTTTTTGCACTTATTGATGGTTATGTTCGTGTGGTCTCCTCGAACGCGCAAGGGGAACAAATAATAATGCGCTACATATGCGCTGGCAGCTTGTTCGGCCTCGCCCCTGCCCTCGATAGAGACACTTACCCGGCCTCGGCCATTGCGGCAAAGGACTGTGTGCTAATATCTTGGCCACGCAGTTGCTTTGATGAGTTTTGCAACATCATTCCCGGCTTTGCAAAAAAAAATGCACAAACCATTGCCTGCCGTCTGCAAGACACTCAGGCTCGGGTCATGGAACTGTCGATTGCGCACGTGGAAAAACGTGTGGCTGCAACATTACTCCGCCTCACCGAGACCGCCGGCAAACCCGTTGCCGAAGGCATCGAAATCAACTTTCAAATCTCACGTCAAGACATTGCCGAGCTAACCGGCACAACCCTTCATACCGTCTCGCGCCTGCTTTCTGCATGGTCGAGCAAAGGCTATGTGAGCACTGGCCGAAAAAAAATTATTGTTTGCAACATGAACGCTTTAGAGGCCATGGGCGTCAATGCCGAGATTTGACGCCCCAACGTAGCTAGGCCAACAGATCGCGCAGCGTTCGCGCAATCACTTTGGTTGCTGCCATGAGGTCGGCCAGTTCCACATGCTCATCAGCGCCATGTGCACCGGCCTCAAGTATCGAGCGCGGACCAGCGCCGTAAAGTACCGTTGGCACACCAGCGCCCGCATAGTGGCGCGCATCGGTATAAAGCGGAACGGCATTTGGCTGCACATCTACCCCCAAAACATCCCGTGCGTTGTTGCTCAGGGCCTCTACCAGTGGCTGTGCCCCGGACAGAGCGCGCAATGGCTCTGCCAGCATAATCCGGCGGCACTCGACTTCCAGTCCAAGGCTGGGGGGCACCGCCCGCTGCAGCAGTTCCTCAAGCGAGGCTTCGATCTGCTCGCCATGCTCTTCAGGAACCAAGCGACGATCAATGCGCATGCAAACACGATCAGGCACCACATTGGTGTTAATCCCGCCGGAAATAAGACCTACAGTAATCGTTGGGGAGCCAATTCCCGCAACAGGGCTATGAACACGCGCAAGCCGTTTACGCTCTGCATAGACTGCGCCTAGAATATAGCTTGCGCCTTCAAGAGCATCTGCACCGCTTTCTGGCATAGCGGCATGGGCTTGCTTGCCGCGAACAATCACTTCCATATGCAGGCAGCCATTGTGTGCTGTGGTAATTGCATAGGAAAAACCGGCTGCAATGGCCAAGTCCGGTTGGCAATGCCCTTGCTCCAACAACCACTTAGGGCCGATGAAACCACCCGCCTCCTCATCATAAGTTAAATGCAGCTCAACGGTACCATTGAGCCCGTCACCGTTGTCCCGCAGCGCCAGCAGCGCAAACAGGTACGTGGCAAAGTCTGACTTGGAAACGGCCGCGCCGCGCCCATAAAGTGCCCCCCCTTGCACCTCACCACCATAAGGGTCTTTGGTCCAGCCTTCGCCAGGGGGCACCACATCCCCGTGAGCATTTAAGGCGATAACGGGCCCTTGCCCGTCACCGAAGCAGTGTCGCACAATGAGGTTGCAAGCCGAGATCATACCGTGTTGGCGCACAAACGGCTCTGGAACCGGCAAGCGCTCCACGTCAAAACCATAGGCCTCTATCAGCTTCGCACTCAGCTCCGCATGAGCTGCCGTATCACCAGCAGGATTGTCACTTGGCGCTTGTACCAGCTTTTGTAAAAACGCCACTTGCTCATCAAATCGTCCTTCAATCGCGGCGTCCATTAACAAATCCTTCCCTAAACAATATATCTTCAATCCAGTTGGCCATAGCCAAAACACACAGGCCTAAATCATCGGGCAGTGTCGCTTCGCTTGGATTGTGGCTAATTCCTTTTTCACAACGAACAAACAACATCGCAATAGGACAAAGGGCTTGCATTGCCTGCCCATCATGCCCGGCACCAGATAAGATCGGCGCCCCTCCGCAGCCAAGAGCAGCAAGCGTGTTCTCTAGCGCGTTTTGCAGGCGGGTATCGCAGGGTATGCTCTTGCACTCATGGTATTTATCAAAGCAGATTTCGCAGGCGCGTGCCTTGGCAATTTGTTGCGCCGCGACCATAATTTCATGCTCGGCCTGCAAGCGCAGTGCATCTGCCGGTGCGCGCACATCCAGCGACAACTGCACTCCGGCAGCAATAACATTAACTGCACCAGGGCGAACTGTGACTTCCCCTATGGTTGCAACCAGTCCATCATTGCTGTGTTTTCGCGCGATGCTCTCAACGGCTAGTGTCAACTCCGCGGCAGCGCACACTGCATCCCGTCGCAAAGACATGGGAACAGTGCCCGCATGCCCGGCCATGCCACTTACATCAATATGGAAGCGGCTCGCGCCTGCAATCGCGCTGACAGCACCCAAGGCACGTCCCTGCGCTTCTAAAACTGGACCTTGCTCGATATGCGCTTCCAGATAACCAAGAACGTCCCGTCCATTGTAACCAATCGCGCCATGGGCAACACCGCTGTTGAACCGCCCAAGTGCATCGCCTAGGCGCACCCCCTCTCCATCACAGAGCTCTTCCGCTTGACGCAGCTGCTCTTCGCTGTGATATCCGGCAATCGCGGCAGAAGAGAGCAGAGTTGTTGGAAAACGGACGCCCTCCTCATCGCCAAATGCGAGCAAATCAATATCTGCGGCGAAAACCAGTCCGCGGCGCTGTAACTCCCGTAAGGCCAGCGCGCCAGCAACTACGCCAAGCGTTCCATCGTAAACCCCGGCATTTCGCACCGTATCGATATGCGAGCCTATTAATAGCACGGGGCGCTCACTTGTGGGGAGGGAAGCAGCGCCGGCCAGATGCCCGCAGATGGTACCATAGGTGTCTTGCTTAACCTGCAACCCGCAGTCTTGCATCAATGCAGCAACAAAACCGGCAGCCTGCGCATGCTCATCGCTTAGAAAAAGGCGTGTTAATCCACCCTCCAAGCTGGAGAACGCGGCAAGCTCTTGCAGCAATTGCTCACACTCTGCCCCAAGCGATGCGATGTGCTGCGCCGCGTTATACTCTTTATGCATTGCCCAAAGCATCCTCTAGTCGAAATGCGATTATTCGCGAAATCTGCCGCAAGGCCTCTGCCTGCTCCGCTTCAGACGAGTTTTGCAGCCGCCGCCGAAATGCATCCAGAATGTCGTATTTATGCGCACCTCGAACCGCATAAATAAATGGAAACCCAAAGCGCTGTCGGTAGGCTTCGTTCAGCTCGGTAAACTCTCGCAACTCTTTCGGGCGGAGTTTGTCCAACCCTGCGCTCTGCTGTTCTTGTTCTGAGGCTGCAGCGACATCCCCGGCCAACGCAGCTCGGCCCGCAAGATCTGGATGTGCACAAATCACATCAAGTTGCTGTGCGACATCGGCGGCATTCAACACCTCTTCAAAAGCCAAATGCATTGCAGTTACGTCGGCAAATGGGCGCCTATGCGCTGCCGCATCTGCCACCCATGAAGATTGCTCAACAACGTCCCCAAACCTTGCAACAAATGCTTGGTGGGAAAGCTGATTAACTTGTTCCACGAAACCTCTATTATTTTCAGGGTGCTTAAACGCTAATACCAAACCACTATCTCCCACAATGCCCAAGGATAATTCTAGCAGTTTATCTTGCCAAAAGAAAAGCACCCAATTTCATTCTCTCTGCAGATGTCATACCTGTTTCATTCCCCAGGGGCATCTGTTCGCTGTAAACGACTTGCCGCAGGATTTCAGCGCGAAATCGGCGCAAATCAGCCTCGGTTTTCAGCACCATTCCCTTGGGAGCGCTAGAAAAACTCTCGTGCTGCGGTATTGTGTCGTGGCAGGTCACGCAGTGCTGCTCGACAATTTTCAACGCTTGATGAACACCAACCGGTTTTTCACGCGGAGCTAAAGATGCGTCTGGCATCAACAGCCACATCAATGTGCCCAATGCCAGCACAGCACTGGTGATCGCAAAACGTAAGTCGGCGAACGCACGGCCCGCCTCGTGCGAAATCCATAAGTGTCGCAGGCTTGCACCCAATACAAGGATAAGCAGCACCACAACCCCATGCCATTCATAGCTTGATAACACAGCATAGTGCGGGCTCAGCATCAGCGCCAACACCGGCAGGGTGAAGTAGGTATTATGCATAGAGCGCTGTTTACCAATTGCGCCAAGGCGTGCATCCGGCACATCGCCAACCAGAAGCGCCCCTACAATTTTCCGCTGGTTGGGAATGATCACCAAGAACACATTGCAGGCCATGATCGTACCCATTAACGCACCGGCATGGAGCAACACCGCACGACCACTGAAAACCGGTGTGAGCAGCGTGGTGATTAAGCCTAGCAACGCAACTACGCTCAACCCGAGCAGCCATGGCCACCGCGTCAGACGGCTTGCACACAAACCCGAATAGGCGAGCCAACCGCCACCCAGTGCCAGTACAGATATGCACACACCCTCCAAAGGGCGCAAACTGCTCTCTGGTGCCAACAAATAGCTGGAAGCATTGACATAGTACTGCAGTGAAAGCAGCACAAATCCGCTTAAAAAAGTGAGATAGGCCTCCCATTTGTACCAGATCAGATTACTCGGCAAATGGGCAGGCGCCACGAGATACTTCTTGGTCTGGTAAAAGCCGCCGCCATGAACTTCCCAGGCACTGCCTAACAGCTCATCCTCATCGCCCTCTTGTTTCTGCAACGAAAAATCGAGGGCAACAAAGTAAAACGATGCGCCAATCCACCCAATTCCAACAATTATGTGTGAAAATCGGGCGAGTAAGTTCGCCCAATCAAGAAAATAGGAATAAAGCATAGCAACACTCTAGCACCTCCCTTGTAATTTCCTAGAGCGGTCTTGGCGCGCACGTGAAACAACATTAGGCAATCTGCGATGATCTTCAGGGCGTTATGCCGGTTTTTTATTCTTTGCAAACAAACTGGCATAACTCTACTTCTGGGAAGACAAAAATCTTAGTTCGGCAGCTTACCGTCCATGCCTTCAAGGTAAAAATTCATTTGCAACAGCTGCTGATCTGTCGCACTGGCGCCTTTGGCCAGAAATGAGCTGCCATCTTGCTTGTTGAGCGGCCCTTGAAACACGATGATTTCGCCGTTCTCCAGCTTTCCTATGGTTTCCTGTGCCCGCTCGGCGATGGATTCTTCGACATTTGCTATGGGCGACAGCTTGACCATGCCGGTTTTAAGCCCGCCCCAAGTGTCCTGTGCTTTCCAGTTGCCATCCAGCACCGCCTGCACCCGCTCAATATAATAGGGTGCCCAGTCATCCACGATTGAAGTCACCTGCGAATTGGGCGCAAACTTTGCCATGTCAGAGGATTGTCCGAAGCCGATGATACCCTTTTCCTGCGCAATCTGCAGCGGTGCTGGCGAATCTGTATGTTGCACCAGCACATCAGCGCCCTGATCAATCAAAGCCTTGGCAGCGTCCGCCTCTTTCGCCGGATCATACCATGAGTTGGTCCACACCACTTTGATCTTGAAATCGGGATTAACCGTGCGCGCGCCAAGAACAAAAGCGTTCATGCCACGGATCACTTCCGGTACGGGAAACGGCGCTACATAGGCCGCAATTCCTGCCTTGGAAATCTGCCCGGCCATTTGACCAATTACATAGCGCCCCTCATAAAACCGAGCTGAATACGTACCAACGTTTTTTGCTTGCTTGAAGCCGGTGGCATTCTCAAACTTGACCTGAGGATATTTTTTCGCCACGCGCAATGTCGGGTTCATAAACGAAAACGAAGTGGTGAAAATAAGCGTGTTGCCATCGCGTGCCAGCCGCTCAATCGCGCGGATCGCATCGGCCCCGCCAGCCACATTCTCAATGAAGGTCGTCTCGACTTTATCGCCAAAATGCGCATCAACCGCCTTGCGCCCCTGTTCATGTTGGAAAGACCAGCCGTGGTCACTGATTGGCCCGACATAGAGGAAGCCGACTTTTAGCGGTGCAGCAACACTGGCACTGGAAGAAAAAGCTCCCAGAAGGGTTAGCAGTGGAATGGCAATAAGCAAATACAAACGGCGCATGAATGTGGGCATGACAAAGCTCCCTTGGTTAGCATGGGTCTTTGTCGCGCAAAAAAGGCGCTGTTGACCAGCGCCCTCTTGGGATGGGGCAAACCATGCGTATCCGCTGCAGTTGCAATTTTACCTAGTATGCCACACAGGATCACTTAGTTAGCGTCACTAAGATCCTGCGCAAGCATCATCGCATTGCCATCAGGATCGTAAAAAGTTGCAGTGCTAACCATGCCTTCAATCGTCTGTGTCTCGCCGTCAAATACCACACCAGCCCCCTCCAGCGCATGGCGAGCAACGACAATATCACCTACGCCGAAAACGGGTGTGGTGTTGCCCGGCTTCGCCTCGCTCTGCTCCCCAAGACCAAGCGTTACGCCCGTTGTTTTGGTGCGCATCTCGCTCCAGCCCGCCTCATCAAGATGATAGAGCAGCTCAAACCCCAGTTTCTCCTGATACCACTGCGCGGAGGCATGCCGGTCCCTTACAGAAATGGCAAGGGTAATCGTATTTTCCAAAGAAACAAGTGACATCAAACTTCCCTCCAATCAAAAAATAAAGTAACTATACTTTATGGACATTAAGCAGTTTGTCAAGCTCACTTCAAGGGCTTGGTCGCTAGAAATCTTGACGCAAATACATTCAGGCACCGCTGCTCGCCAAGCGCCGTTGATCACTGCAACCGGCGCAGGGCGCACGGCATTCTCGCAGAGCCTGAAACACCTGATGGATCTGGGTTTGTTAGATAAGAACCCCGGCCATGGCCATCCGTTGCGCCCCGAGTTTCGACTAACGAAAACGGGACAAATAGCGGCTGCTAGCGCCGCAGCAATTTTACAGATCATTGAGAAACCTGAGGAACGCGCACTGCTGCGGCGCAGCTGGGTCCTTCCGGTCCTCGCCCTATGTGCAGAGCCCACGCGTTTCAAAGACTTAAAGCAAAACCTAGCACCTGTAACCGACCGCGCCCTGTCCGCCGCCCTACAACAACTGGAGGCGCAAGGTTGGTTGGAACGCATGGTGGTTCTATCTGCGCGCGTCCCCTACCCTCTCTATCGCGCCGTAGGCTTGGGCTTGAAGCTGAACAGTGCAATAAATTTACAGTAGTGCAGCATTCAATACGGCGGACACCGTCACACCATAAAAAAGGGCGACCACTTGGCCGCCCTCAATGATTGTCCAAACAGGATTTTCTGGTTAATTCGGCAGCTTGTCGTCAACACCTTTGATGAAGAAGTTCATGGACAACAGCGAGCCATCCTCCGCCACTTCCCCGTCTTTCAGATAGACAGAACCATCTTGCTTGGTGATCGGGCCGGTAAATGGCTTGAAGGTCCCTGCGGTGATCGCATCAATGGTTTTCTGCGCTTCAGCGGCAATCTCGTCATCCAGATTGGTGAACGCAGCCATGTGCACCATATCGGTATCCATACCGCCCCAAGTATCCTGTGATTTCCAAGAGCCATCCATCACAGCTTGCACCCGGTCAACGTAATAATTGTCCCACTTGTCGACGATCGCAGTCAACTGCGCTTCAGGCGCAAACTTGATCATATCCGAGGCCTGCCCGAAGCCAACAATACCGCGCGCCTGTGCCACTTGCAGCGGTGCCGGAGAATCAGTGTGTTGCAGCATCACATCAACGCCCTGATCAATCAGCGCCTTGGCCGCATCAGCTTCTGCGCCCGGGTTGTACCAGGAGTTCACCCAAATGGTTTTGATTTTGAAATCAGGATTGACCGACTGCGCCCCAAGCATGAACGAGTTCATGCCGCGCACCACTTCAGGGATCGGGAAAGAGCCGATGTAACCGGCGGTACCCACTTTAGAGACTTTCGCAGCAATCTGGCCCAGCACATAGCGGCCCTGATAGAAACGTGAACCGTAGGTGGACACGTTCTTGGCGCGCTTATAGCCGGTTGCGTGCTCGAATTTCACCTTTGGAAATTTCTTGGCAACTTTCAAAGTCGCATTCATGTAACCAAACGAGGTAGTGAAGATCAGCTCGTGGCCAGAACGCGCCAGACGCTCAATCGCGCGCTCCGCATCAGCCCCCTCCGGCACGCTCTCAATATAAGTGGTTTCTACCTTATCGCCAAACTTGGCTTCAATGGCTTTACGGCCTTGGTCGTGCTGGTAAGACCAGCCGTGATCACCCACCGGCCCAACGTAAATAAAGCCCACCTTGAGTGGATCGGCAGAAAGTGCAGCACCAGTACCCAGCCCCAGTGCAATAGCCGCGGTCGCAGCCAACTTGACAATCTTGCGCATCGAGCAGTTCCCCATTTTATCAGTCCGTTTGTTGTGTTGTGAACCACTCCCCCGGCGGACTGAAGGCCGATGGGAGCGGCCTGTAAGTCACCTATCGGGACTAAACGGCTTGCCCAAACACGCCGGGCTATTGGTTTTCGTTAGTTGGCGGTTTTGCGAAATAATCACCAGCACCACAATTGTCACCAAGTACGGCAGCGAGCTCATCAGCTGCGATGGCAGCGTGACGCCGGAAGCTTGCGCATGAAATTGCAAGATAGAAACCGCGCCAAACAGATAGGCCCCAATCAACACCCGGCCCGGCCGCCAGGATGCAAATACCACCAGCGCTAGCGCAATCCAGCCGCGCCCCGCGCTCATGCCCTCGGTCCATTGCGGCGTATAGGCGAGCGACAGATACGCCCCGGCAAGGCCTGAACAAGCGCCGCCAAACATCACCGCCAGATACCGCACCCTTAAAACAGAGTATCCAAGCGCGTGCGCAGAAGTGTGGTTGTCGCCCACCGCACGCAAAATCAACCCCCAGCGGCTGCGGAACAACACATAGGAGGTCAGCCCCACGATGGCGAAGGACGCATAGACAAGCACATCTTGCCCAAACAACACCTTGCCCACCAATGGCAAATCTGAGAGCATCGGAATGGAAATCTGACTGAGCTTAACGCCCGGTTCGCCAACAAAACTCTCGCCAATCATTCCAGAAAGACCAAGGCCCAAAATCGTCAGCGCCAAGCCGGTTGCCACCTGATTACACATCAGCCGCAAGGTTAAGAAGCCAAAGAGTAGGGAGAGCGCAACAGCTGCAAGCATACCGGCAACAATACCCAGCAGCGGTGAACCGGTGGTATACGCGGTGCCAAAGGCCGCGACCGCGCCAACAATCATCATACCCTCAACCCCAAGGTTCAGGACACCAGAGCGCTCGCATACCAGCTCGCCTATTGCTGCCAGCAACAGCGGCGTAGAGGCGGTGATAATGGTGAGCAACATCGGTTCAAGCGCGCTCATCAGCTTGCCTCCTTCGCGGGGGCGCTGCGCACAAGGCGCAAGCGATAGAGAATAAGAATGTCGCAGGCCAGCACATAGAACAGCAGCATCCCTTGGAACACGTTGGTCATCTTATTGCTGATGCCCACAGAGACCTGCGCCGCCTCACCTCCCAGATAGGAAAGCCCCAGCAACAAGCCGGCAAAAACAATCCCAATCGGGTTCAGGCGGCCAAGGAACGCCACGATAATCGCGGTAAAGCCATAACCCGGAGAAATAACAGGGGTAAGTTGCTCAATCGCGCCTGAAACCTCCGAAAGCCCGGCGATACCGGCAAACGCACCGGAAAGCAGGAAACCGAACCAGATGGTTCTATTCTGCGAGAAACCGGCGAAGCGCCCCGCCCGCGGCGCTTGGCCGATGACTTTGATCTCGAAGCCCTTCAGACTCTTGGCAAGCAGGAACCAGATCAGCAGCACCGCCACCACTGCAAGCGCAATACCAAGGTGTAAGCGGCCATCGCCAAACTTGGGCAGCACATGCGCGGCATCAAACAAGCGGCTTTCGGGGAAGTTGAACCCGTCAGGATCCCGCCATGGCCCGCGCACAAGAAAATCAAGCAGATACTGCGCCACATAAACCAGCATCAGTGACACCAGAATTTCGTTGGTATTGAACTTGGTGCGCAGCAACGCCGGTATGGCCGCCCAAACCATGCCCCCAAGAGCGCCCATCAGGATCATCAGCGGCAGCGCCCACGCAGAGGTGAAATCAAAATACAGCACCGGGATAACCGATCCGAAAATCGCCCCCATGGTGAATTGGCCCTCAGCCCCGATATTCCATGTATTGGAAAGAAAACAAACAGATAAGCCAACCGCGATCAACACCAACGGCCCGGCCTTAACCAGCAGCTCTTCCCATGACCACACACTGGTGAGCGGCTCGACAAAAAATGCATGGAGGCCCGCCAGAGGCGCAACGCCCAAGGCGATAAACATCAAGGTGACGGAGATCCCCGTCAGGGCAATGGCGATCAGCGGCGAAAGCACGCTCATCCTTTTTGAGGTCTCGGCCCGTTTTTCCAGTTCCAAGCGCATGTTAGTGTCCTTTACCCGCTTTGGCCTGCTTTGCTTCACCCAGGCCGGCCATCAACAGGCCAATTTGCTCGCGGTTCATGCTGTCTTTTGGGGCTGGCTCTGACAATTGCCCGCGCGAAATCACAGCAATCTTGTCTGCCACCTCGTAGATCTCGTCCAGATCCTGCGAAATCACGAGAACCGCCGCCCCCGAGCGCGCCAGATCGATCAGCGCCTGTCGGATAAGCGCCGCCGCGCCAGCATCCACGCCCCACGTGGGTTGATTGATAACCAGAACCCGTGGTGAGCGGTCCAGCTCGCGGCCAACGATGAATTTTTGCAAGTTCCCGCCCGAAAGCGCCCGCGCCTCGGGGTTCTCATGGGCCATGCGCACATCATATTGCGCTGCAAGGCGCCGTTCACTGCGCAGCGCTGCACCGCGCGACAGCAAACCGGCGCGCACCAGATCCTTGTCGCTGGCATGACGGGTAAGAATAACATTTTCAGAAAGCGGCAGGTCTGGCGCCGCCCCATGCCCAAGCCGCTCTTCAGGGACAAAGGCCGCCCCAAGCCTGCGCCGATCATTGATCGAACGCCGTCCCACCGGCACCCCGAGTAAATTGATGTCGTAGGCCGCCTTGGTCTTCACCTCACCGGAAATCACATCAAACAACTCACCTTGCCCATTGCCCGCAATACCGGCAATGGCCAGCACCTCGCCGGCATGCAGCGACAAGTTGATGCTCTCCAGCGCCACAGCAAAGGCACCTTCGCCCGCATGGTTCAAATCAGTGAGCTGTAACAGCGCTTTACCCGGCATCGCCTGCGCACCCGCATCAACCGCATGCACATCTCCGCCCACCATCAACTGCGCCAGGCTGGCCGCCGTCTCCTTAGCCGGATCACAAGCGCCAACCACCTTGCCATGCCGCATAATGGTAGCCCGGTGGCAAATGCGCTGCACCTCTTCCAGACGGTGAGAAATGTACAGGATCGCGCAGCCCTCATCCGCAAGGCGCGTCAAGGTTTTGAACAGATCCTCCGCCTCCAGAGGCGTTAGCACGGAGGTCGGTTCGTCCATGATGAGCAGATCAGGCTCTTGCAGCAAACAGCGCACGATCTCGATCCGCTGCCGAATACCAACGGGTAGATCCGCCACAATGGCGGTGGGATCGAGTGGCAAGCCGTATTTGCCTGAAACCTCGATAATATCCGCGCAAAGCTGTTTTAGCGGCACACTTTTCGGCAGGGCCAACGCGATGTTCTCTGCCACGCTGAGCGCCTCAAACAGCGAGAAGTGCTGGAACACCATGCCGATACCAAGCTTGCGCGCCGCCGCCGGATTGGCCACCTTCACAAGGTTCCCTTTCCAATGCAGGCTGCCGCCGCCGGGCTCCAGTGCACCATAAAGAATTTTGACCAAGGTGGATTTGCCAGCGCCATTCTCGCCAAGCAGCGCGTGGATCTCGCCTTTGTTCAAGCATAAATCCACATTATCGTTGGCCAGCGTTTCGCCAAAGCGTTTGCTGATACCTTTTGCTCGGATTAATTCCGTCCCGGATGCCACCTTGCCGCTGCTCCTGTTGTTGCTGCCCGCATGTGTCGCTTGCAAGTCGTGCTTGCAGATTTATCAAGTATTCCTGTCTGGGCAGTTGCCCGGCAAGATCAAATTTTCTGCAGCGTGCGCCCTGTTTTTAGGCAGTTTTGCGATGCCGACAACTGCAGCAATTGCGCGCACACCGAAACGGCAATTTGCTTTGGTTGCTTCGAGTTTAACCCCGCAATACCTATAGGGCACACCAGTTTTTCCAGTTGCGCTGGCAGAACACCTAAAGCGCGCAACCGTCTCAGGAAGCGCGCGCGTTTGGTTTTGCTGCCAATAAGCCCAACAAAGAAAAGATCTGATCTGCATAATAGCGCATGCACCACCTCCAGATCGATTGCGTGATCATGGCTCATAACCAGCGCAATTCCGCCACTTGGGAGGTACCCTACCGCTCTTGCCGGTTCCTTTAGATGAAAGTTCTTTGGATTGGAAGAGTGCAACCCGTTAAAAATATCGGGCCGATTATCAACCAGCGTGACATCAAAGCCCACTTCAGCCAGTAAAACGCTTAAAAAACGGCCGATATGCCCCGCCCCCCAAATAAAAACGGGCGTATCGACACTATTAAAACTCTCCACAAGAGATGTGCTCTTAAGCTCAATATTGTCGCAAAGAAGTTGTGGACGGCACTCTCGAGGGCCAATACGCCCACCGTGAAGCACTGCACTTGCACTGAACTTGCCCCGCGCCTCAAATACGCAAAGTTTTACAAGTTCAGAATATTCTTTCGCTGAAAAATATTGCAGTAGCGCAATAATTCGCCCACCGCAGCATTGTCCAGTATCCGGCCCGAGGGTAAATGAGCGCGTCACATAGGCCGGACCCTGCATTTCCTGCAGAGCCTGTACGCAAGCTTGAGAACCACCGCTCTTACTTGCCCCCTCCTCTCGCAGGGCGACCAGTTTTTCTTGAGGTGAACTCAAGATGTCACGGGAAAGTTGCAAAAGCGCATATTCCAGCTGCCCCCCGCCAACAGAACCTTCAATGCGCCCATCAGCGCCCATCACCATGAACGCGCCGTTTTCTCGGGGGCTGGACCCTTCAACTTTTGCAAGTCGAACAAGCACCGCCGCGCCGGTGGTGCGAACGGCTTCCTCGCAGGTTTGCCAAAGCCGCGCTGCCATTGCTAGGACCCGTTCTGCGCATGGGCAAAGGGCAATACCTTGGCCCCGCCAAGCTCTTTTTGTGCCTGTGCGCAGCGCCAAATTTCCTCTGGCGTCGCTGGAGCTCTTAGCTGCGGAAAGTGACCCGGTGCCAACGAATGCAAAGCATCCCCGATGGCACAGAACACCGCGTTTGCCAGCATAACCGGCGGCTCGCCAACTGCCTTGGATCGATTGACCACATCCTCGGGATTTCCAGCGGAGTTGAACAACTCCACCTCCATCGCCGCTGGAACGTCTCTGGCACATGGGATCTTGTAGGTAGAGGGGGCATGCGTACGCAAGCGCCCCGCATCATCAAACACCAGCTCCTCACTGGTAAGCCAGCCCAGCCCCTGCACAAACCCGCCTTCAATCTGGCCCCGATCAATGGCAGGGTTGAGGGAATGCCCCACATCTTGCAGGATATGAACCGCTTCCAGCCGCATTTCCCCGCTGAGCGTATCAACGAGTACCTGCGCGCAAGCTGCGCCATGAGCAAAGTAGTAAAATGGCCGTCCACTCGCGCTTTCGCGGTCCCAGTCCAGTCTGGGTGTGCGGAAAAACCCTTGTGCTGAAAGTGAAATCCGCGCTTGATGTGCCTGCTTGGCCAGTTGGGCCAATTGCATCACTGCCTTGCCTTTAACCAGTACTTGATCCTCGGAAAAACTGATATCTTGCACCGCCGCGCCGCTTTGCGAGGCGAGAAAGGCTTTCAGTCGTGCTTGAATCTGCCCGATTGCATCCAGCACCGCCATGGCGTTTAGATCAGTGCCGGAAGAGGCCGCAGTTGCCGAGGTATTGGGCACTTTTCCGGTGGAGGTGGCCGCCAAATGGATCTTATCCAGGCAAACGCCCATGCCCTGCGAGGCGACCTGAGCGATTTTTTGGTATAGCCCCTGCCCCATTTCCGTGCCGCCATGGTTCAGATGCACCGACCCGTCACGAT
Organism: Polycladidibacter hongkongensis; assembly: GCF_001561995.1. Taxonomy (GTDB): domain Bacteria; phylum Pseudomonadota; class Alphaproteobacteria; order Rhizobiales; family Stappiaceae; genus Pseudovibrio; species Pseudovibrio hongkongensis. Next base: position 42,145 of record NZ_LLWC01000012.1, read on the forward strand.
AAAGGTGCACCAAAGCCCCGGCCTGATTAAGCTCGGTCAAGGTGAATGAAATTCCGAATTTAACCGGCGTCAGCGCAAGGCCCCGCCGCAAATGGCCGCCTTTCTCGTTAAACGCTGTCACTGCAACCCGCCGCTCGCGGTAGCGGCTACGCGCCTCCAGCTGGCTCAGTAGCGCCTGTAAGGTGTCCGCCTCCTCATAGGCCATGCCATAGGGGGTGGTTGTACCCCTTTGGCCATAGAGGTTGGCGTAACGTATATCCAGCGGATCGCGCCCCCGCGCGCTGGCAACCGCATCCATCAGGCGCTCTGCGGCAAGCATCCCTTGCGGCCCGCCAAAACCTCGAAACGCCGTGTTCGACACACTGTCGGTCTTCAGGCGCCGCGACTTGATATGTACCTCGGGATAATAATAGGCGTTGTCCAGATGAAACATGGCCCGATCATTAATGCCAAGCGAGAGATCAGCGGAATGTCCGCAGCGCGAAGCAAGATCATAGGTGACCGCCTCAATCCGCCCCTGCTCATCAACGCCTGCTTGCGCCTTGATAAGAAAGTCATGCCGCTTGCCCGTTGCGATCATATCATCATCGCGATCCAGACGGCATTTGCAGGGCCTGCCCGTTTTATGCGCCGCCAGCGCAGCCAACGTCGCCCATTGATTGGCCTGGGATTCTTTGCCGCCAAAGCCCCCGCCCAGACGCCGGACATTTACATTCACAAAACTCTCGGGCAGATCGAGCACCTTGGCGACTGTGTGCTGCACTTCACTTGGATGCTGGGTAGAGCTGTAAACCTCTAGCGCACCACCATCCTGCGGCAGCGCCATTGCTACTTGCCCCTCAAGGTAAAAGTGATCCTGCCCCCCCACATCCAGCTCAAGTTCGACCTGTTGGACACTGCGCGCCATACCGCTGGCAATGTCACCACGCCCGAAAGCATAGTCGGGCAACACACTGTCGCTGCTCTCGATCGCTTCACGCAAATGAACCACCGGCTTATGTTTTTCAACTTCCAGAAAGGCCAGTTTCGCCGCCCGCCTAGCCGCTTTGCGCGAGGTAGCTACCACCGCAAACACCACTTGCCCATGAAATGATATGGCCTGCTGCGCCATCACCGGATCACCGCCAAAGCCGGGAGAGCAATCATTCTCCCCGGGAATGTCTGCAGCGGTTAAGACGCAAACAACCCCGGCAGCATTTTTCACGCTGGTCAAATCCAGCTGCAAGATCTCGCCAACCGCAGCGCCGCGGCACAACCCCGGAACCACATGTAAGATACCGGTTGGTTCGGGAATATCGTCCACGTAGCGTGCAGCACCAGTTACATGTGCGTGGGCGCTGTCATGCGCCAGCGCTTTGCCAATCACTTTTGCTGGTGTGTTCTTGCCACCTTGCCCGTAAATACCACTAGAAGACATGGGACACCTCCCCGGCATCAAAACGGTGCAGCCGCTCCAGCCCCGCTCCCTTGCCCGGTAGCTCCGCCAGCGCACGCAGCAGCATTTGCTTGGCAGCTGCCAACCGGTACTCTCGCGAGGCCCGCATGTCGCTTAACGGTTGAAAATCCTGCTCAAGCGCGTAATACGCAGGGTGCCCGTTATCGATGCCGGCAATGCTGCTGCCCCGCAGCGCCGCCTCACATCGTCTGGCGCGCTTTGGTGTTCCTGCCATACCGCCAAAGGCAATGCGTGCCGAGGTAATGCGATTGCCAGTCACCCGCAGACAGAAGGCGCCCAATACTGCTGATATGTCCTGATCAAACCGTTTCGTCAGCTTGTAACAGCTAAAGCGCTGATCCGGCTGGCGGTAGGGCAGCGCGATGCGCGCGACGATTTCCCCCGTCTCAAGCGCCTGCTTGCCATATTCAATGAAAAAATCCTCCAGCTCCAGCCAGCGGCGTTCCGATTTTTTCTTGGCAAGTTCCACACGCGCCCCAAGGGCGATAAGCAGTGGCGGCATATCGCCTATGGGTGAACCATTGGCAATATTGCCACCAATCGTACCTGAGTTGCGCACTTGAACAGAGCCGATACGCCCCAGAACCTGCCCCAGATTTGGATACATCTCGCAAAGAGTCTCGCTGGCCTGAGAATAGGTAACAGCAGCGCCGATATGAACCGCATCGCTTTTCCATTCGACGCGCTTCAGGCTTTCCACACGTGTTACATCAATCAGGCTCGGCAATTCCTCACATTGCTTGGTAATTTCTAGTGCAAGATCGGTGCCACCTGCCAGCAGCCGCGTGCCCGGCGCTCTGTCATAAAGTGCCAGCAAGTCCTCCAGATCCGTAGGGGCCGCAAAAAATCCGTTGGGTGTAGACAGAGCCATCGCCGGTTCAGTGTTTAAGTGCCGCAGCAGCACTTCTGTCTTATGACGCCGCGCAAAAAACTTGTCAGCCACAGGCTTGTGACAGGCCGCAAGCGCTGCCTCAACAAGCGGCGTGTAACCGGTGCAGCGACAAAGATTGCCCGCAAAACTATCCAAGACATGACGGCGCTCCAATTTTTCAAAGCGCCTCCCCCCGTCCTGATGTGCCATCTCCATCGCCAACAAACGCTGCTGATAAAGTGCAAAGCAAGACATGACAAAACCGGGTGTACAAAAACCGCATTGTGAGCCATGGTGGTCAACAATTTGCTGCTGAACAGGGTGTAACTCTCCTGCCTCGGCCAAGTCTTCCACCAATATCAATTCGCGCCCGTCCAGCTGCCCAAGCAACATGATGCAAGCGTTCACCGCGCGGTAGCGAACCCCTTCTTCCTGCAGTTCGCCAATCACCACAGTGCAAGCGCCGCAATCCCCCTCGGCACACCCTTCCTTGGTGCCCTTAAGCTGTAAATCCTCACGGATGTAATCTAAAAGGGTGTCATCTGCATCCCGTCCCCGCAGTTCGATTATACGTCCCGCCCGAACATATTTTAGTACCTCACGCATATCAGCTCCCCCTATAGGTGGTGTAGCTGAAGGGCGAGATCAGCAACGGAACATGATAATTCGCGGAACCATCTGTCACTGAGAAACGAACGGGCACATCTTGATAAAAGCTCTCTTGGCCGCGCGCGCTAAAAAAAGTCCCTATTGCAAAGCGCAACTCATAAATACCGCAGGGCATCGGTGTCCCACTGCGCAGCGGTGCATCACAACGCCCGTCTGCATTGCTTAACGCCTCGCTGACTTGCACCCAACTTCCGCCCTCAGACAAGTGCCAGAGCTGCACCGCAACACCTGCCGCAGGCTGTCCAGCGGCAGCTAAAAGAATATGCGTCGAGATCTTGCCCATGGCATCTCCTAGGATTTAGGTGCACCAAAGGTGCGAAAAAAGCCCAATTATGCCCAAAAACATAGCTAGAATAGCCGGGCACACGGCATTAAAATCAAAATAGTAAAGCGACAGGGCGGGCTTGCACCATGACATATTTGGGCAAAACTCTAAGCCCCGCGCGGAAACAATGCATACTGCGCGAGTTTGTACGCAACTGCTTTATCTCAGGGCAATAGCAACGTGGCGCCGGTTGTCTGTCGTCCTTCAAGTGCCACATGCGCCTGCGAGGCCTCCGCCAGCTTGAAACGCTGGTTTATGCATATTTGCAAGGTGCTATCAGCCACTTTCTCCAGCATTTCGCCCGCACAAGCCAGCAATGCCTCCCGCGTTGCCGTATAGGCAAACAAGGACGGCCGCGTGGCAAATAACGAGCCTTTCTGCGCTAACAGCCCCAAATCAAATGAAGGCAAGGGCCCTGAGGACTGGCCAAAGGAAACAAACATCCCTCGCGGGCGCAAACAATCAAGCGAACCGGGAAACGTAGCTGCGCCAACCCCGTCATAAACAACGTGGCACTTCGCTCCACCGGTGATCTCAGCGGTGCGGGCGACAAAGTCTTCCTCACTATAATTGATGATATGCGCATAGCCATGTTGACGCGCCAGTTCCGCCTTTGCCGGATTACTGACCGTTCCGATAACATTCGCCCCAAGGCTTGCCGCCCACTGGCCAAGCAACAGCCCAACACCGCCAGCAGCAGCATGAAACAACACCCAGTCGTCCTGCTGTACTTTGTAGGTCTGGCGCAGCAAATATTGCGCGGTCATTCCTTTCAGCATCACTGCCGCTGCCTGCTCATCACTAACACGATCGGGAATAGCAACGAGATGGCGTGCTTCGATCAGCCGCTCACTTGAATAGGCGCCAAGCGGGCCTGCATAGGCCACACGTTGCCCAACTGCGACATCCTCAACTCCCTCGCCGACTGCCAGCACAACACCGGCCGCTTCATTTCCCGGCGTAAAAGGCAATCCGTTTGGTGAGGGATAAAGGCCAGAGCGAAAATAGGTATCAATGTAGTTCACACCAATCGCGGTGTGCTTTAGCAGGACTTCACCGCGGCCCGGCGCCCCAACCTCACAGTCTTGCAGGTGCAACACCTGCGCACCGCCTGTTTGGTTGACAAAGATCGCTTGGCTCATCCGTTCCTCCCGACAAATCTATATGGAACAGCAGAGTAACGCAGTGTGCCGACGGCACCTAGCGGTTTTTGTAGGTATTTCGATGCAATTTTCGCCAAGATCTGCGGAAATTTTCAGCAACTATCCGTTTTCGTGCCGCCATATCACCAGTTGTTGTACGCCGCCCACGCACAGCAAATAAAGCGACGTCGCTGTGATAACCCCGTAAACCGCGCCGCTAATGATAAAGTCATTGGCAAAGGAAATCCACAAACCTGTGGTCCAGATTGCCAGCACAACAAGTGTTAGTGGCCGCCACATTTTGGTCCGCACCGGATGCACAAACTCCAGAGGAACGAAGGTGAGAATTGAGCAACCGACAATCAGCACAACACTCACCGCAACAGGCACCTGCAAACCGATGATCACCGCAATCACCATATTCCAAACTCCGGGAAAGCCACTGAACCCACCGGTTTTGGTTTTCATGTCGCCATCAGCAAAGTAGATCGCACCCGTAAATACAATCAGGCAGCCACCAGCCAAAGCCATCCACTCTGGGAGTACCCCGCTTTGATAAAGTGCAAAGGCAGGCAAGAAAACATAGGTGGCGTAGTCAATCACCAGATCGAGAATAACCCCGCTCCAACGCGGCAAACGCTTGGCAAGATCGTAATGGCGCGCCAGTGGGCCGTCGATCCCGTCAACGAACAAAGAGACTAACAGCCAAAAGAACATCTGAGCCAGATCGCCATTCGCTCCGGCAATCAAAGCCAACAAAGCCAGCGGTGCCCCAACTGCGGTCAGCAGGTGGATCAAAAACAGGCTCCGATCAGATTTGCCATTGTTTGCGTTGGCGGTCACGGCATTTGTCCTTTAGCTGTGGCTAGAAAATCATCCAGCGACTATTCGCGAAAAGAGATGCGAAAGAATCTGCACATCACCAGAAGTGAAGTAAAGATATGCCCCGCCCCATGCAAGCAAAACCACACCGATGATGTAGCTTAAGCGGCGTGAACCCACGGTTTTTTCAAGAGCCATCACACCGCCAAGTAGCGCAATCCAGAGAATGTTCATCACACCAACGGCAAACATCAACGCCATCAACGCCCAGCAACACCCAAGGCAGTATATTCCCTGCTCGACGCCAAACGCGAAGGCAGAGCGCTGTGATGTCCCTGCCTTGGCCGCCTTAGCCACAACAGGCACCCGGCAACGATAAAGACATGCCTGTTTAAGCGGCGTAAACTGATAGATCCCTGCAAAGACAACCGTGCTTGCCGCAAATACACCTAGTGTCGGCGCCATCATCGGGCTGAGTGCCCCCGCAATCTGTAAGAGATACTGCCCGCCACTCGCTAACAGACAAAACGCCGCCCATGCGCTGAGATAGCCACCTGCAACCTGCAACATGCCCCCCGCATCACGCGCACTCTCAAATGCACGCAACATGGGCAAGGCCGTTGGCAGCATCATCGCCAACACCATCATCAACCACATCAGCAAGATCAAGGCAAAATCCCGCAGTGATGGCTCCAACAGAGCGGGCATACCAAACCCTGAGGCTGCTTGCGGCAAACACAGCGCGGCCAGCTGAAGGCGCACCTCCTCCGGCAGCCCGGCAAACACGTTAAACTGGTTGAAAATCTGCATCCCCGGCCCCATGGCGCCCATATCCATGATCTGCACCATGTCAGCGACCATAAACCCAAGATAGACCCAGCCAAGCGCAGCACAGACGAGCAAAAACACGTAGGCCGAAGCCGTTCGGGCCCGCTCGCTAAGCAAAAAGCTGGTGGAAGCCTCAAGCATTTTTATATCCAACTGTTGCGTCCTGTGGGATAGCTCCCCCTAAATGCTCTATATAAGCCAATGCTCCTACGCGTGCAAAAGCCAATTTGCGTGCCTGCGCGTTTTACAATCGCGCGAGGGAAGCAAAGGCCTGACAGTTTTATAAGGACGCCGCCCGATGACCACGCCAAACAGCGCCACTGCCCCAAACACACAGCAGCACTACCAAATCGCTGTGGTCGGCGCCGGACCGGCAGGCATGATCGCCGCCCTTGCTTTCGCCAGCCAAGGTTTTGAAGTGGCACTCATCGGCCCACCAGCCAATCTGGCTGACGAGCGCTCCACCGCACTGATGCAAGCCTCCATTCAACTGCTAGAAAACATCGATGTCTGGCCAGAACTGGAAGCAGAAGCGATCCCGCTTGTGAATATGCGCCTGATCGATGGCTCAGATCGCCTGTTTCGCGCGCCGGAAATCACCTTTGGCGCAGCAGAAGTCGGCCTGCCCGCCTTTGGCTACAATATCTTGAACAGTCGCCTGAATGAGCTGCTGGATGGCCTGATAAATAAAAGCAGCAAAATAACGCGTATTGAAGGGCTGCTGCACACCATGCAAAGCGACGATGCTGCGGCGCACCTGCGCATAAAAACCGCATCTGGGCTGACAGCGCTCAGCTGTCCGCTGGTGATCGCCGCTGATGGCCGCCGTTCACAGGTGCGCGAGGCCGTGGGCATCAGCACCCGCAGTTGGTCCTACCCGCAAACCGCTCTAGTGCTTAATCTGGCCCACACAGGCAGCCACGCAAGCACCTCCACCGAATTTCACCGTAAGACCGGGCCCTTCACCCTTGTCCCAATGGAGGGCGACGCCTCTTCGCTCGTTTATGTGGAAACGCCGGAGCGCGCCAAACAGCTCACCGCACTGCCAACCGAGGAGTTGGCACTGGAGCTGGAGCGCACCTGTCAGTCCGTGCTGGGAAAATTCACCGTTATCTCCAAATTGCAGAGTTTCCCCATGTCGGGCCATAGCGCCCAGAAACTGGCCTCAAGCCGTGCTCTGCTGATCGGCGAAGCGGCGCATGGCTTCCCCCCCATTGGCGCGCAAGGGCTCAATCTGTCTCTGCGTGATATCGGAGCAGCCATGGAACTGGCGCAATCTGCAAGGCAGGAGCAGCAGGATCTCGGCAGCCGGGAGATCATGCAGGTCTATCATAAGATGCGCTGGTTTGACATGACCTCGCGCACAGTCGCCGTTGATCTGCTCAACCGTTCGCTGCTTTCCAGCGCCATTCCGGTGCAATTGCTGCGCTCCATTGGCCTGATGGCCCTCTCGCGCTTGCCCTTCCTGCGTAAAATACTGATGCGCGAGGGCATCGCCCCTTCGTGGCGCACCCCGCCCACCATGAGTAAGCGCCGTTAAAGGCGACCCTGCTCGATCAAATAGATAAACACCGGCAGAGACACCACAGAAAGCAAAGTGCCCACTAATACCGCGGTGGATGCGCGGTCCTTGTAGGTGTCATAGTGCTGCGCCAGAATGAAAACATTGGCCGCAGGCGGCAGCGCCGCCATCAGCACCGCAGTCGCAATCCACTGCGTGTTGGTGACACCGATCCAGTGCAGCACGTTGTAGACGAGCAGTGGATGTACCACCAGTTTGAGGACGAGGAGAAACGGCAGCTCCACAGTACCGCGTCTCCCCGGTTGTAGTGCAATCGTGATCCCCATGGCAAACAGCGCACAAGGCGCCGCTGCGGCCCGTAAAAACTCCAGCAATTGGTTGATTGCTTGTGGTGGCTTGAAGCCAAGCACAGCTGCCATGATCCCTGCCCCAACTGCAATGATGAAAGGGTGGGTGATAATATCCAGCGCGATTTGCCCCGCCACTTTTAAAGGGCTTTGGTCACGCGTGCCGGAAATCGACATCATCAACGGCACCAGAATAAACAACAGGATCGTATCAAAGCAGAGAATCAGCGCAGTCGGTACCGCCGCCGCCTCGCCCAGCACCGCCAAGGTCACTCCCGGCCCCATGAATCCGATATTGGAATAAGAGCCTACCAATCCTTGGATCGTCGCCTCGTCCATGCGCCCTTGCGAGGCCAGCACGCCCACAAAGAAGGCCAGCACAAACACGGTAAACGTGGAAAGGGTTGTGGCTGCAATGAAGGTGAAATTGGTAAGTTCCTCAATCGGCGTGGCCGAAAGCAGCTGAAAAAACAGCGCAGGCAACGCCAGATAAACGACAAAGAAGCTCATCCAAGCCAAGCCATCTTGCGGATGCGGCCCCAACCGGCCAGAACCATAGCCCAAAAAGATAATGAGGAAAAAAGGGAGAGCTAAGTTTAGCACCTCAAGCATGCGTATATCCTTAAATACCGTTTGGCTCGCACAATCCATTAGGATTCTGCCATAAACCTTGCGTGGAAGTCCTTAGCATTTAACGGGAGATTAGCGACAATGTGGCAAGAGGGTAAACGTCTGTTTGCAATTCGGGGACAAACCGTTTAGGCAAGCCACTCAACTTTGCGGTGCGCAAGCGGAAGACCTCTTGCCCGTCGCGGTTTCAAGTCATTGGTATTAAACGGGACTATGCGCGCTAAAAGCTCCAAGAAAATCTCGCATCTTGTCGAATTTGCCGGATTGCGCTTTGCAATTGCCGTGATGCACATTTTGCCCTTGGATTGGGCCACCGGTCTTATGGGCTATTGCTGGGAAAAAGTCGCCCCGCGCACCAAGCGCCACCCTCGCGCCCTTGCTCATTTGGCCGCCGCCTTTCCCCACCATACCCCTGCAGAAAACGACGCGATCGCCCGGCGCATGTGGAACAATCTCGGCCATGTCGCCGCTGAAACTGTCCTGCTAGATAAGCTGGGGGCAGATCCACACCGCATCAACGTGATAGATCGCGACGTTTTTGACAGGGTGCAGAAAAGTGGCAAAGCAGCGGTCTACGTCACCTTGCACGCGGGAAATTGGGAAACCGCTGGCCTGTGCGCCCGCGCAGTCGGTAGCGGCATAGCCGGAGTTTATCAACCGCTCTCCAACCCCTATTCGGAACGCTATCTGGCCGCACTACGGCGTCCATTCTATGCCCATGGCCTGTTTCGCAAAGCGCACAACACTGGGCCAAAGCTGATGTCCTTGTTGAAAAGCGGCGGTTCTGTCGCGTTTGTAGCAGATGTGCGCGATCGCCGCGGTGTTGATATCGAGTTCTTTGGCAAAGCGGCCACCGCAACACATATTCCAGCGCTAATGGCCCGCGTTTTTGATTTGCCCTTGATTGCTGTCTATGCAAAGCGCACCAAGGGCTCGAATTTTGATGTCTATGCGCAGGAATTGCAGCAGGTTCGCACCAATGACAAGCGCGCCGACGCAACCGCAACAACGCAGCGCATCCACAATTGCTTCGAGGCGTGGATTCGCAAGGATCCGGCGCAATGGATGTGGATCCTCAAAAAATGGCGGTAGCAAAGCCGTCTAGTTGGTTCTTTCCTCACCTTTTTGTTAGGTTTTTGCAGTGCAGCATCTCTGCTATTCTGGGCACAAGGTGAGGAGCAAACGCTTGGCTCACACAGTGTCTTTAGGGTCTGCCACATACGGCATCTGTTTGGAGAGAGCGAATGAGCCAAAAACTGCCGCATGCCTTTTTTGCCCCCCTTGCCATTGGTGCTCCCCGCCCACAAATGGAGCCGCCGGTCAATGTGGAGCGGATGATTCACTTCATTCCGCCGCATCTTGAAAAAATCCAAAGCAAAATTCCGCAATTACAGCAGGAAGTTGATGTCATCCTCGGCAATCTTGAGGACGCCATCGCCATAGAAGACAAAGAGGCTGCCCGTGCTGGCCTTATCAAAATCGCCAAGGAAAATACTTGGGGTAAGTGCGCTCTCTGGGCAAGGATCAATGCACTGGAAAGCCCATGGGCCCTGCAAGACATTTGCCAAATCGTAGCAGAGGCGGGAAACCTTGTCAGCGTTTTGATGCTTCCAAAGGTGACTGGGCCTTGGGATATACACTATCTCGATCAATTGCTTGCCCAATTAGAGGCGCAGCACAAGGTGCAAAGTCCAATCCTGATACATGGCATCATTGAAACCGCCGAAGGCGTGGAGAATTTGGGGGCTATTGCCCGCGCCTCCCCTCGTATGCAGGGCCTAAGCCTAGGTCCTGCCGATCTGGCCGCCTCGCGCGGAATGAAAACCACCAGGGTTGGCGGTGGCCATCCCGACTATCGTATCCTTGCAGATCAAGGTGGTGACAATGGCATACGCAATCACTACCAACAGGATCTATGGCACTATACATTGGCTAAACTGGTAGATGCTTGCCGTGCCAACGGTATCAAGGCCTTTTATGGCCCCTTTGGCGATTTCGCAGATACCGATGCGTGCCACGCGCAATTTATGAATGCATTTTTGCTTGGTTGTTCGGGCACTTGGACACTGCATCCCTCGCAAATTCCAATTGCCCGGCAAGTGTTTAGCCCTTCAAAAGAGGAAATTGCATTTGCGCGAAAGATCATTATGGCTCTGCCAGATGGCGCCGGTGCAGCAATGATTGACGGCAAGATGCAAGACGACGCCACATGGAAGCAAGCAAAGGTGATCGTGGAATTGGCAGATCAAATTGCTGCGCGCGATGGCTCTGCGAAGCCGTAACGCAGGGTGGCTGGTAACACGACACCATTGGCAAGAACTTGACAATTGTGCCAAGACGTGACTTTAACAGGCGCAACAGACGTTTCTTTAAAGAAAGCTTGATAGCGCAGCAATGCAAAGCATTAGAACGGCAAAATTCGGGATTGGCAAGGTCGTGCGCCACCGCACCTTCGGGTTTCGCGGCGTAATTTTTGACGTCGATCCTGTTTACGACAACACCGAGGAATGGTGGCAGTCGATCCCAGAGGATGTGCGTCCCCACAAGGACCAACCCTTTTACCATCTGCTGGCAGAAAATGATGAGGAAGAATACGTCGCCTACGTATCTGAGCAAAATCTTGTCGAGGACAGCAGCGGCGAGCCCATAACCCACCCACAGCTTGACGACGTGTTCTTCGAAGATGAAGACGGCGCTTTGGTCGCACGGGACATCTACCTGCAATAAACAAGCCGCGCGCTCCAGATTGATGGGAACCAGACAAAAATAAAGGCCACCCTTACCGGGTGGCCTTGTTATTTTTGTCGCACTAGAGCGCTCTACTGACCCTGAGAAGCCTTGCGTTGCTGCTCAATCAGCTTTTGCCTTGCAGCTTCCGCCCGTGCTTGCAGCTCAGCCTGCAAACGTTCCTGTTTGGCTTGCAGCTCTTCTGGTTTGATCGCAGCACCGTCGTAAACTTTAGTGAAGCCTTTCAAAGTCATCTCAAAAGGACGGGCCTTACCCTGTTGGTTCAAGGTTGTAACAATCAGCTTACCGCCTCGTTTTAAGCCAGTGATGAAATCATTGCTGATAACCATTTCGGCAATACAGGCATTTGGGAAGCAGATGGTATAAGGCGCTTTTGCTGGCTTATTTCCGTCAACTTGGATAAGCAGGCCCTGCTGCAGCAACATCCCTGGCGGCACAGCAATATGCAGCAGCTTGCGATCTTCTCCGGTAATCTCACGCACAGCAGCCTGCACCAGCACCTGACCAGTGGCAGCCCGCAATTCCTGAGTGATAAGGCAGTGCTCTTTCTTCGACTTTGGATCGGTATTACAGATTTTCGTCCATGCATCATCAGCGCTTGCTTGTGCATTGGCAGATACAGCCATGCTGGCAAAGCCGAGTGCGGCAACGAAAGCACCGCCAACTAATTTCCTAAACATAATTGCCATCCCAATTCTCTGGTGTACCCAACGCCGTCGCCATGGCCAAATGAATGCACGCCAACGTGAGTGGACAGGCTGTTCCCGTCAATCCTTCACAAACTGTTGGGTAACCGCTTTGAACACGAACCGGCACCCGTTCCAACGTCCTTAATAAACATCTCCCCATCAAATTTCCACCTGTAGATGGCGCAAAGTGACCAGCTTTTCCAAAGCTGCGTATACTGGCGCTTGCCGGGAAACGAATCCCAGCTAATGTCGCATTGGTAAAAACGGCATAAGAACAGGGCGTATGCAAGGTAAAACAATCCTTGCAACCCAGACCGGCAAACTTTAAGTGAGGGCGAAATGAAGCAGATGAAGATATTGACAAGGCACAGTGTTGTAGGTGCCAGCCTCTTGCTTCTGCTTGGCCCTTTGGGCATCGCCACCAATGCCGCCCCAGATGAGGACGTGCCGTGGCGCCACGCCATTGCTATGCACGGGGAACCCGCCTTGCCCGCAAATATCAAGCATTTTCCCTATGTCAATCCGAAGGCCAACAAAGACGGCAACATCACCTTTGGCGTGCAAGGAACGTTCAACAGCTTGAACTCCTATGCACTAAAAGGCGCTTGGACATCGGCTCGCGGCATGCGGGAACGGGAGATGGGCTCGAATGTTTTGGAGAGCCTGTTGGCGCGTTCCTACAACGAACCCTTCAGCCTATACGCACACTTGGCCGAGGCCGTACGCCTGCCTGAGGACCGTTCGTGGATAGAGTTTCGGCTAAACCCCAAAGCGCGGTTTTCCAACGGTGACCCGGTGACCGTTGCAGATATTATCTTTTCGCTACAAACAATTCGTGATCATGGCCGCCCGCCCTACCGCGGCTGGTATGCGAAAATCAAAGAGTTTAAAGTAACAGGCGAGCGCAGCTTGAAACTGGTGTTCGAAAACGGTGATGATCGGGAATTGCCGCTGTTGATCTCGCTCGCACCAATTTTTAACAGCCGGACAACAAACCCGCAGGGCTTTGAGGCAACCACACTTACACCGCCCATTGGCTCCGGCCCCTACACGTTCAAAGTGATCGAGCCGGGCCGCCGCACCGTCTATGAGCGCGACCCGAATTACTGGGCAAAAGACCTGCCTCAAAAAACCGGCTTTGATAACTTTAAACACATTACTGTCGACTATTATCGCGACTATAACGCCTTGCAAGAAGCATTCCGTAAAGGGGATGTGGATGTGCTGGTCTACTCCAATCCCAGCCTTTGGCAAAAAGCGCTAGATTTCCCCGCTGGTAAATCGGGAGAGGTGGTGAAAGACGTCTTTGCGCGGCAAACTCCGGCAAACTTCCTCGGCATCGCCTTCAATACCCGTAAAGATGTGTTTAAAGACAAACGCGTGCGCCAAGCGTTGGCCATGCTGTTCGATTTTAAAGCGATAAATCGCACTCTGTTTAGTGATCTCTACCAGCGTACTGGCAGCTACTGGCAGAACTCGGAGTTATCCGCGCTTGGCCACCCAGCTGGTGAGTGGGAGAAGACGTTTTTCGCCAAATATCCAGATTTGGTTGAGCCTGAGGTAATGCAAGGCACATGGCGACCGACAGAAGCGAATGGCTCGGGGCGTGATCGCAAGATTCTGCGGGCGGCCCTGCAAAAACTGCAGATGGCTGGCTATCAGCTGGAAAACGGCAGTTTGAAAAGCAACGAAACCGGGGAGCAACTGTCCTTCGAACTATTGGTCCGTGATAATGACGAGGAAAAAGTAGGGCTAAGCCTAAAACGCACCCTCAAGCTTGTTGGCATAGTTCTGCGTTTACGCCGGGTTGATGCCGCCCAGTTTGAAGAACGACGCGTCAATTTTCAGTTCGATGCAGTATTCAACACTTGGTTCGCCTCGCTCTCCCCCGGTGGTGAGCAATATGCAAGATGGTCTAGCAACGCAGCCGATACGCCCGGGTCGCGCAATATTGTTGGCGCAAAGGAACCGGCGATTGATGCGCTCATTGACGCTATGGTAGGTGCGAGAGATCGCGAAGAGTTTGTACAAATCGTCCGCGCTTTTGATCGAGTTCTTATTTCAGGCGCCTATGCAATTCCGCTGTATCACGCCCCAGCGCAATGGTATGCCCGTTGGACACATTTACAACGCCCTGAAACAACACCGCTTTATGGTGTCGAATTTGACATCTGGTGGGCAAACAACAATTTAACAAATAATCAGTAGCCCTGGAGTGGCCTTGGAATGATCCTGTCGGATGAGCAAACTATTGCCGACTATAGCAAAACTGGCGTCTGGGGAAATGTCACCTTGGACGCGCTTTTTCGCCGCGCTGCCCAACAAAACCCGCAAAGGATAGCCCTTGTTGACGCGCCAGACCGTGAAAGCTGGACCAGCGGCGCACCGCGCGCGCTAACCTATGCCGAAGCAGAGCAGGAAATCCGCGCCCTTGCAGGCTTTTTCAGCGCCGTCGGCTTGGAGCCTGATCAAATCATTGGTCTACAAGCGCCAAACACAGTAGATACGGTTCTCACCATCCTAGCTGCCATGCGCGCAGGGCTCGTTGTTGCGACCTTTCCGTTGCATTGGCGTCACAACGAAGTCTTGCCCGCGCTTGTATCCATCGACGCCAAAGCCTTGATTACAGCAGATAGGGTTGAGACCCGGGTGATCGCAGAGGATGCGCTCGCCGCTGCCAGTGATAATTTTAATCTGAAATTTGTTTTCGGCCTTGGCAAACAGCTCCCAGATGGCATCTTGGAAATATCACAGGTAATAAATCAAGCACCGGAGCAGTTCGAAGAGCCACGCATTCATCGCCCGGGACAGGCGGCAAACCACATCGCATCATTAACGTGGGTAACAACACCGGATGGCCCAGCCCCGGTGCCGCGCAGCCATAACCACTGGGTCGCCGCTGGCCTGATGCCGTTTTTGGAAACAAGGCTTGAGGCCGGAGCCAAGATACTTCTGCCATATCTGCTCACAGGTTTATCCGGCTGGGGCGCAGGTCTTGTGCCTTGGCTTTTATGTGAAGGCACGCTGCACCTGCATCACCCACTTGCTTTGCATTCCCTTACAGATCATGCCCGCTGGATCGAGGCCGATTATCTTCCCGTGCCAGGATCTTTGGCACCGTATCTGGATGAAGCGCTGCAAGGATGGCAAACAAAAATACTCGCTGCATGGAATACATCTGCCATGCCCCCTGTGGAATACGTGCCTTTAGGGGATTTCTACGATCTCCATGTTGCAGAGGAATACGGCATGGTTTGCCGCTTGCGTGGCAAGTCAAAAACCCCTCAGCTCTTTGATAAAGGTCCCCTCGCAGCCCCATCCGCCAGCCCCCATGCTCCCACACTTATCTCTTTGAATTCAACAGTGAAAACCACTGAGGATGAGACGAGAAATTTCCTTTCACTCGGCGGCGCGATGAGCCCGGATGTGGCCTATCCCACCCATAAGTTTTCCATTAATTTCTCTGAAAACGGTTTCATCAACACTAAAATTCCACTGATTGAAAGTGACCATAAAATATGCGGATTTGGGCGACCAGAAGCCACTGCCCCAGGAATTGCTCAGCTCGACTCACTAGATGAAGTCTACGGGGCTTTCCCTGAGATAAAGGAAGCAGCAGCTTTTTTGGTAGATGATGAGATCGTTGGACAGCGGCTGCTGGTTGCCGTCGTTCCGCAATCTGGCCACTTTGTTAAGGTGGATGCCTTTTACGCATATCTTGATGCATGCCGGGTCTCGGTCGCCCATTATCCGCATCAGATACTGCCTGTGCCGTCGATCCCGCGCACCCCCAACGGCGCGGTAGCGCGCCAGCAGCTGGCAGAAAAGGCATCTGCTCTTAAGTCGCAAAAAGTGGCCTAAGCAATAAGGATGTACAGTTGTGAAACGCTACGATGTACAAAAGCAGTTCGAGCAAGCGCCACTGAAGGTGCCAATTATCGCCCCCGGCAATACCCATATTCAACAGTGGTGGTGTCGCATGGGGGCATCGGAGAACTTTTGCTTCACACCAACAGCAGATGCATTGCGCGCTGTCGTCTCTGGTGGCGCGCCGCTACCGCCGGCGGTCATTCTCGTTTGGAACACTGTCAATCCGCCGCAAACACTTGAAGCCTATCAGGTTCTGCAGGAATTGCGCCACAAGACGGGTGTTGAGGTGCCAATCATCGTGATTGCCGCCAACAATGCAATCGTACCTGTTACCTTGAAAGCGCACGCGGTTTTTTCCGATACATTGCCCGCGGCGACTTTGATGAATGAAATTATCCGCTTAAGCCGTACTTCTGTTCGCTCTGAAGAGGCAAAGGTGCGCCGCTCACTATTTGGATCACAAATTTCACAGGGGGGCCGCTCTCATCAACCCCGCTCCCGGTTTGTCGGCATTATTGGCTCGGCCATAGAAACAGACAAGGACCGGTTGGAAACAGCGTGCCATCAACTTGGTCGCACGCCGATTTGGCTACAAACGCTTGATGGTGTCTTCGCGTTGACTAATGGTCAGCGCGCCGCATTCGATGCCTTCTTTGTGGATGCTGATCTGGAGGACTGCGCACCGCACCTCACGCAAGTTGGCCAGATTTATCGCCGTCGCAAACCGCCGGTATTTGCGTTTACCAATTACAAAGCCAGCTATGCAGACCTTTATGAAGCAGGGGTTCCCCGCGTACTGCCAGCAAATTTGGGGATTAAAGCTCTAAAAGGCCACTTGCGCACGGCCTTCCGTGCGCGTCAAAGGGCTCAAGTTTCCGATGCTGTGCTAGAAAGGACCAGCGCTTGGCTCTCGCGCGCCGACGAAGGCCGGACCATCCCTTTGGTGACCTATAATAAATATCTCGAAGGGCTTGAGGTTTCCACCACCCGGCGCGGGGAAAGCGTCAATGAATTGCACTTGATGGATCTCTTACGCCGCTTCTCCGGGGTCAATCTACCGGCATTCCTACCCGATATGAATCAGGTGGAAGGTGCCATCCTTTCATTGGCAATGGCCGTCTGCCGCGACGAGGATTTTGTCGCAAATGTCGAGAAACTAGGTCCGGTTGCCGTGCTGCGCTCTCCATTGGGCAAACAGCAACTTACGCAACGGATTAACACCCTTATCAAAACCACAGGAATTGCTAGTATTTAATGCGAAATTGCGCTACCTCGTAAATAAATAAGAATACAAGAGGGTAAAATCTCGATGAGCGCTTCAAATCCTATTCGCATTACAGTGATTTCTGATGTGGTGTGCCCGTTTTGCTTTGTTGGGCAAAGGCGTCTGGAAGCTGCTATTCAGGCGCTTCCGGATGAACACGTCGAGGTTCTCTGGCGGCCATTTCAATTGGATGCCACGCTGCCCCCTGAGGGAATTTCCCGCGAAGAGTACTTTGTAAACAAATTCGGTTCCATGGAACCTGTCCGCCGCATGCAGCAGACTCTCATGGTTATGGGCGAGGAAACGGGGATTAACTTTGCGTTTGATCGGGCAGAAATCGCGCCCAACACCCGCGATTGCCACCGCCTCATGCATTGGGCCACCCCGGGCGCGCAACAACAGCAGCTGGTGGCACACCTGTTCTCGCGGTTTTTCGAAGAGGGTGCCGATTTCACCCAGCAAAGCGAATTACTTGATGCTGCCGAAGCCTGCGGCATGAACCGCGAACTCACCAAAGCCCGCCTGGATAGCGAAGAGGATATCGATACCATCGCCCGCCAAAACGACGAAGCGCACACCATGGGTGTAAACGGTGTCCCCTTCTTCATCATTGATGATCGCTTCGCCATCTCTGGGGCTCAAGAAACGCAGACACTCGCTGCTGCCATTCAACACGCGCGACAAACCAAATCGGAAAGCTAGTGCCGTAATTTCAACACCCGGGCGGGATCACCCTACCGGGCGGAATAAACCAGACGGGCCAACAAGGCGGTGACTGGCAGTCAACAACGCCGCAAGCGTGGCCAAGCTTTGGCAGGCCGATATGCCAAGCATAATGGCAATCTGAAATTGTACCGCCGTCAGCGGGTCCGCCCCGCCAAGAATCTGCCCTGTCATCATTCCCGGCAGCGAGACCAGCCCGAGTGTCGCCATGCCTGCCAATTGAGGCCCATAAGAGGCCATCAGCGCTCTGCGCAGCAGCGGCAAAGACGCTTCATAAGGGCTCGCACCCATCACCAGCAAAGCGCGTATATCTTCTCGCTCGCCCTCATGGGCACCCGCCAGCCGTTGCATCGCGACAACCAAGCCACTCAGTGCATTGCCAAGCAGCATTCCGGTGATCGGTATCAGATACTGCGCATGATACCAAGGGGTTGGCTGCACCAGCACCAGCAAGAACATGGCAAGTACAGGAACCGCCCCGCCCAGCAGACCAAAACTGAGAGGTAGGTACATCTTACGCAATGGCAACTTCGCCCGCTGGCCAACCGTCAAAGCCGCCATGCCAATCATAACAAGCAGCCAAAGCAGATTGAGGGCCGGATGATCTAGCTTGAACACCACCTGCAAATAGACCCCTACCAGCAAAAGTTGTAGACTCATACGAGCAACACTCATCAGCAGGGATCGGATAAGTGACTGCAGCCCCATCTGCCAAAGAACGGCGATTGGCAGCAACAAGATGAAATAGAAAAGCGCCAGTGCGCTCCAAGACAAGGCTCCGCCAAGCATTCTAGCCTCTCCCGCTTGTCATCTCGTGAAACACGCCGCCCTCAAGTCGGATATGTCGATCAAATGCACTAAGAATGTGTATTGACCCAGCAATTTCTGCTCAAGTTATGCCGCTAATTTGTATGCCTCGTTAGGTGTCTTCATTGCAAGCGCCTGATGAGGCCTCAAGCCATTATAAAACGTAACCCAATTAGCAATTGTTCGGCTGGCATGGATTAGGCTTTCGAAGCGCTGGCGATGAACGCATTGCTCCTTCAGCGACCGGATCAATCGTTCCATCATGCCGTTCTGCTGCGGACAATATGGTGTGATGAACTCTTGGCGCAGACCGTAGCTTCGGACCAGGG
>NZ_LLWC01000038.1 GCF_001561995.1 Polycladidibacter hongkongensis
AGCTGCCATCAAGGGTGTCTTTGCCTTCACCGCCGCGCAAGGTGTCGTTGCCGCTGTCGCCGCGCAGATAGTCATCACCTGCACCGCCCTCAAGGGTGTCATCACCTTCGCCGCCGTAGAGGTTGTCTTTGCCCTCGCCGCCGCGCAGGGTGTCATCCCCCTTGCCGCCGGATATGCTGTCATCACCTGCACCGCCTTCAAGGGTGTCGTTGCCGCCCTCCCCGTAGATGGCGTCATTGCCGCCAAGCCCGCGAATGGTGTTGTCCAGCGCCGAGCCTGTCAGGTGATCGCGACCATGACTGCCGACAACTCCCTCAATGCTGTGATAAATGTCTTCCGCAGCCGCGCCTGTATTCTTGGACAAGTCGGAAAGATTGACTGTTACGGCTGTTGAAGCATCAGCGTAACTTGCCAAGTCATGCCCTTCACCGCCGTACAATTGATCTTTGCCGGCGCCGCCTTGAAGAGTATCGTCGCCAGTGTCGCCCATAAGGAGGTCATCACCTTCACCTCCCAGCAGGACATCATCCCCGAAACCACCTGATAGCCCGTCATCTCCTTCTTCGCCAGCAAGGTGATCGTCGCCATGGCCACCAGAAATGAGATCATTGCCGGAACCTGCAGTGACAGTGTCATCACCAAATCCGGACCAAATTAAATCCTCCCCTTCACCGGCGCTGACAGTGTCATCACCAAGGCCCGTAACTATTTGATCGTTACCTGCACCAGCAATGACGGAATCATCGCTGTCAGAGCCAAAGAACACATCTGCGGCAACTGAGCCTTCGAAAGTGCCGTCAGCTGCGGCCTTTACAAGTTTGCTTGTATCAAGGGTTAGGCTGTATCCAAACTTGATGGTTTCGATGGCATATCGACTATCAAAAGCGCGGTCAATTTTGACCAGTGTATTTGGCGCAATCTCGCCGCCGTCGGACTTTCCATTCAATGTAATGATAAGATCAAGACCGTCCTTTTGGAAGGAAACGTCATTCAAGTCTACATTCTGGGCGAACTGGAGCGTATCGTTGCCGCCGTTTATAGCAACGGTAGTGGTTGTTGTTCTCGTGCCGTAAACCGGCGTTTCGTAGTGATACCCCGCCAAAAATCTAGTTTCTGTAACCGTTGTCCTGGTGCCGTAATCCGAAATGCCAACAAGCTCATGTCCATAACCTACCAGATAAGTATCATCTCCGGTGCCACCAAGAAGAACGTCTGTTCCTGCACCACCATCCAGCCTATCATTACCCGCACGTCCGCTAAGTACATCGTCACCGTGGTTGCCCTGTAGGCGGTTATTGCCAGCGTCGCCTTTTAGGCTATCGTCAAAAGCGGATCCGATTAGGCCTTCTACGCCTGAGTAGGTATCTCCAGCCGCATCGCCAGAGCTTCCGCGACCTGAGGCAAGGTCTGCCACTACAGCAGAAGTAGAAGTAGAGTAATCGGCGCGGTCGTCTCCCTCTCCACCAATGAGGGCATCCGCACCTTCAGCGCCGGCAAGCGTGTCGTTGCCCTTGCCGCCAGACAGAACATCGTTTCCTTTGCCGCCGTTTAACCAGTTGTCCAAGTCGTCACCGGTCAACCTGTCCGCATGAGCAGAGCCAATCAGCCCCTCAACGCCGGTGATGCTATCTCCTTCCGCATCACCTCCGCTGGCTTCGCCTGTCGTTAGATTGACAGTAACACCTGTGCTGCTGTTGGTGTAGAAAGCCAGATCAAATCCTTGCCATCCTTCAATCGTGTCAGCACCTGCACCGCCGATTAAAATGTCATAGCCGCCATTGCCGATCAGGTGATCGTCACCCTCGCCGCCCGTCAGGATGTCCGCTTTGTTGCCACCTGACAGCCGATCATCGCCAGCAGCGCCGGCAAGGTATACAGCTTCTTCGCTCGCAGATGCATCAAAGTTGTCTGCCCCTTGAGTGCCAAAAGCATAAACGGATTTGTCAAAGGTGAGTGAATGCCCTTCACTCCCGCTAGCTGTAAATATCTTGGCGCCGCTATTTGTTTCTATTTGGAAACCTTGGTCACTCTTGCTGAACTGATAACCATATTTGCCGGTAGCAAAGGCCACATCACCCACAGATAGGGTAGACCCATCAGCGCGCTTGGCCTGAGCTGTGCCATGTATCACGCTACCATCGGCAAGCGTTCTTCCGCTCCCCTCTGGATAGTCTAGTCCAATTTCGACAATGCCGTGTTCGTCCAGGGTGGCGAGTTCACCCTCATCAATGCGGCCATTGCTGTTCTTGTCCTGCCAAAGCTTGAAGTCCTGCCATTTGGCATCGTCTTTGTTAAAGACGCCATCCTTATTGCTGTCAAAGACTGTTGCAAGTGCTTGTAGATCTGTATCAGTGGTGTCTTCTTCAGTCAGATTAGCAAAGGCAATCTGGCTGGCACTGTGCATTTCACCATCCCCGTTCTTGTCCCAGAAGAGGAAAGCATCATCTTTGCCAGCCCATGCTGTGCTTTCTACAAAGCCGTCATCATCGCCGTCAAACAGGACGGGAGAGTCTGTTTGTTCAATAATTTCAACGCCATCACCATCAAGATCTATTACAACGGGAACTTTATTGTGTACCCGATAACCATCGGCCACATAGGTATGCAGATCTGCAACGGTAAAGTTATAGACGGTATGCAGCCCCGGAACTTCAGTAATCGACTGAATCGTGTGTAGGCTGCCATCGACCCGGACGATCTTGTCACCAACCTTGAAACTTCCGATCGGAGCGTATTCGCCAGCTTCGGTAAGGAAAGGGTGTTCTGGTGTGGTCTTGATGCCGTCAACGTCTATTACGCTCCGCTTACCATGAATAAAGAGGTCTGTTACCTCCCTTCCGACAAGCTCGCCAAAACCGTCAAACGCCATAACTAAGTCGCCAAGGTAGACATCTTCGATGGGTTTTTCTTTTCCAGACAAGAGGAGGATCCGTGTTCCTGCAGCAAAGCAGTTAAAGTCACCACTACTGCCGGTAGATCCAGTGGTACTGCCGCCCGAAGAGCCGCCCTTGCTACCTCCTGAGGAGCCGCCGCTGCCGCCGCCCGAAGAGCCGCCCTTGCTACCTCCTGAGGAGCCGCCGCTGCCGCCGCCAGAAGAGCCGCCCTTGCTACCTCCTGAGGAGCCGCCGCTGCCGCCGCCAGAAGAGCCGCCATCGCCCCCTCTTGGAGGAGAACCAGTATCACCACCGCCAGAGTCATCACTGCCTCCGCTGCTGCTACCGCCGGTATTGCGCGGATGTGGCTCATCCGCCAAATCATCTTTCTTATGACCACCGTCTACTTTCTCTGAAGTTTTTGTTTTAATGGGATTTTCTTGCGTTTTTTGATTTTCTATTGCTTGTCCTAAAGTTTCTACAGCCGGTTTACCATCCCACGTATATGACATTTTAGTGTCATCTTTTGGATTACCATTGTAGTTAACGCTTGGCTCATTTAGGTCTCCACCAACATACGGAGAATTCTTTGCGCGATGCTCTAGTATTTCCTGATAATTGTCGATTGTCGCTTTTATATTGTTCGCTTCTTCATGAAGCTTGTTTACATCGTCTGCCACTTGTCCCGCAGTGCGACCTAGCTCAGCCGCATACAAGCCGGTTTTAGCGTTTCTAATCCCTTCTTTCGCAACATGATCCAAAAGACTGATGCCGGCAAGCGTAACATTGGTTATATTAGGAGAAACTGCTACGTGATTAGTATAGTCAGTTATAGCTTTTTGCTGCAATTCCGCGATTTCACGATCTGATTTGGTGAATATTTCAGTCATAAAGAAAATCCTCTTAAATTCTACAACTTGAGATTGTATTTATTGGCGCACTAAATACCTGTTTCTTAATTGAGTTACTTAAAAACTAGGGTGCAGGTGATAGCGGTGGGAAAGCAGGCTCCCATTCACTCTCATCGTAGATTTCTTCTAATGATAGAGACGAAGCTGCAAGCACATAATCTTCGGGATTTGGTAGACGTTCACCGAATGGCCAGTGAAATGGAGCGCTGTCGCCGCCAGACACTGGCTTTAGCAATCCACCATCTGTGACGACAGCGCCAGCCGCGGTGATTACATCTGCGATGCAAATGTTTTGCCCATCTGCTGTGAAAAAACGGGTGTCCAATCGCAAAGTACCGCGTTCACTCACTTCAATTGAACCGTCAATTTCACAGCGTTTTCCGGCAACGACTTCTACCAACTGGTCATGTTCACTACCAACTTCCTTGCCGGTAGATGCTCGGACCAAGCCGCCATCATCTCGTTGAATAACGCTATCGCTACGTAAGATATCGAGTATAGGCACATGCTGGCCCGCATACTCACCCTCAGCGCAATAAGTCGCATGTCCTGGCGTAATCATCAGGCATGAAAATTAAAAATATGCCGGACATAGTTGGCCATCCTTCGGGTAACCCAGCCCGGTACCAGAGCACCATTCTTGTCATAGGATGTGACCACATCACCAGCGCGGATATCCTCAATCGGCTTGCTGCCACCTTCCCACATAGAAATCTGTGTGCCACCAAGAAAACACTCTTGCCGTAACCCTGATGCCAGACGTGCGGCTTCTTCTGCCGAAACAACGTAGGAGACATACTTCTTTACAACATTTCCTGGCTTAATGACCGTGATGTCAACTCTTACATAACCTTTACTTGGGTCATCAGTTTTTGAATATCTAGTTACTCTTGTAGTTCCATCAGGCGAGATGGCCACTCTGTCATTCGATGACAAATTGCTGCCGCCGGCGCCATTAAGTGTTATCTTCGCTGATGCTCCTAATCCCTCAAAAAACGGCACGCCAACCCCAATACCCAAGACAGGGACAAAATCACCGTTCTTATCGTAAACTAAGCCAACTTCTACCCCTCTGAAATTAACAGACCCCGATACTTCAAGACCATTTTTATGTGGAGAGAATTCAATGGACCCGCGTTTTCCTTTAGCTGACATCTCACTTAGGTAAGAAAGACCAGGCTTAGTCCAATTACCACTATTAAAATTAAGCTCAGAAGAAAAACTATAAGCAAATACGTTTGCTCCAACTATTACTTTATCTTTTACAATAGCATGCTGATAAACTTTTGTTCCATCCTCATAGGTTACAAGTAAAGGGCCGGTTTTGATATCGCTCATGTTTAATTGTCCTCGACTATAGTATTGAAGAAATGATCAAAATTGTCTACAATATTCACAATTGTGGCAATATTGGGCAGATGATGCACTGAAATGAAGTAATAGCCCCCCTCTTTTTCGAAATAAGTAAAAGAGTCATAAACGACAGAAAGACTTTCGAAAATCCGCCTGTCTATCCCAAAATGATTTCTATCCATGTCTGATAGAGGTTTTCCGATCTTTTCACCGAGATCATGCAGTACTTTGGCTATTTCTTTGCTTTGAGGAATTCTTTCCAAACAAGTTCGCATTTTTTTTGATAGTGATTTTGTTCCTACCACTAAGTAAATGTTTTGTTCGTCGTGTTCAGTATAGTATTCATCATGCAATGATCGGATAAGTGTATATCCATGCGCACGCAGCTGATCGGTTAAGCTGACATAAAGGTCAACCTTATTGTCATAGCAAAGTAAAACTTTGGCTTTGCGACCAATTTGTTTCTCCTGTGAATAAGAAGCCGTTACTTGTAGTAAGGTAAGTATAATAAAGCAGATGTATATATTATTTAATTTAAATTTGGATATTTGATGCCTTATTAGGAAAAATATTTCCTTAAACGTATTGCATGCGCTCATAAATAGACTTCCATTCTGTGTTCAATTTGAACAGTATTGGCCCATCAATTTCTGCTCAGGTTATTCCGTTAGTTTGTATGCCTCGTTTGGCCACAATACACCTAGGACGTAGACGCAACTATCCTGCGAGCGCCACGAACGTGGCGGTAGGCTGGAACGCTCTCCTGTTCCAGTTGCCCTTTTCTGATCATGTGAGCGGTTTCAATTCCATCGTCTGTGGCACCTAGGCCTCGGAATACCGTACCGCCAGAAAGCGCTCGTTGGTTGGCTCCAATGGTCGTATATTCTTTTGTGATATTATCCCGAAAAGTTACGTTGGCATGGCCAGAAGCGGAGAACCCGTCACCGATCAAACCGGAACTTCCATCAAATACGTTGAACTGTATTTCGTAGTCGGACACTATTTCACCTCCAGCCGGAATATTGAAAAATCATTACATTTGTCGGTACCTAAAAGAGATACCCGTTTTCCATCAATTTGGTATTCAAACAAACTCTCGTAACCTTTGCCTCGAACCTCAAAAACCCGTCTTAGAGCTGTTTCGCGTATCTTGCTCTGCGATTGATCGAGCACGTTTGAAATTTGAAAGTTACCTTTAATTACTGCTACAGAAACAGATGCTGCTCGTAGATTACCCCAAAAATTTCTCTTTATTTTCAGAGACACATCAACCGGAGAGTTCCATTTCCAAAATGTCGGCCACCACATTTCTTTAGTGGTTACATTACTTTCCGCTTGAAGGAGCGTTTCCTGAGCTTGTCTGAAACCCTCTTCCCATTCATTAAAGCCCAAGATGGCTATGTCATCACAAGAGACGTGGTGCTTAAATCCTTCGACATTAACATGGCGGATAATGTGCAAGGCCCTTACAGCCCCAACGTCTGCCGGAGGCGTGTTGGCGAGCTGCCTATCGCGCCCTAGTAGAATAGTTGCCGGACTATCTATTTGCACACGAAATAAGTCCACAAAAAATATCCTTAGATTACTAAGCGGATCACCCAGGGCGGTCGTTTTAGTTGGGAAAGTGAAAGATAGAAATACCGAAAAAAGCACCACTTTTAAAAAGAGGAGCATTTTTTTTTGCAGGATCATTTGTAAGGCACTCCAAGAAAAAATTAGACAGCAATGTAAAGCCAACTCAGCTGGAACGACTAGGCGGGTCAATTGTACCAATGTGCAGGGCGTTAGTACTATTTTGCATCTAATCGCAACAATTCTATCATCCTCGATGAATTAAACCTTGTGAGAAGCTTGCGCCCGGTGAGTTGCATTTAATTTGCCTTAATAATAAAAGAGCTGTGGCTTTTTAAGCCCCTTGTAAGGGGTTTTTGTGCCTGCTGATGTGGGGCACGCGGTGCCTGATTTCCTCTTCTTTGACGCTACAAATGTGCCTATCAGGGCGCATTTTCTGTTTTTTATCTTGACCACATTGGTTTCTCAAAGATTCTCGGTGTTTATCGATCTTTCTCGAAGTTTCTTAGTCTTTCTCGAAGTTTCTCAAACATTATTAAAACTTCTCATAGTTGGCACTGTCAGGTTGTTTACTGCTCTGAGATAGCGTAATTACTTGCCATGTTTAATCTTGATGCATTCCCGGCTCTTAAAGGTTACCGTTTTCCTCGCAGCATTATAGGTTACGCCGTTTGGGCCTATCACCGGTTTGCCATGAGCCTGCGAGATGTTGAAGATCTTCTGGCCGCACGGGGAATAGTACTTTCCTACGAGACGATCCGGGATTGGGTGAACAAGTTCGGGCATTACTTTTCCGGTAGAATCCGACGCGACAGGCCAACTCCCAATGATAAGTGGCACCTGGATGAATGTGTCGTCAAGATCAATGGCAAAACGTATTGGCTGTGGCGTGCTGTTGACGAGAATGGCGATACCCTTGATACCCTGTTGCAGTCACGGCGCAACACGAAAGCCGCCAAGCGTTTCTTTTGTAAGCTTTTTAAGCGTTGGGGCATGCCGCGTGTTCTGGTCACAGACAAACTTGGGTCCTATGGCGCTGCGAAACGTGAGATCGCGCCGGATCTCGAGCACCGCCAACACAAAGGATTGAACAATCGGGCCGAAGCCTCTCATCGCCATACACGACGACGAGAAGAGGTTATGGGTCGTTTCAAGTCTCCATGCCAAGCGCAGAGGTTTTTATCCGCACACGATCAGGTAGCTGCAATTTTTCGTCCAAAACGTCACCGCCTTTCAGCCGCTTCTTTCCGCCATGCACGCGCTGATGCTTTTTGCTTATGGAACGACTACACAGCCGAATTGCATGCTTAAAAAGGGCGATAACGCGGTTTTGCATTTACTTCGAAATAACCTGACGAAGCCGGTTCATCAAGAGTACGCTCTGTCGTGATGCCCAAGAACATCATGGTCGATGTGCTGTAACTGCGCTGCTGCTGTTACTCCTTCGGCCTTCATGCACACTTGAATGATCTCAAAGAGATTTGCCGCAGTCGGATTGCCAGATGCACTCAAGGAACGCATGAGCGTCTTATCAATTTTGCCCGTGCGCTTTGCCAGCTCCTTGAAGCCAAGGGTTGAGTTGATGAACTGGCGCAGCAAAAGCCGCCCCTCATCCAGCTTACCGGATAAGATCATATTCAATGCTCCTTCGAGCATTTCAGTGTTCATATGCGGATTTTCGTCCAACATGTCTTTTAAGGCATGCTCGTAAGGTATCGTCGGCATTATCCTTTCCTTTCTGCTGTTTCGGTCATGTAATCAAGCCATAGCTGTTTCGCTTTGGCAATATCGTCGCTCTGACGGTGTTTTGTGCCGCCATGTAGCAGGATCACCAGCTTGTCACCCTCGCGGCCAAGATAAACTCGGATACCAGCTCCAAAGGTGAGTCTGATCTCATAGACACCATCACCTACAGATTTCAGGTTGCCTGTATTACCTTCTTCCAAACGAGAAAGCGCAATGTTGACGCGGTCTCGAACTTGACGGTCTACCTTCGAAAGCCATTTCATGAATGGGCGCTTTCCATCAGGCGTAGTGTAAACTAAAATCTCAATCATTATTGTTACGGTATCATATATGCTACCTCGCTACAAGTAGGAGCATACTCCTGCAACGGCTTCGTCAGGTTATTTCGAAGTAAATGCAAAACCGCGTTATCGCCCTTTTCATGCACGCATTTCGGCTGTGTAGTCGTTCCATAAGCAAAAAGCATCAGCGCGTGCATGGCGGAAAGAAGCGGCTGAAAGGCGGTGACGTTTTGGACGAAAAATTGCAGCTACCTGATCGTGTGCGGATAAAAACCTCTGCGCTTGGCGTGGCGATTTGAAACGGCCCATAATCTTCTCTCGTCGTCGTGTATGACGATGAGAGGCTTCGGCCCGATTGTTCAATCCTTTATATTGGCGGTGCTCGAGATCCGGCGCGATCTCACGCTTTGCCGCTCCATAGGAGCCAAGCTTATCTGTGACCAGAACACGCGGCATGCCCCAACGCTTAAAAAACTTATAAAAGAAACGCTTGGCGGCTTTCGTGTTGCGCCGTGACTGCAACAGGGTATCAAGGGTATCGCCATTCTCGTCAACAGCACGCCAAAGCCAATAGGTTTTGCCATTGATCTTGACGACACATTCATCCAGGTGCCACTTATCATTGGGAGTTGGCCGGCCCCGCCTGATTTTACCAGCAAAATAACGCCCAAACTTGTTTACCCAATCCCGGATCGTCTCGTAGGAAAGTACTATTCCCTGTGCGGCCAGCAGATCTTCAACATCTCGCAGGATCATGGCAAACCGGTGATAGGCCCAAACGGCGTAACCTATAATGCTGCGAGGAAAACGGCAACCTTTAAGAGCGGGAAATGCATCAAGATTAAACATGGCAAGTAATTACGCTATCTCAGAGCAGTAAACAACCTGACAGTGCCCTACAAAGCCAGCTTGCTTCTCTCGATAATTCAAAAAAGGCAATTGCAGTAATCTCGACGGAAGAGATGCTTGCATAATGCCAATCAATTGAGTAATGAATATTCATTATCGTTAGGAGCTGATGAATGCCGCGCTTATCAAAGGAAACAACCTACGAAAAAATACGCGACGCTGTTGTAAGTGAGGCGACAGAAAACGGCATCAGTGCAACTTCAATCTCTAGGATTGTAAAGCGAGCCAATATATCAGCCGGAACGATATATGTACATTTCGCAAATAAAGAAGAGATGCTCCAAGAAATATACATGGAGATTAAAACCAATTTCCATGATCAGATGATGCGCGCAGCGTCTCAAACTGATGATGGTAAAATGATCTGCCAGATGTGGCATGATCTATTTATGCTGGTTTCAGAACGTCCCGACGATTTCTTATTTGTTGAATACGTTGGCGCGGCAAAGTTGCTGACAGACCCTCAGCAGGCGCGTATTGCGGAGATGGAACAGGAAATTCTCTCCCTTCTCGAGCGAGCTAAGACAAGTGGGACACTTGTTGATCTGCCTGTCGCAGTGATTTCTGTCTTGCTCATTGGGCCCGCAATGCAACTTGCACGTTCTTCAGTGCTTAAAAGTAAAAATGTTCCAAAAGAGACTGTAGCTTTGACTTTCTCCAGAGCCTGGCTTTCGGTTTCAAACCAAGATGTTCCCATCATTTAGTTGGAAGAGAAAAGTGAAAAAACAAATCACAGGTATAGTTGCAGCAATGGCCACTGCGTTCCTTGCTTTTGAGAGCAACGCCCAACCTGGAGCGTTACCAGATGAGAATAAAGTCCGCCAAAGCTACATTGAACATGCGGCAACGGCTCAGTTGTTCCGGTGGTATCAGTTCTATGAGAACTCTGAGGTACCAATCGAGAACCAGCTGGATATCTTGAGTTCAGGTGTGCGTGTTGTCTCTGGTCTAGGCGATACAGAAGGACATGAAGCGTACAAGCAGCGTGTCGCCGCTATTCCGGCCCATTGGAAAAATAGCCACAATGTGACTGAGCTAAACACGCAAATTACCAATGATGGCTCTTTGCGGATTGATGCAAGAATTATCTATCAAAATGTTGGTATGGCTGAAGATGGCACGACAATGGCACGCGCAATTCGCTATCAAGCGCAGCTTCGTCGTGCCGAGGACACTCTATTACCCAAGTTTACCGAAATCCTCATTAAGGCGGAAGATGCTGTAAGTGCTGATGCGTTTGTTGATCGATACGCGATGAACAGGCTACGTAGTCTTGTTCATTATTGGCTTGCGCTAATTGAGAATCCAAATCGAAATGTGTCGTCGTTTGAGGAAGTTTTGACCCCGGAATTCTCGTTGGATTTTGGAAGAGAACCACTAACCTCTCTGGATGATGTGGCTAGCTGGCTGACAGGCCGCGTTTCTGCCGTTTCTGCAAGTCGGCATGAGGTCAGTGATTTCTCTTTTAAGAGTTTGGGACAAGATCGTTTTCAAGTCTCCATGAACCTTGACTGGGTCGGTATCCTGCCAAACGACACGTGGATGACAGCGAAAACTCATCATGAATGGGTGGTGCAGGATAATCCAAAAGAGCGCTTTCCACGAATTGAGTCCGTAAAGATGGCAGTTCTGGAGCCTTTTGCACCAGTCTCGGCTGAACACTAAACTAGTTTTAGCCGGCGCAGAGACAGCGCCGGCTCAGTGGTGTTTTCTGCTGCGAACGTCGGCACAACACCTATGGTGTTATTAAGCGTGTTTTGTTACTTGCTGTAGAACCCGGCAGGCATTTTTCGCGACAACACATAGATTGTTACATGTCGGGTCGTTTCAGCATTATTACGCGCTCGGCTCAGGTGGACTTCGGGGCAAACATCAAGAGCTGCTGCTCCGAAATAGCAGGAAATGCCGGTGTGCTGTATTAGCCCTAATGTGTTTGTGGACTCATGTGCGCCGGAATAAATGAAATGAGTTTATCGAAGCTCGGTAATGTAACGACACGGGGCATTTATTACTAAGCTCATCGAATGCGCGCGTCTGGTTCATTTTTCATAAGTCAATGAAAAGATATTAGAAATTATAGGATCCAAAATAGTTAAAGAAGCTTGCGTTTTATCTAATGCGCATTAACCTTAAAATTACGTATTAGGGATTATCGTTTGACTTTTGTGCGTCCAAACAAAAATATTACCTAGAAAGATAAAATTTTAATTAAATTTTAGATAGGCGTACGATGACTGATACAACGATGGAAAAAAGTGGTGCCGCTGTCGGGTCTAATACTGAGAAGATGTCCCTCATTGTGCAGGCTCTGGAAAGGGGGAAAGATCTCAGCCTCGAGAAGGTGATCGGTCAAAAAGTCGATTTCTCCCAAATCATGGATACACCGCTGCAGCTCTTTCGCGTCGGAGATGATTTGCAGATTGCCTTTACCGAAGGCGGCACGACGCTAATCAAGGGCTTCTTCGCGGGAGATGCGTCCGCGCCGGCGGTTGTTCTTGATGGTGGCCAGACGCTCTCGCTCGCGCAATTTACCTTCGCTGCCAACATCTCCACGTCGCAGGACATTCAAACTGCTGTTGGCGAAGGTGAACGGCTGATTGAGCAACTGCAAGATCAAGATCCAAGGGGCCCCGGGCAACAGTTCAGTGACCCGAAGATCGGCGACCTTGGGCCCGGCCTCAACGTGCATGCCTTGCTAAAGCCAGAGGATTATGGCCGCGGCGCTCCAAAAGAGTATCCGCTTGGCTTGGAAAACACCAAGCCACAAGTCAACGCGGCGCCTGATGCTGTTCGTGTAGATGAGGCCGACATGGATCGTGACGACTTAGATGGCGCGGAAACACCGATCACCATTCGAGGCGGCCTTGGGATTGATTTCGGGCGGGACGGCGCGCAGGTACGCGCATTATCGTTTCAATTACTGAACGACGTACCAGTTGATGGCAATGGCACCCCCCTCACCTTAACAGCGGATAGTGTGCCTCTCGCCTATCAGGTATCGCAACTCGCCAATGGCTCGGCGTTGCTGAAAGCTACTGGGCTGAATGGTGAGCTAGTATTTGAGTTGCTGCTTGATACCAGTGCCACAAATGGCGCCTATACATTTACCCTGCACGGCAATCTGGACCATATCGAAACAAACGCCGATGAGCTTCCCTTCTCTCTCCGCTACACGGCGGCAGACAAGGATGGCGACACAATAACATCCAGTCTGGATATTACTGTCGTTGATGATCTGGTGAAAATTGGCGACCACGTTGGCGGAAAAGTTTGGGAAGACAGCTTGCCATTTGGCAATCAAGATGACGGTGACACGCCTGCAGGAAATCCTCAACACACGGTCAAAAATAACCTCAAAATTGATTGGGGCGTTGACAACGCTGATCAGGTAGACGCCGACAATTATCAGGATAAGCCCGATGGGCTGGGAGATAGGGCACTTGTGTTTGCGACAGATCCCCTCGGTAGTGAGCAAAGCAGTGAGGTTTCGCTTAGTGATGGCGCGGTAATTGGCAACGCTGTCACAGACCATTCGGGCAATCTGGTTACAAGTGGCGGGCTGCAAGTTTATTTTGAGGTAATCGAAAATGGCACCGCGCTTCGTGGTTATGTTTTAGAGGGTGAGACAGACACCGCCCGCATAGCGGATAGTACAGCCACTGGAACAACGGTGTTCGAGATTATCTTGCGTGACGACGGCGTTGGCTCCTACGAGTTTACCCTTCACAAGCCGTTGGATCACCCTGGCAATAACGATGCTGATGACTTGAAATTGTCTTTCAATTTCGAAGCGCATGATGGTGATGGAGATATTGCCTACGATGATTTCTCCATAGTGGTTGTTGACGATATCCCGTCACAAGTTTTAATCAAAAAAGAGGAAATATCTGAGCGAGATTTAACCAGTAGTGCGCCGATTTCGATAGAAGGCGCTATTGATGTAGATTTTGGCGCAGATGGCAAACATGGTGAGACTGGCCTGTCGTTTGCACAGCAGCAAAACAGCCTGGTCAATCTGACCTCGGGCGGTCATGCTATTACCTACACTGTTAGCGGTGACGGCAGCGTGCTGACAGCTATTGCTGATGGTAGCACTGTCTTTGAAGTTAGCCTTACAGATACGGGCTACACGTTCATGCTTCACAAGGCACTCGATCATACCAAGCCGGATAATGATAGTACGCTGGACCTAAGTTTCGATGTCATCGCAACCGATGGAGACGGCGATCAGGTTCCATTCAGCTTCACGGTATGTGTGCAGGACGATGTTCCGGTTGTTTCGGGCGATCCGATTTTGGTCACGATTGATGAAGATGATCTGAACACCGCAGGCAATGAAGGTACGAGCCCAGACAGCGACACACATGCGGATGGGTATGTATTTGCGACCGGCTCCTTAGCCACTCTCGTCAACTTCGGGCTAGATGGTCCGCACCCGGTATCGGCAGCTGGTCTGACAGATGGTGCCATCAGTTATCTGGATGGGCTTGGCCTCAAGAGCAAAGGCGCGGCGATTACCTTTGATACGGTTGATGGTGTATTGGTCGGTTCGACCGACAGTGGGCCTGTCATGGGCCTCTCCATCAATATGGAAACTGGCGCTTTCGAGTTCCGCCAATATGCGTCTCTTGATCACAAACTGGCTGGTGGTGAAAATCTAGAGCTGCAGCCAAACAATATATCGGCTATAGACTTCGGCCGCGTGCTGAAGATTGTCGATGCAGATGGCGACACAGCAACGCTTGCAGGTAAGTTCTCGATCAGCATTACGGACGATAAGCCAGAACCGCAAATCAAGTCGTTTGAGGGCGCGGCGCGGGTTGATGAAACCTCAGGCCAACAAAACGGTGAAGTGGAAGACTTGGCTGCGTTGTTTGAACCAGTTGAAAGTCCGGGTAGTGATCCGCATTTAAATGGTGAAGTCGCCTATGCCCAGACAGAGCTGGATATTGTCTTCGCGAACAACGTAGGGGCGGACGGGCTCCTTGCAGAAGCGCTCTCAATTCACCGAAGTGGCAACTGGTCAGGTTTGAAGACTACCGAGGGACATGAAATTCAGCTCTCGGTTGGTAAAAAAGGCTTAATCGAGGGTAAAGTCTACAATCCAGATGGTGAACAGCATGGTGAGACAGCTTTTGCTATTCACTTGGGGCTAGAGGGCAATAAGCCCGCGCTTTCGGTTGCCCAATATCTCTCACTTAAACACCTTGACAGCACAGCAGACAATGAACTGTTGGATCTAAGCGGTAAAGTAAAGCTGCACTACACTGTTATTGACGGTGATAAGGATGGGGTGATAGCTGAATATGATATCGGGGCCCATATCAAGTTCCATGATGATGCGCCGCTGATCAGCGGCGCAAAAGATCTGATATTTAATGAGAAAGACTTTACGTGGAACGGCACTCAATTCGAGCCGCTAGAAGAGGATGGATCTTTCGAACTGGACTATGGTGCCGATGGGAAAAACTCGGACGGCTCGCTAAAGTTCTCCAATACAACCCTTGTTGATCTCAAAGCCTTGGCGCTGAAGTCCTTCGACGCACCCTTAGACTACGTGCTTTCCCAAGATGGGCAAACTGTTACTGCCTATGCAGGTAGCCTGACGGTGTTCGAGGCGTCGCTCTCTCCGGATAATCCGAGTAACTATACCTTCACGCTGCATCGCCAGCTTGATCATGACGCAACCGGCACTGGAGGAGAGCAAAAGCAGCTGCAGTTTACCGTTGAAGCGAAAGATGGCGATGGCGACACGGCGACCGGCAGCTTCAAAGTGACTGTCAATGATGATGCACCAAAGGCTGGTTTACTGAACATCGTTCTTGATGATGACGACATCGGAGCAGATGGCAATATAGGTGGTGTTGGGGATGATGACGCATCAGGCATCACGGGCAAAATTCCACACGATTTTGGTGCGGATTTTGCGGGAACGATCCGATTACAGGATCCAAGCGGATTGCCGGATGGCTTCTCATTTACAACGTCTACCCAGAACAACGGTTTGAAAACGAAAATTGTTTTCTCGCAAATGCAAGGGGCCGAGAAAGTCGATGTGGCCAGCGTCTCTCTTGATCTTGAGGGCAACTATGTGATCACGCAGTTGGCGCCGATACAGCATCCGGAAGGAGGCAATGAGAATAATATTGATTTCACGCTGACCTATATCGTTGAGGATGGCGATAAAGATGCAGCTATTGGAACAATATCGGTTCATTTGGATGATGATACGCCGGACGCGGTTGTCTCAACTCCTGTCGGTGTAACAGAAGAGGTGGGAGCTGAGATTGCCAATGGCAAAGCCCAGGGAGACTTCGGTGCCGATGGTGAAGCCGCTGAAGACGCCTATCTGCTTTCAGGTGAAGGGGCTCCGGACGGCTTTAGTTACAAACTCGTCGGTGGTGAACTGCAAATAAAGCAAGGCGACACGCATGTGTTAACCGCCAGCATGGATGCGCAGGGGAACTACACTATAAAACAAATTGCACCCCTTTCGCAGCCAAGTGGGCAGGCTTATCAGAGCATACCGATAACCTACGTCACCATGGATAGCGATGGCGACACGGTGCAAAACACCCTCACCTTCCAGATCTCAGATGGAGGACCTAATGGTGGTAATCCTGTTTGCATCCAAGTGGATGAGGATGACTTGCCCGAGGGCAGCGACCCAGTCAAGGAAGATGTCAATCTCAAAGGTGAGTTTGGCATCGACTGGGGGCAAGATGGAGCAGGATCGCTCAGCTTTGCGGACACAGTTGCGCCAAGTGGGCTCACATCTGGTGGCAATGCTGTCGAGTATCACTTCAACTCAGACCGGACGCAGTTAACAGCAAAAGCAGATGGCGCTGACGTCTTCTTTGTGCTGCTAAAGACAGATGGCAGCGGGGAGTATGAGTTTGAACTAAAAGGATCCCTAGATCATCCAGGTGGACAGGGAACGAACAAGCTTGATCTCGACTTTGATCTCCTGATTAAAGACAAGGACGGTAGCGCTGCGACCACGAGTCTCAAAGTACAGGTCATTGACGATGTGCCGACTGTGAGCTTGGACCTACAAGGTTTTGAGCTCACACTGGACGAAACCGCAGGAATACAAGGAAATGAGATAGATGCTGCTGACAGCGTGCAGCAGATCAAAACCCTTGTCGCGGGAGCGCAAACCGATGCAGATATGCAGCCGCAATATGCGCATGCGAAGCTTCCAGATGGCGCGTTTACATCCCTTGCAGGGGCCGATGGCGAGAAGTCTCTTTCATTCTCTCTAAGCTATGGTGATAGTCCAAGTTCGCAGCTCACAACGACTGAGGGAGCGAAGATTTCTCTTATGAAAGAAGGAGACCTTCTCGTCGGCCGTGTCGATGACGGTTCAACTAACGGGCGTGCCGCCTTTGCGCTTCATGTGGATGCGGCAACAGGCGAGGTTTCTGCAGTGCAAATCTTAAGCCTGCTGCATCCTGAAAAACCGGAGGCGCACAATGAACCGGTAACACTGGGGGACTATGGGCTTAAGCTTGCTGTTACAATCGAAGATGGAGATGGCGATATCGAGACCAGCGAAGTGTCGATTGGAGACTTCATCCGGTTCTTGGATGATGGGCCAAATGCGAATGATGATGGCACACATACCGTTGAGCAAGGCCAATCGGTAACTATCGCTGTACTTGCGAATGACAGCGGCGGCGCAGATGGACTAGATCAATATGAAATTGAAGAGGTCTTGGGCGGTTCCGCTGAATTTGTAAATGGCAAGCTGGAGTTTACAGCAGATGCTGACGCGACAGACGGGAGAGTGACCTACAAGATCGTCGATGGCGACGGTGATGTCGATACCGCTACGGTACAGTTTGAAATCGAAAACAGTACCCCGAACAAGGCACCAACCATTAGCCTTGCCGGACAAGGCGAAGTCTTTAACGTTCGCGATGAGTTCAATTTCAACGAGTTTGCGACAACACCGGGCAATTATGAACAAAGCCGGCGGGATGATGGCTCAGCGAACTTTGGTTCGGGCGGCACCAACTCCACAGAGTCTTGGCAATTTAATGGTGCTCAAAAAGACATTATCGATGATGGACTTATGAAAGTCAGTGGTTCGCAGAACGGGACATTTGTGTACCGAAAAATACCTGCGGAAGCTGATAGTGGTGGCCAGATCTCGTTCGATTACAAACTAAGTGTGAACGCAGACCCCGCAGACTTTGAAGTCTACCTGACCGGAAAAACCAACGGCAACCATGCGAATGTGCGTCAGTTGATTAATTTGAATAAGCCTAGGGCAGACGGCCAAACCGACCACGCGGAAGCCATCCTGCGGGATCTAGGTACTTCGGAGTACTACATCGAGATTCATGCGAAAAAGGGCGCACAAGGTTTCTTGGAGATTGATAATCTTGATGTGAGTTGGTCAAACTCGGTTGAGGGCAACATCATGGTCTACACACCAGGTGGTGTGGCGGTCACTGCGGATGCGTCGCTTGGCGACGATAGCGGCAAACTTAACAAGGCAATCGTAATTGTCGAGCACGCCGCGTTGGCAGGAGGCGACAAGCTCGAGTATCGGGGGAGTAACCCGGACATTGCAGCAAGTGTGGTGCGTAATGGGTCCAGCATGACGCTAACTTTAACCGGAGTTGCGAGTGTTGAGGCCTATGAACAAGCGCTGGAGGATGTGTATTTTGTGCATCATGACCCAAAGCCAAGCACTGCGAGCATCAATACCTCTATCGAGATTTTTGATGAAGAAGGGCTTGGCAGCGGTGCTGCAATTGGCTCGATTTCATTTGATAGCACGTCTCTTTACGACACTGCTGGTAATAACAATTCCGGCTCGAATCTTAATGGCCATGTGGGCAACGACACGCACGCAGGTGGCAATGGCGCATCCATTTTGTTGGGCAAGCAGGGCCACGATCAGCTTATGGGAAGACAAGGTAATGATGAAATTCAAGGGCAGGCAGGCAACGATGACTTGCGTGGGGGGCAAGGCAACGATGTTCTTTATGGAGGCGACGGCAATGACACGCTTAATGGAGGCACAGGAGCGGATGTGCTTATCGGTGGGCGTGGGTTTGACAGCCTAACTGGCGGTATTGGTGCTGATACCTTCATTTTCCGCGGATTAGAAGCTGGAGGTAAAGTTGGTAGCAGCGATGTCGTAACAGACTTCAATATTGCCGATGATATTTTGGATGTTTCGGCACTGTTGGATGCTGCATTTGGTTCAAATGCCGATGTCACGGGTTTTGTTCATTTAGACAAATCCGGTGAGGATGTTGTCTTGAAAGTTGATCGGAACGGCGACGGCGACAATTGGGAGCAAGTCGCGGTGCTCAACGACCTTGGGACCAGCCTTTCTGGAGGTGACACCATTAAAATTGTTGTCGATGAAGATGGAACCTACGTGGATATGAGCGTCCCAAGCTAAACCAGTAAGTCAAGGCGCTGGGTTTTTTACTCAGTGCCTTTATTAATCTTGAATCTATTTACGTAAAATCGTATAGGTATCAAAATTCTACTTTTGAAAATTAGTATGTACATGCAATATAGAGTTAATACTATGCACATGGAAATTGATGGATCCGATACATCTGAGATTTATTTTGATCTGACGGATACTTTACTTTATTTCGCACGTTGCAAGCGAGTAAGTGGAATTCAACGTGTTGTTATTACGGTTTTGCAGGAATTGCTAGCGTCGCCCTCTTTTCGGGAGAGAGTTGTGCCAGTTGCCTTTGATTGGCGTCGCCGCTCATTTGTAGAGATTCCAAAGGCTAAACTCTTTGAAATTGGTCCTGATGGTGCGATAGTTTCGCTGCGTACACAGGCACTAAGCCATTTTGGCAAATTCTTGTTTCCACGCATGCCTCAGCGCGCGAAGTACGAAGGTAAACCTGTCAGGTATCGCTTGCATGTGTTTCGCCGTCTTGTGCCTTTTTATATGAGATCGGGTTGGGCTAGTTTTACCTCTGAGAAACTGCGGACTATCTCGTTACCAAAGGGTGCCAGTTTACTGTTGATGGGTTCAGGATGGGATACGCAGCACTTCCTTCCCCATATGACAGCTCTAAAATCGATCGGTTTGCGACTGGTGTTTTTTATCCATGATATCATGCCACTGGTTTTGCCCTTAGAGCAGACAACTGTAAATGTTCCAATGTATAGGTCATGGTTTGACAAAGTTCTTACGTTGGCAGATCGTATATTAGTGTGTTCAATTCATACTAATAAGGACGTCCAAAATTACATAAAGGCGCAGGACGCACGAGAAGTAGAAATTGTGCATGTTCCGCTGGCTCACGAATTTCTTCAGGGTTCTCAACAGCAATATCCCGCAGTCAAATCCGATGAAACGCTCACCAAGCCACTAAATTCGAAACGCTATCTCCTCTTTGTTGGCCCAGCAAGCGGACGTAAAAACGCCCAGGCAGTGATTACTGCATGGGCGAAACTAGAAAAACACCCTGACTTTGCCGGACTTCACCTATGCATTGCCGGAGCTACAACGGCTCAGGAAGGAAGTGAGATTCTTAAAAGCATGGGTTTATCGAGCGAAGGCCAGAGGATTGTTTTTCAGCACGCCCCAACAGATCAAGCCCTTAGCGCGCTTTATCGCCATTGCTTGTTTACTGTGTTTCCCAGTTCCTATGAGGGTTGGGGCTTGCCGGTTGGCGAAAGCTTGTGGTTTGGCAAATACTGTATCGCAGCAAGCGGAACAACATTAGAAGAAGTTGGCGCGACTTACTGCGACTATGTCGAGCCGGGTGATGTTAATGCCCTGGCAAGCGCCATGGAAAAGGCTGTGACAGACCGTGACTACTTGCAAAGAAAGGAGCAGGAGATTGCCTCAGCAAAGCTCAGATCATGGGCACAAGTGGCAAAAGAAATAGGTGAAGCAAGCCTTTCTAAGGCTACCCCAGAAGGCAATACGACGACACCTAAGAGGAAAGCTGCGGTTTTGCTCTGAGTGTCATGAAGGTTTTTGCAGAATCACTTGTGGCTCGCTGATTGTTTCCAAAGAAATGATTGCCGGACCAAGAGCGCATGATTCTGATTGTTAAACTATTGAAAGAGAACAATTTTTTAAGTTTTTTTGATGCTGTTTTTTGCTCTGTTAACCGCCGTTAACCAAAAAAAAGTTGGCGTTTGCTTGCGGGTGCATTACCATCTAGACGCAATTTCGGGCATTTGTTGGCGACTTTCCGTTTAAAGGTGATACGCAGTGCAATATAGCAAAAACTCCATGGTTCTTGATGAATCG
Organism: Polycladidibacter hongkongensis; assembly: GCF_001561995.1. Lineage (GTDB taxonomy): Bacteria > Pseudomonadota > Alphaproteobacteria > Rhizobiales > Stappiaceae > Pseudovibrio > Pseudovibrio hongkongensis. Next base: position 20,903 of record NZ_LLWC01000038.1, read on the forward strand.
CCGTCGGAGCGGATTTCACGATATTCGCAGCTGCTCTCCGGTCAACTGCAACGTTTGCGGCAGGAGCTGTATCCGCCAGAGGCGCACAAAAACCTACGTGCGTTCTCATCCGTTGATGTGGCGCGCTTGATCGGCGTATCTGAAAGCACCATTCGCCAGCTTGATTTGGATGGCGAAGGGCCCACGCCGACCCGTTTGCCCAACGGCCGTCGCAGCTACACGCTAGAGCAGATCAACGATATCCGACGCGTGCTGGCTGAACGCCGCCGCCCTGAAGAGGTCATCAATGTTTTCCCGCAGCGCCGCGAAGGCGAAAAACTGCAGGTTATCGCCTGTGCCAATTTTAAGGGTGGTTCGGCGAAAACAACCACGAGCACACACCTTGCCCATTATCTTGCCTTACGTGGCTATCGCGTTTTAGCCATTGATCTAGATCCGCAGGCCTCTCTTTCCGCTATGTTCGGCATTCAGCCAGAGTTTGATGTGGAGCCGAACTGCACATTGTTTGGCGCGCTGCGTTACGATGAAGAGCGACGAAATCTCTCGGAGGTCATCCGGCCTACCTATATTGATGGACTTGATTTGGTACCAGCTAATCTGGAGCTGGCAGAGTTCGAGCACATAGTGCCAACCGCCATTGCAACAGGGGCATCAACCGGAGAGAACATCTTTTTCCGGCGTATCAAGAATGTACTAGCCGAAGTGGAAGACGCCTATGATATCGTTGTGCTCGATTGCCCACCACAACTGGGTTTTCTAACCCTCGGCGCTTTGTTCGCCTCAACAGGGCTATTAATCACGCTACACCCTCAGATGCTTGACCTTGCGTCTTGCAATCAGTTCTTGGGGATGAGTTCTGACCTGATGGCAGTGATCGAGAACAATGGCGGCGAAATGAACCTCGACTGGATGCGGTTCCTCATTACCCGGCATAACCCCAATGATAGCCCGCAAACCCGTGTGGTTGGATTGCTTCGGGCGCTGTTTGGCGAAGATGTGATGACGGCCCCTGCGCTGGAATCTACTGCGGTGGCCAATGCTGGCTTGGAGAAGAAGTCTCTTTATGAGCTAGAGCCGGGTGCGATTGGTAGGGAAACGCTCAAGCGCGCGCTAGAAAGCATGGATTCTGTGAATGGCGAAATTGAGCAACTGCTTTGGTCATCATGGGGGCGTGGCGAATGAATAAGGCAAAGGATCGCAAGAACGCATTAGATAGTCTGTTCGGCGGTGGCACGATGGCCGATTTGGCGGCTGCAGGCGCATCCAGTCGCCCTCGTCTCTCATCTGGTGCTATCGGGGCGGCCGAGATTAACCTCATTAAAGACGAACGTGACCGTCTTAAAGCGGAGCTCGCAGAGCTTTCAAATCGTGCACCCAGCACGGGCGATATTATCGATTTGGATACAGCGCTGGTATTTCCATCTTTTGTCGCGGATCGGATGGAAGTGGAGTTTGATCCGGCGTTCGAGGCACTGAAGGAATCTATCGCGGAAAGTGGCCAGCAGGTACCTATTTTGGTACGCCCACATCCTGAAAAGGAAGAGTGCTACCAGATTGCCTACGGGCACCGCCGCTGGCGGGCCTGTAGAGAATTGGGCGTATCTGTTAAAGGGACGGTTCGTGCGCTTGATAACGAGCAATTGTTGGTCGCTCAAGGCCAGGAAAACCATGAACGCAAGGATCTATCGTTTATCGAGACCTGCCTCTTTGTTTACCGGTTGGCACAGGATTACCCGCAGAGTCTTATTGTTCGCGCAATTGGTAAGGACAAATCGCTGATCTCTAAATACCGGAAACTTGCCGCGAGCATTCCCGAAGAGCTGCTTCGCCAAATCGGACCTGCGCCCAAAATTGGCCGTCCGCGCTGGGAAGAGTTTGCAAGCTTCTTCGAAGAAGGCGCGGTCAAGCCGGAGTATGCTGAGAACTTTACCCAGAGCCTGCAAACGCAGAGTTTTTTAGCGCTTGGATCGGACGATCGCTTCAGCCTCCTGCTCGACACTTTGCAAAAGGTGGAAACAGCGCCTGAACGAAAAGGAAATACTCCAGTTCCTTCTACCGCGCGCAAGTCGGCATTATGGCTTGGCCAGAAGCAGGTGAAGGTGTTGCAAGGTGCAAAGCAAACGCAATTTGTTGTCGATCACAGTGTGAACCCGCAGCTTGCAGACTATCTGCAGGCGCAAATTCCAGAGCTTCTGGAGCGGTTTGCCGCTGAAAATGGGGAGGATAGCCAATGAGCTAGTCCCAAAGAAAAAAGGCCCTGTTGACGGCAATCAACAAGGCCTAAATTCACAGTCCAAACAGGCCGGAACCTGTCTAGGAACGTCTTTAGCAATTCAATCCTACGACAAAACGGCAGTGCGAATCAAGTCACCTTTCGGTTTCTTGGCGTGATTTGTCATGCTTTTTCGCGTTTTGGACACCTCTTCCCACTCTTTTGGGGACGTGCTGTGCGCAAGTGCATCACGTGCAGGTGGCGCATGCGTACAGACGCTGTTGCATCCTTTCGTAAGTTAACTCCAGCAATGTTGGAAAGCCAACGCCTGGCTCAGGCGAATGACATCGTCGAAACCACGAAGGCAGAAGCTGCAATTACCATTAAAAAGGCGGCTCCTGCGCTCGGTATTGACGGAACAACCTACCACGTTTTAGACATCTTGCTTGGGTTGTCTCGTGCCGATGATTGGGGGAAGAGACACAGGCCGATAGTGGCTATTTCCAATGACAAGCTTGCAGAATATGTGTGTCGCTCTACACGAACTGTGATGCGCAGTGTGCGAAAGCTGGTGGAAGCCGGCATACTTGCTTACAAAGATAGTCCAACAGGTCGTCGTTTTATCTATCGGGATGAGGGCAATGGCGCGATAAATCGTGCCTATGGCTTCGATTTTTCACCCGCGCGGCAAAACCTGGAAAAGCTGAGGGCGCAGGGAAAAGCCTATCAAGAAAAGCTGAATGCGCAGCAGGAAGCGAAGCGCACAGTGAGCAGATTATCGCGAGCAATTATTGACAGCATTCAAGCGGCAGCTGTGGCTGATCTTGACTTATCCGCCTATGAGGATGAGCTTTATGTTCTGCGAGAAAGTGGTCTTTCTTTATCGGAAAAAGCAGCAAGCATCGAAGAGCTATATCAACGCCTTCTCACTGAGTTTAACAATGAAGATACAAATACGACATGCAAGAGTGACACCGATGTCACCCCATATAATTATACAAACCATAAAAACCCTGAAAATAGTAAACAACAGAACTCAGCTAACGCTGAGTACTTAAATATAAATAGCTCAGCCGCAAACGCGGCTTCGAAAATGGCTTTAGACAAAAAGCCAAACAGCAAATTTGGTGCCATTTCGCCAGAACTTCAGCAAGCGGATAAGCCAAAATCACAAATGGCTATGCCCGCAGCATCTTCAGGAACTGCAGAGACCGCTTTAAGCTCGATTTCGATTTCACTTATAGAAACGGCATTGCGCGAGACCAAGCAAACCTTTGCACTGCAATTGCAAAACTGGCGGGATTTGACTGATGGGGCTGAAAGTTTGCGGCTGGCTATCGGGTTGTCACCGGCGGCTTGGGGCGCCGCGCAGCATTGTCTTGGGGCAAAAGCGGCCAGCGCAATTCTGGCGGTGACGGTTGAGAAAACGCTGCGTGATCCGATGGCGATTTCAAATCCCGCGGGATATTTCCAAGCGTGTATCGAGCGGGCCAAAGAAGGCAACTTGCTGTTACACAAATCGCTCTTTGGCCTCGCGGCAGGCTAGGTAGTTGCTGTCATGGCAGCGGGTTCAAAAGGGGCACACCTGAAAAATGGGCGCGAACATTGGCAAGTACGGTTTGGCCCATGTGTTCGCGTGCCTCTTCGGTCGCACTACCAATATGGGGGGAGACAATGACGTTGGGAAACTCAAGTAAGCGCGTTGGGACTTGTGGTTCTTGGGAAAAGACATCAAGAGCGGCACCGCCGATCTCGTTATTTTCTAAGGCGGATATCAAGTCCGTTTCATTGACGATGCTGCCGCGCGCCACATTGATCAGCAGCCCGTCTGGCCCCACGGCTCGGAGCACATCTCGATTTACTGCGCCTTGCGTTTCTTTGCCGCCTGCTGCAGCTATTATTAAAACACGTGCTTCTGCGGCCACATCTTTGAGGTTATTGCAAAAACGATCGGGGCTGTTGGGGACCGGTGCTTTCGCAGTGTAAACAATCTCCCCAGCAAATGGGCGCAGGCTCTGGGCGATTTTTTGGCCAATGCGGCCGTAGCCAAATAGGCCGATGGTTTTGCCTCGAAGCGAGAAACCTAGTCCCAGTTTGCGTTGCTGCCAGTGGCCTGAGCGGATGAATCTGTCCCCTTCAACCACGCGACGGCTCAACGCAAATGCATGGGTAAGCGCCAAGTCCGCGACAGCATCACTCAAGCTATCTGGAGTGGTGGTTACCAAAATGCCCTGCTCTTTGGCATAGGACAAATCAATGCCCTCTGTACCCACTCCATAAACGGCAATGAGCTGCAGATTTGGAAAGAGCGCTAAAGTTTGGCGATCCAGTTTGGATGTTCCCTTCGCTGCGATGACAGATATTTTGTCGCGCAGTTCTTCGCTGAGTAAGGCGATGGAGCCAAGCTCCTCCAGATTATGGAAAGGCGCGATCTTCGCCAGCTGCGGGTTTATGTGAGCGGGAGCATAAGGGCTCATTAATAAAATTTCTGACATGGCTGCACCTCTAGCGGTTTGTTGTATTTATAAATGCAAAGAGCCCGATGCGTGCACCGGGCTCTAAGAGTTTTGAGAGCAAATCAAGCTTACTTGCTGCGCTCTGCCAAGAACGCTTCCACGTCTTTGCGATAGGGAAGCGGACCAACTGCGCCATAACCAAGCGTTGTTAGTGCTGCGGCTGCGTTTGCATAGCGAAGAGATTCTGCAAGGGTTTTACCGGCAGTGATTTCGGTGAAGAATGCGCCTGAGAAGCAGTCCCCTGCCCCGGTTGCATCTAGAGCTTCCACCGGATTGCCAGCCACGCGCGCACGATCATCTTTCGTTGCGTACATCGCGCCTTCTTTGCCAAGTTTCAGGATAACGGTTTTAGACCCCTGGTTTAGGTAGAAGTCGCAGATCTCATCCGGATCACTCAGGCCAGTAAGTAATTCGGCCTCATCCACGCTTGGCATGATGAAGTCCACATGGCGGGCGATTTCATGGATAACACCGCGGGCACGCTCAAGACCCCAAAGTTTAAGGCGTAGGTTGGTATCGAAGGAGGTTAGCACTCCAGCGTTTTTCGCAATTTCAATACCTTTAAACACAGCATCACAAGAGCTATCACTAATCGCGCAAGTGATGGCAGAGGCATGGAAGAGTTTTGCGCTGGCGATTGCCTCTGCAGGCATATCAGCTGGCGAGATCAGCGAGGCAGCCGAACCTTTGCGGGCAAAGGTGAAGTGGTGGCCGCGTTCGTCGTGGGAGATAAAGTAAATCCCGGTAGGCGCAACGGCATTTCGCTCAACCAGATCAGTCTTCACACCCTCACGCTGCCACAGCTCAACAAATTTGTCGCCGAAAACATCTGCGCCCAAATGGGCTAGCACCGCGACATTTGCCCCTTGGCGTGCGGCGCAGCAGGCAAAGTTTGAGGTGTCGCCGCCAAAGCCGCTCAGATAATCGGCTTGTTCACTCGGAGTTTTAACCTGCGAAAATTCAAAGAGTGGCTCACCAAAACTAATGATATCAATTGCCATTGCAATCTCTCCAGTTTGAGGTTGCCAGGCGCATCGGGGGATACGCCCGGCTCAATCTCTTGTTATGCGGCCAATGCAGCAACTGCTGCTGCTGTACCAACAGCTGCAACTTTTGCATATGCATCATGAACTGCCTTGGTAAAGCGTTCATCACCAACCAGATCTTGAGGGAAGACGGTATCCAGTGCGAGCAACGCATCTACATAGGCTTTCGCATCTGCACCTTTTTCAGCGACGATTGATTGCAGCTGCTCTGCCATCGGGTCTTGCAGTTCGTAGCTCTCGCCATTGCGATCCTGACGGATGTAATGCATCCAACCCGCAACACCGAGGATGAGGTGGCGATGATCTGTGCCCGCCTTCAAATGATGACGCACAGAGTTCAGCCAGCGCTGTGGCATTTTTTGCGTTCCATCAGATGCAATCTGCCATGTACGGTGCTTTAGCTGCGAGTTGGCAAATCGCTTGAGCAACATATCGGCATATGCAACCAGATCAACATCACCGGGCATATGCAGAGTTGGGCGCTGCTCATCGACCATCAGTTTGCGGGTTTCCGCAGCAAAGACAGGGTCGGCCATACATTCGGCAATCGTCTCTTTTCCTGCAAGGAAACCAAGATAAGCAAGGAACGAATGCGAGCCGTTGAGTGTGCGAAGTTTCATTTCTTCAAATGGCTCAACATCGGCAACAAGCTGCGCACCTGCTTTTTCCCATTCGGGGCGCCCTGCCTTGAAGTTATCTTCTACAACCCATTGACGGAAAGGCTCGCAGACAATTCCATTCAGGTCAGTTTGCCCGCCGAGGCTTTCTTTAATCAAGGCGCGGCTTTCATCGGTCAGTGCAGGCACGATTCGATCAACCATTGTGGATGGGAAGCTTACGTTCTCCTCAATCCAAGCGGCCAGTTCACCATCCAGCTTTTGAGCAAATTCACGTACTGCAATGCCGGTTAGTACACCGTTGTTTGGCAGGTTATCGCAAGACATGACTGTAATTGGGCCATTGCCGAGTTCTTTACGCTTGGCAAGACCTGCAACGATTAGACCAATCGCTGTTTTTGGCGCTGCGATGTTTTCCAGATCATGCTGGATCATTGCGTTGTCTGTGTCGAGCGCATCATTTTTTACGCAGTAACCTTTCTCAGTCACTGTCAGTGAGATGATTTTCAGTTGCTCTTCGGCCAGACCATTTACAAGCGCTTCGATGCCATCACGCGCGACATGCTGAGTGTCGCAAACGGCACCAAGAAGACGAAGGTTGGTATCGTCATCGCTGGTTTCAACCAGAGTGTAAAAGTAGTCGTTTTGCGCAAGCTTGTCGAACAGGTCGGCAGTGCCAAACAGTTCGATGACACGCATGCCCCAATCGCCGCCCACTGCGGCAAGTGTTTCGTGCAGATGCATTGCGGTATGGGCGCGGGCAAATGCACCAAAACCGATATGGGCGATGCGCGGCTTCAACACGCTGCGGTCATAGCTTGGCTTTTCAACAGTAGCTGGCAGATTGGCGAGATCAAGGGGCGAAAATTCGGCGCTCATTATTGTTCTTTCCTTCGTATATTGGGGGATTTGTGTGTTCGCGCTAGGCGTTTTCAAGCAAGCGGATCATCTCTACCGTGTCTTTCGGCCCAAGCCCGGCAGCACATAGGAGACGATGAATTTCCACGACCTGCCCTGTCATTGGCAGTGGGGTTTTGGTGCGCAAGGCGAAGGATTGCAACGCATCCAGATCTTTCAGCATGTTATCGATGCGGCCTGTGGGAGTGAAATCACGTGCTGCGAATTTTCCCATAAACTCCTGCATGATGTTGCTGTCCGCACGGCCACCGGAAAGTGCTTGAGGGATGATAGCCGGGTCAACACCCCCAGCTTCTGCAAGCTTAACCGCCTCTGCAACACTTTGGAAAATTACAGCACAAAACAGCTGGTTAATGAGCTTCGTGGTTTGCCCCGCTCCGTTTGGTCCCATAAGGGTTAGATTTGCACAAAGATCATCCATCACCGCCTTACAACGGGCGAAATTCTCTTCACTCCCCCCCGCCATAACGGTGAGTTGACCGAGTGCAGCCTTAGGCGCGCCACCAGAAAGTGGGCAATCTACCCAGCCCATACCGCAGGTACTTTCTAGCTTACCTGCGATATCTTGAGTTTCTAATGGATCGATCGATGACATATCGATAAGCAGTTTTTCCGGCGAACCCTGGCTGGCGACACCGCCTTCACCCAGTGCAACTTTGCGAACAATGTCTGCATGGTTCAAACTGAGAATGACAAAATCACTCGCCTCTGTTGCTTCCGCAACTGTTGCTGCGGCCTTGGCGCCTTTTGCCACAAGAGCGGCGACTTTTTCCTTATCCAAGTCAAACACTGTTACGTCATGGCCAGCTTCTACAAGGCGTGTAGAAATTGCCGTGCCCATAATGCCAATGCCAACTACCGAAACTTTTTGAGGTGCACCAGTCATATTCAATTCCTTTTGGCCTAGTTCTGTAAGAAGGGGGCAAGTTTGTCCCAGTCAAATTCAACCCCTGTTCCCGGCGTATCGGGAGCTACAGCACGGTGGTTTTCGACTACAAGCGGGCGGGTGGTGTATTCATCAATCGGGAACGAGTGAACTTCGATGTATCCAGCATTTGGCTGCGCACTAACAAGGCTTACATGCAGTTCTTGCATGCCATGACTGCAGACCGGGATACTCCCATTTTTGCGAGATAACTCGGCAACTTGTAGCCAGCCAGTAATGCCGCCGCAGTTTGAAGCGTCCGGCTGAATGAATGAAAGCTTGGCATCTTCAAATGCCATTTCGAATTCATGGATTGTGTGTAGGTTCTCACCCATCGCCAACGGCATGCCAGTTTCATCAGCTATTCTGCCATAGGCTTTGTAGAGATCTGGCAGGCACGGCTCTTCAAACCAGAGTAGGTTAAACTCGGAAAATGCGTTGGCTGCTTTTTTAGCCTGCTCCTCACTCATGGAGTAGTTCGCATCAACCATAAAGGTACGCTCTGGGCCAATCAGCTCACGAACTGCGCGGATACGCTCGATATCCTCTGCCAGTTCTGGCTGGCCGATCTTGATTTTTACAGCGTTAAAGCCGCGATCTAAGTAGCTTTGAATACTTCCAAGTAATTTTGGTAGTGGGAAGTTCAGGTCAATGCCACCGCAATACGCTTTACACGTATTGTCAGCTCCACCCGCCATTTTCCAAAGTGGCAGGCCCTGATCTTTACCACGCAGGTCCCAAAGAGCGATGTCCAAAGCAGAGATGGCAAAAGAGGCTATACCACCACGTCCGACATAATGAATATGATCCTGCATTTCATCATAGAGCTGCGCGATATCATTGGCATCGCGGCCGGTCAGCAACGAGACGAAATCATCATTGATCATTGCAAGAATAGCACTGCCGCCCTTGCCGCCGGTATATGTGTAGCCGGTGCCTTTTAATCCGTCTTCTCGTGTAACTTCGACTGTTACAAGCTGAAAATGCGTGTGATCGCCATGCTTTGCGTCGCTTAATACCTCGGAGAGGGGGACGTTAAACAGCTTGGGCTTTACCGAGACAATTCTGGATGGGGAAGCGCTCATTATTCTTGCCTTGATGCTTTGGGAAAGACCTGCCCTTGCAAACAACGGGTTCTCGCTTTCCCGGTGCTATAAGCAAGGGCAGGTAAGGGAAAGACCGGAAAAACAGGGACACCGGTCCTTCTTCAGTCGGTAGGGGGAGACTAGCCGAGATAGTCGCGATGGACTTTGACGATGGCTTTGCGGCACAGTTTTGGGCCGGCTTTGCTTTCACAAAGAGGGCGATGCAGCTCACCAGGATAGAACACGACGAAATCATTCGCAGCCATTTCGATGAATTTTTCATCCACGATACCGGCTGTAAATGCGAGATCTTTTTCCGCAAGATAGTCTTCTGTTACTTCCCCTGCTGGCATGTGGCCCCAACCGATTTTCTCGGAACCAGATAGAAGAACCTGAATATCCATGTAGTTGTTATGGAATTCCGACTTATGTTCGCTAACCGGACCCGAAGTTCCTTCGATCACCTGAATGAAGAGTTGATCACCTTCCAGCTCGTAGCGTCCAAGCTCGGGCTTTTCTGCCAAAAATGCTTTTGCTTTCTCGATAATTTCAAGCAGCTTTGGGGAAGCAAACGGGATGAGGGAGAGGTTGTTTAGGTTTGCGCTCAGCATTTTGGGGGCCTTACTACAGTGTTCGGGGAAAATGCCCGCCACTTGATGTGGCGGGCTTTTTTGTGCCTCGCGTCGTCACGAGGCACAAAGGCATTTTTAGCTTACTTCGCAGCCTGAATGGCTTCGATCAGCTCAGGGCCGTTTTGGTCATTAAACACTTTCCAGGTGTTGGTGATTGCAGGGTGTGCCTGGAAAGCAGCTTTGTTAACGTCACGGTTTACCTTCATGCCGCGTTTTTCAAGATCGGAGATGAAGCCATCTTCTTTCTCGATTGACAGTCCGCGCTGATAGTCCGTTGCATGCTGTGCAGCTTCTTCGACAACTTTTTGTTGCTCAGGTGTCAAAGAATTGAACTTGTTCAGGTTCATAGAAATGAACAGGGAAGAATAGGAGTGCTCGGAAAGAGACAAGTAGTCCTGTACTTCGTCAAAGCGGAATGAGTGGGTCACCGCGATTGGGTGCTCCTGTGCATCAACAACACCGGTTTCAAGCGCGGTGTAAAGCTCAGCAATTGGAAGCATCTGCGGGTTTGCACCCAGTTCAGCAAACATTGCGTTGAGCGGAACGGAGGTGTTGGTGCGGATCTTGATGCCTTTTACATCATCAGGAGTGCGCACAGGGCCGCGGTTGTTGGTGATGTTGCGGTAGCCGTTTTCCGGGAAAGCAAGACCTTTAAGACCAAACTTGGACATGTCGTCCAGCATCTTCTGACCGATTTCACCATCCAGAACTTTGTAGGCGTGTTCACGGCTAGCAAACATGTAAGGCAGGTCAAATACAGCGGTTTCTGGCTGCATACCGTTCATGATAGCAAGACCGGTCATCTGAATGTCGATGATACCTGCGCGGTTACCATTGAGCATTTGCTGGTCATCACCGAGCTGACCCTGTGGGAAGATCTGTACGGTAACTTCACCATCAGTTTTTTCTGCGACCTCCTTCGCAAAAAACTCAGCCAGCTTTTGCTGCAAGTCTGTGGCTGGGGCTGCGTGGGCGAACTTCAGCTCAACTGCCATGCTCATGGAAGTGGAAGCCAATAGAACAGCTGCTGCAATAACGCCAAGTGACTTTTTCATTTTATTTCCTCCAGTTTATAGAAGTTCTTGCGAACTTAACCCGCAATCAGATTCATCGGTGCGATGATCAGTTGTGGGAACACGGTGAACAGCATCAGCAGAAGTGCATAGACGCCGACAAAAGGTAGAACTCCGACAATCGCGCGTTCAACGCGTAGCTTTCCGACGCCGCAAACGACGTTGAGAACAGTGCCAACAGGCGGTGTAATCAGGCCGATGCAGCAGTTCATGACAAACATCAGACCGAAGTAGGCAGGGTCAATCCCGGCTTCTTTGACAAGAGGCATCAGAAGCGGAACCAGGATCAAAACGGTTGGAGACAGGTCCATCACCATACCGATAGCAAGTACCAGCATCATGATGACAAACATCAGCAAGCGTGGGCTATCGACAAGTGGACCAAGCAGTGCAGAAAGCTGCTGAGGTAGCTGAGCTGCAGTGATGAGCCAAGATGCAACCATCGCACAGCCGACAAGGAACATGATCATGCCTGCGGACTTACAGGAGCTGACCAACACTTCGTAGAAGCGTTTAAGCGTAAGCTCTCGATAGATCACGGTAGAGACGAAGATTGCATAAACAGCTGCAACAACAGCAGCTTCGGTTGGTGTAAACACACCAAAGCGAATGCCGATGATGATGATAAACGGTAGAACCAGCGCCCATACACCATCTTTCAAAGCTGCACGGCGCTCTGCCTTATCGGCTTTCTCCTGCATTTGAGTTTCTTCGTTGCGCATCAGATATGCCCAAGTGAGCATCAATGCGGCACCCATCATCAGACCTGGGGCAATACCGCCCATGAAGAGGCGTGAGATAGAGATATTGCCAGCAACACCAACGAGGATCAGGGGAACACTTGGTGGAATAACCGGGGCAATAATGCCGCCAGATGCCAGGAGACCAGCTGAGCGACTTTCTGGATAGTTTGCACCGCGCATCATCGGTAGCAAGATGGCGACGAGCGCAGCTGCATCAGCGGCCGCAGAACCGGAAAGACCTGCAAGCACAACAGAGGTGAAAATGGCTACATAGCCAAGCCCGCCTTTTTTGTGGCCAAGGTAAGCCATTGCCAAGCGCACGATCCGGCGAGACAAACCGCCTGCTGCCATTGTTTCGCCTGCGACAAGAAAGAATGGAATTGCAAGGAGTGCAAAGCTGTCGACACCATTGACTAGCGCACTTGCCAAGATGTCAGAGGGAAATGCCAATCCGGTTGAGAACATGCCCATATGGATCATGAGGCCAAGACCAGAGAGCAGCAAAGAAAACGCAACTGGTAGCCCAAGAAGAATGCCGATTAGCAGCACGCCGAGGAAGATAGCGAGGGTCATATCAGTCGTCCTTTCCGTAAAGCTTTTCAGCACTTGGAACGAAGAAACGATGCAGCGCGACGAGACCCATCAAGGCGCCACCGACAACACCGGCCAAGTAAAGAACGGAAACAGGGATGCGGCTGAGTGGAAGAGCGTTGTACCAGTTCATATTGACTTGGTTCATTGAGCCCATGACGAGCATCAGGGCGCAAAGTGCGATGATAGCCCAAACACAGCGGCGCAGTACAAAGAGAGCCTTCTTAGGCAACAGGCCATCAATCACCCTGAGTTCAAGGTGATCATTGGTCCGCAGGCAAAGGATCGCTCCGCAGAAGGTTACCCAGACAAACAGAATGCGCGACGTTTCTGCCGAAAACAGCAAGCCGCTGTTAAAGCCATAGCGAAGAACAACGTTTGTAAAGACGAGAATGATCATTAGGACCATTGCAACTGTCATCAACACGTTTAGGCCTTCCCAGAACCAGTCGATGACTTTTTTAAGGGTGTTCATTAGCAACTCCCGGGTGGAACAAATGCCCTTTTGGGCGGTGCTTTTGGCAGCGGCAGCTGCCAAAAGCTAAATCCAATTAGGATGTTAGGTAGTCGTAGACAGGCTTAGCGACTGGAACACCCTCTTTGAGGCACTGGGCGTAGTAGGCTTGGTTCGGATCACCTGGAACCTGAACTTTGTCAAAGCCTTGCGCTGGTTTCACGGCATGAAGCTCGTTAACCATTTTACCCATTAGTGCGCCGAAACCGGCATTACCCAGTTTCGCAGGATCGATGCAGATGATCATCGATACCAAGCCACGCATTTTAGTGTAATCGCCGTACATAGCTGTGATGTGCGGTCCATAATTGGCGCCCATCAGCACGCCGGTAAGCGCATCAATCGCCAATGCAACGCCATAGCCTTTGTGATCACCGAAGTGCGTCAGGCAGTGGTACTCTTTTGGATCTGTCGTGAAGGCGCCGTCTTTGTCTCGTGCTGTGCCCATTGGCAAGGTGCCATTGGTTTCCAGCGCGTGCAGGACCTTTCCGTAGGCAATAGCCGAGGTCGCAAAATCGACGATAACTGGGTCCTTCCCTTCAACAGGGAAGCCAAAAGCGATTGGGTTGGTACCAAAGAACTTTTCCGCGCCGCCAAATGGTGCAACTGCTGCATCAGTTTGAGTAAGTACGATGCTAATGCATCCCTGCTTTGCAGCAAGTTCACTGAAGTAAGCTAGGGCACCGCAGTGCGAAGTATTTTTGACGGTGACCATACCGATTCCGGTTGCCTGAGCCATGTCACAGGCTTTTTCGGTGGCAACGATCATGCCGGAGTGCCCCATGCCGTCGTCAGAGTCGAGGACTGCTGCAGAAGCTGACACTTCTTCAAAGGAGACTTTTGCGTCTTTATTCAGACCGCCATTGTCGAGGCGTTTACAGTAGTGCTCGACACGCATCACGCCGTGGGAGCGTACGCCGTGGCTATCTGCGTATATCAGAACATCTGCAACTTCTTTGGCAGAAGCTTCGTTCAAGCCTGATGCAAGCAGCTTTTTGAGCGCCAGTTCGTAGAGCTCGTCCTTGTTTACGTTTACATCTGTCATGATCCACCCCTTAAAACTTGATCAGCCCTTTAATGAGCTCTTTGTTGTTCACCACGTCTTCAGCGTAGGTGTTTCCGACTGTTTCAAAGTCGTAGACGCGATTGTTTAGGAGAGACTCGTCGAGATCTCCGCTTTCCATGAGTTCTAGAACGTGCTCGTAGTCCTCAACAGTCGAGTTGCGGCTCGCTAACAGCGTTGTTTCTTTGCGGTGGAAAGTTGGATCATCAATCTGTAGATCACCAATGTAGAGCCCGACAAACACCAGCTTGCCGCCTTGACAGATCAGATTAACCGCATTGGTCATGGCGTTTTTATTGCCGGTTACGTCGAACACGGTACTTGGTAGACGGCCATCAAATGTAGCTTTTAGCTTCTCTTCAAAGTCTTCTGCTGTTGGGTTCAAGGTGGCAAGACCAAGCTTGCTTGCAACATGCTGCAAGCGGCTATCCTGCACATCTGCAACAACAACTTTTGCGCCGGTTGCCTTGGCCACAGCGGCAACACCAAGGCCAATTGGGCCTGCGCCAACGACAAGCACGTTGTCTTTATTGCTGGTTTCGGCGCGGCGAACTGCATGAGCACTAATGGTGAAAGGCTCGACATAGGCAGCAGCGCAGTCTGTCAGTTTCTCTGGGACAGCGATAAGGTTTTCTTCTTTAACAGCGAGATATTCGCAGAACGCGCCGTCTTGATGAACACCGTAAAGAGACGCACTTTCACAGCAGTTGGTCTTTCCAACTTCGCATGCCGGACACTTGCCACAGGAGATAACAGGCATGACCGCCACGCGCTGTCCAACTTTGAATTTGCTGCATGCGCTGCCGAGCTGATCAATGACGCCGCAGATCTCATGACCGAGAACGCGAGGGTAGGAGAAAAATGGCTGATGGCCAGTGAAAGCATGGATATCAGTGCCGCAGATACCTACAGCAGAAACTTTGAGTAAAACCTCGTCGTCTCGGTAATCAGGCATGGGTACATCTTGGTACTCCATATGATGAGGCTTAGTGCATACCAGTTGTTTCATTTTTTTACCTGATGGAGAGCTTATTTTTGGGCGCTCTACTATTCTTGTTCTTCAGTTCTGGGCTTAGAGCGAGAAATCCCGTTCACGCAAATCGCAATTTGCATGTTGATTTAGGCTAAGCCCGAATTCGGATTAGGGGGCAGCGTTCCCATACGCGCAGCTTTCGTCCCTCAAGGTCCAACCAGCTGTCTGCATAGGTTCTGCTGTTAACTTGTTAGTGCGTCCTCCAGTTTGACCTATTCCCACCTCGCGGAGTTTGTTAGGCCAATCATTCAAGTTGCTGGACCAATGTAATATGTTAGATGCAAATGGCAATAGGGTTTAGCACCTATTATGGTCACTCCTTGCGCAAGTTTGCCGAAAGTGGGAGCCTGTAGTTCAGAAATTGGGCTGGGTATGCTAATTGCTTGGACCAGTTCTCTCCGTAGTTGGCTACCAAATAGAAAAAGCTGAAAACCAATGAGCGCACCGCAAACGTCAGAAAAGCGCCTCTATCAAGAGCTTGCTCTGCAGATTGAAGAGGACATCAAATCTCGCAAGCAGTTGAAATACGGTGATAAATTGCCCTCTGAACGAGAGATGTCGGACCATTACTCCGTAAGCCGGACAACGGTTCGAGAAGCGCTTATAATGCTTGAGCTGAGGGGACTAATAGGCGTGCGCAAGGGCTCTGGCGTCTACTTTCGCTCACACGAACAAGTTGTAGCTAAACCAGAGCTTCCGTCGATCGGCCCCTTCGAGCTGCTACAGGCGCGTCAGTATCTTGAAAGCGCGATTGCCAGCCTTGCCGCTACTGCGATTTCAGCAAGTCAGATCAGGGAGTTACGTGCAAAAGTATCAGGGACGCCAATGGGTGAGGAATCCGATCGAGATTTCCATATTTTTATTGCAGAATGCACTCATAACAATATGATGATTACAACCTCGCGCAACCTATGGGAGGCAAAAGACAGTGTAATGTGGAATAAGCTGATAGACCGCATTGAGGACATTGAGGCCCATAGAAAGGACTGGCATGAAGATCATCATCATATAGTTCAAGCACTTATGATGCGTTCGCCAGAGCGAGCACACAAAGCGATGTGGCTTCATCTTGAGAATGTAAAGAACGTTTTGTTTTCTGCATCCGACGTTGATGATCCTGAATTTGATGCCTACTACTTTGCTTCAACACAACGCCCCCTAAGCTTTGAGACCTGATAAAGGCCAGTATTCCGTCAAATTGCAGGACTGCAGAGGGAGGCTTCTGCGGTCTATTTTTTTGCTCTGTGCATAAGATAACGTCGCAACGCTTCATAAGTCACAATGTGGGTATGCATTAATTTTGAAAATAAGTGTTTATATATAAATTGCAACGCTGAGTTACTTTGTAGTATTCGCTTGATTCGCTCAACCTCGCCTTCAAAAAGCCCCCTGGCAGTTAACCGGGGGGCTTTAAAGGTGCAATTATCGTAGTTCGGAGATTTTAAGGTGGTCCATATCTGGGAAGACTTGGTTTTCACCGACCATGCCCCAGATAAAAGTGTAGGCCTTGGTTCCGCAGCCGCTATGGATTGACCAGCTGGGTGAGATAACAGCTTGTTCATTATGGACTAGGATATGGCGGGTTTGAGTTGGTTCTCCCATCATATGGAAGACCGCTTGCTCTTCCTCCATATCAAAGTAGAAATAGACTTCCATGCGACGGTCGTGTGTATGTGCGGGCATGGTGTTCCAGACGCTTCCCTGTGCAAGGCGCGTCATGCCCATAGTGAGTTGGCATGTTGGCAGTACGTCAGGTACAATGTACTTGCATACGGTGCGCTCGTTGCAGGTTTCCTTACTACCTAGGGAGACCAGCTCTGCCTGTTCTTTTGTGATCACCCGCGTTGGGTACGCGCAATGTGCTGGGGCACTATTATAGTAGAATTTTGCGGGATTGCTTGGGTTCAGACTGCGCAGCTGCACATTACGGCTGCCCATTCCCACGTAGAGGGCCTGTTCATTTTCAATTTTGTAAGTTGAGCCATCGACATCAACCTCCCCTGCCCCACCGAGATTAATGAGGCCGAGCTCGCGGCGTTCTAGGAAAAAGCTGACGCCGATCTTTTCTCCCAGTTCATCGCCAAATTGCAGAGGGGTATCTAAGGGTACTGCTCCGCCAAATATTATGCGATCGATATGGCTGTAAGTCATGGTCATGGTGCCGCGAGCAAAAATGCTCTCTACGAGAAACTCTTCACGCAGACCTTCAGTATCAAGGCGCTTGGCGTGCTCACTGTGTATAGATTGGCGTACTTGCATGGCTATTATTCCTTCTTAATTTAGCACTGTGGTTCTGAAGTAGCTCAAGCCCTATGTTCTCTAAAATTTATATATGGTCAAGAAAATTTAAATACAAAATGAATGGTGCGTTCACAATAATTCTATGCTATTTGGTGCAACGGGTTTGACGGATCTGTTAAAACCCCGATAGTGAAAGAGAGTTAGTAAAGCAGGATCCCACAGGATATGAGTGAAGTAGCAACTAAATACCGTGCTCCAGCCCTCGAAAGGGGCCTTGATATAATCGAGTTGCTTGCTAGCCAGGATGAACCGCTTTCAAAAAAAGAAATTGCAGAGAAGTTAGACCGCTCTATCAATGAGCTGTTTCGGATGCTAACGATCCTCTCCGCGCGCGGATACCTTCAAGTAGATGAAACTGGGCGATTTGGTTTGTCGCTAAAGACGTTTGAGCTCTCCAACCAACATCCGCCGGTGGAGCGCTTGCTCCAAGCCGCCAATGAGCAAATGATGGCCTTGGCGGCCGCCAGTTTCCAGTCCTGTCATTTGTCGGTGCTGCAGGGTCGTGAGATGCTGGTGATAGCGAAGCAAGATAGCCCCTATAAAATGGGGTTCTCACTTCGATTGTCTGCGCGCATTGATATTCATGGTTCAGGCTCTGGTGTCACCATGCTTGCCTACTTACCGGAAGAGAAGCGTATTCTCCTACTGGATCAACTTGATGTAACGCCTTTGGAGCGCAATACAATTTTGCAGCAAGTGAAATCAGTGCTTGAGAGCGGCTACTTTATTGGCGAGAGCCCTCAGGTTCTTGGGGTAACAAACATTACCTATCCTGTGTTTAATGCGAGAAGTATAGTTGAAGCGGTCATCACCGTTCCCTTCCTCACTCTGAATTCTGATAGTCTGCACCATCAGGTGACCAGTTTTGAGGATACGCGCATAGAAACAGCGCGGACTGCAAAACAATTAACACAAGCGATTGGCGGCCGCTTTCCATCGGACTATCCGCACGATTTGGCATGGGATGGCTTGGACTAAAGCGGACAATTTAGTGACCAGTTCTCAAATAGGGCCTTGAGCTGATCCCTGTTGGTTCCCTGAGCATGGATAATGTGCTGGGCCATGGAAAAGACAGCGACATTGTCGCTTTGATTTTCAAGGCGCTGGTACACTTCTTCTGCGCTGGCCGGAAGTGTGCGGAATTCTGTTGAGGCATTGTCGACATTGAAGATTTCTACGACAGGCACAAACGTCCAACGTTCTATTCTCGCTCTCCGCTCAATTTTTCGATAGAGGTTTTCAGACTGTTTGGGCTGTAAAAGCCCTGCCCCTACCCCATCCTGTCCAAAAACAGTACGAATTCCGGTATTGGCGACGAACTGGCTAATTGCATGCACCACTTCTTTTGGGCGCTCACCGAGGTTTGTGTAACCACTAGCGGCAACAGGGTAATCACCATTGCTGTTCAGCATTTGCCGTGTAATGCGAAAATAGGATTCTAAACGCAGTCTTGTTTGCTTGCTAAGCAGCATTGCCGCATCTATTTCGTCGGGTATGTACCATCCAGCTATTGTTGTAGGCGAAATCTCTTGTTCGTAAAGCAGGCGCTGGATGCTCGCGGTTATCTGGAAGTTGTCGACGAGCCGCTGGTTGATGTAGTTCTTGGCATCCGGGCCGTTAATTCCTCGTATAAAGTGTGGATCGTAGCGAAGTCCAAGCCAAATTTTGGTACCGGTTCGCTCTGCCGCCTTCAGCGCCGCAACGAGCCATTTAGGTGCGTGGTAACGTTCGTTTTTAGAGTGACCCCAGTGCACCCATTGCAGCACGAGCCTTTTTACACCCATATTGTTGTGGGCGCGCATCTCGTTGTTCCAAAAGATTGGATCGGAAGAGTAGGTATCAAGCCAAGGTTGGATGAAGCTGGTTTTTACGGGCGAGCATGTGTTTGCAGCGACAGCTAGGCCAGTCTTGCCGTCTTCCGTTTTTGGCAAGCTGATCGCCCCCGCAAAAATCATAGCGGCAGCGAACGCCACTTTAAAAGCTTGCTTGTAGTCCAAAAAGAATGCGTTCTTCTGTTGACCCATCTGAACTCGTCACCTCGTGTCCAGCTCGGCCGTAAAGCTCTACTTGCACGTGGTCCCCATAGTATTCCGTTGACCAGCCTTGCCATTTAAATGACGCGCCAGCTCCTACCTCAACTGCGTATTGCGGTGTACCATCCGCCCAGTTTGAGCTTCCTATGGAGTAAACATAAGGGGACAAGATTGTCTTATCTCCTATGTTAAAAGTGTAACCAATTCGGCCATCACCATAAGCCAATGTGTTGGCTTCATTTTCTAAAAACTGTGCAACTTCAACGTAAAGACTGTAATAAGGCTGCCCTGTTGTAGACTGAATGCCCTTTGCGGTTTTGGTGTACAAAGGCAGGAAATCGTTACCTTTTGTGTAGGACCACATAATGCGGCCAAGCCAATTGTCCTGCGTATTGTCGCCTACACCAAAAAACCTCTCTAGCCCCAGTTTTAGATTATGTCGCTCAAACGGTTTGAACCGTACCCCCAAGATAGCTTGTGTACTATCATCGTCTGGTGTGAGGCTTGCCGCCTCGTTGTTCCATTGAAACCTAGTAATAAATTCAAAAACTTGACCATTTCGGTACCCAATGATCGGTGGTCGCCAACCCGCTTCGATTGAACCAAATGGGCTGGAGCTAGCGATGCCTAGCACAGAACCGACGTTTTGCGTTTCATCGGAAACGGGAGACACGGAATTGGAAGCCAAGACCCAGAATGGGTAGTCTATGATTTTTAGTTGCCGCTGGATGCGCCGCTTTTTGTCTTCCTCGACAAGGTCGAGGTGGCGCTTGTTCAACCCTTGAACGACTATTTTGAACTGCTGCGAAGCGCGCTTGTTTTGGTAGGTCTTGAGCAGTTGGTAAGCTAGGTCTTCGTGTACGGCTGGCTGGTTAGGCCTTAGCGCCAAGGACTCATCAAAACGCTCAATTGCGGCGTGGGCGTCTTCGCGGGCAATTGCGAGATAGCCTCCAAGCGACAGCAAATTTGCATCATGCAGGTCTCTGGTAGGTAGGCTTTGAAATAACTGCTCGGCCTTGTCCAGCTCACCTAAACTCATCGTAATATAAATCTGAGAATATCGCAGATTTAACCCTGTGCTG
This sequence comes from Polycladidibacter hongkongensis, assembly GCF_001561995.1. Taxonomy (GTDB): domain Bacteria; phylum Pseudomonadota; class Alphaproteobacteria; order Rhizobiales; family Stappiaceae; genus Pseudovibrio; species Pseudovibrio hongkongensis. The sequence continues at coordinate 41,287 of NZ_LLWC01000038.1, forward strand.
GCGGGGAAGTCACCGCTTGCTGGCAAACCATTTAATATGCTGAGCGCTTGTTGGAGGTTGCTCAGGGCTTCCTCACGCAGTTTCGTGATCTTTCTGTTGAGTGCCGGCTCTGCTGCGCCTTGCTTTGCAAGAGTTTCAGCTTGGTCGCCTAGAATTTGCGCTCGTAAGCTGTAGTGGACGACCTGCTGATTGAGGGACAGCGTGTTTGGATTTAACCGCTTTAGAAGCTTGAGCGCGGCGGCTTTGTTACCACCTTGCATTTCCCTAGACGCAAGTTCGAGGCCGGCAGCAGGAACCTTATGAGCGTAAAATGCAAGCGCAAGCCAACGCTTGACAGCAACGGGATGGGCAGCCTTTGCATAGGTATAGGCAGTTTGTAGTGCCGCTTCTCCAGATGGCGCTGTCTTGTACAAATCCTCAAGTTGTTTTGCCGCCGCGAGAAAGTTTCCCACTTTGATGTGTGCATCAACGGTGGCTCGAAGGATGTTGATGGGATCCTCCTTCGGAATTGTTGCGGGCTGCGTTGGGCACTCAAACTGTTTTATCGCATCAATTTGCCCCCCAAGTTCGTCCAGAGCCGCGCAGCGATAGACCCCTGCCAAGGGTTTAAACTCCTCTGGAAACGGGGCGAGGAGCAGCTGCATTGCTTCGCCAGAGCGATCCATCACCAATAGCATAGCGGCTGCCTCGAGGCGGGCTTCCGGCCTTTGCTCTAATCGAAGGCTGGCCTTATAAACGCTAAGTGCCTCTTGCTCGTGGTTCTGTCCTTTGAGCGACCTTGCCAAAAACAGCAGCGACTCAGCGCGCGCTTCGGCGTTCTTTCCTTTCCTTGACACAAGTTGTAGCCATTCCCTCCCTTCCTGATGGGCCCGGTTGGCTTTCAAAAGAGTAAGATAGGCGGGTGTAATAGCTGCCGGATCCTGCGATAAGTTCCAGTCGTAGAGATACATGGCGAAGCCTCGGTTAAGGTCACCCATCTGGATGAGAAGGGTGCCAAAGCCGAAATAGAGCTGAGATAAAGCGCGCTTCTCGTCTGCATTCAGTGTTTGTGACGGTGCGATATCGAGTGCGTTCTGATAGTATTTAAGCGCATCCGTCGGGCGGGAATCTATGCGGTATATTTCCGCGAGTTCCTTTAGTGTCTGCCATTTGCGAACCAAAAGATCTGATTGCCGGAAGGAAACAAGCGCATTTGACAGGTCGCCCGTCGAGCGACTGATTTTTCCAAGGCGATAAAGGAAATCGGCCCAGATTTGAGGATCCTTTTTCAGTTGCTCAGGCGTGGCGCGCGCTCTGTACTCGACAAGAAGCTGGGAGGCGAGCACTTCGAAGTTTCGTTCTGCAGCAACATTGGCAAGTAGCAGGACGCTTTGCGGGCTGTCGCCTCGTTTGGTAAGTGCGCGTCCTGCTTGTGCGGCAAGCGCTTCTCTGGGGGTGTTCCATAGCAGATCGACTACCGCAGTGAGATAGTTGGTCACTTGTTGTGTGGGGGCTCCTTCGAAATCTAACAGGGTCCCCTCTTCCGAAAGTAAGGCAGTTTGAGCAGCCTGTTCCTGTTCTGCGTTTCTTAAAGCGTAAGCCAGTTGTACGCGCTCATCTAGACTCATCCGTGCAAGTGGTGCGCGTTGCAGTGCTTCTATCAGTTGCCTGCTTTGCCCGGCAGCAGTGGCGCTCCCAACCAATAAACGAGTAAACGTCCTGCGCTGAACAGCATCTACGGCATGCCCCGCAAAGAGCTGAGCTTTCCATGCGGAGAATAGGTTTTCATAGGCTTCATCATTGTTGTTGCTTTCAATCTGGGCGATTGCACGGTTAATAACCAGCGCACGTTTTTTGTCTGGAGCTTCGATAAGTGACGATAGGGAGTTCCATTCGCTGATCGCCGCTTGGGTTCTGTTAAAATTGGCAAGCAGGTCGGCTCGAATCAGCCGTTCTTCCGGTGTGGCGACGCCAAGCTCGCGTAGTTGGTTTAGTGCGTTCAGGGCCTCTTCCTTGTCATCAATTTGCAGGGCTGCTTGTGCACCAGAGGCAAGTGCGGCTGCTTTGTCCGCTTCAGTTAGGTTGCCATAAAGTAGAGCGGAATTATAATGCCGCAACGCTAGCGCCCAATCTCCACGAGATGATGCAAGGTTTCCCTTGATAAGATAGGCAGGGCTAAACTCGAGATAATAGGAAAGAAGATCATCAAGGGATTCTTCTGCCACAGTGCCCCGTCCCTCGCTGATCAAGACCAGCGCCTTCTGCCATAACGCAAACAAGTTTTCTGGATCGACAGCGAGCAGTCGGTTCAGCTCTTCAATGGCTTTGTCTGATTGACCTGCATTTAAATATCGATAAGCCAGATCTAGAATTGGGAAGCTGCGAAATTCACGCCAAGTTTCGCTGAGGTATGAATGCTGGCGGAGCCAATCCGCTAATAACTTCTGATAGTACGCCGAGCGCTGTGCTTGTGCTTGCTCAGGATCATTCGGGCGAGGGTCCGCATGTGGAGGCGCGCTAACAGGCTTATGGGCCTGTGTTTCTGGAATTGGGAGTGAGGACTGTTGGCTAAACGCAGTACTAATTAAACTCAACACGATCACTCCACCGAGGTAGAGAGGTCGTAGAAGTTTTTGCATGAGCTTACGTTTGCGCCTCCTTGTCGTTCAACTCTCCTTCAAAGTCGTGGGTTGTTTTGTCCCAGCCTATCGTCTCGCCTGTTCGCTTGTGACGAAGCCAAATGCGGGTCGCTCTGATCATGGCGACGTAATTAATCAGTATCGCGAGGAAGTAGCGCACAACAATCAATGGGAGGTAGCGTTTGCCATAGTGGAACCATGTAAAAATGGAGCGTTGCACTAGGCGATGCAAAAGAAGAAAGAGGTTAAACCAGATCACAATCCATAGAGGATGATCTTCCCGCAATAACGGAGGAACCTGATAGGCAAACGGATCAAGGGCGGAGTATATCCAAAGACCTAGATAGAGAAGGATAGCAAAATATCCGATTAGTATCGCATGAGAAAAGAAGATCATCTTTCTATCACGCCAAAAGAAATAGCGTTGCGCCCACGTGCCCTTCCAGCCAAGTTGTGACCAACCTTGAAAAGCGATCCCAATTGTCCAGCGCGTTTTTTGGCGAACGCTGGCCCAGAATCTGTTCGGAAATAGCTCTTGTGTTGCCGCGTATTTAGTGGTTCTTCCCGGTACTTTGGACGTGAGCCATAGCATATGGTGCCGGATGCCATGGGAGTGCATGCGCATTGAAAAGTCATAGTCTTCGGTTAACGAGGAGGTGTTAAACACGGTGCCGAATTGCTCGCGCGCTATGATAATTGCACGCCTGCTAAAGCAGGTTCCAACCCCTGCCCCTGATACTGTATGACTTAAATATTCGCGGACGACAGCTTCCTTGCTGTGGAACTCAGCAAATTCGTCCATGTAATGGCAGCCTACGATATCGCGACGGCGTCTTGGTAAGGAAAGAACCGGCACTTGAATAACATCGTAGTTCTCTAGCGCCGCGTTGCAAATATGGAGCAGGCGTGGATTAAGGACATCTTCTGCGTCCTGCATAACGACGCCTTTGAAAACAATAGCATGCTCTGTTTCGAATGCGATGATTGCTGACAGAATCTGGTTTACACAATCGGCTTTGCAGGTTGGCCCGGGATGCGATGTCGTAACAACGTGGATGCGATGGTCTTTTTCTTTTAGTCTATTGGCAGCTGCAATTGTTTCCGGGTCATTTGGATAGACGCCCAAAAAAACATGATAGCTTGGATAATCAAGCGTTTCCATCATGTTAGTTACTGCTGGCACAAGGATATTGGCTTCATCCCACGCAGGCAACATTATTGCCATTGGCGATATTGGGGGACTGCCAGTTGCCTTTAACAATTGATCTTCGGTTCGTTTCGCAGCGACTCCGGTATCCTTATTTACTTTTAGATAAAAGAGACCATCAATAAATAGATCATCAACACCCGAGGCGAAGAAGACATATGCAGCAAATAGAAATGCGCTTTGTGACACTAGGAAAATAATCACTAATAGATCTGTTAGAAGCAAGTTTGTCTCCACATCAAATAAATATATAAAATAAAATCATAAAACAGATGGAAAATCAGCATTTAAAGAGAAATATACTTGATGTACCACAATTTAATTTTCTAGATTGTAATTAAAGACTATAGAGAAACACATATGTATAAATATTAATTGATAAATATAACAAGGAGATCTAGATTTTTCTAAAAGATGATTTAAGGGTGGTGTGCATTGACTTTAGGTTTTTCAAATCAGCAATACGCTGGCACTGAACTAAGCTACGGCAATTTCGTAGGACAACGTTTTGAAAGTTGTCAGCTGTCAACTGAACAGATTGAAGACGCCGATTTACGGGATTCTGTTTGGTTAGATTGCGACCTGACCAACTCGAGTTTTGTTGGCTGTGATTTTAGAGGATCACGTTTTGAGAACTGCTCATTCTATTCAGGGGAGAAGCGTGCGGGGGCAATATTCAAAGGATCAATGCTGCAAAATGCGGAGTTTAAATCATGTCAGATGCAATTAGTATGCTTTGAGCGTTGTGAATTGTTCAATGTGCGCATGTCTCAATGTCGTGCGCAAGGACTTCGACTTCTCTCTAGTTCTTTTGCAACACGTCGGGGCAGCGGACTAACAAACGCTTTATGCATAGAAGATTGCGATCTCGCTTACGCTGATCTTTCTGGCTTGGACCTTTCAGGCTGTTCGTTTGCTAGCTGCAAACTAATCGAAGCATCGATTAGCTCTTCCAATTTGAATGGTGCTGCTCTTCGTGATTGCGATGTAACAAACGTGGATTTTATGCGCTCCGATTTGTCAAATGCAGATCTGACTGGCAGCCAGCTTGCTGGTCTAAATTTACTTCAACTTGCAGGATACAAGGGCCTCAAAATATCGCATGATCAGCAGCATTGGTTACTGAGCGCGATCGGCCTGCACGTGAATTGAAGTCGATAAGAATGGCTTTTGATTATCTATCAGACCAGACTGCCAGTTCATTTCCGGTTGGATCGTAAAAGTGAAAGCGGCGCCCTCCTGGAAAGCTGAATGTCTCCTTTGCTATACTGCCACCATGCACCAATATGCACTCCAGTGTTTCTTGCAGATCCTTGCTGTAGAAGACAATAAGCGCGGCACCGTTAGCGCTATCGCTGGTCTTGGTAGAGCGATAGAACCCGCCTTCTCGCTCTCCTGCTTTGAAGGCGATATAATCTTCCCCGTAGGAAGTGAACTTCCATTGAAATACACAAGAGTAAAACTCTCTGACGAGTTCCAAGTCCTTTGCCGGCAGTTCAAGATAGTCAATCGGCCACTTCATTCATAAATCTCCAATATTAAATGGTCGTGATCGCTGATGCTTAATGCTCAATTATGAGCGCTTGCTCTATTGCGCTTTTTGCTAGTCATTCAACTCTAGAGTAGATACTTCCTGCAAAAGTGAGATAAGAAGCTGGGACTTCTCCTGCCCCAGTTTATCGCGAAGTCTTGCGATGACCCGATGATTTTCTGCTGCATACTTTTCGATGAGGGAAGAACCCAGAGGGGTAATGGAGAATAGAAATCGTCTTTTATCTGTCGCATGTGGGTGACGATCAATATAGCACAGAGTTTCAAGGTGCTTGAGAATTCTTGTCAGACTTGGGAGTAATAGGCAGGATTGCTCCGCTATCTCACTTGGTTCTAACACACCACCTTCCTTGAGAACTCGCAGAACACGCCACTGTTGTTCTGTAACGCCTGCGCGCTGAAGAACTGGACGTATTTCGACCATCAGCTTTTCACGGGCTCTAAGGAGTGCAATTGGAAGCGAACGAGAGGTTGCTTCGATCGCGGTAAACACGTCTCGCTCCTCTTCTAAATCGGTTACACTGGTCATCTTCATCAATTACTTATGAAGAATGTAGATGGCACTAGCAAGTTCTACCAATCGATAATGTGTAGATATCTAGGAGTCGCGATTCAATTCGCTTTTCATGAATTTGCCCGTGCCCCCTATGTCAAATCCTTAAAAATTCTAGCTAAGAATTTTCTAGTACTGAATTGCTGTACCTTATCATCATAGTATTTCACAATTTCGTTAAGAATATAACCTGCGCGTAGCTTCTGTCCGGCGCGCTGCTTCTTACGCTGCAAACTAGGGCTTCCCATGTGCTAGCTTGAAAGGAACTATATTAAATGATGCCTAGAGTTTCAGTATTTGGTCTCGGTAAACTAGGGGCACCGATGCTGGCGGTTTTTGCAAGCAAGGGCTTCGAGGTTATCGGTGTTGATAAGAATGAGCGCTTTGTCGATTTGATTAATCAGGGGATTTCACCAGTAGAGGAACCTCAACTTCAAGAACTAATATCAGTAAACAGTGAGCGTATTGAAGCGACAATCGACACGCGCGCTGCGGTTTTGGATAGTGATATTAGCTTTATAATTGTCCCTACGCCTAGTGGTGTAGATGGTCTGTTTTGTAACGACTTTGTACTGGCAGCGATTGAAGAAATTGGAAGTGCGCTACGAGCCAAAGACAGCTATCACTTGGTTGTAGTCACCTCCACAGTAATGCCAGGTTCAACCGGCGGCGAAATTAGAGAAAAATTAGAAGCAGCTTCTGGTCGTCTCGTCGGTGATGGCATTGGCCTTTGCTACAATCCAGAATTTATAGCACTTGGTTCTGTTGTACGGGACATGTTGCGTCCGGACATGATTCTCATTGGGGAGTCCGACCACAAAGCTGGGGCTATGTTAGCGGAGCTATATCGCAGCACCACAGAAAGCAATCCTGAGTTTCATCGCATGAACTTCGTGAACGCCGAGCTCTGCAAGATTTCCGTGAATACATTTGTGACCACAAAAATATCATATGCAAATATGATCGCAGAATTCTGCGAGAGGCTTGATGGTGCGGACGTAGATACAGTTACGCATGCGTTGGGCGCAGACACGAGAATCGGAAAAAAGTATTTGAAGGGTGCCGTCGCCTATGGCGGACCTTGCTTCCCAAGAGACAATAGAGCGTTCACCGCGCTCGGAGAGAAGCTTGGGGCTAATACGGCATTGGCGGAAGCTACTGATAAAATAAACTCTTACCAAACCGAGCGTCTCCTAGCGCAGATACTTCTTGCGCTTGATAGTCGTTCCGATCGGGTGAGCATATTGGGCCTATCATACAAACCAAATACTCCGGTGACGGAATGTAGTCAGGGCCTTGAACTGGTCAGGCGCTTGAGCAAACTCAACGTTAATGTGTCTGTGAGTGATCCGGTTGCATTACAAAACGCGGACACAATTCTACCTAATGGAGTGCAAGCGCACGCGACTATAAAAGAGACGATTTGTGGAAGCGCTGTTGTTGTGATTTGCACCGCATGGAAAGACTACGCTTCGCTTCCCTTGTTGATTACCGAGTTGGCCCCAAGCGACCGGCCTCGCTTCGTTATTGATCCTTGGAGGTGTACTGGAGTAGCTCAGCAGATAATCAACTCGAGCGACTACGAGGCTGCGAAACCTATTGAAACCGCTTAGTTACAATTCATTTGCCCGGAGTTAACATGAATAATTCAATACATGAAGATGACGAAGTCTTGGAACGTGTCGTGGACTATTGGAACGCTCGCCCGTGCAATATACGCCATTCAACCGCTCCGATTGGTACCAGAGAGTACTTTGATCAAGTGGAGGCTAGGAAGTACTTTGTAGAACCACACATTCCCAGATTTGCCGAGTTTGAATGTTGGAAGGGTAAACGGGTTTTGGAGGTGGGGTGCGGGATCGGCACGGATGCGGTCAATTTTTCACGCGCGGGCGCGATTTACACCGGGGTCGATATATCTAGCGAGTCACTCAAGCTTGCCAGAAAGCGGTTCGATGTATTCAATCTTGACGGAAGGTTTGTCGAAGCGAACGCAGAATGTTTGGAGACCCATTTTGAAGAAGATGAGTTTGACCTAGTCTATTCCTTTGGCGTTCTTCATCATACTCCTTCACCCCCAAGAGCAATTCAATCTATTAGAAAAGTTATTAATAGACGGGGCAGCTTCAAGTTGATGCTGTATGCCAAAAACAGCTGGAAGGCATCTATGATTGCGGCTGGTTTAGATCAGCCTGAGGCTCAATTCGGCTGCCCTATTGCTTTCACCTACAACCGCGAAGAACTTTCATCTTTACTCGAACCAGATTTCCATATTTCTAACGCTCGGCAGGATCATATATTTCCATTTAAAGTGGATGAGTATGTAAATTACAACTATGTCCGCGAAGACTGGTTTGAAGCGATGCCTAGTATTGTATTTAAGGCGCTTGAAGAGCAGCTAGGGTGGCATTACTTAATTGATGCGACTCCAAGTTAACGAACTTATGTCAGTTGGTTGACAGCTGTCAACCAACTGACGCTTTAGAAACGCGCTTGCAAACGAAATCCATTGATGAACCAAAGCGCATTCATAGCGAACAAAATTCAGTGTCTTTTGTAGTTGCAACCCGAAAAACTGGCACGGTTAAATAGGGCAACGCGGTGTAACCCGACGCTAAAACCCCTTTTCCCGACAAAAGTAATCCGCGACCTGACGTCGCATTATCTTGAATAGAGACCCACTATAGAATGAAAAATGTTTTGAGAAGTGCAAAAAAATTCATTCGGTGACTGCTAAAGTGGTAGGCGCTGTGATATTGCACAATCCAATTAGCATTTATTGGGTGGGAAATATGCAAATACAACTTCGAACAAATTGGTTCAAGGTGCTGCTTGTGTGGGTCGCTGGAGTGGGCGCGGCCATGCAATACGCAAAAATCTCCGTTTCATTCCCACATCTTGCAGAAACATATAGCAGCTACGGTACAACGGTTAGCTTCCTAATTTCGATTGTTGGGCTTGGTGGCGTGGTTTTCGGAGCGGCGGCAAGCCATTTCGCCACAAAGCACGGCCTAAAGAGAGCGCTCATATCTGCGTTATTCTTTGGAGCGGTATTGTCAGTAGCACAGTCCTTTCTGCCGTCTTTTTTGCCGATGCTCGCACTTAGAATTGCCGAAGGAATGTCACACCTATTAATTATTGTATCGGCACCAACAATTATTGCCAGCTTGTGTGAAGAAAGACATCGCTCAATTGCAATGGCCTTATGGGGAACATTCTTTGGAATAGGATTTGCAATAGCCGGTGCAGTAAGTTCGCCTGTTATCGACATGGGCGGCGTACCAATGCTGCTAACACTACACGCGCTGTGGCTAGTCATTATCGCGGTTCTGTGTCAGGCTTTACTGCCGCTTTCCAAAGGCGCCGAGCATGAGGAAAAACGTGTTTCATGGGCGAACTTTCATCGAGAGATATACGCAGACTATCGCAACTTGCTGCCAGCGTTTAGTTTCTTTTGTCATACATCGCTATATGTAGCGTTGTTAACATTCTTGCCAAGCTTTGTTTCAAAGGACACCGCTCTTCTGATGGCCGCTGCCTTGCCAGTTGTCACCATACTCGCGACAATATCTGCTGGTGTATTATGCCAATGGTTGTCACCAATCAGCTTGACGCTCCTTGCATTTTTAACCATGTGTGTTGGTGCAATCTCAATAATTTTTGCGCCACACGCTTTGCTGGCTTCGCTAATCTACGTGATTATGTTTGCATCGGGAATGATCCAAGGGACATGTTTTATAATGGTCCCGTTTTTAACCAGAAAACCGGAGGATCAGGCTAGGACGAACGGCGCTATGGCACAGCTTGGCAATCTCGGCGCAACGATTGGAGCGCCAGTGTTTGCGTTTTCACTTGCTAGTTTTGGGAAAACTGGAGTAGGCGCGTTGGCTGCATCTATATGTTGCTGTGGAGCTGGTTTGCTGGTTATTGCACTAATGCGGTGGAAAAGCCGTGAGGATGATAGCCCCCAATACTCTACTCGTCAGCGCGTGACTTATTAAAGATCTGGTGTCGTTCAAGACACCGGTTGATGTGTAGCGCGGTTAAATTGGAGTTGAACAAAAAACACTCTGCAAAATCAGGAGGCTGACATGACTGCTGCAATTCATATCTCTGGCCAAAGGTTCCATTCTCATATTGGCTCCAATGAAATTCGCGATATTCGTCAGTCAACTGATCGTGAGCATATTGGTAACGCAGCCACGCGCCTGTGGGATCGAATTACTGATTGGTTTTGTGGAACGCACAAAGTTGAGGCTAAAAAGCTAATCTTTGATATGTGCACGCACAAAACAACAGAGACACGCAAAGAAGCGGCGTTTGTCAAATTGCAAGAACTGGTTTCACCTGGGTTTCAGAGGAATTTTGTAGAGCGCGAAGATCAATTGCACAGATCGTTGGCGATATACGATGGTCAAACCAAGCTTTATGAAATGCGGCAGGATGTAAACTATGTTTCATTAAGTTGCTCAAACTTGGGTAATGGGGCGATAGAAAACACGAGTGACCACGAAGAGAGTACATTGGACTCGATGATTAGAGCCGCCGTGAAAGAGCTTGCTGTTCGTGGCCGAAACCTTGCAACGGAGCAATTTCAAAAGGATTTCGAACGTCGCGCCGAACTCACATATCAACTTGACGATAGCCCCGTGACAGACATAGGTTCCTACTTTGAAGCTGCTATCTCTGATGAACAAAGGACAGTTGTTTTTGCTCTTTGTAATCAGAGTATTTTCCCAGTCGTAACAGGGCCAATTGCTTGTGCTACAGATTTAAAGGAGCTGAACTACAAGGTTTATCCTAATGCTGATGGCAAGGGAAATATGGAAGTCGAGATCTACTATGAGCACGACTTAGCTTTTGAGTTTGAACGTGAACGCTTCACTGACCAGACTATGGGCGATCCTGAAGAGCGTTTCCATATTCTTTTGGAGCAAACGAAAGCGATGCCTGAAGTTCAAAAAAAGTTCATTGGCTGTGAAGTGCATTTTACAGTGAGTGCGTCTGGTGAGTTTATGGAGGCGGGGGCAACGTGCCGGAGCAAAGCGGTGTAATTGTTGCGCTTAATACGGTAGTCTCCCTGTATTTGATCGAGTTTGCAAGTAGAGATATTGTTGCCTCATATTGAGGACTGAATTTATGAAGAAATCTCGTTTCAGCGATGGGCAAATCATCGCAATTTTGAAGCAGGGGGAAAGCGGCATTCCGGTTGCGCAGCTTTGCCGCGAGCATGGCATGAGCGCGGCGAGTTTTTATAAGTGGCGTTCCAAGTATAGGGGCTTGGATGCGCCGATGATCTCGCAGATGAAGTCTACCGAGGACGAACTTCGCCGTTTCAAGAAGATGTATGCCGAGCTGTCGCTGCA
>NZ_LLWC01000037.1 GCF_001561995.1 Polycladidibacter hongkongensis
CCGGTAGGCGCGCCAGTTCCAGCTGGTCATTATGCCAGCGCCTGCGGCGGCTTGGTGCCCATTCCATCCGGCCCTCATAGCCGATAAAGCCAAGCCCCATATGTACGGCACGGATATCACCGCGCAGTCGCTGCCAGCGGATGCCATCAAAATAGAGCTCGTAGAGGTTCGGCACATAGGGCGAGAGGATCCCAAGCCCCGCCTCGCAGATCAGGTAGGGAACCAGTGACGGGCTGGGATTGTGGAATTTCTGGCCTAGCTGTTCAAGATAAGGCTCGGTAGACGTAAGCGCGGCGGCGCCTGCGGCAGCTGTCTCGCGCATCCATGGGGTGGCATTACCCGGCAACAAATCGCTCATTATCGCCCCCGCCCTTTAAAACGCACATCGATCAAGCCAAGCGCCAGCGCCTCAGCAGGCCATGCCTCGGTATCGCCTTGTGGCGAAACAACTTTCACATTACTGATTGCCCCCGAACCAATGGTTTTAACGGCGGTGATTATGTCGGAATGATTAAGGTCCAGCCCAAGCAAATCCTGATTTTCCCACCAGCCTCGCAGCGCATCCCCAAGCCCTTCTAGCGCGCTCTCGCTCGCGTCCGGTGTCAGCCAGATATCAAGCGCCACATCGACTGTTTTACGCACCGCCGAGGCTACATGAAAACGGTCACTGGTCACCCGCTTGGCTTGCAGCGCATTCTCGACGCTCAGAAGCAGATCATCGCTGGCATAACCCCCGGTAGCTGTAGAGAGCACGGCCACATGAATGGACGGATCAATTCCGTGCGGGTCCGAGTAAATTTTAACGTCTCTCACATCACTTGAGGCGTTGAAAGCGATTGATTTATAGCGCTCTGCGGGACCGCCTGCACTACGCCCAGCAATAGCGAGCCTTGTGCGTTTTTGCAGCCGTTCGTCCCCCTCGCCCGTCACGCGCTTCACATCGTAAAATGCCGCTAGCTGGTCAAGCGTGGCTCCGCTGGAATAGTCGATCAGATAGCTCACAAAGCGCTCGTTGAGCCGCTGTTCAAACAGGGTAAGGCGATATGCAAACTCCTGTGCGATTATCACCGCAGGATCAGTCTCCAGCGCCTCAACATCAAACGCGATACCAGCACCCTGAAACCGAGCTTTAAGGCTTGCGACCATCTCCGCCAGAGCGGTTTCGTAATCAACGCTATCAATCAAATTGGGTGGCGGCATCTTTGACATTCAATCGCTCTCTATAGTTGCTGTGCTGCTGCCCCCTCATCGCTGAGGGTCAGGCCGAAATTAACTGTTCGTTCAACGCGGTAATCCGGCGGGGCCAAGTGGGCGCGGGGGCGAAAGTCTGCCTCAATCATCAAAGTGATTTCCCCGCGTCTTGCTCCCTCGACGTCCGGTTTAATTGTGGCCCGGCGCACTTTGAAACGCGGCTCCCAATGGCCTATTGCAACCACCGCCAATTGAGAGAAGGCGGCAAATAACTTGGGTGATAGCCGTCGCCCCAATAGCTGGGGCAACCCCGCTCCAAAAAAGCGTCGCATGACCCGCGAAAAGCGCTCAGTCGAGAAGATCACCTCAACCCCCTGCAAAGCGCTTTCTAGCGACCCGATGGGCTTGCGGGTCCGCATATCAATCCCCGCCATTAGGAAGGCTCTTTTGCGGGCTGTGATTTGGGCTCTGGCTTGCGTTTTGTCTGCGGCTCGTTAACCAGACCGCAGGCTAGGTAGTACTCAGCCTCTGTTGGCGTCATCTGAGCGCTTTTGTTTGCGCGTGCGCCATTAATCACCGCGCTTTCATCGCGCAGTGCATAGCTTTTCTTGGTCATGTGTAAGCTCCTAGTGCGGGCCTTGCGTGTCCGCTTTCCCGGGGAAAATGCCGCTGTGCACGTGCGTCGAACCAACGTTTTTCCCGTCATGCTCAATGCGCCCGCCGTTGGTTGCAGCGCCCTGAGCGCTGATTTCGTGTGTCACTCCGCCAATTTTGATTAAAACCGCCTGCTCCGCCTCAATCTGCAAGCGCCCGCCTTTAACTGAGACTGTCACGCCAGCGTCTTTGAAAACATTGGCCTGCATGTCGTCGTTTTGGCTGGTGTTGTCGCCGCCATAGCCGCCGCGCAAAAGCAGGGCCTGGCGCGGGTCTGCGTTGGGGGACAGTACCCCAACCGGCTGGCCCATTTTCAGCGGGATGGATGTTTTTCCGGTCTCAGGATGCGGCAACCAAGGCGATAAAAACGGACTGCCGTCCTCCTGCAAACCCAGCTGCACCCGGTAGCCCTTCTCACTATCGATCTCAGCAACCGGCCCTACCTGTATCATTTGCGCAAGCTTGGTGCGCAATTCCTCGATGTCTGCCCGCAATCCGGCGATTGTATCGGCCAGCTCTTCGATATACTCATCCATCACGCTAGAGCCCTATCGCGGTCAGCTCAGCATCAGAGCGCCCGTTTTCTAACTGGTAGCGCCGTGCATCATCCACCGCGCCCCCAAGCAGTTGGAGGATTAGCCGCGCTTTCACAGACGCGTCGTTCCCTGCATTAGCGGCCATATCCGCCAGTAATTCAGGGTAAGGATTAGGCAAAGACAGGTCACCTGCAACCGGATCGCCAAGCAGCTCAAGCCCGAGTACAATACGATGCGCAGCCAAGCGCAGGCCGTCTGTATCCGAAGCGATGCGCTCGCGCTTCATGTTCTCCGCTTTTTGCGTAAGCAACTGGAAATATTCTGCATATTTTGACGAGTTAGGCAGCAAGGCATCGCAGATCTGCCGCCCCATCAGGTCTAGCGTAAATTCCATATTGTCGTCGGTTTGCGGGATGCCGGTTACTGACGTATCTTGCCCAGTCTCAGGGTCCGTTTCCGTCATTGCAGAGGATATGCCCCATTCAATGATTACATCCGTTTTAGCGCTGCCTAGCAGCTGCAAACCGCCATCGCTAAAAGACGTTTCGGCTTCGTCGGTGTAGATCGATATAAACGGCGCCTCTTTATTCGTAGTGATGCCGCCCTCGTCCACGTTTAGCGCTCCAATAGCGCTGTCCTCGACATTATCGCCTGCCTCGGTTGCCCCTTTAAGGGCCTCAACGAGACAGTAGCGCAAAGCAATTCGGGTGATACTCATGCGCTGGCCAGCTCCAAAATAATACGTATCGGGTTATCGTAGTTGGCCGCAGCCACTTCAAAAAAAGGCTTCCCCTCACGCTCGACAGCGCGAAGTTTGTCACCCTTGAAAATGAGAGGCCCCTCAAGGTAAAGGCTCTTTGCGATGTAGGCTTGCATCGGTGTTTTTTGAATGCGCCCCTGCCATTTATCAGAGCGCCCTCCTGTAGCGCTCGTGCGCTTGGAGCCCGCCTCTTTAATAACGGCAAGCACAGTCTGGTTCTGACGCGTCCCGTCGGCACGGCCCTCGCTAAGAAACTTGAGCTCAACCAGCTCGCCCCACCGCCGAGTATTATCAGCTGCGGCCTGTTCTAGGTGCTTGCGTGTTTCAGGCTGCATTTTGCCCCCATCAATAGCGGGAGAGCGCGGGTTTCCCCGCGCCCTCTGTTAGCTTTGCAGTTCAAGAATTTTCTTGATTAAGGTTTCAGCCTTGATGTTCGCTGGCGGCTCGTATTCGAACGTTTCAGCGATCGTGACAAGCTCGTCACGCTCAAAGGCCTCTAGGTCTTCCTTCGTCCAAGTGGCTTGCTCGCCGTCTGGCTCATGTTCGGGGTCAGACTCGTCCTCAACCTCAAACGCTAGCCCGTCCTCGATCAGGTGTTCGCCGTATGAGCGAGGCACCTCAACCGGTGTGCCCCCATCTATCTGGACTACTTCTTCCTCGCCCAACACCTCGCCGGGTAGAAGCAGCCCGCCGGGGTGCATGATTGCAATTGTTTTACTCATGAGCGCCCCCTAGACCAGTGTCAGTTTGCGCAGGGCCTGCGGACGGGTACAGAGCGAAATCGCGTTCATCTGCACCTCGATATGCCGCCCTTTGCCGTTCGGCGTCGGGAACTGCTTTAGATACAATGGTAGGGCCAGAGTATTCACGGTTTCCACGTAATCGGCAGGGCCAAAACAGGTTTTAAACATATCCTGCACACCAAACGGAACTACACGCGCTTGATTTGAGGCGATGTAGGAGGACCCGCCATTGGCCTTACGCGCATTCTTGCCCATTTTGTAGCGTTCAAAGGTAAAGCCTCCGAACTGGAATACATCCGGCGTTGCTTGGCGCAACTGGCCTGCCGAATTGGTATTAAGGAACGTCTCGCGCACTTGGTCATGGTTCCAGAGCCAAGTATGGAACTCATTGCCGGTGAACGCATGGAAGCGATTGTATGCGCGGTCCAGATCGTCCTCAATCGAGAACGTCAGCTCATCAAATACCTTGCCCAACAGCTTAGTCTTGTCCGTTTTATCAAACTGGACAGCGTCGGGGGTGGCGTAACCAAACTGCTGGTAAAGGTTCGCATGCTCCAGCCCGTTCTTATCCGTCACAATCCCGGCAATGGCGCCCGAGCGCTGGTGTTCAAGCGTGTTGTCAAGATCACGCGCGTGCTTTTGCGCTTTCTTCACAATGCGAGCCTGCACGGATTCCGGGGTGTTTTGAGTGCCGAATTCACGCACATTCTGCACGCTATCCGCGCTCACCAAATCATCTCGCTGGAAGTGCGGGATGTTGATGTTAAACGCATCACGGCGCTCGTCGCCAGTCGTCTCACCGGGGCCACCGCGCGCGCTAGAGCCAACCAGCGCCAGATCATCCTGTTGACGCTCAATGCTCACGTAAGTCTCTGAGAGGCTTTCTTCCTCAAACAGGCCTGAGGCGCCAATCTGCCCCGGAGGCGTTGGGTTTTCGTTCAGCGCGATCGTGAGGTTCTCAACACTAAACGGGTCAGACATGTAAATATCATCAGGCATTCGTTTTTTCCTAACATCTGAAAATGGATGGATTAGCGCGTGATGATGCCGGCTTCTGCCAGCTCATCCCGTTTCGCTGTTATCTCGGCGCCAGTGTTGACCGAGGTGTGGAACACCAAAAGCGGCTCTTTCACCTCTGCGTCACGGGCAATGACCACCACTTCTGCGTCTTGTCCGCCCGGATCGACGGCATAACAGAGCACAGCAGCGCCCTTCTCAGCGCCGTCATTGCCCGCAGCTGTGGCTGGCTTATATTTGCCCGAGGCGGTCATTTTGCCCAGCACTGTTCCGGCTGCAATCAGGCCATCACTACCGCTCAAAGTCACGGTTTCGCGAGAGCGATTACCGGATGCTTCAGAAAGCAAAAAGGACAGATCACGCGCACGCATTGTCTTCGTCATGTGAATTTTCCCATTAAAAAAGGCCGCTTATCGCGACCCGTCGGTTTAGGTGAAGGTGTTACGGAAATTAGGCGGCCCGCATCAGCTTGCGCCGGGCCTCGAAGACATCCCCGCGGCTCATACGCGGCTTTTGCGGAGCGGACGTGCCGCCCAAGCCTGCTCCTGCTTGACGCATTTGGGTGTAGGCTTCGTCCGCGCTCTGGTTATTATCCGCCGTGGCTTCGCTATCTGTTTGTTTTTCTAGCGTTTCGAGCGTTGCTTTAATCGCATCAAATTCAAGGCCCTGCTCCATCAGGTGCTCAGCCAGCTTTGGCTGCGCTATAGCTTCTGGCAAAGCCATAACCTCTTTATGCAGCTTCATGAAAGCGGCAGCGCCCTCTTTCACACCCGCTTCCTTGGCTTCCATTTTGATCTTTTCCAGCTCTTCAGGCTTCATTTCGCTATCCTCTGTATCAAGGGGTTGTGAGGCCTGAGGCCCCGGTTCATTGGTCCAGTTTTTGCGCTGCGCCATTTGCATTAAGCGCTTGGGCGCATTTGCATACATGGTGAAATTAAAGGGGCTACAAGCGGTGGTTCGGCTCTTGCCGTCCTTCGATGATGTAGCAAAGCCTTCATCAACAGCCTTTTTGCCGTTCATCCACGTTTCGGCTTTCATCAGCTCGCGCACATCATCAACCGATTTTTCCGAGGCTGCGGCGTAAATTCCAGCAAATTCCTCAGCTTGCAAATTCAACAGGTTAGCGGTGTCTTCATGGTCCTCAGCCGTCCCCCATGTGATCCCTGCCGGGTCATGGATCATCATCAAAGAACCTGGCATCATCACCACCTCATCAGCGGCCATGGCAATGAGGGATGCCGCAGAGGCGCTCATGGCGTCCACCTGCACAGTGACCTTGCCCTTATGGGCCGAGAGTGCGTTGTAAATGCTTAGCCCCTCCATGGCATAGCCGCCGCCTGAATCCATGCGCACGGTTAAATCTTCTTCACGGCCATGTTCAGCAAGCGCCTCAATCACTTGGGTAGAGGTAAAGCCGCTCTCCCAAAAGCTATCCCCTACAAAGCCGTAGAGGTATAGTTGCCCGTCTCGGTAAATGTTCATTTATCAGTATCTCCGTGCTCGGAGGCGGGCTGCATAACGCCGCCGCTTGCCTTTATTTTGCCGCATCTCACAGCGCTGCTCCGCCTCGTTTAAATCTGCGCGGATCGTGCTTAAGCTGGCGTTTTGATAGCGGGTGTAATCCTCGCCAAACCGGCTCTCTGTGATTTTGTTGCCATCGCGCACTTCTTCATAAATTGCCCGCAGGCGCTCAGCCTCAAGGCACCAGTCTTTCTCGCTCATGCGCCCTCTTTTCAGGTTTAAGGATTGGGTGTAGCCTGCGGCCATTCAATTAGGAGTTTTGTAATGGCGTTCTTAAAAGTACTTCGGGCAAGTCTGGTTTGGCTTTTACTGATTGTTATCATTGGAGGCGCTATTGCGGCTTGGCTAGCTAACTTCCAATTTGCCCGGCTTGGCTATTTAGATTTCTCTCAGCTAGGGAGTATTTTCTTTTCTCAACCATCAAGCACCCCTGCAGAACGCGGAACATTTGGCGACAGCTTTGGGGCTGTGAACGCCTTATTCTCAGGACTAGCGTTCATCGGCCTTGCAATAGCGATCATCTTGCAGCGGCAAGAGCTGGCCATAGTAAAAGCCGAACGCGCGGACACCCAGAGGATTCTTGAACAACAGACGCAAGAGCTGCAAGAAACGAAGAAGGCGCGACGATTAACTACTACTCTCTCGCAAATAAACTCATTTCGCAGCGATTTTTATATTCCAAGCGTTTCCGGAAATGACGAGCCGCGTGGTTTCGTCGCTATTGAGAAGGCTGTGTTTGCCTTAATCCGCAAAGATCAGACGGAAAACGTCGCATACCTTAAGCCATTATGCCAAATAATTATTACTTACCTCAAGGATATTAGCAGCGAAGCATCCATAGAACTTGATGAATACTCCAAGTTAAAACAGGCAGAAGATCTTAGAAGCTCCTTATTCGACTGGGAAATCACGCTTCTTGTTTACTATGTCGCACACCATGGTAGCGCAAATGAATGTGTGATGATTGAAGAATTAAATTTTGTCGACTCAGATTGCTATCCAGATATTATACCTTTCCTAGAAAAACTAAAAAGTAATCCTAGCTTTTCTTAGCGTCTCTCTCCCCTTGTACGGCTCCACCATTGGGGCCGCCATCGCCGCCCTTTGCTGGCTCAAACGGAACGGGGAGATCGGCCTCAACCAGTTGGTCGCGCTCTTCAATCCGCTCTTGCAGCAGCAAGTCATAATCCAGCCCTTCACGAGAGCACTCGCGCCGCAGGCTGGTGACCCCGTTTTGCAGCCGTAGTTTGCGCGCCCGCTCCGCTTTCTCATCATCTGCCGATGGTGCCGCAGGCCCGAGCACTTCCACTTGGCTTAGGTAGGTACGGTTTGCACGAAAAGCCTCATAGCCGCCGCGAAACGCGATCAGTCCGCGCCCGATTTGCTCATCCAGCCAGTTGGCGAACACGGTCTTGGTCAGCGGTGCCACGACCCGGTTGCGACGGCGCTTTACAATCGGCCAGATCGAGGCATAGGCCATGCGCACGCTGGAATAGGTCTCGCCCTTGTGATCCATGGTCATGTTGGATGCGGTAACCCCGATGCGCCGCGCAACTTCGCGCAAGAGGTTCTGAAAAAACGCGACATAGTGCGGATTAGGCGTTTTGCTCGAATGCAGCTCAAACTCTTCCCCCGGCGCTAAATGGTTGACCCGTACGCCAGAGGATAGATTGATCTCACTTCCCGCCAGCTGCTCAAGCCGCGCAGTCCAGAGATCCTTCAGACCATTTGCCAGCTCTTCGTCGTCATCAAGAACCTGAAACGCCTCGAACACTTCTCGCGAAGCATCTGGGCTTTTTACCGTTGCCGCCATAATTGCCTGCGAAAGCGCTGTTGCAAGCGTGGCATTACCCAATTGCTCCTGATAGCCCAGATTGTTAAGCACAGCGGTTAGCAGCGGCACACCCCGCGAGGCATCAGGATTTTCCGAGCGGTCCAGCAGCTGCACAACATTGCAAAGCCCCGCACGATTGTGCGCAGGTATGTCATGATCGCTCAGGCCGTAAAGCCCTTCACTATCCTCGCGCATGAAACGATAACCTGTGTGCCGCCCGTTCTGATCCTTAAAAATCCCGTCCTGCAGGCCTATGAGTTTGTTCGTTTCCCACTTCAAAAGCCGCGGCGAAACAAGCGTTACTTTAGTCCCGCTTTCAATGCCGTAGCGCTGCCGTTCCCGTGCCCCTAAGTAGCTGAAAACACCAAAGGCCTCGCCCTTGCTCAGGAAGTAGCGGCAAACGCCATCATCCATTTCGGCAAGGGTCTTTTCGCCTGCCAAATCGACCTCTTTAGGATTTTCAGCATAGGCGCGAAACTTGCGCTCCACTTCCTGCGCAAACTCTCGCGCCTCCTTGTCACTGTATTCAAACTTTGACAGGTCGGGCTTGTAGTTAATCCGCAGCCCCTCGCCGATTGTATCAGTGATTACCTGATCGCAGGCGCCAGCGATCCAGCCGCTGTTATGTAGAAAATCCGTTGCCAAGGCGGAGGCCCGCAAAGCAGATGTGCGCACATCCTCCGAGCCTGCGCGATTGCTTACCACGCGCTGCGCAAGGACACCGCTGGCATCACCGCGTAAGTAACGCATTTGCGCCCGTTTCAATCGTGCAGGCGCCGCAGCTTTGTTTGCACTGATGCGGGCTTTGGCTTTTGTCATTTAAATCTGCTCCGAAATCGATTATGCCCCCCTGTCTTGGGCGGCTTGCGCACATGACGCACCAATTCGCCTGATGGTTTGCGGCCCGCGGGCTTGGCAATATTGCTCTTGCTGCGCAGCCGGTTTGGCAACGAATGTCGCGCTGCGCTGGCATACACCATGCAGTCGAGAGCCTCGTTGCGTGCCCCCTCTTTCTTCAGCTCCCATAGCCGCACCTTGCGCCCACCGACGTCCTTGGCGATGGCGTGCTCAGCCGTGAGCTGCGAAAAGTAATCAGCTGAAAGCCCTTCTGCTGGAAAGTGGATGGTGTTGGGGGATGGCGCGCCGTCTACATCCGGTTTGTTTTTGAGCTGGGCTGAGATTAAATCCTTGGCAGTATCGACGCCGACGATGTAAAGATGCTGCCCGCTGTTCTTGGTGCGGCTTGGTGTTTTTGGCCAAATCTGCCGCGCCCCGCTGCGATTGCTCATCCCTTTGGTTGCGTAAATACGGCGATATTTCCGCTTAGCGCAAAAGGCGTAAACAATAGCTGCCCTGTGTCCCTGGCTGTCGATCGCCGCTGCCCTAATGCGTAAGGCGCGCCCATCTTCAGTTGTGTATGTTCGCCGAAGCGCATCGTCAAAGTCATCCCACACCCGTTTCCTAGAAGTGTCACCATCAAGCACAATGTGCTCGATCACCCACTGTTCCTCGTCGTTGCCATAGCCAATGACGGTCATTTCCAAACGGTCGTCCTGCGTATCCGCCCCCGCAACCAATAGCCTGACGCCGGCAGGAAGTGCCTCCGCACTGTAGTTCTCAACCCGCTCCTCAAGCGCCTCGGCGCTCATGGAGAATTTCGCCTCCTTCACCACCTCGGCCAGCGCTGTGTTGACGAATTTCCGGTATAGCGTCGGGCGGTTGTAGCTGACCAGATATTCACGCACCACATCCGGTAATGATTGGCGCGACGAGTACAGCTTTGAAACCTGAAACCCCGCATGCCCGTCATAGGGTGACTGCTTGCCACAGTCCGGGCAATGGGAGCGCCCCCGCTCATCCCAGTTCTCGCTATCACTCCATTCAAGCGGACGGTGGGTTTTACCGCAGCACACGAATGGTTTTGTTTGTTTCCACCCCGCATGCGACTCTTGCGCAATGGCCGCGATGGCCTTCTTACGCTCAGCCTCACTCCACCCAGTACCACACCCAGTGCAGTAGTAGCGCGCTGTATGTGGCAAGTGGTTGCCGTTCTCGTCCTTGTCCCACTGGATGGTTTCGCGTGACCAATAGAGCACTTGCTCTGTCTCGCAGTGCGGGCATTTGACAAAACACTTGCGCTGGTCGCTCGCCAGATACTCGCGGTAAATCACCGATGTTTCTTCACTTGAGGGCGAACAGGCGCGCACATTCAAGCGCCGGGACTTGAACGAGGACGAGCGCTCCTCTCCCAGCGCCAGCGGGTCGCCCATCCCTCCTGCATCGGCTGGGTATAGATCAACCTCATCGGCCAGTGTTATTCGCTTGGGGCGCGATGCCAGATCAACCGGAGAGTTCGCGCCGACAAAATCAATAGCCCCGCCCGGAAACGCTTTGTGCTCAATTGTGTTCTCAGAGCCCCTCGCTTTTGGCGCGGGCACAAGCGCTGCTATCACCGGCGCCCCGCTTACGGCGGGCTGAAACCGCTCTTTAGAGAAGTTCGCCGCCAGCTTCTGCGTGGGCTGGATAAACAGGATAGACGCCGGATCCTGATGGATATGGTAAAGTGCGGTGTTGTTCAAAAACTCGGTTTTCATCAGCTGCGTACAGGCCATCACGCTAATTTTCGTAGTTCCAGCCTCTGTCACCGCCCGCATTGGTCCAATAGCAACGGGTACGCGGGAGGTTTTCCAGCGCCCCGGATTGGCTGAATTTTCCCTTGGTAGAAACCGGTGCGTATCCGCCCACTGGACGAGGTCCAGTTGTGGCGGGGGCTTGAGCCCGTCATGCCGCGCCTTTACCAGTGCCCGCTTAAGGCTCTGCCTTGCTGTCAAATGCCAGTGCATTCAGGATTTCTCCAATTTTTAACGATAGTTTTTCTTCGATAAATGGCAGCTCTTGCATTTCCAGCTCATCAGCAATCTCACCCGACATTGCCAAGAAGTTCGCACGGATCATCGCGTATTCCTTCGCGACTTCGCCCACCACCATATCTATAGGCACCAAAGCTCCCCGCTGCTTCTCAACCTCGATCTCAGCAAGGTCCGCTGCCGCTGCATCGCGCCGTATCCGGACACGATCTTTTTCAGGCACCTGCTCCTCTAGCGCAGCCTGCAAACAACGCTCGCGCCAAGCGAACACCTGAGCGGAATTGAATTGAGTTGCCTTCCCGCGCCCTTCATCCAAGTGCACAGGACAGCCCCTTTTCACCCAATTTCGGATGGTCTGAGGGGTAACCCCGAACGTCTCCGACAGCTCTTTTTGGTTCAAAATCTTGCCCGTTGCCGTCTTCGGCATTCATGCCTCCTACGAACATGAGCAATTTTGCCCGCCAGCCAAAAAGCCGACCCTGTAACACTCTGTTTTTGTTAGATTTTTTAGAGCGCCTTTGCGCCAAAACTAAGCAAGCAAAAACTGAGTTTCTGAAATTAAATCTGGCCATTAAACGGGCTAAGCGACCGCAACCCATTGATTTCCTTGAGAAAGGTACCTGAATGGGGGCGGTATGCACGCCGCATCCGGTGAGCAAGTTTAACCCAAAGCCATGCAAGGCGCATGAGTTGGTTGTGAGCGCCGCTACCGTTTAAGCAGCCGTTTCCTCACCTCAAACTCTACCTCTCGCTTGAGGGAACTGCTCTCGCGTTCAAATGCTTTGGCGCTCTCCCCAATAGTCATCTCTTCAGGGATACGAACGTCTGAGCGTACCTTGCGAAAGCCTGAGTGTCCCCACCAGCGTTTCCCGCTTGTCCTTGCTTGGAATACGGCGCCTTTGAATTGCGGCATGTCTTTACGGTTCGGGAAACGCCCGCCTTTTATCCACGCTTGCGGGTGCTTCTCTAATCGTCCACGGGGCTTTGCCCCTACTCCGCCCCACTTGTATTCTTTGGCTTTGAAGTGCCGTAGGCTGATGTAGCCGCCATTTGTTATTAGGGTGTATTCGAGCCGTGCGCTTTTCCCGTTGTGACTGGCGTATGCTCTCTTTGCCTTGCCCAGAGCCTTTTTGATGGTTTTCTTCTCTAGCCCTGTTTGTTTGGGCAGTGTTTTTATGACAGCGTTGCGTAGCCGTGTGCCGGTGCGGTTGATAGCTGCCCGATAGGCTCGCTCAGCCTCCGCCTTACTTCCCAGCCGCTCTGCCACTTTCCAGAACTCGGTGAGCTTGTTATCGTCAATGCTGAGTTTGATGTGTGCCATTAAACCGGTTCCACAAAAAAACCCGCCGGGGATCTCCGGCGGGCCATCGTTGGGTATTAGTATTACTACAAGGTCAAAGCATCAAAATGTGTACTGGACTCGCGCCCCGACCTTTATATTGTCGGTCTTCGTATTGGTCTTGTAGGCCATTTTGAGCACATCAATTCGACCTTTAACGGTAGAGTCTGTTCTCTCCCACCCTGCATCAAGCGCCAGAACCAAGCCATCAACGGGTGCGTATGAAAGCGAGCCATTAACTCCATACTTTTTCTGATCGAAATCATAACCATATGGTATAGGATTAGCCCCATAGTACTTCTGGGTGTTTGTCCCGCTATGGGTTAGCTTTAGGTATGATCCATCTAAGGCAAAGCTAACGTCATCAGTCAGAGCAAATTTAACCCCACCTGACAATTGATAGGCTTTCGCAGAATTGATGTTTGCAGCCGCTTTATTTGACACAGCGACCAATTCATCAGCTAGCCGAAGGATAGTAAGATAGTCACGTAGTCTGTCAGTGTTGTAAACCCCGCTTGGCCCAAGGGCTCTTACAAAACCTTTGATAACGCGATTACTATTCATTGACACATGATTATTATCAATATGCAGCAATTCCGCTGCCTTTTTTTCTGCTTCCGTTGCCGCACCGATTGCTATGTGGCGTGTCTTAATTGGCTTGCCTGGCCCCATGACGCGCACATTAAGCAGCCGAAGTGCGTCGATGGCCTCTTTGTTGTAGATTTGAGGCATGTCCTCAAACGCCGCCCTAGCCATCTGGTGGTACTGGGTTTCGTCTACACCAGCGGTAAATTTAGCGAGTTCCTTACTGTTGACGCCGACATATTCAACGGCATCTTTCGCGTAAGCTGCCCCAAGACCAACCTTAAACCCAGGCGCCACTTCTGCCAAATCGAATTCAAGCTCACCAATAACGGCATAGCCGGTTTTGCTGTTCTTATTCTGATGAGCAACACCAGCAACCTTGGCAAAGCCCCAGCCCTGGTTCGCTTCTAACGCGGCGACCAAGTCTACCTTATTATCCGCACCACCTGCTTTATTAGAGTCTTCCAATGAAAGCGATGCACTAAGCCCACTACCGAACGACTGAGTGTAAGAAGCCTGTAGGACATCTTTATCGTACCAATTTTGCCCGACAACGCCAATTTCAGAAAAACCGACAAATCCGTTGAATTTCGAGTCCGTGTACCCAGCTGTGAACTGGCCATTGCCAAAGCCGATCTGAACGTAGGTATCTTGAAACCCAACCCAACTTTTCGCAGCCTGATTGTGCTCTCCTCTAACTTCGACAAAGGTTTTGATTAAACCAAATTCGGTTTCCGTCATCGAACTCAAGAACAAAGAGCCTCGGCTCTTGTATTTGTAGTTCTTCCCCTCGCCGCTGTTGGAAAGATTACCAGTTGTTGCGGTTGCACGAATGCGTCCGCCAACTTTAATGCAAGTGTCCTTGCCCGGAAGCTTAAAGAACCCGGCACCAAACGCATCACAAGCTTGAACATAATCAACAGGCTCGGCAACAACAGGCAAATCCGCTGCATTTGCAGAAACCAACGAAACTGCGGCTAAAGGCGCAGCAAGTAGTATTTCAGGTTTCACTAAAAGACCCTCTCAAGTAATAGATAAAATAGTAAAGTCTTAAAATAGCCATGCATATCACGCAAAGCTATTCACCTTTACTTATAGTTATCTATTATTAAGCATCTTCCACGCGTGTGCTTTTAAGCACTTCCACTACATCTACTTATATGATTGAATACAATTTACTACTTTAACTTTTTTCTATATACATAATTACCAAGAAGACCACTGAAGAAACAACAGGCAAGGCTTCTCATTACAGCGCTTTGACTCCAAGCAGATTCTCAGTCCATAACAGTCCCCTGCTCAACTTATGCGTGAGTAGTTACGGTAGGGGCGGCATTAAGTTGTTTGGTGTCGGTCGGGCTGGTGTCGTCAAACTTTAGCCCGAGGTTAGAAGGTTCACACCTCCCTTCCCCTTGCCTTAACGCAAAGGGGAAATATGCTTAAAGAATATAAAAACAGTCCCGCGCCTGTTAAGTTGATTTACTGGCTTTTTGTGTTGTTCTTCTGTGCATTGGCGCTGCTAGGGATGTCCACAGTACTGTTGACCTTCGGGGTTTTGACAAAAAATTTCTTTAGCATTGAGAGTTTTGAAGTCTCAATGGCAACTTTTGCTCAGGTATTATCTGCAGTAGCTACATTAACACTTGCAATTCTGGGGTATAGGACGATCAGCTCAGGAGAGCGACAGTTTCGTACAATACAAGACCAACAAAGAAATTTCATTTTAAGTAAGCTCCCCCATGACATCAATTTGCTACTGAGCTGCCTTTACACAATAGAAGACCGTTATATTTGGTATATCTATGGTCAAAGAAATTATGAGAGAATTGAGTATCCCAAAACGTCTATTGAAGCCCTTTGTGAGTACGCAAAATTTCCTTCTCCTGACGCAGCTGCTGTTTCAAACCTAATTGCGCAGATTACAAGTATTTTTCCGACGATATACTGGAGATCCCTCAATATATATTCGGTTAAATGCTATTTCCCGGAATTCAACCCTGAGCAGGAGCTCATTGAAGCTGTCCACTGCGAGTTATTAATTCAGCTGCTGCACCAGTTGTTGCACAATGCTACACCGCTGGACCTGAGGATTAGTGGCAGGGATATGCTAGAGCGTCAGTATAAATTTCATATTTGTAGGCAGACACTTCCTAGTAAAGACAAGGAAAAAGAGCATCTAGAAAGACTCTTTAATTCTAATGAATTTACTAAGCTTGCGAGCGAGCTAGATGGCGCTATC
Source organism: Polycladidibacter hongkongensis (assembly GCF_001561995.1). Lineage (GTDB taxonomy): Bacteria > Pseudomonadota > Alphaproteobacteria > Rhizobiales > Stappiaceae > Pseudovibrio > Pseudovibrio hongkongensis. The sequence continues at coordinate 15,287 of NZ_LLWC01000037.1, forward strand.
AAGGCCGCTAAAGCAGTATCCCCCCCCTAAGCCGCAAGTTTCCTCATTCTATCAGAATAACTACCCGATTTAGGCCGGTATTGTCCAACCAGAATTTCACTAGCTAGGGAAGGATAAACCCTATCTTTACATAGACTTATCATTATATCTTCAAGTGCAATATTAACCCTATTGTAGCAGGTTTGCCGCGCAATACCCATTTGACTAATGAACTTACTTAGGCTCAACTTATAGGCATAGCAAAACGTCATGACCGCCAATGCCTTACGGGCTTCGGGCCGCTTTACCGCCGCCATCCAGCCCCACGTTTCTTCCATGCGCGCAATGGCCGCCGCGTCGGGCCTTGGCTGGTTACGCAGCTTCTTTTCCCCCTCAGTGAGTTTTTTAGCGCAGGCATTAAGAGCTGCCTCCCATTGCTCTGCCTCACTTGGTGTTGTCTCGGGCCAGAATGTTGCAGGCTGGCCCGGCCTTACCCCACGCACCCGCTGATAACGCATCACAACCTGCGCTTCGATGAGGCGATCGAGGATAACAGCTTCTGTGATCTGTAGTGGTGTCATAAGTGCCCTCAAGGTTTCAAGGGGCCGGATCCAGCCCAGCCGTAATCGCTGCGCATGCAAGCGCAATATGCAGGGGAATTTCTACTTTGCGCGATGGGTCGTCCCGCCTCGTGCCAGTCTCGTAAAGCCTGATGGTCTCTGGCGAAACCCCGAGGGCCTCAGCAGCCTGCGTTCTGCTTTTAAAGCCGCTTTCTTTACGCCAGTTTTTAAAGCTCTCGGGGGTCATTGCTGTATTCCTATTTAAGTAATTCCGGCAGGTAATAAGCAGCCACAAAAGCCGCGAAGAGTGCCAGAAGGATCAAAGCGTTTTTGCGTTGAGGTTTCATCATTGCGCCTCTATTATCACCTTTAAGGAGTAAGGTGCTGGGGACCGTAACCCCCAGCAGTTTGATTACCAGTGTCGGATAACATTGATAATCAAAACAATCGCTACAAGCGACTGCAGGATTAAGCTGGCCAAGTCATAATCCATTTCCTTACTCCTTTCTGGTTGTTGAGGGCGGGGTATTCCGCCCTCTTCACAAGTTAAATATAGGTACCTTGTACCCTTTTGTCAAGGAAAAAGTGGTACTGAATACCTTTATTTTTAAAACATCATCCCCTCTTCATGGCTCCGATCTTCCTTGAAGGTCGTGGTTGGGCCATCGAAAAACAGCTCGATCTTCTCGCCGCTTTTACCCATGCGCACTTTGTCCGCGTGGATCTGTGCCCGCCCCTTCCATGTCGCACAGTCGCTCAACCAGCGCATGTAGTCCTCGCTGCCATCTTCCGGCCGGTTCCGCTCTAATATGGGCTCTGGTCGGTGCAGGATCAGCACATTGTCCGGCGCGTCCTCCATATTTGAGCCGCCATAGAGCCCGCGTCTTGTCAGACGTTGCAGCGGCGGGTTATCGCTGCGCACAGCATGGCCAATTGCCAGCACAGGCAAATCCAGCTCCTTTGCCAGCTCTTTCAGTTCTGAAACCACATGGCCGCAGCGCCGGGCAATATCGGCGTTTAGGCGCGTATCTTTGACCTGCGTCGCCTTGATGCTATCCACAATCATCAACTTGGTGCCATAGCGGCTCTTATTGGCCTTGCCGCGATTAAACAGCTCCTCAATGCTGGTCTTGGTAGAGGTGACATAGAAAGGCAGCTCCTGCGCCCCTTGCCCTGCCAGATACAGCTTTTCCAGTGCCTCAGCCCCTAAGCCGCCCTGCCGGATGTGGCTAGAGGAGACCCCTGTTTGCCCCGCAAGCCAGCGCTCAACCACCTGCTGCCCTGTCATCTCCATGCTTTGAAAATCAACCGCGCCAAACGCGCCTGCAATATGCAGCCCCAGTTGCAGCGAAAGTGCGGTTTTCCCCGCCGCACCTTCTGCCCCCAGAACTGTCAGCTCCCCCGCTGCAAGTCCGCCGCCCAGCAGCTTATCAAGGGCCGCGATCCCGGTTGAAAGCACCGCCCCGCGCTCCTGATCTGGTGCATTTGCTCTTGCGAAGGCATCATTTGCCAGCTCCCCCAGCCGTACAGGGCGCGCTTTGCTGGCCTCAGCTGCTATGCTTTGCAGCTCGTCAATAAGTGCCTCTGCTGTTGCCCTGCTGTCTGTTTGCTTGCCAAGCATGGCCAGCCCTTTTTGCAAGGTCTCGCTGATGAGCTGGCTGTTGCGCCGCTCTATCAGTGGCTGCACCAGTTCGATGACTGGTGTCTGGATGCTGCCCCCTGCCGCTGCCAGTGCAAACATGCGCCCAAGCAGGTCTTCCTGCCCTTCATAGGGGCTGTTGGCCTCTACGAGCGGCAAATCGAAAGCGCCTGAAGCGGCGGAGGCCTGTAGGCCTTGCCAAACAGCCCGCCACATTGGTTCTGCCAAATGATCTGCACCAATCAGCTCCGCAGCCTCATAAAAGCGCCCCGGATTACACAGCGCGACGGAAAGCACTTGCTGCTCAACTGCACTCAGGTTCATGCTGCCTCTCCATTGAAACACCGACTACGCACAACCATTGCGGGCGCGATTGCGACTCTGCTAAGAATTTCAGCGGGATTGAGGGGAAGAAGATGCTTGTGCTTTTTAAGAGAAACGCCAAGGCAATTTTGGCTGGTGCATTGGCTGGACTGGTATCCACGATCGGGGTGCTTATGCTCGCCATATCGCCTAGCATAGAGGTGATCCAAGGCTGGATCGGAGACACAAGCGGCTGGGCTGCTGCAGCGGGCGCCTTGATCACAGTTGCGGTTATTTACAAACACAACAGGTTTGAAAAAGCCCGTTACTACAATGAGAAGCTTTCTAAGCGCTTGCTGAATGCGGACGATGTCGAGTTTATGAATTGTTATATTACGCCTACAGTTGACCTCATCGAAGATCAAATGGGGAGAGAATGGAGAGAGCAAGACTACAGGAAAGCTGAAAACAACATTCTTAAAATCAAAGAGCATCTTGATAAGATTACCGCTGATAAATTTACCTCTCATTATACATTTACCGATTGTAAAATTCGGATTGATGAACTCTGTGAAAATATTCAAAAAACGAGGAATACTTACGGCCCCGAAAAACAACACCTTGCCTATGGGTTTCAGAACCACCTTGCTTCCAGAGCGAGAAGCACAATGAATGATCTGGGGCACTCCTTTAACAATGAGCTTAAAACCCAAGAGAAATACCGCCAGTTTGTTGATCGCCACCTGCTTTAAACCACCCGTCATGCCGCCCGCCTTTCTGCGGCCAATTCCTCCCCCACATCTTCAAGCTGTTTAATGTGAGTGCCCTTAAACAATGGCCCCGCATCGCTATCCGCTCTTGCCATGTCGCGGCGGCGCTCGTCAGGACCCATCCAGTCCCGTTCAATCCGCTTGCGCGCGATCTCCGCATAATCAGGGTTCAACTCAATCAAAATTGCCTTCATCCCCATTCGCAGCGCCACCAGTGCCGTCGTTCCAGCCCCACCAAATGGATCGAGCACCACGCCACCTTTTGGGCAGCCAGCTTTCAGGCAGCGTTCGACAAGCTCAGGTGGAAAGGTGGCGAAATGCGCATCAGAAAAGGGGCGAGTTGCCATGTTCCAAACAGCGGGCGCGGCGGGCTCATAGTTGCGCAGGTTTCGGCCATTTGCCTGTTGCTCCGCTTTCGACATTTTGTCCCAGCTCTTATTAAACCCCGCATGCGGCCGCAAACCGCCTCGATCCTTAACCCGCTGTTCCCCTGTTTGCTCCCGCTTGGTTGGAGAGCCTTGCGTGTAGGAGCCGCCACGAAACCCATTTGCATCTTCATCAGAGGTTCGATGTTGCCGGACCGCCTGTGCATCGTAGAAATAATGTGGGGTTTTGGTGAGGAGAAAGATTTTCTCATGAGCAACAGCTGGCCGGTCTCGGACACTCTCGGGCATCGGGTTTGGTTTTGCCCAAATACATTCAGCCCGCACCCACCAACCGGCCTCCTGCAGCGCGATAGCTAGCCGATTGGGCACCATGCACAAATCCTTAGGTTTCAGCACCCCTTGAATGGTAGAAAACGGCTTTTGGGTAAATGTCCGGTCATCTTTACCAGTTCGCACCCGCCCTGAATTATCCGCTTTATGCCCGGAGGGAGGCGCAGCATAGCAGTCCCCGTAGTTCACCCAGCACGTGCCCTCCGGCTTGAGAACGCGTTTCACCTCTTCAAAGACTTCGACCATCTTATCAAGGTGCTCTTGTAGTGTGGCCTCAAGTCCCAGTTGCCCCTCAACCCCATAGTCACGCAGGCCCCAGTAGGGCGGCGAGACGACGACGCAATCAACCGCGTTGTCTGGCAGATCGCGCAAACGATCCTGCACATCACCAATCAATAATCGAAAATCACCTTGCCTCATGCTGCCCGCCTATTTAGTTCAGCCTGAATATCTTCAACAAGTTGAATACGCATGCCCACCCACCGCGCTGCGTTAACCGCCCAGGAGTTGCCAAGCGCTTTGTAGCGCGGGCCGTCCGGACATAGTTCGGCAAGCTTCCCGCGATACGGGATTTGGGTGTAGCCGTCAGGGAGCCCCATCAACCTCTCGCATTCGGTTGGCGTGAGCCGGCGAACCGCCATAGGATGAGCAACATAAGAGCGGCTACTTCCTCCAGAGGCAGCGCGAATATTAGCGGTTTGGTGAGGCCCCTCAAACTGCGCGCCTCCCTCTCTGCCTCTTAGATCATAAGCTACGGCTGCGTGACCGGTACCGTCCTCACTTGCATCAAAGCCCTCACCTTTTAGCGTATGCGAAACATACGTCTCCAGATCAGCTGCAAGCGAACTATTCGGTTTTGCGAGCAGCGTATGGGCAACTAGGTCTGAAGGGGACTTATAGTCTCTCGCAGACATCGTGCTAGCAATTGGTTCTTCTCCGTATTCGCTGCTAGACTGGCGGTCAAAAGTTTGAACTAGCCCGCCACCGCCTTGAGTGCGCGCGCTAAGCGTGGGGGCAGTTTTTTTTCCCGCTTGTCGGCACGGCGGAGTATTCCCGAGCACGCTTTGGGGCTCAGATAAAACCGCTGCGGCACGGCGCCAGTCTCCAAGATATCCGACAAGGAACACACGCCGGCGCCGCTGCGGAACGGCACGAGGGTAGCCGTCCACTCGGCAGTATTGGGCATCGAGAACCCTGTAACTCCACCCGTACCCGAGTTGCCCCAGCGCCCCGAGAAGGGCTCCAAAATCCCGTCCGCCGTTAGATGACAAGACACCGGGGACGTTTTCCCATAGGACCCATCGAGGCCGGTATCGATCAACGATTGCAAGGAAGGTGAGAGCGAGGTTTCCCCTTGGGTCAGCAAGCCCCCTACGTAATCCCGCAACTGAAAAGGCTTGGCAGGGCGTTACTCCGCAAATAAGGTCAACTGGTCCAAAGTCAGGCCACTCCTTGAATTTCGTCATGTCGCCCAGATTGGAAACATTTGGGTAATGATGGGCAAGAACCGCACTTGGGAACGGCTCTATTTCCGCAAAAGCCGCCGCTTCCCAGCCAAGTGGCTCCCACGCAACAGACGCCGCCTCGATGCCTGAACAAACGGATAGAAATCTCATGCCGCCTCCTGCCATTGGAACGCATTGTAGACATCCAGCCAGTCAGTCCCAGCAGCTGGTAGCACCACGTCAGGCACGTTGATGCCGCGCGAAAGTAGTTGCTGTTTTGCCGCTAACGCCGCCGCTTTACCGGGCGCCTCTGCCCAGTTCCCGTCTGGTCGCTGGTAAAGATGATCGCCATCGCCATAAATCCGCACGCTTTCAATATCCAAGGGAGGGTCAAAGTTCTGCAAACCCGATGTAGAGAGGCAAGACCAGCACACGCGCCCTGTGAGCGCCAAGACAGCAAGCGCCGTCTCTACGCCCTCTGCGAGGCAAACCTCCCCTTGTACAGCCTCCCCCAGTCGCACAGCGCCACCGGACACAGGTCCCAGTCCTAGCTTGGCGCTTGGTACTTCGGCCTTTTGGCCTTCTTGAGTAATAAATATGCGCCAGATGCCGGTGAGATCTCCAAAACTGTCATCAACACGGCAAATAAGCGCCGGCAGTTTGCCCAGCTGCGGATACCGCAAGGCGGGGTGATAACGCAGGCTTTCAGGCCAAAGCAATTGCGGAAGACCGCGACCACGCAAATAGCGCTCAGCCGGTGTGCCGGTTATCGGCTGCGCTTCCCCCCATAGCTTGGCTGCGTATTCAGTGGTATTGGCCTCTTTTTGTGCTTGTTCTTCTGCCGCCCTTAGAGCCTTTTTTTCCGCAGCCCTCTTGCGCTCTTGCGCCCGCTCCTGCGCCGCCTCGTCCCATGTTCCTTCCCCTGAAGGTGGCTTTTCTCCGGTCAGAATTTCACAGGCTGCTTTGAAATCAACAGACTGGCAATGCATCACCAGATTAATGGGTGAGTTACCACCACCGGCCCCACGGCAATTCCATTTGCCCTTGACGGGGTTGACGCTAAATCGATCTGTTCCGCCACAGGCAGGGCAAGGGCCAACGTGCTCCTGCCCAAAACGTTTCAAGGTGGCCCCGCTAGTCTGCGCAGCCTCTAGCAGGGGCACCTCTAGTGCCCGCTGCTTGTAATCTTGCCATTGGAGATCGAGGGTGGTCATTTGCAAGCTCCTACAAAAAACTGCTTTAGGGGTTGCAATAGCCCCACGACTCGGATCAGCTGACCCTTGCTGTTTTTACTATGATTATTTGCGAGTTTTCTTTGTCTTGACTGCATAACAACCTCTTGGAATTCTCTTTAACTTTATGGGCTTAGAACTCACGCACATCTCAAAAGGTGAGATTGCATGGCTATTAAGATTGATAGGATTAATAACTTCAGCAAGGGGCGCCTTGAGGATCGGCAGGTTACCGAACTCATCGGCATGGCGAGAGGAATGCTGGCTGATGGAGTTCTGACAGATGCGGAGATCATTTTCTTACGCAAATGGCTGGCCGCAAGCGTCGATGTCGTAAACAATCCACTTGTTGCCACCCTGTACAAGCGCCTACAAGAAACCCTAGCAGATAAGCAGATCGACGAAGACGAGCGCGCCGATCTCTTTGAAGCCCTCAATGCATTGTCAGGTAACGATTTCTCTGATGGCGAACTTCTAAAGGCCACAACACTGCCTCTATGCAAGCCTGCGCCAGATATAGAGTTTGAAGGAAATCGCTTCACATTTACTGGTGTTTTTGTTTCCGGCAAGCGTAAGGACTGCGAAAGGGTCACTTTGGAGCTTGGTGGAACCGTTGGCGGCATCGCACAAAAAACCAGATACTTGGTGATTGGCGAATACGCGACAGATGCTTGGATCCATTCGTCATTTGGCCGCAAAATAGAAAAAGGGGTCGAATTCCGCAGCAAGGGTTTCCCAATTTCAATTATCTCCGAGCAGCATTGGCTTGACCAGCTTGAAGGCACGAGCGCTGCTGGAAAAATGGAGCTAATCCTATGACTTGTCGAGGCTTTATGGCGATCGCTTGCGCGGTGTTTTTGACGGCGCTCACGCCAGCAAAGCTGCATGCTGAGGAGTTGCCCGACCTCCACACACGAATGGTTGATCTTGCGTACTGGGGCAGTGTTCTTTCTCTTGAAAAAAGCTGCGACATACCGATCAACAACGAGAAAGTGCGCCCCCTGTTGGCAGAAGCATTCGCTGGCCAGTCCCAATTGCTGATTGTTCCGATTGGCATGTTGGTCATGTCCCACGAGATGATCGTGAAGCAGGCGGCAAAGAAACAGGATACGGCCCCCTATTGCGAGATGCTGCGCAAGGAAGCGGTGCGTATTGGTTTGATAGATTAGCATCACAACATCACCCCTTGTTCCTGTGGCTCCATCAAGGGCCACAGCAGCACTTGTAGATAGCCTGTTATCAAAATGCGCTCTTTAGGCGAGGCCCCGTCCACGCCCGGCGCGGCTTTTGCAAAAGCCTGCAATTCCTCAAGGTCGATCCGGTCTAGCGCGTCCATAAAATCGCCTAGCCGTTCTGCCCAGCCCTCATACCTATGCAGCAGGTCGCTGATTGCGCCGATGAGGCACGAATTCAGTCCCCGAGGCCTGTTCTCGATCTGCGAGAGTGCGTACATCACCGCCCAAGCATGGTCCCTGCCCCGCTGATTGATTATCCGCTGGATCCGCGCTGCGCTGTTGGTTTGCTGCGGTGAGGCTGGTCCAGTTTTCCTCCGCCTGTTGGCGGGTAGCGCCACTATGCCCAATGACCGGCAAAGGGCGAGCGCGTCGCTTGTGTCCTCGATTTTTTCCGCTGGCATTGCCCACCTCTTTTCGCGTCCGGTGCAGCTCGTCCATTAGGTCGCCAAGGCGCTCCTTGAGGTTTTCGTTTTCAGCCCTTAATCCCTCGTTGCGCTCCTCTAGCGTGGCATTTGCCTGTTTCGTGCGCTGGAGGAGGTATTGGACCTGAGCGAGGAGTTGCTGCGCTGTCATGCGGCCTCCTGATGCACATGGGTCACAACGCTGGAGCGGTGCGGGATGCCTTGACTTATCTGGTTCTTGGTCTTTGCGGGGTCGCGGTAAAGGTTCGGGTGATGCAGCTTGAGTAGAGCGAGGTGGCAAAGGCAGTCTTTTTCAAGTTGCTCCGCCGCGTTATCCATCTGTCCGCCCTCACTGCCATCATGCAGGCTGGTGATGAGCGCGGCTAGGCTTGGGTAAAGTGCGCACGCTTCAGCCGGAGATAACCCTTTATGTACCAGCCAATGGCCAGCAACACCCTCAAGCACTGCGGGTGCAAGGCTGTTAAAAGCTTCTCTTTCTGCGTCGCTCGCCTTGATCTTTGACCAGCGTAGGCCGTAGCCTTTCAGGAAAGAACTTACTGTGTAGACGTTCGTTTCGCACTGGCTCGCGAGCGTCACCATCCGCCGACCCGTTAGCCTCGCCTCTAACGCGCGGCAGAGTTTCTCAGGGGCGCTCATGAGGGACCAGGCTTTAAACGCATAGCCCTCGGTACATGCTAGCCGCTCAGGCGGTTGCGCTGCGGTTAATCGCTGCGCTTTGAGCCGCGATCTCCGGCTCTCCCCCCTATCAAACAGCAGGCGTGAATAGTGGGTGCCCCGCCGTCTGAGGTAATCAGAAACTGCCCCGTTTGAGACACCGGCGGCTCTGCAATATTGGGATTGAGTTAGCCCCTGCCGCTTTGCGCCGACCAGCGCTTCTATTTTCTCCTCAGTGTTCATCTGCTTCCAAGGCTTCATTTTTCTGCCCCCGCGCTAAATAGGTCCGTAGTTTGAGCCGCATATGCCGGCCTATTTACGGCTCTGAAGTAATCGAGAATTCCAAGGGCCTCGGCTGCGTTGTCGTCCTTTGCGCTCCAGCCCAGCAGCTTGCAGCGCTGCTTCGCCTGCTCTTTGAACCAAATCCTTGAGTTCCGCGTGCCCCTTGGCGCTTGCCCTCGGCCTAAAAAATGTTTTCGCCATGTCTGCATCGGGATGTAGTGAAATTCGACGTTGCAGGTGACGCAAACTTCCCGGGTTATTACGTGCATGGCCGGCGTCCAGACCTCGGCAGAGTAGTTGCTTTTCTTGCCAGACATGCCGGTGAGAAACTGCTCGCAAGCGACTTTCTCGACGCTAAAATGTTCAATTTTGCGGATTAAAAAAGCGCGCCAATCCCGCGCCCTGCGCCCGAAATCTTTATCATCAACGATTTCGGTTCCGGCTATCGGCTTAGGTAGGCCGGGCTCCCATCGTGCCCAGCCTGCCTTGGTGCCAAGGTCCAGCGCCAACAACATCTAGGCGGCCTCGGGCGCTTCTGTATTATCATTGGCAACCGGCTCAACAGCCCAGCCAAGCGATAGTTCCATTTGGTCCAGCAACTCGGCATCGTCCTCATCCATATCGGTGCGGATCGCGTCGTATTTGCCGTAAAGCTCATGGCGTTTCAAAATGCCATTGAGTTGCTTTGGCGGGATCCCTGCATCTTTGGCTTGCTGCTTGATATCTTTGATATCTTCTTTCAGGTCTTTGCAAAGCTTCATGTACTTTGCTTTTTCGCTGTCAATCTGACCCTGAACTTCAAGAATTCGATCAACTGCGGATTTTAGTTTCCCTTGATCGACACCATTGCCGATATGGACGATGTTGCTAGACATTAGGTGGCCTCCTCGTGCCAGCTGGTTAAACAAAAAGCGCAAAAACTACATGTCCTGCGCCGCGCGGTAACTGGCGCGGTAAGCCGCAACCATCTCCTCAAATTGTTGGAGGTTCTTCTCAATCCGTTCGTTCTCAGCCGGTGAGATTTCCATGTCCTCGGCGCTGCGGACGATCTCTTTCATGCTGTCACACATGGTTGGGATCATCGCTGTGGCACAGGTTGCCGGGCCGAATAGCGGTTTTTCCGGGTCTCTCTTGGATAGTTCAACGTCGAAACCCATGGCTTCCAGATGAGCTATGGAGAATACTGGCCTCATCCCAATCTCGACGCTCTCACGCTCTAGGGCGACCATATTGCGCAAGGTGAGGTTTTGCTCCTCGGCTACATTGTACATTTTGCGCACAACACGCGCCGAGCGCCCCAAAATGCTCCCTGTACCTTCCGCCCCAAATATTCCGATCAGCTTTTTCACTTGCATGCAGAGCCAGCGCGGATCCACCTGCTCAGATTTTGTCCTAGCTGTATTCATGGTCCTACCCTCTAAAAAGTGACCTCGCGACAACGCATCGCTCAAAGATTAAATTCATCATGTAAACAGCGCGGGGAGGATGAGCGATTAGCCCCAGGTGGCCTCCAAATTCCAAAACCGCGCTGTTTACGCATTTTTCTGCGAACTCGTGCATATGTAAATCGAGAGAGGCAGGCGGCGGGAGGAAACCACCCGCCCCTCTTCAAGCCGCCTTGGCGGCGTGGGTCAGCTCCACCTGTGCTTGCAAGAGGCACAAAAGCCTTAGTGTCGGGCCGCTAATAGTGCTGCCCTGCTCCATACGGAAAACCGTGGGCTGCTTAACGCCCAAAAACATCGCCATGTCGGACTGAGACCATCCGAGGCGCTCCCTGAGATTTTTAACCTGATTAGAATCCATGGCTGTCGCCCTTCCTCTGTCTGGCTAGAATTAATACATTTAGGATTATTGCCTGTCAATACCAAATGTATTGAAAGAGAGGGCATAGTGCTACTATGAGCACGCTAGCAGAACGACTAAGAATTGCACGAGAGCGCGCAGGCTTTGAAACAGCCAGCGCAGCAGCGGCAGCGCTCGGCATAAAAGAGCCGACCTACATTCACCATGAGAACAATACGCGCCGCCCACGCGCCGCTAGCATAGACCGTTACGCTCGTTTTTTTGGCGTGCAGCCAGCATGGCTGGCATTTGGCACCCAGCCTGTCCACTCTGATCGTGCGCCAGACCAGACGCATCATGCAAAAGCTGCAAAGCTGCTTACACCTGCCTCAGTACCAGTTTTTAGTGGAGAGGCAGGCCGCAACGGACAGATCGAGGCTCCTGATGAGCCTGTAGATCAGATTAACTGCCCGAACTTCCTCGCTGAAATCGCTGGAGCCTACGCGCTCTACATGCCCGGCCTATCGATGGAGCCGCGCTATCACGAGGGCGAAGCGCTGTTTCTCAACCCCAAGCCAATCCCGAAACCGGGCGAGTATGTTAACGTCCAGTTCCGGGCGCCGGAAAGCGATATCCCCATGTGGATGGTTGCCAAATACGAGGGCGCCGAGGGGAATAATCGCGTCTTCAGCCGCTACAATGCGGAGCGCCAACTCATCCCCTCTGAGGCCATTTTTGCCATGCATAAGATCATCGCAACGGGTGAGTGGTAAGCGCGCGTTGCCTTGCGATCGCCTGTAACAAATCACGTTCAGCGACGCATCGTCTCTGGCATTTTGTAGCGATTTTGTAGACCTTTGCCACAGGCGGCATAAACTCCAGCTCCCGCAGTGACTGCATGACAGTTTCCTTGAGCGCGCCCAGCCAAATATCGTCCGCAATCAGCAAATCCTGCAAGGATCTGATATTCTCCGCCGCCAGTCTGGGGTTGTTGCTAGCAAAATTGCTGTAGAGTTTGCGCAGGGCGGCGCTCACCTCTGCACGCGTCGCTAAGCGAGACAGCTGGCGCGAGAGCCGCATTAAATGCGCCAGATCCTCCTTGGACACCTCCGCCTCTGCCCTACCCACAAAGCCCGGCGCATGCACCTCGCTAAGCAGCGCCAAGCCCCTGCAATACCTTTCATAATCATTTTCTCTGAGCGGTGTAATTTGCAGTTCCGTCATAGCCTCACCCGTAATCCTTCAATGCCTGATCGATGAAATCAACACCGCCATCCCAATTGCTTTTTGGCTTCCGCCTCTCGTCCCAGCCACGATACTGCCCCTCTAGGAGCTTCAGAACACGCTCCTTTTCGCAAAGACTATCAATCGTAATCTTCCAGCCCCTGTCGTTGTGCCCCAGAAGCCCCGGAGAGGCACTTACAGCGCTTAGCACGTCTTGGAAGGTCTTCCCCTTCGGAATGAGCTTAAGCGCTGCTGAGAGGGCCCTGCGGCGTTTTAAAGATAGTTTTGTCGGCAGGGCTAGGTGGTACAGGGGCTCGCAGCTGGCATTATGCTCCTTCACCGCCGCGCAATAATCGTTAAACGCCTCGACAACCTGATCACCTAAATTTTCATTTTCGCAAAACAGCATATGTGTATCTTCGCTAGAAGATACTATTTCTTTCTTCTTACTTCTTTCTTCTCTCTTCTTGTTCTGTTGCCCCTGTGACTGCCCCTGTGACTGCCCCTTTGCTTGCCCCTCGCCTTGGTATTCCTGCCAGTTAGCTATTGTAATAATTGAATATTTGTTTGTCGTTTTAATTGCCACGTCTCCGCTCGCCTTCAGATTTTGAAGCGCGATACGAACAGCCTTTGGAGTTAGCCCTGCATTTGCGGCTATTTTGGCAACAGAAAATACCCCTGCCCCCGCCGGGACAGAGCGCCCCTGAAACGTAGTCTCATCACGGTTAACCTGCGTGAGCAGATAAACGAAAACATGACACGTATTGACGCTCGTGAACCATTCCCATTCCAGAATTTTTCGATGGAGTTTTATCCAGCCTGACATAGCTCACCTCTCAAATGACACGAAAAAACAGCGTTACAATACAAATTGTATTTGACAATATCAATCCGTTTTGTATTATCCCCATACAGACAACAATACAACGGCTACACAATGCGTTTTGAAATCGACATCGAGGCCTATCTCCCGCTGACCATTGGCGGGGCTCTGCTCCACGAAGACGTCGAGGCGCTGGTTAACTGCACCTGCTCAGCAGGGCGCCTGTTTATCCAGCAAATCCGCCTCACTGATCTGGACGGGAAGTTCTTGGTGTTGAACGAGAAAAGCAAAGGAGACGCCGCTGTTCTGTGGAATGCCTTAACCGCCTCCGCCTATGCAGAGGTGTCCATCCATGAGCAATTTTGGGAGGCTTACGAATGCGACGCGAAATTGGCAGCATGATCGCCCGCCCCTTCAAGGTGGTGACCCATGTTCACACAATTGGACTGCATGAGATTTACAGCGCTGGTGAGGTGTCTTGGCTAGCGCTCATCGATCCAAGTGGAGAGGACGAGCCCAAGCTTTTTCTTGATATCACCGGACAGCCAGACCCTATGCACGCCCCTACTCTAAACTACCAGGATCGGGTTTACATCGCGATCAATGAGGGCTGGACGCTTGCGGCGGACGCACTGATCCAGCAAGCGCGCTTCCAGCTGGATTACGAGCTGCAAACGGCTCTCACAGGCAACCAGAACACTTCAAAAACCCCGGCGACGCTGCTGCAACAGGCAGCGTGAGCCTTAATCACTGTGCACCCCTAAACCATAACAGCCTCTCCCAATTAATGGAGGCAGCCATGTGAACGACCGGGCAAACCGGGCGAGCGTTATTGCTCGCCTGAGCCCCACCAAAAGGAGGTTTGGAAAGTGAGTTTTTTCCCGTCATCCCAGTGGCATGCGCTTGCAGCCAAGCAGCGCGATAAGGCGTTGGCCTTGGAACAAATACAACTTGAAAACCCAGACCTCGATTTCTCGAGGGAGATTGCCGGCGCGAAAGAAGTCGCAGCCCTCTTCTACGAAAAGGCCGAGAAAACCCAACAGGAATTGGAGCAGATCCAAAATGTTGCAAACGACCAGCAAGACGCAAAATTCAGTGCTTGACCTAAGTACTCTGCGCGACAACCCCGCGCAGTACTTTGATAATCCTGAGGTCAATTTCCCCTCCCTTCAGCAGGCGATCGAGGCTGACAACGAGAACTTTGTTGCTGACCTTTCAACCGACAAAGGCCGCAAGGCCATTACCAGCCACGCCCGCCGCTGCTCCACTCTCAAGACCGCGCTTGATGGAGCAGGCAAGGAAAAGGTTGCTGCGATTAAGCAACAAGCCGCTGTGATTGATGCGCAGCGCAAGCAGCTGCGCGACTACCTAGATCAGCAGCGCGACCAGCGCCGCAAGCCGTTAACTGACTGGGAAGAGCAGGAAGCCTCTCGCATTGCCTCTCACAAGGCGATCATTGAGGGGATGATCCAAGATGGCCGTGTCGGCTTTAACGAAAGCTCTGCGCAAATCCAAAGTCGCATCGATCAAATCAGCGCGATTGATGTGAGCCGTTCTGCACTGCAAGAGTTCTCAGAAACAGCTGAAATTAAAAAAACAGCAGTTCTGCAAAGTCTAGCCGCTCACCTGCAAGCCGCGATCCAATCCGAGCAACAGGCCAAGGAACTCGCTGAACTCCGAGCCCAAAAGGAAGAACAAGAGCGCGTAGCGGCGCAAGAACGCGCCAAGCATGAAGCAGAGCAGCTCGCCCACCGCCAGGCTGAAGAAGCTCGGATTGCAGAAGAACAACGCAAGCTTGAGGCGGAACGGATAGAGCGCGAAAAAGCGGAGGCGGCTGCGCGGGCTGCACAACAAGCCAAGCGGGAGGCTGAAGCAAAGGCGGAACGCGAAAGGCAGGAGCTTATTGAGCAGCAGCGTTTAGCGGAAGAAAAGCGCTTAGCTGAAGAACGCGCAGAGCGTCAAGCCGCCGAGGCCCGCGCTGCTGATATCGAGCACCGCAAGACCGTCAATAACGCCGCCTGCGCTGCATTAATGGAGGCTGCATCCATTGGCGAAGATCGCGCCAAGAAGATCGTTATTGCAATTGCTTCAGGCAGCATCCCAAACATTTCAATCAATTACTAGCGAGGTTTGATGCAGTTCACAGGCTTTTGGGTGGCGATCAACGCCACCGTCAAATGGGCGGCAATAACATTCATTGCCTGCCAGTTTTTCAACCACGCTGACCATTGGTTAGCGGCTGCTTCGGGGTAATGAATATGGAAACTATTAATTGGGATGGAATGAAGGTCACCAGCGCAGGGCTTTACTCGGGCCTGCCTATCGAAAAATACCACTCAGACATTTGCTTAGGCCCTTCAATCAGCTCAAGTGGTCTGCGTGCAATCGGCAATGGCAGCCCCGCAAGCTATTGGGCAACCAGTTATTTAAACCCTCTGGCAGAGCCACAGGAGGATAAAGATCATTTTCGCCTCGGCCAAGCGGCCCACACACTTTTCCTCGGAGAGGATAATTTCCGCGAGCTTTTCGTTGTCCAGCCTGCTACCTACCCCGGCGCGCGCGGTGAGGCCAAATGGAACGGCAATGCCAACTACTGCAAGGACTGGAAAGCTGATCAACTGGAAGCGGGCAAACGCGTTTTAACAGCTGACCAAATGCACACGTTGCAGGGCATGGCTGGTCTGCTTCCTTGGCAGGTTAATTGCCCCAACAGCGGCTTGAAACAGTGCGGAGAGGTCATGCAGGGGGCGCTGGATGGCGATGTTGAGCGCTCGCTAATCTGGCAGGATCATGCCACCGGAGTTTGGCTGAAAGCGCGGCCCGATCTGCTGCCCGCCGGCTCTAACTCTGCGGTTGATCTCAAAACCACTCGCGACGCTGACAAGGCACATAACGGCATAGCCGACCTTGGCTACCACATGCAAGCTGCGTTGGTGGCCGAGGGTATGCGGCAGGTCATGGCGATTGAGCTGGAAGCTTTTGACTTTATTTTCGTGCAAACCTCACAGCCCTACACCGTGCGGATTATCAGCCTGTCAGCTGACCAGCTGGCGGAAGGACGACGAGAGCTGCGCCGGGCAGTAAATATCTTTGCAAATTGCCTAGAAAAAAACGAGTGGCCAACCGCGCACACGTTGCCAGTGACTTGGACGCCGCCCCTTTGGCATGAGCGCAAAATTGAAAACCTTGTTGCAGCCAACGACCTGCCAGATTTAGGAGAGGTTGCCTAATGTCCAATTTGCCAACAATGAAAAGTGGCGGCTCTGTAGCCGCCATAGTGCCGGAAACTTTTGATGAAGTTTACCGCCTCGCTTCTGCCGCTGTTGCCGCCAAGATGACCCCAAACTCTATCGACACGCCTGAAAAAGCGACAATCGCAATCATGCAGGGGCTTGAGGTTGGCATGACACCTATGGTTGCTCTGCAATCTATAGCAGTCATCAACGGCACACCGTCCATTTGGGGTGACGGCGCTCTTGGCCTTATTCGTGGCTCAGGTCTTTGCGAAAGCATCCGCGAATGGAAAGAAGGCACTGGTGACCAGCTCACCGCCTATTGCGAAGTGAAGCGCAAGGGGGAAGCTGAGCCGGTAACACGATCTTTCTCAATGGACGAAGCAAAAGCAGCGCAGCTGTTAGGTAAAAAAGGGCCATGGCAACAGTACCCTACCCGCATGCTGCAAATGCGTGCCCGCTCATGGGCGCTGCGTGATGGTTTTGCGGACGTACTCAAAGGCTTGGCTATAGCCGAAGAGGCACAGGACTATGACCGCAGAGCGGTGCCAGAACCACAAACCAGCAGCTTCCAACAGCGCTTGGAGGCCCGCAAAACCCAACAGATTAAAACAACAAATGAAGGTTTTACAGCCGCTCAAGAAGTGATTGAAGCCGAGTTAATCCCGCAAGATGAAACCCAAGCGGAGTACACCGCGAATGCAAAACAGCAAATTGAAGAGGGAGAAATTAGTCAAGCGGCTCATGAAGTTGCGCAACATACAGAGCAACAGACGCAAACGTCTCAAGGCCACTCTCAAAAACAGGGTCAAGAAGCCGCTAGCGCATTGTCAGCAGGCGCTAAATTCATCTGGCAACAGCTAGACCCTGAGCACCGCAAATCTTTGGGAGAGGATGAAAAATCAATCCTGAAGGACATCATGGAGGGGCTTGCAAAGGTGGGCAACGAGAGCGCTGCAAAAACCGCGTTTAAGACCCATGAAAGTTCTATCCGCGCTTTTGGTGACCCAGCCTATAGCAAGCTCTGCAAGCAAGCTCTTGATGTGCGTATAGGCCAATTGAAGGGAGGTAAGTGATGAAAATGTATGCGCTTAGAAATTTACGGGAAAAGAATAAGCAGGTATATTTCAAAACAGCAGCCTACAAGCAGTATGTTTGTGATGATGATCTTCAAATGGCCGCGCTTTACCTGTCAATTGAAGCCGCCGCATCTGCTGCTTATGATTTTTACAATCACGGCTGTGAGTTTGACGCTGTTGCCGTAATGGTCAATCCTGAAGACGGGTCAGTCACTCTTAGCGATGCAACTACATCGCAACAATCACCAGACCTCGCCCCACACACTCTTAAGTTCATAAATCAGGCAGCCTTATTTTGTGATTGGGCAGCTGGTGAGGGTTTATGCGCATCACTACCCAGCGACACAAACAAAGAGCTACTAGACCCTGCTGAATTCACTTCAAAATTCATGCTTAACGTTGGGATCGACAACTTTCAGCAACTTATGGATTACTTCTCATTCATATTACTATCGACCCCAATCGCTCCTCAACCAGCACAATGGCAGCCGATGGAAACAGCCCCACGTGATGGGCGGGAATTCCTCGTTGTGTATGGCGGGTGGCTGTTTACCACAGGCGAGTACACAGATGGGTCCCCAATCCCGAACGAAACACTAGAAGAAGATCGGCTTGAGATCGCAATATTTGCAGAGGGCATACAAGGGGAAAATGTTTTTTCAGTTCGCGATTATCAGGAGTTCTGCCCCAAAACGTACATATGCATTGACGGTGACCATGACATAGAAATTGATGGCAACTGGAGAACCACCTACAAAGACGACCCAGACCACCCTGAGGGTCCGTTGCGCCTAAAATACTGGTGTGAATTGCCAGCCATACCACTCCCAAACGTGGAGGTTGCGTGATGAGTAAACTAGAAAACAATAGCCGTTTGCTAGCTGCTGCCCCAGCCATGCTTGAGGCTCTTGAGAACCTTGAAAATGATGATGGGCAAAGTATGCCCTCAGAAGCTTGGCTTCTTATTCAAAACGCAGTTGAAGCAGCAGGCGGAACGCCTAAACCCGTCTTTGCGACAGGATGTGATGCTCCACATAAAAAACCAGACCCTCTAGCAAACCGCATAATAAGAGACAACGAGGACACAATCCAAATGCTGAACGAACAGCGTAAGTCGCTGATTGAAGCATTGGAGAGTATGGTGAACGCCTACCCCTACTCACCCCCATGTCATGGATGGGAGTATAAGGCCGCGGCTCATCATCTTGCCGAAACTGCACTAACAAATGCAAGAGGTTAAGCAGTGACCATCAAACCAATTCTTTTCTCTGCTCCAATGGTCCTTGCTCTACTGGGCGGGCGTAAAACGCAAACGCGGCGGGTTATGAAGGGCGTTGAGCGCGATAACCGCATGCATCTCAAAGGCAGCCTAGTCAGAACGCATGTCATAGATGCCCCTATGCACGGCCTAACACAGTTCGCAGTCGGTGATCTGCTATGGGTGCGCGAGACATGGGCACGGATCGACGAAGTCGAGTGCGGCTGCTCAGAGGCCCCGTGCCAATGCCCGCAGCTAGGGGAAATCAGATACAGAGCAACCGTAGGCGACGACGACGGGCGCAAATGGAAGCCCTCAATTTTCATGCCGCGCAAATATTCCCGTCTCACGCTTGAGGTGACAGATGTGCGCGCGGAATTGTTACGGGATATTTCCGAGGAAGATGCAAAAGCAGAGGGCGTCCCCGAGTGGCTGGAAGGTAATGACGGCGAAGAAATCTATTGCCACACATGCGATGGTAACGGGGTAAGAGGCGCACTGTCTGGGGGATTGGGGTTGCCCGAAATAGCTTGCCCTGAATGCGACACCTCTGTGAAAAAATTCCGCAACCTATGGGACACCCTCAATAAAAAACGCGGCTTTGGCTGGGATACCAACCCTTGGGTGAGTGTCACCACATTCAAGGTTCACCAGTGCAACGTGGCTGACTTCAAACAGAGGGAGGCTGCGTGATGACCAAAAAATATGAACTCACCGGCGAAACAAAAACATTTGTCGGGAAAACACTGAACCGCATTCGCGCGCTGAGAGATTTTGCCGATATCACGGCAGGCGATTTAGGTGGCTGGATCGAGAGGGAAGGCAGCCTGTCGCATGACGGCGATGCATGGGTCAGCGGCAATGCACGGGTCAGCGGCAATGCACGGGTCGACGGCGATGCACGGGTCAGCGGCGATGCACGGGTCGACGGCAATGCACGGGTCGACGGCGATGCACGGGTCAGCGGCGATGCACGGGTCATCGGCAATGCACAGGTCAGCGGCAATGCACGGGTCGACGGCGATGCACAGGTCAGCGACAAGGCATGGGTCGGCGGCGAGGCATGGATCGGCGGCAATGCACAGGTCAGCAGCAATGCACGGGTCAGCCGCCTCGATGATTATATCTGCGTCACCTCGATAGGGTCAGAAAATGGTGTTTTCACTGCCTATCTGACTAAAACAGGCAACATTGAGTGTAATCGTGGCTGTTTTGGGGACGATGAACCCAAAACACTGGCAGAGTTTGAAAGTGCCGTTGAGGCGACCCACGGCGACAACGAACATGCAACCGCCTACAAACACATGATTGCCATGGTTAAGGCGCGGCTAGAGCCTGCCGTGGTTGAGCGTCGCGCCGAGCTTCATAAGGAGGCGGCGTGATGGCTTTTCGTCTCCGACCTCATCAGACTGGATATGCGGATACTCTCGCTGCCCCTGTCAAGGACCGCAGCTACCTCTCGTGGCTGCACACCCTGCCCTGCGTTGTCAGTGGCCGAGAAGGTGACGGGGTTCAGGCAGCGCACCTTAGAGCGGGCAACCTCGCCTATGCCAAACCACAAAGTGGTGGGCAGCAAAAACCTGATGATTACTGGTGCCTACCCCTGTTTCATACAGAGCACACAAAGCAACACTCAATGAATGAGGAGGCCTATTGGCAGCGCGTTGGTATAGACCCATGGGATCTGTGCTGCAGGCTCCGAATGGCATTCCCAAATGAGGAAAAAGCGCGGGCAATCATTCTGCACGTACGAGCACGGAGGTCAGCAGCATGACTTACAAAAAGCGATTGACAAAAGTTTTTTCTGGGCGCAGTGTTCGCATTGAGGCGTCGAAACCTCTTAATGCCAAGCGGACACCGCACCCGTTAGACCTGCGGTTTTTTTGCGTCTGGATTTTGCCAGCGCGAAATCTCGCTATGAGCGGGAGGGCGGTGAATACAAAACCCGGAAGGGGAATAAACCCGCCTGACTTGGTACAGGTTTCGAACCTCCCGCTCACCAGTGGGTCGTCGAAAGCCCTTTGTGAGTGGTCCTTAAATGCCCACTACCAAGGAGGCTTTTGATATGACCGATTTATTTGCAGTACCTGCCAATAGCAACACCCAAATCACGATGAGCAGCAAGGAAATTGCTGAGCGTTGCAATAAACAGCATAAGAATGTCATTCGCGACATAGAAAAGATGCTTGATGACCTGTCAGAAGATCGGCTCAAATTTGAGCACATCTCAAAAGACAGCTATGGGCGCGACCAAAAATCCTATCTCTTGCCCAAAGACCTAACTCTAACTCTGATCGCAGGTTACAACGTCAAACTGCGTAAAGCGATCATCGATCGCTGGCAGGAGCTGGAAGAGCAAGCAGCACAAGGGTTTAAAGTACCCAAAAGTTTTAAAGAAGCTCTACGTTTAGCCGCTGATCTGGCTGAGCAGAACGAAAAGCAACAACAACAGATAGAGGCCAGCAAGCCAGCGGTTGATTTTGTCGAGCGCTATGTAGACACGTCCGGCCTTAAAGGGTTTCGCGATGTGTGCCGTATGCTCAATGCCAGTGAGCGCCAGTTCAAACAGATGCTTATCAGCAAAGACCTCATTTACTTTAAGGTAGACAGGAACGGCAACAAAACCAAGGAATGGCGGTACCATAAAGAGCACATCAGGCTCCACCGTATTCGCGAAAAAGAAGGAGAAGATCACGGGCACCGTTACCACCAAGCGCGATTTACAGCAAAGGGCGTTAAGTGGATTTCGGGCCTTTGGGCTGAGTACATCTTGGAACAAAACAACGCAGCTTAAGGGGGTGTCTTATGTTTCACTTACACAAGAACAGTCTGACCCTCAAAGAGCTGGTTGACCTTTATGACTGCCTTGGGGTTCTGGTTGATGTTTCCTCAGCACTAAGCACCCAGCCGCGCTCCGAAAGCGATGGTATTGCAGAGTATATGGAGTGCCTATGCGGTGTTCTGGATGAAGAGCTGGAGCGCACAGCAGATACAGCACTGCGCAAAAAGGTCACCTCAAAGGAAGAGCGTAACCTGATGCGACGGCTTGAGCTTATGCGCGGCTTGCGGGGTTATGATCTGCAAAGAGGCCCGCACTTTACTTGCCCGCATCACAATGCCTAGCACACCACTTTGCTTATAGGCCCAAAAGCTCTGTTTGAGGCTGCTCAGGCAGAGGCTTTTGCAGATACTGGGAGCAATGAATGACAAGCAAATCACTTTTCAAGCAACGAGACATAGAGCGTGCTGTAAAAGGCGCAGAAAAAGGCGGTCTCGCTGTCAAAACCATTGAAATAAAGAGCGACGGGACAATTCGTCTAAGCAGCGATGCGTCCGAGAACAGCAATGACAACAAGCCATTGCCCAAGGTCGCCTCCATATGACAAAACAACGAAAGCGCCTGCCCTATGTGTTGCGCGAGGTCGCGCGGGGGCGGGTGTTTTGGTATTTTCGCAAGGGGAAAGGCAAGCGGGTGCGACTGCCCGGCAGGTACGGGTCTCCGGAGTTTATGGCGGCGTACGACGAGGCAATTAGCCTGCCGACAGTAGCGCAGAAAAAGACCAAAAGAGCGCCAGAGACACTGGGCTGGTTAATCGACCAGTATGTATCTAGCCCAGAATTTGGAGAGATGAAGCGCAGCACGCGAGCCGTAAAAAGTAGCTTCCTCAAAAAAATCGCAGAAGAATCCGGACACCATCCGCTCGACGCAATCAACTCCTCCACAATTCGCGGGGGGCGTGATAAGCGAGCCCACACGCCATCGGCTGCAAACAATTTTCTGAAACACCTGTCGGCGATGTACCGTTGGGCCATCGAAAATGAAGCAATAACATCAGTTACCACGAACCCGACGCGCGACGTACCCCGCTTAAAAATCAAATCTGAAGGACATCACACGTGGACCCCGGAGGAGATTGAGCAGTACCGTGCTCGCTGGCCGCTCGGCACGCGCGAACGTTTGGCGCTAGAGGTTCTCGCCTTCACCGGTCTGCGCCGTGGGGATGTTTGCCGGGTCGGCCCCGCGCACGTGAAGAACAAAATCCTGTCGATAAAAACGGAAAAGTATGGCGTGGAAGTGCACCTCCCCATCCTCCCCGCATTGCAGGAGGCAATAGACGCGACCCCGCACGGCTCGACATTCATTACGACCGCTAAGGGGTTGCCGTATGTGAAAGAAAGTTTTGGGAATTGGTTTGGCGAGTGCTGCGCGGCGGCAGGTGTGCCAGGGCGCGCCCACGGCATGCGTAAAGCTGCGGCAACTTTGGCGGCAGAAAACGGGGCGACAGACTCGCAGCTGAAGGCAATTTTTGGCTGGACCACTGACGAAATGCCAACGCTCTACACCCGCAAGGCTAGCCGTAAAAAAATGGCTGGGGAAGCAATAAAAACGCTAGAGAGAACCCCTAACACTTAACCCGTTAGGGGTTTTGGTGATAAATTTCTTTTTAAATTCAATGCTTTGGAAATTGATGGCGGACACGGAGGGATTCGAACCCTCGAGACCCTTCCGGGCCTACTCCCTTAGCAGGGGAGCGCCTTCGACCACTCGGCCACGTGTCCTTGAGCGCGTTAGTAGCCATTAACCGCTGGCAGATCAAGCGCATTTTTTCTTTTTTTCAATCTTTCCCCATGTTGGAAGCGTAAACTGTAAAAAACCATGGAATCGCAGAGCACTAGCCACCAAAAAAGGAGAAATAATTCGGCACTAGGCACAGTGCTTTTCAAAGGCAGCTTAAACACTTAGTCAGGCAGAACCTTGCGCAGGAACTGCTGCAATCTTGGATCCGCCGGCGCGGTGAAAATCTTCTCAGGCGGCCCCTGCTCCACAATCCGCCCACCTTCCATGAACAACACCCGATCGGCAATATCGCGGGCAAACCGCATTTCATGCGTCACGATCAGCATGGTTTGATGCGCCGCCGCCACCTTGCCCATCAGCTGCAACACCTCCTCAACCCATTCAGGATCAAGCGCGGACGTGGGCTCATCAACCAACATCAAGTCCACATGTGAGGCCATGGCCCGGCCAATACCAACCCGTTGTTGTTGCCCACCCGATAACGCCGAGGGATAGGCGTCAGCGCGATCAGCAAGGCCGATTTCACCAAGAATTGCGTCAGCCCGCGCCAGCGCCTCGCTTTTGCTAACGCCGCGCACCACATGTAACCCTTCGGCAATGTTCTCACGCGCCGTCTTATTGGCAAACAAAGCATAATTTTGGAAGACAAAAGCCGTATGCAAACGCAGTTGCTGGATTTCCTTCACCTTGGCTTTGGCCACATCAATATTCAGATCATCAAAACCAATTGTGCCCGCATCAGGTTGCTCAAGAAAGTTCAGGGTGCGCAGCAAAGTCGACTTACCGGTTCCCGATGGACCGATAATAACAATACGTTCGCCTTTTTCGATATCCAGATCAATGCCATCAAGCACCTTGTGGCCGTTGTAACTCTTTGTAAGTCCACGTACCCGGATCATCGCTGCACCGCCTTTCCAAGCCTCTGTTCCAACTGGCCTTGCACCAAGGACAATGCCTCCACCATGACCCAGTAGAACACTGCCACAACAATAAAGCTTTCAAAATAAAGGAAGCTGCCAGCCGCTTCCTTTTGCGTCGCCCCCATCAACTCGGTCACGCCCAGCGTAAAGGCCAATGAGGTACTCTTGATCAAGTCAATGAAGTAGTTAACCAGTGTTGGCGCGGCTATGCGTGCCGCTTGCGGCAACACAATCCGCCGCATCATCTGCCCCTCGCGCATACCGATGGAGCGCGCCGCTTCCCATTGGCTGCGATCAACTCCCAAAATAGCTGCACGAATGCTCTCTGCCATATAGGCGGAAAAATGCAAGGTTAGGCCAATGACAGCGGCAGAAATACCATCAAGCGCTGTCAGGCTTGGGAACAATTGCGGCAAGCCGTAGTAAAACAGGAAAAGCTGAACCAACAGCGGCGTACCGCGAAAGAAGCTGATGAAGAGCCCGGTAAACGGGTCTACCACCGGCACCTTCAAAACACGCACAATAGCAAGCAGGCAGGACAACACCAATGCCAGCAGCATGGACACACTGGCCATCCCAAGTGTCAAAGGCACGTATTTCAAAAGAACGGGAACAAGCCCGAGCATATAGTCAAAATCAAGTGCGCGCATTGCCTCTGCCTGCTTTCAACTCACGATTATTGTGCGCTGGTGATATCAGCACCAAACCACTTCAGGGAGATCTCGGCGAGCTTGCCGCTTTCTTTCAGCTTGGTCAGAGCTGCATCAACCTTTGCCGCCAGTTTGTTGCCCTCTTCATCCTTGCGGAACGGCAAGGCATTGTGGATCTGGGAGAACGGCTTACCAGCCAGCGCCAATGGCAGCGGGGTTTCTTTAATTGTCTGTGCCGCAGAAATACGATCCATCACATAGGCATCAACGCGGCCAAGCGCAGTTTCCTGCTCAATGTTACTATCGTAAGTCTTAATGGTAATTTCATCGGCATAAGGCAGATCGCGCAGCAACTGCTCGAAGTTAGAGCCAAGGTTGACAGCAACGCTGCGACCCTTCAGCGCTTCAACGCCATTAATGGTCTCTTCATTACCCTTTTTAACAACAACCTGCGCCCCGTCATATACATATGGCTGGGAGAAAGTGAATTTCTCCTGACGCGCTGGCGTTACGGTGATCTGGTTGGCAATGGTGTCAATACGGCCCGCTTCCAAAGAACCAACGAGGCCGGAGAAACTCATGGTCACGAATTCCACATCATCACCGGTTTCTTCGCCAACAGCTTTCATGACATCAACGTCAAAGCCCTGCAGCTGATCCTGCTTCACAAAGGTGAAGGGAAAGTAGCCACCAGACATACCAACACGAATGGTCTCGGCCTGAACAGGCAGTGCGAGCAATAGGGCACCTGCAGCAATCAAACTACGCATAATCATTAGTCCTGTGTTTTCGTTGCGTTGACCTGCAGATAGTCTCTATAGAAAAATTTTTCTAGATACCTGCGAAACTTGAAGAATATTCGCAAAACCATGCCAAGTTACGTGAGACAAAGAGATTCCATTACTGTTTATTCCGCACTTTCAGAACCAGAATCTAATCACCGCACCCCAAGGGAAATTCAAATTCTACAGAAATGCAGTTTACACCTGATATACTTTGCTTTTTGCACAGTCAGCCGCCTGCAAATGCCAATTCAGGCCATCCAAAGCGATGCGATTTCGGCTTTGCCCGAGGGTCGCAGCGCAATCACCCGCTCTTGCAATACCTTTTGATTTCTGTTGAAGCTGTAAGCTTGAAAAACGCCAAGAGATACACCGTGATCCTGACCCAAGCCTCTGCCCGCATCATACTCGCCGCCGCCATTCTGATCTCAGGGGGGCTGAGCGCTCAAAAGGGCTATGCAGCAAGCCTGCGCGTGGCTGTTGCCTCAAATTTCCAAAGCACGGCAAAACGGCTAACTGCGCAATACACCGTTCAAACGGGCAACACCATCCGCTTCAGCTTTGCCTCCACCGGCACACTTTATACCCAGATCGCCCAAGGGGCGCCCTATGATGTCTTTCTTGCCGCCGACACCCAGCGCCCCCAAAAAGCGATTGAGCAAGGCCTCGCACTGAGCAGCCCCAGCTGCACCTACGCGCAAGGAACGCTCGCTCTCGTCTCCAGCGATCCAGAAACAAAAGTCACAGCACAAACCCTGCGAAATGCGCCAAGTGGCCGCCTTGCCATCGCCAATCCGCAAACCGCGCCATATGGGCGCGCCGCCAAGCAGGCCTTGCAAGCGCTGCAACTCTGGCAACTATGGCAACCTCATCTGGTGCGCGGCAACAACATCGCACAGGCCTATCAATTCGTCGCCACAGGCAATGCGGAGCTTGGCCTTGTCGCTGCTTCCCAGCTGCCAACGAACGCGAAAAATCACTGGCTGCTCCCCCCCGCGCTATATGACCCCATCTTGCAAGGGGCGGTTGTCATCAGCACCTCGCAGCAGCAAGAAGCGGCAAAAGCCTTTGTGGAATTCCTCTGTAGCCGGGACGCTGCCAAGACAATCGCCAGCCAAAACTATATGATACCGCAGCGCCCATAAACAACGGACAGTCTTACACCGCCCAAAGGAGGCCAAATGGCAGAACTTGGCGAACTATGGCAACCGGTGCTGCTAAGCTTACAACTGGCAAGCCTCACCACCTTTATTCTGCTGCTGCTTGGTACCCCGCTTGCCTGGTGGCTTGCCCGCTCCCCCAGCAGGTTAAAAGAAGTCGTTGCCGCATTGGTTGCCCTGCCGCTGGTGCTGCCCCCCACCGTGCTTGGCTTTTATCTACTCATCGCCCTTGGCCCCTCCGGCCCCGTTGGCTGGACCAGTAGCCTCACCGGCCTGCGCTCCCTTGCCTTTTCCTTTACCGGGCTGGTTATCGCCTCGGTGATCTACTCACTCCCCTTTGCCGTTCAGCCCATCCGCTCCGCGTTTGAGGCCATCGGCCCACGCCCCTTTGAAGTCGCCGCAACCCTGCGCGCCAGCCCTTGGCAAAGCTTCTGGCGCGTTGGCCTGCCCCTTGCCCGCCCGGGCCTTGTCTCCGGCGCTGTGCTGGCATTTGCCCATACAATCGGCGAATTCGGCGTTGTGCTCATGATTGGCGGCAACATTCCGGGCGAAACCCGCGTTATCTCCGTTGCCATTTATGATTATGTCGAGACCTTGCAATGGGGCAAAGCGCATATGCTGTCCATCGGCCTGCTGCTTTTCGCCTTCCTTGTTATCCTCGCCACCCGGATAATCGATGCGCGCGCGCAGCGCAAACACGCCAGCTAGCACTGCGGACGCCTTCATATGACCACAGCTCAAAACGCTCCTGCCCTTCACGCCCGCCTAAACGGCCAAATCGGTGATCTAGCGCTAGATGTAGAACTCAGCATTCCAGAACAAGGCATCACCGCACTCTTCGGACCCTCTGGCTGCGGTAAAACCACCATCCTGCGCGCCCTTGCCGGGCTAAACCGGCTCAATGGCCAGATCACCGCCTTTGGCCAATGCTGGCAAAACAACAAGAACGGCAGTTTTTGCGCCCCCCATCAGCGCCGTGTGGGCTATGTATTTCAAGAGGCAAGCCTGTTTCCCCATCTCTCGGTCGCGCAAAACCTTAGCTTTTCTGCCCGCTACACAAAGCACCTCACCAACACCGCTTTGCCGGAACAGCAGGTGATTGAGCTGCTCGGCCTCGCCCCGCTGCTCGCCCGCACACCCCACGCCCTTTCAGGCGGCGAGCGCCAACGCGTTGCCATTGGTCGCGCCCTTTTAAGTGCGCCGCAAATCCTGTTAATGGATGAACCGCTAAGCGCCCTCGATACCCAAAGCAAACAAGAAATCCTGCCGTTTCTGGAAAGCCTCCATCGCCGCCTTGCCCTGCCCATAGTCTATGTTAGCCACGATATTGGCGAGGTCACCCGGCTGGCTGATACGCTCGTTTGCTTGCGGCGCGGCAAGGTGCTTTCTCAAGGCCCTCTCGCCCAGCAACTGCAAAGCCTCACCCCGCTTCCCGGCATGAGCGCCAGCCAAAGCCGCTCCCTGCTACAAGGCACAGTGCTGGCATTCGATGAAGATACACAAATAACCAAACTGGCCGTAGGTAGCCACTGCTTCGAGGTCCCCGGCAAGATCGGCCCCATTGGCACCAATCGCCGCCTGATCATTCACGCAAGCGATGTCTCCTTAGCCCTCACCCGCCCGCAAGGGGTGAGCCTGCGCAATATCATCTCCATGCATATCAGCGATATTCAAGAGCTGACAGGCACCCCGTTTGCGCAGGTCAAACTGGAAAACGGCCCCCTACAGCTAAAATCACGCCTGACCCGCGCCTCCTGCAAAGAGCTACAGCTCTCACCCGGCATGCCCGTGTTTGCTATGGTCAAATCCATTAGTTTCGCAGATCATAATTTGTAAATACGTCGCGCCAACAGCCGCTGCCAAAGCTGGCCAAGCAAAAGGCCCGGCTACTCAGCCAGGCCCCATATTCATTTAGGCATAAATGCAAGCCAATTACGCAGGCTCAACCTCGGCCAGTGCCCGGTGCGTTGCCACCAGATCCTGATACCAATAGCCACTTTTCTTGATAGTGCGCTGCTGTGTTTCATAGTCCACATGCACAATACCGAAGCGCATAGAATACCCAAAGGCCCACTCGTAATTGTCCATCAAGCTCCAGGCAAAATACCCCTTAAGTGGCACGCCCTTGTCCAGCGCATCGGCAACCGCACCAATATGCTTCTCGTAGTATTCCAGCCGTGGCTGGTCATCAACTACCCCGTCAACTGGGCCCATATTGTATGCGGCTCCGTTTTCGGTGATGTAAACCGGCGGCATGTCATAGCGCTTGTAAACATCCACGAGGAAATCGGTCAGGCCTTCTGCGCGAATTTCCCAGCCGATATCCGTACGCACGTCACTATCGGTGGACGGCACGCCAATTGTTGCAGGATAGACAGCATCCGGCGCCGGATCATGCTTAACGGTTTCAGGGTTGTAGAAGTTGTAACCCCACCAATCCAGCGGCTGGTGAATGCGCTCCAGATCGCCCTCGCGCAGGTCCATCTTGTCACCATGTGCAGCAAGGAACCCTTCATCATACTTACCCGCGAACATGGGCGAGAGGAAAGCCCCGTTGTTAAACTGGTAGAAGCGCTCCACCGCTGCCTTGTCCTCCGCGCTATCACTGGCTGCATAGGTGGAGAACGAGTTCAAAACCACACCCATCTGGATATCGGCACGCTCCGCCCGCGCAGCGAGCACCGCTGTCCCATGCGCCAGATTAAAGGTGTGCACAGAAGCAATTGCAGCCTCCATAGATTTTTCACCAGGTGCATGCGCGCCGATCAAATGCGAAAGATAGGAGGCGCACCATGGCTCATTCAGCGTGGCCAACCCGTCAATCCGGTCCCCCAAACGCTTGACAACGGCGCTGGTGTATTCACCAAACGCATCCGCCGTATCGCGGCAGGTCCAGCCACCAAATCCGGCCAGCGCCAAAGGCAAATCCCAGTGATAAAGAGTCGGGAACACCTTGATATTGCGCGCCACCAGCCCGTCAATTAGCCGGTCATAAAAGTCCAGCCCTTCTTCATTGACAGCGCCGCGCCCGTCCGGAATGACCCGCGGCCAAGCAATCGACAAACGGTAGGCCTCAACACCCAATTCCTTAATCAAATCAAGATCACTTTCCCAAAGGTGGTAGTGATCACAAGCCACCTCGCCAGTGTGCCCTTCAAACACCCGTCCGGGCATTTTGGAAAACGCATCCCAGATGGAAGGCTTCCGCCCCCCTTCATTTGCCGCCCCTTCAATCTGATAGGCAGCGGTGGCTACACCAAACATAAAGCCCTTTGGAAAACGGGCCGCTAATTGTTTTGCAGAAGACATGAAAACCTCGCATCCGCGCATCTATGCGCTTTCGCAATTTACCTTAATAAGCTATCTCGCCACGTCAGCACAGCCGTGGCACATACCACCCCGCGGCGCCAAGCCCACACGTCGGGACGGCACTTCAGGTTGGGCGGATAAAAGAATGCGTTTCCCCAGTCGCTCTCATCAAAGAGCGGCGTGTCAGCATTCAAATCAATTTCTTCATGGAGGATTTGCCAACGTTCGAAAACGCAGGCATCGAACCGCACCTCCCAGAACGGTACACGCCAGCCAAACCATCAAGACCTCCCAGACCTATGGCAACTTAATCACCTAACAACTCCAGCTATAGCGCATGTAAACGCTTACATCAAGCGATTCACACGCTATACCTACGGCGCAAACACCCCAATTTCTTTAGTTTTCATCGGCTATTGTGTCGCATGCCCGCCCGCCATTACCGCACCGGTCCATAAGTGGCTTAAATCACATCTGTATTTGCCACTATGCACTATGAGGACACGCGAAACGCGACCTGCGCTATAACAAAATGCACCCGCAATAAATGTAGGCAACATAAGATGAAACTCACGATACCTTTGTGCACCGCAGCCAGTATAATCGCTCTTGCCTCCCATGCGGCGGTGCAAACACCCGTCGACACGCTTATAACCAACGGCCACATCCTCACCATGGATGCACAAAAGGCGGAGTTCCCTCACGGCTTGGTCGCCATTAAAGACGATAGGATCATCGCGGTCACCGATGGCTCGGATGTTGCAAGCTACACAGCAAAGCGCACCCTTGATGCCAAGGGAGACATCGTCATGCCCGGCCTCATTAACACGCACACCCACGTCTCCATGAGCGTGTTTCGCTCACTTGCCGATGATGTTCCAGACCGCCTGCATCGCTATATCTTCCCGCTAGAGGGCAAGCTGGTTTCCCGCGACATGGTGCGCATAGGCGCAAATCTGGGCAATGTGGAGATGCTAAAAGGCGGCGTCACCACCTACGCCGACATGTACTATTTCGAAGATGAAGTCGCCAAAACCGTCGACACTATCGGCATGCGCGCCGTCCTCGGTGAAACCGTGATCAAGTTTCCGGTGGCCGATGCGAAAAACGCACAGGAAGGTATCAACTACGCCCTCAATTTCATTGAGCAATACAAAGATCACCCGCGCATAACGCCCGCCTTTGCCCCGCACGCACCTTACACAAACACCACTGAAACCCTAAAGCAGCTTTCCAAGCTTTCGCAGGAGCTGGATGTCCCGGTAATGATTCACCTCGCAGAATCCCACCGCGAGAGCGAAAAAATTGCTGAGCGTTCCGGCGGGCTTTCACCAGTTGCCTACATGAATGAAATCGGCGCCCTCAACGACAAGCTCATTGCCGCGCACGTTATTAATGCAGATGATGCCGACATCGCCTTGCTTAAAGCGAACGACGTTGGCATTGCCCACAACATGAGCGCCAACATTAAATCGGCCAAAGGCGTATCACCTGCTCTAAAAATGTTTGACGAAGGGCTGCGCATCGGCCTTGGCACAGATGGCCCCATGTCCGGCAACACTCTGAGCACGCTGGATGAGTTCAATCAGGTCGCCAAAGTGCACAAACTCGCCAACAAAGACCGCGCCGCCATGCCCCCCATCAAGGTGGTAGAAATGGCCACAATTGGCGCCGCTCGTGCCTTGCATATGGAAGAGCAGATCGGTTCTCTAGAGGTTGGCAAACAGGCCGATATCATCATCATCGACACCAAAGCGCCAAACATGGTGCCGATCTACAACCCCTACTCCGCGCTGGTCTATTCCGCCTATTCCAGCAACGTCAAGCATAGCTTCGTTGCCGGACGTCAGCTGATGCAGGATCGAAAAATCCTCACCGTCGATGAATCCAAGATCATTGAAGAAGCGCAGGGCTTCGCCAAAATCGTCCGCAAGACTGTCATCGAAAGCGGCGAAAAGGTGCAGTAGCTTCAAGAACAACCCAACAAACAAAGCCAAGGAGGTGCGTCCCCCCTTGGCCTTTTTTTTAAAAACTACCAAAGCTACTGGCAGTTAAGGTTTCGGCCGGCGGCTCCGTGCTGCATCTGCTCCGCCGCGCCCCCGCGCTGCGCCGCGTACTGCACCCTTGGACCCTGTGTTGCCCCGGGGCTTCTGTCCGCTTCTCGGCTTACCGCCCCGTCGCTGCTCTGCTGGGCCGTTGCCAGCTGTCTTGCGCTCACCGCGTTCACCTGCGTTCTGTGGTTGTTTTTGTTCGCCCCGTCCACGCTCTGCCGCCGCGGCTTTGGCAGGCCGCGGCTTGCGCCGCTCACCTGCCCCTTTGCTCTCGCCTTGCCCACCGGCACCATCCTTTCTAGCAGATGGTCGGCGCCGCCCTTTTTGTGGTCGCTTGTGCCGAGTAAGTTGCGCGGGCTTCTCCAGCGGGTCAAACGACAGAGCATCCTCGCCAAAATCTCCATCGCCAGAGGGAATGCGCCGCCCGATCAGTCTTTCGATATCCCGCAGGTACGGCAGTTCCGTGGAATCGCATAGCGAGACCGCAACGCCGCTCTTACCCGCCCGAGCTGTCCGGCCAATGCGGTGCACATAAGCTTCCGGCACATTGGGCAGCTCGTAGTTCACCACGTGGCTGACCCCGTCAATATCAATACCGCGTGCAGCAATGTCCGTTGCCACCAGAATGGTAATCGACCCGCTTTTAAACGCATCGAGCGCCCGCTCCCGCTGCCGCTGGCTCTTGTTGCCATGGATCGCCGCAGAGGCCAGTCCAGCTTTCTCCAAATAGCCACTCACCCGGTCCGCTCCGCGCTTGGTGCGGGTAAACACAATAGCGCGCTCCACAGCACTTTCTGTGAACACCTCTTCCAGCGCTGCCCGTTTGGCACTGGAATTTAAATAGCGCACCGACTGGTCAATTTTTTCAATCGGCCGCGAGACTGGGGCCACAGAGATTTCCGCAGGATCCTGCAAAAACTCTTTTGCCAGCTTGCGGATTTGCACCGGCATAGTCGCCGACAGCAGTACAACCTGCCGTGGCTTCGGCACCTTTCCCATAATTCGGCGGATCGCGGGCGCAAACCCCAGATCGAGCATCTGGTCCGCTTCATCCAGCACCACAGTTGTCGTCGCATCCAGCCGCAAACCGCCCGTACCCAAATGGTCTTCCAGACGCCCCGGCGTTGCAATGACAATATCCAGACCTTTGGCCAGCGCCCGCAGCTGCGGCCCATGCTTCACCCCCCCGAAAATCACCGCCAGTGATGGCCCGATAAATTCTCCGTAGTTGCGTACACTCTCGGCAATCTGCGAGGCAAGTTCGCGCGTCGGCGCCAGAATAAGCGCCCGGCAAGTGTGTGGCTCGGGCTTTTTTCGATCCTGCGCCAACGCACTCAGCAAAGGCAACACAAACGCCGCCGTCTTGCCCGTGCCGGTCTGCGCAATGCCAAGCACATCCCGCCCTGCCCGCATCACAGGAATAACTTCACTCTGGATCGGCGTCGGGGCAGAGTAGCCCTGTTCGTTGACAGCACGCAAAATAGGCTCGGCGAGCCCGGCTTCAGCAAAAGTTTTCAAAGAGTTTCTCTCATATGTAATCGCCGCGCGGCCTGCTGCGCGCATTCTAGCGGCGCGAGGGGCAATCGTTGATACGCGGCTGCAAAAAGAAAGCGCTGGCTGCGCACAAACACGTTGTGTCGCCGCTGCACTTACAAATATGAAGTCCGTAAACGAGAGTGAGGCGAAACCTCAATAAACGCATGGGACCACGGTTCACGCCCGTGCTTTATCCCGCTCGAGCCAGGTTTCTTTGCGAGTATGCGCCTCTTCATTTTAGCGATACTTGAAACCAAAAGGGCCGCCTTAGTACTCACGACGTGCGTCGCAAGCTGGCAGGCGATAAGGCTCCTCTACCGCTAATCCCCGCAAAAAGCAAGATAGATTAGCGACCTGTTCTCAATCTGCTCCTCAATCCAGCCCACTTTCTTTTAGCAAAATACTGTCAACAGCAACGGTACAATTGAATATGTAATAGTCGGGCTGTACCTTGCTGCCATCATGGTCAATCAGGGTTAGCGGGAAGAACTGGTGCACGCCGGGCTCGAATTCTTCCAGCAAGTCTTTAAAGCGCTGGCTGGCGACACAGCGGCCTGCTGTTTGAAAGACATCAGGGATCCGCTTTTTTTTGGTGCGCCGTGCAGTGCGGGGCACGTTTTCCGGGTCCCACCAGAAACCAAAGCCGTAAACTGGAACAACGGCCTTAATAAATGAAGCCGGCTTATTATCAAAGGTGAAGTCCGGAGTGGACCAAGCTTGTAGGACTTGATGTAAGTACCATGCCATAATTACAGTTTTCCCTTAAGGTTGCGCCGAGAAAATACTCAATGAATTAAAGAATACGGGCTTTGGAAAAGCAAAAATCAATTTTTGGATAGGCCGCCACAATGGCATCATGCAGCTGTCCGCTCATAAAAATCTTGGAGCGTAATAAAGGTTCGATCCACAGATCCGCGCCTTGTAGAGCATCAGCCGAAACTGCGATGTCGCCATGCTTGGGCTCAATCGCCGCCCGCCATCTGTGAAATCCTGTTTCTTTATTTCGCGCGGTTGCTCTTACCCCTTTGCTCTCTTCGGGCAGGAAACTGTGTTTTTGCGAACCCCA
This sequence comes from Polycladidibacter hongkongensis, assembly GCF_001561995.1. Taxonomy (GTDB): domain Bacteria; phylum Pseudomonadota; class Alphaproteobacteria; order Rhizobiales; family Stappiaceae; genus Pseudovibrio; species Pseudovibrio hongkongensis. The sequence goes on from NZ_LLWC01000037.1 coordinate 49,976, forward strand.
GTTGATAAAGTAAAACGGGCCGGGTAACGGCTTTGTCAGGTTATTGGTTTGGCGGCCATGTTTCACGCAAAAGCGCTGGCGTCATTTGATGACGAATTATTCGCGCACCCGTTACAAGAAATTACTCGTAAGCAACAAAGAATTTTGCACCACTTGGCGCAGGGCGCAAGCGGCGATGAGATCGCCGATGCTCTTGGGATAACGCGTGATGGTGTGAACTTTCACCTCAGAAAAATATACTCCAAGCTATCCAAGGGTAATGCCGCTGCAGCTATAGCGGCGGCCACGCGTCTGGGGATCGCCTGATGTCACCCTACCAATAGATGTTTTTGCTTGCTGTATTCCCTGCGATTAGGGAGGGAATATGCGCGTATCTGTTACAAATTGGAGGCTGGCGGCAACGGGCTGCCAAGCGTGGGCGGCCCAGCATAAACTTCGGTCTGAGGGGTTCATTAATAGGCTGGCCTATGATCAAAAATCCAAAGGGCAAGTGCGTATTTGCAATGGCTGGGAATTTGATCAATACGACACACCAGAGGCAGATTATGTGGTTGTGTTGAAAGAGGGCGAAGCTATCGCCTGCTGCCGACTAATCAGCTGCGCGTCACCTACAATGCTCTATGATCTATGGCTTGAGAAATCCTCAAAGTTACCTCCAAACCGCAGCCGGATTATTGAGGCCAGCAGAATTTGCACAGCACGAAGCTTGACTGCTATAGAGCGTGGGAGGGCGCTGGACCTACTAATCCATAAAAGTCTGATAGGCGCTCGTGAGCGAGGTGGTGCGTATATTCTCGGCGTGATGCGCCCGGTGTTAATGAAGTCACTCCTAAAGCCTCGGCGCGTGCCCTTTAGCGCTAATGCAGAATGGAAGGTTGATCAACAACGCTGCATCATTGGATTGATAAATGTGAATGACGCTCTTGAAAAATTTAAACCTGCGGTTTAGCTGGCTTAGCTTATCAGCCGCAAATACCTTGAAATGCGCGGCGCATTGTTTTCCATTACGAACTTGCGCATTTTCCATTACAAAATTGCGCGCTACAATACCTGCTTCTATATTGCTTCCATCGCCGCAACTACCACCAAACGTTAGATAACAAAAAACCCGTTAAGTCGTTGACTTAACGGGTTAAATCTTGGTTGCGGGGGTAGGATTTGAACCTACGACCTTCAGGTTATGAGCCTGACGAGCTACCGGGCTGCTCCACCCCGCGTCAATCTGGTGCTTTTTGTGTTTGTTTGAATTTGAAGTGTGTGTGTG
>NZ_LLWC01000035.1 GCF_001561995.1 Polycladidibacter hongkongensis
TCTCATCGCAAAGACGCCGCTGATAACGATAACAGCGCTCGCTCACAGCAAACGTGCGACACGCCAGAGCAATGGAAGCACCTTTTTCTTCAACAGCAAACACAGCCATCTCCTTGCGCCGGGATGGCTTTAGGGCTTTTTTCCCAGCGCTTCCTTCAAAAGCTCTTTTTGCAGCGACAGCTCGGCATACATCTTCTTGAAACGGCGAAGTTCGTCCTCGGTAGACTTCATCTGCGAGATCATCGGCGCATCCAAACCCCCATACTTGGAACGCCACTTATAATAGCTCGCCGCGCTCATGCCATGTTCACGGCAAAGCTGGGCAACCGGAATGCCGCTTTCCCCCTGCTTTAAAATCGCGATGATCTGCCCATCGCTGAAACGAGATTTCTTCATAAATTCAGTCCTCAATATGAGGCAACAATATCTCTACTTTTAAACTCGATCAATTTCCGGGGGGAATACCATAGAAGAGCTGCAACTTGCGAATGGCGATATAATATTATTTGATGACATCTACAAAATTCTTGTAACAGGATCAGATTTCTCCGATGACATTTTAGGTGTAATTGGAAGGCAAGATACTATTACTGGCAATCATGGTGACGACACACTTAATGGTTTAGACGGAAATGATACCTACATCTACAACCTAGGCGATGGCAACGACACCATCACAGAAAGCTACATGAACGGCAGTGCGGACAGAATCCTCTTTGGCAGTGGTATCAAGCCAGACGAAATTTCCTTTTCTCAGCCCGGCAGCAATTCGAATGATCTTATAATTAGTTTCAAAAGTGGCGGATCAATATACCTGAAGGATCAATTCTACGACATAATCCACTCCAGCGGCATCGAGATTTTAGAGTTTAATGACGGAACCATTTGGGACAGACAAGAAATCCGCAAAAATATGCTTTCAAGACTGTCAACCAGTGACGACGACACCATTTTCGGTTTCGGTGAAAGTGATGACGTCATTACAGGTGGTAATGGCGATGACCTGCTTAACGGGAAAGACGGAAACGATACCTACATCTACAATCTAGGTGATGGCAACGACACCATTACAGAAAGCTATTCTGCAGGGACTGACAAGCTCGCTCTGGGGGAAGGCATCCTGCCCGACGAGGTCACGGTTGTGCGCAGTACAGAGGATAGTGATGATGTCACGCTGCACTTCAAGGATGGCGGATCGATCTTCCTCAATGAACAGTTCAACGCCTCAAGAGAAATCGGAGTTGAACAGATCACTTTTGCGGATGGAACCACATGGACAAATGCCGATCTGGCGGCGCGTTACCTTAGTACAGCACAAACCGATGGCGATGATAGCATCACGGGCTTCAACGGGCTCAATGACACCATCGATGGCGGCAAAGGTGATGACACCGTTTCAGCGCTTGGTGGCAATGACACCTATCTGTGGGGCTCAGGTGATGGCAATGACATCATTATCGAGGAGAGCAGCAAGGGCCATGACACCCTGCAGCTGAAGGACCTCAACCCCGACGATGTGACCCTCACGCAGGCGCTGGATAATCCGCGCGACCTTATCATTACCAACAATGCCACCGGAGAAACCATCGAGCTGGCGATGAGCTATCGTGTAAACGGAGCTGGCAGCAATGAGGGTGTCAACCTCCTGGTGTTCGCCGATGGAACTGAATGGGATCAGAACACCATGCGGGCCAACGCCACGCTCATGGGAACCGACGGGGATGATGTCATCAACGCTGACGACTACTACGGTGAGCGCATCGATGGCGGCAAAGGCAATGATACCCTGAAAGGAAATGCTGGCGACGACACCTTCATCTTTACCAACGAAAACTTCGGCACCGATAAAATTTCCGATTTTGCGGCGGGCGAAGGTAGTGAAGATGTCATCGAGTTTGCCTCCGACATCTTCGCGGATTATGCAGCTGTGATTGACGCCAGCGAGCAGCGAGGCAGCGACACCATCATCCGCTACGATGAAGACAACAACATCTTGCTGCAGGGTGTCTCTTTAAGTGATCTCCATCAGGACGACTTCCGCTTCGTTTAAATTACACTAAGAACCCGGACGGACATTCTGTCCGGGTTTTTCTTGATACATATGTCTCATTTGAGGGCCGATCTACGAACACACCACCAGAACACTCCAAGTTGCCAGTTTTCGCCGACATCACCATCTCATTTAACCGGTTCGAATTAAATTGCATTAAGGGGGGTATATTCGTACACTTGGGTCATGAATAACCTCCTCATCGGCTATGCGCGCTGCTCAACAGACAAACAAGACCTGCAAATCCAGCGTGAGACCCTTACCTCGCTTGGCGTCGCCGCAGATCGTATTTATTGTGATCACGGTTTGACCGGCACGAAGCGTGACCGCCCTGGCCTGACCCAAGCATTGGCCGCTGTGCGCGGTGGGGACACTCTGGTTGTCGCCAAGCTGGACCGGCTGGCCCGTTCCGTGCCCGATGCAAGATGGATTGCAGAACAATTGACAGAACGCGGTGTGCGCTTGCAAATTGGTGCCAGCGTTTATGACCCAACGGATCCCATGGGCAAGATGTTCTTCAATATTCTGGCGACATTCGCCGAGTTTGAGGCCGATCTCATACGCCTGCGCACACGCGAGGGTATGAAGCGCGCCAAGGCACAAGGCAAACTGCGTGGCAAACAACCCAAACTCTCATCGATGCAGTACAAAGAGCTACGCCGCATGTATGACAGCGGCGATTATGCCATCTCCGATCTTGCCGAGATGTTCCGCGTCTCTCGCGCAACCATCTATCGCTCACTAGAAAGAACTCCAGTAAGTAGGTAATGGGCAACATTGGGGTCAAGATACCCTCAATCGAAGACAATGGCACCTCTACTTTTAAACTCGATCAATCTAAGGGGGGATTACTGTTGTATACCTTGTTATAAATTAAGCATATTGATAGTTCTGGGGGAAGGCATGCAGGAAGAAGATGATGTGGTAGGAATAGCGCTTTCAGGTGGGGGAGCGCGTGCAATGGCTTTCCATTTAGGTTGTCTAAGAGCTCTTCATTCGATTGGCCTGCTCCAAAGATGTAAAGTAGTGTCATCTGTATCCGGTGGAAGCGTCATAGCTGCGATGTTTATCACGCATAAAGGTGGCTTCGATGAGTTTGAGCAGGATGTTCGGAGAGCCCTAACTAGAGGCTTCTTTAAACCGAGCTTGAGATATGGCCTCCCATCTTTGGAAGCAGTGCTGGCAGTAGCTAGTTTTTTCTTATTATGCTCAGTAACAGTCATTAATATCGTGACTTTAAGTATTCAGACGATTGTAAATCGAATTATCTCATTCTTTACGACGTCAGAGAAAAAAATAGATCTCAGAGTTCGAACGCGACGTTTTGCAAGTAGGACAACTATACTTGAAAAAACATTTGATGCTCTTCTTTTTAAGGGCAAAAAGTTCTCGGATTTATGTGAAAAGCGCCCGATTTGGGTAGCGATCGCTACTGAATTAAGAACTGGTTCTGCATTTTACTTCGGTAGCAAAGAAACTGGATGTTGGCGGTTTGGCAAAATTAGATCAGAGGATATTGCGATTTCTAAAGCGGTAACAGCCTCGGCAGCCTATCCAGCATTTCTACCTGCTTATGATGATGTATATAATTTTAATAAAAAAGATGGCTCCCGCAGAAAAGAGCGCATAAGTCTGACCGACGGCGGCGTTTATGACAATCTCGGGTTGGCTCCGTTTTGGCCAGATAGAGACAGGAGTGTTGGCCTAGATCTACCTTCACCTAACATTGTTATTGCATGCCGTGCTGGTTATGGTTTGAGGTTTGATGAACCAACTGGTTTAGCTTTTTCAAGACTTAAAGCCTGTTTTTATACCGTCCTCGGTCGAGCGGAAAACGCCGCAATGAAGCGCTTGTTTGATCTAAAAGAAACTGGGGCAATTAAAGCATTTGCAATTCCGTATCTTGGGCAAGACGATAGCCGTTTGAAATGTAAGCCGACTGATTTAGTCAGTAGGGATTCCACAGACGGATATCCAACAGACTTTAATGCAATGCCGGATGAATGGATTGAAAAGCTCTCAAAAAGAGGGGAACAAGTTACTCTTGCCGTCATTAAAGAGCATAACCCTGAGCTGCTAGTTAGCTTGAGGGAAAATGAAGTATAGCCATTGTAACTAAGCAACCAGTGATTACATTGATAATAAATGTGTAATCAAAGGATGTAAGTAATGACCCAACTTACTTTTTTCCCGATTGGTAATGCGGATACTTGTCTGATCGAACTGCAAGACGGGAGGAGGATGCTCGTCGACTATGCTGATATGAGCGATGGATCGAAAGAGGATAAAAGATGTAACCTTAAAGAGCTACTATCCAGCGACTTCAAGGATTCCAAGCAGGACCAGTACGAAGTAGTAGCTTTCACCCATTTGGATGATGATCATTGCAAGCGTGCATCTGAGTATTTTTATTTGGAACACGCTGTAAAATATCAAAGCAGTGAACGAAAAAAAATTAAAACACTATGGGTTCCGGCGGCAGCTGTTACTGAGGAGGGCCTCGATGACGACGCCCGTGTTATTCGCCAAGAAGCGCGATACAGATTGAAGAATGGTAAAGGGGTTAAGGTATTCTCGCGCCCCGAACGTCTAAAAAAATGGTTAGAACAAAACAATCTGACAGTAGAGAAAAGACGAAGTTGCTTCGTAGACGCTGGTCAACTAGTTCCAGACTTTGACCTTGAACATGATGCTGTTGAAGTGTTTGTTCACTCACCACATGCAAAGCGCTCAGATGAAAATGGCTTAGAAGATCGCAATGGAGATTCACTAGTCTTTCAGATGCGGTTCCAAGAGCAAGGCACGGTCACGGACGTGCTGTTCAGTGCTGATGTAGATCATAAGGTGTTGGCTGAAATTGTAGACATTACGAAGGGCAAAAAGAACGATGACCGCCTTCACTGGAGTGTTTTCAAGCTACCACACCATTGCTCTTACCTTTCACTAAGTGATGAAAAGGGTAAGGATCAAACAACTCCAATCGAACAGGTACAATGGCTTTGTGAGGAGCAAGGCGAAGAAAAAGGGTATGTTGTGTCGTCGAGCCGGCCAATTCCCATGAAAAACTCGCTAGAAGATAGGGACGTGCAACCCCCTCATAGGCAAGCAGCAAACTATTATAAGAATGAAGTTATCACCGCAAAGAACTTTCTTGTTACGATGGAGACTCCCAATCAAGACAACCCAAAGCCCATAAAAATCGAAATTGGGCGGGATGGAGCAGTGAAAAAACTGATTGGGGTCCCAGCGGCAGCCGCAATTTTAGGAGGGAGCGCACCACGTGCAGGATGAGAGTATCGATGAGAGTTGGCTTAGTGAGCATGCGCCGAACGTAATCTGCGTATATCAACTCAAGAATCGTAGCCTGAAAGAGCTAGCTCGCCTCGCAGCATCAGAAGGGTATGAGGGGGCTAGTCTCTTAGAATGTAGATCTGATAAAAATAATCTATTTCAATATGTTATATTGAGTATCGCTGTGGATCTAGGACAGGCGAGACAAGTTCATGATATTCAACTAGATGAGTTAGTAGCAATTAAGGCTAGTGTAGACCAGGTGGTCCCCTCGGTGTACCCGCTCCGGAGTAACTTCCCTCAAAATTTTCCGCACCTAAATGCTATCTGGAGGGGTGAACGGCGATCACTGTGTTTGTATGACGTGAAGGTCGAGGAGATAGAAGATACATATTCTCCTCTCTATTTTATTGAAAGAATACGATGGTGGTTTAAAGAAAGTGCGTATGGCCGCTTACATGGTGAGGATCAACCTCTCGATCCTGCATTGGCTCAAAGTTTCTTTACGCTACTTCTGCCATCTCAGTTTTCTTCAGATAGAGAATACTCGGTTGTACGTACAAGTGACAATTCCCTAGCACCGATACTAGTGGTTCCAAGAGAACGTCGCTTGGGTATGGATTTTGGTTGTATCGCCTTAGAGACGGAGCCTGTTCCGCATGGGCAAATGCTGGACTTGCCTCGTACATTTTCTAATCTAGTAGAGGTTTACGAAGAGCTTGGAGTAAACATTGCTGAGTTGGTCGGCGAGCAAATACTCGACATAGTTGCTAGTAATGATAGTGAGAAATCGAATAGATTAGAGTGCGATGCTCTAATTGTCGTTAGGACTCCGTTACTTCGGGAAAATAAACAAGTAGGTGGTTTTTCAACGCGAGCGTACCTTGGGCACGAGACTTCTCTTGGACAGCTTGGTGAGGCTCTTGCCGTTGTCGCAAAACATGAAGGTTCTTACAGAAAACTATTCGTAGCGACCCAACCTAATGGAGAGTTCCTAAAGAAGGTTGAGTTGCTTCCAGTCAATGTACAAGAAGGTTTCACGCCAGAAAAAGCAGCTGCCTGCTCGGGATTAAGTGAGCCATTGGAACGACATATCGCCTTAATTGGAGCAGGGGCACTTGGGTCTCAAGTGGCGTTGAGTGCAGCGAGAATGGGTGCTGCAAAATGGTCAATATTTGATCCTGACTTCTTGTTTCCACATAATTTGGCTAGGCATATAGCAATCGGCAGTATGGTTGGCTCTTCAAAAGCTGACTTATTAAGTCGTGAAATAAATGATTTGTTTCAAGATAATTGTTGTACCGCTTACTCTGAGGTGGTTGGACCTAGTATTGAGGAAGCTAGTTCGTTTGAAGTGATAAAAGATGCAGATATGATTGTCGACACGAGTGCGTCGCTTCGTGTTCCGCGTTGGTTGTCGACGCTTGAGCAATCGGAAAAACCGCAAAAATCATGTTTCCTTACCCCGTCAGGCTCTTCTCTTGTGTTGATGGAAGACGATCCAGAAAGGCAATTAACACTAAGTGATCTGGAGGCTTACTATTATTGGCTCCTTTATTCGGATGACAGCCTGAATGACCATCTAGCGTTTGGTGATAACATTCACATTGGGAGTTGCAGAGATGCAAGTGTGACCATACCTCAAAGTAGTATGGGAATCTTTGCAAATATTATTGCTGCACGAGTTGTCAGTAATGAACTACAAGGTACTGGCCAAATATCGTTTTGGAATCTAGGCGATGATCACTCTATCGAAAGCAAAGTTGTTACTATAGCAGCTTTTAAAAAAGTGAAACTTGGCGATTGGGTGGTTTGCATTGGCGATGCTTTGCAAAACGAGATAGCGAATATGTACGCTTTGGCCAGTAATCAAGAAACTGGAGGCATTCTGCTAGGTAGCGTAGATCTAAGATACAAGACAATTTATCTAACGGGAGCCTTGCCAGCTCCACCCGATAGCACGAGCGCTACCTCCTACTTTGATCGAGGCGGAGAGGGTGTGTGGGATAGTATTGATAAGGCAGCGAAGTGTACTCAAGGACATCTCGTATACGTTGGTGAATGGCACACCCACCCAGTAGGATTTTCCAGTGCCCCAAGTAGCCTTGATGACAAGTTAATTTCTTGGATCGGTGATAAATGTCAGTTTAATCTGAGGCCAGGCATAATGCTAATTTGTGGAAGCGATGGTCTGAGGGTGCGGGTCATTTCCGAGCGCAAAAAAGTATGTGAAACAGTTATTTAATTTTTCTGAGGGTTTTACTATGAGTAGCTTTAAGGAACATGAAAGTGGAGTTCTTGTGCCGGTAACGCCGGAACGAGTTACTCGACCCGTTTTTTTTGAGACAAATTATGATGGAACTCAATACATCGCTTCTCATGGAGGTACGTGTATTATTGGGTTATTTCGAGGAAAATACTACGCAATTACTTGTGCGCATGTGGTTAATGATTTCGATCCCAAAGACTGTGCAATTGTCAATTCACCTGACAAAGCTGATAATATTTCGCAAATTCTAGGATACTATAAAGTTAGTAAGTTAGAGCAAGACGCTGCTGGATCAGATATTGGAGACTTAGTTGCATTTGATCTAGGAGCCGATCATGATTTTTGGGGTGGAGATGTTTATACATTTGACCACACTGAAACTAGTCATGGGAAGGTTGAAGATCAGCTAAAAGCGATCGGCTACCTGAGAGACGGTTGCGAATATAGTTCTGAGCATATCCATGCGACGCAACTTGCTATTGAGATGAAAATTTCCTCAGAAAACTCAAGTGATCCAGCGTTGAAGAAGTCAATTGCATGTAATAACGAGGGTGAGTTTGATAATTTGACTGGTTTGTCGGGTGGGGCTGTCTTCAATGAGCGGACCAGTCATCTTGAAGGTATGATAGTAAGAGCAACATCCACAGACAAACGACGCGAATTATACTACATTGAAACAACAGATATAGTAAAATTTCTCACTGCCATATCGGAAGGTAGTCCATGTATAAATTATTACAAATCTAGTTAACACATTAAGCGAAATTGGGAGGCTAAGTTGCTTGTTGCGAGAGTGCAATTGGCCTTTGTATAGCAGCTTATATGGTATTCAACCCATATATGGATGTTGCCACATTGGAGAAGCCTTGGGTTGTATCAACCTTAATTTGATCCTTGCCGAATTTGCTTGATCACCATAAACATCCGCGCCGGGTTGCTGACAAAACTCTGAAACCCGAATGCACTATACCAACTTTTTCGTCGCTGGAACGCCTCTTCGCCTCCATCTGACATCACATCGAGCAGCACCGCATGACAGCCAACCTGATCTGCAATTACACAGGCCTTCTCAAACACATGATGCATGAGAACGCTGCCAACACCTAGGCCTTGCGCCTTTAAATCGACTGCGACCTGCCCCAGAAAGAGAACGGGTATCTCACCATGTTGAGGCGTGCCTCTTGGCGGTTTCTTGAGTTCCTTAACGTTCATGCTGCCAACGTTGATGGCGTGATAACCGAGAATTGCTGAGTTACCAGGTTCAACCACCACATAGATCCGTGCCATATCATCCTTCTGCTGCTTTTTCGCAGAGAGTGACAGGAAGTTGTTGAGCCGTTTCACGCCACAATCGAACCCGGTGCGATCATGGCGCGCCGGATCCCAGCTTTCAATAGAAAGTGGAGTATCTTTAGTCAGCATGCGTAACGCGCTGCCTGTAAGAAACTGCAGCTTTTTTCGCCCGTGGTGTTGGCTCAGGAGGACTGTCAAGTGCAGCAGAAAACTGTGCCGCGTCTTCAGGAGTGAGCACATGACGCGTGCTTGCCTCAAGTACCCGCTGCGCTTCCTTAGCGATCGCACTGCGAAGAAATGCGGATTTCTCAACCCCTAGTGCAATCGTGGCGCGCTCTATCAACACGCCTAAGCTCTCGCCATGGCGCACTTGCGTGGTTCTGGTTTGCTTTTCGCTGCTAAGCCCAATTGTGTTTAAGTCCAACATCATACCTCTCCTGCTCAATATGTACTGCATTTTGCATTACATATCAAGAGGTGAGCTAATTTGTCCAGCGAGCGACGAGCAAGAGTAAGGCATTGTAAAATAATCCAAGTCGAGGACGGCTTATTTGACATCGTCGTTGGCGCCGCAAATCGACCACCAAAAGTCAATGACTTAATGGCTGCTGTTTTACTGTCAAAAAAGGGATCCTTTTTTTTACAGATTTTGTGTTGCGGGTGCGCGGGACAATATGCGACCGGCAGGGCGCGCTTGTCCCGCGCTTCTCAGGCCCCGACCGGAGCGATTAGGCACGGCGGCGTGTCTTCTGCAAGAAGCCGCTGCCGCGTCTGATCGCCCGGTGGTTGGCCGCGTCAATGGGCGAGCTGTGGTCACATAAAGCGCCACCAGGATGGAGCCTGCCTCCACGACCTCCGGCACCTCAAACTCCATACACTCAGGAGCCCGTATTCCGTGCAACTTTTCCTTGTCACGCCATAGAAGCACTCGTAATAGTGAGTACGTATGACCCAAGGAGCTTAAGAATGAAGAATTTGCTCAAAGCTGCCGTGATTGGATCAGGATTGGTTTGGACCAGTGCAACAGCCGCTGCACCTGACACTGGTCCGTTTGGTATAGACATGGGCGCTGACCCAAGCGAATTACCCAGCTGCAAGCACGTCGAAGGAAATCGCTGGGATTGCGGCTACTTTCCAGACAAATATGAGCATGACGCCTATTACACCCTTTATGCTCACTCAACAACGGGTGTCTGCCGCATCTCTTACGTAAGCAAGCGAGAGGATGTAGTGATCGCGCCGCTTATTACAACGTGGCTGAAGGTCGCCCAGTACAAGGATCAAATCAGCGAGAAGTATGGCGAACCGAACCGCTCCGGTTTTCTCTTGGAAGAGGGTGATCAGTTTACGGATCCGAGGGAGGTCTTTAACAAGCCAGATATTGATAAGGACAGGCACTTTCAGCACGAATGGACAGACACGCTGAAAGATAACCTGCAAAGAATCTTTGTATATGCGATCTGGTTTGGCGATGAGCACGGTCGAGTCGCTATTAACTACACATTTAACAACTGGAGAGCTTGCGCTACCGCCCTTGAGGAGGAGGAATAAGGCCACGCTTTAGAGGGCTCTGTTGCAAGAAGCCGCTGCCGCGTCTGATCGCCCGGTGGTTGGCCGCGCCAATGGGCGAGCTGTGGTCACATGTGACCACGCGAGCGCCAAATGAACAGCCTCACCTGTGAGGGTGAGGCAAGCCGTTAGGCTTCATTCTGCAGGTGCCAGATTTCGGACACAGCAATAGAGGAGTTTGCCGCAATCTCTTCTGGACTATCCTCTGCAAGCTCAGGAAGGCCAAGCATGGCGGCGCAGGCCTGTTTGAAGAGTTCATAATCCTCTGGCCGCTCACAAAGGCCAACCACATGCGCAGCCCCATTCATCAGCAACAGGCAGTCATACACGAATTGCTCATAGACAGAAGAAACCCGCATTTTCTTGTAGCCGAATTCGACCGCTTGTAAGGCTCGGCGGTGGCTTGCGGCTTTTCGAACTTGTTCCCAGTAGTCCGGTGCGTTGGCGTTGACTGATTTTAGCATTGTCTTTGCTCCTTGGTGAGGCCGGTTTCTTTCTTCGTGTCGCACGAAGGGGGGAACGCCGATCAAGGTCAGCCAGACCGTTAGGGGACCGGCTGCAACAAGTGAGCAAAGCGAGCGCGTGAAGCTGGGCTGGATGCCTGCAAAGCAGGTTGCCTTGAACGGTGTGGGGGCAACGCCCCCTCCACCTTTACAAAGTGCGTGGGACTGGCGACCAAGGGCGGTGCGCTGTGGGCCGTGCGCGGCCCGCCAAGCACCGTCCAGCCAGTCCCCGCGCCGCTTATCACACCCGTTTCAACGCCAACAAAAAACCCGCCTCAATCGGGCGGGCTTAAAAAGTATCTAGTCGGTGATTGGCTTTGCAGATAATTGAACCCCAACACTCGACATGATTGCCATGAGGGTTTTAATCGTTGGGTTCCCTTTTTCTCCAAGGGAACGGTAGAGGCTGGTTTTATTGAGCTGCGCTTTTTCCGCAATCTCAGCCATCCCCCGCACTCGTGCGACAACGCCCAATGCATGAGTGACATGCGCCGGATCGCCGCTTTCAAATGCGTCAGCTAGAAAGCAGGCTATATCTTCGTTTGTCTCCAGATAATCCGCTGCATCAAACGTCGATGTGTTTTTCATTGGCCGTACTCCCTAGCTAGATCATGCGCGGCTTTAATATCGCTGTGTTGGCTGCTCTTACTGCCACCACACAAGACCAATAGGACGGTGTTTCCTGTCTTCTTGTAGTAAACTCGGTAGCCTTTACCGATATGTAGCCTTAGCTCACTTAGCCCGCCACCGACGGGCTTAGCATCACCAAAAAGACCGGATTCCATCCGTGCAAGTCTGGCAACAATTGCCCGCTTGGCTTCTCTATCGTTTAGGTGGTTTAGCCACCTCTTGAACTCTTGTGTTAACTCGAGTTTGTAGATCATCTGAGGCACATCATATTATCTAACTAGGAAACATCAAGTATTTTCGCTTTTAAGCGAATTTCTCATTCGTCGTCTTTGAGAAACTCGGTGCATTTAATTTTGGCCCCTTCAATAATGAAGTGCTTGCAAATGCTCGGATCAATTTTGATTGTGCTGCTTGGTTTATGGCTCGCGCATGCGCCCATCGAAAGCAGGCAGGCGATGGCAAGGATTTGCTGGGTGCGTTTCATATCAAAATGTCTTTCTGTAATTCTCGCCGGTCGGCTGTATTGCCAGCCTTTGGCAACGTGGTTTAAATCTCTGATGCTTTGAGCGGGCGGGCTATGTGGCAAGCTCACACGCCCAATCTTTTTTTGATCTGCGTAAGCCGCGCGATCAGGCTGTCATGAGTAACGGTCTCATCAACCAAGGTTTCCCCGTAGCTGTCTGCAATGCTGATCCCGTCCCGCTCGTCTTGGCATTCGGCCACGTACAAGGTGGCGCTTGCCTTGCCAAGGGAAAAGCTGATGGTTGGGCAAAGGTCATGCCGCCAAGAGGTGTCTTCTGCGTTTAAGTCATTGGCTGTTAAGGTGTTCAAGTATTTCAGGAACACTTGCCGCCTTGGGAAAACGGGGAATTGTTCGTCAATCCGCATCGCCTTGTCCCTTATCGAGCGTCCAGCTTGTTTTGATAGCTTGCACATATTGGCAAAGCCGGTCGCCTGCAGGCTCGTATTGCTCGGCAATTTTAAGGATGACAGCAAGATGTTTCACAGCATTTCGCACTTGCGCAAGGGTCATGGTGTCAGGGTTTAAAGTGGGTGGTTGTGGCATTATCTTTGCTCCTTGGTGAGGTCGGTTTCTTTCTTCCTGGCGCAGAGAACGGGACGGACGGGTCAATGAAACCGCAGAGCCGTCCATCAGCTTTGGCTACAAAGCTGTGTGTCGGGTGAGGATTGAAATTGAACAGAACGGCCCTTCTGCCAAGGGCAACAAAAAAGGGCATGACCGCTTAGCGGTTATGCACCTTCAACAGCATGGGGCAACGCCCCTTCCACCTTTACAAAGTGCGTGGGACTGGCGACCAAGGGCGGTGCGCTGTGGGCCGTGCGCGGCCCGCCAAGCACCGTCCAGCCAGTCCCCGCGCCGCTTATCACACCCGTTTCAACGCCAACAAAAAACCCGCCTCAATCGGGCGGGTATATTCTTTTTGCTGCTACATAATTGTTTTTTACAATTCGCTAGATCCTATCCATTGGCGTCCGACGTAAACGTCTACGGCCTTACCGCTGGCAATTGCTGAAACAACAGGCTCCGGGCACTCAACGGCATTTAACCGCTCATGCGTCCATGGATTGTCACCGGCAGGTATGCGATCTATCTCCTTATCGTCTGCAACATAGATCAAGCTTTCAAGTTCATGGCCTTCAAGTAGGTCTCGTTCACCCTGAAGCTTTGCCTCCGCAACAATCATATACATCCTTCTTCCTTCCATTTATTGTTCGTCGGCACAGTCAGCGCCGCCCCGTTCCCCGCAAATTTTTTCAATAGCCTTTTCCAGCCCTTCGACAGCGTTCCAAAGCAAGTCGATACTTTCGCCCTTTTCCGGCGCATCAGTGAACACGTCGTTATTGAGCCACTGGTTAAGCTCAGTCATTTGCGCCTTGAGCTGTTGTTTAAGGGTGATGAGTTCGCTTTCCATGTCGTCGCGCACCCGTGGATCTACCGGCAATCCCAAACCTTCTGAAATACAGGCCATAGCGTAGGTAACGTCGTCCCATCGTTCGTCGTTTTGTTGCTCGCCTTCAGGAAGGATGTGCTCACGGTATTCAAAAAGCGCATTCCAAACGATCTCGGTGTCATTCAATCCCAAATAATTGCCCATTGTCTCTGCTCCTTGGTGAGGTCGGTTTCTTTCTTCGTGTCGCACGAAGGGGGGAACGCCGATCAAGGTCAGCCAGACCGTTAGGGGACCGGCTGCAACAAGGGAGCAAAGCGAGCGCGTGAAGCTGGGCTGGATGCCTGCAAAGCAGGTTGCCTTGAACGGTGTGGGGGCAACGCCCCCTGCACCTTTATCAAGTGCGTGGGACTGGCGACCAAGGGCGGTGCGCTGTGGGCCGTGCGCGGCCCGCCAAGCACCGTCCAGCCAGTCCCCGCGCCGCTTATCACAACCATTTCAACACCAACAAAAAACCCGCCTCAATCGGGCGGGTCAAAGCAATAACCTTCACTCTAGTTTAAACTTGCTCTCTCTCCCAGTTATCAGAAGCAATCAGGTAGTTAATCTCTGTGGCTCCTTCTGAGGCAGCAAACCATGCTGCAGCTGCTTCAAAGTCCAATCGATGTGCGCGAGTTTGTGGGTGCGCTAACAAAGCTGTATGGACTTCTTGCAAGCGATATAACCCTGCAACCGTGCTAGGCATTTTTCGATTGCGGAATGCCTGCCGCGATATCCCCAGCTTGCTTGCGACTTCAGCCAAATTCACCAAGTCCGGTCGCACCTCATGCAACCGGCTTCCTTCGGGTAGAACGGCTTGTATCTCACGAGCGCAACGGGAAATCACCTCTTTTGGGTTGCTTCCCTCCTCTACCAAGGAGACACCAAGCACACCGTTACGGCCTGTGCCTAACACTGCATCTGTGTATCCAGCAGAGTAGACCGCCCTTTCCAACTGCTCAGCCTCGGTGTTTTCATCGGGAAGGTCAAAAATGAGATCAAACTCATACTCACTCATCACATACCCCTTATGTCTGCATCCAAATTAAACACACAACCAAGGACCTTTTGCCTAAGATTGCGGGCGTGCCTTTGTGGCGATTTGGGTGTTGAATTGATTGACATGATGCAAAACTCTCCGCATCTGCATTCTTTATCATTGTACGGGCAAAAAAGGCGGCCCCATGCGTGACTACAACCAATCTCAACCCGCCACCCCAAGCCTTCCGCCTCTCGTAGGACCGCCTCTATTTCTTTGCACGGGTGTCTCTTTCTCGGCAATATGGCGCCCCCTTTTAAAGTTGTCAACTCGTAAACTTAATAGGCTCACCCAATCGTTTAAAGGTGCTGTCTTCTACAACACCTGAGTAACCTGCCCCTAATCCGCATAGCTGTAGACGTAAGCGGCGATGCCATGATCTTTAAGTACCGCCACAAATGCACGACAAGACGCCTCATAGACGATCCGTGATTGTGTCGTGAGACCACCACACAGGGAGACTTTCCACCCGCCTTGAAAATGCCGTTCGCCAATCTCCTGCGACTTGAGAAAGCGCACAAATGGGCTGCGCGCATTCTCAATGACCACCCACGCCCCGCCGCAATCGGCACGGTCGCCATACTGGCCTAGTTTTTCCAGTGCGGCCGTGGTCGCCTCGTCTAATGCCTCATCATAAATCCATTCATTGGACCCGTATTCAGGCATCAACGGTAGCTCTGCAATAAAGTCTTTCATTTGCTGGTCAGCGTGGTTGGTGGTCATCGTCTCTGCTCCTTGGTGAGGTCGGCTTCTTTCTTCCTGGCGCAGAGAATGGGACGGGCGGGTCAATGAAACCGCATAGCCGTCCATCAGCTTTGGCTACAAAGCTGTGTGTCGGGTGAGGATTGAAATTGAACAGAACGGCTCTTCTGCCAAGGGCAACAAAAAAGGGCATGACCGCTTAGCGGTTATGCTCCATGAACGAAGACAGCAATCCGTTGGATTTTGCTATTTGAGTACAGATGAAGAAGTGAGGTCGTTTTTTGTATAATAGCAGTCGACTACCTTCAAACTCACTTTCTTAATCTCAGCACTGGAATGATAGACCTGCGCGCTACAGCGGACCTCGCCCGTTGCGAGGTTTAAAAGCTCACCACTCCATGTTCCATCAACATTAGGATAAACATCAATTCGAAAATTTCGGTAACGAATGAACCGTCCCTGAAATTCGTCACCGGCTTTAGTTTTTGATGAAACGCGCCACTTTTTAGGCCAGCCTCTCATTCGCTTGTCGGCTTCTCTTGCGTAATCAGCAAGGGCACTTAGCTTTCCGGCACACTCAACTCCAAAAGTGGTAAGATCTGCTATGTCCGGGTGCGATAGATAGTGAGCATAACGAATGCCCATCTTCCCGCAGAGTTGGCAAATTGTACGCCGCTCTTCTAGATCATCAAAGCCGACATAAACCCAACCATCTGCCGGTATCTCCTCCATTAGATATTCCGATTTCTTTTTAGGTTTCTTAATCACTGGCAACACCATGTATTACGACAGTCACGGCAAAGCCAACAAGATGGGCTGGGACTTGGATCACATCAAGCCCAAGTCTCGGGGTGGCAGTGACAGCACAAGGAATTTACAGGCCCTGAATGCGCCCTTAAATCGAAGCAAGGGCGATAGTTTGGTCAAAAAAAGCCGGCATTCACAGAGCAACAAGTAATTTTTGGCGGCCTAGTTGTTGGGCCGCCATAACTGTAGAAATATTTGGATAAACTAAAGTATCATCCTCGCAGTTTGCGGCAATAGAACCATCCATCTCGTATCAGAGCTTACAAGTCACAAAATTCATTCTGAGCCGGAAGCATCTTGCCAGATTGGACGATCACGCCAGTCTTCAGGAAAACCCATCGCTTCTTTATGAGTGTCGGATCGCTCCCCTACTAGCCCAATGAGGCGTTGCCGAAATGTACTATCAGTAGCTTGATGTTTCATAAGGTGAAGCAGCAATACAAGGACATTGTAGATGCGATTATCATTTTCGTACCTGCCGCCACTGTCTGCAACAAGTACCATATCTTGATTAAAGCGGTTGATTTTCGGGATACGTTTTACTGTGCGCCTGTTCCATAATCTGCTGTGATGGGCGCAAACGTTTCTAACGTAAGAAAGGACATGGAGGCTCCCCACGACGACTTCTTTGGAGGGCAAGCCAAGCTCACGACCAACCTTCGACTTAATGGTGTTATCCTTGGTGATCTGAAACCACTTCGAAAGCTCACCAAAGGTCATTAATTCGGTCGCAGCCCAAAGAGGGGGAGAACATGGATTCGCGTATTTTCTTTTATAATGGACAACAAAAGTCTCTTCCGACTTGTCCACCGCACGAGCTAAGCGAACAAGTTGTTCGGCGTGATGAAGATCGCCAGAAAAGAGGCTATGATTAAGATGTGCATGCGCGCCATAGGCATGAACCATATTATAGGTCCAGAGTGCGCGCACATGGACTTCAACTCGTTCAATTGCCTCAAGAACGATCCCTCTCAAATGGCGATCGAATACGTAGAGGTCTGTTATGGTGGCAAAATCAACGCCGCGCTCAAATTGCTTGCTTCTTGTTTCGTCTGCGTTTGGTAGACGCTCGAATGGCAGCCAGTAAGCGCTTAATCTGTAGTAACCAACATTCTTAAGCCAATTTTTGGCTTGCTCATGGTCACCGACCTCCATGCCTCTTTCAACAAGACGGTTTACTTGCTCATCTAAAGTGGTGGGTGGTTTTTCATATTCCAAACTAAAACTATCATCCAGAAATAAGTAACCCTCCGGTATTGAGCTCAGCTTTACAGCTGGTCGCCTGGAGGGTGTTGTTATGAAAAATATAGAGTAGCGCCTCTTTAAAGTCAATATTTATTTGCTTACGCCTAACGCAACAGGACGGATTGTTGCCAGAGTACTTAAAAAAAAACCTCTCAGAATATACTACCCCCCTGCTTTCCAGATATTGTATCTGTTCTGCGCCCCTCTGACACTAATGCCAATTACTTGAGCCACTTCTTCACATGAATGGCCCCTTTCGAAAAGAGTATAGACAGTTTGAATACCCGCTTCTGAGAGGTGATTTGATCTCTCAATATCTACAAAGTGAGCAGGGTTTCTCCCGGAGCTTGTTGAAGGTAATTCTTCTTTCAACTGGATAGTGATAGCCATTGCCTTTTTCAACAAAGCCTCAAGTTCTACAATTTTGTCTGCTCTATGCATAATTAAACCTTCTTCTTACACTCTCTTCCGATCTTCGGAAGAGAGTGTAAGCGAAACGCTTATCGAGCACAATAACAATTTTCCTCAAAGCCTTGATTACCCCACTGTCGCCTTCCCCCTGCCCCTTTTCCGCAAGTGATAGTCCCCGCGAGGCCAAGACTTGTTGCTTGCGGGGTTAGATCGGCCCTGCCCGGCTCCGGCTCGCTTGAGACGGTTGCGGGGATGTGGCCGCTCTTAGCCCGCATGTGACCTGGCTTGGTTAGCTCTCCCATAGAGAGCGCGGACTAGCACGGTTCGCTTTAGCGAATGCGGCCAAATCCAGAACATTACCCTTGGATTTATGCGACTGGTTCAGAGCAAAGAATTTATCAACCTGCGGCTTTTCCGGGTACAATGGCTCTTCCAGTTTCTTGCCCTTTGCCTCGGCCACCATCCACGTCCAATAGAATGCCGGCACTTCTATAACATCCACATTGTTGAAGTTTAGAAAATGCACTTGCCACCCGCCCTCGTCACTCAGATCGATGAGGCCTAGTTTTTCATCTTCTTCTAGTTTTTGCTCACACTCAAGCAGCTGCTCCGCTACATCGTGGTCCATCAAGAATTGTTGGGTATGGGCGTTATGGAACCAGACATTAATCTTTCCCTGCTGATCCATGAGGAACTGTGCCTCCTGCGTGTCTATCTGGGTTGCCAGATGATACTCAAAGACCCTCTGGCAATATTGCATCGGTGTTAGGTCCTGCAGGTCATTCGGGAACGGGTTTTCGTCCAGTTCAAATTCATTATGATAGAGGCGTGTCAGCTCAACAAAAAACCACGCAGGAAAGACGGCACCCATTTGGTCGATATCTTGGTGCTCGATCTGGAATGTGAGGATCTTATCGAAGTTGAAGAAGACCTCTTTGTTATCGATGGTCTTAAAGCGCAAGACACCGGTTTCCTCGGCTTTGGAAGGCGCCCCGTCGAGCTGATCTCTTAGGGCGTAGGCTGTGCCTTCGCTGATGCGATATTGAAAGTCTTTTGCGTCGGTTTTGATGAGAATGGAGCCATGAGGCTCCATATCCTCTAGCATTTCGTCGAACTGAGCGACCCTGTCTATCATGCGCTCGATCTGCTTTGGGGTTGCGTCCTGCGAGTAATAGAGGTCATGAATTTCACAGCGGAACATTTTCGCCAATCGATAGGCTTGGTCGATCCTTAGGTTTTCTGGGTTTTTCTCCAGCTTTGAATATTGGCCTTGAAAGACGTTGATTTCATCAGCCGCTTCTGCTTGCGTGATATTCGCTGCGGTCCTTGCTGTTCTTGGGAGGAGGCAATATTCCCTAGTATGTATCACTAGTTTCCACGGCATATTTACAAACACAGATTGCAAGGCAACGGCCGGCACATTTGTGAGTTCTCGGGCCGCAACCATCCTAGCGACGGACTGTGCAAGCCGCTTGGCTTGCGCGCGCGGTTGCTAGGCTGGGTGCGTGGTTTCGATGCTTGTGCGCTTGGGGATCGGAAGGGGAGCTACGAGGGGTGGGCGCGGCCCCCCTCGTTGTCACCCTAAGGGGACAATAGCGCGCTGGTGAAGTTGGTGCGTTTAGCGCGGCAAGGTTCACCACGCGCGGATTTAAGTGTTTAGTGTGAGAGGAGCGGGCCTTGTCCGCGTGTCGCACACTAAACTCCGCTCTAGAACCGCCCTCCCCTCTCGTCAGGCATTGCGGGCGTAAGCCGCCCGCTTGTTGATTGCAGGCCATCGCCCCCTGCCCTTTATGCGGCTTGTGCAAGTGGCTTGTTATCTTGCAGCAATGCCAGCACCTGCCCGAGGTGCTTGGCGATGGCAACGAACACCGGATAGATCACCGCTTGACCGAGGATCTCGTGGGCCGTGGTTTCTGGAAGGTCCGCAATGAGCCTTTGCGGTACGCTTTTCACCTTGGCATGTTCGCGAGCTGTCAGCAGCCGGCTTTTTTCTGGTTTGGTTGGGTGCTGAATACGTGGCTCGGTAGAGCGCACTTTGTTGTAGCCTCGGCCAATCGTGCCGCAATGGCTTTCACTACCGGTTAAAAGTTGGGTCTTGAAACCTTTACCCGCCGCCGCATCGCGCTCGGCCTTCAAGGCGATGTAGCGGTAATCTTTCCAGCGCGAACTATCTTCGGGCAGCTGTTCAAGCACATCATCCAGCGCCGTGGGCTTGGTGGTCATTGGGGTCACTTCATCCAGATCAACCGCCGCCAGTCCATGAGAGACGGCCAACACGCATAAGCGTTCACGCCGTTCCAATGCGCCGAACTCATTACCACAAAAGACCCGCTCTTCAATCCTGTAGCCAAGTGAAGCCAAGACGCTGCGAATAACTGCCATGCTTGCGGTGTTCATGTACTCTTTGACGTTTTCAAGCAGCACTATGGCCGGATTTACGGCTTCGATAAATTGCAGGGTTTGAAAGAACATCATGCCCGCTTTGTCATGACTTTCTGCAAACAGCAGTTTGTTTGCGGTACGGCCCGATTTGCTTGCACCAGTGCAAGGGATGCCGGCCACAAGCAGATCAGCTTGCAAGGGCGCTTTGCGCAGGTTTACAGCTTCAACACCGCCTTCAATGGCAATGCTGTACTCATCCCAAATAGGATTGTTTGCCAGAGAGGCTTCCAGATATTTAGGCTCTATTTCAACGGCAACGGCAAGGCGGGCAGGGATCCCGACAAGGCTAAGCCCCTCATGCACAGCAGCATCAAGGATGCCACCGCCATGGAACAGACTTACTGTGTCTAGGGGTTTTTGTGCGGCCACTTTTTCGAGGAACCGGTTGACGCGCTCATTCACCCGCTGGGTTTGGTGGTGGGCGGTTATAATGATAACGCCGGTCTTTACGAGGATCCGCAGGCATTGCGAGCCTTCAAAGATTTGAGCGATTTCGTCGGCTGTGCAATCGATCACGGGCAACACGGCACCGCCGCGTTGGCGGCGTGATACGGTATAGCGGCCTGTATCTTTCAAGGTCAGGATGGCTTGTGATTTCTTGATTTCGATATCATAGCGCTGACCCACTTCAATGCCTTCACGGGCAAGTTTACGGCCTTCCAAATAGACGCGCTTACGGCCTTTGGTTTCGCCAAGTTTTGTATTGATAATGGTCGTCATCGGTTGCTCCCAAGAGTTGGTTTTCTTTCTTCTTGGAGCAAAGAACGGGGAGGGCGGGTCAATGAAACCGAAGGCCATCCATCAGCTTTGTTGGCAAAGCTGTGTGTTGGGCGAGGATTGAAATTGAGCTGAACGAACCTTCAAGCACCGGAAGGGGTTCACAGCTGTGAACCCTCTTTACAACGGTACCGTTAAGAGCCAAATTCATAAGACTGCCCTACTAAGGACCAAGATCAACACCTTGATCAATCAACCTTACCTTAGATGTGCTGGGTAAGGGGTTCACAGCTGTGAACCCCTAAATTTCCTTAAGCAGCTCCGGTATTCTCGAAGCCAGATATTCCCGGATTTTAGCTCTATTCGGAGTTGTGAGTTTCACCTTTAATTCCCTATCCTTGACAGTAAGAACCGCTATTGGGTTACCGCTTTTGTCTTCAAGCTTTAAGTTGTTAGCTTCCATCGTTTTGCCCTTAGGCAAGGCAAAATACTGCACACAAGCTTTGAAACGAGCGTTACTATCTAAGCCCCTACAATCTTCATGCTGAAGCATGGTTATCAACTCGCTAGCCGCAGCCTCTTCCCCTACCTGCGCATTTTCAACCGATTTGCTAAGTTCGGTCCAGCTTGGACGTCCGACTTCTGGTGCAGGTCCGATAAGTTCAATAAGTTCATTTGACAATGCTCTTATTGAGCTTCGGTAATTACTAACTGTAGTTTTTGACGATGCGCCAATTGCCTTAGCCACTACCTCGTTTGTGAACCCCTTCGACAGCTTTCGTACGAATAGTGCTGTTTCAATGTAGGTCAGGTTTTTACGTTCATGATTTTCGAGGCCTTGCGCAATCACGAGTTGCTCATCGTTTAGAGCTTGAACAACCGCACGCACACTTATGCCAAGACTAAGACAAGCCGCCCACCTGCGCCGACCATACGCTATTTCATATTTGCCTGTTTGTGTGGGATGTTCTCGCACCAAAATAGGTACTTTCTGCCCGTCATTCTTGATGCTTTCTTTTAACGCTTCAAATGATGGATCTGCCTCATAAGGCAATCGATCTGTAATCTGTGAGGGAACACATTCGCTTGCTAGTAATGTCTGTATTCGATCACCATAATTTACAGCGCTGGAAGGCATTGGCGTTTGAGCTGCTTTACGCATTACCCCAATTGGACTGGTAGGTGATATGGGCCTTTTTGCCAAACTATCTCTACTGGGACTTGATTGGCTTGTGCTCGCATCCTTCCAAGCAGCATTAAAGTCTTTCACTTTAGACATCACGACCCCACCCCTTACAGATGATTTTCTCAATTTCCGCGTTGACTTGAGACATCGCCTCGACACCGCGCTTAAAAGTTGCCCGATTAAAGTCCTTGCCGTTTGTTTCATAAATGGTCGAATTTGAAAGACCCGCTTGGGATACAGCGGCGGAGACCGGCATTTGGTTCTCAAGCACATCATCAAGACAGGATCGCATCATTGATGCAATGGCTGTCATGGCAGCATCATTCGGCTTAAATCGCGTGAGCAAGCAATTCATTGTCCGGTCTGTATAGCGAGCGCTATCTCCAACTATATGCACGCTGTCCTCTAGAGTTGCTAAGTGGTCTCCCAATGCACAGAGATATTGGTGCATAGACTTAACATCCAGCCAATCTGGCTGAATGGTCAAGAGCAAGTGGTTTGCTGCACCAATTGTCGCCTGTGTCGCAAAGTTTAGTGCCGGCTGCGTATCGCAGACAACAATGTCGTAGTCATCCTCGACCTCATCAAGACAGCTCCGCAACCGCATATAATAATGCAATGCTGCGGCACCCTTTTGATCAAGCTGCTCAAGTTCCGCTAACTCTCTACGCATCTCAACCACTTCAGCTTCACTTGCCCCTAGGGCCAGTGCCTGCTGCAATTCAGCGGTACGTTGATCTATGTAGTGCCTGTAATGATGAGCATCAGTCATGACACGTGGAGTGTCCTGCTCCCACTCGGTCATCCACTGTCCGCCGAGACCTATATCAATCCCTTCGAAATAAGTCTTCTGGATAACATCACGAATAGACAATGGATCTTCGTAGCGCAAAGCAGCGTTCACAGACTGATCTGGTTCAATTAATACAGGTTGATAACCAAAGATAGTGGATGCCGACCCTTGTGGATCTAAGTCGAGGAATAGAACGCGGTAACCCTGTAATGCTGCGTATTGTGCAAAGTGAACTGAAGTCGTCGTTTTCGCAGAACCACCCTTAAAATTGACAAAAGCCATTACAGCCAGTTCTTCATCTTCGCGTCGACGCGGAAAGTAGCGCAGTGCCTTTTGAGGCTGGTCACTAACGCGCTTAGCCGCTTCTTTCCTGAGTTCTGTTATATGGGCAAGTGAATAACAACGATAGCCGCTTCGTTCGTCCTTAGGCACATCATCTGCAATAGCTTGTGTTAATGTACTCACATAGCTGGTACTACACCCCATCAACTCAGCCACCTCTCGTGGCATAAAGACACGGCCAACTTTATGATCGTGAGGGTTCGTTGCTTGCTGAGAAGTCACCTCAATAACCCTTGCTAGCGAGTCTCGCTTTTGGATCACCCTATCGTAAAGCGTTTGTTTTACATCCAATGTATCTTCTACGGACATTGCTTATTTCCTCAAGAATTATCACAAAAGCTAGCTTTTTAAAAAGTACCACAAAAACTATATATTGCAATGCCTATCTACTGTTTGTATTCCCTTTAAAGTTATCCAAGGGTCTATGACGTAACCGCAAATAGAAATTGTCCCATCTCCATCCCGGTCAGTAGACCTTGTTGGGCGTGATGGAGGACCATTCGTACAGTGCTGTTGTTGGCAAACTTGTTGGTAAAAGCAGCGAATGCGCTGGTCGAAGTCAAGCACACCACTTGCACCAGATCTGAGTATGGACACTCGACGAAACGCTCAGATTGGGTCGTATTTTTGCGGGGAAGCGAAGAGGCGTGGTAACAGACCCACACTTATCGAGTGTCTCCTAAAGCAATGAACTTCCTATTAGTTATTGTTAGTCTTTGTTAGGTGCTATATATTGGCAGAATGAAAACAGAACCGATGAAAACGCTAACTGTATCGCTTTCTCCCCAGCAAGTGGGCAGGCTCAACGCTGCCGTAGCATCAGGCTCTTACGCTTCAAATAGTGAGGTTGTTCGTGAGGCATTACGCCTCTGGGAACAACGGCAAGAGATCCAAAAATTTGAGGTTCTCCGCCTGAAGCGTGCCTATGAAGAAGGCATGGCAAGCGGCGAAGGCCGGAGAATTGATGCTCCTACTTTACTCGCTGAATTGAAGGCAGAAGATAGAGCGAGTGACTAAGTACGTTTTAAGTCCCCGTGCTGAGCAGGATATTCGCAATATCTGGCGGGAGATCGCGCAGCTCAACGAGCCAGCAGCCGATGACCTCGTCTACCGCCTCTTCAATAAATTTGAATTGGCAGCCACTCATCCTCAAATGGGCGCACCCCGTCCTGAACTCAGTCAAACAGCCCGTATCCTCGTTGAAGGTAGTTATATTGTTATTTACGAACCAAATCATGACGAGATATTCGTTGTCGCAGTGGTCTATGGTGGAAGAAATCCTGTAAACTGGTTATGAGGCAGGCCACACGCTTGAAACCTCACGATCGACACCGAGTTTGTTGTCAATACTTGCGCCCCTGGACCTCATTAGCACCGCTCGCTCACGCTCCTCTAGCGTTTCCCAATTCTGATGTGATCTGGGCTGAACGGGGCCCCTAGATATAAAGGCGGGAGCATCCATTCTAGCTTGCGAGGAAGCGGCGCCTGATATGCACCCTGATTTTGCCAGTATCACACCAGAGTTTTTCCTAGAGGCCGTAATTTTCCAAACCAAGCAAGGTCGTTTTGCCGCCATTGGGCGATTGGCTGATGGGACGGTAACAACCATATTCGCCGCTCTAGGAACCCAAGGGATTGCGATTATTTCCCTGCGTCCTGCCAGTAAAAAGGAGATAGCAGCCTATGACGAAAAAGAGGTTTGATCCGCTCCATGCCAAACAGCACGGATATACAAAGCAGGATTGGGATGGGGTTGATAGTCCTGAGCTTGATAGCAGTGAGTTAGCAAGCGCAACAACCTTGCAAGAGGCATTGCCCGAACTGGCGCAAGCTATCGTTAAACGGGGGCGGCCTAAGTCCGCCAGCCACAAAGTTCCAGTGTCCTTGCGCCTTGATGAGGACCTTGTTGCTGCCTTGCGCAAAAGCGGCAAGGGTTGGCAGTCTCGTGTTAACGCCGCGCTGCGCGATTTCGCGAAGATATAGGCCCAGTTAAGTATTGTGCTCTCTTCAGCACTTGTTCTTCAAGATGGCCATATATGCAGCTATGTGCCCACTGAGACGCTTTTAGTAGGGGCAGAAAGGCCAAAGGCAACCACTTGGGTTGCCTTGGTAACTAGTGCCCCCAAAGAGGGCGGCAGAGACGATAAACGCCCTGTATGTGAAATTTAGGTCAATTAGCCCTTGATGGGGAATAGACCGCTGTTACCTCAATAAGTGAATTACTGCATTCCGGCTTGCTGGGGGTATTGAAGAATATCTCTTTCCGCTCAGAACCTCAGATACACGACCTTGATTGATCGACCCGAGACGACTGGCAATTTCATGCTGATGAAGATCAGAGTAAGCAGCAAGGGCTTTGATTTGTGCAGCGATATCCGCTGTTAAAGGCGTTCTGTTTCTCATGCTAATTCCTATTTTGGCTTGACACTTGCCAGCTAGGGAAGCAAAACAGCGTTACCACACAACTATTTTGGCGCAAGCAAGCATCAAACGTAGTCAAATAAAAATGCGGCCCGAATCTATCGGAGCCGCATTTTTATTAGCACAAGCGCATTATATAAACAACTACCACCTGCACGTGTATCCGCATTATACACCACGCATTCAATATGTCAATATATTTCCACAGATTGTTGTCATTAATGCACTTAGAATACGACTTTTGCTCTAAAAGATTTGCATCTCTAAGCTTCAGTTCAGCCGAACCAAGGATAGAAAAGGGCGAGAAACTGCCATTCGTCTCGCCCTTTGTTACAGCTATTTCAGCTCGTTCAAAGCCCGCTGAAGGCGGCCGCCGTCTGGGCTGTCAAGCAATGTTACCCGCTCTTGCTTGGCGGTGTCAGGGCTGACCAACATATCAAAGCCCCCAGTTACAAGCGTCCCCCCATCAACCTTGCTAAAGCGCAGGGTGATTTCTGCCTGTGGCAGGCCGGTGCTGTAGGAAGCGTGGGTTTTGCGCTCTGCGCTGTTGGTTTCAAGCGGCATACGAAGCACCGCCTTTGAAGAGGTGGACGAACGCAGACGGAAGCCGCGGTTCTGGAACAGGCGGATTGCATCGGCCTTGGTGGTCGCAACAGGCTTGCTGACATAGACCTGCGGCGGGTTTTGTGAAGAGACATTGCTGACGGTTTGGCAGGCGACAAGCATCAGCGCCAGCGCGGCGCTTACAATCAAGCGTTTCATATTCAAAATACTCCAGAAGCGGGAAACATCCGTCCTTATTTGTGACGGTACATCCCCCAGTTATGACCAAAATAGATGCACCAAACGCCCCAACGTGTCGGGGTCGCTTTCTTTCTTCTCGACGCAGAAAACGGGGAGGGCGGGTCAATGAAACCGCATGGCCGTCCATCAGCTTTGGCTACAAAGCTGTGCGTCGGGTGAGGATTGAAATTGAGCTGCAAGCCCCTTCTGCCAAGGGCAACAGCAAAGAGCAGGGGGTCACGTCTTGGCCCCCTCCTGCACCACTTTCGCCATGAGGCCAAACACGGACTTGTGCAAATGCAATTCGCCGGTCGGGGCTTTGGCAATCAGTGCGCGCAAGAACCCGCCGGCACTGCGCACAGGATTATCAGGATCGCGCATGCGCCGGTCGGCAATAATCACCGCCAGCGCGGCGGCATTGGCACCGATCACCCCGCAGGCCGCCTGCCAAGCAGACTGATTGATGCCCAGATATCCGGCATAGCTTTGCGCCGCAAATCCAAGGGATTGCCACGTCATTTGGCTATCATTGGTCTGCCAATGGAAACGGAACTCTTCGGTAATGATGGTTTGAACCTGGTCGAGTGTGACGTGTTCAATGCCGCTGGTTGAAAGGGCTTGTTCTGTTAGAAATTCGCGATCAGGCTCTTTTTTTCTAGAGCCATTATCGGCGTTAGCCGATTTTGATATTTTCAAGTCAGCTTCGTTAGAAGCTGGCCGCATATTTTCAGCGTGCTTACAAATTACTGAATTATTAGAGCTTGTATTTTGAGTATTATATTGTCGGAAGTTTTCTTCCGCCCTGTCGGAAATTTCTGGTGCATTATCCGCAGGTTTTGGCGGTTTTTTACACAGGCACGCTTGCGCTTGTTCAAGCAAGAGCTCCAACTGCCTACGCGCAGATCGCAGCGCGTGAAGATCCCACCCCAGAAGCGCACGGCCGCCAACACGTTTCATGGCCTCGTGCAACTGCGCACACAAGGTTTCAGGCAGATCACACTGCGCGGTTACCGCATCCTGCATGGCCTGCGATATACAGCGGCGCAAGCTGCTGATCCGGCGCCCTTCCTGCTTGCGATCAAGAGCGTCCTGCCGTTTGGCCTCCCGTAACGCCAGCCACTTGCTGTAAAGCTGGGTCATGGGCGCAAACGAAACACCATAGCCGTATTCGATGTAGCCTTGCCTGTTTCTGCGACCAAAACGGCGGTGATTGCCCGAAGAACGCCACAGCAGCACACCGGCCTTATGCAAGGCGGCCTCGATGTTCTGCACTTGCCGTGCGCTGACATTCAGCACCTCCGCAAGGGCATTTACAGACAAGAACACAATGGGCTCCTGCCCGTGTTCCCAGTCTTGGGGCTGGGTGTATCGCAAACACCGCGACAGATAGCGCAGGCAGACAGGGCTAAGGCCAATAGCCGGCCCCAGATCCTCCGCAAGGGTTAGTAACTCCCAGTGGCTAACCCCTTCAGGTAGCCCTACATACTCTTGTGCACCGGCATAAATCGCCCGGTCGGCCCGCCGCGCCACAAGATGCGCGCAGTCCCGAGCCGAAAAGTCCGGCTCCAACTCGTGAATATCCATTTTTCCCACCTACAAAATTGGCGGAAAACCCGAGGCAAATTTAGCGCGCAAGAATCCGTTCGCAAAAAAGATGCGTTTTAGACTTGCAAAATTTTTAGGAGATGCGTAGAAAAAGGGTGCTAAGTGTTTTTCTAGCTTCTCCTCGGTTGCCTCCGGCTTCCGGGGTTTTGCTTTTTTAGGGCCTAGCCCAGTGAATTTTCTTCCCACATTTGAGTGCTGTTAACCATAAAACTTACGCAGCTTTGGTTTCTGGTACAACAAAACATTACACATGAAACAAGTTTTGCACCATTAACCTAGTAAAACTCAGGGTTTTCGCTTGGTTTTCAGGGGCGCTTACTCGTTCATTATCCTTTCGTACTCCGCCATGACTGATTTGAGCCTTAGTAACTCATAGTCACGCGAATCTGCCTCCAATCTCTCCATTGCTTCACAGATCCGATTCATGTCCTCGGAGCTGACCAAAACATGGGTTGGTCTTGCCCGTCGGCAAATAAGAACTGGTTCGCGCTGTGCCTCATCCAGAACCTGCGCAAGGTTGGTCCGAAAGCTCGAAATGGTGTGCGTCCGCATGATGATTCCAAAAGTCATTACAGATGCAACAGAGCTAGCACATGTTCCCTAGCGGGCAAACTGATTTATTTGCACTTTATCTGCATATATGCTATTCTAGTACCATTGGTACAAATTGGAACATTTGAAATGAAATTTCTCCGCCATCTCTATGCTGTGCTTACAAAGATACTTTCGTTACTGTCTGCGTTCGCTGCAGCCGTTTTTACGTGCTGCATCATCATTCCCATAACACTATCAATTGCGCATTTCGTATTTGATGTTGTTGACCTCAACGGCATACGATTTTTGACTGTCTGTGCAGTGATTTCTGCAAGCCTTCTACTTCCCGTGCATTTTTTTATTCAAACACCCTTACTCATAGACAAAATAGTAGATCTTCATTCCGGCTATCGAAGTCCTTCTCAAAGAGAATATGTAGTAATTCAGAATGCATATGAGAATTATCGAAAACGCTCATTACAAAATGGAGTAAATCCGGTAGGTCTACGCATTACCGTTGATGATGATGGCGATGTTAATGCATTTGCATACGGGAAAAATTCTGTAGCCCTTAGCCGAGGTCTGCTTAAATATGCTCAAAGCAAGCCAGACGGTCATGAGCAACTTATGGCTGTCATTGCACATGAGGCAGGTCATCATAGACATGGAGATTGTTTGCACTCCATCGCTATGTTGCTTCTAGTCCTCCCAGCATATCTAGCTACAGGGTTTAACAACCTATTATGCAAAATCCCGCTTATTGGTCTCTTTGTAAATTTGTTTACCGTGGCTGCACTTACCCCTTACATCTTTGCAATTTTTATCAAAAACTATAGCAGCACAACACAGGAGTATTTGGCTGATGAATTTGCTGCCAAAAGCCTTGGCCCGGAAGGGGTGAAGGCCCTGCTTGATTACTTTTCTAATCATGACGAACGACCCAAGGGAGGGATCTTGAGCACCCTAACAAGATCACACCCACCTTCTGAGCTTCGCCGGGACAACATCGAAAAGCGGTTTCCAGTTGCTACCTAGAGTGTCCTGCCTGTCTCCTTTGTTGCTCTAAAGCCTCAATTTCTGCCGCCGCAGAGCGTTTAAATGTCGAGAAAATGGTTTGGTATTGCTGCACGAGCTGCGCCGCTTCTGCGTCCAAGACGAGTTGCGAGCGTAAAAAAGCACGCCAGTTGCGCTCTTTGCTTTTCTTTTTCCTGTACTCCTCCCACAGCTTGGAACGCTCATGTGAACGGATTACGGGGCGTTGCTTATATTCATCGAGCTTCCGCTTGTCGCGCTGATTGCTACGAGGCATGAACACGCCGAATTTCTCTTCAAGCTTGGCTTTGGAAAGCCCTCGGTCGATGCCGGTCGCTTTCACCGTTTCCGGTCCATCAAGATTGTAAAACACCAAGCCATTGGCACGGCGTTTGACGCCAACACCCAAGGCGTCAAGAGAAGAATGAAACTGCTCCCAAGTCTGGGCCTTCTCCTTCATCTTCATCAGCGCCTCGCGGTGGCCTTTAAGGTAGCTGGTAAAGCTCTCCTCCCATGTATTGTGCTCTTTATCTCGCTCCTTCTGCATGCGCCGTTCAGCCTCACCTATTCCATTGTCAATCTTGAGGCCGTGCTTGAGCTCCATTTGTTTGCAAACTTTATCCAGAATTAGATAGTCGTAGCGTTTCTGGACGTTTCTGTAGGTCTGCGGACACACCTTGGAATAGACAATATGCATATGGAAATTGTCGGTATTGATATGGGTCGCAGCGACACGCTGGTGGTTTTCGTAACCCAGCGCTTTGGAGAACTCCTTCTCAATATCGCGCAGGGCTTCACTGCTTGGCTTTTCATCGCGAAAGCTAACGACCACATGATAGTTCTTGTCGGCCTTTGAACGGGTGTTCATGCTTTGCGTCACTTCCACCTCGGCAATCGCCAACTCAAGATCGTTTACCCTGTCGCCCGCCAAACAATTGCTTATCCATAACTCGTCCAGCTTCTCCCCTGTCTCCTTGGCCGCAGCCACATACTCGGCCAGCTCCTTGAAAGGGGCAGGAACCGTTCTATTGGAACGCTTGGCGATCATCGTTTGATCTCCAATACGGTTTCCTTGAGCTGGTTTTTTATCTGCGAAATATCGTCGATCAATGAAGCAATTGCCTCATGATTGGCGCGCATGTCGGCGCGAGACAAAGCATCGTTAAACAGGTTGCCCAGGCGTGCCAGATCCGCATTTACCTGCAGCATGCCCTTGACACTCAACAACTGGTTCTCGTTCGGAAGCTCGCCGTTTTGCAAAGCCTGCTCAATGATTGAGGACACGCTCCGCTTCAGCCGTTTCTTGCGCCTCAGAAGATCTTTGTGCACCTCTGGCAACAAATAGGTGACCACCCGCACGCGTCTGTCTTTGGGGGCAAGGGGAGGGCGGCTCATAGCGTAAGCTCCCGCTCGCGCTGCGCACTGCGCTCCGGCGCTTGTTGTTTGGCCTTCTCTTGCGCGCGCGAGCTGTTCAAACTCTGCAAAAGTGCGTCCTGCAAAGCCGGTAGGCCACGGCTGCAATGCAGGTCATTCCAGTCACTCAGCTGCTTGGACTGCTCCGCTTGCTTGAACATCGGGACGACCACCAAGGCCCCGATCGCTGCGGCTGCCTCGGTTGCTTTTTCAACACCAACGTTCTTTTTGCCCTTGGCCTCCAAGCCAATATCGTTATCGCAGGCAATCGCGATATTGGCTTGCGGGAATTTCTCGCGCAGGGCCTTGGCAACGGGCAACAAGTTGCCGCTGTCAAAGGCAACAACGGTCGGGCATTTGCTCGCCGCATAGAGGCTGGCACCGGTGGAGTAGCCCTCACAGATAAACAGATCCAGCCCCGCACCGTCTTTGTGCTTCTGCAGCTGCTTATCCGGGTCGATACTATGAAACAGGCCCGCCTTTCGGCCACCTTCAAAATACACCTTTTCCTCACCCACAAACTGCAGGTTCCAAAGATGCCCGCCAGCATCACGCAAAGGCACCATCATGAGCCCGTTCTGATCCAGCTTGACGCCAAAGCCTTGCACTTGCTTCGCCGCTAGGTATTGGCAATTCTTGCCATTGGCCCATGTTTTGTTATTGGTCCACACGCCATAGGATTTCTTGGCAACCTCGTTATGGAGCTCGCGGCGCTCCTTCTCCCGCTCCTGCGCCTTTTGCGCCGCCTCGGCCTGCAGGGCGGCGCGCTCCTCGCGCGACAACTGCACCCCTGTCGAGACCCAGCGGAATTGATCGCCTTTGAAGTTGTGAAAGATCCCATTGGGCACACCATCGGTAAAGCCCATATAAGAGGCGTTCTTCTTCCTCTCGCCCGCCAGCTCCACACGGTGCCACTTACCGTCCATCTCCGGCAGAGCCATTTGCGCACTGGCTCCATGGGCAATCATAAAATCCCTGAACTCTTCACGTGGATCCCGTTTTGGGGCAGCGGAGGACCAACTTGAACTTTGCCTAGAGCGCGAAGGACCTGTGGCCTTCATCTTACGGGCATATTGAGACTTCTTGTCCATGCTTTGCGCCTCCTGCTCTACGGACTTGGATTGTTGTTTGGTTTGCGCTTTTGCCTGCGCCTGCTGTTCAAGCTCTGCGCGCCGGTCGGGGTTTCGCACCCACTCGGCAATGGTTTCGGCATCACGTGCCGCTTGGAAGATAAAGTTCTTGTCGTCCCTGAGGGCTTTAAGCCAGGATTCAACATAGCTGGCGTGCTCTCCCGGATTGTGCGCCAGCCCCAGTTCACGGCACAGAAGATAGGAGGCGATTTCTGCCTTCAGCTCCTCCTTGGCATAGGCTGGCGAACCAAAGGGGCCGCCCTCCCGTGCAAGCCGGTCCTTGTGGCCGCTGGCATGCCCCAGCTCATGCAGCGCGGTCGCGTAATAGGCATAGGCCGAGGCAAAAGCAGCTTTGGGCGGCAAGTGGATCTGGTCGCGTGCGGGG
Organism: Polycladidibacter hongkongensis; assembly: GCF_001561995.1. Taxonomy (GTDB): domain Bacteria; phylum Pseudomonadota; class Alphaproteobacteria; order Rhizobiales; family Stappiaceae; genus Pseudovibrio; species Pseudovibrio hongkongensis. The sequence goes on from NZ_LLWC01000035.1 coordinate 32,542, forward strand.
GTGTAATAGGCACGGTCTTTTTGGTCATGGAACAGCGGCACTGCCCCACTTACCAACAAGCTTTCTGCTTCTTTGAGAGGATCAAACCCCGGTGCTTGCGGCTCGTAAGCCTCCAGCCCGTCAAACTGACTGGCATTGAAGACATGGGCATAAAACACGCTAGGGCGCACCAGCGGCACCCGCTCTTTCAAAATCTTCCCGTTGTCATCGCGCAGAGGGTTGCCGTTGTCATCGGTGCGCGTCTGCTCGTGTGACCACTTCCAGTACTCGATAGGCATGCCCTTCTCGCCCTTGCGAACCGTGCCTCCCATCTCCTTGCCCTGCTTGAAGGTGAGCCAGCGTGGATCAACAAAGCCCTTTTCTTCCAGCAACAGCAAATTCATGCCGCGATACCGTTTGCCAGATACCGGATTGAAGGGCAGGGCTGAATAGGTGCCAGCCTCCCATGGCTTTTGCCAAGGGGCCGTACCCTCTTCAATTGCTTTGATGAAGCTGCGCGCCACATCATCCCGGTACGTCTGTTTTTGCGGCACGGCGCTACTCATTGTCCGCGCTCCACGTCACATCTTGCATGGCCGCCAAAGCCTCTTCCTCGCTCAGAGCATCCTCGGTAAAGGCTCCCAGTTCCTCGGCATCTTCTGGATCGAGCGCGGCAATCAAACCTTGGTCGGCGGCATGAAGGGCTGCCAAAACCTTATCGGCAAAATCAGGATCAAACGAATGTGACATACTTACTTCCTCTATCCGCTGATGCGTTGTTTTACCCGCGCCTTGAATGCAGCGCGGCCCGCATTGTCGTTGGTGATCGGCTGTTGTGTATCCGCGACCGGAGATGGTGCGGGCTGGCTATGCGAAAGCACTGGCGCAAGGCGGGCTTTGGCAAGCAAGTCGGCGTCTTTGAAGTACAACACCTGTTCGCCCATGATCGGTGCGCGCCCTGCAAGCAGGATCAGCATTTCACCGGCCTTGGTTACCTCGCCGCTTGCATCGGTGCGCATGCCGGCCATGGTCATACATTCATCGGGGGTCATCAGGGGACGAGCGACTTCCGTGGTACTTTCGGAAATGCTGGTGCCCGGTTTGTCCAGACTTTGCGACCGGCTCTTGCGCCGCTGCACAATGGTGGTTTTGCCGGTCATGTCAGACAACAGCTTGGCCGTCTCGATACGGTTCGGTGCATAGGCGATTTTCACATGCGCGTTTGAGGTAATCGCTTCCTCGCGGCCATATGCTTTCTGGATCTGCGCCAAGTCCTGAATGATGATGAAGGCTTTCAGGCCATAGCCAGCCATAAAGGCCAAGGCTTTTTCAAAAATCTCCAACTTGCCAACACTGGTGAACTCGTCCAACATCAACAACAGCCGGTGCTTGTAATGCTTGACCGCGCGCCCTTCCTTGAAGTCCATAGAAGCGGTCAGGCGTGTCAAAAACTGGTTGAGCAGGATCCGCACCAACGGGCGCAAGCGCGCGATATCTGCCGGCGAAATCACAATGTAAAGCGTCATTGGGTGATCGGCGCTCATCAGATCGGCAATGGTAAAATCACAGGCCGATGTGTTACGCGCAACAATCGGGTCAGAATAAAGCGCAAGCTGACTGGTGCCGGTGGAGTGGACACCGGAGCGCTCATTGCTGGCGCGCTTGCGCATGCGTGCAGCGCCCCGCCGCACTTCGGCATTTACCGCCTCGCGCTTGTGGTCAAACGCCTCCATGTCGCGCAAAAGCCGGTCGAAGCTATCATCTTCCTTGGCCTGTTTTCCGCTGGCCCGCTCTGAAATAGTTCGGCGGATTTCTTCGTCCTTTACTCCCTCGTCCATGTCATCGCCAACGGACATAAAGGCATGTACATCGGCAAGAGTCGCCGTGCGCTTTTCATTAGCTTGAATTCGGTAAATCACATGCAAGATGGCCGTGGACAGCCACGAGAACCCCTCCTGCATCCAGAAATCTTTCATGCCAGTGCCGTCCGGGTCGATAATCATCGCGGCGATGTTCTGGCAATCGGCAATTTCGTGGTCGCTGCCCTTGCGGATCTCGGCAAGCGGATTGTAACGGCAGGAGCCGGCAACAGCGGCCGGATCAAAGCGCATGATGCGCTGGCCCTGCTTGGCCCGCCAACCAGCGGTAAGCGCGAAGTTCTCGCCTTTGATATCCAGAACCAGCGCACTTTCGCGCCAAGAAAGCAGTGTAGGCAACACCAGTCCCACGCCCTTCCCCGATCTGGTGGGCGCAAAGGCCAACACGTGTTCCGGCCCATCATGGCGCAGCGTCTGCAGCTCTTGCCCTTCGGCCCGCCAGCCGCCAACCACCACGCCTTCACTGCGCAGCAAGCCGCTTTCCTCAACATCTTTTTGCGTCGCCCAAGCTGCACTACCGTGCAAGGAACCAGACTGATGTTCGCCGCTGGTGGTGGTGTTGCCAATACGGCTCATCAGCGCGCGGCCGGTCATGGTGGTGGCAAGCCCGCCAACAATCCCGCCCCAGAAGATGTACTGCATGATCTGAGGAATTTCGCCGCGCTTGGCAAGCCCCAAAAGCCAGCGCCACCAAGCGCCAGATGAGGGATCAAAGCCATTGTAAAGGTTCCAGCCGGCAAACCAGATTGCCAGCATAACGCCAAGAGAAAGTAGACCGAAGAGCTGCACCATTAGTGAAACGCGTCCTTTAGGACGTAGCGGTTGTGCTTCATCTCCCACATATCGGAGATGCCGCGACGCCCGTAATTGTCCCGTTTGATGTGAATAACCAGATCAACCATGCCGCCCATAAAGCTCGCTACATCTTCAAGCCGTTGGCCTGAAGCGTCGATATTGGCTTGAAAGCGTGCCGGTACCATTTGCGGGCTCTCCGCATGGACGGTACACATCCAACCGCGCGCGCCTGTGTTCAAGACGTTGAGGGCTGCAAAAGCATTCTGGGTGGAGATTTCGCCAAACAGGATATTGTCGGGCGAAATCCGCATCTTATGGTCATAGAGCTGTTGCCATGTGCGCAGTCCTGCCCCTTGGGCCGCATCGCGCGAGGCAATCAGTGCCGTCCCGTTCCAGAACCGCTCAACACTCAGCTCCGGCGTATCCTCCGCACTCACCACCCGCCGCTCATCTGGAAGAAATGACAGGAGGTTATTCAAGAGCGTGGTCTTACCGGTGTTGGTGCTGCCCGATATGACGATATTCCACTGCTGCTCTAGCGCCCGTTCGATATAGGCAATGTGCTCATCATCCAGCCCCATATCATGCAAGGAAATCGCGTGCGGATGCTTGCAACGGACCGCCAATGACAAGCCGGTCGCAACCGATGGTCCAACCAGACACTCAAAGCGGTGCCCTGCTGGCAATATGCTTGAAACAGAAGGGTGATTGTCCTCGCAAAACTGGAGGCCTGCCACATTGGCAAGGGCACGGCATATCTGCACGATCTTGTTGTGCGTAAGGCCAGCGTCCTCAACCTCGCTTAATCGCTCCCTCGCACCGCGCCGCTCGATGATGATGCGCCCCGGCGCGCGCATGCGCACCTCAACCACCTGCGGGTTGGCGTAGTGCTGCGCCAATGGGCGCAGCAATTGATTGAGTAGAAGGTTACCAGACATCAATCGTCGTCCGGGCAGTTAGTCGTACGCGAACCAGTTGAGCTTTCAGTTTCTTCTCTGGTTTTTGTCCATGCAGAAACTTCTATTCTTCCATCTGGTAAAACAGTTCTAGTGCGCTCATAGTGCGCATAGATATGTTTGAGCCACCACCGCACCGTATCGCAGCTGTGTATGACAATAACGTTGGTTACTCGGTATGGACCGTTGGAGCCTGAAAGCTTCCGAGTGTGCCCCCCTGCAATACGCTCTGCGAAGGCTTGCCCAGATCCTGTACGTCCACGATATCCGACTCCACCATAACCTCCGTAACTAAGTTCCGCCCGATCAAGGTTTGACTTTGTTTCTTTCGTTCTATGACAAAGATCACCAAGATTTTTCACTTCACCGTCACCAATGACGAATTCGTATGTTGTCTCATCTGGGCGCTGGTAGACTTCAACGTCTTTCGTCGGGACAAACCCAATACACTTTTCGTAATATTTCTTATCTTCCTGAAGAACATTTTTCTTCTCAGAAAGCGTATAAGCGACCGCCTCTGAGCCCGCGAGAATGGTATCTGTCGCCACCGGATACGAACTACCATCAACCGAGATTGTCACAGTCGACAACGGCATGGCTGTCTTGTTCTCGTCGTCATACTTCCAATTGGTCACCTCCACATTGTGCGCAAAGGTCGTTTTGGATTGCTGACAGGCACTGACATAAACCCGTGAGGGGTTGTCGTAGTAAAAGCGCTCCATACCGTAAGAAACACCAGCGGACAGGTCGTGATTGAATAGTGCCGGGTTCATACACGTGTCTGTCGTTGCCTTGATCGCCACATTGGCGCTTTCATCAGGCGTACAGTCGCTAATGTAGCGCGGGGAACCGTCAACCGTGATTTGCGTGCGGTATTGCGGGGTTGCTTCCAGACCTGCCAAGTTCACGATAAACTCGCACACATCAACACCACCGCTCTTAAACACCTTCTTGTGTGTATAGGTGTTCTCAGTGGTCATACATGGCGAGCCTTGGAAGTACTGACCGCCCTTTTCATAGGTCCACATCGCCATTTCGGTAGACTTGCCGCCTGCAAAGTCATGGCGCATGGTGCAGCCTTCGGCTGTCTTGGTCATCTTGATTTCTGGAATGGTCTTGCTTGGCTGGCACTCGCGCACCGTCTGCAAGTTGTTATTGGCGTTGGTGTAGACAAGCGAGGTCTGCACTCGTGCCACACCCTTTTCCAAATCCAGATCCAGCGGGCACTTTTCCGCCTCGGTAATGGTAAAGGTTTTGTCCGTATCCGGCTGGCATTCACCCAGTTCATGCCGTGCCGCTTTATCATCTAGATAATACTGCACGTATTGCGGCTGCGCCTGCATCTTGTCGATATCGACAAAATCGGTACAACCCGAATAGCTCTTTTGAATGGTGAAATTGGTGCCACTGTCAGAGCAAGCCTCCTCAGAGGTCATCACCCCATCCTCAAAGGTCTGGGTCTTGGACTGCTGACGCACCACGCCTTGTGCCAGATCAACCACCACCTTGCAGCCTTCCGTTGTGGTGCGCACTTCGGACTTGGCCGGTGTTTTTTTCTCATCCTTGCGCCGCTCTGGTGTTTTGTAGGCACTTTGCTGCTGACCACTGCGCGCCCCGCCTGCCCCGCCACCGGACTTGCGGCCGCTATCACCCTGCACCTGTTGCTTTTCTTTGTCTTTCTCTTCTTCTTTCTTTTCCTCGTCCTTCTCGTTCTCGGGGTCTTCATGCAGCTTCTTCAGGGCCGCAACGAACTCACCCTCGTGACCGTTAATGTCGAGGATCTCTTCCGGTTTAATCTCCGGATCATCAACCTTGAACTGGGTGGTGAAGTGTTCCGCGTTCAGATCGACAAAGCGCTTGTCTTTGCGCAGGCGTGTCACAACAGCCTGACCGACCTTTTCCCCGTCAACCGTGACATAGCGGGTAAATCCTTCTGCCGTCACACCGGCAATGCTGACCGGCTCGGCCAAGTCTGGCGCGGCTTTGATTTCAAATTCAAGCGGAACGGCCCGCTCTTCAAAAATCGGGGTTTTGATCTTGGCCGCCACCTGAAACAGCTTTTCGCGCAACGCACTGGCCGCCTTGTTCTGCGTCACCGCATTGGCTTCAGACTGCTTGACCTCGCCCGCAGTTGCAGCTGTTCCCGTCCCTTGCGCCGCATAGACCGGCACCGTCCATTGAAGCAGCAGGGCTGCCAGCACTAAATGTCTTTTTGGCATAACGTCTACCTTTCAAATTTAGGTACTTATGGCTTTGCCAAGTACCAGTCGTATTCAGGGCGAATTTGCACCCGTGTGCCCTGAGAAATGCGAATGACGGGCTTGAGATCGACCGTCTCTTCAAGAAAATGAGAACTTAAAAGACCAATGTTTTCGGAGATCCCGGAAAGGGCTTCGCGGGCCGTGTCGGCGTTCTTTGGTCCCAGCCGGCTGGAAAGGGAAACCGCACTTTCAACAGCCGCCCCAATGCCAACCGTGATCACCGCCGAGCCATATCGCTCCCACCACCGGTTATCGACGTCACCTGACAGACCCGCATACCCTTGTGGGTCGCCTACTTTAGCTGCGAGCTGGAAAATCTCGGCGCGGCTCTCACCCAGCAAGATCCGCTTGCACTTGAACGGCACTCTTGATTGCCCCGCCTTCTCTGCACTTTCATAGGAACAGATCATGCGTGAGCCCTTCGGGATCAGAATGTTGCGACCGTGGTATCCAAACACATCACGCGACACCTGAATAACGGCTGTGCCAGCATCGGAAAGCTGCGAGTTAACCCCGGTTTCCATGATGCCCGTGATATAGCGATCCGCCGCCACAATACGGCTGTTGTCGACCGCGCTGGTACTGATCCGGTTGGCCGCCTGATACTGGTCGTTCTGCGGGTCAATCCCTTCTGGCGGCGCAAAGGCCGGCAACACGGCGCTGCTGGCGTTCATCTGCCGCATGGTGCCAAAACTGGATCCCCCGCTTTGCCCAAGCGTGCCCTTACCGCCAAGACGGGACTGGGCAGAGGTCCGGTTTGCCAATCCCGCTTGTAGTTCCAACTCCAAAGGATCTGGCACACGCGGCTTGGGCGGTGTCAGCACCACCGGCACTTCCACATATTTGATGCGCTCAACCTCAACCGGCTTTTCGACCTCTTTGGTCTCCACCACCGGCACTTCTTGTTTGACGACAACAGGAGGAAGCTGGACAACCTGCACAGGCACCGGCTTCGGTGTTGGCTTGCGATACTCAAACACCGCTTTGTTGGTCGCAGGGAGCCCGCGTGGCTCTGGCTGGGTTTCTTCGCAAAAGCCCCCAAGGGACAGGCCTACGCCAAGGAATAACTCGCATAGCGCCATGTCATTCCCCTTTGTATTGGATACACATGAAGCTCTGCCCGCTTTTCAGCGTGATCAGTTTATGCGTCGATTCAATAATGTAAGTGGTGCCTGACACGCGGGTGTTCACCAGCTCGTCAATCCCGTCGACCACCACATAGGCGGTTGGCAATTCAATGTCGGTCCACTTGTCTCCAAACTGGATGTACGTGAAGTAGTCATCGCGAAAGACGTTTTCCGGCTTCAGCTCTTTAGATCCCCAGAGCTTGTAATCACCCCAGCCGCGCAAACGGGCAGGGTCATACTTGGCGTTCTTTACAAAATCCTTAGGCCCGCTTACCGGCTTGGCTGGCGCACCAAAACCGGTCATCGGCAAAGGGGTGGCGGAGCTGGAAAAGTTGACGTGCGCCCCTTGCGGCTTGCGCTTGCGGGTAATCTTGAAAGAAAGATCCGGCACTTTGCGAGAGTTGAATCCCTCTGCCCGCAGGTAGAAGGAAAACACCTCGCCGCTCTTGGTATAAACCTGCAAGCTGGTATCAACACCGGAGCCAAGCGGTTTAACAACCAACGTGTTGGCGCTGCGCTTTTGCACCTCAAAGCGGCTACCATCGCCAAGGTCCGCATCTGTAACCACCACATCAGCGGGCAACTGGATCGCGGTTACCATGAATTCGCGCAGGCGCACCTTGTAGATACACTCGCCGCATTCGACCTGCGAATGTATGCCGCCCTTGCTGCCGGCCTTGTCCCATGCAGATTGGATCTGCCCGCCTGCTGCTGTTGGCCGTACCATATTGCCATAATTGCCCTGCCGCTGTTGGGCGGCCTGTTGCAACATATCTTTGGTGACACCGCGCGGACCTGCGGCATTGGCTGTCTGGAAGCTCGCCGTTACCTTGGCTTGTGCATTGGCCGCCCCCGGAGGGCCTGCCAGCGGTGTTTGCGCGCAAGCGATGCCGGTTGAGAAAGCAAGCAAACCAGCGGTAAAAATAAGGGTCTTAGTCATTGGTCTTTTCTTTCACAACCATATCTAGAATGCGGATACCAAGAGGGTTTTCGTAGCGCTCGGCCTCGGTTACCTCTGAAGGGCGGGTGGTCATTTCCAAATAAGCAACCAGCTCCCGCGCCTCGGGCTCCTCATCTGCTAATTTGTCCGTTTGGGTGAAATCGACGGCGTATTGATGCACGCCGTCATAGCTGTCTACATGGCTGGCGCTGTGCACAGTGATCGAGCGGTTCAGCCCGTCTTTCAGCGCTTCCTTGATGCGTTGTTCATTGTCGTTCAAAAACGAATTGAAGTGGTCCACGTCCGAAAACACCCGCACCTCTTCAAAGCGTTTGTTCTGGGTCAAACCGTCAATTGCCAGAATGTTGGCGGTGTAGCGGCGGGACATTTGTTCCAAGAACAATTGAAAGCCGTCCACCTCGACAGAAATTGGCTCCACCCGATAAATCCGGCTGTCCTTGGGATCTGCCCGTAACAAGGCAATCTCTGTGGTCTTGAGAGGCAACAAGGTGGTAATTGCATAAATGGCAACGGTCGCCAGCGCTGTTACAACGATGGAGTAAGCTGTCATTAAACGCAGCACCCACGCGATGCGGCGGTGGTTTGTCAGGCGTGAATACGGGTCGGCCTCGAACACAGCTTTGTGTGTGTCCTCTTCCAGCACATCAACGCGCTTTTCGTCTGTGGTTTTGGATTTACGCTGCAACATCGACCCACTCAAATGTTTGTGGCATGTACTCGATTTCTGCGCAGGCGCACGGGCTGCCGCGCATCTCGTCCGTGCCTTCCGGGTCGTAAGGCATTTCGACAGATTTACAGGACGCCAACAAGGAAAAGCTCATTAGAAATATTAGTTTTTTCATGGAATTACGGTGCCTCGGTCTTTATAATTTCGTTGGGTGATTTCACTTTGGGTTTGCCGCCTGAAGCTTCCCCAATTTTGCCTGCGATAGCGCCAACAGCCATTTTCCCTGCGCCAAATCCGACAGAAAGTGCTTTTTTCGCAGCCGTCTTACTTGCCATGGTGCCACCACCAGCAATCGCACCAGCTGCGCTATTGCCTTGGATAGCTGAGGAGAGCATGCCGGAGATATTCACCGCCTCGCTCACAAGAGCCGTGCCGCACCACGCCAAAAACAAACTTGCTAAATAGGTCGGGCTGGATATGCCCATGGCTTCACTGGGCGCGGCATTGGGATCTGCCACCAAGAGGCCCTGCATATTGCTCAGGATGAGGGCAAAGGCTGCTGTAACAAAGCAGACAACAAACATTGAGTTCAGCAACAGCCTTATGGCTGTGGCTAAGGCCTCACGCCCCCACGGGAATGACGACACCATGACAATAAATGGTGAGAATGAGCAAATAATCGTGACCCGAAACAAGGCCACTACCACCTGCGACACAAAACTAATCATCAACAAAAAGAATGGAATAGCTAAGGCCAGCGCCCAAAGATAAACAGCCACAGCCCCAAAGACAGTTGAGTCTTTTATGGCAGCGTCCACCATGTAAATGGGGAACATCAGACCGTTCTCGACTGCCCCAACCAGCCCAACTATACCACTTGAGGGAGCATTGCCTTGCACCGCTCCCATGATTTGTGCCGCCAAGCTGGATAAGGTTGTCACCACTGCGCTGAAAACGCTGGAAACCAAGCCTTCTCCAAGCCCTACCATCAACACAAAACCGATGCACACACCCATGAACTCACGGGCCACAGCCGCCATAGATTGACCGCCCGTGTTGAGTTGCACCCCGCGCACCACGACCCAAATCGCAACAATGGCAATAAAAAAGCTAAGCATAGGCTCGTAAATCAGCCCCATGACCTGATCGACAACCCCAGAGGAATTGGCCTCATACTCACCAAAGATCGTGCAGGAAATACAGTTGTCACTCATCAGCGGCCCCCTCCACTAGGCCCGCTTCCAAGCCTACGTGTGTATTTAGCGTTGCCGCCGATTGAACCTTGAGAAGCTGGGCAAGCAATTGGTTTGTTTGGGCTTGCTGGGCAAGCTGGGCGACATTTACCTCGATCAACACCTGCAGTCTGGCATTGACCGTCTGCGCGCTGGACCCGGCGCTTTTGTATTCCTGCGCGGCTTTTAAAGCTTCAACAGCCGCTTCCTGCGCACTGTCCGCATGCGCCATACCCTTGGTGGTCGCCTTGCCTATCACCCGCTCACGATTGGCTCTCACCTGCTTTTGTTTGGCGCTTTTTTCCTGCCAAGAACCCTTGCGCATTTCCTCGGTCGAAAGCGTCAAGCCTTTCTTGTAGGCATCGCCGCGCTGACATATGGAGCCAAGCGATACGTCATCAAAATTGACGTTCGGCATCAGACTTTTGTAGTCGGGAACAAGACAATTCATGTCCGACATGATTTGCCCGGACATTTTGGTAAAGTTGACCGAAGGAACGGAGATGTTGCCAACCTCACCAATGCTTTCCATGGTCTTGGTCACTTCATCTTGCACACTCTTCAAAGTGTCGAGTTGTTCTTTTGCCGCCTCAACCTGCTTCTTTAGCTCGGCAAGTTGCAGCTTGGCCTCCGTGAGCCCTTTGATATCAATGACAGTCATTGCGGCATGACCTGCTTGACTGTTTGCCAGCAGACACACCAAAACTGATGCGGCTGTTAAATATGCGCGAGCCATTCCGCCCCCCATTTTTGTTTGATTGCTTGCAGATCCGCATTGGCGGTTGTGCCGGCCCGATAGAAGCGCAAGGCATCCGCACCAAGGCCGGAGAGATCCACGTCGATAATTGCGCTTTCATCAAATCCGCTGGACAGATCGCGCTTGACCACCAACACATGCCGTCCCTTGCCAAGCTGCCGCTCGCCCTTAATGAAGGCGATTTGGTCACCGGTCAGGTTAAACGGCTCCAGACTTTCGGTGCTGGCCTGCGAGTTGGGTAGAAAAATCAAAGTCTGCGCGTTTTTGATCATCCCTTGCGCATCCGGGAACGAATACAGCGCTTCAGGATCTTGAAAGGCCAAGCCCACCAATCCATTCAACTTGCGGTATTCGCGGAACATTTGCAGCACCACAGAGCGGAAGCCGGCGTTTTGCAAAAGATTGGCCGCTTCATCAACAAAGATCGAAAACCCGCCACGATTGGCCTTGGCAGCTTCAGAAATCGCCGTGGCAATATGAGCCACCAATGCAGGGCCAAGGCTGCTATCTTCCAGCGCCTCGTTCATATTGATGCCAACCAAATGGCTTTGCTCCAAGAAGCCTCTGATCCGGTCGCGCGGCTCGTTAAACACATGGGCAAACTGCCCCGCATTGCCCTTGGCCGTGGTCACCCAGCGCGCCAGCGCGGTCTTGATCTCGCTGCGCGCAGGGAACGCCGCATCATAGATATTGCTCAAAGTACGCTCAGGCGGCGTAAGCACGCTTGCCATATCAAGGGCAACCTTGAGATCATCATCCATGCTTTCGCTGTAGGCATTGCCAAGCATGGCTTTGAGAACCGCCATTGCCCGCAAGGAAGCGGCCTTGTCTTCAAGATCCGTATCCAGCGGATTGAGCGCCAAATCCTCATAGCCTTGATAGGTGCCGCCCATGGCCTCAATCATGAAACGCGCGCCTTCTTTGGAGTCAAAGATGTAGTTGCGCACGCCTGCGAACTTGGAAAGCCCGCCAAGCAGATGCATGATAAGCGTGGATTTACCCGCACCGGTCGGCGCAAATACCAGATAGTTTCCCGCGCTTTGCGGCTTGTCCGAGACGTGGAACTGGAAGGCGTAGTTTTGTGCGGTCGGGGTTTTAAAAAGCCGCACAGGCCGGTCGCCAAACGGGCTTGAATAAAGCCCCTCCGGCGAATACTGAAACGGCCAAAGCGTCGCAAGGTTCACATCATAGAGCCGGAGCGGGCGCAAGGCCTTCTCCCGCCCCGGCATTCGGTTAAACCAGCTGACCGCCGCCCCGCCGGTTTCCACCGAATAAACTATTCTATTCTTGCTCAAGATCTCCGCCACCGCGTCAATCAGCTCGCTCATTTCCTCTTGCGAGCGGGCGCGAATGGTGATCTGAAACTGGGTCTCGTAGTAAGTGTTCTTGCGGTTTACAAGATCGTCCTTCAAAGAGTGCAGCTCTTCAAGCACGCTGTCATTGCCGAAGAAGTTGTTCTCCTGCTCCATGATTTGACGCGTGTAGATCGCAACCGCCCGCTCGTTATTCAATGGGCGGGCATATTGAAACACCTCAAGCTCTCCATGCAGGGCAAGGATTTGCGCAATGATGTGGCCGCTGGCGACAGTGGACCATAAACGCACACCGATCACCTTGCCGAGCCGCTCATCAGGCGTTGCTGTGTGGATCTCGCCCGACTTGTCAAAGCGCAAGTCACAGGCCGGAATTGATGCGCTCACGGCGCGGCTGATCCGTGGCAGATCTTCGCGCAAGTCGCCGCAAACCAAATAATTGATAAACCGGGTAAGCTGGCAGGGCTCACTGCTGCCTTTAGCCGCGAGCACATCGCGCACCTTGTATTCGGACAAGGCTTGCAGTGCCGACCGGCAGGCTTTTTCAAGCGCTTTGGGTTTCTTGCTTGAGAACACCAAAAACCACTCAATGCCATAGGCTTTGGAATAGAGTTCCTGCTCCGCCTTGCCGATTACCTCCAAGGACGGTGCCGGCCAAGCGGCGGCAAAAGAGGCGTCCCGCTGGCGTTTCACCCCAAACAAGCGCAGGTTCACCCCGTCAGTCACGTTCTGATGCAACCAGTTTGCCCGCCGCTGTGACTGGGAGGTTTCCTGCTCAAACGGCATGGTTTCATAGGGCAGGCCTTTGAGTGTCAGGACACGCATTGCACTGCCGTCTTTCAACAAAACTGTCTTACCGTCCTCGGCAAATTCGTCGAACTCCAGCTCGTGCGCCAACCAATCATGGTCCACGTCACCCAGCACCCAGCTACGCGATTTTTTGAAAGCCATGGCAGCGCCCAAACCGGCAGCTGCAAATGTTAGTCCTGTACTCACAAACATTACTTTTTCGCCCGCCGTTTCTTGTCTTTTGTGGCCGGTAAGCCGGCAACGAGAACGCGCAAGCCCTTGCCACGATAAAAACCGGTTGGAAGGGTCAGCATGGTTTCGCAGTGGGGATCCTGGCGGCGCAGATAAATGCTGTAGCCAATGGCAGGGGGTACTGAGACCAGTACCACCCCGAATGCCAGCGCATTGCCACCGATCATCCGAAACACCACCACCTCGACGAACACCCCGCAAAACAGCAAAATTGCGAAGAGCGGCGGCATGCCAAAGATGGTTGGCGGTGTTTGTAGATGCGTTAAAACGGTGCTGGAGGCGCGCATTAGCCAGCCCCAAGCAGGGAGCGCGCCGCAGCAGGACCAAAGAAGATCAACGCCCCGCCAAACAGAAAGTGAAACAGCCGGCTATAATCAATCCGCCCGTTGAGCACCGCCCAGATGCCGTAACCGGCAACACCCACACCAACGACCATGGCCGCCAGATCCACCAAACCGGTTTCCAGATCCTTAAACAAGGACTTGGCAGGGGCGGCCCAATCGGAGGCCTGCGCATTGGCAACCATCATCAACAGAGCAACATTTGCCCCTGCCGTAATGCTGTTAAATTTATTGAGAAACTTCATAGTCTTGGCCTTACTTCAAGTTTGCAAAAAACAACCCCACCGCGCACAGGTTCAAAAACGTAAGCAGTGATGTTGTGAAGAAATAGAAACGCAGCTTCTGGTGAAGCGCGCCCAACTGAGTGGCGCTTTGCGTAAGCGCCTGCATGATGCTGTCAGCAGTTGAAGAGGTGAGCTGCTCGCGCAACCGCGCCACCTCTGGAACGATCTTTTCGTATTCATCGCTCACCGCCTCAGACAGGCATTCAGCCGCATGATCGGTCGCTTTCTGTGAAGCGCACAGCAGGCTTTGTTCAATGCCCTGCACCCCCTCCAACGTGGCCGCAACCAGCTTTTGGTGATCCTCAAGCGCGGCTTGCGCGATAACCGCGTAAATGGAAATCGGGTCTTCCTGGTCCAGCTTGACGCCGCATTCGCGCTGCACCAGCTTTTTCAGCTCCGCAGGGGTGCGCACCAATTGTGCAAGGCTGTCGCTATGGTCCTGTTGTTGCGCTTCGCTCATGGGGCACCTACAGGTTCATCTTGGAAATCTGGGCTTCAAGATCCGCCCACACCGTGCGCAGGCGCTGCTTGCTCATGATCGAGAACGCCTTGTTGTCCTTGGCGCAGGCTTCCTTGTAGGTCAGCCGCTTGTCGAGCATCTCCTGAATGTCAGGACCAAAGGTATCCTTAGACCAGCGCCGCACCGTCCCCAGCGCGTGGAAGCGCGTGACATTGCTGGTGTAAAGCGCGCTCTCTAAAAGCGGCGTCCCGTTCAAGACGACCGGCCCTTCAAGCTCGTTCTGCCACAGCACCACCGGCGTTTCTGTGAAGTTCTCAAGCAGCGCGTTCAAACCGTTGGCGGTATCACGCACCGCCCCACCGCTGGCAACCGGCACGTGGAACATAACCTCCACCCCGTTATCGCGCAGAAGTTGTAAAACATCGGCTTCCTTGAGATAGGCACACAGCGGCATGAAAGTAGAGCCGCCGGTGTCCATGACAAACACCGTTTCCGCTTCCGCCTCGATGAATTTCTCGACGATTTGGTCGAATGCACGCTGGTTGATATTGTGACCATCCTGAATATCAACAGGATTTACATTCAGGCCCTTGTAGCCACTGAACGTCGGGTTGCCGCTGTCTGCATCAATACAGATGAGGTCTTTTTCTACCCCGGCGAAATACTGGGCAAGACTTGCAGAGATGAAGCTCTTGCCAGCACCGCCCTTTACCTGAATGACTATATGTACTTGTGACACAGCTATACTTTCCTACTAGAACTTACTGGTAAACTTGAAATCACTCGGATGCGTTTGAGGGGGCGTCGACGGCGTGCCTTCCACACCTGCGGAAAGGGCTTTCGGCTCGTCGAGAGAGGTCACAGCAACTTGTCTAGCTGTTTGTTCTAACAGCTGTTTTTCCTGACGTTCTTTCCAAATCCGATAGAATGCCGTCTCAGACATTGTGACGATATTGTTTTTCTTCAACGCCCAGAATGCACGCCGAAGAGTTGGAAATTTTGCGTGATACGTCTCGATCTCGACCAAATTTCGGACGAACTCGGCCTTCGCCTCGCCATGGTTTTTCGCCATCGCCGCTGCGCTCCTTGATAATAAGTGTTGTTTAGATTACCGAGAGTCAGGCATAGTGTGCCCGTTGACTCGCAGGGGGTCCTACGAGAATTACAAAGTGATGGGGCTTAGAATGAACAAGCCACCATCCGCTCTTAAGATTTTGGGGTTTGCGTAGCCTTACTCCTGATTGCAGTGCGAAGTTATGGTTCGTACTTGCAAAGGGACGGGTGCTTTTCACTGCTACATAAAAAGCGCCTGTCCCGACCATCTTAAAGCGATGGGTCGCAAGTGGCAGTATATATACCTTGAGTTGAATTACTGGAAAAGCAGAAAACCGCTCAGTTTCTCCAAAAAATAAATGCCAATTATCTTAAATATTTAGGCAAATTATGCAGAAGACATAAACACAAGGAAAATCAATGCCAATTTTGGCATATACACCCTTAAGCTTGTGTCTAACTTTTTCCACAATTCCAAATTGCATTGAGCGCCGCAGGTGCGAATAAGCTGACCGCCATTTTGGCGGCAGGGCCTGCCAAGGCAAAAGTGTGCACACTTTTATTACCCTGCCACCGGAGAAAATGGGAAATTTCGGGAATGTTCGGGAAAGTTCGGGAAACTTGGAGGGACTTCGGGAATGTTCGGGAAACTTCGGGAAAGAGCGCAAAACTTCAGGAATCATCGGGAAAATGATTCATTTTTGGAGCCGTTCTTACGGGAAAGCTTGAAAATTATCGGGAAACCAATGTGGTCAAGATAAAAAACAGAAAATGCGCCCTGATAGGCGCATTTGTAGCGTCAAAGAAGAGGAAATCAGGCGCTGCGTGCCCCACATCAGCAGGCACAAAAAACCCCTTACAAGGGGCTTAAAATCCATTTGTGCTTATATGCTAGATGCAAGCAGCTCCTCTAGATCGATTTGAACACGTCCTTTCTGACAGAAAGATGTAAATATACACATTGCTTATGTATAAAGCGCGTTTTTAGTCATGCAAAATGCAATTTGCTCTATCCCGTTGAGATTTCGTATATTTTAAATCAATAGAATTCAAATATTAACATCTTCTCTACTTCTCACCATCATATTTCTACATCACAATAATTGACAGGCCATGTCATTAAAGCAAATGTACCTAAGGTTGTTTTATTATTTTTCTAACGAGCATATGTATTGACCCAGTGAATTCCTGCTCATGCTACAGTGAGGAAAATGGTAGCGATGAGTGAGACATTGGAAGACGGTTTCAAGCGTTGGACAGCGAAGCGCAAATCGGCGCTTGTTATTGAGATCCTGCAGGGCAAGACGACGGTGGCCGAGGCTAGCCGTTCTTACGACCTGTCCC
>NZ_LLWC01000014.1 GCF_001561995.1 Polycladidibacter hongkongensis
CCGGTAGGCGCGCCAGTTCCAGCTGGTCATTATGCCAGCGCCTGCGGCGGCTTGGTGCCCATTCCATCCGGCCCTCATAGCCGATAAAGCCGAGCCCCATATGTACGGCACGGATATCACCGCGTAACCGCTGCCAGCGTATGCCATCAAAATAGAGCTCATAGAGGTTTGGCACATAGGGCGAGAGGATGCCAAGTCCCGCCTCGCGGATCAGGTGCGGCACCAGTGACGGGCTGGGCGCTGCATAGCGGCTGGGGATCAACTCCACCAGCGTTTGCAGCTTTGCCAGTTGCGCTGCAATACTGGCAAAGGCGGCTTTTTCTGCGCTTGTCGCACCGCGCCACAATCCTGCTGCCATTATCGCCCCCTCGCAGCCTTTAGCGACCGCGCCCCATGAAATGAATTGAAATCTCGCCTAGCGCCAGCGCCTCAGCAGGCCATGCCTCGGTGTCACCTACAGGCGCCACCACCCGCACGTTGCTGATCGCCCCTGCGCCGATCGACTTTACCGCGGCGATGATATCTGCGTGGTTGAGATCGAGCCCCAGCAAATCCTGCGCATCCCACCACAGCCGCAGCTGGCCCGCAAGATCATCCAGGATGCTCTCGCTCGCCTCCGGCGTTAGCCAGATATCAAGCGCCACATCAACGGTTTTGCGCACCGCCGAGGCCACATGAAAACGGTCACTGGTGACCTGCTGCGCCATCAGCGCTGTTTCCACCTGCTGCAACAGCGCGCCGCTGGCATGCCCGCCCGTCGCGCTGGAGAGCACCGCCACGTGAATGGCCGGATCGATGCCATGCGGGTCGGAGTATATTTTAACGTCTCTCACATCTGGCGACGCATCAAAGGCAATCGCTGCATAGCGCTCAGCGGGACCGCCTGCACTACGCCCGGCGATGTGCCGTTTTATTGCAGCTGCATACTCTGCATCGCTCTCGCCAACCCGGCGAGGCCGATCATAAAATTCGCCCAGCTCAGTCAATCCCGCAGGCGAGGCATAATCGATCAGGTGCCCGGCATAGGCCGCGTTGATTTCGTCACCAAGCAGCGCTGCCCGGTAAGCTGCCGCCTCGAAAATAATTTTGACAGGATCAGTTTCCAAGTCGCCCAGATCATAATCAATACCGACAGCAGCAAAACGTGCCCGCACATCCACCATCATCTCAGCGAGGATCGCCTCCGGATCCTGATAGGGCACTAATGTGGGCGGCGGGAGTTTCATTGTTTGCATGGATCCACCCTATTTTGCGGTCAGAGGTTTGCCGCTAAAGCGAAAATTCGTGGGATGAGGCAACGCTGCCATCGCCCAAATGGCCGCGCGGCAGGTAATCACCCGAAATCCGCAGGCCCACATTGCCTGCGCGTTTGTCCTCAATGGTCTCTATCGGCTGGATCCGCCGCACAGCAAAACGCGGTTCATAGAGTTCGATCGCCAGCGCCACGAGAAAGGCGAGCAGCATTTGTCGTTTGCGTGTCTGCGGTTGCATCAGCACACTGGCCAGCAGCGTTCCAAATTCCTCGCGCAGCACCCGCTCACCGGGCGTTGTCGGCAAGATCACCTCGCTGATACTCTGCTGCACATGGGCGAACCCGTCCAGCAGCTGTAGATTATGCCGGTTGAGCCCGCTCATCGCTGCGGCTTTCGCTTGCGAGCTGCAGTTGCAGGCCCCTCCGCATCTGGCTGCGGTGCGCGCTGAATTAACCCCAGCAACAACAGATGCTGTGCCGCTTCGTCACCAAGGCGCACCTCATCCCCGTCTTTTAACCATCTCCCACCAATACGGCACGGGGCCGCACTGCAAAACCGATAGGTTTGCATCGCCTGTCTCCAATTGCTCAGGTTTGAAAATTCAGTTAGTTGGGCGGATCGGTATCCGCCTTCCCGCGCTTGATGCCGCCATGGCTGTGGCTGTGGTCAATACGCTTGCCCGATGATTTCACATGGCCAGCGGAAAATTCGGTATTGCCCTGCTGCGACAGCGTTTTGGCAACTGCGGCGATACCGGCCTCATCTAGGGTCAGCGAGGTGCCCCCAACGGACAGCCGAATGCTATCATGGCGCAGCTCCAAGCGCATTGCCCCGCCTGAAATCACCAGCTCCTCGCCGTGCTGCGAGGGGCTGGGCCGGGCCCCATTATAATAGCCCCCCAGCGCCAACAGCCGCGCGCCATCTCCTGCCACGCGCAGCACCAGCATGGTCTCGCCAGCGGCCGGCGTCACCCGCACTTTGAATGCCCCTGCCGCCATGTGCAACAGGTCTGCCTCCACGGGCGTCCCCTGCCCATCCAGATCAAGCGTCACCACCTCGCGCGCCGGATCGTAACCGGTGACACGGGCAAAGCGGGCCTGCTGGCGGTGTTGTCTTTCAAGGGCCGTGAGCCGCCGATCAAGATCAAGCAGACAGTATTCCATTTACTCTGTCTCCCACATCAAGCCCAGCACCCGCCGCGCGGCGAGGCTGTCATGTGCGCCCATGGCAGCGATCTGCCAATCTGCAAGCCTGCCATCCCCAGCCATCACCTGCCGCGCCAGTTCGCCAACCTCGCGTACCGCCGCCGTTTCATGGCCGGTGAGATATTCGCAAATTTCGGCATAAACCCCGCTGGCACCAGCGCCCATCACCGGCCCGCTAGGCGGGCGGGCAGTGATAAACAATCCGCGAGCCGCGTTGCTAACAGTGCTCCGCTCATCCTCGGCAGCAAAACTCTCGATCTGCCAGCTGTCGCCCGCTAACCGACGCCACAAATCAGCAGCGCGGCTGTCGGTATCAGCAAGCGCCCAAAACACCCGCTCCTCCAACAGATCACACCATAGCTCCTCGGCACCATCGCGCGCGGGGCTGTTGTCTGCGCGCGAGGAGGTAATAAACTCGATAATCAGATCTACGGTGGTGCGCCCCTTACCGCCCGGGGCCCGCACCGCGCGATTGCAGCGCACCACTGCCAGCCCGCCAAGCGGGACACCATCTGTAAGGTTCGTGCCACTCAAATTCGTGTCATAAACCTGACCTTGCGGGAAGGCGCGCCCGTCCAGTGCCAGTACTGTCAAGGTGCGCAGCAGCAATCGTGCGAGCATAGGTTTCCCTTTCGAAAAGATGGTTATTTCACAAGCTTGAGGGCGCAGAGCAGCCGCTTGCCCGACAGGTCTTCGCTGGTGACAATCGCAAAAATCTGGTCAGCACGGCGGATCCGGTCATCGCGGCGCGGGCGGCGCAGCTGCTGCCTGTCAAAATCGGTGGCGTCCAGTATCACGTAGATCTCATGGCCAAAATATTGCGTGACCTGCGCATCATCGCCATCGCGGTTTTGCGCGCGGCCCAGCTTGTGGTCATCTGTAAAAAACTCTCCAGAGGTCGCCACAGGGGTTTCACCTGCCTGCACCGCGACGGAGAGGCCACCCCGCGCCCGCGCGCGCAGGAGGCAGATCACCGGCTCGGCGAAGGCCGCGCCAAACCGGCGATTGCTCGCAGCAAGCCGCTTGTCAAACGCGCTTGTCATCACTCGGCCTGTAGCTCGGCCAACACCTGCGGCTGATTGCAAACGGCGATGCGGTTCGACTGGCTCTCCAGCTCCCAGCCCTTGCCGTGTTTCAATGGCTCGATTGAGATTTTTACATCATCGATCTGCTTTGCAGGCTGGTTGATGCTGTCCACATGCAGCGCAGGGGCTGCAAATGTGTGCATCAGGTTGCCGGTGCCCGTCGGAAACGAGTGGCCAACACCTGCGTCGATGATCGGCGCTTGTTTGGTTTTTTCATTCTCTTTCACTGGCATCGAGCCCGCATACTCACGAAACGTGATGTTGCCAAATTTGAACATGCGGCCGTAAACGCCGCCAAGCGCGTAGTCCTCAACAGTGCTATGCAAGCGTGAATTCTGCGCGTTCACCACATATTTCTCAACGTTTTGGTGGCTGATCAGCGCATCGAAAAATTCCGTCGAAACCACCGCCTCAACACCGGACTGGGTTTCATTCATCAGGTTGTCGCGGGTATGTTTTTGCAGCTCCGCGCATTTTGCCCGCACATCCGTATCCGGTTTATTCAGCTGAAAATTGATGGTTTTTTTATTGATGTCAAACGCGTCATAAAGATCAAGCAACTGGTTGCCATCACCATCAACCACTTCGCCCCGCAGCATGCCAAGGCGCAAATATTCCAGCGTTAAAGAATGGCTGCGCCGGATCGTTTGCAAAGTGCGCAGCAACTCCTGATCCACACTGGCTGGCACCAGCTTGCCGCCAACCACTTCAAGCAAATTGTCTGGATCATCAACGAGAATTTGATCCAGCACCGGGAAATGCGGAATTTCGATAATAATCGCATTTTCCTTGCCCCGCTCGATGGTTTGGCCCGGTGCGCCGCGCTCGCGCGATCCGAGCACCCGAACGATGCCGTCCTTGACGTCGATGCGCACATAGGTGGATTTCTTGCGCGAGATCGGCGCAATATTCATGGCATTCAGCAGCCCGTAGGTGGTGGGCAGGCGGTTGACCTCGCGGGTCAAATCCACGGCGCTGTAGCCCATTGCATAATCGGCCATTGGGAGTTCCTCTGGTGTTCTCTTTTGAAAGGGAGTTTGGTTGTTCGCAGCGCAATCCTGCGCGCAGATCGCCTAGCGCAGTTTGATACCGCGCCCGCGCATGGCTGTTTTCAGCGCTGTTTTTTGCGGTTCGGTGGCCCCTTCCGGCCATTTGATCGCGCTTTGCGCCACAATCGCCGGACCATCACTGAGCAGGGTAATGCGCAGGCCTGCACTACCTGCTGCAACGCTGCGCTCCTGAATGGCAAAACCGGCAAATTTCCCGGCAGCTCCGTTCTCGGTGAGATCAATCGGCTGCGCCTTACCGCCAACAACGGCAAAAATACTGCCAACCTGAATACCAAGCGCTTCTGCAGGCACTGCCAGAGGGTATTCCTCTCGGCAAAACTGTTGGCTGGTCTCGTATTTCACCAGTGCCGAGGCGCGCTCTGGCGCCTGCATTTTAATTACACCCATTGTGTTGTCCTCATGTCTGTGCAGGCTTTGCTGCGCATGGATCAGCGTTCCGCGCGGCACTCATGCCGCGCTGGTCCGGTTAGTCCGCCAATTGTGCCTCTATCAGCTGGCTCAAGCCGCTTTTCGCGGCTGAAGTGTTTGCGCCGCTTTGGGCAAGGTCGCCTTGCGCCGCATCCTGCTGCGTTTTATGCGCAATCCACTGCTGCGCCCCGCTTGGCGCGTTCTCACGCCCCGCCCCCTCTTCTGCGCCGTCTTTTTCAGCGGCCGCCAGCATTTTTGTCGCGGTAGCCACATCCAGCCCCGCCTCAATAGCAGCCCCTGCCTGCGCGGGGCGGAGCTGTGCTTCCGGCAGAGCCAGGATGGCGCTCACCCGTTCCCGCTCAGTGCTAACACCTGCCGCCGTCGCTTTTGCCAGTTCCGCCGCGTTTGCAGGCGCTGTGTTGTTGCTGCCGCTGTCGGCCGCAGCATTAACATCGGCCTGCGGTTGGCTGTTGTCGGCCACCCCTTGCGGGGCTGTTGCATTGCTCATGTTCGTGTCTCCTATGTGCTGCGCTTTTTGATTGCGGCCAGCGCGGGCCGCACTTAGGTGCCGGAGGCGCGCCAGCGCCTCGCTATAGCTGGCGATACCATCGGCCAGCCCCGCCTCAACCGCCGCCTGCCCGCGAAACATGCGGGCCTGCGTTTCCCGTACGGACTGTTCAGATATCCCCCGCGCCTGTGCCACATGCAGGCAAAAGTCATCGTAAAGCCCGTCAATGTCGGCCTGTAGATTGGCCCGCGCCGGATCGCTCAAGGGTGCATGTGGATTGCCATCTATTTTTCGCGCGCCCGCATGCAGGTAGGTGTAGTTTTTGCCTGCCTGTTTATCCGCCCCGCTCTGGTCCAGATGCAGCGCCACCACGCCGATGGATCCCACCGAGGCCGAGGGGGCGAGCAGGATTTCATCACAGCCGCAAGCCAGCGCATAGGCAGCACTGGCGGCATATGAATTGGCATAGGCGATAACCGGTTTGCTCGCTGCAAGCCGTTTAATCTCGCTAGCAAGGGCAAACACCCCGCCTGCCTCACCGCCGCCGCTATCGATATCAAGTAGCACACCGTTTGCATCAGCGTCCGCGCCCGCTTGGCGCAAAAGCTCTGCCGTCCCTTCATAGGAAATCAGGCCCGAGCGGGAATTCAGCCAGCTGCCACGATTTACCAGAGAACCGACGATTGTGATTACGGCCATACCCTGATCGATCTGATAGAGATAACGATCCTTATCTATTCGCGGCGCACCGGAAAAGCGGTTTGCTTCCAGAGGGACGGCCTCGGGCCCACTTGCACCCTCCAGCCCGATCCGCCCGCCAAGCACTCCGGCGAGCACCTGCAGCTTGTCCTGTGCCAGTAACAGCGGCGTTCCCAGCGCGAGCTGCGCCACCTGCGGTAAATAATTAGCGCTCACGGCCTGTCTCCTCATCTGGTTCGCTTTGCGCGGGGTTTCCGCCACTGGCAGCCCCCGCTAGCGGCTGCAGGCGCGGGTGGACGAGGCCGCGCGCTTCATGATCGGCAATCTCGCGGGCTAATTGCTCGCTCTGGTCGTCATAATCGATGCCGTCCTCGGCCAGCGCCTGCGTCAGCGTTGTGCGCCCCAGCGCAAGGTTTTGCGCCAGCGCGCGCGCGTCTTTTGCAGGATCCGCGCTGCCGCGCCCCGGACCGAGCCACTGACCGGCCACATAAGCGGTGGGCCGTTGCCAAAAACTGGCGGCACCCTTTGGCGGGGCAATGGCCCCGCTGGCGATGCCATCCTCAATAACTGCGGCCAGCCACGGGCGGCAAAACTGTGCCACAAATCCCGCCCGCTCGCAGGTAAACCCGCGCCACACATTCAGCATCGCGCCGCGCCAGCCGGAATAGCTGAGCTTGGAATAGTCGCCCGTCAGCATCTCAACCGACAGATCAAAGGCGCTGGCAATATTGCGCAGCGCCGCCATCTCAAAAGCGTCATAACTGGACGATGGCCGCGCCGGATTGGTGAAATTGACTTTCTCCCCGGTGGCCAGCTGCATCACCTGCACCCCGTCCATCTGGATCGGGTGGTCTTTGTGATGCCCCTCGCGCTCTACAGCGAGCGTATCCATGTACTGCGCCGCGGCCCTACCGTCGTCATTCTCGCCAAGTAGCTCGGCCAGCACCGAGTGATCCGCGCTGCTTTCAATAAAAGCGGCCAGCGTTGCATTCAGCGTTGCCGCCTGTAATTCCGCCTCGTCGAATTTTCCCAGTTGCCGCAGTTTTTTAACAATCGGCGCCACGGGCGAGCGGCCACGAATTTCGCCAATATCGCCCGCATAGAAATAGTGCAGCACGCGGCGGCTGCCATCGCGATCATAACGCGGCACCCGAACGCTCTTTTCGCGTGGCAGCACAAGCCCATCATCCGGATGCGCCCCAAGGAAATGATAGGCCACCGGCCCGCCAAACCGGTCCAGCTCGATACCATCACGAAAGCGCGTGGTTTCCAGCTGCCCTGTAGGCTGGGCCAGTTGCTGCGAGTGAATGAGCTCCACGGCTATATTGGAAACGCCCCCGCGCGGCAAAAACCGCAGGCGCGCCAACGCATCCCCGTGCCACAGACTGTGCCGGAGCGCCAGCGCCATAATCTGACCACCTGAAAGCCGCCCCGCCGCATCGCAGCGGTGTTCCAGATCCTCAATTGAGGCCCGCCAATGGCTCTCGATCTGCCGGGCAAGTTGTTTGGCCGCATCCTGCGAAATGCCAAGACTGATCGCGTCCGGCCGCGATGAAAAATTCAGCCCGGCACCGATTATACCATCGACTTTCCGCCGCACCGCCGCCGATGCCCAGGGGTTGTTGCGCGAAAGGTCGGCAACGCGGGCAGATAACGGCTCGCGGTCAGCCTCAAGCGCCGCTTGCGGGCTCACACGCGGCGCGTAATAGCCGGAAAGCGCTGGATGCGTGCGGCTGGCGGCCTCATAGGCCCCGCGCCCGCCCAACCAGCGGCTGCTAAATAACGATTTTAACATTGATGTATCCTAGCGCCGCAGAGAATGCGCAATAGTCAGCCTTGTTGGAGGCTGCAAACAAGTTGCCCCTCAAAAAACCACAGTTCGGGAGCTGCGCCCGCTGCGCCGCGCCAAGCCCAACTGTGCCCGCAAGCGGGCAATATAGCCCTGCAATTGGCGCAGGTTTGTGGGCCGATATTCGACCTCGCGCCCGCTCTCGGAGCGCAGGCGCACCTCCTGCGCCCCCAGCGCCAACTGGTGCTCCGCCTCCTCTGCCTGCATCAGGCGCTGTGTCATGAGCGCCCGCTCGGCCTCGCTTAGTTGCATGGGGTCGGTCCTGTCGTTCTGGTTCACTACTGCCCGCGCCGCGCCGCCCGTTCAGCCAAAGCTTTGGTCCGGCGTTCCGCCCGTCGCCCGGCTCTCGTTTGTAAGGGGGCTGAACTCGGCCTCGGCGGTTGCCGGGTCGGGTTTACAAGGTTCTCAATCTGGGGCGACGGCGGGGCCGCACCCAAGAGGTCATCAATATCGCTCTGAGCTCCCTCCGGCGGGGTAGATTGCTCTATCATCAGAGCCTCCCAGTCGCTGGCTGTCAGATTACGAATTCCATCATGGATGGCCGCCCCGTTGGCGTAGTTCATCATGTCGAGCACCTCGTTGCGCTCGCGCAGCAACGTCCAGCGGTATTCAACACGCCCTGTTTTTTTGTTGCGCTCGCCCAGCCACGCCTCAGCGGTGAGCTGCTCGTAAAACTCGTCATCCAGCCCTGAGGGAAACGCGATCGACCCTGCCAAGCTCCAATCCTCGTTCTCCCGCAAAGCGCGGTAAAGCGACAGCTTCATTTTCGAAACGGCGAGGGTAAACAGCCAGCCCTGCCAAGGCCGTCTTTTGCGCTTGCGGCCCCGATCCGTGTACTCGCTCCCCGAACCTGCAATAATCGGCACCTCGTGGCGGGTGGCTCCGTGCACCATAATCACCTCGGTTCTTCGGTGTCGCCGCTGGCGGATCCAGCCGAAAACGTCCTCCGTTGAATAGCCGCCATCAATGGCCAGTTTGCTCACCGGTAGGTCAACCCCGTGGGCGTTGCGCCACTTCCGGCGCTGCACGGCATCAAGCCCGTCGCGCGTCGTCGCCTCGCCGATGTGCCCCGCAATAGTGCCGTGATCAATGACAGCTCGGCGCTGATCGGGGCCATAGGCTACGGCCAACCATTCCACGCGGTCCTGCTGGCAGTCGCAGCCCACATAAATCCGGTGGTATCCATCCGGTACAATCCCGCGCCGCACACCAATCTCGCCAGCCAGCTCCTGCAGTTTCTCCCAGTCAGGCGCCGTCCCCTCAACCTCCAGCGGTTCACCGATTACATCGTTCATAAACCGCTGCAATTTGTCGTTATCGCCCTGCGCCTCCAGATAATCCGTCTCGATCTGGGCAAAGCTCTGCAGCAGCGAATAGGCCGACCAGATTTTAAACGAACGGTGCTGTTTTGCCACCTTGGGATTACGGGCAATCCAGCGGCCCTGCATCAACATCTGCGGTCGGTGCTGTTCCTCGATCAACCCGCCGCACTCGGGGCAGGAAAAACAACCGCATCCGGGGCGCTCCGGATCAATTTTCTCTTTGAAGTTTTCGAATTCCAGCGTGTGCTCATGGCCGCAGTGCGGGCACGGCACATGGTAGTCCTCCTGCGAGCCCGCTTTAAACGCATTTGTTATTCTGCAGCCGGGCCACAGCATCGGCGTGGACACCTTGAATATCTTGGCAAACGCAAACGCCTGCGCCCGCGATTGCGCTTGGCCCTCCGGATCGCCCGCGTCGTTGTTCACCCATTTGGCCAGATCATCGAGCACCATAAACGGGCGGCTCTCCATAGAAAGCGCGGCGGGGGAATTGGCTCCCGATATCAATAGGCTGGCCAGCCCGTCGGTGCTGTCCTTGCGCAAAACCGTTTCAGTGTTCTCGCGCGAGTTTTTCGGAAACCGGCGCAAGAAGGCAGGCATGTCGGCCACAAACGGGTCGTATTTTGATTTCGACCAGCGCTTGGCATTATCCAGCGTTGGCGTGATGTACATAAAATCGCCGCCACGCTGCTCCAGCATTGAACAGGTATAAATCAGTGCCAAAATGGTACCGCCCAGCTGCGCCGATTTTTGGAAACTCACCGTTCGGCAGGGATCTTCTGGCGATAACGCTTTTAGGATTTCGGTAAAAAAAGGAAAATTTGCAGGGTTGTAATAGCCGGGAAAATCCGATCGCTCAGGCCGGAAGTAAACATTTTTACGCGCCCACGCTTCATGGTCCACCGGCGGCGGCGGCATCATCGCCTTGGCCGTTGCCCGTGCCAGATGGTGCGCGGGGTTGGCGCGGTGGATCATGTGCTGTACAGCGCTGTGCATGGGTCAAGCTGGTCTCGTCCATAAGGGGCGGCGCGCCTTTGGCCTGCGCATTCAGCCGTTTTGCGGCCTCCACCCTTAGTTTTTTAAATTCACGGGTAAGCAAGTGTTCCAATTCGCGGGCATCCATGTTGCTCAGGTTCGGGGCCAGCAGGCTGGCAAGCTGGCGCACGCCGCCGTCATAGGCAGCAATTATTGCCCGTGTCATCTCACCCATGGTTTTGATCGCGGCGCCCACCGGCATTAATTGCCCCTCGGCCAGCCGCTTGGCCTCTTCTGCCTGCGCGTTCTCGCGCTGGATTTTTTTGAGCTGTTCCGCCTTGATATCGCGGGCAAGCGCGGCAGCTTCTGCCTCATCGCGCTCTATCTGGGTGGTGGTCGTGGATACCGGTGCAGCTGGTGGTGCTGGCGAGTGTTCAGATGCAATCGCTGGCCCCGGGCTGGCAGGCAAATCTGTTTCGGGGCTTGGCTTTGCTGCTGCCGCATCGCTAAGACTACTCAGCCGCGTGCCAATCCCGTTGCCCATCATCTGGCCGCTATCAAGCCGCGCCTGCAATTGCCGCACGGCGATTGCAACATCAATCTGGGCGCTGCGCCCTTCCCCCACAATAGCCTCGCCAGATATTTTCCCCTCGCTAATCCATTGGCTCACGCGCCCTGCGCTGACACCGGCAGCAATGGCAAACGCGCCTTTTTTCATGAGCTGCCGTGCCATTTCTCACCTCGTTCCCCCGCTCGAAAACCAAGACAATTCCATCAAAAATCCATGAAACCGGCTCAACTAAACACGCAAAAGACCCTGTTTAGGCTGCCAGTTTAGGCTAGAAACCGAGCCGACTTTAGCGCAGACCCCCGCGGTTGCATCCGCCCGCGGGGCGCGAAAAAACGCAGGGAGGACCCATGCACCCCGCACCCATTCACCGCCACTCTCGCTCAATGGCCGAACAGGTGTTGGTAGAGATCGAGAGCCGAGTTCTGCAACGACTTGCGAACGGTTTCCCCTGCCTCTTCAAGCGCATCGGAGTTGCCTCGCTCCACTTCACGGTTCGGGTTCCATCCCCACAGCTCGGCAATCTGCTCTTTGTGAGGCTTGGTTTCCATCGCTGTGCCGCGCAACCGCTTGAACACGCCGCGATGGCCGCTTGGCATGGTGGCAATAAACGTGCCGCGATGCATGCCCCAACTGGGGGAGAAAACGCCTGCACGTTTTTGCCTCGTTCCGCGCGCTGCAATCAGCGGGAACCATCCAGCCCTAAATATTATCTCCGAGGTTGCCGAGCCGCCATTGGCGCTCACCACCTCCAATTTCCTGCGGATCTTGGTTTTGGAATAACCCAGCGGCCTGCCGTCATTGGCCAGACTGTCCTCGTAGCTCAGCCGCCCAGCCTTGAGCGCCGCTCTGGACACCCGCGACAACTCCTTGGCGCTAAAATTATGCGCCGTCCCTTCCAGCAGAGCTGCGAACCCGTCCAGATCACCGGTGTCAATCTCGATCCGCATCAGATCCCCACGCCTACCCGCACCAGCCATGAAAAAACCGCCACGCGGCGAATTATCGCTGCGGGCGGTCTTGTGTTCGCAAGCACCCTGTCAAAAACTGGGGCGCGGCACAACCCCCTTTTTTCAGGCGGCGGCCATCCTTGCCCGCAATAGCCCATGCAGCTGCGCCGGTTCTTCTCGCCACGGCAACAACTTATGCGCTGTGAGCGGGGGCAGATTGTTTTCCACCTGTTTTAATCCGGCGGCCCACAGCGCATAGGTTTCGCGCTCCAGCTCCACCAGTTCCTGTGGCAATTGGTAGATCACCAGCTCACAGGCCTGCCCCACCCGGCACGTGCCGCCATCCACGCCGCGCAGCATCGCCCCGCTTTTCACGCTCACGCGGCCATATTCGCTGGCATAGCTCATCAGGGCCCGCCCGTTGCCACCGCGCTTGGCAATCAGCGCCTGATCAGCGCCCGAGGGTTTGGCAGGGCGTGTGCGCGAGCGGGCGTAGTGCACAATCAGCGCCGCGGCATCCAGCCCCTCCGGCCCGCAGGCGGCAAGCGCAGCCACCTCGTCCACCAGCGCCTGCGCATCGCGGTGCAGCGCGCCTGCCAGTTTGCAGCCGCCGCCATCCACGCGCACACCAAGCTCCGCCATGGCGCTGAACGACGCTGCACCGGAGCGGTAGCCCAACAGCGCCAGATCATCGCGGCCCGCATCGCAGATGCCCGCCAGTTGATCGGCATAGGCCCACTCGGCCAGATCGGCAATCCCGAGCCCTATCGCTTTTTGCTCCCCTGAATTCGCCATGCCTGCCATTGCCATCACCTGTGCCTCCGCATTTGCCATCTGTCTTTGCCAATTGCCAGTCCGTTTTGCCCCGTTTTCCGTTTTTGCGAGGGTCGCGCGGGTTTTGCGAGGCAAAGTTTCAAACCCGCGCAGTCAAATTATTCAATTATTAAAGCCTGTTAGTTTCCTCTTTCGAGGGTTTCGAGTGTTTCGTGTCGCAACGTGCGCATGAATAAAAATCCCAAAAACAAAAAACCGCCTATAGATCATCCCCGCAGCCCCATACGTGCGCGTGCGCGTAAACCCGCGCGACCCTCGCACGCGGCCCGCAAGGCCTTGCCAACAAACAGCAAAACACGCGCGAGCGTTTGCCGTTCCGCCTCGCAATACCCTCGTTACCCTCGCAGCGCGAGGCGCGCGCGGGTACACCTCCCTAAATCGGCGGGTCAACATGTACCACCTCATCTGGTAAGTTAATGCGAACATTGATGTATTTGCGAATACGCCCGTTGATTTTCTCAATGCCTTTCTTGGGCAATTCGCGGCCAAACAGGGTGTTGGTAAACACTTTGACAGCGCTCACCTCGCACCAGCGCTTATAGGCGTTGTACATGGTCTGCGCGGTTACCTCGGCCACCGGCTGGCCCGCATCGTCGGGCGGCACGGCGATGAGACACTGATCGACAAATTGCTGGATCGGGTCCATCTCCGATCGGTAGCTATCCGTCATGCCCGCAACCGCCTCCGGCACCTGCAATCCCCCCTCCACATAGGCCGCCAGCCCCTCGATCATCCAGTTGAGAATACCGGCCCGCTCTGCGGCAAACTCCGCCAGCACCTGTTCCAGCGGTCGTCGTTCTGCCTCCGGTATTTTGACAGACCACGGCACAATCAGCAGCCGCCGCCAGATGCCGTGATCCGTGCCGGTAATGTAGGGTTTGTCATTCCCGCTCATCACCGCCTTGAAAATGGGCGTCATATCGAAAAAACCCTGATGCA
This sequence comes from Polycladidibacter hongkongensis, assembly GCF_001561995.1. Lineage (GTDB taxonomy): Bacteria > Pseudomonadota > Alphaproteobacteria > Rhizobiales > Stappiaceae > Pseudovibrio > Pseudovibrio hongkongensis. The sequence goes on from NZ_LLWC01000014.1 coordinate 13,666, forward strand.
ACCGGCGCACCTGCATGGGCTCGCCGCCGGTCAGCGCCTTAATCAGTTCCTCTTTTACCGGCTCGCCGCGCGGCAATTCGGAAACCCGCACCAAGCGTTTGCCCACCAATGTGGCCAGATCCGGTGTGGCCTGGTCGCCGCGCCGCTGGCCGGATCCGGTGACACTCTCGGGGTTCAGCTGCCCGGCATAGCCGCCAAGCAAGGCGCAGATCGCCTCGATAAATGTGGATTTGCCATTGGCCCCGTCGCCATAGAAAAACAGCAGCTTTTGCTCGGCGGTGGAGCCGGTCAGGCAATAGCCCATAAAGCGCTGCAAAAAACCCTGTATCTCTTCATCTGGCTGAAAATAGTCTAAAAACGCCTGCCAGCGCGGGCAGGCAGCGCCCTTGTCATAGGCCACCTGCGCACACTTGGAAATGAGATCCGCCCGCGCATGGTCCTTGGCATTGACGTTGACAACCTGCCCGCCCTCGCCATCGCCCTCAGGGTGCAGATGCAGCGTGGCGCTTTGCGTGTTTAGCACAAAGTCATCCGCATCCATGTCATCAGGCCCATGGGTTTTGTGGGGCAGCGCCATCAGCAACATGGATTTGACCCGCGCCGCATTGCCGCTGGAGACAGAGAACGCCCGCTGCCGCGCCCGCCGCTTGTTCAGCGCCTCTCGCGCCGCCTCTGCGGCCTCCAGTATCTGCCGCTGCGCAGGAGTTGGCTTGCCATCACTCACCACCAGCGCCTCCCCTGCCTCGATCGCCCGCTGCTCATGCGGCGAATACTCTAAAAACGGGGCCTCCAGCCGGATGCGCTCGGCGGTTTCCTGCGCCAGCCGGGTCACCACCTCCTCCCCGCCGGTCAGGTCCCAGTGGCTGCCGCACCAGCTGTAAAACCCGTGCTCGCGAATATGCAGGAATTCATCGCCAAAATGGGCGATCAGCCGCTGGCCGTTGCCGGTGTCGTTGTGGTCCAGCGCGCTGCAGGCCCGCAGCACCTGCTGGTCGAGCACATTGTCACCCTGTGCCCCGCCAGCTGCCCCGCCTGCTGCCTCATGCGGACCGCCGCGCCGGGCACCGCGCGCAGGGCCTGCCCCTGCCTGTGCTGCATTTGCCTCACGCGCGGCGGCCGCCAACGCTTTTTTGACAGCTGCGCTCATGCGGCTCTCCCTGTTTTTTCTTTAATAAACCAGTCCGCCAAATCCATGCCTGCTGGCGGCCACACGCTGCTGGCGGCAATGCCCGCTCTTGCTGCCCGCGCCTGCACCATGGCCAGCAGCGCCCGCAGCACATGCAGATCAGCTGTGTCGCTGTCGGCTAAATAAATCAATGTCTTGCAGCCCTTGGCCGGAGCCGCACAGGCCGAGGTATAATCGGGCACGCGCGCGGGTAGCAGCTTGCCGGGGCGGGCCGGATGGGGTTCGCGGGGCGCGGTGGCATCCGCCCTGCCGGTGAGATTGCCAAGCGTGCCTGCCACCCATGCAGGACACCCAGAGGCAATCGCCGCGCCGCAGGTCTCGATCCCCTCTCCCAGCGACATGGTGAGCGCAGGGGGCGACAGCCGGATGGCGCTGCCCATAAACGGCCCGCGGATCTTCTTGGCAGGCAACACGCTGCCATCCTGCGCCACAATCCGCGCCTTGCCTTTTTGCTGCGCAGGCCCTGTCAAATCCAGCCATGTCATATGCAGCGCGGCAAACCGGCCATCGCGCCGCTGAAACGCCGCCAACATGGCAGGGCCTTGATGGATAATGCGCAGGGTGCCATCCGCGCCCGCATGCCAGAACGGCAACGCGGGGTGATAGCGCAGCACCTGTGTTTGCAGCGCGGCCCCGCCAAGCGCCCGCACTTCGCGCAAATAGGTTTCCGCTGGCGAGCCGGTAAACGCCGCGCCCTGCTGCCAGATCGCTTGGGCCCGCGCCCGTTCCTTAGCCGCATCTCGTGCCGCTTGTTCGTCCTGCGCTTGCCTTTTTTGCCGCCAGCGTTCCTGCCGCGCCTGCTTTCTCTGCGCCTGTGCTGCCTTGTCCGCAGCGCTGCGCGGGGCTGCCGCCGCCTCGCCGCCCAGTGCCTCCACCGCTTGGGAGAAAGAAAGCCCATCGCGCAACATCACATAGTCAATGGCGCTGCCCGCCGCCCCGCAGGCGGTGGAGTGGCAGCGAAAGGTGTTCTTTACGGGGTCCACCTGCAACGAGGGGTTTTTATCGCCATGCAGCGGGCAACAGCCGGAATAAAGCCGCCCGGCACGGCGCAAACGGGTGTCCGCGCCAATCAGCGCCACCAGATCCGCCTCCCGCTTCACCCGTTCAATCTCAAAGGGCTCAAAGCGCATGGGCCGCCCTCCCTTGGAAAATCTCAGTTCCGAAATCTGTGGGGAGCATGAACCGTTTAAACAGTCCAGACTGCGGCCAGTCAGAATGTCGTTTTTTTACCGGAGGTTGAAAATGTGCTCCAAGCCAGTCTGGAATTACTGCGTCTATGCCGCTGCTGGTGGTTTTATGGCGGTATTTGCTCTTGGCATTGTAGTACTTGCCAATACAACCCGTAACCATGATTTTGTATTTGTTGACACTGGAAGTATTCGAGAATGGCTTGGCGCATTGAGCGGTTGGGCAGCAGCTATTGGTGCTATCAGTGCCGCGTGGTTTACAATTAGACAGATGCGTAAGGATAGCACTCTTGCAAAAATTACGGATATAAATACTAGTATAAATTATTTTTATAAAATAAGACGAAATATAAGTGGCACAATAATTAATAGTGCTTTTCATAAAAGTACTAATCTTACCCAAGATGACATAACTTCTTTCAAAGCAAATATCGAAAAGAACATTGACTATGTAAATTCCATAGTTAATAATATTGAAATTATCGATATTACCACCAAACAATATATAGATAAAGTCATTGTACATGGTGAAATATGCGCGCGTATGAATTTCCATTTTGTAGGTGGAACCAACCAAGATTTTATTTATGAAATTCCCAAAAATAGACGCAATGATATTGCATATTACTTTAATTTGGCCAAAGATACCATGAATAGCATAGACCAACAAATATCTATACTTGAAAAGAGAAAAGATTTTGCTTGTTCCTAGATGCTTTTTTGTGAATTGATGTCCTGTATTTTTAGTATCAGAAACTACTATGTTACATAGCTCTCCCATCACCGCCCCTCCTGACCCTGTTTCAAGGTGAGGCCGCGATAGGTGATCAGGCGGCGTTTGAGCTTCACAAAGCCCATTTTCATCGCCAACACCCCGCAAATCAGCCCGAACGCTGTCTGGCTGGCCGCTTCTTCGCCGCGTCCGGCGCTATACCGGCAATAGGCCTCGAACAACACTTGCGCCCGCACCTCGTCGCGCCCGATCTCGCAGGCCTCTTCGATAAATGCCTGTACGTGCGGCATAAGTTGCTCAACCACCCCGCCCGCAGGCCCTTCATCGTAAAAGCCGTTTGCTACGGGCAAGCCCAGATCCCGCCACAACCCGCGCGCCGATTGCCGTCCGGAAAGCTTCAGGGTTAACTCCACCAACCGCGCTTTGGTGGCAATGTCTTGCAGGTGATTCAGCTCCGGCCCGCTTGTGGCAAAACTGCTTGCCTGTTCCGCTTGCGGCGCGTCGCTGGCGGTGTAGCTGCCGGTTTTGCGGATGCTCGGCAACACCTCATGCGCCAGCCAGCGTTTGAACCGCTCTGCCGCTGGCTTGCGCGATTGGAAGATCAACCGATAAAGACCGAACTCATTTATGATAACCATTTCTTGCTTGGCCGAGGGGGTGTCCACAGTATGGACCCCCCTCTCGTCTTCACCCAGCAGAGCAAGTGAAGATCGGGGATTGCCGAGCTCCAAACAGCGGCAGACATCCTTGCCGACAAACCAAGGTTCGCCGTCCAACTCAATCACCCGCACCAGATGATCCTCAAAGCCGAAATTCGTCAGGGCGTTCATGCCATGCCCTCCGCAGTTGCGCTGCAAGCAGATAGGCCAAGGCGGGCAGCAGCGTCTTGCGCCCGTCCGCTCTCGTCATCCAGCAGCTGTAACAGGGTAAAAATGCAGGCCAGCCGCTCATCGCCGCCAGCCAATATCTCGTCGGCCAATGTGCGCATGGCAAACAGCAGCGCGCCGCTGGCCGCCTGTGCGCTGTACAATTGATTTAGATTTTTCTGGAATGTATCGAGGTGGTTTTTTGCATGCACGCACCCGTTATCTGCCCGCTCACACATGGCAAATCTCCTTGAGTTGAATTGTATCCAACCACCGGAGGTTCCAATCTCGGGCGGCCGGACGAACAGGATTGGAACTACCGCCCTCAAGGAAACGGCGCGCAAAAGCGCTCCTGCCCGCCCGACCATAACAAAAAACCACGCAACCAGAGGTATGCGTGGCGCAATGCGAGCGCCTTGAGAACAGAAAGGGGTTCCAATCCCCGCACGGCTTTTTTTGCCGCACTTGCCGGAAATCTCCCGACTGCCCCTAAGACTCTCGCAGGCGCGCGAAATTGTCAAGCATGAAAACCTTTCACCACCACCCCAAGAAAAACCGGATACCCTTACGGTATTATCCAGCGCGATTGACTCGCATTTTTCATGTATTGATGAGGCAAAGTCCATGCACACCAAAGTGTTGAACCAGTTTAACCGCGCCCGGATCGACCAAAGGCAAGTGGCTGAGTTGATCGGCATTGCCCGCGGTGTTATCGCAGATGGCACACTCAACGATTTGGAAATCGAGTTCTTGTATAAATGGCTCATCGCCAATGCGGATGCTGCGCAAAACCCGCTTGTCAACGCGCTGATCGCCCGCATTAAAGATGCGTTGGCAGATGGCGTGATTGACGATGAAGAGCGGCAGGACTTGCTCTCGACCCTGCATGAACTCACCGGTGCCGATTTTGAAACAGGCGAGGCATTGAAGGCCGCAACTTTACCGCTGGATGACCCGATGCCGGCAATCGTATTCCCGCACCGCAATTTCACCTTTACCGGCACGTTCACCTTTGGCAAGCGCAAGGATGTCGAGGCCGTAACGAAACAGTTGGGCGGCAACATTACACCGCTGAATATGAAAACCCATTTTCTGGTTATAGGTGAATACGCCACCGACAGCTGGCTGCAATCCTCGTTTGGCACAAAGATTGTTAAAGCCGTCGAGATGCGCGAGAAGCGTCGCCCGATTGCCCTCGTCAGCGAAGCCCACTGGTATGAAGCGGCAGGCAGGCTCATCGACGCATAAGCTACCATCATGCCACCTCATCGAATTTGCCAGTTTCATCTCCAAAACAGTCCCAGCCAACGCGCTGCTCACGGGAAAACAAATCAAGGCGCCTATGAGCTGCCGGGAACAGTTTCTCTGCGGCCGCATACGCTTCATCTGGCTTGCGAGAATGCTCACGGCGCAGCCCCTCAATCACCGATCTGACATTTGAGCCAAACTTTGGTGCACCGACCTTACCAATTAAAAAAGGCTCCCCTGCACAGCGCAGGGCATACCCTGTGCCGAACGCCAACCTACGTTTTTTCGTGCGTTGACTTTGCGTGTATTTAACCCAATGGCCAGCCGTTACAAAGCTAAAGCCCCAAGCGTCGAGAACTTCAAATGCCTCGCGCAACAAGGGATTGGTCGCCCATAGCCATAGAACGCAATCGCCTGCGGCCAGATGAGAGACATTCATGTCTTTAATCTGATCTAGCGCCATACAATCGTATTTGGCGCTAGCATTTTTATGTTCTCCCTTTTTTGACCAATTGGCATAAGACCAAGGCGGGTCGGCCATGATTAAATCATAGGACAAGGGGGGGATTTGGCTAAGTTGATTGAATACTGCCCTCATGCCGCCCGCCTTTCTGCAGCATCAACACGCAGCTCTGGCAGGTTTGCAGCAACCAGCGCCTGCGCCCATGGCGGGCAGACCGAGTTGCCACATTTTGCCGTTTGCTCGGTTTTTGGGAATGGCTTGCCGTTGTAATCAAACTCGATCCGGTAGTCCTCCGGAAAGCCCTGCGCACGGTAGAGTTCAGCAGCGCTCAGCATCCGCATGCCAATATCGCTGATCACATAGGGCTCGCCGCCGATATTGACAGTCACAAGGCCAAAGCGGTCCTTGGTTGTCACTGTCCCCATTGGCTCATCCACGGGCTGACCAAGACTGGTGCCGTAATACGCAGTCAGAAATGCGCGCACCTCGCCCACATGGCTGCTCCCTGCGCTGACTGACGGCATGGGTGCATCGACTTTCTGGCCATGCTTGCAAGTGCCCCACAGCTTAACCAGATGGCTGGTAACAATGTTCTGCTGGGTGGCGCGGCTGGTGATAGTCGAAAGCGGTGCATCAGCAGCCCGCCCCGACACATTAAAATTGTGCTGGGCTAGAAACACCGCCACCAGTGCCGAATTACCAATACCCTTGGTGGTAACCGTGCCAAGCGGCGCGGCGATATCTGCGCCCCTTGAGTTACCGAAGGTCCGATCGATGCACGGCATCACCAAAGCACGGCAGCCCCCCTTTTCGGTTTTAATGGTCGAAAACGGCTTGTTGAGCGGTTTCAACCGCCCGCCATGGCTCATGTTCAAAATAAATGGCGCAGAATTATCAATAACGAATTTTTGAATGCCCGCTGCAATGCGCTTTAGTGTGTTTTCTGCCAGTGGTCTCTTGCGCTCAAAAATTGAAGGGCACGGAATGGACCAGTCAATGCATTCGGCTTCGGTTCGCCATGGTTTAAGCGCCCCCGTGCGTACTGCCTCGCTTTGAGGGTCGCCGTGGGTCGGCGCTGGCCAGATAATCGCCTTGCGATCGCGCCTGGCAATCACAAACAAGCGCCTGCGGATGGTCGGCGCGCCATAATCGCACGCCCGCAAAATGCGATGCTCCACCCGGTAGCCGAGCTGGCGCAGCGCCCCCTGCCAGGCTTCAAAATCCTCCCAGCCCTTAAACTCAGGCACGTTTTCCAGCATGATCACCCGCGGGCGCTTGCTCCCCAACTTTTGACAGAAATGCACCACGGACCACGCCAACATGCGCACGCTTTTTGAAACAGGCGCTGCCCCGCGCGCATTAGAGAAATGGCGACAATCAGGCGAGGCCCACAGCAGGCCCACAGGCCGCCCGTTTGTGTAGCTTTGCAAATGCACATCCCAAACGCTCTCGCAAAGATGCAAGGTTTGCGGGTGGTTCTGCGCGTGCATCGCCAGCGCTTTATCACAGTGGTTGATGGCGATATCCGGAGACCGGCCAAGCGCCAGTTCAATGCCGGTCGAGGCCCCGCCGCCACCGGCAAAAGCATCAATAATCAGCTCATGCTCTGAATTGACCATTTGCGGCGGCACAGAGCCTGCTATGTGAGAATTTGAGAACAGATCCATGCTCATGCGGCGCACCTCATGGCTGCGCTGACACTGGCCGCGCTTGCGCTAGCGTGCAGCTCTCGGCTAATGTGGTTGCGGTTGATTAATCGATTTGGATTGTTTGTTTGATGTCCATGCCTTCTGAAAGCACCGATCGCTGGATCCTGCCTATCTTTTGTGGTTGCCTTTTGGCCATACTGGCATTCATTGGCTACCTCGCGGCGCCGGACTGGTTCTCGCTCGCCTATTGGGCGGCCACGGCAGATGGCGGGGCCATTGCCGCCACACCGCGCGCAACCATTCTGCGCGATTTGGGTGGGATAATACTTGGAGGTATCGGCTTGGCGCTGTTGACATGGCGCTCCATCGTCAACCACCGGCAGTTGAAGGTGACATTGGATGGCCAGCTTGAAGAACGCTTCCAAAGTGCTGCCGAATTGATGGGCAAAGAGGAAAACCAGTCGCTGCGCGAAGCTGGCATTCACGCTCTCATTGAGGTAGTAAAGCGAGATCCTAAAACGTATTATGATAGAGGCATTAAGCTTCTTTGCTCTTTTGTTCGGTATCAGTCTCCGGTAACGGACCACATTAGAGAGCAATTCAATAAAGGCCCTAGAATATCGAGACCCAAAGAAGATGTTGTCGAAGCAATTACCGCACTTTGCTTCGCTATTAATAACTATCACATCCAATACGGAGAACGTACGGAAGTAAATCTTAGAATGAGCTACATTTTCGGGCTTAACTTCAGTAATATTAACATAAATGAATTTCACATAACGCAATGCATAATTGACACATGTTACTTTGAAAATGTTAACTTCAGAGAATTTCACAATGATGCTTGCATACACACTCTGTGTTACTTCATTAATACACAGCACGTAGGCGAAGATGTTGACGTAAACATGTTCCATCACTGCCATTTTATGTTTGATGATGCCTTTCGCCCAGGGGCCAAAGACTATTTGGACTGCACGTTCACTTGTCACCAAGTAGAAATTCCAATTGATCAGAGCACTAATTTTAATCGTTGCTATTTTGACAGCCAAGTAATCAGAACAATTGGAAATCCAGAATTTACCAGCATTGAAATGACATGGTGCCGGCTTCGCGATGATTACGACCAAAACACGACATGGCCTGAAGGATGCAGCATTACACATGATACACATCGTCTTACCACTGGCTTCTTCATTTCCACAAACAACACCGTATAGATCTGCTTTGATCATCAAACGCCCTCCGGCGCGGCAGAGCAGCCCAACATTCCCCGCCGTGTGCGGCTGGCGGCAACAGCGAGGCGCACCTCTACCTCTGATAGGCCGTAGCTCTGCGCGATCTGGCGAATAGACAGACCCTGATCGGCCCGCCGCCGCAATTTCTCCTGAATATCCGGATGAACTCCGCCTGCGTGCTCGTCTTGCATGCCTCTGCCCTCCCGGCCCCTAACCCCTAGCGGTTAGCCGTGGTTGTGAACGATCCATTCTCGCGGCGCAGATCGCCAGTCGCGCCCGCTCCCGCCTCCAGCACCGCGGCCAGTGCCGTTTGCATCACCACCGCCGCGCGGATTAATTCGTCGCATTCGCGCAGCAGCCGCGTCTGGCGGATTTCATCACGGCTAATACAGCCATCATCGGCAAGACATTCGCTTACCTTACCAACCACGTCCGACAATTCTTTGGAGAGGCTGGCCACATGGCGCAGCCAGTCGCGGTGGCTGTCCACCTGCGGCAGTTTATAAAGCGCATGGCCGGTAATCCCGGCGAGCACCGCTGTCACCACCGCCTCGCCGATCTCCGCCTCCAGATCGGCCACCACGTCTATGGGCATGTTGAGATCATCCTGCGGCTGGCCGTAACGGGCGAGCTGAGAGCGCTCCACCCGCGTGCCGAGGCTGGCCGCCTCTTGGCCGCCATTCAGCTTGATCAGCTCCTTGGCGTAGCGTTTGAGCCGCAAATAGGTTTCGCTGGATAAGGCACGCGCTGGCATCACACAAAATTCCCGTTGTTTACCGGTGACAGCATCCAGCCAGTCGGTAGACTGGCTGACGTTAGGTCATTTACAAAAACACCCATCAAATTGATCAGGCAGGAGCACAGCACATGCCCGTAAAAACACCGGCGGATCTGGCCACCCTGATGGCCGCCCTGCCGCCGCAGCTACATGGGCGGTTTGCCCCGCTCTGCGTTGCATCGGCTTGCAGGCATCAGGCAGCTGTTGCCGTATCGTCCGCCAAGGGCAGAACAGCGCCAGATGCGGCGGCAGAGGCCGCCGCGCCCCCGCCGCCGCCTGGCGCCGCCTCTTGCGCTCTATCCACCCCACCACTCCGTGGCAGCTTCCAACTGAAAAGATGAAGCGGCACCACAACGTTTTGCGCCGCTCCAAGATCCCTCAGGGCGAGATACCAAGCAGCTGGAAAACGATTGGAGTGCTTTGCAGCAAACAACGCGCCCGCTTTCACGCCAAGCACCGCCATCACCTGCTGCTCACCAAGCTGATGCAATATTGTCTTTGCTTCGTTCATATCGGCATGCTGTCAAATATTTTGAGTTACCGCAACCCAAAAAATCACTTCTATCAATTTTTTTGAGTCTGAGCGATGGTAACCCCATGAAACAACCAGCAGAATCAGAAAGCGCACAGGTCAGCGCTCGCCTTGCTTGGCTGCGCAGCCACTACAGCCTAGAGATCAAGGATATGGCAGCTGACATTGATGCCAGCTACACCCAGATGATCAACTGGCTCACCGGCACACAGCGCCTCTCGCTCAAAGGCGCACTGGCTATCAGTACGACCTACGGCATATCTCTGGATTTTCTATTTCTTGGACGCGTGGAGAGCCTCCCCCCCGAGCTCGCACGATCGTGGATGGCATTTTCCCGCGCAAAAGATGCGGCGCAGCAATAGCTGCACCCACACCCTCAATAGGCAATCGGACCGTAGTCCGTAGAGACCAGATGCCGCAGATTAGCCGCAACAAGTCTCGTCGCTCCCTCATCTAGCCCTCGCGTGAGACACTCAAGTACCTCCAGCGAGATCGCCAGCTCATAACTCAAAAAAATCAACAAATCACGACGAAAAAGTTCTGTCATTACAATCGCTCCATCGGAGTTTTTAACACTCCGACAGAGCACATCACCCCTCAGAAACCCCTTAAAATTTATGGGGCACTATAGTCTAATTTACTTCACAGCCGTTATACAGCGCTCCGCAAAATCCTGCAGCGCAGGGTCCGCACTCGATGTATACCGTTGCGATGCAATCGCACCACGTGAATTTCCAGCTATCAATTCCAAATCATAGGGCCGCTGCCATATTGAGAAAAACGCGGCCACGGAAACTTCACTAGAAAATTCAACATGCTCCGCGCCCTGATAAACCCTGCGCCGTAGAAGCGTAACCAGCTTAACCTCGCGCTCTCCGCCTGACGACAGCCGCATGTATGGGAGATCTGCATTGTATGCATCCATTTGCGAGCGAGAAAGCGAGAGACCTACGAGGACCCAGCGTAGCAGCACCACGCGATCTTTTTGCCAGCATTCCAGCTCGAGCAACTTATCCCCTCCAAACACTTCGAGTAACGACATGTACTGACCTGAGGATATTGAGTTCAGTTCTCGAAGCCGAGTTTCAGCCCTTCCTAACCCGGGCCACATAAGCAAGAAAAACAAAAGAAGAATTCGCATTACATATCCTTCCAATAATAAACATATCTCAAAATTTTTGATTACATAGATTGACAGATCAAATTTTTTGAGTTTTGATGTGTGCGTTACTTGTTCCGTTTAATGCACTCACAGGAGGTAGAGTAATGCATAGTCAAACACACCAGCAAGCACCCCTTTCGTTCCCTTATGATCTGGGCGAGCGCGTGTATGTCTCTCAGCTCCGTGCTACGGGTATTGTTAGCGCGATCTGCATTCATCTGGATGGCGGCGCCCGCGCGCAGGTCGAGGTGCGCAACATCGCCAAAAACACTGGCGAACCCTTTCTCAATACATACTGGCTTAGCGCAGAACAGCTGGCGCACCCGCTCACACAAGAGCAGCAACGCATTGCTGCGGAGGCTGCCGTCCTGAATGCGGTGGATGCGCCCGCAGAAATGACCGCGCAGACAATGGGCAGCAGGCCACTGGTCGCCTAGCTCTTCCCTCCCCACTCACAACAGACACCTCAGGACAGCGGCACCCCTCCCAAAGTCGCAGTCCCAACTGGCGCGGGGCATACCGCTTCGCGCCGCTTCTTTTTGCGGCCTTTTTTGGGAGCCAATCGAATTTGCAGGAGGAATGAATGGGCTACGCAATTCCGAATGAGCATGACGCAGCGCCCTGCCTTGGCAGCCAGCGCGACAGCTGGGAGGTCATCGCCGGGCCATCTGCCCGCGCGGGGGACGCCAGTGCCAAAACACAGGCGCTCATTGGCGATCTCACTTTGGCACTGGATCACCTGCGAGACACGGCAAAAACCACGCCGCGCGATACCGCCGCCATCGATCTCGCCATCCGCGATCTCAAACGCCTGTCCATGCAGCACATGTCGGAAATGGTGGCGCTGCTGCCTGCTGGCCGCGCCAAATAGAGGAACCGCACATGTTGAACCCCTTTAATGCAAATCCGCCTGATGACGCGCCATTTTCCCGCCCGCTTGCCCGCCGCGAGCTCAATGCCATTGGCCAGAGCCTCGCGCAATGCCTGCTGCCGCAAATGCGCCGGCCATTATCTCTGGCGCAGCGGGATTGCGCTGTTCTGTCCCTGCTGGAGCCCCGCGCGCAGCGCCAGTACCTTGGCCTTGCCATCTACAGCCATCTTACTATGGCGGATGAGGACAATCCGGTGCTGGTGGCACGGCTAGCCATGAGCGGGCTGGATCCCGCCGAGATCACAGACTGGACGAGCACTATCAACCAGCGCCGCTCTCAAATCAATCAGGCTGCTCGCACCCTCCATGGCAAACGCATAGTGCAAACCGGGGTGCCATCAGCGCTCAAGCGCCTGTTAAATCCAGTCCACAGCTGCGAGGAGGCTGCCTGCCGATGGGTCGAATGCGCCGAAAATATCATCGCATACGCGCAGCACGCGCCCTGCACCCGCACCACCGCGCAGCAACAGGAGCCCGCGCAATGATTTCGCAGCAGGAAATTGAACATTGCCTCACGCAGCTGCGCGGGCTCGCCGCCAGTTATGAGGCCCATGGCCGCCAGCAATACCAGCAGGGCCTCATGGCAGGGCGCCACACAGGCCTGAGCGAGGGAAAATCCAAAGCCTCGCAGCTGCTGGAAACGGCAATAGCCGCAGTTGAGGAGAGCATGGAGGTTAGCACCGTGACCGGCCATCCCCTCTACCCGCCGGAGCGCGAAGAGGCGCTGCAACTGCTGATGGGCCTGATCAAACAGGTCAACGCAATTGGTATTACAGGCGCACAGGCGAACGCTAGTGATCAACAACCATCACCAACAACGCCGACAAGGCCAACGCGTTAACGAGGGATAATCAGATGAGCCAGTTCGAATATCGGGATTTCGCGCAGTTTCTCATGCATCTGGAAGATGGCGATCTAAACGCCGATGCCTCGCGCAAAATGCAGCAAATCTCGCAGGCACTAGCCGAGCACGTCGATACCCATGGCGGTAATCCGGAGGCCACGCTCACAGTCAAACTGAAATTCAAATCCAAATCCGGCGTGGTCAACGTCTCCGCGACGCTCAACGACACCTTGCCACAGCCGCCACGGCAAGGTTCGGTGCTGTGGACCTCGCAAAACGGCTTCACGCCGCAAAACCCCCGCCAGAGCGACATGTTCGATGGGCCTCGCGCAATCTCGACAGAGTCGCCGCAGAGGCAGCCAGGCCCCCTTAGCCCCGAGCACCAACACCCGCGCACGGTCTAGGCCCTGCGCCTACGCACGCCAAAACACACGAGCAACCTAACAGGAGAAACCAAATGACCAACCTCGCAACCGCGCTGGAAAAGCTCTCTCAAATGAGCGGGCAAGCACACAATCCAGAAATAGTTCGCGTAAAGCATCCTCATTTTGGCAACGAAATCACCCAGCTGGTGCTACGTGATGGCGATGGCGGCATGCAGGCCATCGATCTCACAAAGGCACTTGAGCGATACGATCGCCACCCCCTGCGCCGCACCGGCACCATGCAAGCGCTGTCGCTGGAGAGTCTGATCGAGTTCACCCAGCGCAATATGGAGGAAAACTCTGCGATGTTCGCAGACAACCGCAGCGATCAGCTCTCGCTCACCACAGTGTTCAACTATAACGATCCGGTCAATCGCGACACCTGCTCCGCTCCTGCCGCAACTGCCGAGGACGAGATCTCCCTCCCCGCAGGCGGTGTATCGCTCCCCCAGTGGGGCGACCACAGAACGCGCTACGCGTTCCCCCTGTCCCGCGAATGGAACATCTGGCGCGCAGCTGAGCGCGAAAAAATGGACATGATCGAGTTCTCGCACTTTCTGGAGGACAACATCACCGATGTGATGCCCCTGCCCACATTCCTGCTGCCGGGCGCCGCCGCTGATCTGGATAATCTGAGCGAGCCGGACAAAAACCTGCGCCAACTCATCATCCAACTGGAGAGCCGCCCATGCGGGCCGGATAAGCTCATGACACTGGCCAAGGGATTGCAGGTGCATGACCAGCAAAAAGCAAAAGTGGCTTACAACCGCTCCACTGGGGAGCAACAGCTGGTATTTGAGGAGCAGCACACCGATGCCGAGGGGAAACCGCTGGCTGTGCCAAACCTGTTCCTGATCTCCATACCGGTGTTTGAGGGCGAACAATCCTATCGCATTCCGGTGCGCCTGCGCTACCGCACCATTCGCGGCGGCGGAATTTACTGGCTGCTCTCTTTGCATCGCCCCGATCGCTGTCTGGAGCATGCGTTCAACGAGGCTTGCGCAACAGCTGCCTGCGCAACCGGCCTGCCGTTGTTCTACGGCACGCCAGAGTAATTAATGGCCAGCGCCTGGTTGATCTCCAAAAGCAGCCAAGCGTACTTTGGTGACCCTGCTGGTAGCAAGCTCTGCAAACAAGCGCTTGACGTGCGTATCGGCCAACTGAATGGAGGTAAGTAATGACCAAAAAATATGAATTCACCGGTGAAACAAAAACATTTACCGGGAAAACACTGAACCGCATTCGCGCGCTGAGAGATTTCGCCTATATCACGGCGGGCGATCTGGGCGGCTGGATCGAGAGTGAAGGCAACCTGTCACATGACGGCGATGCATGGGTCGACGGCGATGCACGGGTCAGCGGCGATGCACGGGTCAGCGGCGATGCACGGGTCAGCGACAAGGCACGGGTCAGCGGCGATGCACGGGTCAGCGGCAAGGCACGGGTCAGCGGCAAGGCACGGGTCTGCGACAAGGCACTGGTCGACGGCGATGCACGGGTCAGCGGCAATGCACTGATCGGCCGCCTCGATGATTATATCTGCGTCACCTCGATAGGGTCAGAAAATGGTTTTTTCACTGCCTATCTCACTAAAACAGGCAACATTGAGTGTAATTGTGGTTGTTTTGGGGACGATGAAACCAAAACACTGGCAGAGTTTGCAAGTGCCGTTGAGGCGACCCACGGCGATAACGAGCACGCACAGGCCTACAGGCACATGATTGCCATGGTTAAGGCGCGGCTGGAGCCTCTCGCAGCCAAACGACGGGCTGAACTTTAAAAGGAGGAGGCGGCGTGATGGCGGAAAACTCAAAAATTGAATGGTGCGACCACACATTCAACCCGTGGATCGGCTGCTCCAAGGTTAGCCCAGCCTGCGATAATTGCTACGCCGAGGCCTATGACAAGCGCTTTGGTGGGGAGCGCTGGGGTGTACATGCCCCTCGCAGGCTCACCAGCGATGTAAACTGGGAAAGGCCACTGAGCTGGAACCGGAAAGCCGCAAAAGAAGGAAAACGATACCGCGTTTTCTGTGCTTCGCTCGCAGATGTATTTGATAATCATTCAAGCATCCAGCCAGAATGGAGAGCGCGCCTTTGGGAATTGATAGAGAGAACACCCAACCTAGATTGGCTGCTCCTCACAAAACGTCCGCAAAATATCCAAAAGCTGGTTCCATGGGAATGGTTTTTCCCTATCAACGTCTGGATTGGTACCACCGTTGAGGATCAAAAAACGGCAGACCAGCGGATTAAGCACCTGAGCAAAATCCCGCAGGCGGTTCGCTTTCTCTCGTGCGAGCCGTTGATAGGCCCTGTCGATCTGACCAATGTTGAATGGTTTGATGGTCTGCGTTTCAATGCCCTAGAGGGCAAGTTGCATGGCGATACCGGCTACGTTTTTGAGCTTGAGTGGGTCATTGCAGGCGGGGAAAGCGGCGCAAAAGCCCGTCCGTCGCACCCGGACTGGTTCCGATCCCTACGCGACCAATGCGCATCTTGCCCAACACCGTTTCTGTTTAAGCAGTGGGGCAATTGGGTACCAATGCTTGACCGCGATAAAGATGATCCTGACTGGAGAGGCCCCTACGGCCGCGCGAATAGCCGACCCAACCAGTATCGTATCATTAATTTAGAGGGCGGCTGCGGGTTTCATGGCGAGCGCGTTCATCTCATGCGCCGCTGTACAAAAAGGGCCGCCGGTCGCCAGCTTGATGGCGTTGAGCATACAGCCTTTCCAAATCTAGCAAAGGAGGTGGCAGCATGAGTGATTTAGTAAATCACCCTCCCCACTACACCAGTCACCCCTCTGGCGTAGAGTGCATTCAGGTGACTGAGCACATGGGGTTCAATCTGGGCAATGCACTTAAATACATCTGGCGAGCCGATGAAAAGGGCAATGCCCTGCAGGATCTGGAAAAGGCGCGGTGGTACATCTCAAGAGAGATCGAGCGGCGGCAAAGCAGCAAGGGATCAGAGGCATGAAGGCGAGATCAAGATCCACTGTGACGACAACAGATACATCCTTGTTAGTGCAGACATACTCAGGACTGTGGCGGATCTTTCTGAGGAAGCTGATAAGCTGTGAGAGAAGCTGGATGCGTACTGGTCAGAGGAAAAAGCGACTTGGAATGGTTGGCACCATCTGAAGACTTAGCACGTAATGTATTGAGGGGGTGGGAATGACAAACTTGGCAGAACAGCTAGTACGACAATCACATGAGATCCTCATTGAGGAGGTTCGTCAGAGAATGGAAGGGCAGCTCCAAATCAGCCACGGAAGGGCTGCTAAAATCCTCAACCTTGACGTAAGGCGGCTTCAGGAGGAGGGTGACACCGGCCGAATTAAGTACATTGCGCGGGGTAATAAGAAGCGCCTCTACAACCTAGGCTTCTTGGTCGAGTATTTACTAACACCAACCAAGGGAGACGGAACGTGTCAGTCTACAGGCTCAAGGACAGTGCCGGGAAGGAGAAGAGCAAGGAGTACTACTACGACTTCAGGATCAACGGTCGTAGGTTTTCGGGCTTTACGGGAACAACGTCAAAAGCAAAGGCAAAACAAGTAGAGGAAGCTAAAAAGGCCGAAGCTAAGACTCCCAATGACACAACCTCTATTGATGGCGCTTTTCAGCAGTTCTTCGAAGAAAAGGGCTGCGACTATGCCGACGAAACTACTATCCTTTGGCGCATGGGGTTACTTCAGGATGAGCTGACAAAAATCCTTGAGGATGAGGGGCTACCCCCTAACATCTCAGAGATTAAGACTAAGCACCTCACCAGCTATGTGAGTATCAGACGCAAACAGCCAAACAACCGCAAGCGGCTCCCCTCACCCAGCACGATCAACCGTGAAGTACAGCTACTCCGGACAATCATTCGATACGCTGTGAATGTGTTTGAGGTTGAGATGCGTCTACCCAATTTTGGCGAAGCCTTGAAGCCAGAGCCAAGCGAACGGATCGTTGAAATTGAGCATGACGACCTTGAGAAAATCAAAGAAAACATGCGCTCTGACTACCATGACGCACTAGAGTTCTTGGTGCTCGCCGGCCCTCGCGCATCAAATGTGCTGATGGGCAAGGGGGTGGTGCTGAGGGAAGAGCATGTGAACTTGCAGAAGCGGCAACTAACCTTCTATGTCAAATCTAAGACGCCTGGGGGAAGGCCGGTCACAATCCCGATTACACAGCCAATGCTCATCATTCTGGCAAACAATATCGGAAACCACCCAGACGCAGTTTTTACCTATGTTGCGAAAAGCACTCGTGACGGAAGGAAAAAAGGTGAACGCTACCCCCTCACCTACACTGCTTTCAAAAGCGCCTTCAAGGCTGCTGCGAAGGAGATAAATAAGCCCGAGCTACGTGTGCACGACCTCCGACATACAGCCGCAACACGGATTTTGAGAAGTTCTGGAAACATTGCAGCAGCAAGAGATATGCTTGGCCATACCCGCGTGACAACAACCGAAAAATACAGCCACGTCATGAAACAAGACCTGCTGGAAATTATGGAAAGCACTCACAATCGCCAACAGATTACCAACAAATCTGAAGCGCAACCAAAAAAGAATAGGAAACGCAGTTAGTTATAGGTTTCTGTGTCTCGAACTTGAAAACCGGCGGGCGTGGAAGCGTCTCGTGGGTTCGAATCCCACCCTCTCCGCCAGCTTGGCTTTTTCATTAGTTTGAAAAATGCGCTGGAAATTATTTTCTCAATAAATTCATATAGATACTCAATTTTCTCGCAAAATGAAAATTTGCGAGGAATCGCCTGTTACGGGATTTTATTGATTTTCTCCGCCACTCAGACCCTCCCGTCTCCTATTGATTGGCGATCCTAAGTTCGCACGCCTTTGTCTGATTGTATACGATCACAAATACGTGCAATGTTTTGGCATCTTTCATTACTGATTTTGAGGGGATATGGTTGTACGGCAATATTGCGCCTATGGCTGCAAACAACTTACCGCGGGTAGTACTTTTTTACCTGGGCACGATCAAAAGCTTCGCACCGCAATAGAGAATGCCGCGGGGGGCATCTTGAAGCTTAAAGATCTGGTTGAGGCCAATTATGGTCCCATT
This sequence comes from Polycladidibacter hongkongensis, assembly GCF_001561995.1. Lineage (GTDB taxonomy): Bacteria > Pseudomonadota > Alphaproteobacteria > Rhizobiales > Stappiaceae > Pseudovibrio > Pseudovibrio hongkongensis. The sequence continues at coordinate 31,994 of NZ_LLWC01000014.1, forward strand.
GTTCCGGAGCGAGGTAAAAAAGTTTGCCCCGAATGCGGGCATGTTTTTCAAGGAAATGGCTGGGACGGGATTGATGCTCATTGGCGTGCCAAGCATGAGGATGTAATGCCATACGAACAGGCTTGGCCGCTTTTGAAAGAGGGACATTATCCCAAAACCGATTAAGTACCTCACTTCGGCAGTTGTGGATCATCGCGCCAGCGGCGGGCGAGTTTGATCAGTCCTTCCGATAGAGCCAGCCCGCACATGCCCAGCATAAAGCCGGTGGCGCCCTCCACCCCTGCATCGGCGGGGCCAAACCAGCGCTCCAGCACCGGCGCGACCACGGGGGTGAGATAGCCCGCCACCAGCGCCCCGACCACCGTTGCGCCAATGGTGTTGGCAAGGCTGGCCCGCGGATGCACGATCACCCGAACAAGCCCGCCGCAGATACCGGCAAGCACATGCATCAGTTTAATTC
>NZ_LLWC01000015.1 GCF_001561995.1 Polycladidibacter hongkongensis
TCGGAAGTGAAACGCCCCTGCGCCAATGGTACTTCGTCTTAAGACGCGGGAGAGTAGGGCGCCGCCGGACATGATAACCTCACACACACACACACTTCAAATTCAAACAAACACATAAAAAACCTCCCAAAATACAAACTAGCTTCATTCAGCAACGCACGTACAAACGGCAGCATGCGCGCATCGTTGTCTAAGTGCGCGCTAAATGGTAGTGTCAACAATCTTTCGCACTTTTAGTTTTCAGGCGACAGCTCCGGTTTGAAGTTCAGTACTCTCAAAGAGCGGCTTCATGTTCATGTGGCGTTTTGATGCCCATGTGGAGCCGCGATATGCCTTAACCTAGCGGCCGCCAGGTTAAGGCAGGGTTGTCCGTCTGGAAACGCGCCCACCACACGGGTTTGGCGGCGGATCTCTCTCATGATGCGTTCCAGCGGGTTATTGGTCCTGATCTTACGCCAGTGGCTATCCGGGAAGGCGTAGAAACTCAGCGTTTCATCAATATGCTCTTCAATCAGTTCAGCGGCTCTGGTCAGGCGCCTTGAGCGTAGCTCCGCAACCACTGTTCGTGCCTTTTCTTGTGCCGCTTTAAGGCTTTCCCTAGCATGGATTGCTTTGAGCATATGGCTCAACTCCCGGACCTTCGTGGAGGGCACATGGGAGAATACATTGCGGTAGAAGTGGACCATGCAGCGTTGCCAGCGGGCGTCGGGCAGGTATTCTGTGATGCTTTCCACTAGACCCCGTCAGGCATCGGAAATGATCAATTGCACGCCTGACAGGCCGCGATCCAAAAGGTGGCGCAGGAAGGACGACCAGCCGGATTTGTCTTCTTTTGCTCCCTCGCAAATACCAAGAATCACAGGGTATCCTTCTGAATTGACGGCAGACGCCACCAGTAGCGAGACATTGCGCACTTCACCGGCCCAAGTGCGTTTCATCACGATGCCATCCAGTTAAAGGTAAGGATGATCACCCTCAATGCGCCGATGACGCCATTCCTCGACTTTGGCATAAATCTTCTTGTTGAGGTTGGAAACCGTGCGGGGCGAGACCCGCGTGCCCCACAGGGCTTCCGTTATATCCTCCACGCGGCGCACGGAAACGCCGGCCAGATACATCTCACTAGGCGCCTCTTCAACCGAGCTGTCCCGGCGCTGATAGCGCTCAATGATCGCCGTCTCAAAAGCCTGCTTGCGCAGCTTGGGCATCTTCAGCTTAACAGGCCCCGCCTTAGTGTGAAGCGAGCGCTCATAACTGCCCGCGCGCGTAGCCTGACGCCCTTGGCTACGCTCATAACGGCCCGCGCCGCAAAGCCGGTCGGCTTCAGCATCCAGCAGCGTATTCAAGGCTTCCTCAACTGGGCCCCGAACCATCTCGCCAAGATGATCCTTGATCCGCGCTTAATCAATGCGGATGACATTATTCAATTCCTTCTTATGATCAGTCTCGTCCATAGTCAGATCCCCTCAACAAGTGTGAGTGGAACCGTCCTCAAAAGCAAATGTGCGAAAGATATTGTACGTTATCCGCTAAATAGCACCCGCACGCACAAAACTCCACGACCGCGCATAACGGCACGACCAAAATCAAATATTCAATGAGAAAACATAAAATCCTAGTGACTAAGCAAGCAATCTCAGACCAATACGCTTGACCCGTAACTGTCACATAAAATTGCGCCCCTTAGGCAAAACGGTGGTTTGCTCATTGGATTCCCGTCGATAATCTGCAAGCCGCAAATAATCTTGACTGAGTTCGGGTGTTTCTTTCACAGCAGCAGCTAAGCCACGGCCCGGCTTTATTTTCTCCGCCAACTCGATGAGCGGTGCACGGACTTCGTCCGCACGGGCAAGGGCCTCATGCAGCAATTTGGTGCCTCCCAAGCCTGCAAGTAGATTTGAGGCCTCTGAAATCTGCGTTGCAATGAGGTGAATTACCCCATCCTCCTTTTGCACCCGGCCTCGCACCTTAATGAAACGCGTTCCAATCACTTCTGCGCGGTATTTTTCAAAGCAACGTGGCCAGATAACCACGTTTGCGGTGCCGCTTTCATCTTCTAGTGTAAGAAAGATAACACCACTGGCTGTCCCTGGGCGCTGGCGCACGAGCACAAGCCCCGCCACCTCTACATAACTGCCATTAGCAGCGTTCCCAAGGTGGTCACAAGGTAGGATGCGCTGCTTGTTTAGATCAGCCCGTGCGAACTCTACAGGGTGTGCTCGCAAGGAAAGTTCAAGCTTGCGATAATCAAGCATGACTTGTTCCCCAAGTAGCATTGGTGGTAGCTGCGCATCCTGTTCTTCGCGTAAATCCCCATGCTGTGCGCTATCAAAGAGAGGGAGGCGCTGCGCCGAACTGCCCTCTTCTAACCCATGGGCAGCCCACAAGGCTCCTCGCCGTGCTAAGCCGATCGAGCGGAATGCGTCCGCCTCCGCCAGCCGTATGAGTACCGAGCGCGACAAGCCGGTGCGCAGCCAAAGGTCGCGCAAGGAATCGTAGCCATTACCACGCGCTTGAACAAGCCTATGCATGTCTTCTTGTGACAGGCCCTTAACCTGCCGAAAGCCAAGGCGTACCGCATGGGTTGCTTTTATTGTGGCCTGCATGTCGCTATGGCGCATATGGACACGCCGCCAGGCATAACCACCCGGCTCAAGTGTGCTATCCCAGTTAGACAGATTGATATCCACATCGCGCACATCCACACCATGCTCGCGCGCATCGCGAACAAGTTGCGCCGGGGCATAAAAGCCAAGCGGTTGTGCGTTCAACATGGCAGCTAAAAAGGCATCTGGATAACGCGCTTTCAGCCAGCAAGAAGCGTAGACGAGCAGTGCAAAGCTCGCTGCATGGCTCTCGGGAAAGCCGTATTCTCCAAAACCTTCAATCTGCTTGAAACAACGCTCGGCGAAGCTCTTTTCATAGCCCCGTGCCGTCATGCCCTCGATCATCTTGCGTTGAAATGTGCCAATTGTCCCCACGCGGCGGAAGGTTGCCATTGCACGGCGCAAACGATCAGCTTCAGCCGGTTCAAAGCCAGCTGCCACGATGGCGATCTGCATTGCTTGCTCTTGAAACAAGGGCACCCCAAGCGTGCGTTGCAGAACCTCTCTGAGCTCATCCTTGGGATAATGCACCATCTCCTTTTTCTGGCGGCGGCGTAAATAGGGATGCACCATATCGCCCTGAATAGGTCCGGGGCGTACAATTGCCACCTCGATGACCAGATCATAAAAATTTCGAGGCCGCAGTCTCGGTAACATGGTCATCTGCGCGCGGCTTTCAATCTGAAAAACCCCAAGCGTATCGGCACGGCAAATCATGTCATAAACCTCAGATTCTTCAGCAGGAATGCTCGCAAGGGCTAGAGATTTTCCATAGTGTGCGTGCAACAGATCCATGCCCTTGCGCAGTGCAGTGAGCATACCAAGCGCCAGTACGTCGATTTTCAACATGCCAATGGCTTCTAGATCATCCTTGTCCCACTCAATATGGGTGCGATCGGGCATGGCACCGTTCATAATGGGTACGCTCTCGTCAAGCCGCCTACGTGTTATGACAAACCCACCCACATGCTGGGATAAATGACGTGGGAAGCCGATCAGCTCCTGCGAGAGCTTAAGCACTTGCGCAATTACGGGATCGTTAGGGTAGAGTCCGGCCTCAGCGATATGCGTGGCCTTACCTCCCTTGCTGGAGCGGCCCCAGATAGTCTGGGCCATGGCACTTGCGGCATCTTGCGACAGGTTGAAGACTTTAGCCACCTCCCGCAGGGCCGAGCGTGAGCGATAGGTGATTACTGTTGCAGCAAGGCCCGCATGTTCGCGCCCATACTTCCTGTAGATGTACTGAATAACTTCCTCGCGCCGCTCATGCTCGAAGTCGACGTCAATATCCGGCGGCTCTTTGCGTTCTGGGGAAATAAAACGCTCAAAAAGCAAGTCAGCGCGCTTTGGGTCCACCTCGGTAATGCCGAGGCAGAAACACACCGCCGAGTTGGCTGCTGAGCCGCGCCCCTGACATAGAATCCCCTGTGATTTAGCATAGGCGACAATATCATGCACGGTGAGGAAATAGGGGGCGTACTCAAGAGTGCCAATGAGGTGCAGCTCGTGGCAGATGGCCTTGCGAACCTTATCCGGTACTTCCGCGCCATAACGTTCGCGCGCGCCAACCCACGCAAGGCGCGTTAACTCATCCTGTGCCGTAAGGCCAGAGGCATAGCGCTCCTGCGGATACTCGTAGCGCAGCTCATCAAGTGAGAACTCAATTTCATCGAGCAGCTTCTGGCTTTCTTGCACCGCCGGTGGGTAGGCTTGAAACAACTCTTGCATCTGCTCGGTATCTTTCAGATGGCGCTCGCTATTGGCCTCAAGTTGCTTGCCCGCACTTTGCAAAGTTGTATGGAGCCGAATACAGCTGAGCACATCTTGCAGGGGACGCCGTGCCGCCTCGTGATAAAGCACATCATTGCTGGCAAGCAATGGCACCGTGCAGCGATCTGAAAGCCTCAGCAAGCGCTCCAGCTTGCGGCGGTCTGCTTTGCCATAATCAAGCACAGCTGCAAGCCGCACAGCTTTGCCAAAACGGGCCTGTAAGTGTTCCAGCGGACGCTCTACCGCAGATCCCTCGCTAAGAAGCTGGGTAAAACTCGGTAATACTGCTAGCGACAGCCCTTCATGTAAGGCCAGTAAATCGTCAAGCCTTAGAAAGCACTGCCCCTTAGGTGCGCGCCTGTTTCCCGTGGAGAGCAATTGGCACAGTTGCCCGTAGCCCGCGCGGTTTTGCGGCCACACCACAATGTCTGGAGTATCATCTTGAAAGGCAAGCCGACACCCTGTCACCGCCCGCACCTTGGCCTCTCGGCATGCGACATGCAGCCGAACGATGCCAGCTAATGAATTTCGATCACATATACCGATCGCGGGCATTCCGAGTTTAGCCGCAGTAAACGCAAGTTCTTCGGGGTGAGAGGCACCGCGCAGAAAAGAAAAATTGCTGGCACAGCACATTTCAGAAAACTGTACCGATCCATAGTGTAAGGAGAGGGGCATCACCCGAAAACCCCCTGCAAAAACCAGCGTGGCTGCGGTCCGTTTTCTAAACCAAACACCCCTTCGCGAAACAGCCAGAAACGCCGTCCATCCTGATCCTCAATCCGAAAATAATCGCGCGCGCCGCTGTCCTCGCACCACCATGGTGGGCAGATGCGCTCTGGCCCCTCACTGCGTGCCACTTCATAAAGCGCTTTGCGCCAACGAAAGCGCAGTGGCGGTCCCTCTGGCACCATGGCCAGTGCTTCAACAGGCTCCGGTTGTTCAAGCAGGCGTAGGGGGCGCGTAAGTCCTGCCTCCGGCAAAGTGGCCTCAGCCCAAAAAGTTGCGCTCTCATGCACCAAAGCTGCCGGTGCAAGTTCAGAGGCCAATTCAGGCATATGGTTGTCACAGGGTAACATATGATTGATTGCATCCAGACCAAATCGTGCCCCTAAATTATCAATCAGCTCTGCCACCGCGCAGCTGGCCTGCAATCGGTTTTCATTGAGGGAGGTTTGAACAGCATTGCAAGCCTGCACTTGCATGGCTTGTAGGCGCAAGAGGTCATATCCATAGCCCGCCTCCAGTGCATCATGCAGGCTTTTTAGTTTCTCGCGAAACAACCGCACGACCAAGGCAGGGGTACGTACTGGGTTACCTGTGCCCACACGTACACGCCGCACTGCTCCATCCACGCGGAACAATGCAAGCTCGAACAGGCGCCCGCCTTCCCCCTTTTTCTCAAGTTGTGTTGCAAGTTGTTCACTGAGCTCTTCACAAACCAGCAAAATATCGTCTTCCCTTGAGATTGGATCGAAAAACCGCCGTTCGGTGACAAAGGCAGGCGGCGGGCGGCGCGGCGAAAGTGGTTCAGCAACAGCACCAAGAGCCTGATCATAGCGTTGCATCACGTCTTGGCCGTAGCGCCGGGTGAATGCAGCACGCTGCCTGCCATAAAGATCACCGATCTTGTTGAGGCCAACCTGTGCCATTCCATCCACAGCATCGGGGGCAATGCGCAGCAACGCCATCGGCAGTGGCGCCAAACGCTCCGCCTGTTTGCCGCGGGGAATAATCCCGCCGCCGTAATGGGCCAAGGCCCAAGCCGCACCGATTGTATCTGCAATGGCAACGGAGCTGTGAAAGCCTTGTGTGAGCAGGCGCTGCTGCATGTCCTCAAGCAGCGCCTCTTCACCGCCAAAAAGATGCGCACAACCGCTAATATCAAGTAGCAGACTGGCATCTTCCTTTCGCCAACCAAGGTGATGCAGACCCACCAAAGGCGTGTAGCGATCGCACCAGTCCGCCAAGCTTTCAAGTAGTGCTTGTTCGGCTTGGTGATCAGCTTCTTGGCACAACAATTCAGGAACACGTGCGCGTGCATCGGCCAGACCACTGCCCAGCAGAAGGCCCGCTGTTCGTGCTGGGGTATTCAAGCCACAAAGACGATAGGCATTCGCCTCTTGGTGATAGAGCGCCCGTGGACGCAATGCGGGGGGCAACTCCTGTGTCGCTTTGCTACGGCTGGCTGTGTCCGTAATCTCGTCCGCTAGGCGTTGGGCGTCGCAAAGCCACGACTTGCCCAGCTCCTGACGACACCATCGGTCGGTGCTGTGTTCGCTCAGCCAGAGGCACAGAATGCGTTGGTGTCCGGCTAACAAGTTTTGCTGCTGCATGGTTCCACTCCACGTCTTTTCGGCCACGGGTTCCTTGCCGGTTTTTGTCAACACATGCTTGCCAACTGGCATTTCCCAGCAAGGCACGCGGGCTATGCTGGTCACGATGGGGCATATGAGCCGGGCCTGCTGCACGCCCCTCGATCCACCATCGACTGAGAGCTGCACTGCTGCCCGGCGAGCTTGAGCCATGTGCAAGTAAAAAGAGCGGCACTCCGCTCCCTTGCGAGCGCAAACCTAGACGCCGAGATACAGTCAAGCTCAGCACCCGTTGTGCCTGTGCCACTTCGCCGACGACACCGGCAAGATCAGTGCACTGCAAGGCCTCTTCCAAGGCCCAGAACAGCTCCGCGCTTTGCTTTACCTGCACCAGAATGATCCGCCCGGGATCAATGCCAAATTCCAAAAGCCCCGGCCCATAGGGGAGACCAACTTCGCGGCTCACTGACCGCTCGCAAACCCAAACAACTTTTCCTGTTTTCTGCTTCATCTGTTGACACAAAACGGCGAGGGCGAAACCGCTTAACGCACCGCTTTGGCGCATCTGCTCCCCGTAGAACTCATGGATATTCCCAGAGGGCAAACCGCCATGCTGAAAAAAGCCATTGAGTGGCCCGAGCGACAAAGTGTTCGTCCTGTGCGCCTGATTTGTGCCAGTTGGAGGTGCCGGCCCCTGCGAGACAGCGGCGGGTGCAGAGACCGGCGGGGTCTGCAACGTCTCGGGAAGGCGCCCCTCAAGCGTTGCGAGCTGGTGGCGCAGTGTCTCAAGGATGGAGCGGTCTTTGGCCATGAGTTCCTGCGTATTGTTTCTGATATGTTCTTTTATTGTTCCTAATAAATTCCATTAGCGCTGACTTGAGTCAACCTAAAAAACTCGTGGAGTGACAGATAGGAGGCCTTCCGGCGCCAGTTTCTATCCCCATGCTTAATGGAGGTTTACCGCCATTTACGGTGATTCTCGGCAAGGTATTGAGCCCATCATCGTGTGAGCCCAAGTGAAAAGGCACTTGTGGGTTACTGTGAGTTTGTGTGCGCAACTTGCGCTTAGAGGGTCTCTTCCCTAAGGGCAAAAGTGGAATCGCGCACTACCAGTTTAGGTTTACGTCGTCTTCTGACTGGCACGCCTGTTTCACCGTTCAAACGGGCGATTAGTAAGGCCCCGACATCTTTGCCTAGCGCTTGTGCACTGGTCTCAACGGTGGTGAGTGAGGGCTGCCACATGGCTGAAACCTCAAGATTATCGAAACCAGCCAGTGCGATTTTTCGTGCGCCTATGCCCGCAATATCCCGCAGGGCAACACTGGCACCAATGGCCATAATATCATTATGGCAAAACAGGGCCGAGAACCCGAGATCTTGTTGCAGGAGCTTGCGCGCAGTCAACTCGCCACCTTCACGCGTTGGTTCACTGTGCAAGCTCACCACTTGCTCTGCGGGAATGCCTGCCTCGCTGAGTGCGGCAAGAAAGCCTGCCCCGCGAAGGCGAGCCGTGGTTGTCCCTTCAAGCCCGGCAATCATCGCAAAGCGGTGATGACCCAACTGCACCAGATGCTCCCCAACCAAATAGCCGCCGTGGAAATCGTCAATGCCGATAAAGTCGGCTGCCAGTCCCTCCACTTCACGCATCATGGTGATGCAGGGCAGTTGCCGTTGTACAATGGCGTCAAACTGCGTCGCCACACTTCGTGCTACCGGAGTAACAACCACACCAGCCACACCGTGGCCGATCAGTTCGCCCAAGAGTTGATCTTGCCGCTCAAGATCTTCCCCGATATTTGCGAGGATGGGCATATAGCCATGCGCAGACAGTTCCGCCTCCAAAGCGCTGGCAAACTCGGAATATAGCGGGTTGCTGAGATCCTGCACAAGTACGCCAACAAGATGCGAACGCCCAGAGCGCAGTTTTGCGGCGCTGTAATTGCGCACAAAACCCAGCTCTTTCATCGCTGTTTGTACGCGCTCGCGTGTTTGCTCGCTCATTCGCCCGGTGTTGTTGATCGCGTTAGAAACCGTTGCAACAGAAACTCCGGCTTGGCGGGCAATATCGGCAACAGTTATTTTTTTTGAATTAGGCACAATCAAAGATCCGGTCAAAACAAGTAAACTGGGGCTCAGCTTATCGGACTTGTTTATCAACCAGCATTGGCCAAGTCCAAACAATTGTGTGTTTGAAGGTGGCTTGCAACTCAATTTCTTAAATAAATCCCTAGGTTATCCTAGGGGGAACTACGAATTTGTTTCTTAGCCTATCAACCTTATTATAAAATACAAGGCTGCCGCATATTGATTGCAGTCAATGATAATAAGAGAGGCGCCATGGCCCGGCCCGCGAGCTTGAGCAATTCTGTTTATGAGCAGATCCGCCAAAGCATTGCCACAGGTGAGTTTCCAAAAGGGTTCAAATTGCCGACGGAAAGCACCTTGTGTCAACGTTATCATGTCTCCCGCCCGGTGGTCCGTACCGCCATGGAGCGACTGCGCGAGGATGGCGTGATCAATACCATCCGCGGCTCTGGTAGCTTTGTGCTGCAAGGGCAAGAGGCAGGCCATGAGGTCAAACCCGCAGCCGTAGATTTCACGATCACCAATATTGGCGACATCATGCAATGTCAGGAAACGCGCATGGCCTTTGAGGGGGAAATGGCAGCTCTGGCGGCCGAGCGCTGGCGCTCTTCCGATCTAGAGGCCATTCGCAGCGCCATGCAAACCATTCGCTCCTGTGGTGTCGAAAGCGGCGGTGATGTGGATGCGGACTTGCGCTTCCACAGGGCGATCGTCAAGGCAAGCCATAATCGATACGCGCTCACACTCTACGAAACCATGTTGCCGCAGATCACGCTTGGAATGAGTATTTCCAGCGGTCTCTACACAGCCTTGCCAGAGTTTGCCCAACGCCACGGCCTGCAGGAACATGAAGCCATTCTGGAGGCAATTGAAGCGCGTGATGCCACTCAAGCCAGAGAGGCAATGCGACGCCACATCTCTTTCACCAATGATTCAATTCAGGGCCGGGATTGAGCATCGCTTCACTAGTTTTCATAGAGCAACAAGCAGCGCCCTAAGAATTATTGGGGTGAACAGCCGGTGAGGGCTTTCCCTTACCGGCGTTTTTATGCAAAACAGCAGCAAACAAAAGCCACGCTGGCCTAGCGGCCATGGCAAGCAGCAAGGGAGTTCGCCGTGAGTGTATCCCGCCAAATCAAGGCCCTCACTCCACCAGATATCGCCGCGCAAAAAGGTCAAGCACCGATTGTTTGCCTCACGGCCTACACCACACCCATGGCGCAGCAACTAGACGAGCACTGCGATGTGGTGTTGGTTGGCGATAGTGTTGGCATGGTAATGCACGGCTTGCCTTCCACTTTGGAAGTCACGCTGGATATGATGGTGATGCACGGCAAAGCGGTGCGTCGCGGTCTTCAAAAGGCATTGCTGGTCGTAGATATGCCGTTTGGCAGCTATGAAGAAAGCCCGCAGCAGGCCTTCAAAAATGCGGCGCACCTGATGCGCGAGACCGGGTGTGCAGCCGTAAAGCTGGAAGGCGGCGTACATATGGCCGGCACCATCGAGTTTCTGGTGGCACGCGGTATCCCTGTTATGGCGCATATCGGCCTCACCCCGCAGGGCGTCAACGGCTTTGGCGGATACAAAGTGCAAGGGCGCGGAGCAGCAGCAGACAAGCTTCGCGCCGATGCAAAGGCGGTTGCAGCTGCCGGAGCTTTCGCTGTGGTCTTGGAAAAAGTGCCCGCCGAGCTGGCCGAGGATATCACCAAAGCGATCAGCATTCCCAGCATCGGCATTGGGGCATCTGCTGCCTGTGATGGCCAAATCCTTGTAGTCGATGACATGCTCGGAATTTTCACCCAGTTCAAACCGAAATTTGTGAAGCGCTACGCCCAGCTTGGTGAGCTGACCGGAGACGCAGTCAAGGCCTATGCCGAGGAGGTGCGCACGCGCGCATTCCCCGAGCCGCAGCACACATTTAAAAGTTAGAAGGGGGGGCGCCATGAGTTTTTCGGTTATCCGGCAACGGTGCGATTTGGCGCAGCGAGTGCAGGAGTGGAAGCAACAGGGCCACACGGTTGCTGTGGTTCCCACCATGGGGGCATTGCATTTAGGCCATATGGAATTGGTTGCAGCGGCCCTTCGCGACGCAGACCGCGTGATAGTTACACTGTTTGTGAACCCCAAACAGTTTAACGAGGCTACTGATTTACAAAACTACCCACGCACTGAGGCAGAAGATGCCGCCAAGGTGCAGGCTGCTGGCGCCCATATGCTCTATGTGCCTGATCTAGAAGAAATGTACCCGAAGGGTTTCGCCACCAATGTTTCGGTAAGTGGTGTCAGCGAAGGCCTATGCGGTGCACACCGGCCCGGCCACTTCGATGGGGTTGCAACGGTCGTAACCAAGCTGCTACTGCAAAGTGGAGCGAACAAAGCCTACTTTGGCGAAAAGGATTACCAGCAGCTGGCGGTTATCCGCCGTTTCGTGCGGGATCTGGATATCCCGGTGACTGTTCAGCCTGTGCCAACAGTGCGTGAGGCAGATGGGTTAGCCATGTCATCACGCAATGTCCATTTGAGCCCTGAGCAGCGCGCCGCAGCGCCAGCATTGATCGGGGCTATGCTGCACGCCGCACATTGTATTCAACAGGGTCAGCCAGTGGCCAAAGTTTTGGCTGATGCGCGAGAACAGATTTGCGCAGCAGGCTTTGCGGAGGTTGATTATCTGGAATTGCGCGCTGCGGATGACTTAACACCACTGAGCGAGCTTGACAGGGAAGGACGCCTGCTTGCTGCAGCGCGGCTTGGCGCCACGCGCCTTATCGACAATATCGCGGTGCCTCTGGCGCACTAAAGCTGCCAAGCAAGCGGAAAAAAGGCCGAAAAGATCGGCCTTTTTACTTTTTAGCTTTGAGCGCGCTCGGCCATAAAGGCCTCGACGCGTTCGCGCCGCGGGATAGGTGCGACCCCGCCATAGCCAAGCGTTGTCAGTGCTGCTGCTGCGTTAGCGTAGCGCAAGCAATCTGCCAGATCGTGCCCTGCAACGACATTGGCGAAAAAGGCACCGGAGAAACAATCACCTGCCCCAGTTGCATCCAGCGCCTCCACAGGGTTACCGGCTATACGCTCGCGCTTATTGGCAGTTGCATACATGGCACCTTCTTTACCCAGCTTCAAAATCACTGTTTTGGAACCAAGGTTGAGGTAGAAATCGCAGATTGCGTCTGGATCACTCAGGCCAGTTAGCAGCTCTGCCTCATCCACGCTTGGCATGATAAAATCGACATGCCGCGCCGTTTCGTGGATAACACCGCGAGCACGCTCCAGCCCCCAAAGGCGCAAGCGCAAGTTGGTGTCAAACGAAGTCAGCGTATCGCCAGCCTTGGCGATCTCGATGGCTTTGAACACCGCATCCGAAGAGCTTGCGCTGATGGCATGCGTGATCGCGGTTGTGTGCAGCAGTTTTGCTGCCTTGATGGCCGCGGCAGGCAGTTGCTCCGGCCCGATTAAAGCAGCAGCTGAGCCTTTACGCGCAAAGGTAAAGTGATGACCATCTTCATTATGCGTTACAAAGTAAATACCGGTAGGGGCATCGGCATTGCGCTGGACCAACTCGGTCGACACGCCCTCACGCTCCCACAGTTTGATAAACTCGTCACCAAATACATCGCTGCCCAAGTGCGAAAGCATGGCAACCTTCGCTCCTTGGCGCGCTGCAGAGCAGGCGAAGTTGGACGCATCGCCGCCAAAGCCGCTGAGATAGTCAGGCCCTTCTGCTACCTCTTTGACCTGATTAAATTCGTAAAGAGGTTCACCAAAACTGATGATATCTGCACTCATGTGTGTCCTCAATAATCTGTCATAACTGGTTGGCCGTTATCGCGTAGGGGGGAGGCAACGCCAACCACAACGGGGGTCACAAACCTGACAAGTCAGGTGGAACGGTATTTTTCGCAGGATTTACAAGGAGAAAAACTAAGGGATTGCTTGAAAAACTGCGTAAAATATCTGCTACAGGCTAACGCCCCTATCTGTCTAGTTCCAAACGCCAGAAAAACCTAATTCAGCATGCGATTTTTGCGCGCATATTGCATATCTAAACAACAGCGCGACAAAAAATGGGAGCATCAGGCTATACTCAGCATCAACGCTCCAAGTTTACGCTAGAGTATGCAACACAACGAATAAGGAATAACCCATGCTTCACGGAAACCTTGCCTCGCTCTCTACTGTCTCTTTTATCAATGCAAAACTGGAGGTGATTATAAACGCTGCAAAGGCGATTCTTGCACAAAATCCGCCAGCAGGCCGTTACCCAATCGAGGGGGAGGAGGATGCATTTATGCTGGTTGTAGAAGCAGCAACCGAGCCAAGAGAGCAACGTAAGGCGGAGTTTCATCGGACCTATGCTGACATCCAGATCCTACTCGAAGGCGAGGAAACCATTGATTACGGCCTCACCCCGCCGAAGGATTTGATTGAAGACGAACTTGAGGCCAAAGACTACGCCTTGAGTAAGACAATCGACAACGAACAGGCCATAACCCTAGCGCCCTTCGATTTTGCTATCTTCTATCCAGGTGAGCCACATCGGCCGTTGGTGGCAATCACGCAGCCTCAGGCAATCAAAAAAGCGATTATCAAAGTGAAGGCAGATTTGCTTTCCGGAACAAGCCCCGCCTAAGGCACTAGCGCCACGCTCGGGTGGGCTGCCTAATAGGCTACCCGAGCAGCGCGACTTACTCTCTTCCTTAATGGGGGCGCCCGATCACGTCATGCGATAGTAAATCAAGCTGTACACTCAAAGCTAAACGCAAACACAATCAATACGCCTCCACAAAAGATGGAAATATGCGTGATAAAGTAACAATTCGCACGAATTTATGGAAATATTTATTGATTTTGACTAAATAAGCGAAATTGACCTAGTTATTTTGCGTATGAAACTAACAAAAGGTGACAGGTATTCTGCTTGGGAGCCTGCTTTATTGTGTGATTTTGTTAGGAAATTTTGGTGAAGTCTTATTCATTAAAACTATGACTGCATGAACTAGTATGATAAATAACCTCAGGTTGATTCTCCTAGGGTTATATTGATATGACAATTGAACAAACAAACGCGCCTGAAGTAGATCAGGCAAACACAGCCATGGCATTTTGCGCAACCTGTGGCCAGCAGATCGCCAAATCGGCACCTTCCTGCCCAGGCTGTGGTGCTCCAAACGCAGAAGCAGCCCCGGTAACTTCTGAAAAATCTTTTGTTGCAGCCGCCTTGCTCTGCTTTTTCTTGGGTTTTCTAGGTCTTCACCGTTTTTATGTTGGTAAAATCGGTACAGGCATTCTGCAATTGCTCACTTTGGGTGGCTTGGGCATCTGGTCTTTGATCGATTTGGTTTTGATTATCGTTGGCTCCTTTAAGGACAAAGAAGGCTTGCCGCTAAAACGATGACAGAAACCGCTTCCCAACAAATTTCAGCTGGGTGGGGCTTTTGTACTTGCTGCGGACAAAAAATCGCGCATAAAGCCGTACATTGCCCTAAATGCGGCGCACCTCAGGCGAACACGCAACTTCAGAACGATACCAATAAAAGCCCAAAGAGTTACGGCGTTGCTGTTGCGCTCTGCGGTTTGTTCGGGATGATGGGTATCCATCATTTTTATATTGGCAACATTCTGCATGGCCTGTTTGATCTATGCTTGTTTACCGCTTGGGTCTTTCTGATTTACGTCAGCGAGCCCACAAGTTGGCACCAGGCTGCCCTTGGATTAACGCTATTGCTGCTCGACTTTGTGCATACCGCAGTAGTGTTCTATCGTCTAATCTGTGGCAAAGAAGTTGATAGTGAGGGCCGCAGAATAGCCATTCCCGGCCAATAATGCAGGCGCAGGTACAAACGCATCAATTTGTCTCACTGCGGTTTCCTCTATCCTGATTAATTCTGTAAGCCCAACAGGGAAACTTAGCAGAAGAGGTTGCTATGCAAAAAGGCATGCGAAACAACATCTGCGATGTGCCTGGCGTAATGGTCGGGCATGTCACCCTTGCTGATGGGAGTTGTCAAACCGGTGTGACCGCCATTACGACCCACGGTGGCAATCCATTCCACTTGCGAACCCGTGCCGCTGTGCACGTCTTTAATGGTTTTGGCAAGAGCATAGGCTTGGTGCAGATAGAGGAACTGGGCGAACTTGAAACCCCCATTCTGCTTACCAACACATTAAGCGTTGCTGCGGTGAGTGAAGGGCTGATCCAGCACATGCTCGCACAAACTCCCGAAATCGGACTGCAAGCTGGCACGGTGAACCCGGTTGTGTTTGAATGCAACGATGCGCCGCTCAATGATATTCGCGCATTGGCCGTGCGCCCACATCATGCCCATGAAGCCTTGCAAACCACCGCAGCAGACTTTGCGCAAGGAGCCGTCGGTGCTGGCCGTGGCATGTCGGCCTATGGCCTTAAGGGGGGTATTGGCAGCGCCTCTCGTCAAATAAAACTTGGCAAGAACAGTTTTCATTTAGGGGCGCTGGTACTATCTAACATGGGGCGCTTGCCAGATTTTATCTATCAAGGCACGCCGCTGGGCGAAGCGTTGGCCAAGTTGCTTGCAGCAGAAGAGCAAAGCGTAGAGCGCGGGCCGGAGAAAGGCTCCATAATTATGATCTTGGGCACAGATCTACCGTTGTCTGAACGTCAGCTGAAGCGTGTCGCCAAACGCGCCGGTGTTGGCCTTGCACGCACAGGTTCGTATCTTGGCCACGGCAGTGGGGACATTGCCCTTGCTTTCACAACTGCCGATCCGGTGCGGTTGAATTCCAGAGCCCGCACCATGCAAGTGGAGCAGATTGACGAACGCCGTATAGACAGGGTTTTCCGCGCTGCTGCAGAAGCCACGGAAGAGGCTATTTTAAACTCCATGTTGCACGCCGAACCTGTAACAGGCAGGCAAGGCAACCATCGTGCTTCACTTGCTCCTCTATTGCGTAAAATACAGAACAACATGTGAACCAGCACGACAACCCTAGCGACGAAGCGGCACAAATCAGCTAAGAACCTGCTCGAGAGATTTAAATAGGACAACAAGGGCAGGGCTGCGCGCGCATGGATTGGTCACCACAACAAGATGATGCATTGCAAGCGGCGGCTGACTGGCTGCGCCACGGTGGTTCGCAAGTGTTTCGCCTGTTTGGCTACGCTGGCACGGGCAAAACCACCTTGGCAAGGCATCTGGCAGAAGGCATCGATGGCGATGTTGCCTTTGGCGCCTTCACCGGTAAGGCCGCCCATGTGCTGCGTCAGAAAGGGTGTGGCGATGCCTCTACCATCCACTCGTTGATCTACCGTCCCAAAGGCACCAAGCAAAGCGAAGACGACGACGAAGAGGTGACGCCGCAATTCACCATCAATCGAGACAGTGCTGCCGCTAAATGCGATCTTATCATCATTGATGAATGCTCGATGGTGGACGAGGAGCTTGGCCGCGACTTGCTCTCGTTTGGCAAAAAGGTGTTGGTGCTAGGGGATCCTGCGCAGCTTCCGCCGGTCAAGGGCGGCGGCTTTTTCACCGAAGCCGAGCCGGATTTCATGCTCACTGAGGTGCACCGACAGGCGCGCGATAATCCCATTGTGCGACTTTCCATGGATATCCGTGATGGCGGCGAGCTGCACTACGGCGACTATGGCCAAAGCGCGGTAATCTCGCGCCGTGATATCAACAAGGATATTATCCTTGCCGCAGATCAAGTGCTGGTGGGCACCAACAAGACCCGCCGCCTTTACAACAACCGCATCCGCGAGCTTAAAGGCTTCACCACGCAGATGCCAGCGGTTGATGACAAGCTGGTTTGCCTGCGCAATGACAAACAGAAGGGGCTGTTAAATGGTGGCCTCTGGCATGTAAAACGCCTGCGCCCCCCGCGCGGCAATACCCTGCGTTTTGACGTGGTGGCAGAAGATGATTTCGCGAAAACCAGCGTACAGGTGAAGGTACTGCCTTCGATGTTTGAAGAGGGAGCAGAGCAGCTGCCCTACGCGATCCGGCGCCGGGCTGACGAGTTTGACTATGGCTACGCGCTTACCGTACATAAATCGCAAGGTTCCCAATGGGATAATGTGGTTTTATTTGACGAAAGCTGGGCGTTTCGCGACCACAAGGAGCGCTGGCTCTACACCGCTGTGACCCGCGCCGCGCAGCAAGTAACGGTCGTGCGCTAAGCGCGCATGACCTTTTGCCAATTACCAATGCTTAAGCCAAGAGAGTTGCATGTCTGATCTTCCTGTTTCTACCCCGTCTCCAACCGGAAGCTCCAAGGGCTTGGCCCCTGAAATCGCCCTGCGGATCGCGCGCGGCATCGCCACGGAAATCGGTGCCAACCCAGCGCAGGTGAGCGCCACCGTGCAGCTGCTGGACGAGGGGGCAACAGTCCCCTTCATCGCCCGCTACCGCAAAGAGGTGACAGGCGGCCTTGATGATACGCAGTTGCGCACTCTCGAAGAACGCTTGATCTACATGCGGGAAATGGAAGATCGCCGCAAAGCGATTACGGCATCTATTGAAGAACAGGGTAAGCTGACAGACGAGCTGCGTGGGCAAATAGCAGGCGCGCTAACGAAGGCAGCCCTTGAGGATTTGTATCTACCATTTCGCAAGAAACGCCGCACCAAAGCCCAGATTGCTCGCGAGGCGGGGCTGGAGCCACTGGCAGATGCCCTACTGCAAGATCCGCAGAAAACGCCGGAAGCGACAGCCACTGCCTATATAGATGCGGAAAAAGGCTTTGCCGATGCCAAAGCCGCGCTTGATGGCGCTCGCCAAATACTGATGGAGCGTTTTTCGGAGGATGCTGCCCTTGTGGGTAAACTCCGCGATTACCTTGCGAAGAATGCAAGAGTTGTCGCCAGTGTGGTGAGTGGCAAAGAGCAGGAAGGCGCCAAATTCGCTGATTACTTCGATTATACCGAGGCTTGGAAACACATCCCGAGCCACCGGGCGTTGGCGCTGCTACGCGGGCGCAATGAAGGCGTGCTGGCGCTGGAGCTTTTGCCCGATGATGAGCAAGAGGCCCAGCAAAAACCAGTTGAGGCAATGATTGCAGCAGCGCAAGGCATTCGCAACGAAGGCCGCCCCGCGGATAAATGGCTGAGCGACGTGGTGCGCTGGACGTGGAAGGTCAAAATCGGGCTGCACCTAGAGCTTGATTTGATGAACACCCTGCGCGAGCGCGCTGAAGAAGAAGCTATCAACGTTTTTGCGCGCAATTTGAAAGACTTGCTTCTGGCAGCCCCTGCTGGCCCACGTGTGACGCTGGCACTTGATCCGGGCATCCGCACCGGTGTTAAAGTAGCTGTTGTAGATACGACAGGTAAGCTTGTCGATACGGCCACCATTTACCCGTTTGCGCCGAAAAACGACGTAGTTGGTTCTATGGCCGTGATGAAGGCACTTATTGCCAAACATGGCGTGTCGCTTATCGCGATTGGCAATGGCACCGCCAGCCGCGAAACAGATCGCTTGGCAGCTGATGTGCTAAAGGAAATTCCGGCCGATCAGCGGCCAACAAAAGTTATTGTGAATGAGGCGGGTGCTTCTGTTTATTCAGCATCTGCGCTTGCAGCAAAAGAAATGCCTGATGTTGATGTTTCGCTGCGCGGGGCAGCTTCCATTGGCCGTCGCTTGCAAGACCCTCTGGCGGAACTGGTAAAAATCGAGCCCAAATCCATCGGCGTTGGCCAGTATCAACACGATGTCAACCAGAGCAAGCTGGCGCGCTCGCTTGATGGCGTGGTTGAGGACGCTGTGAACGCAGTGGGGGTGGATCTCAACACCGCCTCTGCGCCCCTGCTTGCGCGAATTTCCGGGCTTACTGACAGCCTTGCCAAGGGCATTGTCGAATATCGCGATAGCGTTGGCGCCTTTAAAAATCGCCGAGAGATTTTGAAAGTTGCGCGCCTTGGCCCAAAAGCCTTTGAGCAATGTGCAGGCTTTCTGCGTATTACGGATGGTGACAACCCGCTTGATGCTTCTAGTGTGCACCCTGAGGCCTACCCGCTAGCCCAGCAAATCATCAAGGCTTGTGGCCGTGATTTGCGCCAGATTATGGGCTCCAACGCCTTGGGCACGCTGGATCCAAAAGAGTTTACCAGCGAGAAATTCGGCTTGCCGACGGTGAAGGATATCTTCTCTGAATTGGAAAAACCGGGCCGAGACCCGCGCCCGGAATTTAAAACCGCCGCATTGCAGGAGGGGATCGAAAAAATATCCGATCTCAAGCCGGGAATGATGCTGGAGGGTACAGTTACCAATGTTACCAACTTCGGCGCGTTTGTAGATGTTGGCGTGCATCAGGATGGGCTTGTCCATGTCTCGCAACTGGCTGATCGTTTTGTGGATGATCCGCATAAGGTTGTGAAGGCGGGGGATATTGTCAAAGTACGTGTGGTTGAGGTGGATGCTCCACGCAAGCGCATTGGCTTGACCATGAAAAAGGATAGTGCAGAAGCCCGTTCGCAAGTGCAAGAACGCCGCAACGCCCCCGCTGCTCCGCGCTCAAAACAAGGCACACCGGCAAGAGGCAAAGGTGCAACACCTGCAAGAGGTAAAGCCTCGGGCGGAGCTGCACCCTCAGGCAAAGCCGGTGCAGCAGCAGATAGCAACAATGCCATGGCAGCTGCATTGGCCGCAGCCTTCAACAAGAAACGATAATAGCACGCAGCGGAGGTATCAACATGGTGAATGACAGCAAAACACGCATCTACATCGATGCTGATGCCTGCCCCGTCAAGGATGAGGTGTACCGCGTGGCAGAGCGCTATGGCCTAAAAACCTATCTGGTGGCCAATAGCTTTATGCGTGTTCCGCGTGATCAGGACGTGCAATTTGTCAAGGTAGAAGGCGGGCCGGACAAAGCCGATGACTACATTGCCGAGCAAGCACAAGCAGGCGATGTGGTGGTAACACAGGATATACCGCTGGCAGATCGTTGCTTGAAAAACGGTGCTAAAGTGCTTTCTCCCAAAGGCAAAGAGTTTGACAGTAATTCTATTGGGATGGCGCTGGCCACACGTAACCTGAAGGAGGATCTGCGCTCTTTTGGTGAGATGACGGGAGGGCCAAAGCCATTTTCGGCCAAAGATCGCTCGGATTTTCTACAGGCGCTGGACCGCGTGCTTGTTGCACTCTTACGCAGCTAAACGAATCCTGACAAAGTAATTTATAGACTTGCTAGTCAAACGGAAAAAGGCGGCCCTGTAGCCGCCTTTTACTTTATGCCTTAGCTCTCGCGCTTGCGAGAGCCTTTTCCTTCCCAAGAGCCGCGCTCACCGCGTTCCCGGCGTTCGCCGCGTTCCCGTGGTGGACGTTTACCGCCACCACCACCGCCACCGCGGTAGCCACCACCACCGCCGCCGCCGCGACGTGGAGGACGCCGACCGCCGCCCCCGCGGCCAGCCTCCGGGTTGCCCTCAATCCGGGAAATGGTAATCGACTTCTCGCCGGTTCCGTTCTCTTTGACGGTTTCTTGGAACTTTTCCGCCAGCTCCGGCTTCAGCTCAAAGCGGCTATCTGCATCAAAGATGCGGATGGAGCCAATATCGCGCTTGGTGATATGGCCCGCACGACAGATCATGGGTAACAACCAGCGCGGCTCGGCATTGTGCTTGCGCCCAACGTTCAAGCGGAACCACACACCGCCTTCAAAATTGCTACGTTCACGCCGCTCGCGTGGCTCGCCGCCATCAACCTTTTCCAAAAGCTCTTCTGGAGCAGGCAAAGTGGTTTGCATCTGGCGCAAATATGCCGCAGCCAGCTGTTCTGGGCTATAGGCCTCAAGCAGCTCTGCAACGCCTTTTGCCTCATCTTCGCTCACGGGTGCGGCATCACTCAGTGCTTCCAGCATGCGTTTATGGTCGCGCTCAAGAATTGCATCGGCTGTCGGGGCGCTTTCCCACTCTGCCTTCACTTTGGCAAAATGCAGCAGGCGGCTGGCGTTACGCTTACGGGTATAAGGCACGATCAATGCACACACACCCTTGCGGCCCGCGCGGCCTGTCCGGCCAGAGCGGTGCAGCAGCGTTTCACCATTGGTCGGCAAATCAGCGTGTACCACCAAATCAAGGTTCGGCAAGTCAATGCCGCGTGCGGCCACATCGGTCGCCACGCAGATGCGCGCGCGCCCGTTGCGCATGGCTTGCAGCGCATTGTTCCGTTCGGCTTGTGTAAGTTCACCGGAAAGCGACACAACAGAGAAACCGCGGTTGCCCAAACGCGCCGAAAGGTGCTTCACCGTCTCGCGGGTGCCACAGAAAATGATTGTGTTCTGCGCCTCATAGTAGCGCAGTACATTGATAATCGCATTTTCGCGGTCATTGGGAGCAACTTGCAGCACCTTATAGGAGATGTCCTGATGCTGCTCACGTGGTGCAATGGTGGAAATCCGTTGGGCATCTCGCTGGAATTTCTTCGCCAAAGATTCAATCTGTGGTGGCACGGTCGCAGAGAAGAGAAGGGTGCGCCGGTCAACGGGCGCAGCACCGAGAATAAACTCTAGATCTTCGCGGAAGCCAAGATCGAGCATCTCATCCGCTTCATCAAGCACCACAGTGCGCAGCGCCGACATATCCAGCGAACCGCGTTCAATATGATCGCGCAGACGTCCTGGCGTGCCCACAACAATATGCGCACCTTGTTGTAAATTGCGACGTTCCCGGCGCATATCCATGCCGCCAACACAAGTGGCAATCCGCGCACCTGCGGGCCCATAAAGCCATTCCAGTTCACGGCTAACTTGCAATGCAAGCTCGCGAGTGGGCGCCACGGCCAGTGCAATCGGTTCTTGAGCGCGTGGCAGTTTGTCTTGCCCTTGTAGAACCTCAGGAGCAATAGCGATGCCAAAGGCCACAGTTTTGCCGGAGCCGGTTTGCGCGGAGACAAGCAGGTCTACGCCCTGCAGCTCTTCGGCCAAAACCGCTTCTTGTACGGCTGTTAGGCTTTCGTAACCTTTTTTTTCAAGGGCGGCTGATAGGGCTGGGGCAACCCTGTCTGGAATGGTCATTCAGTTTTTTCTTTCGGAAAACAGGCAGGCAAGAATCCATGGCTTGCCCAAACATGAGGCGGCTAAACCGCCAAAGAATTGCGCTTCCTTTTAGTCTGCCATTGGGGAATCGTCAATAATCTTGCACAGGCTAAGTTAAGCAAATAACACATGCGTAAGGCAGTAATTGTTTTATGCGGCGGGAAGACTTGCGTGCGTTGGGCCTTGTTTGTTAGATCAACGCATCTCGAGATCAAAGCAAATGCCTGCGGCAAAACAAGGAAACGGTGTAATGGAGAGTTGGCTATCAGCCCTATCCCCCATGCCTCATTGGATGGGTGTTATCTTTCTCGTCGCCTTCGCGCTTTCTGGCAGCCGCTTCCGCACAGTGTGGAAGCACAAACCGCAGGGATGGCAAATGCAGTGCACCGCGCTCGGTCTGATCGCCACGCTTTGCTTTGCCATGATGGTGTTTGGAGATTTTGGCCTAGGTTAAGCCGAGGTCTCTTTGTTTTTGCAAGGCTGCAATTTTTCTTTCAGCGGACTGTTCTTGTCAATGGGCCGGTTGCAAACAACACAATGGTCGGCATCGCCGATGGCGTTCAAACCACCACAGGAGCCGGTGATCGGCTTGTTGCGGAACACGGCACCAATCGACATACCGGCAACTATCAGCACCAACACAAAAAATGCAATCAGAAACGTGGTGAACATGGGACTTGCTTCCATCCGGCGCTGCCGAACAGCGCCCAAAACTTGGGGTTTCTTCGTTACTTGCTAACTTCCAGCGCAGAAAACGCACTGGAGGTAATCTGCTTAAATCCAGTGCCATCGCGCACGATCATGAACACAGCCAGACCCTCTTGCTCGGCCACTTCCATCCCGCGTTCCTCGCCTAGCGCGTAAATGGCGGTCGCCCAGCCATCTGCCTTGGTCGCGTTTTGCGCAATAACTGTGACCGAAGCAAGGCGATGTGAAATCGGCTCGCCGGTAACGGCGTCAATAATATGCGCAACCCGCTTGCCGTCAACTTCCCGGTAATTGCGATAATCTCCAGAGGTGGCCATGCCCTGATCGCTCAGGCGCACAAGCTTTTCAACTTGCTGCAAGGCTTGGTCTGGGCGCTCGATTCCTACGATCCATGACTGGTTACGGGCATTCTGCCCCTGTGCATACAGATCCCCGCCAATTTCTACGAGAAACTCGGTAAAGCCGCTGTCCCGCAAAACCTGCGCCATCTTGTCAATGCCATAACCTTTTGCAATCGCGGAGAGGTTGATCGTGGTTTCGGGATTGACCTTGCGCAGCGCCGGCGGGTTACTCTCGTATTCCAGCATAGTGTTCATGCCAACAGATGACAGCGCGTCGCGAATTTGCGCATCGCTAGGGCGCGCAGCTGTTTCTTTAGAAGGCCCAAATCCCCAGAGGTCAATCAGCGGCGCGAGTGTCACATCAAAACGACCGCCGCTCTTGCTATGGATGATCAACGCCTCTTGCATCACATTGCTCAAATCGCCGGAAATAGGCAGCCATTCGGTAGAACGGGATTTGTTAAACCGTTCGACTTCTGATGTTGGTACCCAATTGGACATGGCGTTGTTGACCAACTTAAGGCCATATTCAACCTCTGCTTGCAGCTTCTTTGCGGAAAGGCTGCCCGGCGCGACAATCGCTTTGATTGAGTAGGTGGTGCCCATCGTTGTGCCAGCAAGGCTGATCTGCTCGCGTGTACTTGATGTTTCCTCACAAGCGGCAAGGCCAATCACAGCGATGATCGCAAGAATAAAACGCATAATCTCGTCTCTAGGGTTTGCAAGCCATGTTTACAGGAGTGTCCTGCGGTTTTGGCGCGATAATCTGGCTCTATGTGCCACTGCTGCCTTGTAACTACAAGTTAAAACCACTGATATATACGCGCATTTGCCCAGCCTTTGCCAAGATTCTCTTGGATGGGTGGATCTCTTTGTGCACGTTGATCAAGGCACATTTTTGTGCTCTCGACCTCCACTGCATTTTAGCCCTAAAAAAAACACTGGTTGCAAAACCGCAAGGAACAGTGATTTTTGGCCAAAATTCAACCAATCCTGAATCAATTTCTATTGAAAATATCAGCTACACGGGTTATTGCCCCGTAAAATTTCGTGTGGCGGAATGTCCGAGGCGATATGCCATTTGCGACCCATACGCGCACGGCACCAAGTGTCGATAAAGAAAAGTGTAGGCAAGCAGCAGGGGCCAGCCATCGGCGAACGGCAGCTGCAATCCCATCATTTTGAGGGCTTTTTCGGCAACTCACACCGAATCTGCAAGATCTCGCCAACAGCCTGATCGAACTAAATGCAGGTTCCGAAGAAAAGTGGTGGGCTCTTCCGTAAAAGAGATCCCACGCTGTGACAGGGCAAGGGATGAAGATCAAAAAAGGCCTAGACCTGCCAATAACGGGGGCTCCCCGCCAAGAGATCGAGCAAGGTCTTGCGGTGGGGCGCGTCGCTGTAAATGGTGGGGATTTTAATGGCTTGAAGCCGCGTATGCTGGTCGCCGAAGGTGATCATGTAGAGCTCGGTCAGCCATTGTTTATCGACAAGCGCTCTCCAGATGTAAACTTTGTGGCGCCGGGTGCCGGTGTCGTCGAGGCGATCAATCGAGGTCCGCGCCGTGTACTCGAAACCGTTGTAATTCGTCTTGATAGCGAAGAAAAAGCGGTGGCGTTTAACAGCTACGCCAAAGCGGATCTAGATGGTCTAGATGCAGAGGTTGTCGCCGCACAGCTTGCCAAGTCTGGCGCATGGAATGCCTTCCGCACCCGACCTTACTCAAAAGTGCCGGTGCTGGGCGAAAAGCCAAACTCCATCTTTGTCACCGCAATGGACTCAAATCCATTGGCCGCTGACGCAGGTGTGATTATCGCCGCGAATGCCGATGCGTTCGTTGCTGGTTTGCAGCTTGTTTCCAAGCTGAGCGATGGCCCAACTTTCGTCTGTCATTATTCCAAGGACAGCCTGCCTCAGGTAGATAGCAACAAAGTGCGCTATGAAACCTTTGACGGCGCGCATCCTGCTGGCCTTGCCGGCACGCACATTCACTTCCTTGATCCCGTGCATGCCGAAAAAACCGTTTGGCACATCGGCTATCAGGATGTCATTGCTATCGGCAACCTGTTCCTGACAGGTAAAGTGGATACCCGCCGCACAGTCGCCATTTGCGGTCCGCTGGCAACCAATCCACGCCTTGTCACCACTCGTGTTGGCGCAGACCTTTCCAGCCTGATGAAAGGCGAATTTTTCAGCGCTCTTGAGGCGCGTGTCCTCTCTGGCTCGGTGCTGTCTGGTCGCCATGCGCACGATCAATTTGCGTTTCTTGGTGCCTATCACACCCAAGTGACGTTGATGGCCGAGGATCGCAAGCAAGATGTACTTGGCTGGGTCCGTCCCTTCATGTCCAAGTGGTCAAACCTGAATGTTCACCCATCCAGCCTGTTCCGCGGTTCGCTAAGGTTCCCGTTTGGCACCAACCGCAACGGATCGGTGCGTGCGATCGTGCCGCTTGGCACGTTTGAGCGCATCATGCCGTTAGACGTTTTGCCGACGCAGCTACTGCGGGCGCTGGTGGTACTGGATACCGACATGTCGCAGAAACTGGGCGCACTGGAACTGGATGAAGAAGATCTGGCTCTATGCACCTTCATCTGCCATTCGAAGAACGAGTACGGCGCGGCCCTGCGTGCCAACCTTGAAAAAATCGAGAAAGAGGGCTGATCGTGGGATTGCGCAATAAGCTCGACCAACTGGCGCCGCTCTTCGAAAAAGGCGGCAAGTATGAGAAGTTCTACGCCATCTACGAGATGGTGGATACCTTCCTCTACACCCCAAAAACCGTAACCTCCGTTGCCCCGCATGCGCGCGATCATATGGATCTTAAGCGCGTG
The DNA here is from genome assembly GCF_001561995.1 of Polycladidibacter hongkongensis. Taxonomy (GTDB): domain Bacteria; phylum Pseudomonadota; class Alphaproteobacteria; order Rhizobiales; family Stappiaceae; genus Pseudovibrio; species Pseudovibrio hongkongensis. The sequence goes on from NZ_LLWC01000015.1 coordinate 25,671, forward strand.
ATGACCTACGTGGTGCTGGCCACCATCCCGGCCATCCTTATGGGTATGTACAACACCGGTTACCAAGTAAACACAGCGATCTCTGCCGTTGGCTCCTATGAAGCTGGCGGTTGGCGCGCTGCTTTGCTGCACATGATCGGTATTGGTTTTAACCCCGATAACATCTTGCTGAATGTTATTCACGGTGCACTCTACTTCCTGCCAATCTACATCGTCACTTTGGCAGTGGGTGGTATTTTCGAAGTCATCTTCGCCACCGTGCGCGGCCATGAGGTCAACGAAGGTTTCTTCGTTACCTCAATGCTTTACACTTTGATTATGCCCGCAGGCACACCACTGTGGCAGGTCGCTCTTGGCATCGCCTTTGGTGTTGTCTTGGGTAAAGAAGTATTCGGCGGCACCGGCAAAAACTTCCTCAACCCTGCGCTGACAGGCCGTGCGTTCCTTTACTTCGCCTATCCAGCTTCCATGACAGGTGACACCGTTTGGACGCCCGTTGACGGGTTCTCTGGCGCAACCGCGCTCGGCATCACCGCCACTGACGGTGTTGAAGGCCTTGCGGCGCATGGCATCAGCTGGATGGATGCGTTTGTCGGTACGGTTCAAGGCTCATTTGGCGAGACCTCGGTCATCGCGATCTCACTCGGTATGCTGTTCTTGGTGGCCACAGGTATTGCCAATTACCGTCTCATCCTGGGCTGCCTTGCTGGCATGATCGGCTTTTCTGTGCTGCTTAACGCAGTTGGATCTGAAACCAATCCGATGTTCGCCATGCCGTGGTACTGGCACCTTGTCACCGGTGGTTTCTACTTCGGCCTTGTCTTCATGGTGACAGAGCCGGTAACCGCCGCAATGACCAACCCTGGCCGCTATATCTACGGCGCCCTGATTGGTTTCATGTGTGTGATGATCCGTGTCATCAACCCGGCATTCCCCGAGGGTATGATGCTTGCGATCCTGTTTGCCAACATCTTCGCGCCGCTCATCGACTACTTCGTCGTCAAGGCCAACATCAAGCGGAGGATGCAGCGCCATGCTTAAGGCCAATCCTGAAATTACCCCGAAGCAGGGCCTATGGGCGCGCTTCATGGCGATGCCGCTGGATTCTGCGCCGCGCACCATCGCAATCACCGTCGTCCTGTGTTTGCTTTGCGCTATGATAGTTTCGGCAGCTGCCGTCGCGCTTAAACCGCAACAAACCTTGAACAAGACCCTCGACAAGAAGGTCAACATCCTAAAAGTTGCAGGCCTCTATGAGGACGGCATCGACGTAGAGGCGACCTTTGCCAAGGTAGAGCCACGTGTTGTAGATCTGGCAACCGGTAAATTCTCTTCTGAGGTTGACGCTGTCACTTACGATCAGCGCAAAGCCTCAAAAGATCCGGAAAGCTCTGTCCGCCTCACCAACGATCCTGCATCGATCAAGCGGCAGGCAAAGCTGGCCTCCGTTTACCTGATCCGCGATGACGCCGGTGATATCGAGCGTATCATCCTACCGGTTCACGGTTATGGCCTCTGGTCCACACTCTATGGTTTCCTCGCGCTAAACGCCGATGGCAACGACGTCTATGGCCTACGCTTCTACCAGCATGGTGAAACCCCGGGCCTTGGTGCCGAGGTTGAAAATCCAAAGTGGATTGCGCAATGGCCGGGCAAAAAGGTTTATGGCAGCGATGGCGATGTGCGCATCACCGTTTCCAAAACCATGGGCCCGGATGCCGACAAGCACCACATCGATGCATTGGCAGGAGCAACCTTGACCTCCCGCGGTGTCGACAACCTTGTCAAATTCTGGATGGGCGAGCAGGGCTTTCAGCTCTTCCTCGAAAACTTGAAGAAGGGAGAGGCATAAGATGGCACTTAAAGACAAATCTATGCTGATTGATCCGCTTGTCGATAACAACCCGATTACCCTTCAGGTGCTCGGCATTTGCTCGGCGCTGGCGGTAACATCCTCGCTCAAGGTGGCGCTGGTTATGGCCATCGCGGTAACCTTGGTGACAGCGTTCTCAAACTTCTTCATCTCGTTGATCCGCAACCAGATCCCGTCTTCTGTTCGCATTATCATCCAGATGGTGATCATCGCGTCTCTCGTGATCCTTGTTGATCAGGTGCTCAAGGCGTACTTCTTCGAAATCTCGAAGACTCTTGCGGTTTTCGTTGGTCTGATCATTACCAACTGTATCGTGATGGGCCGCGCAGAAGCCTACGCTATGAAGAACCCGCCAATCCCGTCTTTCCTCGACGGTATCGGCAACGGTCTTGGCTATGGCCTCATTCTCATGCTGGTTGGCACCATCCGCGAGCTGTTCGGCTCTGGCTCTCTGTTTGGCGTCCAGATTCTGGAAACCGTGAATAACGGTGGCTGGTATGTGCCAAACGGTATGCTGCTGCTGCCACCATCATCCTTCTTCGTCATCGGTCTGTTGATCTGGGCGTTCCGAACATGGAAGCCTGCGCAGGTCGAAAAGCGCGATTTTAAAATCATGGAATCCGAGGGGTCGCACTAAGCCATGGAAGGTCTCGTATCTCTCTTCGTCAAGGCGATCTTTATTGAAAACCTTGCGCTCTCCTTCTTCCTCGGCATGTGTACCTTCCTTGCCGTTTCCAAGAAGGTTGAGACAGCTCTTGGTCTGGGTATCTCTGTTGTTGTGGTTCAGGCCATTACGATCCCGGTAAACAACCTGCTTTACAACACCCTGCTGAATGAGGGGGCGCTCGCATGGGCAGGATTGCCGGAAGTCGATCTGCGCTTTCTGGCCCTCATCAGCTTTATCGGCGTTATCGCTGCTATCGTCCAGATTCTGGAAATGGTGCTCGATAAGTATGTCCCCTCGCTCTACAACGCGCTTGGTATCTTCTTGCCGCTGATCACCGTGAACTGCGCCATTATGGGTGGCTCTTTGTTCATGATGGAGCGCGACTACAATTTCGCAGAGGCGTCCGTTTACGGCGTATCCTCAGGTCTTGGTTGGGCATTGGCGATTACCGCTATGGCTGGCGTGCGCGAAAAACTGAAATACTCCGACGTTCCAGACGGTCTGCAAGGCCTTGGCATCACCTTCATTACTGCAGGTTTGATGGCCATGGGCTTTATGGCCTTCTCTGGCGTCAAACTGTAAGGGGAGCTGAAACATGATTGAGTTTTCAGCGGGTATTACCCTCTTTATCCTGATCGTTCTAGCACTTGTCAGCATCATCCTGATGGCACGAAAAAAGCTGGTTTCCTCTGGCAACGTAAACATCGAGATTAATGGTGAGAAGACCCTCTCAGTCCCGGCAGGTGGCAAGCTGCTCTCTGTACTGGCAGATCAGAAAATCTTTGTGCCCTCCGCGTGTGGCGGTGGCGGCACCTGTGCTCAGTGCCGGGTGAAAGTGCACGAAGGTGGCGGCTCTATTCTGGCGACAGAAGAAAGCCATATCACCAAGCGCGAAGCTAAATGCGGCGATCGTCTTTCCTGTCAGGTTGCTGTGAAGCAAGACATGAAAATCGAAGTACCGGAAGAAGTGTTCGGCGTGAAAAAGTGGGAGTGTACTGTTCGCTCCAACGAAAACGTGGCGACCTTCATTAAGGCACTAGTGCTGGATCTGCCAGAGGGCGAAGATGTAAACTTCCGCGCTGGTGGTTATATCCAGATCGAAGCGCCAGCCCACAAGCTGAAATACACCGACTTCGATATCGAAGAGCAGTACCGCGAAGATTGGGACAAGTTCAATCTTTGGCAATACGACTCTGTTGTTGACGAGCCGATCGAGCGTGCATACTCCATGGCCAACTACCCTGATGAAAAGGGTATGATCATGCTGAACGTGCGCGTGGCCTCCCCGCCGCCGGGCTCGGTTGGCATTCCGGCTGGTAAAATGTCCTCCTACATCTTTAACCTGAAGCCGGGTGACAAGGTGACGATCTCTGGCCCGTTCGGTGAGTTCTTCGCCCGCGAAACTGATAAGGAAATGGTTTTCATCGGTGGTGGTGCCGGTATGGCGCCTATGCGCTCGCACATCTTCGACCAGCTCAAGCGTTTGGAAAACCGTGACCGCAAGATTACCTTCTGGTACGGTGCCCGCTCCAAGAAAGAAATGTTCTTCGTTGAAGATTTCGATCAGCTGGCCAAAGAGTTCCCGAACTTTACATGGCACGTGGCACTTTCCGATCCGCAACCAGATGATGACTGGGACGGCTACACCGGCTTTATCCATAACGTACTTTACAATGAGTACCTGAAGGATCACGCCGCGCCGGAAGACTGCGAATACTACATGTGTGGCCCGCCAATCATGAACTCCTCTGTGATCAACATGCTGCTTGATCTGGGCGTGGAGCGTGAAGACATCATGCTTGATGACTTCGGCGGCTAAGCAAAAAACGAAGACCGGGCCATGTGCCCGGTTTTTTTTTTAGGGGCGCTCCCTCATAGCTTGCAGGTTCCTCTTGGTTCGGCTTGGGGGAACTACGCGCTTGTTAGCCTTAGCCCAAAATCCCATATGATGTAGTGCATCACACCGCTATCAAACAACAGAACTGGATCACTTGAATGAATGGACTAGATCTGCTCATAGAGCAGCAAATTGCCAAAGCGCAAAGCGAAGGGCTCTTTGAAGATCTTGAGGGCGCAGGCAAACCCCTGCCAAAGCGCAATCCGCACGTGGACCCGATGGAAGAGTTCCTCTACCGCATGATGGCTGAGAATGGGGCGGTGCCGCAAGAAATCGAGCTAAAAAAGCAAGTCGACCAACTCAACGAGCAGCTGGCCCAAGTGACAGATAAGGCGGAGCGCAAAGGCATCATGCGCCAAATCGCCGATCTACAGCTTAAAATCGATATGGAACGTGAAGCCCGCCTAAAGCTTGCTAGGCATAAGTGATAGGGCGGGGGTTATTTACCAATACACCTATGGGGGTTAGGCTAGGGCTTTTCAGATTATGAGCTAGCCAGTGCATATTGATCGATCGAATCTAAAATTCTTTTTCCAGTATTTTTGCGGGATATATTTTATCTACATACAGGTTTCAGTGCTGATCTGGGGGCTTTTGTGGCTAGAAACTATAACGCTGACCTTTGGTTTCTCGAATTCTACATGGGGATTAGTTGGGGGATTTTCTTTTTTCATTTCCATGACAATTTATAGGGAACGCAAATCACTAATCAAACTCCCAGAGTTTTTTCTCTTCACCATAGTCGGAACAATATGCGTTGTGTTTGCAAATTCTCTTGCGGTTTACTTGAGTTCTTTCTTTGAAAGGTCTCAGGTAACTGTCGCGCCAAATATCTTTCCAGACGCGATACACATTATTACTATCGTCATCGCCCTTCTTATGGTTTTTTTCTTGGAGGCCGATTTGAAAGATGGCGCCACAACTGAAGATGCTGGCGCGCACGTGCCAGCCAATCTGCAAAAGCTAAATGACCCCTCGGTGCTGAGGGAACTTGTCGCACTTGAGGAAGAGCTGTTATCTTTGTCAGTGCGTAAGGATAAAGAGCGTCTTGATGTCTTGCTTTCCGATTGCTTTTTCGAAATTGGTGCCTCCGGCCGCCTCTTTGACAAAGCGGCGATAATCGCAGACCTTCAAACCGAGGTCTACAAAGGTCAAGAGCGTAAAGTTGTAGTGACCCAGTGAGTTCCTGCTCATGCTACAGTGAGGAAAATGGTAGCGATGAGTGAGACATTGGAAGACGGTTTCAAGCGTTGGACAGCGAAGCGCAAATCGGCGCTTGTTATTGAGATCCTGCAGGGCAAGACGACGGTGGCCGAGGCTAGCCGTTCTTACGACCTGTCCC
>NZ_LLWC01000006.1 GCF_001561995.1 Polycladidibacter hongkongensis
CCGCCAGTGCGGCAATAAAGGCAAGCAGAGCCAGCAGCACACGCCCTGCCTTGCTGCCAAGTATCAGCGAGAACCAGCCCATATTCAGGCCCATATTCAGGCCTCCCGTGTCTTTTTGAGAATGCGTGCGCCGATCACCAGCGCCGCAATCACCAACACGGCGGCAAAGGCCCATTGCAGCGGTCCGCCCCCTGCGGCCATGCCGGAAAGGCCGGAAAGCGCTCCTGTTACCGTTGCCAGCCCCTCCGGAGTTTTCCATGCCTCAACGGCGCTGGTGTCCTCACCCCGCGCCTTGGCCATCTGCGACGCCGGTTTGGCCGCAATGGATGCAAGTTTGGGCGCATCCGGTTGGCGCTGCGCCATCACCTGCAACTCGCTGCGGCTTCTGCGGGCCAGGTCCAGCGCGGCCCGCTCCACCTCGGCCACGCGGTTGCTCCAGCCGTTTTTGTTGTAGCGCCAGTTTTTCAGGCGGCGCATAAAGGCAAGACGCGCCGCACAATACTCGCGGATAAGCACGGCAGGCGGACGGGCAGCGGCGGCGGCCAGCGTTTGCGCCCCGATCACCCCGTCCACACTCACCCCCAGCAGCTGTTGCAAGCACTTGGCCGCCCGCGCCGGGCCGGAGTTCACCGCAAAGTCGAACACCGCGTAATCCACACCGGCGGGCAGCTGGTCCGCCCGCACCGCCTGCCAATATTGCGCCTTGTAAATGGCAACCGCCGTTTCCAGCTTGAGCGCCTTCACATCGGCAATGCTGGCCGTGCGCCCCAGCCAGCCCGATAGCGTGGCGCGGGTGATGCCGTATTTGGTCGCCCCGCCCGGATCCGCATAGCGCGGCCGGTTGGCATAGCCGCCCTCGTGCTGCAACAATTTGGCGATCACCAGTTGGAAACTTGCTTGCATGGGCTTAAGGCTCCTTGGCCATGTGTCGGGAGAGTGCCTCTATTGGTCTTTGGGTAAAGGCGGGAGGTGCCTAGCTTTGCGGTGCGGTGGGCAGGAAGTAATGCAGCGCGAGGCGCACCTTGCCGCTCGTAAACGCCCCGCCCTTGGCGGTAAGCACCACCGGCGTGTCGCTGTAAAACGCTGTCGGGCCGATCACCCCTGCATTGGTGCTGTCCAGCCATTTGGAGAGCGAGCCGCCGAACTTCGCAGGTTCACCGGCGATGCCACAATCAAAGGCGCTGGCCCCCTCGATCTGCCGGGTGGTGCGCACGCTCACACAAAACACAATCGCCCGCGCCGGGATCACCGCGCTGCTAGCCACACTCGCCCCGGCAAGTGTTAGCTCTTCCTCCACCGTGACCATGGAAGAGGCCGCCCCGTGCGCCGTGCCGCTCACCACCGTGCTGTTCTGTTTGGAGAAGTCCGGCAAGGAGCCATTGCCGCCATCACCGCCACTTGTGGCCTCCTGCCACGCGCCTTGATGATAGACCAGCAGCTTGGCCTCGTCCTCCACCCAGCAGCGCCAGCCACTTTGCGGACTGAGGAACAGCCAGACGCCGTCCCCGACTTCAACGCCGTCCCCGCCTTCCACACTGTCATAAACGGCGATCTTGCCCGCCGCGCCCGCAAACGCCCCGCTGCCCCCCTCTGGCACCAGATAGCGGCTGCCTGCCGCCACATCTGCGGGGGGCGCGCTCTCACTGGCCGACAGCGCGGCCAGCTGCACCAGCTGGTCCAGCAGGAACAGCGCCTCGTTATGGGTCACATGCTTTTGCGCCTGCGCCGCTGCGATCATCGGCAGGGCCAGTTTTTGCGTCTTGTCCATCTCTCACCTCGTTAAAGTCTCAGGGCACGTAGGCGCCCGTTGCCCTCACACCGGTGCCATAGCTTTGCGAGAGCTGCGCCACCTTGAAGGCAAAGGCAGGCGCAGGCCCGCCAAAGTCCTCTGTTTGCTGCGCCAGCGTGTAGGCAACAGACCCTTTGGCAGCCGCCTCACCAGAAACAGAAAAGGAGCGCTTTAAAACGCCCCCTTGATGGATCTCGATGCTGTAGGCCTCAGAGGCTTCCCCAAGCGGGACCTCCGCCACCTCCCAGCTGTCCCCGCCTGTGCGCGTGCGCCTTATCCAGCGCAGCACAAGTGTACCCCCGGCCAGCCGCTGAGCGGATAAGTGCACCGGTGCCAGCGGCCGCTCGCCTTTGCCGCTAAAGGTTTTCCTGTAACCGGTGTAGTCATCCGATCCCGCAGCAGCCCCGGCCTTTCCGGCGCGCCAGTTAAGCGGCAGGCCCAGCTCCGCGCGCGACAGCCCGTTTTGTGTTATGCCGCCCTCCAGCACCACGACACGGGCTCCAGCCGGTGCGCCCATGCCCGGTTCACTGCCCCGTTGCCCGCGCAGCAGCTTGCTTAAAGTGTAGGTGCGCGGGCCGGTAAGCTCGGCAGTGGCAAATTGCAGCAGCTCCCATTCACCCCCTGCCCCTTCAATCAGCAAGGCATTGCCACCGGCAAACACCAGATCTTCCGGCAAGGAGGCCAGCGCCCCGCTGTAAAGCTTCAGCTCGACCCTGTTACAACTGTCCCAGCGATACAGCGGCCCGGCTGGCAAGGGCGCGCGCAGCTCCCCCAAGATACCTTGCCGGTCAAGTGCCGCCCGCAGCTCATAGCCGCTGGTCACCGGACTGGAGAGGAACGCCATTCCGGGAGCAAACGGCAACTGATAGCCGCTCAGATAGCCTTGCCACGCGGTGTCCTGATCGCGCAAAAGCGGCCCGTCGATAAACACCGCCACCGGCGCCGCCTGCAGCGCCTGGCCTTGCGAGACAAAGGCGCGGGCCGCCCCTTTGGTGGCCTCGTAAACCGGCCCGTCATAGCTCACCGCTTCAATCATGCGCGCCTCGCCATCCTTCACAGAAAGCACCCGCACCGCAAACGTGCGCCCGCTGAGGGACAGCTTGAGATAATCGCCCGGCTCAATCTGCAGATCCGTGGGCGGCAACACAAAGCTGAGCCGCTCGCGCGAGGCCCATGCCTCCTGCAACAGGCTTTCTGCCATGCTCTGCAAACGGTCAAAACTGGTCACCACCGGCAGATCCGTGGTCACAACCCGCTGTGTGGACACCGCCCCTTCCAGCGCTTCCGCCGTGACCAAATTAAAATCCTTGGCGCTGTCATAGGCCGTCACCCGCACCACGGCGGGCAATTCGGTTTCCTGCGCCCGTGTGATGGCAACACGCTCTTTGCCCTTGCCCTGGTCAACCAGTTGCTCTGCTGCAATCTCGGCAAGCGGATAGCGGGAGCGGCGCGGGCAAAACGCCACCCGGCCACCTGTCTCCACCGCATCAAAGAAGAACGCCGCGCCAAGCGTTTCCAGAACGCTGCGCGCACTGGCAATGGACGAGATCAGGAACCCGTCGGCAACCCCGTCGGCCCCGCCGGTGATAAAGTCTATGCCCTCGCGCAGGCCCGCCCGCTCCATCAGCAGCCGGGCAAACCCGTCAACACAAACACCGCCCACGCGCCCTGACAGCCAGTGGCCGGTGGTGAAGTTGCCCCAGTCGGCCCACGTGTCGCTCTCCACAGGAAACGAGGGAAACGGGCGCACATCCCACGCCCAGGCGTACATATGGGCAGCGTCCACCATCGGCCCGTTATAGACCGGGCTTACGGGATTGTGGCCCGCCTGCGGCTGCCAATAGTCCAGCATGGCCCGCAGATAACGGCGCTGGATCAGATCATCGCGCGCGCCGGACGAGAAGTAGGGCACCTCGCTTTCGGCAGACTTGGGATCATAAAACACATTGGGCTGATTGGCCCCCTTGTCGATGGCCGGACAGCCGAACTCGGTAAACCAGATCGGCTTGGACATTGGTACCCAATCCGTGGGTGTGCTCTGGCGCACCCCCTTGCGGTGGTTGTGATGCGGGTTTTGCCACCAGCCGCGCAGATCCTTCTGCCGGTAGATCCAGTGTTCCCCGTGCGCAAGATCGGCAATGGGGGTGCGGGTCTGGTTTAGCCGGTCCTCTTCACTGGCATAATACCAGTCGTAATATTCGCCGCCCTCGATACCGGCCTTCAGATAATTCAGATCATGGATGGATTGCGTACCCTGCCCGTGATCCGCATGGGCTTCCTGGTCGCGCCAGTCGGTCAGCGGCAGATAATTGTCGATGCCGATAAAATCGATATCCTCATGCGCCCACAGCGGATCCAGATGGAACACCAGATCGCCCTCGATGGTCTGGTGCGAGTGGTATTCGCTCCAGTCGGCCCCGTAGCCGATTTTGCAGGCAGGGCCGAGCAGCGCCCGCGCCTCGCTGGCCAATGATTTCAATCCCTCCACAAAGGGATAATCCCCCCCCGCGCCGCGCACGCGGGTGAGCCCCACCATCTCCGAGCCGATGACAAACGCCTCCACCCCGCCAGCCCGGCGGGCAAGATTGGCCATATGCAACACAAACCGGGCATAGCGCCATTCTCCGGAGCTGGCATTGGAGCCCTCAGCCTCACCTTCAAAGCCGTCAGCGCTGCTGTCAAAGCTGTCAAAGCCGTCGGAACCGGTAAAATCCGCCGCTTTGGCGCTGCCCATAAAGCGGGCTACCTGCACAGCGGCAGCGGCGCTTTTGTCCACACTGTCCGGTTGCCCCGCTGCCGGATGGCAGGTGATGCGCCCGCGCCACGGATAGGCGTTTTGCTCTGCCGCCCCGTACGGATCCGGCAGGCCGTTATCCCTTGCAATATCCATCATCACGAAGGGGCACAGCATCACCTCCAGCCCGCGCGCCTTCAGATCCTGAATTGCCTCGATCACAACACTGTCCGAAGGACTGCCCCCGTAAGCGGGTTTGCCCTCCACATAGCTCACCAATCTTGCGGCCCCGCGTGACAGCCCCGCCACCTGCCATTCAATCGGCGTGGTGCGTTTGCGCGCTTCTACGCGCGGCGCGATTGTGCATTCCCCTGCCCGCAAGTCATCGCCAAACCACGCCACCACCAGCGACACCCGCTTGCAGGCGGGGCAGGTGCTTTGCAACAGGTCTAGGGAGTGCTCCCAATCGGTTTTAGCGCACAGCGTGTGCCGGTTGTTATAGGCGGTGGTTGGCCCGCCCCTGCTATCTTTCACCGGTGTTTTGGAATAGCCAAACTCGGTAGCACCGGGAATAAGCGCCACCGCTGGCAAGCGTTCTTCCTCATAGCCAACAGCACGCACCACTTCAAAACTCATTTGTGGCAGGCGGTTGCCATAAGCGGCCAGCGGCAGCTCTTCAAACACCACATAGGCAAGGCCGCGATAGGCGGGCGCATCCGCGCTGCCCTGCTTGGCCGCAATCAGCGGATCCGCTTCCTGCGCCTCGTCGCCTTTGTAAACGCGCATGGTGATCTTGCTGGTGTCAACTTCCTTGCCATCTGCCCACACGCGCAAGATTTCCGAGATCGGCCCTTCACAAAGACCAACGGCAAAATTGGCAAAGTAGCTGTAGGTTGTTTGTGTCACCGTAGAAGAGCGGCCACCGCCTGATTTGCCGCCATGCTTTTGCGTTTTGGTGCTCACAACCTCGTGCAGATTGGTCGCCCAGATCACTTGGCCCGCCACCCGCGCCCGGCCAACCACAAAAGGAACCACCGCCCCTTCGCTGGATCCCATCACCTGCAGGTTCTCCAGCCGCTGCCCCTCCACATGGCTTTTACTGCCCGGAGTGAAGGCGGACACCAGCATATTATCAAGATACGTCCCGGCAACCGTTGCCGCTGCGGTGAGCGCAAATGTAGCGACGGCGCCCGCACCTGTGGCCCCGGCAACCGCCGAGGCCGCCGCCGTTAAAACAAGCGTTGCCATTTTTTCACCTGTCTGGAAAACAAAAAGCAGCCACCGCGCGGCGCTGCCACCACCCTGAATAGGGAACCTCGACAACCCCCGCGCCCTCTTGCGCATGGATCATCTTGTCAGGGCCGCTTATCAGCCCCGCATGTTTTGCCATGGCACCGGCGCGCATGCGGAACACCACCACGGCCCCGGGGGCGGGCGGCTCCAGCTCTGCCTGCCGGAAGTAGGTATGAGCGGCATCCAACAGCGTTTCGCAGGTTGCCACCTCCCCCCAGTCAGGGGTGTAAGCCGGCAGTTCTTGCGGCTCGCTGCCATAAAGCTCGCGCCAGATCCCGCGTATAAGTCCAAGGCAATCGCAGCCCACCCCTTTGACGCTGGCCTGATGATGATAGGGCGTGCCCAGCCATTCCCGCGCCAGCAGGGTAACCTCATTTGACATAGGCCGACCCGTCATTCTTCTGCTCGTCCTGATTTGCATAGGACAAAACAAAGTCAGGCCCCGGCATATGCGGAAAGCCGCGATAGTTCACCGCATTGGCAAACTTGTCTTTACACGCGGCAAAGGTATGGGCGCATCCGGCAAACACGGTAAACGTGTCGCCCGCCGCGATAGGCTGCACCGGCGCTTGCCAGAGGGTCAGCTCCGCAGTCCCGCTCTGTTCCGCGCCGCCAACTGCCAGCTTGTGCAGTTTGACTTTGACCCGCCCGCCTTTGTTGGCGCCGCTCATCCAGTGCAGCTGCCCCCATGAGAACCGGTCAGCGGCAAAGCCGCCAAGCCCCGCACAGGTAAACACCCGCTCCCGCACCGCGATGACATGGCCCGCGCCCTTGTTCTGCGGGGCCTGCAAGTCCACACCGCAGCGGCTATCCCCCAGCTGCGCATCACAGCCATATTGATAGGTGCGGCCGGTGTTCTGGTTCAGCCGGTGCGCCAGACTGCGCAATTCGGCACTAAAGGCCAGCTCGCCGCGGCTCACCTCCCCCAGATTGCCGCGCTGCATGATTTCCCGCTGCGACGGATCCTGCCAGTTCACCCGGTAAAGCACGATCTGCGCATCATCATAAAGACCGGCGGCAATGTCGCTTTCGCTGATCCTGTCAGAAGAAAACGCGCCTTCCACCTCCATATTGTTCACCGCAAGGCCGAGGCTTGCCTCCACATCGCTGCCGGTAAATCCGGCCGCCGCCTCGAATGTGATCCCCGCAAAGCGCAGCGCCCTGTCATGGTCGGTAAAGCCAAGGCGTACCCCGTCGCGCCGCATGATCTGCCAGCACCAGCACAAACTGGTACAATTGCCCAAGAGGTGCGCGGCAAATTCCGGATTAAGCTGTTTCATATCAACACCTCGACAATCGGGATATTATTCACACTGCCCTGCACATGGGCACTGAGCGTTACTTCCAGCGTGTCCGTGTCAAAGCGGGCAGGAACATCAAACTCAAACCCCGCTGTCACTTGCGCTCCTAAAGGCGGGGCGGCGGCAAAAGTGATCAGCCCGGTGTTGCGATCCAGCACAAACTCTGCCCCCGGGACACCGCCCACGGCGACCACCACCGGCGCAGTGTCCGCAGGCAACAGGATCTTGCGCGTATAGGGCTGGAAGGCAGCGCCATAGCTCTTCACCAGCTGGAATGCCTTTTGCACGCCATCACCAATGCCCAGCACCTGGTCTTGCGCACCGATATGACTGCCGGGCGGGCAACTTTTGTAATCCGCCCAGTCCTTCCAACGAAATGCATGCAGGCGCCCGCGCCGCTCTTCAAAAAAGTCGATCACCTTGTAAAGATCATTGATGGAGCGCAGCCCCTTGGCCGCGTTGTAGCGCCGCCGGCTATCGGCCCATTGCTGGTTGCGGGTTTCCTGCCCGTTGGCCCGCACCACAATTTGCGTTTTACGCTGCGGCCCGCCCCGTGCGCCTAACGAGATATCCGGCGGAAACCGGATATCGTGGAACTCTTCCAGCATAGCTGCCTCACTTTACCGGTTGCGCTGCCCGCGGCTCAAGGCATCAACCAACATTCCCTGCACCTGCCCTTGCGACTGGCGGAAGCTCTCCACATCAGCCGTTTGAATGTACTGATTGACCACAATGGCCCGCTCCGCGCCGCCAAAGGCCTCCTTGTTGGCGATAATCCGCGCCGGTCCCACCACCGGTTCGGGGCCGTTCTCCCCGGCAATGCCCCACTGGCCTGCCCCCAGCACGCCGCCGCCAGCAAAAAACCCCTTGAACGTGTTCAAAAGTCCTGCCGACAGATTTGTTTGCGCAGAGGTGCCAAACAGGGAGGCAAGCGGGCCCTGCCCCATAAAGGCCGCCTGCAACGCCGCCTCTGCCAGCGTTGCCACCAGTCTTCCTGCCGCCGTATCAGCCATTCCCAGAGCCGCGATAAACTGCGACAGGGAATCCTGCGCCATCCCGCCAAGCAAACTCACAGCTTCATTGTGCTGTTGCTGCGCTTTGGTCTGCGCATCGATCTCGTCGCTCAGCTTGATAAGTGCCTGCCCCTGCTTGCTGGTCGCCTCCACCCCGGCAAGGCGCAGCGCATTGGCCCGTCGCTGCTCCTGCGCGTTCATGCCAAGCAGATCACGTTCGAATTGCAGCTGCGCCAGCACCCGTCCATAAGCCTCCTGCGTCTTTAGGGAGGGGCCAGCCACAGCGGCGCTGCGAGCCGTTGTCCGATCGGGAATGATTGTCGGCTTGTCGGTTTTTCGCCCACGGCGGCCACCGCGCGTGGCCGGTCCGCCTGCAAAACCCAATTGGCGCGCCTGGCGCTCGCGCTGGATACCGGCAAGGCGGGCATTTACCGCCTCGATCTGCCTCTCGATCTGCGCAATACGGGCCTCATCCCCCAAGGAGCGGGCAAGCGACAATTCACTGGCAAGCCCCGGCAGTTTGCGCGCAAACTCTGCCTGTAAATCCTTCAGGGTTGGCTCGGTAACCGGCGCGTTAAACACCGCATCCATGACGCTTGCAGCGGCCAATGTCGCCCGCTTGGCCCCAAGCTCGAAGGTGCGCCACATTCGGGCAAATTCATCATCAATCTTTTCAGCCTTGCGCAACAGTTTTTCATCCAGAACCCCGCCTGCCTCAGCCGCCTTGCCCATCAACTCATCAAGGCCCTTGGAGCCGTTCTTAAGCGCCAGCACCAGCCCGGCCCCCTCGCGGTCAAAGGCCTTAAAGCTCAGCAACAACCGCTCTTGCTCCGAGCTGGCGTTTTTAATCAGCTGCGCATATTCCCCCAATATCCGGCTTTGGGTTTTCATCCGGCCGCTGCTATCGCGCAGCTGGATACCATTTGCCTTCAGAATATCGTGCAGAACGCCCGAGCCGTTGGCCGCCTCCGCCACCCGCCGCGAGAACCGCTGCAACGCCGTATCCGTGGTGCCGGCGGCCACTCCGGCGAGCTCAAACCCGTAGCGCAGCCGCTGCAATTCGTCCGTGGTTACGCCCACCTTATCGGCAACCTTGGCAAGTCGGGAGGCTTCAGAAACAGCGGTTTTTATGGCGGTGGTCAACTTGGCAAGGGTCGCCGCCGCCGCAGCTGCCGGAAGCACCCGCATTGCCCCCATGGATTTGCCAAGTGTTCCCATATCCATGTTAAGCAGCTTTGTTTCCCGCCGCGTCTTTTGTAACTCCCGCCGATTGCGCTCGAACGCCGCCCGCGACTTGTCGTTGGCCCGCACGTTATAAACCAGATCCGGCACGCTCATGAGTTCGGCTCCCCGGCAATTCTCAGGAATATTGACCATTCCAACAGCTCGGGCTCCGGCCAATCCTCAAGATCCGCAACCCGCATGTGCAAGCGATCCGCAAGCTTGAACAAAAACATTCGCCACGGATCGCTCAGGAGTTTTTTTCCAGCTCCCCCGCATCGCAAGGGCCAAGCATAACCAGTGCAATCCGGCCAATGATCGCCCCGTCCGCTTCTGTCAAAAGCTTGTGCCGGTCATCGGCATTGAAGAGCTTTGCACCGGCCGCGTCCTGCCCCTTCATCATCAAAACTTCAACAAAGGCCTCCGCATCCATGCTCTCGAATTCATCGGAGATCCGCTTGCGTTGTCTGGGCGTCATCGGATCAAAATAGATCTTGAATGGCGCGCCGCTATCGCCCCATTCGCTCACCTCGACACACTGGCTTTTTGCCCGCTTGTAATGGCTCTTCACCCGCTCGATTGCCCGCATCCTCTTAAGATCCTTGTCTTAACACCTAACAAAAAGGCAGCCTGCACCAACAGACTGCCGCACCCGTTGCCCAAAAAAAACCGCCGCTTACGCCACCGCCTCTTCGCTCAGCGGGCCATTGCCGGTAAACTCGAAGGTCATATCAATGGTTTCCGAGCGCCCTTGCGCATGCTGCACGCTGGTCACCGTTGCCGTGCCGGAGCCGTAAATCTCGCCAGCCACATTGCCGCTATAATAAAGGTGCAGCACCACAGAAGCCCCGGCGCCAAGCTCTGCCTGTCCCTCATCCCCTGCCACCCGCTTGGCGCTGATCGAGCCCGACCAGCGCTTGGGAGCGCCCGCCAGATGCGTTTCCCACGCCTCCCCCATGGCGGTGGCATCGGATACGGGCGCTTCCACGTTGAGGTTGAAGCTCTGCACCTTGGCAACATCCTTGCCGCCAGCAGTCACACTGCCCTTATTGCCGTGAATTAAAGGCATGCTCTGTTCTCCTGATTTGGTAAAAATCTATGTTTACAGCGCGCTTTGCGGGTCATCCTCGCGGGCAATGGCAAAAGCCAGATAGCGCAAAGTTAACACCCCGTGCCGCCGCTCGCCGCGCTCCCGGCCCGTGGCTATGTCCAAACTGCTGGATTGCAGATAAAGCTCCTTGACCAGCCCGCCAAGCAAGCTGCTGCGCGCCAGCGCGGTTTCAACCTCCACCGCGATCTGGTCCAGCTCCTCGTCAAAGCCCCTGCCATCAGCAATCGCTTCAATGGTCACGCTCATCTGCCGTTCTATATCGCGCGGCGTTCCCATTTCCGCAGGCTGGCTTTGTTCATCCAGCACATAGACCAGCAACGCTGGCAGACGCTTGTGCTCCAGCGGAAAGGTGCGCGTGACAAAACAGCGTGATCCGCTCAGCGGCAACCCCGTTAAAGCTGCTGCAACCCGGTCGCGCACCTGCGTTCTGATATGTGCCATGCCCGCCCCTATTCGCGCTCCAGCAGGATCTGGCTAAGACCCGCCCCGTCACTCATGGGGCCGCTGGCCGCTGTAAAGCGCTGCCCGTCAATCAGCAGCTCGGCCCCCTCGTCAAACTCCTCGGGGATAGCGCTGGTTTTCACCGCAAACACCGGTTTGGCTGTGAGCAGGCCAACCTCGCCAAAAGAGCTTTCCTCCCCCTCGTTGGTCAGGATCCCGGTCAGCTTGCCGGTTGCCCCGCTGCGAAGAGCATAGGTCGCCGTTGTTGCAAACGCATCCGTTCGCAGCATCTCGTTCAGATCACCCTCAAAATCAATCATTGCCGCTTCACCATTTGCTGCCCGCCCTTGATGCCAACTGCCCGGTTTACACCGGCCTTGCCCACCGCCCGCATAAGCTCTTTCGCTGTCAGCGGCTTTGACGGTTTTAAGCAGGTGGTGCCAAGTCGTTCTTTCTTCACTGGAATGCCCTCGTCCTCAGAGCCCATCACGATACAGCCCCAAGAAAAACGGGAGGCCTTGTCAAAGCACCTCCCGTCTTCCCTGTCCTGTGTGCCCGTTTCCCCTGTCTTGTGCGCCTAGGTGCCTGTGCGCGTGTGCGTTAGTCTGCCGCTGCAGCGCCCTCTTCCTTTGGCTTGTCGCCAGCTTTGGCTTTGCCAACCCGCTTGGTGGTCTTCTCCGCCTTTTTCATATTAATCAGGAATTTTGCATCCTTCTCGCTCGCGCTCACCACATCCCCTGGTGCAACCGGTTCGCCCTCGCAAACCGTGCGCTTCAAAATCTCGATCTTCATCTTTGCAGCCATAACCTGCCCTCTTTAAAACCGGTGGAACGATAAAAAATTGACCCAGAAACAGCCGGAGGATCCGGCTGCCTGCATGCCCTCACAAGCGATCAGGCCGTAAAGGCGTGGCAAAAGCTCTGCGGATGGCGCACGGCAAAATCCACATCCTGCATGGCAACCACACGCACCGTGCCGCTGGTGGACTTGGTAAACGGATCAACGGTGAGATCCACCCCGGTCCAAAGCGCGATCAGCAGATCTGCCCAGTTGCCAAAGAAGGCGTTTTGATCCAGCACCTGATTGGAAACCCCGGTGTTGTAGCCGTTCACCGTGTTGCCTTGTTCCCAGATAAACTGCGCCGTGCCCGCCGCCTTCACCGTGGTTTTCATGGAACCGCGCATCTTGGCATTGACGATATAGCCAAGCGCCCCGATATCGGCATCATCGGTTGAAACCGCCGTCTCCATCGCCACCACCTCGGCAAAGGTGGGGTCATTTGCGGCAAAGCCGGTGGCGTTAATGCCCGTTGTTGCGGCGATCCCTTTGGGGGTATCGTCGCTGCCATTGCTGTGCAGCGCCGCCCGGCTCACCTCAAGGCCGATCACCTTGGCCAGATCATCGCGCACCATCGCCTCCACATCCAGCGAGGACTGGATAAGCAGACGGCGCGAATAATCCGTAAACGCGCCCAATGTGTGCGGGGTCAGGTCGATCTGGTCAAAAGCGGCGGCGCTCTTGGTCACATCTTCGCTTTCCCCCACCCAGTAGGCGGTCGCCCCGCCAACCATGCGCGGGATTTTAAAGTTGCCCTCCAGATCATGCAGCATGCGCGCACCCATGCCCATCACCACCGCACGCTTGCGCATCAGCTCCACAAAGCTGCTGGCCAGCAGGTTTTCCGAGACCAGCGCCCCGCCAGCGGCAACCGATGTTGTGGCCAGATTGCGGGTTTGCCCGGTCACATCTGCGCGCATCACATCGGCAGGCACAAGAATGCCGGTGGCTTCCTTGCCCCGTTTCTTCGCCGCTTCATCGGAACATTCAAACTCGAACTTGGCCGCCTCGCGGAAATTGGCATTGGAGGGATAGGCAAGCGCGTTCAAGGCCCGCACGAACGAGAACTGCTTGCGCTCCTTGCGGCTCATGCCGATATCGGCGGCAGCAGAGATTTTCTCCTGCCCGCGCTCGCCCATCTGCAACAGCACTTTTGTCGAAAATTCGTCCGCGCCCATGCCCGAGCGCACCGCGTCTTTCACCAGATCACGGCAATTCCACTCAGCCGCCGTGGCTTCGATCTCGCGAATACGCACCGCCTCTTTTTCCGCAGCTGCCCCGCGGATCTTGGCCAGCTCTTCTTCAGTGGGGCCGCTGTGAGGGGTTTCAGCTTCAATAGGTTTGGGCATTGCATCAGCCTTTCTCTCAAGTGCAATGGAAACAACATTCCCTTCCGATTGCGCCCGGCCAACCCCGACAGAGGGATCTGCGGGAACCGGGACAATCGAGATTTCGTGCGGGGTCCAGCGGGTCACGCGGTACACATCCAGATCACTATCGTTCTCTTCTTCCAGCCGGGCCTTGTGGATCCGGTAGCCAACCGAAACATTGGTCAATTCGCCATCCAGAACCCGCTGCCGGATCTCCAGCGCCCGCGCCGATTTGCCAAAGCGCACCCACGCCCGGCCCTTGCCCGCGCTGATCTGCACGCGCTCGATAACGCCCACCTGACTATCGACGCTGGCACGGTGATCAATCAGCAAGGGCGCCCGCCCGCTGCCCATAAAGGCAAGGTCGATTTCGTCGCTCTCGTGGCCCAGAATTTCAACGCCCCACCACTGGCGAACGGGCGCATCAGAGGAAAACGACAGCTCCAGCAAATCTTCCTGCGCCCCCTCATCGGCGCGCACAAAAGCCCCCTGCCGGAACAACCGCTCCGGCAGCTTCAAATCATCTGTTGGCATGGTGTGATTAATCCTCTTCAGGCTGCTCTTTATCTGCTGGCAGCACGGCTTTGCCGGTGGCCGCCAGCACCTGCTCAAGATCTATGCCGCGCGCGCTGGCAAGCGCCATCGCCTCGGCAAAATCGTCATAGATGTCTTCCAAGGTGCGGCCGCGCTCGCTGGCAATCTCCTGCGGGCTTTTAATGCGCATCTCCAGATTGGATTTATTGGCGGCCGCATCGTCCTTGGGATTGACCGATTGCCAGCCCCGGCCCGTCCACTCCACAGCGGCAAATCTGGCCCGCTGCGTCAGGGGCAAGCGCACCTGTCGGCTCAGCATCGCCATGCGCAGCCAGTCAGGAAAGATGGCACCGCAATAATGATCGGCAAGCCAGCCCTGCAGCACGCCCCATTGTTCGCGCTCCTCCCCGAGCCCCGCCCTGAGCGAAGAGAAGTTGGCGTTTTCCAGATCGCTGGACAGGGACGAATAGGCCACATCAAGTCCCGTGCACACAGCCCGCAGCATGATCTTGATAAACGGGGCCATCTCCCCGTTGGGATACGCCGGATCAAAGGCTTTAAAGTCATAGCCTTGCGGCAACTCTTCCAAAACCCCCGCTTCCATCTCCTCAAGCCGTGGCCGCTCCTCCTCCTCGTAGTATTCTTCTTCTAACACGTCTTCCGCCGCGCCATTGGTTGGTGTGCGCTCCGCTGTGCCCAGCTCCTCCTCCGGATCCGCATCCACTGAGCGCGTGTAAAACCCCATCTTCTGCGCTCCGAAAACCGCATTGGCCAACGCCGCCTCTTCAAAGCTGTTCATTTGCGCCATGCGCCGCAGCGCCGTATGCGCCCACGGAACCCCGATCACCGGCGCGGTCTGATCATAGGGCAGATAAAGATGCACAATCTCGTTTGCCGGTATGCGGATACGCTCACCCCGCCCGCCATAGGAAGAGCGGTTGTGCTTGAACATATGATAGGCAACCGGCCGATCCACCCCATTGCATTCCACCCCCGCAAGGATGTAGTGCCCCCGATCCAGCTCCTTGTTGAGCTCCACATCCAGCATGGTGATATCAAGGTGCTGCAGCTGAAAGGCAAACGGGCCGTACTCCGGCCCGCTATACTTGCGCGCCAGAAAATTGCCATCGCGCGCTGCTGCGGTCAGCGCAATGCGCTGGCTGTCAGCAAAAGTAAACTTGCCGCAAGTGGTGCAGATCCCCTTGCGGCTCCACGCCAGGAAACCGTCCCGGATCAGCCGGTTGCTGTCCCGGTCCAGATCCCCATTGGCAAGGCGCGCCACCGGCTTGATCTGCAGGCCAGCGCGGCCCACCACATTGCGGCGCAAATGCGAATAGAAGCCTTTCAGGTAATCATTGTTCTGGCTTTGCTCGCGGCTATGGGAGACCAGCCCCAGCAAGTCTTCCTGCGCATCGCGCATCAAGGAAGAGTTCAGCCCCATCAGCTTGAACTTCACCAGCCGGTCCGGGCGCGCTGCCTTGTATTTGCGTGTCCCGCGGCCGGGCAGTTTTCCCCCCTGCGCTGGCGGTTTGCGCCTGCCAAAGATTTCGGAAAATACCCCCATCAGCTAAACTCCACCTTCGCCAAGCGGTGCGCGCCCCGCCCCTTGCGCCTGCGCTCTTCGCTCTTCACCAGCTTGCGGTAATGGGTGTGCCACTCGGCAAGCTCTTTCGGGGAGAGCCTTGTCAGCTTGCGCCCCGCAATCTCGTAGGACGCAACGCCGGATAAGGCCCGCCCCTCCAGCAGCGCTTCGATCTGTGCCAGCATGCGCCGGTTATGACTGCGCAGGTCCTGCGGCGCCCCGTTTGCCAGATCCGGCAGCACCTTGAGCCGCCCGCCACCCACGCTCTTGCGCGCCCCGTCACGGTCCCGCGTGATAAACGCTGCCCACTGGTAGACCCCGGGTGTCCACGCGCCGGTCTCATCCGCCCCCAGGCGCACAAAAAAACCGCCCTCAACGGCGGCTGCGGTAAACGCGATCCTTGCCGGAGCATCCCCTGCCAAAGTGCCCACGTAGGAAAGCGTAAAATCCGCAGGTGAGAAATCTTGTGCCAGATCATCCCGCCGCCATGCGGTAAAATCACCCGCCCGCACCACCTTGGGCTCCACGCTCAGCGGCGCATCAAATCCATCTCGTGCCATGCATCACCCTCGCACTCCGGCAACGAGCGCGTTGCCTCTGCGCCGTGCCTTGCGGCGCACCTTTTTAGCCGGTGCCCGTTTCGGCTTCACCGTCGTTTGCACTGCCTGTGCTTCTGCTTGCGTTTCCCTCTGCCGCGTTTCCCTCTGCCGCGTTTCCGGTTGCGCCGCACCGGCTTCACGCTCCCCCGCACCTTCCCCGGCAAGATCTCTCGAACCTGTTGCAGGCGCTTCCGCCAGACTTGGCCTTGGTGCTGCAAAACTGTTGGTTTCCATAGATCGTGCCCAAACAGGCGGCCGCTTCCAGTTGATTTTTTCCGCCCGCAGTACCAACACCAGCGCCAGCCCGTAAACGCCCAGATCAAGCGCCTCGTTGCGCTTGCGCCCCTTGCGCAGCACCCAGCCTTTGGGCGTGCGCCGCTCTGCGCAAAACTCCTCAAACACTTCATCAGGCAAATTGCGGCTCAGGTGATAGGCATCTGCGCCCGGATCCTCGCGCGCCAGACTGGCGGTAACTTCGGATTTCAGCCGCCATGTGCCAACGCGAACAATACGCAAATCAGAACGCCGTTTAACCCGCTTGCCCTCTTCCTTTTCCGGCGTGACTTCCTTCGCCCGGTCCCGCTCCCACCGGTCCAGCCCCTTGGCAAGAAACACCCGCCGACGCAGGCTAAGCCTGCGCGATTTACGGTAAAACGCATAGGCGTTCTTCGTCACCCCGTCCGCGCCGCCACTGTCCACAATCAGCGCCGCCGGTTTCAGCTGGTATTCATTGCCCGCAACCGGATAATACCGCTCCAGCAAAGGCAAAAGCGCATCCCAGTCTTCCTTGTATTTTGCCGGATCTATCGCGCGTGCGTCTGCACTTGGCGCGGCCGCAGGCGGGGTGTGAACATCAAAGCGATCTATCAGCCAGCGTTCCAGCCCCGGCCCCCACGCATCCACTTGGACAACAAACCGCCCCTTTTGCACATCAACCGCTACGGTCAAAAAGCGTGTTTGCGGCGGTGCCACCTTAAGCAGATACGGCTCCGCCATCGCCTTCAATTGCTTCACGCTCAAGTCGTCTTCATCTTCCACCATGCGCGAGGAATAGGGCTTGCCCTGATCAACGTTGACAGTGGTTTTTAGCGCGGTTTCGTCTCCGGTTTGCTGAAACTCCAGCCAGGCGCTCTCGTATCTGGAAACCAGCGAGGCCCACGACTGGAAGGCCGCCGCCGCCCCTTTCAGCCAGTAACTCACAAGCTCGGTTTCGCGCAGAGTGGCATCCTCTACGCTCACCAGCTCTCCGGTTTTGCTTTCATGCAGCCAGCGGCCCGCCCGGTTGAGCTCCAGCTTATGCCGTGGCTCAAGGATAGCGCCGCAATGCGGGCACCCCATCACCGCCGCAAGGCCGCGCTCTTTCGGGCTGCCTTCATCGGGAAAGTGCAAGAGCTCATAATCAGGTTCAAAAAGCTCCCGGCAATCCGGGCAGGTCCAATAATAGCGCCCGCGTGTGCCCCGGTTGTAAAGCGCCAGAATACCCGTCGCCGGTGGGGCCATATGCGGCGCACCCTCGGGGGGCAGAAAATCATCGTCCTCGATCAGGCGGCCCGGCGAGCTCTCGGCAATCGCCATCCCGCGCGAGCCGAACGTTTCCGTGCGCTTCAAGGCAAGGTCAAACAGGTTGCCTTCCCCCTCCACATCCTCCGGCGCCCGGTCATAATCGCTCAGCAGCATCAGCGGCAGATCGGAAGCCGACACTTTGGAGACCACCGGCCAGCCAATATCCAGCGTCATGCCCCCCTGAAACCGCTTGTCCAGTATGTTGTTGTCAAACCGCCCCCGGCCCAAGCGCTGCTTGAGTGCAGGCGTGTAATTGACCAGCGCCCCCACCTTCTTGAGCGAGAACTCGCGCGCCGCATTGCGATCCATATGGATCACCCGCATATCGCAGGGCTCACAGCAGATCGCATGCCCGATGCGGTTGAGGATCAAGGCATCGGTCTTGCCAGTACGCGCAGGCCCGGCAAACACCACGCCGCGAAACCGCCGCGAGGCGCTCATGTCCATCGGCTCCACCATGTAAGGCGTTACCTTGTTGTCCCATGCGATAATTGCACCATTGTCTTGCAACCGGCGCTCCAAGCCTGCCCAGTGCGACACCGACATGCGCCGCACCGGCGCAAGGATCGGCAGCGCCTCGGCAAGACACCCGGCTGCACTGGCATAGGCAGGCGGCCGCCACCCATGCGCACGGGGCGGAAGTTCAAAACCAGCCTGCGCCATATCACCCCCTGCCGCTAGCTGGATACCTTCAGGCTAGGCCTGCCCTTTAGAGCGAAAATCCAACATCATGGCGTAATTGCCAACAGACACCCAGTCCCTATCGATCACCGCTGCCTGCAGCTGCTTTTGTAAAGTGGCATCTGGAGACTGGTGGCGGTTATCCCAGCCGGATTTGCGATCAACACAAGCAAACATCCGGTTTTTCATTTGATGGCAAAAAGCGCCGATAGCCGTGCCAATGCGGCCGCGCTCATTCTCCCGGTGCATTTCATCATGGTATTGCTCTTCGATCCGGTCCCGCATGCTTCCCATGTTGCCCCTCCCTCACTCCGCCGCGTCCATAATCGTCGCCTGCCCCGTGTCTTCTTCCGCGTTCATCGCCTGCATAAACTCTGTGAGCTCGCGGTGAAGTTCCGCCAAAAGATCGTCAGCGACCACAACCGCCGCCTCGGCCTGACGGCCATCCAGACCAACATCCCTCGACAAGCGATCCGGCATGCCGTTTACCGCATTGCGCACCGCCGAGAACGTCCGCTCCAGCAACGCCACCACATCAGCACGGGCAAGCAACTCGCCGCGCGACTGCGCCAGTTTGTTATAAGCGGCCTCCGTCTCGTAAAGGTCCTTGCGCTGGCGCGGCGTTAGCGCCATTTCGGAATTACCGGAGCCGCCCCCAAGCAAAGCCATCTGCATCTGGCGGATATTGCTTTGGATCTTCTCTTCTTCCGCAGCTTCCGTGGCTTCCCGTTCTTTGTGCCATGCATAACAAACCGAAAGCCGGAACTCATAGGCCTGCCCGTTGGTGCCCTTGCTCTCGCAAGGCATGCCCTCGCTAATCCATTGATCAATCGTCGGCAGGCTTTTCTTGAAGGCCTCGGCAAGGTGGCGCTTGTTCACCACCACATCCTCCACCCCCTCAGGCAATGGAAAGCGCGAAACCATTGCCCCTTGTTCGTGCACACCATCAGGAAGCGGATCGCGTTTAACATCAAGCATGCACGCCCCCTTACCTTCTGCAACAACAACAGAAACCGAAACACCAAGCATTCGCGCGGCCCGCACAAACCAACGTCCCGCAGTTGCGAACTACCCGTGGGCCGACACAGGCCCGGGAAGGACCCAAAGCCTCAACCGGTGCCGAAACCAGTTCCAAAACCTAGCGTGCTGTGCGCATCGCCTTGCGCATGGCACGGCGGAAGTTGCCCGCGATCCTCGCGGCGGCTGTCTTGCGGGCGCCGTCTTTAAAGCGCAGGCGCGGTTGATAGTCGGCGCGCTTCTCGTAGGCAATCAGCAGCTTTAAACCCGAGCTGCCCTTGGTGCCTCGCGATCCATTGCCTCGCTTGCCACGCTTTGGCCGTTGCCAAATGCCCTCGACGCCGCCCACTTCGCCCTGAAACACATCCGGGCGCTTGAGCAACCGGTCAATACTGCGCCGAGGCAAGTTGCCGTACTTGTTGAGCCGCAGCGCCACCGGCACCGCCAGCGCCTTACGCTCTGGCCTTCTGGTGCCACCCGTCTCTTGCAGTTGTAGATAACCCGCCTGCCGATCCTTGAAAAACACCTTCGCCTCAAGACGCCGCTTGCTCGCCCGCCGCAAACCAAGCCCCCGCTTGGTGAACGGTGTGGGCCGGTCCAGCCTGCGCACCAGAGCCTTCTCGCTGTTGGCCTTGATATCCTGCGCCACACCATTCAGCGCCAAGGAGATTGCATAGGGCACTTGCTGCCGTTCCGCCTTGGTCAGCCCCTTGGTGACCTCCTCAAAGTTTGCGGAATACTGGAACATGGCAAGCCACCTTTCCCACGCGAGGCCCAAGCGAGGCCCAAACGACAAGCCCCCCCAACGAAAAAGCGCCTCCAGAGCTGATCCGGCCTGAAAGCGCATTTGTTCATCATGGCTAAACCCTGCACAGTAACGTTGCACCCGTCAAGAGCCTGATTAACCCAGCCTACATATGCACCCCGCCAGCGAGACAACAAACAGGACTCCACATCAACCGCTTAAGCACCCCCGCACACCTGCAAACACGCCTGTGAATTAATCGGTCAAAGTAAGGTCCTGCCTACCCGCAACATAGCTTTTCATGACGTTTTCAATACCGAGATAGTAGCAATCAAACGATCCAAGAGTCGGCAATCTATTGCCAGCCCTGTCCTGCATTTCTACAGCGGTATATTTTCTACCTTCATTCGGCCTGCATGGAAAGACAAAGCAATTGCTAACATCTGCCGCCGGAACGACAGTTTTCAAGGCCCGCTCGTAAAACAGTTGCTTTACAACATCCCCCCAGCCGGGAACGGATTTAGTTCCGGTTGCATCATAATACTTGGCGTCAACAATAGTAAGCGAACGCTCGCCGCTTGCGTTATCAGTAGTTTCCAGCACAATATCGGTTTGCATACCCCGTTCCTGAACATCCATCCCGCCCTCTCGCTTCCTGAAGGCCGCACGGGGCAACCGGCTGTTCCAGCCTTCTGTTGCACCAACCAGTGTTTTACCAAGCATATGCTCCCAGACCGTGTGAAAGTCCTCCAGCCCGAGTACCAGCCCGCCCTCTGTAACGCCGCTATCTGCTTCAAGATAGGCAACCAGCAGATTAACCAGATTAATCACTCTGTTTTCAAAGAGTGTCGGTAAAAGGGATCGAAGCATTTTTGCCCATAATGCCCTCTGCTCTGTGGGCCGGTCATAGGACTTCAGCACAGCCTTGTGGGCGGACAAACCGCATAACCACCAGCCGAACTTCTCAGCTATCTCGCACATGACGACTGCTTGTACACGCGAGAGCGGAAAATTGCGGGCATCTGTTGTGCGCGTTGTCCTGAAAGCCGGATAGACCACATTGCCGCCCTGTGACAACAACGGAATTTCCTTGCGTACTGTCTCGCGCCATGCAGGCTTGCCACTATCGCGGCTGGCCACCCTGACTCTGTCGGCATAGATACCGTAGGCAAGAAAGTCCTCTGCCAAAGCCTTGATGATGTAAAGCAGGCCCGCATTGCCGCTATCGGCGTGCCAGTTGCCTGTGCGGCTGGTGACTTCCCTACCGTATTTAGCAAGGCAATCGAGAACCAGACTGGCGTTTTCTATTGTCTGCCCTGTCTGCCTTGGCAGGAAGAAGCTGGCCTTGCCATTATCACCATGTATCATCCCGCAAAAATGTATGGAATTTTTCCGTTCGGTTTTGCCCTTGCCAAGACGCCGGAGAAGCGCCAGCGACTCCGGAGATGCACTTTCCAGTACCTCAACCACACAGCGGTCATTGAATAGCAACAGCTCCATCAGATAGCACCGGCTTCACTTCCGTGTTGAAAGCGTGCAAGAAAGCTTGCGGAAAAAATCTCCTCGTCACCGGCAACCGCAGCCGACAGGCTGCCATATGTCCTTTTGTCTCCGTCCTTGAACACAAGTTCCCGCCCGTGATGACGAAGAAGATCATCCCAAAGATAGATCAGGATTTTGCCAGGAACCCTGCCGCTCTTTAAGTCGTCCGAGCTAACAAACCACGGCCCGAGCAGCCTGTCTTCTGCCACGCGCAGCGTTTCAATAAGGAAAGTATTGAGGTTACTTCCAAACTCCGCCCAGCCGACATCCGTTTTATTAGCTCCGTTAACCAGTGTAATTGCTTCGGCTGGAACGTTTCGAGCCCCGAAATCAATCTGCATATATTCCTGCTGCCAGCGGCGTCGAAAAGCGGTATCTAGCGGGTAAACCCCCTGGTCGGCGCTATTCATCGTTGCAAAAATGCTCAGGTTTGATGGCAAGGCCATCTTATCATGCTGCTGGCCAGTTTCCTTGCAGAACCAGTGGCGGAACTCCTCGCTTGGAAAATCTACAGTGTACTTGCCCTTGCCACTTACGTCCCTGTCCAGCAACTGGAACAGCTCACCAAAGACGGCAGCTGCCGGTGCACGGTTCAATTCCTCGATCACAAGATAATGATGCTCTGCCGTTGCTTTCCACGCCTTGGCGAGTGCCCTTGCAAAAGGCCCTGGCGAAAAGGCATAGGTCACCTGCTGCCCGTCCATAACCGGTTTCAGCGCTCCGATAAAATCACTGTTCTGCATATCGGGGTGAAACACTGTGCGTACACAGGATGCGCCGTTGATTTTCTCGTCAACGCTGTGGCTTTTACCGGTGCCCGGCGCACCATAAATGATGCAGTTAATACCTTTGGCCGCGGGGTCGACTGGAACCGTTACGAGTGGAGCGTAGCTATTGCAGGCGACCTCGAATTCAAGATCCGCATACTCTACGCCCGCGCTGGAGAACGCTTCTATAAGCTCGATCCGACCTTTGCTGGCCACTGCTACGAGATTGCCGACCTTATAAGTGGCAGCTTCGATGAAATCGACCCTATTGAGTTTTTTACCAATATCCAATCTTTTGGTATCATCATTGCGCCATCCTATACCCGACCAGACCGGATCACTCATAAACAAGTGCATTCTATCCTGATCGCTCTGATTGGGAAGTAGCTTGGCGATAGCCGCGGAAAACGCTCCATGCTGCGTCCACTTCTCGTATTCCTTCGCTGACCCGAACGGGGCATCTTTAAACGGGCTACTTGGATCAGTGCGCTTGATATTCAGACTATCGGATACCTGCTTGAGGACTTCTTCATACAAACGAAGAGCAACTACGTAATCTGCCAGAGCCAGAAGCCTTGGAAACTCCTGAAAACTCAAAAAATACACATTGCCTTTATCTCCGTCCACAAGAAGAGCATTGTCACCGGAAAGCCTGGCTTTTGCCCCCAATTTCTGCAATAGGCTCTCGAGCTTGTTATTGGTCAGAACAACTTTTCTATCCACATCAATTTTAGAAATTTTATCTTTAGCCGCCGCAATCAGATCGGCGAGGTCCGGCAATGAATCCATTGTAAATTCCTGATTCTGATCAAATGATTACAGGAATATTGCAACACATAAAGAATACTTCAAAGCCTCTCTCCCCTGATCCTTCCTGTATTTTCAGATGAATGCTGTAGAAAGTTCATTAACAACAAGGACAACCGGCTTTCTTCCAGCCTGTTTTTTCCCTTGAGGGCACATTCCCACACAACCAGCACCCGCCAGCCACTGGCAAGCAATTCATCGTGTTTTTGCCTGTCCCTTGCAATGTTGCCCGAGATTTTTTCCTGCCAGAACTCTTCACGGCTCTTGGGCAACCGGAAAAGATGGCAGTTTTCGTGCCCGTGCCAGAAACAGCCGTTTACAAAAACAGCTGTTCTGTATCTTGGCAGAACAATGTCCGGTTTCCCGGGCAAATCCTTCCGGTGCAGGCGAAAACGGAAACCGGCCTCGTGCAGGAGTTTTCTGACAGTAATCTCGGGTTTCGTGTTTTTGCCTTTGATACCGGCCATCATCCGGCTACGCTTGGCAGGCGATACGATATCAGCCAAGGACTCTCTCTTGCCCGGTCTTCTGCACGCTAAATCGGTCCGCAACAAGATACGGTTCCATCTCGTTGGCAATTGCGCGCACTACGGGCATGGCGACAGAATTACCGAACTGCTTGTAGTTTTGTACGTCCGATACCGCGCTGATGACAAATTCCTCAGGAAAACCCTGGATGCGCGCGCACTCGCGCGGTGTAAGTTTGCGTGGATTGTCGCCGATATCACTCTGGTCAATCAGGATCTCGCTACCATCCTTGTAATAGCGGGCGCTAATGGTATTGCAATAGGGACTATCGGCATTAAACAGGCTGAAACCGAAACCGTTGCCTCTGGCGCGATGCTCCCGCAAACGCCTCTCGTGACCGGCCAGCAGGCGATCCGAAATCGTGTATTTGGATTGAACCGATATGTTCCGCTCCAGTATATCGCCGAGTCTCGTTTGCGAACGGTATAGCTCGAGAGCATCAAGCAGCTTCGTGGCAAGCCCGCCCTGTTCAGCAGCGGAAACTTTGTCCCTAGCAAACCCGATAATAAAAATCCGCTCGCGGTTTTGCGGCACCCCGAAATTGACTGCACGTAAAACACGAAAATCTACATCGTAGTTCAGCCGTGTGGAAAGGCTGGCCCTTGCCTCTTCGGACATTGGCACATCTGCCGGTATTTCCGGCACTTCTTCCCCTCTCAAGATCGAGAGAATTGTTTTCAGCGTCCGGCCTTTTTCATGCCCCTTCAGCTGCTTGACATTTTCCAGCACAAACGCCTTTGGCCGATGATGTGCAAGAATGCGCTGGATCTCGAAGAACATGGTGCCGCGCGTATCGTTGAATCCTTTACGCAGGCCAGCCTGCGAGAATGCCTGGCAGGGGAAACCGGCCAAAAGCAAATCATGCCGAGGGATTTCAATCGCGGGGATTTTTGTTATGTCGCCATGCGGCAGTTCTCCGAAGTTTGCCGCATAGGTCTTCTTTGCAAACTTGTCCCATTCGGATGTGAAAACGCACTTGCCCCCCACCTGCTGGAATGGCAACCGGATGCCGCCAATACCGGCGAACAGATCGATAAACCGGAATGCCTCTGGCGCATTCCCGGATCTGAACGGAACACCGGTATCGAATGCAAGTATTTTTTGCAGCTTGCTCTGGCTCGGCCGGTGCTCGCCACGCTCCCAGCCGCCGACGGTCCGCTCGCCACTCTCTCCGAGGCCCAGCAGCTCGGCAAATTCCTTCTGTGTCAGACCAATGGCTTCACGGTGGGCACGAATGGCCTCGGCGGTACTAAATTGCTTCACAACCCGATTGTTCCCTGTTTGTTGTTAACCTAATCTATGATCGTTTTTTCCCGCCGGGTCAATTACAGGATATATCATTGTGCTTTTAACACACCGAAAGCTGCATACCTTTTATCTATCGACGATCAAACATGACTAAACTCTCAGTCGGTCGCCTAAAGACAAGCCAACTGTCTAAACCGAACAGAAGCCTGAGGAACGTTAAATCGAGAAAAGTTCTCTTGAATTAGTGCTAGCTGATCATAATAACTGACCGTCCAACGCGCTAATGAACTAACATTTTTAACGACTTCCACAAAATATGTTGCATCAACTTCGGCTAGAGAATGACCAAGCACATATACCTCAGAAATATCTCTTAAGTTTCTGAAGAATAATTGGTGTTGCTCAATAAGAGCCTTTGTCGGCTTAAAGGTCTCAACAAAATATTGATCTATTAGTTGGTAGCCACCAGCAACTCGAACATCTGTATTTTCATCGATACATTTTTCAAGCTTTTCTTCTTGTTCCCAAGCATGCCCGAGTATAATTTCTGAACTTTGATCGTTTGATTTACCGTGAATATGTAATACATTACATTCAGGAACGCCATAAATGTTTTGTAGCGTTGTCGTGTAATTAAAACTTAAAAATAGCGCGTTTTTTTGAATACAGCTTAATTTTGGTTCAAAATTATTATTCGGAATAGCTAGTGTTTTTAGCCAACCTGCAAACAGTTGCCTTAGGTCGCTTGATAAACCTTGCACCACCTGTTGAATTACATATTCATAGTTATGATGGAAGGAATCGCTCCAATCATCCGCCCCATATGGTTCGAGATAATTTGTCGCGTGGTCAATGACCAAATCGGAATCAAAACCAGCCAAGCGTTCTTCAAAGCAATTCCAAAAATCCTTGTCAACATAAAGGTAATCATTAATAAGATCAAAAACTGTTGTATTTTCCTTTCTAACATATTCGCCAAAATCGCTATAGCGAGACGGTATACCGTGATGCAAGTCGAAGCCATTCCCAAGAATAAAAAGTTGTTGAGTCATGCGATTAACCTACTGCATAATAATTGACGTCAAAAGCTAAGCAAAAAACATGGATCACATTCAGCGCACTAAAAAAAGAACCGTCGCTTAAGTCTTCTATCAGAAGCGCCGACTGAACACGCATAAAGATAAATCGTGCCCCTTCATCTTCTTCAAGTAAATTGAGAATCGTCGCTGCATTTTTCTCAATATGTCGTTTAAAGGGATATGAGTATTGTTCTTGTCCAACTCTAATAATCTCTTCAAATGATATACTTTCGATATGCTCCGGCTCTGAATGGCCAATACCGAGAGATCCAGCGCTTGAATAAGTATACTTACTATGCCCTTGCAATTGGCCTGCACGTACAATATTGCTATTTTTAATGACCTTGCGTTTCTTAACATGCTTCCAGAGTGTACTGGTATCCCAAAATGCAGGGCTTGCGTATAGTACAGCAGCACGGCCTTGACTTTTAATTTCAAGTTTCTCAAGCGTTTTTTGTTGGTGCTCCGTGATATTGTAGCGAAAATATGGCTTCTTCCAAAAAGCCCACTGTGCTGCTCTTGATGTATTTAAAAATTCTGGGCGTTTGTACTGTACGAAAAGATTAAACTTAAACGGTGGCATTCTATCTGCAACATCTGATGCCCATTCATTTACCTCAGCAATGCGAGCGCCCCGAAGCATCCCAAGCATGCTATGTTCATAAAAAGTGTGACAGCCATGAGAAAAGAGTAGACTGAGTAAACGTCGTAGCGGAGCACGAAATGCTGCATCAAAACCAAGATGATTTTCATCAACCTGATCGGGTGAATAGAAAACAATATTACGGGTGTTTAACTCACTATTGAAATACTGTTCATACGTTTTTTCTTTAAATTCTGTTTTCATGTAAAAAAACTCATGGTTGTTATTAACTCTAACTACCAAACCTTATCCGCATATAAAGTGCAATATTTAACAAAGCATTAGAGCATTTTCGAGGTGACTTTTAGAGATATTTGCCTGTTAATTCTGCCGTTGTGTGAGGAGCGCGGCAGTAGAGTTACGCCGCCAATTTTGGCTTGGTTGTAGGTGCTATGTCCCCCAACAGAAACGACGGCCATGATGGCGCGGTCGCTGTTGTAGGTCCATAGCCTTTCCACCTCTTGCCCGCTGCCTGCCGAGTGGACCAGCCTCCTGCTATCGCCCCTCACCACTCCATGGCGAAGATGCGCTCGTGGGTGATGTCTCACTCCGCAGCGGATCGCGTTGTTCAATTGCATATAGCAATCCGCTGTCCCAATGAAACCGACTACATAAATGGCTAAATGGCCTCTATCTTACGCGCCAGCTCTTCTTTCCCCAATCGCGTCAGGATAATAGCTAACGTTCTATTTAAATCTGCCTTTTCCAACATATGTTTTACTTCGCCTTGTAGATCACGACTGCGCGTGAGGGCCTGTAAATGGCATTCATAGGCGTTCGGATACTCATCCCCCGCCCAGCCTTTGCGATGAAAATAGACCAGCGCTTCAATTGAGGCGAAATCTTCAACCGTGAATTCCTGAGTGAGTTCCAGCGACACTTCTTCTAGAGCATTCTGATACCTTGGAAGATCAGACATATCCACCTCTTCGCTGGCAACCAACCTGCCCCCCGAATTAGTTTTATGTGGAGTGATCGGCCCCATAACGAAACGCCATTTACCTACGAAAACAAGTAAACATTCTTCGTCAACAAAATGCACCTGAGTAACCATAGCAACCTCATGTTTTGAGCTTAAAAACAGAGACACAATACATTGGTGCGAGGGAGACCGCCTACTCCTCAATTATTCGTAACTCTTTCTCACCACTCCATGGCGAAGATGCGCTTGTGTGTGGGGCCTGCCTCCACCGCCAGCCCCAGCTCGAAGGCCGCGTGGGCAAGCCCGTCGCGCATCAGCCGCCCCACATAGTCCTTTGTCGCCCGCGAAGGCTTGCCCGCTGCCCGCTTGGCGTCATCCTCCTCAAAAGCCAGCGCCGTTTCCTGCACGCTGATCCCCCGCCCCGCAATGGCAAACACCGCATATGCCTGATCCGGCCCCAGCCGCGCCCCGATGCGCTGCAACACCTCGCGCGCCTCGCACGTGCCCAGCATCAGCCAGTCCCGCACCCGCACCGAGCAATCCACCCGTGCCGCGCCTAGATCCACCGATCCGGTCTGCCCCTCCACCTGCGCGCACAGCCCGCGGATCTTGCAGGCCGCCGCATATTGTCCCTGATTGATCCGCTTGGCGTTGTAAAGCCACTCCAGCGAATGCCCGCGCTGCAAAGCCGCCCGCTGCCGCGCCAGCGCCTGCCGCGCCTTGGGCCTGCCCGTCAGCCGCAACGGATCCGCATGCTCGCGGCACGCCAAACCACCGGAACCGCCCGCAACACCCGCCATTTTCTTCGCCCCGCTTCTGCCCATCACATCATCTCCTCTTGCTCTGCCAACAGCTGCGCCAGCTGCGTGCGGATCCGCTCCG
>NZ_LLWC01000008.1 GCF_001561995.1 Polycladidibacter hongkongensis
ATACGTCGTCTTGTCTTTTATATAGCCAGAACTCGAACTCTCATCCAAATCCTGAGCCGCAGACAGCGCCGCCTACGTTTCTCTTTCTTACTTTATATAATTGTCAATGAGCACGAGAAAATCAAACAACCAATTCCCTCAAAAACAGAAAACCGAACCGCAACCCCAAATCTCTCTGGAGCTTAGAGCTACCGATAATCTGTCAGATAATCCAGAGCGCATCATGCCGTCGCCGGCAGCGCCGTCGCTCTCGATGGCCCGACTTATAGGACCAACATTAAAAACCGTCAAGCGCTTTTTTCCCAAATGTGAAAAGTTTTTGACACAAACGTCAGTAAGCTGTTCACAATCCACAATCCTATAGAAGGGGCTCAGGGAAACTCACAGGATTACCCGTTAATTTATGTAGGTTTGCAAATTACGCCCAAATTTTACTAAGTTCTGCTATTAAGCAGTTGCAGCGTTCGGGAGGCCGCCTGAGCAGCAGCCTTGAAGCTTTGGGACCTATTTAAAAATGCATGTCACTGTGTCACACCACCAACGACCACTCGTTGAGCTCGGCAATGAGCCTGCGCTTTTAATAGAAGGTGCTTCGGCCGGCCAAAACAGCTCGTTGAACGCGCGTTGGTTGATAGGCACGATCCTTACAGGCGTAACCTCATTTACCTTAATGGGGGGCGCGCTATTGGTCGCGCTGGACGGACATCACTCCATTAGCCGTGCCAACTTGACCAACCAAGATTCACTAGCTGCGGAACTGCAGAGCGCAGACGCCGGCAAGGGCGACATCGCCTCTTTCGACGAAGACAGCACATCCAATCGGCGCCGCATTTCTGTAAATACCGTCAATCGAAAAGGCGGGCGCGACTTTATCACCAAACAGCCATACGCTGTTGTTGCGGCAGATCTGTTGCAGGCGAAACTCGAGCATTTCGAACAAGAAATACCTGAATTTGATCCTGTGGCGATGTATCAAGGAGAGGTGAGCGGCCCATCAATTATTGCCAGTGACGCTGTTTATGGCGCAGACATTGAAGGGGATCTTTCTATATCACAGAAAGATTTTCCGACGGACTTAATGGGCTATGCGACGGACAACCAGCACTTTACCGATCATGATATACTTGATCAGGTGAAAACCGCCGCGAGATTTATGAGCGAGAACGCCACCGATATCGTCTCAACACCCAAATACTCGCTGAAGGATTACTCATTCTCCAATATAGCACAACAAGACATGGAGAATTTACAGGTCCGCATTACCCAGGAGAATGTCTCTTTCCAGCCCAAAACAGACTTCACACAAACCAGCGAACGGGTAGAAGAACGCTTTATGCCTGTGGCTGAGGAGGCTGTATTCCTTGATATGTTGCTAGATAACGAAGCAACCGAGGCTGAGGCCAAGGCTATTCTTGAAGCGTTTTCCCAAAGCTACCAGATAGCCGAGCTTGAGGAAGGGCAAGTGTTGCGCTTCGGCCTTTCGCCGCAAGAAGATGGTGGCAGCAAACTCATTCGCGTTTCCCTCTATGATTATCAAGATCACATCGCGACGGTGGCTCGGACTGACGAAGGCGGCTTCATCGCCTCTGCAGCCCCAACTGATGAGGCAATCCCCGATGCCTTCGCAGTTGCCGAGGGTGGGGTAAATGATGGGCCTACGCCCACATATTACACAAGCCTTTACGAGACCGCCCTTCAAAATGAAATCCCGCGCGAGGTTGTCGAAGAACTCATTCGCATCTACTCGTTCGATCTGGATTACAACGCGACGGTCAAGCCAGGCGACAAGTTTAATGTCATCTACAGTCTGAACAACAAACAAACAGCAGCAGGCATCCCGGAGATTCTCTATACCTCTGTTCTTGCCAATGGTCGTGAGCACATTTTCTATCGCTTCCGCAGCCCTGATGATGGCCAAGTAGACTTTTACGATCGCACCGGAAAAAGCGCCAAGAAGTTCTTGTTGCGCAAACCCATAACCGCAGGGCGCTTCACCTCTGGCTACGGAATGCGACGCCACCCGATCCGCCGAACCCGCACATTGCATACAGGCGTTGACTGGGCCGCGCCGCGTGGTACACCGATTCTCGCAGCGGGAAATGGCACCATCAAAAAGGCAGGATGGGGCGGCGGTTACGGCAAGCGCGTTATCCTAAGTCATGCCAATGGCTATGAAACGACCTACAACCACATGGTCCGCATTGCCGAAGGGTTAAAAGCAGGACAACAAGTTTTTCAGGGCCAAGTGATCGGCTATGTGGGCACGACAGGCCTTTCAACAGGCAACCACCTGCACTACGAAGTGAAAGTAAATGGCCGTTTCGTAAATCCACTTAAGATCAAGCTTCCCAAGGGTCGAACGCTGGACGGCACTCTGCTCACCGCTTTCGAGCGCGAAAGAGATCGCATCGACGCTTTACGTGAGAAAAAACCTGACGCACAAGTGGTCTCAGGCCTGTAAACCGAAAAGAAAAGCCGCCATTCGCTATGGCGGCTTTTTTATTCAAGCATTAATCAGCTTTCTTGTTAAACAACAGCCGCTCACCCGCAGCCTCACAAGCCACACGCTCACCTTCGCGAATCTTACCGGCAAGCAGCATCTCCGCCAACGGATCTTGTACCTGCTTCTGGATTACGCGCTTCAACGGGCGTGCGCCATACGCAGGGTCATAGCCCTTGTCAGCAATCCACTGTACAGCCCCATCATCCATCTCAAGTTCAATGCCACGTGGATCAAGCAGCTTCTGCAGCCGCGCAAGTTGGACGCCAACGATGCGAGACATATGTGCCCGTTGCAGGCGATGGAACAAGATAATCTCGTCAAGCCGATTCAAAAACTCGGGCCGAAAATGCGCGCGCACCGCATCCATCACCGGCTCACAGACCGCGTCAACATCCTCACCCTCTTCTTGCGCACTGAGGAACTCTGCACCAAGGTTGGAGGTGAGAATAATCAGAGTATTGCGGAAATCGACAGCACGCCCCTGCCCATCTGTCAATCGACCCTCATCAAGTACCTGCAAAAGCACATTGAAAACATCCGTGTGCGCTTTCTCGATCTCGTCAAAAAGCACCACCTGATAAGGCCGTCGGCGCACTGCTTCTGTCAGCACCCCACCTTCTTCATAGCCCACGTATCCCGGAGGAGCGCCAATTAGGCGTGCCACACTGTGCTTCTCCATGAATTCTGACATATCAATGCGCACCATCGCGCTCTCGTCATCAAAAAGAAAAGCGGCTAATGCTTTGGTTAGCTCCGTTTTCCCAACACCAGTTGGACCTAAGAATAAAAAGGAACCAATTGGCCGGTTTGGGTCCTGCAACCCGGCGCGCGCACGCCGCACAGCAGTAGAGACAGCATGCACTGCCTCACTCTGGCCAATGACCCGCTTGCCAAGCTCGTCTTCCATACGCAGCAATTTCTCACGTTCACCCTCAAGCATTTTGTCGACGGGGATTCCGGTCCAACGAGAAATTACCTGCGCAATATTTTCGCTGTCGACGGTTTCGTTAAGAATCTCGCCTTCACTTTCGCTGCTCTCAGCCGCGCTTAGCTTGCGCTCAAGATCAGGGATCACGCCATAGGCCAACTCACCTGCCTTCGCCAAGTCTCCCTGACGTTGCGCTTGCTCCAGCTGTGTGCGCGCTTCTTCTAGCTGCTCCTTGATTTTCTGCTCGGACGACAGCTTGTCCTTCTCAGCTTGCCACCGTTGGGTTAATGCGCGTGACTGCTCTTCAAGGTCATTCAGCTCTTCTTCCAATTTGGAAAGTCGATCCCGCGTCGCGTCATCATCTTCACGTTTCAACGCTTCACGTTCAATCTTCAGCTGAATAATCCGCCGATCCAGCTCGTCCAGCTCTTCAGGCTTGGAATCAACCTGCATCCGCAACCGGCTAGACGCTTCATCGATCAAATCAATCGCTTTATCCGGCAAAAAGCGATCCGTTATGTAACGATCAGACAGCGTGGCAGCTGAGACAATCGCCCCATCCGCGATGCGCACACCGTGGTGCAGTTCGTATTTTTCTTTAATGCCCCGCAAAATGGAAATGGTGTCTTCCACCGTGGGCTCACTCACGAACACCGGTTGAAAGCGCCGCGCCAAAGCAGCATCTTTCTCCACATGCTTGCGGTACTCATCCAGTGTTGTTGCGCCGACACAATGCAATTCACCGCGCGCCAATGCAGGCTTTAACAAGTTCGAAGCATCCATCGCCCCGTCACTTTTGCCAGCACCTACCAATGTATGCATCTCATCGATGAACAAAACCACGCCACCCTCGGCGGCTTGCACTTCTGAAAGTACACCCTTGAGACGCTCTTCAAACTCGCCTCGATACTTCGCACCGGCAATGAGTGCCCCCATATCGAGCGCCAGCAATTGCTTATCACGTAAAGATTCAGGTACATCGCCATTTACAATCCTTAGAGCAAGCCCTTCGGCAATAGCCGTTTTGCCCACTCCCGGTTCACCTATGAGCACCGGATTGTTTTTTGTGCGTCGCGACAAAACCTGAATAGCACGACGAATCTCTTCATCGCGCCCGATTACAGGATCCAATTTGCCGTCCCGCGCTGCTTGCGTCAGGTCCTGCGCGTACTTTTTCAGCGCATCATACTGGTTTTCGGCAGAAGCACTGTCGGCAGTTCGCCCTTGGCGAAGGCTATTAATCGCCTCATTTAGGGCAGAGGCTGAAACACCGCCCTGCGACAAGGCTTTTCCGGCCTTGCTGTTGCTATCCATCGCCATAGCGAGCAAGACGCGCTCAACGGTCACAAAGCTGTCTCCGGCTTTTTCAGCCAATTTTTCAGCCTGATCAAACAAGCGCGCAGTTTCTGCTGCCAGATAAAGCTGCCCGTTTCCACCAGAAACCTTTGGCAGGGCGTTCAAATCACTCTCTACTTGCAAGCGGGCATCCATCGAGCGCCCACCGGCGCGGTCAATGAGGCCTGCGCACATGCCCTCTTTGTCATCCAGAAGCACTTTCAGCAAGTGCTCTGGCGTAAACTGCTGATGCCCTTGCCCTAACGCGTAGGTTTGCGCGGACTGGATAAATCCCCGAACGCGTTCACTGTACTTTTCAATGTTCATAGGAACTCCTATCTGCCTTTCGCCCGAAGCACGGAAGACGGTTTGGATCTATGAGCCTTCCATAAGCACTCATAGCGGGAAAACTGTTCCCTACCCGTTGATATAGTGAGGCAAATCTGCATCAAAATAGGTAGCAGCTTTTTTTCTCACATTTTAAAAACGGAACCCACCCCATGGCTATAGTTAAAGCACTATATTCCTATCCCGTTAAAGGTCTGAGCGGCCACCCTTGGCAATCAGTAGATTTGGATCAAGGGGGTACAATGCCATGGGATCGTGCCTTTGCTATTGAAAATGGCCCATCAGGCTTTGATCAGGCTGAACCAAACCACATTTCAAAGAGCCGCTTCATTGTATTGATGCGCTTTGCACAGCTTGCCGCCCTGACAACGCACTTCGATCCAAAGGAATGCTCCTTGCACATCACCCGAGGTGACGAGCAGCTCATTAAAGCTAGCCTGATATCCGATGATGGAAAAAAGCAAATCGAAGCATTATTTGAAAGCTACTTACAAGGAGAATTGCGCGGCCCGGCGAAAGTGTTGAGCGCTCCCGGTCACTCCTTTTCCGATCTAAGAAGCAAGCGGCTGCATGTACTAAATCGCGCAAGCCTTGCCGACGCCGAGAAAGTAATTGGCCGCGCCCTGCCTGAGGAACTTTTCAGGGCAAATGTTATTCTGGAAGGGCTTGAACCCTGGGAAGAGCACACTTGGGAAGGCAAAACCTTAACCACCGCTAATGGACTTAAGCTGCAATTTCACAAACGTACACAGCGTTGCAACGCTGTAAACGTCAATCTCACGAGGGCAAAGTTTGAAGGCAACCTGCTGCAAGATCTCAATGAGCACTTTGGGCATATGGATATGGGGGTCTATTTTGAGGTAACAGCACCAGGGCCCCTTGCAGTGGAAGAAAAATTGGCTCTAGCCCCCTAAAGAAAAACCCCGGCTTATTACCGGGGTCTTTTTATCAGCTCTCAGCAGGCTCTGATGCTGGGCTTTCAGGTGCAACAGCAACTGGTGTGTCCGGTGCTCCTGCCTCGCCCTCCGCCTTCTTAGGCGCGCGACGGGTACGCCCCGTCGCAGAGCGCGGCGTGCGTGCGCGCTTGGGCTTTGGTGCGGCCTCTTCTTCACCACCTTCACCCATTGGAGCATCCCCCTCAGGCAAGGCAGCAGCGGGTGCCCCGCTCACACGGCGCACACCACGTCCACGCACACCACGGGTGCGCCTACGCGGCTTGTCATCAACATCACTACCCTCAGCATCTGCTGGCTTTTCCGCCGCGTCGGCCGCAGAAGCTGCTTCAACTTCCGCCGGTGTCGGCATATGCGGAATAAACGGCTGCGGCGCATCTAGACCCATTACCGGCTCGGCAACAGCCTCAGCCTTAACCTTAGGCTGCGATATCGCCTCAGGTGCCTCGACAACATCTGCAGCTGGCTCGGCGCCATTGCCCTGTTGCGGAGTATTTTCCTGACCGCGCTGACTATGCCCAGCAGAGTTCTGCGGAGAGTTTTGCCCCTGCGCAGAAGCAATAATCCGCTGATAGTGTTCGGCGTGCTGGAGGTAGTTCTCGCCCATCACCCGATCACCAGAAGCTTGCGCATCACGCGCCAACTGCTGATATTTCTCGGCGATATGCATCGCGGTGCCGCGGATTTTTACATCCGGTCCGTTGGACTCGAAACTACGTGTAAGTGGATTAGGCGCCTTCCGACCACCGCGGCCACGCATACGCTTGTTATTTTGATTTCCTGGTCTCATTCTGCCGTTGACTCTCAAGAACGGCGATCGGCAATGCCGACCTTCCATTTGGATTGCCCCTGCCAAGCAGGAACAGCCATCAAAAACTAGTGTGCCAGACACATTCAGGCCTAGCAGTCGAAATGCAATCGCATTCGATTATCAAAAATCTGTTGTCATGCGATAGGCCAACGCCAAAAGGTTTCCATACGGAACGCAGAGCCAGACACTTATTTGAGGGTCGCCCTATATGCTGTCATGAACATAAAGTACCGGCGCATCTTACTGGTTGCGGCTAAAACAAAACCGCCCACCCCTCAACAGCGCTTTCGCTGGTTCTGCTTGTCGGCAAGGAAGAAACTACCCTGTTTCCTTCCATAAACCAAGACCTTTTTTTAGGTCCTCCAAAAACCGTGGAAATCAGCGGAATAACGCCTCGATTACGCGGTCCTGCCCCGCTAGATCTTGATGACACCTAGCGAAAATCGCATTGTTTTTTTTCGCAATATCAAGAACATCAGCGGCCTGATCGAAACCAATTTCCAACATCATCGCCCCCCCCTTGCGCAACAAATGCGAGGCGTTTTGTAGCAAAACGGGATAAGGCGTTAACCCGTCATCTCCTCCATCAAGCGCAAGCATGGGATCATGCGTACGAACCTCTTCTGAAAGCTCTGCAACCACGCGACTGCGGATATAAGGAGGGTTGGAAAGCACCATATCAAATCCACCTGAGAGAGCAGATACATAGTCCGCCTGAACTGGTAGAAAACGCGCGCCAACTCCATTTGCCTCGGCATTTTTCCGTGCGGTGGTTAGTGCACCAGCCGACAAATCAACAGCAACACACTGTGCATTGGGCAGCTCGCTCAGCATAGCAACGGCAATTGCACCACTTCCCGTCCCAATATCTGCAAGTTTAAGCGGCGCCTCACGCAGCCCTTGCGCATCCACCCAGCGCAAGGCAACCTCGACAAGTGTTTCTGTATCCGGCCGTGGTTCCAGTGTGTCCGGGCCAAGCGTAAATCGCAGCCCCCAAAACTCTCGCCAACCAATTATTCGGTGCACAGGTTTACCCGCCACGCGTTGCCCGGCCCATAGACGCACCTGCTCTGCCACGTCTGGCGATAAAACCCTGTCAAACTCTAGTGGTAATGAAGCCGCGGCGATTCCACTAGCCTCACTTACCAAAATGCGAGCATCAAGAGCAGCCTCGCTAATCCCCGCGTCCTTTAACAAACAGCGCGTTTCAATGAGCAGCTGCTCAAGCCGTAGTCC
Source organism: Polycladidibacter hongkongensis (assembly GCF_001561995.1). GTDB lineage: Bacteria > Pseudomonadota > Alphaproteobacteria > Rhizobiales > Stappiaceae > Pseudovibrio > Pseudovibrio hongkongensis. Next base: position 8,115 of record NZ_LLWC01000008.1, read on the forward strand.
CACTACCTTAAAGCCCTTCAGCTGCGAGCAGATTTGCCTGATGATCAAGGATCAAGGCATCCACAACCTCCTCCAGCCCATCACCAGCAACAATCTGTTCCAACTTGTAAAGCGTCAAGCCGATACGATGGTCAGTCACCCGTCCCTGCGGGTAGTTATAGGTGCGAATGCGTTCAGAGCGATCACCAGAGCCCACCTGAAGACGCCTTGCTTCTGTCCGTTCAGAGGCGGCGCGCTCGCGCTCCACTTCAAAGATTTTTGCGCGCAATAGCTTCATTGCACGGTCTTTGTTCTTATGCTGCGAGCGCTCATCCTGAACCGCAACAACAATACCTGTTGGCTCATGCGTGATACGAACAGCGGAATCTGTGGTGTTGACGTGCTGCCCACCGGCACCAGACGCACGATAGGTATCAATGCGCAGTTCTGATGGGTTAATTTCCACGTCCACTTCTTCTGCCTGCGGCAACACGGCGACGGTTGCAGCAGAAGTGTGGATTCGGCCACCGGATTCGGTTTCCGGCACACGCTGAACACGATGAACCCCAGATTCAAACTTGAATTTGGCAAACACTTCAGCGCCTGTTACCGCAGCAACGATCTCCTTAAAGCCACCAACTTCACCCTCGCTAGAGGACATAACCTCCACTTTCCAGCCATTCAGCTCGGCAAAGCGCTGATACATACGAAAGAGATTACCGGCAAACAGCGCAGCTTCGTCACCACCAGTACCAGCACGAACCTCAAGAATAACATCATGGGAATCAGCCTTATCCCGTGGCAGCAGGCCAATGCGCACCTTCTGCACCAGCTCTTCGACCTGCTCTTCGAGCTCGGCCTTTTCAAGCTCGGCCAATTCGCGCATTTCCGCATCAGTGCTGCTGTCATCTAGCAGCAGCTTCGCCCCTTCCAGATCTTCCTCCGCCTTACGCAGATCTCGAATAGTGTGCACAATTGGTTCCAGCTCCGCATAATCACGCGACAGCTTGATATAAACCGCCGGTTCCGGACCAGAAGCCATTTCGGCTTCAATCTGCTCAAAGCGGGACAGCAGGGTATCTAGTTTTTCAGGCGCTAGCATCCGCGCGCAACTCCTCAGAAAAAGCAGGTCAAAGCAACACGCATCTGTCTATCCAGTGCGCACTACCGATCTCTATACGGGAATATTGTGTGTCTTGGCAAAGTCTTGCAAGAAGGCACGCACATCGCTCCGGCCTTTGCCTGCTTGCAGAACTGTCTGCATCTCGCTCTGCAGCAGGCTTATATCCGTCTCCAGCAGCATCCGCTTAACCGGGCCGATAGAAGAGGGCGACATAGACAAGCGGCGATAGCCACAGCCCAGCAACGCCAATGCAGTCAATGGCTTACCAGCCAACTCGCCGCATAGGGTAACCGGCACATCTGCATTGGCACCAGCCTGCGCAATCTCGCGTAGTGCCCGCAAAAACCCTGCCGACAACGCATCGAAGCGATCGGCAACACGGTTGTTCCCACGGTCTGCAGCAAAGAAGAATTGCAACAAATCGTTTGAGCCAACAGAGACGAAATCTACTTCTGCAAAAATCTCTTCCAGCTGATACAGCAGCGCTGGCACTTCCAGCATCACGCCAAGCTTCAGATCCGCAGGCACAGCATGGCCATGTTGGCGCAAATGCTTCAACTCGCGCTCCACATAATCCTTAGCCTGATGAAACTCATCAAGGTTTGCAACCATGGGGAACATAATGCGCAAATGCCGTTCTGCCCCGGCGTGAAGCATCGCCCTGATCTGCGTGCGCAACATGCCCGGACGATCAAGCCCAAAACGAATAGCGCGCCAGCCCATTGCCGGGTTCTCCTCCTGCGCAAACCGCAGGTATGGCAGCATTTTGTCACCACCAATATCGAGCGAGCGAAAGGTAACCGGCTTATCCTTCGCCGCATCCAGCACCTTGCTATAAAGCATCTGCTGCTGTTGCATGCGTGGAATAGAGCTCGCCACCATAAACTGTAGCTCGGTGCGGAAGAGGCCGATGCCATCAGCTCCGGCATCTTCAAGGCTCGGCAAATCCACCAGCAACCCAGCATTAAGCTGCAGGGTTACCGGCACACCGTCTTTGGAAACAGAGGCAACATCGCGCTGTTCTCGGTACTTCTCCTGCCGCTTGGCACGAAAACGCACCTTCTCCGCAAACGCCTGCTCCACATCCGCAGCAGGCCGCAAAAACACTTGGCCAATCTCGCCATCAACGATCATGGCATCGCCGGCTTCTGCCACCGAGACGATGTCTTCAACTTGCCCGACAGTGGGAATACCCAGTGCCCGCGCGACAATCGTCACATGGCTGGTTGCACCGCTCTCTTCTAAGACAAGACCCCGCACGTGATCCCGGTCATAATCCAACAGCTCGGCAGCGCCCATATTACGCGCCACAATTATCGCATCCTTGGGTAATTCGCTATCCTGTGCGCCGTGCTCGCGCCCCATCAACTCACGGATCAGCCGGTGTGCTAGATCATCCAGATCGTGCAAGCGCTCACGCAAATAAGGGTCGGTCTGGCGCAACATCTGCGCACGTGTGTCGCTTTGTACTTTTTCAACTGCCGCCTCGGCTGTCAGGCCGTTGCGAATGGCCTCCTCGATCTTGCGGATCCATCCGCGATCATAAGCAAACATCCGATAGGCTTCTAGAACCTCTCGGTGTTCGCCATGCTGGGAAAATTCGCCAGAGGCCAACATACGGTCCAGAGATTGGCGCAACCGTTGCACAGCATCCCCAAGCCGAACTTTCTCCGCCTCGCCATCCTCGGCAATCAGTTTCGTGATTTCAACGCGCGGCTCGTGCAGCACCACATGCCCAAGACCAATACCATCGGCAAGGCTAACCCCGGTAAGGTGCATGGGCCTTGTAAGATCTATTGTCGTGCCTTGCTGAGTGATCGCTTCCAGCTCACCGGCCGCCACCATCTCGGCGATAACCATCGCTGTGGTTTGCAGCGCCTCTACTTCGTCCTCGAAATAGGTTCGGTGCTCTTTGTTTTGCACGACCAAAACGCCGAGCGTTCGGCCAGCGCGCAATATAGGTACCCCGAGGAAGGAGTGATATTGTTCTTCTTCGGTTTCGGGGCGATAGGCAAAAGAAGGGTGCGCCTGCGCATTTGGCAAGTTGAGCGGCCGCGCATTCGAGGCGATAAGGCCCACAAGCCCCTCCCCCACTTTTAGCGCTGTTTGGTGTACCGCTCGCTTGTTAAGGCCTTCGGTGGCAAACAACTCCAGCACGCCATCCGCGCGCAGAATATAGACAGAGCACACCTCTGCAACCACATTCGCTGCGATAAGACGTACGATATTATCAAGCCGCTCCTGCGCGTCGATAGGCTCCGCCATCACCTCACGCAGGCGACGAAGCAAAACGCGTGGTCCGGCCAAGCTGCTGCGCATGCCTCGACCTACCTAAATTCATTTCGTTCTATTGATGCATCAAATGCCCCACTTGCAAAGCGGGACATTTGGCAAATTGACAAGCAGATCTTTACTTGTCGTCGAGACCATATAGCGAATGCAGGGCACGCACCGCAAGCTCGGTATAGGCAGAATCAATCAAAACCGAGATTTTAATCTCCGAGGTGGTAATAGCACGGATGTTAATGCCCTTTTCGGCCAACCCGCGGAAACACTCCGAAGCAATACCGGCGTGAGAGCGCATGCCCATACCAATCACTGAGACTTTGACCACATCTGTAGTGCCCTCAAGGCTTTCATAGCCAATGTCTTCCAGATGCTTTTCAACGACCTGGAGAGCGCGATCATAATCAGACTCAGGAACCGTAAAAGTGATATCGGTTGTTTTGCCATCCGGCGAGATATTCTGGACAATCATGTCCACATTGATGTTCGCCTCTGCAAGCGGCACAAACACCGCGCTGGCAACACCGGGCTTGTCCGCCACATTGCGGATGGAGATTTGCGCTTCGTCCTTGGAGTAGGCGATACCGGTTACGACTTGTTGTTCCAATATTTCATCCTCATCGCAGATAAGAGTGCCCGGCGGCAAACCGCCCGCGCCTATCTGTGGGGCATCCGGGTCATCAAAACTTGAGCGTACGAAAGTGCGCACGCCATGCACCATGGCCATTTCAACAGAGCGCACCTGCAACACTTTAGCACCAAGAGATGCCATCTCCAGCATCTCTTCAAAAGCGACACGATCCAGTCGCTTGGCTTTAGAGACAATGCGTGGATCGGTGGTATAGACACCGTCAACATCAGTGTAAATATCGCAGCGATCCGCCTTGATTGCCGCAGCAATTGCCACAGCGCTGGTATCAGAGCCACCACGTCCCAATGTCGCAATGCGGTTATCCGGCGCCAACCCTTGAAAGCCAGCGATAACTGCCACTTGCTTACGCTCCAGCCGCTCAATCAAAACATCGCCTTCAATGCTTTGAATTCGAGCGGCCCCATGCGCCTCATTGGTGCGGATCGGGATTTGCCATCCCTGCCAAGAACGGGCATCCACGCCCATTTCTTGCAGCACGATTGCCAGCAGACCGGAAGTCACCTGCTCGCCGGTGGCAACCACCGCATCATACTCACGCGCATCATGCATCGGCGCGGCATCCTTGGTGTAACCAACCAGCTGATTGGTAACGCCGGACATGGCAGAAACCACCACAGCCACTTCGTTACCTGCATCAACTTCCCGCTTAACGTGGCGCGCCACATTGCGAATTCTTTCTAAATCAGCGACGGAGGTGCCGCCAAACTTCATAACTAATCGGGCCATCGCCTAATAGTATCCTCCGAGGGCCTTGTCGCAGGCTAGATATATTGCCATCTTTTCAGCGGCTATCCATACAACCCACGCCTTACAACCGCAACCAGTGACTTGACAAAACCATGCCAAACCACCACCAGTAACCCACGCCGATACGGGAGTTACACATGGCACAGCCAGAGAACAACAGCGCAACCATCGATCCATCCGAGGTGGCACATTTTGCCTCCATCGCCGCCGAATGGTGGGATCCTGCTGGCAAGTTCCGCCCGTTGCACAAGTTCAACCCGGTTCGGGTATCCTATATAAAAGAGTACGTCTGCGATCACTTCGGCAAGGACGAAAAAGACGCCAAGGCGCTAACGGGCCTCCGCATTCTTGATATTGGCTGCGGCGGCGGCCTGTTGAGCGAGCCCATGGCACGCATGGGAGCAGATGTGGTTGGTGCCGATGCCGCAGAAAAGAATATACAAGTTGCCGGTCTTCATGCGCAGCAGTCAGGCCTGAACATCGATTATCGCCACACCACCGCGGAAGAGCTTGCATCAGCCGGGGAACAATTTGATGTCGTCCTCAACATGGAAGTCATTGAACATGTTGCAGATGTTCCACTTTTTTTGGAGTCATGTGCCAAAATGGTAAAGCCGGGCGGGCTCATGTTTGTAGCAACGCTTAACCGCACACCAAAGTCTTACGCCCTCGCTATCCTCGGCGCGGAGTACGTGCTGCGCTGGCTTCCGGTAGGCACCCACACTTACAGCAAGTTCCTGCGCCCCGAAGAGATCGAAGAGCCACTCAAAGGGCACGGGCTAAACGTGTACGAGCGTTGCGGCGTTAGCTACAATCCACTATTTGACCGCTGGTCACGCTCAACAGATCTAGACGTGAACTACATGCTTATCGCTCAAAAACCTACAGGCTAGGTTAAGTTGGAGCGCCCGCATGTCTAAGCATGCCAAACCTCACCCTTTGGTCTTTCTGCCTGCGCTAGCTTGTGACGCGCGGCTTTTTTCGTATCTTGCCCCAAACCTGCCAGAGGCTGAGATAATCTGCCCCAACTACTGTGAAAATCACAGTGTAGAAGAACTGGCGATCGCCGTGCTCGCCAATGCGCCACCACGCTTCGCCTTGGCTGGCGTCTCTATGGGGGGCTACGTCGCACTTGAAATGATTCGCTTGGCGCCTGAACGCATAACTCACGTTGCTTTTATAAGCACCAACGCACGTGCCGACACGGCCGTTCAAAGCGCCAAACGGCGCAAACAAATTCAACTAGCGAAAAACGGAGGCCTATCAAAACTGGTCGCCGCGCAGCTATCGCTATTGCTTGCCTGTCCAAGACCGGAAACACAGCAGCTGGTGAGACAGATGTTTGTCGAAACAGGCGCTGAACGCTTTGCCAATCAACAAACAGCAATAATGCACCGCCGCAACCTGCTAAATGCACTTGCAAAAATCAAAATATCCACCGCGATTGTGCATGGAACAAACGACAAAATTACTCCCTCAACGCATATGCAGGAAATAGCGGAGCAGATAGAAGAGGCGAAATTTTACTGCTTCGAGAACTGTGGTCACCTGATACCGCTAGACGCCCCCGACCAACTTGCACAGAGTTTACGAGCGATGCTGCGCAATTAAGAAAAATACCGTTACACGCGGTAGCGGCCCATTAAATATCAAGGCTATCTCTAACACCCGACTCTTGCCTATAACCCATGCCAATCTCTAGGGTTATGCAACACTGTTCTTGCTTGTAAGTGCAGGGTTTGCGGCGCACCCGCCCATGAATACTTCCACCCGTGAACTAAGGGAGGCACATATGGCAGATAAACAAACAGCAGCTGACAGTAAGCCGAAAATTGTCGATCCAGCAGACGCATGGTACTGGGCAGAAACTGTCGATGCCTTGGAGATGAAAAGTGTTCTTCTGCCAAGCCAACTTCACTTCAAATGGATTGAACTGGGCTACAACGCACTTTCGAAACAAATGGATTTCTTCCAAACGCGGCTGCGCGCTGATAGTAAGCTGTTGCAAACGCTTGGGGAAGCGCCTTCACCAACTGCGTTACCGGAAATCTCCCGAGAGTACTGGCAGCAGGCCCTGCAAGATTTTAAGGGCTCGTTCGCCCATGAAAATCTTGCGCCCACCTCCGCCGAGAATACCACAAGCGACACGGCGCAAGGGCCCCTCTCATCGGGCACCCAACCGCTAACCACCAAGACACCTGCCCCTTCAACTAAGCCAGAGCCGACGAAACAACGCACGACCAAAAGCCCGTCCCCTGCAAAAAGCCGGGCGGCTTCAGCGAAAACCAGCACCTCGACAGCAACGAAAGTCGCTGCACCTCGGAAGCGGCCGGCACGCAAAGCAACACCTGTTACTTAAATTCTCTGCTGGCGGGGACGATTAGTTCTTGTCCTCTGGGAGACTTGGTAGCGGTAACAGGTCAATGCCTTCGTCGACAAGCTCGCGCACATCATCCAAACTGCTTTCGCCGTAGATGCCACGCTGTTCAGCTTCACCATAGTGGATTTTTCGCGCTTCATCGGCAAAATCAGCGCCTACATACTCCGCATTCTTGGTCACGTGGTCACGTAGCTTACGTAGAGATTCAACCGCCTCTTGCGTTATAGCGTCGCCGCCAAGCATGGGCGCAGCAGCGGCAGATACACTTGCGTTTTCCTGCGCAGCCGTGCCTTTCCCAGCACTTGCCTTTTGCGTGCTGTGCTGTTTCTCCACTGCTGAAACCACAGCCTTCCGCTCCAGCTCGTTACGCGCATTCTCCTGTTTTCTCGAAGTGGAAACATTTGGCGCCATCAAGCGCTTCTCCACCTCTGTCGAGCCGCAGTGCGGGCAATTCACATAACCTGCACGCCGCTGCTCTTCAAAGTCTCCAGAATTACGAAACCAGATTTCGAAGCTGTGGCCATTGTCACAGCCCAATGCATACTTAATCAAACTGCGGGCTCCCCCGCATGAAACTCTTGCAAATCAAAGTGGCGGGCATTCTTTAAGGCCGGAATTCGCTGCCGGCATTCATCAACCATACTCACATCGATCTCTGCACTCACGACACATGGATCGTCCCCATCAGCCTCAGCAAGCACGCGCCCCCAAGGATCAACAATTAGCGAATGCCCAAATGTTTGCCGGCCATCTTCGTGAAGACCGCCTTGCGCACTACTGATCATAAATGATCCGGTTTCAATGGCCCGGGCCCGCTGCAAGACATGCCAATGCGCCCGACCAGTTTGCGCGGTAAATGCGGCTGGAGCCGACAGCACGTGCGCACCCGAGCGCGCTTGCGTTGCGAACAAATGAGGTTGGCGCACATCATAACAAATCGCCATGCCAAACTTCGCCATTGGTGTCCGCACCGTGACACACGCCGCTCCTGCTCGATAGCTATCGCTTTCGCGCCAGCTCTCGCCATTGGCCAAATCAACATCGAACATATGGATTTTATCATAGCGCGCGTGAACCAGGCCATCTGGCGCAAGCATGTAACCACGATTGGCTAAAACACCGCCTTCAAGGCGCACAGCAAGGGACCCTAGATGCAGCCAAATGCCCAGCTTTGCGGCTGTTCCCGCCAACTCTAGCAAAAACGGGTCTTGTGCTTCGTCAGAAGCCCTGGCCCATTGTTCATCGCGGCTGCGACACAGAACATTGGTCATCTCGGGGGTCTGTACATATTCAGCACCACGGGCCGCGGCCTGTTCCACCAGGTCCTTGCACATCTCAAGGTTTTCTAACGGCTGCTGAGATGAACGCAGTTGAACACATGCCGCAATAAACTTACCCATGGGCGCCCCTTAACAAATAATTGTATAAACCTTAGGAAAGCGAAAGCATCGCGTCTAGTTGCCCACGGCGCTCCAACGCATAAAGGTCATCACAACCGCCAATATGTTCTCCTGCGATAAATACTTGCGGAAACGTCGCTGCACCGCCGGATTTAGAGATCATTTCCGCCCGATAAGATGGCTCATCACTCGCATTATACTCCGTATACGCGACACCTTTTTGTTCCAAAAGGCGTTTGGCCCGCAAACAATAACCACACATATCACGCGTGTACATTACTACATTAGCCATCTCAGATTCCCTGTACGTTTTGACTCAGTGCCAAATTCCAATTAGCCATATATGTTCTCGCCCTAATAAACATCAAGGCCTATTCAGTTATCTTTTTGTAAGTCCATATCTAAAACCATTCGTTCAGGCAATGCTCTGGCAAACACAAGACCGCCGAGCACATCCACGCCCTCGTGTTGCAGGGCACGCGTACAGGCGTGCAGTGTGGCACCACTGGTGTAAACATCGTCAACCAGTAACACACGTTTACCCGCAAGGTCTGAACGGGCGATTTCATCTATCACCATACTACCAGATAGATTTTTCCAACGCGCGGCGCGGCTTAAGCCAATTTGCTGGCTTGTCTTTCTGTTTCGTACCAAACCATTACAGACCTCCAGCTCTTTCACATGCAAAGACAACTCTTTGGCAAGTAAAGCGGACTGGTTATATCCACGTTCAAACAATCGCTGGCGATGCAATGGAACAGGAACAAGACAATCAACACAGTTCAACAGATCTCTGTGGCACAGGTACAAAAGCGCTCCTAGAGTACGGCCCAGTCGCACTTTTTGTCTAAATTTGAACGCCTTGACGATTTCCTGTGCCACCCCGTCATAGCACACCGCTGCATAAACCCCCGGAAGACTGTCGATATCCCCGGCGACATTATGAGGTAGGAACTGCAACTCGGCCCAGCAGCTTTGACAAAGAGCTCCATTGGCTTGAACGACTTGCCTACAAGCAGCACATGTCGGCGGCCAAACACAGTTGACCCCAACCTCTACGACATCCTTCAAGGTCATGCTGAAAGCCAACTCTATCAATCTCCGCCAACTCGACCCAAATACGCTCTGCCTAAGTCTATAAAAATCCACTTAGCTCGTCGCCCACCCTCTTGCCTTGGCTGAGACTAGCAGCTACCCCTTTTCAGTCAAAAACTTGGCGATAGCTAAATATCAGGGCCACCTTGTGATGTGGCCGTACAAGAACGCGAGGCCCTACATGTCCCAGCAACCTCTTTTTGACAGAGCGCTCGTGGCTGATCGCCGCCGCCGCGCCTTAAGCACTAACAAACAAGAGGCTCGCTTTCTTTTAGATCTCGCCACCCAAGAGATTTCTGATCGATTGTCTATGGTGTCTCGAGAGTTTGACAGAGCCTTGGATCTGGGCGGCCACACCGGCGCACTATCACAGGCATTGATAAACAGCGGCAAGGCAAGGCAAGTGATACGAGCCGATCTGTTTTGCGCAGATCCTAATCTACCAGCGCCAGATCTTATTTGCGATGATGCCCTTCTGCCCTTCGCTTCAGAAACACTCGATCTGGTTGCCTCCCCCCTTAGCCTGCATCTTTTGGATGATTTGCCCGGCGCACTGAGCCAAATACGCAGGGCCCTTCGCCCCGACGGCCTGTTCCTTGCAGCCGTTTTAGGGGCAGATACCTTGTATGAGCTAAGAGATTGCCTCACGCGTGCTGAAGCCGAAGTGACAGGCGGTCTTTCACCGCGCATCATTCCCATGGCAGATACGCGTGACTTGGGCAGTCTCCTGCAAAGAGCCGGATTTGCACTGCCTGTGGTCGATACAGAGAAATTTACTGTGCGCTACGATAGCGCATTTGCACTGATGAAAGACCTGCGGGCAATGGGAGCCGCCAACCCGTTAACAGCACGGCAACGTAATTTTACCCGCAAAGAGGTCTTTTTAAGAGCAGCAGAGCTGTACGCAACAGACTACAGCGATCCAGATGGCCGAATTCGTGCAACATTTACATTCGTCTGCCTCTCGGGTTGGGCACCGCACGAATCTCAGCAACAACCGCTTAAGCCAGGCACTGCAAAACAAAGCCTGGCAGACGCCCTTAAAACTTTTGAAAAGAAGACTTAATCAGTACTTGGGTTCGACGGTTTGCCAGCGTTGGCTGCCTGCTCAACCGCAGGCACAATTTTTTCTTCGAAAAGCAATTCCAGATTGGTTCCAACCAGCCCGACACTCGCCACAATAACGAGGGCAATTAGTCCCGCAATTAAAGCATATTCAATTGCAACTGCGCCTCTCTCGTTTTCATTCAAATGAGAAATAGCGAAACCTGCAGTCTTCTTGCGTTTCATAACAGCCATTAAAAGCATTGATGCCCCAAAAATTTTTGGCACCGTTATGAGACAAGCTCCATAAGGTGCGGAATTAACGGTTCGTCCGCTGGTGGCATGTCATAGTCCCGCAATCGCATAGGGCGTGCCCAAGTCAACTCTTGCCCTTCGCGCCCGGTAGGTGTGCCATCCCAACGTCTACAAACGTAAAGTGGCATCAGCAGGTGAAAATCTTCGTAAGTATGTGATGCAAATGTCAGCGGCGCCAAGCACTCTTTCTTAACTATAATCCCAAGCTCCTCGTTCAATTCCCGGATCAAACAGTCTTCCGGACTTTCTGCCGATTCGACTTTCCCCCCCGGAAACTCCCAGAGCCCGGCCAGAGATTTTCCCTCAGGCCGCTGTGCAAGCAACACGCGATTATCCTTGTCAAACAGCGCACACGCCGCCACCAACACAATTTTCATAGTCATCACCGTATCAAAATGAAACACAGGCTAAAGCAAATGCTAACCATGCACCCCTAATCAGTAGCCAATCATTACTCAGGCTGCATGTAGTGGTAGCGGTAGGCCTCTTTATAGCCAAGCGCAGTGTAAAGCTCCCAAGCAGGGGCATTACTCGCCACCACTTGCAGCCAAGCCGAGCGTGCACCCAGCTCGGCTCCGCGGCGTTGAACATCCACTACGAGCGCTCTGGCCAACCCTTTACGCCGGGCATCAGGATGCGTTGCTACGTCAAAAAGCCCTAAACAGTCATCATCAACAATGCCGACCAGCACCGCCTGTATCGCCCCTTGCCCATTAACAACGGCAAGACAAAGCAGCTCGCCAGCAACAGCGCCTAACGCTGCTTCCAAGCTATGCAGCGCCTCCGGCCTCACCACGTCAGCTCTTGTTCCGCCAACATGGGCAAAAGCTTTGATCCATGCAGGTAGCGCAAGCTGCTCGACACGATATCCGTCAGGCAAATCCGGTTCACCAACGGCCCAGATATCCCGCTCAAGAACAATCGTCTCGTCAACTCGCTTTGGGCACAGCTCCTCTGCCAGCGCTTCAACCTCCTTCGGCATCAACGGCGTCCAGCGCACACATAACGGCACTCCCGCCCGCACAAACCTTGCACGCACCTGCATCAAACGCTGCTCTGCGTCTTCTTTGTCCTGACGCTCGTAAACATTCAAGGAGTTCAGGCGCCGCGAGGGATTACCCGGTGTCAATCGCGTGATCCAGCTGCGATCAAACTGCATGCGCGCCGAAGGAAAAGCTGTCAGGTTCGCCTGCTCCAGCCTGAGCACGCGGGACAACGAGCACAGCGGCTCGCTGCCGCCACTACAGTTAACTCCGGTAATCACCATTGATAGCCACGTATTCTTTCGTCAAATCACAAGTCCAAACAGAGGCGCAACCGCTACCAATGCCAAGGTCCACGCGCAGCAGGATTTCATCTTCGCGCATCACAGCGGAAGCTGCTTCCTCACTATACGCCGGATCACGCTCGCCTTCGAACGCAACCCGCACATCGCCAAACCAAATCGCAATCCGGTCTCGATCCGCCGGTTCTCCAGCTTTACCAACGGCCATAACCACACGGCCCCAGTTTGCATCTTCTCCAGCTACCGCTGTTTTGACCAGCGGTGAATTACCGATAGATAGCGCGACCTTCTTGGCAGAAGCATCATCCGCCGCGCCCTCTACACGCACTTCAACAAACTTTGTCGCGCCCTCGCCATCCCGCACAATCAAATGGGCCAACTCTTGCATCATCTTCGCAAGTGCGTGTTTGAACTCGGCAAGTTCGGGCGCATTCGCATCAACAATCCACTCACCTCCGGCTTTACCGGTGGCTGCAAGCAGGACAGTGTCCGAAGTTGAAGTATCGCTATCAACAGTTATCGCGTTGAAAGAACCACCAACAGTCTCGCTGAGCAGCTGCTGCAACACAGGCGCGGCAATTGGCGCATCGGTAAATAGGAAGCCCAGCATCGTCGCCATATCCGGCGCAATCATCCCCGCACCTTTGGTTATTCCATTCAGAACAACCTCTCGCCCTCCAAACGGCACGACAACACTGCGCATTTTAGGGTAGGTATCGGTGGTCATTATAGCTTCGGCTGCAGCACGCCAGGGAGCAGGAGTAGCGGCATTCACCAATCCATCAATAACACCGGTGTATTTGTTGGCATCAAGCGGTTCACCAATAACGCCGGTCGAAGCAAGATAAATTTCGTTCAATGGGATAGAGGCCGCACCAGAGACAATCTGTGCAGTTTGCTCAACCGCTTCCAGCCCCCTTTTTCCGGTGAACGCATTGGCGTTTCCCGAGTTCACCAACACCGCTTGCACTTTGCCATGCGGCAACTGTTGTTTGCACCAATCAACAGGCGCAGAAGCGCACTTTGATTTAGTAAAAACACCGGCTATCTGGCTGCCCTCGTCCAGCAGCGCTAAGAGCACATCGGTTCGCCCGGCATATTTAATCCCCGCAGCGGCAGTGGCAAGGCGAACACCCGCAACCTCGCGCATCTGCGGATAGTCTTTTGGGGCCAATGGCGAAACGACAGCAGACATAAGAAACTCACTCCAAATACAAAACAACCCCGGTAGGGGTAAGCCAACCGGGGTTATCCAATCAAGAAAATACGCGCGCTACCACAAAAAACTGGTGGCAATCATACGTTTTACTGTTCTTTTTTCTCTTGGCTAGGCATTTCAGGCTTCAAGATTTCCACCTTGGTATCCGCCTTCAGCTTCTCCATAACCTCTTCATACTTCGCTACAACCAAGTCTTGGCGCAAACGCTGTTGCACTTGCTCAAAAGTTGGCGCTGGCGCTTGTCGCTGATCTTCTTTCTTGATCACATGATAACCGAACTGAGTCTTCACCGGCTCTTTGGTGTAAGCGCCTTTATCTAGGGCAAACGCTGCCGTTTCAAATTCTGGGACCATTTGTCCTTTGCCGAAGTAACCCAGCTCGCCGCCATTCGGGCCAGAAGGGCCGGTAGACTTCTCTTTTGCCAACTCGGCAAAATCAACACCCTTGTCCAGCTCGGCAATGACCGCTTTGGCATCCGCTTCACTTTCCAGCAAAATGTGACGAGCAGAGATCTCTTCAGGGCCGACAAAGTCTTTATACTTCTCGTCATAAGCTGCTTTCACATCAGCTTCACTGACTTTGCTGTCCACATACTTTTGGTAGTAGACATTGCGCAGAGCACGATTGGATTCAAACTTCATCATACGCTTGAAGTTTTCATCGTCCTGCATGCCTTCTTTCTTGGCCGCTTCGGCAAGAAGATCCATCTCCACCATCACATCAATCAGCACCTTGCGCCACTCGGTTGGCGGGACACGCTGCAACTGCTGCGAATAATCGCGTGCGGTAAAGGCAAGATCAGCTTCGGTAACCACCTCATCACCAACTTTTGCCACGACATCATCCAGTTCATCTGCACCAGCAGGAGAAAGCGCAATACCAAGCGCCAAAACAGCAACTGCGGTACTACCGGCAAGGGTGCGATACAAATTACCTAGCATTATTCAAAGTTCTCCAGTTTATTGGACAGCAAGGGTCCGGAAAAACAACATTGTGGGCCAAGCTAAGCGAGTTGCCGTTGACATCTTCCTAACCCACTCTTATCTCTTCAACGCCCCGGCACTTTTTTGCGGGGTATGGTGAATTTCGGCGCAAATCGGGCTGCAGCGGCTCCCGAGGTTGAATAGAGCAGAAATTTGACGATTTCTAGGGCGCCTGCTCCGCTGGTTACGGCAGGCTCGAAAAAGGAAGGACCGCCACATGGTGGGGCTCGGCTCACTCGCTCGTAAGATTTTTGGTTCTGCGAACGATCGCAAAGTAAAGGCACTTCGGCAAAAAGTTGAGAAAATCAACGCTCTTGAGCCGGAAATGCAGGCACTCAGCGATGACGAACTCAAAGCCAAAACGGACGACTTCCGCAAGCAGCTCGCCGATGGCGCCAGTCTCGATTCCTTGTTGATACCGGCATTTGCCGTTGTCCGCGAAGCCTCTCGGCGCGTTCTTGGCCTCCGCCATTACGATGTGCAGCTCATTGGTGGCATGGTTTTGCATGATGGCCAAATCACCGAAATGCGCACCGGTGAAGGTAAAACCCTCGTTGCAACAGCTCCTGTTTATCTCAATGCCCTGACCGGCAAAGGTGTACACGTTATTACCGTGAACGACTATCTGGCCAGCCGTGACGTTGAGTGGATGGGGCAAATCTATCGTTTCCTTGGCCTCACCACCGGCCTCATCGTGCATGGTATTGCAGATGAAGAGCGCAAGGCTGCCTATGAAGCAGATGTAACCTACGGCACCAATAACGAATTCGGCTTCGATTACCTGCGCGATAATATGAAGTACGAGCGCGAGACCATGGTGCAGCGCCCGCATCACTTCGCGATTGTCGATGAAGTTGATTCCATCCTGATCGATGAGGCCCGCACGCCGCTTATCATCTCGGGCCCGCTGGAAGACCGTACTGAATTTTACAACACAATTGATGGCTTTATTCCAAAGCTGGAAGCCGCCGATTTCGAGCTTGACGAAAAAGCCCGCTCCGCGACCTTTACCGAAGAAGGTAACGAAAAGCTTGAGAAGCTGCTTGCAGAGGCTGGCCTCCTGAAAGGCGACAGCCTTTACGATGTTGAGAACGTCGCGGTAGTGCACCACCTGCAACAAGGCCTGAAAGCACATACGCTCTTCCAGCGCGATAAAGACTATATCGTTCGCAATGGCGAAGTTGTGATTATCGACGAGTTCACCGGCCGCATGATGCCGGGTCGCCGTTTCTCCGAAGGCCTGCACCAAGCTCTAGAAGCCAAAGAGCAGGTCGCTATCCAACCGGAAAACCAAACTCTCGCCTCGATCACTTTCCAGAACTACTTCCGCATGTACGACAAACTCGCAGGCATGACCGGTACAGCAATGACCGAGGCCGACGAGTTCATGGACATTTATTCCTTGGAAGTGGTCGATATCCCGACGAACCTTCCTGTCCAGCGCGTTGACGAAGACGACGAAGTCTATCGCACCGTCGCCGAAAAATACGCGGCTATCAGCACCTTGATCGATGATTGCGCCACCCGTGGCCAGCCGGTGCTCGTCGGCACCACCTCCATCGAAAAGTCCGAGCTTCTGGCCGAACAGCTGAGCAAACAGGGCTACAAACAGGTTGATCTGTCAGACCCCAACGCCTTCGCTCCGCTTTACAAAGATGGTGGCAACAAGAAAAAGCTCTTTGCCGTTCTGAACGCGCGCTATCACGAGCAAGAAGCCCACATTATTGGCCAGGCTGGTGTTCCCGGCGCAATCACGATCGCCACCAACATGGCCGGCCGTGGCACCGACATCCAGCTCGGCGGCAATGTGGACATGCGCATCGCTTCCGAATTGAAAGATATGCCTGAAGGTGCAGAGCGCACCGCCGCTGAAGACAAAATCAAGGCACAGATCGAAGAGCTCAAACAGAAGGCGCTCGAAGCTGGCGGCCTGTACGTTGTCGCCACCGAGCGCCACGAAAGCCGCCGCATTGACAACCAGCTGCGTGGTCGCTCAGGCCGCCAAGGTGATCCGGGCTGTTCAAAGTTTTACCTGTCCTTGCAAGATGACCTGATGCGAATCTTCGGATCCGACCGCATGGATTCCATGTTGCAAAAGTTGGGTCTGAAGGATGGTGAATCCATCGTCCACCCTTGGATCAACAAGGCGTTGGAAAAGGCGCAGCAAAAAGTAGAAGCCCGCAACTTCGATATCCGTAAAAACCTGCTGAAGTTCGACGATGTCATGAACGACCAGCGGAAGGTGGTGTTCGATCAACGCCTTGAGATGATGGATGGCGAAGCGGTGCAAGAAGCAGTGGAAGATATGCGTGTCGAGGTGATTGAAGATCTCGTAGCCGCCCATATCCCCGAACGCGCATATGCAGAACAGTGGGACACCGAAGGCCTGAAGCAAGAGGTACTTGTCAAGCTCGGCCTTGATTTGCCGGTGGTTGACTGGGCCAACGAAGAAGGCATCGCCAACGAGGAAATCAACGAGCGTATCCAGAAAGCGGCAGCTGAGGCCATGGCTTCAAAAGTTGCCAATTACGGCTCTGATGTTATTCGCCAGATCGAGAAAGCTGTTTTGTTGCAGACGCTTGATCACTTGTGGCGTGAACATTTGGCAAATCTGGATCACCTGCGCTCGGTCGTAGGTCTGCGCGGCTATGGTCAGCGCGACCCGTTGCAAGAGTACAAGACCGAGGCATTCACTCTCTTTGAGGCGATGCTCTCAAATCTTCGCATGGCAACAACCAGCCAGCTGCTTCGCGTTGAACTCGTGCAACAGCCGCAGGTTCCAACAAATGCCGATATGCCACAAATGAGCGAGCACCATGCCAATCCGCAAACGGGCGAAGATGAGGTAGCCCTTGCTGACCAGCAGTTGGCTGCGGCCCGCGCGGCAAGCGCCCCGGCAGGACGCAATCCGGAAGATCCGGAAACATGGGGCAAAGTCGGCCGAAATGAGCCTTGCCCCTGCGGATCGGGGAAAAAGTACAAGCACTGCCACGGCGCACTTGTCTAAGACACTCTAAAACGCAAAAAAGGGGAGGTTAGAACCTTCCCTTTTTTATTTGCCTCTTCCACATATGGTACCATGACACCCAACAAAAAAGGGCCGACCAACGGCCAGCCCTCCATTCATACCCGAAGAGCAAAAGCTACTGCACAACAACCTTTGTACCGATCTTAACCTGATCGTATAGATACTCGACATCCTCATTAAACATACGAATACAACCGGATGATAGAGCATGCCCTATGCTCCAGTCTTCATTAGTTCCATGAATTCGATAAATAGTTGAACCAAGGTAAAGCGCTCTTGCCCCGAGCGGGTTATCTGGGCCACCCTCCATATAGGCAGGTAGTTCGCGCCCATTTTCTTCACGTTCACGAACCCGCATTTCAGGTGGTGGTGTCCAACGTGGCCATTTTGCCTTACGTGTCACCTTCTGACTACCACTCCACTCAAATCCTTCACGGCCAACCCCAATGCCGTAGCGCATAGCCTTTCCACCCTCTTGGAGATGGTAGAGAAAGCGGTTCTGGGTATCGACTACAATCGTGCCCGGAGCCTCTTCAGAATAAAAGCGAACAACCTTGCGCTTATATTTTTTACGCGCTTTTCGTGCCGCTGTAGCTGGCGAATCCTTATATGTTACCCAGCGCCCTTCCTCATGATTGTAGTATTGCCCAGCAACCGCTTGTGTAGAAACGACCATTGTGGCAATGCAACAAGTAAAAGTAGCCGCAGCAGCGAGACCTAATCCCACGCCAAAACGCATATGCAACCCCTGACAGTTAGCTGTCTAAGATTTTACTAAGGCAGCTATATAGATATACCTAGAGAAATTGTGAGGATGAATTCCTTGAGATAAGTTAATGGTCGAAACATCAACCAAAATCAACTTAAAACTTTTTAGAGATTTTAAACAATTCCATTTTTGTGTAGGATGCGCGCTTGCTTACCCCAATGAAAAAAATCAGCCCGCAAGCTAATTGAAAATCCGTGAAAACTTCTCCATGCTTTCCCAAAGGCATATCCACAAAGCATACGGAGTAAAAATTGGCGCAACTGCAAACCGCACAAACCATCAGCCTACCCTTTACAGAAATGGGAAAGGGAAAGTCAGCACCGCTTGTGTTTTTACACGGCTTTGGCGGCGACAAGGCGACTTGGAGCAATTTGCAAATTGGTCTTGAGCACCACCGCCATACCATAGCCTTTGATCTTCCAGGCCATGGAGCTGCGCTCAATCACCCCCAATCCGGCAGCGCAGGCAAATCGGCTAAGGCGGTAACAGCCGCGCTAGATGAGCTTGGCCTGCAAAATGTGCATCTAATTGGGCACTCCATGGGGGGCGCCGTCGCTTCTCTGCTCGCATTACGCTCACCAGAACGCTTCAAAAGCCTCACTCTGCTAGCGCCCGGAGGTTTTGGGCCAGAAATTAACACAAAATTGTTACGCCGCTACGCAACCGCCACCTCTGCGGAGGAACAAGCCTCCCTTTTGGAACAGTTTGTCGGCTTTGGATATGATCTCCCAAAAAACCTAGCTGAACACGTCGCCGCCAACCGCGCCCGCGATGGCGCAAGCGAAATACTGATGCATATCTGCGACCAAATCACAGATGGTGACCGGCAAGGTGTTTTGCCCCGCGCAGATTTGGGCAAACTCCCCATACCCATGAAGGTGATATGGGGCACGCAGGATCGCGTTGTACCCACTCGCCAGTGCCATAAACTCCCCGGCCCCATTGCCTGTCATGTGTTTGATCGCGTCGGGCATATGGTCCATATGGAAATCCCGCGTGAGGTGAAGCGACTGGTTTTGGAAAACACGCGCTAACCCATCTTTATCTTTCACAGCTCAAGATTTGGCAGGCCTGCTTCGCCAAGCGGCTTGCCAATTCCCCGTCGCGCCAACATGTGTGAACGTGGGTGGTTAACACTATCAACGCAAATCAATTGGCCGTCTTTTTCATAGGCCACATAAAAGTTTTTTGCCTGCGGATCACCGACCAAGTGCGCGCTGTCAAAGCCCTGACTTAATCCGGCGATTTGCAGCTTCAAATCATACTGATCCGACCAGAACCACGGCACCGGATCATAATCAACTTCCGCGCCAAGCACAGCCGCTGCTGCTGCCTTGGCCTGATCAATCGCATTTTGCACACTCTCCAGCCGCAACGAGCAACCAAACAACTGCGAGTGGAACCGCGCGCAATCACCAATCGCGTAAATCGACGGATCGCTGCTCTGCCCATGCCCATCCACGAGCACACCATCATCGCACTGCAAACCAGCATCCTGAGCCAATTCATCATTGGGTACAGCGCCAACAGCACTTAATACGAAATCACAAGCGATTTCGCGCCCATCCGCCAACTGCGCTGCAACTACTTTGCCATCATTCCCACGCAATGCGCTCAATTTTGCCCCTGTCAGCAACTCGACGCCCTGCGCACGGTGTACCTCCTCGAAAAACTCCGAGACCTGTGGCGACACAACCCGCTGTAGCAAACGCTCCTGCGCCTCAACAACGCTGACCCTTAACCCCAATTGCCGTGCAACCGCCGCTACTTCTAGGCCGATGTAACCACCACCAATCACTAGAAGCCTCTGTCCGGCAACAAAACGAGACCGCATGTGTTCAACATCTTCAAGGCTGCGTAGCGAAACCACACCATCTAAATCTGCACCGTGAGCAGGCAACGCCCGAGCACGTGTGCCTGTGGCAAAGATAAGTTGCGCGTAATCCAGCCGCTCTCCGGATTGCAAAACCACCTGCTTGGCCTGCCGATCAATCTGGCAAACCTTCCGCCCCAGCAACAGTTTACAGTTCAGCTTTTCGTAAAGCTCCACCGGCTTGAGCAGCAGTGCTTGTGCTTCCATCTCGCCTTTTAAGAAACGCTTAGATAAAGGCGGGCGTTGATAGGGCACGATGGCTTCTTCACCGATCAGCGTCAACGCGCCCTCAAAGCCCCCTTGCCGCAAGCTCTGTACCACCTGCGCAGCAGCTTGCCCTGCGCCGACAACAACCACACCAGCACTTTCCTCTTTCCCGACCATCGCAACTCTCCAAACTGTCCCTTGGCAAATCCCTATGCCGTTTATGCCATTGTCGCAAGCCTATGCGTATTGCATCACTTGCATGGCCGGTATTTGTGGCGGATAAAGAAGTCCCACCTGTTTAAAATGATTCTCATTATCTGGAATTCCGAATTGACCATTCTCAGCCGCTTTGCCCCTGCTATCTTTGTTTTTCTCTGGTCTACAGGTTTTATCGGCGCGAAGCTTGGCGCGCCTTATGCCGAGCCTTTTGTGTTCCTCTTGCTTCGCTTTGCTTGTGTCCTGCCACTGCTGGCCCTCATCGTCTGGGGTGCAAAACAATCGCTGACACTATCAAAACAACAAATTACTCATGCGTTGATCACCGGACTGCTAGTCCACGGCGTGTATCTTGCAGGGGTTTTTTGGGCTATTGATGAAGGTCTGCCAGCTGGCATTACTGCCATGGTAACTGGCTTGCAGCCGTTGGTCACAGCTCTGATTGCAGGCGCATTCTTGGGTGAGGCTATTTCAAAGAAACAATGGATTGGCCTGTCATTGGGTATACTTGGGCTTGCTTGCGTTCTTGCACCAAAGTGGCAACTGGGCGATGCATTTTCACTACTGCCACTGCTTGCCGCCTGCGCTGCTATGCTAGGCATCAGCTTTGGCACTGTTTGGCAAAAACGCATGCCAACAGGAACTCCGTTGCTCGCAGCCACCTTTTACCAATATGTCGGGGCAACGTTGCTGCTGTTACCATTGACCCTCACACAAGAGTTCTCTGTCACATTCACTGGGGAATTTGTCTTTGCCCTGTTCTGGCTGGTGTTCGTCCTATCCATCGGTGCCATACTGCTACTGATGATGCTCATTCGCGCCGGTAATGTCGCCTCCACCGCCAGCCTCTTCTACCTCGTACCAATAGCTGCAACCATTGAAAGCTACTTCTTGTTTGAGGAAAGCCTGAGCCCGCTACAAATCGGCGGCATGTTCATCATTGCTGCTGCCTTGCGCCTTGCGCGCCCACCGCTGGCAAAACCGGCGAACAGCTAGCTGCCCGCTCTGTTTTCGCGGCGGGTCTCGATCCGCCGCAGCCGCAGCAAGGCAGCATTGAGCTCCCCGCCAAGAATAAACGCCGCCGCACACAAGTACATAAACACAAGTGCCGTCATCACCCCGGCAAGCCCGGCATAAATCGACACATAATTGGCAAATCGAGCTAGATACGCGCCAAATATTGCCCCACCTGCCAGCCATAAGAGCAAGGTCAACACCACACCGGGCAACACATCCAAAAATCTGCGCTGCCCCGCCGGTAGAAACATATGCGCCCCCAGAAGTGCCAATACAAGCAGGGCAGAGGTTACCCCATAGCGCAAGATGTTCGCGTGATAACCAAACTGGTCAAGCACGCTAAACCAGCGGACCAAGCCCTCCCAAATCAGCGGTCCAAACACAATCAATACAGTGAATACCACAAGCGCCAGCGAGCCGAGCAACACTGTCGCCAGTGATTGCAGCCGACACAAATACCAAGGCCGTACCTCGCGCAACCGATAGGCACGGTTCAGTGCCACCCGCATCGCTTCCACTCCGTTGGAAGAAAACCACAGGGTCACAATCACACCAAATGTTAGCAGGTCTCCGCGCGGTTGGGTCAATACGGCGTTGATCTCTTGTGCCACAGGCCGTGCAACTTGCTCTGGCCATGCATCAAAAATGAGCGAGCTGGCATCAACAGCCATACTGCCAAATCCCATAAAGCCGAAAAGCGAGGTTACAAAAATCAAAAACGGGAACAAAGCCATCAATGTGGAAAGTGCGACATGGCTTGCCACGGCATAACCTTCATCCTGCCCAAAATGCCCCAAGGCATCCGCTAGCACACGATAGCAATAGGTTACGAGCTGCTGCATAGTCTCTCCACATTCCATCACACGCTAAGCTGGTACAATAACGTCTCTACAGCAATCATCTGGCGCTTTCCACCGTGGCAATTCAAGACTCATTGACCATAATGACGCAAAAGACCCACCCAAAAGACAGGTTGCGGCGCAGCACGGTTGCCGCGCACATTAGGAAGACTATTTTGCACCGCACAATAGAATAGGATCTTCCGATGACACCGCCAAGTACAACAAAGCAGATTTTTGCAATAGAATACAAGGCAGAACGCGAGGAAGTGCTTAGCATGCTCCGCGCGCTCAGTGCCACATGCCGAGAGCTGCTGAGCTCTAAGCTTATAGAAGAAGATAGTCGCCCGCAGCCGGAACTACTGGAGAAACACCAACACGCTCTCCATTCGCTAGCTTGGCTGGAAAGCTACATCACTTCTATCACTCAGCTGTGTGCACATGCAGATAGATTAGCCAACGCTGCATCAGATTATCTGCTTGAGGATCGGCTGATCCATATTGCACTTGCTGAATACCTAGCTCAGGTATTCAGCGGTATCCCCATGAGCCAACTCGAGTACGCGCGCCTTACCGATCTAGGGCTCACGCCAGAGCAGATCTCCGAATACGAAACAAAGCCAGTAGATGCTTTGATTGCGCTTGGCCAAACCGAAGCAGTTAGAGCTGAGGCTGCAACACGGCTGGAAAAACTGGGCAGCCCCATCATTCTGGGGGAGGACGCCCTAGATGAGACACTCATCCAGTTCCGGGACGAGATGCAGCGCTTTTGCGAAGCCGAAGTTGTCCCATATGCGCACGAATGGCACCTCCAAAACGCGTATATCCCTGAGGAAACCATCAACAAGATGGCCAATCTCGGCGTTTTTGGCCTGACAATCCCCGAAGAATACGGCGGCCTAGGCCTTGGTAAATTGGCCATGTGCGTTGTCTCGGAAGAGTTGTCCCGCGGTTATCTTGGAGTAGGGTCTTTGGGTACTCGTTCAGAAATAGCTGCAGAGCTTATTCTAGCGGGTGGAACACCTGAGCAACGCGCAACGTGGTTGCCCAAGATCGCAAGCGGGAAAACATTGCCCTGCGCAGTTTTTACCGAGCCAAACACCGGCTCAGACCTCGCATCCCTGAAGACGCGAGCCGAGCGAGACGGCAGCACCTACCACATATCTGGAGCTAAGACGTGGATCACCCACCCTGTCCGCGCAGATGTGATGACCCTTCTCGCCCGCACCAACCCGCAGGAAAAAGGCTATCGTGGGCTCTCGATGTTTCTCGCTGAAAAGCCTCGCGGTACGGACAGCAATCCTTTTCCAGCAGAAGGAATCGATGGCTCGGAAATAGAAGTTCTTGGTTATCGCGGCATGAAAGAATATGAAATCGGTTTCGATCGCTTTTCTGTTGACGCAAAAAACTTGCTGGGAGCAGCGGAGGGTCAGGGCTTTAAGCAGCTGATGACAACCTTTGAATCAGCGCGCATTCAAACGGCGGCTCGAGCTGTCGGGGTAACTCAGTCTGCCTTGGAGCAGGGGATGCGGTATGCCCAAGAGCGCAAGCAATTCGGCAAGCCGTTAGCAGCCTTCCCTCGCGTCGCAAACAAACTGGTTTTGATAGCCGCCGAGTTGCTGACAACCCGCCTCCTCACCTATCATGCAGCACAACAAAAGGATCAAGACATCCGTTGCGACGTGGAAGCTGGCATGGCTAAGCTATTGGCAGCCCGCGCTGCTTGGGCTGCTGCTGATTGTGCACTGCAAATCCATGGCGGCAACGGTTTTGCCCTAGAATACCCAATCTCACGTATTTTGTGCGATGCGCGTGTTCTATCTATTTTTGAAGGTGCCGCAGAGATTCAAGCGCAGATCATCGGCAAACGACTACTCGAATCCACTTGAGATTCGTGGCTCCGTCATCAGCCACATATTTATTAGCATTTTAACTAGTTTAGTTAATTGCAATTCGCACAATACTTGTGATTGTTTTTATTTGCCTATTTTAAGTGTTTTATTCATACAATTATATTTGCCGGATAAAAAAGGCTCAGTACTTTTGTGCTGAGCCTTTTTTTACTTGCGCACACAACGTAATCGCTGTTTCATTTGTTAAAACTTAGTTAAAATTTTAATTAAATGGGGGAAAGATGCGTATCGCGCTCTTGGCAGGAATGACAAGCATATGGCTAGCCCTTTCGCCTGGCGCGGCGTCAAGTTACGAACTTCTTGCTTGGGTCGTTCCTGAAGGCAATCTCAAACCATACGCTGTAAAAACCAGTGGCCTTGAGAGCATGCAGCCCAAAGCAACGAAACGGATGAGCCTAACTCCCATTGAAGCGCACGGTAAATTACTGCCTTTTCCGGCAAAGTCTGGCGCGCTGCTACCCATTGAACTCAACCGGTCAATCAACCCCGGCTTAATCCCTTACCCAGTTAAAACCCATGCCGCAAAAAACTATGAAATCTAAACGGTATGACAAAGTTCCATCACTGAACCCAAACACGTGCTCCATCACCACCTAGAAAATATCTCACGCAGCTAACGGAAATGCTTCCTCAACGAGATAGGGACCGCCACCAACACTACTACGTGCGGAAAACAGAACAAAACGCGCGGCAACAAAGGGGGCAATACGAAAGCCGCCATGTAGTTCAAGCCACTTGGCCACACTCGTGCTATCGGTATTGCGTAGCCGGGCCAAGGTTACATGTGGCGTGTATTTGCGTTTTTCAGCAGGTAGCCCCAGCCTCTGCAAAATACGCTCTTGCTCGCCCTGCATTTCGGCAAGGGCACTCGTTGGCTTCACGCGCGCCCAAACAGCATGCGGCTTTCCATTTCCAAACGAGCCCAAGCCATCGAGCTCAACCGATATTTGTTGGCGTTGCACCCGGCCAAGCTCAAAACTGACCTCATCAGCCAATCGATCTTCAATATCTCCAATAAATCTGAGGGTAATATGATAGCTCTCTGGATCAATCCATCTGGCACCGCGCAATCCCCCCTGAAGCAGAGAAAGCTGCAATGCTATAGATGAGGGGATTTCAAGGCCGGTGAAAAGTCTAGGCATGGCTCCCTCCGCAATCGCAGATACAAGTAAGTGTGTTCATGTTTTTAAGGAGTGCACAAGCCATTATTTTTCTCCTTAAGCTTAGAGGGAGCAAAGCTGCGAAGGTCGTTATCGGCGGGTAAACGGCGCAATCCAGCAGCACCCGAATAACTTTATTGTGATAATGAGCGGGAAAACGCTTCAATCTGCGGCAACATCCGCTCCACGATCACAGCCACACCCTCTCCGGTGGGGTGCATCCCATCCCCAAGATTAAGCTTGGCATCCGTCGCAACGCCTTCAAGAAAGAAGGGATAGAGCGGTAAATCGTAGGTCTTTGCCAAGTCACTATACATGCTGTCAAAGGCATCAACGTACTCAGCGCCCATATTGCGCGGCGCCATCATGCCAACGAGAAATACCTTGATACCGCGCCCCCGCAGCGCATTGATCATTTTCTCAAGGTTTACCTTGGCTGCGCGTGGATCAAGCCCTCGCAGCGCATCATTGGCTCCCAGCGCCAGAATCACGCCATCCGTGCCATCAGCGACAGACCAATCAAGCCGCGCCAATCCAGCTGCCGTTGTATCACCGGACACACCGGCATTGATGATCGTAACCTCAAGCCCTTTCACATGTAACGCCTTTTCCAGCTGAACAGGAAAAGCATCCTCGGCAGGCAATTGATACCCAGCAGTGAGGCTATCACCAAAGGCAACAATCCGAACAGGTTCCGCAACCGCGGGAAGAGCGCTTGCCATCATAAGCCCCGCAGCCACAATCAAAGCACCTATATTTCCCTGCCACATATCTATATCCCTTCGCCCAATCTTGCGTGTAACCATCCAGGCGCAATACCCATCCAAAATGAAATTATGCCTTGCTCTGGAAATATAGGAGTCGTTTTCCCATATGCTAGCAGTAACAAGCTTAAGTAAAACAATACTCCAACAAACCTATTGAAAAAGGACAGGGGCATGAGCCGTTCCACCCCATCACAGCCCATTATCTCATTAGACACTGTAGATCTATCGCTTGGCCAAGGTGCTGGCCGTGTTCACATCCTGAAGGGCATTTCCCTTGCAGTTCAAAAAGGTGAATCTGTCGGCCTTATCGGCCCCTCCGGCTCAGGCAAATCAACACTTCTTATGGTTATGGCGGGCCTTGAAAAAGCTGATACCGGTACTGTGAATGTCCTTGAAGAAAACCTGACAGCCTTAAGTGAAGACAAGCTCGCGCAGTTTCGCGGCCAAAACCTCGGTATTATCTTCCAGTCCTTCCACTTGATACCCAATATGACAGCGTTGGAAAACACTGCTGTTCCGCTTGAGCTGGCAGGTGCGAGCAATGCCTTTGATAAAGCGCGAAAAGAGCTGGAGGCAGTAGGCCTTGGCCATCGGCTGCACCATTACCCAGCCCAACTCTCTGGCGGAGAGCAGCAACGCGTTGCCGTTGCCCGTGCGCTTGTCAGCGATCCCGCCGTTCTTATCGCTGATGAGCCAACAGGCAATCTCGATGAGGCCACCGGCAATCAAATCAAGGATCTCATGTTTAAGGCGCAAAAAGAGCGCGGCACCACGCTGGTTCTCGTCACCCACGACCCAGCCCTTGCCCAGCGCTGCGACAGGCAAATTTCCCTGCGATCTGGTGTGATCGAGCAACAAACCCAACTCGTTGCGGAGGCCGGTGAATGAGCACGACCAGCCTAGGCGCCGCGAGTAGCCGCCAAAATTGTTTCGCCCTTGCCGCACGATTCGCCCTGCGGGAAATGCGCGGAGGCCTGCGCGGCTTTTACGTCTTTATCGCCTGTATTGCCCTCGGAGTGGCCGCAATCACCGGCGTGCAATCCTTCTCTAGCGCCCTCACCACAGGCATCGAAGCGCAAGGGCAAGAAATCCTCGGTGGCGATGCGGCCTTTTCGCTCATTCACCGGGAAGCAACAGAGCAGCAACAAAAGCTCTTAACCCAGTATGGCAATGTTTCCCACGCAGCCACGATGCGCGCTATGGCCCGCGAGCCACAAAGCAGCGCTCAAACTCTTGTAGAAATCAAAGCAGTAGATAGCGCTTACCCACTTTATGGCGCAGTGGCTTCAACCCCTCAGCTCGCGCCAGCGGCTCTGTCCTCCCCCGCGCAAGATGGCTTCTACCCGGCATTGGTTGAGCCAGCTCTTCTTGAGCGTTTAAACATCTCTGTCGGGCAATACCTGAACCTTGGCCAAGCCACACTGCGCGTTGCAGCCGTGCTGGACAGCGAACCGGATAAACTCGGCAGTGGCATGACCTTTGGTCCTCGTGTCCTCATCTCGCAAGAAGCACTGGCACAAACCGGCCTCATGCAACCGGGAAGCTTAGTCACGCACCACTACCGCGTAAGACTTCCAGGAGAAGCAGGTACTGATGCAATCGCACAGCTAACCAATGCGGCCAAAGAACAGTTCCCCGATGCAGGCTGGCGGATTCGCTCGCGCACGCAGGCAGCGCCTTCGCTGCAAAACAACATTACGCGCTTTGCTCAGTTTCTTAGCCTCGTCGGTATCACAGCGTTGATTGTTGGCGGTGTTGGAGTTGCAGGCGCTGTACGCAGTTATCTGGGCACCAAACGCGAAACCATTGCAGCGCTTAAATGCCTCGGCGCCAGCGGCGACTTCGTGTTTCGCCTCTACCTGCTGCAAATCATAGTCATCGCCAGTCTGGGCATCGTGCTGGGCCTCATTGCCGGTGCCATACTTCCAGTAATCGCACTTGCACTTCTCGGGTCTGTACTCCCCTTCGAGGCAAGCGCTACATTCTACCTCTCTGATATGGCCCTCGGCGCTGTTTTCGGTTTACTCACCGCGACAGCTTTTGCTCTATGGCCACTTGGCCGGGCCCATGATGTGCCGCCAACAGTTTTGTTCCGCGATGATTTCAGCAGTCGCAATCGCCGCCCCCATCGCCGTTATCTAATTGCCGCTTGGCTCACCATCGCCCTGCTAGCCACCCTCGCGGTCGTCATGTCTTACGATCAGCGCATTGCGGTGCTTTATGTTGCGGCCTGTGCTGGCGTGTATCTGCTTCTCATGTTGGTCGCTCGCCTCATAATGGCAACAGCGCGGCGGGTTACCAAGCTTAAGTCAACCGAATGGCGCCTCGCAGTGGGGAACATTCACCGGCCCGGCGCGCTAACACAATCTGTGATTCTGTCACTCGGCCTTGGCCTGTCTTTGCTCGTTGCTTTGGCCCTCATTGATGGCAATCTACGCAACACGCTACAGCAAACCGCAGAAGGCGAAGCGCCCAGCTTCTTTTTCCTTGATGTACAGAATTACGAGAAAGATGCCTTCGATGCTTTGCTGGCCGAACAAGCTCCAGACGCAAAAGTACAAAGCGCCCCCATGCTTCGTGGCCGCATCACCAAACTGGCAGGCACCCCAACCGAAGAACTGAACCCACCCGCCGATGCAGCTTGGGTTTTACGCGGTGACCGCGGCATAACCTACGCAGCAAAACTCCCGGAAAACTCCGAGCTGACCTCCGGCGAATGGTGGTCAGAGAACGACTCAGGCGAACCGCTGGTTTCCTTTGACGACGAGCTGGCCGGGCTATTGGGTGTCAAGATCGGTGATATGGTGACGATCAACGTCCTTGGACGCCAGATGAGCGCGCGCATCGCCAATACCCGTACGGTGAAATGGGAGAGCATGGCCATCAACTTTGTTATGGTTTTCTCACCCAACACGTTTGCAGGTGCACCACACACCCACTTAACAACAGTGGCTTGGCCACAGCAAAGCACTTTGGAACAGGAAATTGCACTGCAATCAAAAGTGGTTGACGCCTTCCCAACGGTGACCGCAATCCGCGTAAAAGACGCAATTACCCAAGTGAACGAGCTTATTGGCCAGCTTGCTTGGGGTATTCGCGGCGCTTCTTCCATCACATTGATTGCCAGTGTGCTGGTGCTGGCTGGCGCCTTGGCCGCGGGCCACCAAAGCCGCATCTACGATGCCGTAATCCTGAAAACCCTCGGCGCCACCCGCGGACGCCTTATCCATGCCTACATTATCGAGTACGCCCTGTTGGGTCTGGCAGCTGCAGTTTTCTCGTTGATAGCCGGAGGAATTGCAGCGTGGTTTGTGATGGTGCACGTCATGGACGGGTCGTTTACCTTCCTGCCGATAACCGCCCTTGCCGCAACTATCGCCGCCCTTTTGCTCACGATAGGCTTTGGCCTTGTTGGCACATGGCAGGTTCTTGGCAAAAAACCAGCGCCCAACCTGCGAAGCAACTAGCAAAGTGTTAAACACCTGCGCATATACGCAGGTTAAAAATAGGAAACTGGGCCCTTGTTAAATCTGGCGTTTGTGCCCATATTTAACACCAGTTCGCAAATAGCGGCGCCAACCTTGCCGCTATCAACCAAAGAGAGGGTGAATTATGTCGGGCTTCGACCACAATTCCGCACAGCAGTACGGTATGGCCGGTGCTGGCACTCGCGCCGCAGAATTTGATGCCGGTTTGCGCGCCTACATGTTGCGCGTTTACAATTTCATGGCCATGGGCCTTGTTATTACCGGCGTTGTAGCAATCGCCGCATTCAATATGGCTGTCGACACCAGCGCCGGTCAGTTAACCGAGTTTGGCGCTCTGCTTTACACCAGCCCGCTGAAATGGGTGGTAATGCTTGCTCCGCTTGGCATGGTTTTCCTGCTTAGCGCCCGCGTGCACAAAATGTCAGTGTCTGGTGCTCAAACCGCATTCTGGGTGTTCGCCGCTCTGATGGGCCTTTCGCTCTCCTCGATTTTCCTTGTCTACACAGGTAATTCGATCGCTCGCGTCTTCTTCATTACCGCAGCTTCTTTCGGCGGCTTGAGCCTGTTCGGCTACACCACCAAGAAAGATCTCTCCGCTTGGGGTTCTTTCTTGTTCATGGGCCTTATCGGCATCATCATCGCATCACTGGTAAACTTGTTCCTTGCGTCTTCCGCAGTGCAATTTGCCATCTCTGTCGTTGGTGTACTGGTGTTTGCTGGCCTCACCGCCTACGACACCCAGCGCATCAAAGAGATGTACGCTGCTGTCGATAGCTCAGACGTTGCTGGCAAAAAAGCAATCATGGGCGCTTTGACCCTGTATCTGGACTTCATCAACCTGTTCATGATGCTGCTGTCGCTGTTCGGCAACCGCGACTAAGCCAAGTAAAACCTGATTACGTGAAAACGCGGGGCTTCGGCCTCGCGTTTTTTTATTTGCCGAATTACAGCAACTTCAATCCACCAGACGCAAGTGCTTCTTCCGCTCAAATACCTTCAGCACTGTCTCTAGATCTTGCCCACGCTTCAGCACCTGCCCATCAGCAGCGACCACACGATATGCCCCCTGCTTGCGCGCAAGCCGCGGATCCTTTTCGACGCGATAAAGTGGCAACTCGCGAGAATGCCGATAGATAGAAAACACGGCCACATGCCGCCCATGGTCAATCGCATAGTCTCGCCAATCACCACTAGCCACAAAACGCCCATAGACCCGCAAGATCAAATCCAGTTCACGCCGGTGAAAACTAATCAGCGCCACGGGGCTGTTGTTGTTGCTGGCAGGTGAGAACTTCGGCTTCCCCAGCCCGTGCAACGCCGTATCATCTCCATCGCTCATAGGCCCTCCTCGCCAGCTGTCTTGTGGCTGTTTGCCAAAACGCTTTTCCCAAAGCACTTATCATTGTTAGTTGGCTTACACCCATTGTGGGGCATGCGATTAGCGCTGGCAACTCTGAGGTTTTTAGTCGTTTTCCCCACCTCCCGAAAACACCGCAAACTATCTTGTTTGTGCCACAATTTTACCGTGTGCCGGCCACACCGCATTGGCATTGTTTCTTTGTTGCCCAGAAGGCTCGGTTTTGCTGGTGGTCTGATTGTTTTTCCCCTACCCAAGTCTAGACCCTCATACCGCAAAGCCGAGCCACTTCCCTCCTTCATAACATGACGCACCCTAAGTCCTTTACCTTAGTCGAACAGCTAAGACACCAACTGCGGCCTCATCCGACTTTTGCTCTTGAAACTCATTCTAGGTCCTGTAATACAAACTCCGAAAGAACTCGGAGAGCCCAATTAATGCGTATTGATCAAATCCCTATCGGCAAAAATCCGCCTGAAGATGTAAATGTAATCATCGAAGTTCCAGTGGGCGGCGAGCCAATCAAGTACGAAATGGAAAAAGATTCCGGCGCTATGTTTGTTGACCGGTTCCTGTACACACCAATGCGCTACCCGGGCAACTACGGCTTTGTGCCCCACACCCTGTGCGGTGATGGCGATCCGATTGACGTTGTTGTTGTCAATCAACGCCCAATTATTCCGGGCGCTGTTATGAGCTGCCGCCCGATTGGCGTTCTAATCATGGAAGATGAGTCCGGCCAAGATGAAAAAATCATTGCTGTGCCAAGCGCTAAGCTGACCCGCCGCTATGAAAACATCAAAACCATTGAAGACCTGCCAGAGATCACCATCAAGCAGGTTGAGCACTTCTTTGAGCACTACAAAGACCTAGAGCCAAACAAGTGGGTAAAGATCACCGGCATTCTGGGCGCGGAAGACGCCAAGCGCCTGATCACCGAATCCATCGAGCGCTACAACAACACCAAGTAGCACCCGAGTGAGTGTAAAAAAGCCGCGGCGCCTCATGAGCACTGCGGCTTTTTTAGTATACGGATCTTCAGCCCTTCCGACGAACAGGCAGCACCACACCGCAAATCGCGATAAAGGCCATCACGCTGGAAAACACCACATTCATTCCGGCAAAGGACAGACCAAAAATACGCAGCGCCGCAGTGGAACAGCTTACAACACGGGTGTTGTTAAGCGCGTTCAACATGTTGCTCGCCTGAGAAACATCGAACCTCCCACCGCCGCAATCATTTGGCCCAAGCCAGAAGTCCCACTCCGCCCCAGCCTGATAAACGCCAATTCCGCCACCATACATAAATATCCCGGCGGCCAACAAAAGCAGCAGTGCGCTCAACCAGCGCAATTTGCCTTTTACCGAGAGTGCAAGCACAAGCAAGCTCAGCGGCAAACCAATGTAGTAAGGCACCCGCTGCGCCAAACACAATTGGCAGGGCATATAGCCGCCTATGAGCTGAAACCCCCACGCCATAGCAATTGAAAAGGCGCTTCCTGCGGCAAGAAGGCCTGCAGCCCAAGCGCGCGGGTTCTCAAGAACCCGATCAAACAGTTTTGCGATCATAAGCCCACCTAGAGGTATTTGAGCAACAAGAAGCCGCCGAAAAGACACACAACGACAAGTGAAAACACAAGCCCAAGCCGCTTCTCAATGAAGCTTTGCATGGATGGGCCAAAAAAGTACAGCAATCCGGCCACGACAAAAAACCGCAGCCCGCGCGACACAAGACTAGCAAGAATAAACCCGGGCAGCGCCATAGCCGCAGCACCACTAGAAATCGTAATAACCTTATAAGGAAATGGCGTCAGGCCCGCGATAAACACAAACCACCAACCCCACTCATTAAACACCTGCTTAAACTCGGCGATCTTTCCCGTGTAGCCATAAAACTCCAACACCGGCAAAGCCACCTGCTCAAACAAAAGGGCACCGATGAAGTAGCCCGCAATGCCCCCTGCCACCGAAGCAAGCGTACAAAGCAGCGCAAACCACCATGTGCGCTCCCGCCTACTAAGAACCATAGGTATTAGCAATAGATCAGGCGGGATCGGAAAGAACGAGCTTTCGGCAAAAGAAACCGCCCCTAAAGCGGTGGGCGCACGTTTGCCGGCAGCCAGCGCGAGCGTCCAATCGTATAAGCGGCGGATCATTTAGCTTTTTCTCCAATATTGATTAAGGGTGCATCGTTTGCTCGTTTATAATCACGGCTGAAGGCTATTGAAAGACCGGCAACCCCGTTGGCTCCGCCTTTTAACAAGGCAAAACAACCCCAATGCGGGAAAACAAAGTGCAAACCTGTGATTAGCTGATAGTTTTTATTGACGTTTGCGAACAGCGAGCTATAACCCCTTCTCATTCCCGCCGTAACAACACGGCGACACGGGCCCCCGTGGCGGAATTGGTAGACGCGGTAGATTCAAAATCTGCTGCCCTCTGGGCGTGCCCGTTCGATTCGGGCCGGGGGCACCATTTCTTCTCTCATTCATGGCGATATGAAGTTATGCAGCCAAATTATCCGGCCAACGGATGATGCTGTTCGACGATCTGTTGCAAACGCTCATCAAGCACATGGGTGTAGATTTGCGTTGTCGATATATCTGCATGCCCGAGAACTTGCTGAAGCACCCGCAAATCAGCCCCGTGATGCAAAAGGTGCGATGCAAACGCATGACGCAAGACATGCGGAGACACCTTCTTTCGATCCAGCTTGGCGCGCTCCGCTAAATCTTTCAGGTCACGCGCAAATGCCTGCCGGGTAAGATGACCACTTTCCCCGTGCGAAGGAAACAGCCACACACTGTCTTTGTAATTGCCAATCGTGGCGCGCAGCTGAACATAGCGCTGCATCGCTCCCTGCGCCCGCTCAGAAAGCGGTACGGCCCGCTCCTTGTTGCCTTTGCCGCGCACGGTGAGCAACCTGCTATCGCGCAGCGCCGCACTGGCTGGCAGCGAAACCAGCTCGGAGACACGCAAGCCAGTGGCGTAAAGCACTTCTAAAAGCGTATAAAGCCGCAGAGATCGCAACTGCTTTGCATCACTTTCCTGCTGGTTTTTGCTTTCGTCTTCGGCAATTTTTAACAAGGCATCGACTTCATCCTCGGAAAGCACATTCGGCAACGCCGCTCGCTTCTTGGGCGAGGCAACCGTGCGTGTGGGATCGTCGCCCCTGCGCCCTTCGGCATAGAGGAACTGATAGAATTGCCGCAGTGCCGAAAGCCGCCGCGCCTGCGAAGACGCCGCGAAATCCCGCTCCACAATATCTTGCAGGTAGGCCCGGATGTCGCTGGTCTGCGCTTCCAATATGGAAACACCGCAAGCTGACAGAAAGCTATCAAAATCCTCTAGATCCGCGCGATAACTCTCCAGTGTGTTAAACGCGCTATCTCGTTCCACACTTAGCATTTCAAAGAATGCGTCTACTTCAGCAACAAAGCGCATCGCGTTCCCTATTTCAGTCCACTTTCCATCACCTGCACTGTATAGGTACGCGGGTTCGGCTCGACAAAGGTTGCCAGCGCATACATGCACAGCACAATGGCAACGACTGCCATTCCGACAATTGAAAGCAATCTGGTCAACGTAGGCATTGCCCGAAAATCCCTTATCCCCACCCACATAACCGGTGCAGCAGCAGCCTGAGATAGTTCAGGCTCTTTACCTGCCAAACGATCAAATGCGACACTCTTTCAATAGCCTGTTTAGGCCGTTCTGCGCAATAACCGTGCCTTGGCGCTTGACATTGGGGGTATGTTTACGCTCAAAGCAGAAACAAAAGATAAAGTATGAAGAGGAAATGGTGTGAGCGCCGCACAGCCAAATGCGAAAAGTCGTGAACAACGCGCCAAAGCCATCGTCAAGCGCTTGGGCAATCGCTCCATCGTGCTCGTGGGCATCATGGGATGCGGCAAGTCTACAGTGGGCCGCCGTCTTGCTCAGTACTTGAGTGTAGATTTCGTAGATGCCGATTCTGAAATCGAACAAGCTGCCAACCGTACCGTCAGTGAGATTTTTGCCGAACACGGTGAAGCCTACTTCCGCGACGGTGAAAAGCGGGTCATTGCCCGCCTGCTGGATGAGGGACCACAAGTGCTCGCCACAGGGGGCGGCGCATTTATCAATCCTGAAACCCGTGAACGCATTAAAAACCAAGGTGTTTCTGTCTGGATGAAGGCAGAGCTGCCTGTGCTCATGTCTCGTGTCCGCAAGCGCCCCACCCGCCCTCTCCTACAAACGGACAACCCCGAAGAAACACTGCAAAAGCTGATGGACAAGCGCTACCCCATTTACGCAGAGGCCGATCTGCATATCTGGTCACGCGATGTCAGCCACGAAGCGGTGATGGAAGAGATCCTCAAAGTTCTGGAGGAAGGCCTTCCCCCGGCGGATGAGGCAGACCTTGCAAATATAAGCAGCATCGACCCCAAGCAGCCCTAACCTTACTACGACAAATCAAGTAACCCCAGCGCTAAAAGGAATTACCGCAGTGACCGAGACCTCCGCCCTCACGCAGCTTGAAGTATCCCTCGGCGAACGCAGTTATCCCATTCTAATCGGCGGCGGTCTTCTGCAGCAGGCGGGCACACATATCGCTCAAACTCTACCCGGCGCACGCTGTGTAGTGATTTGCGATGAAACCGTTGCAACGATCCACCTGAAAACACTAGAAGACAGCTTAGGGGCCGTAGGCGTTGGCTTTGATACTCTGCTGGTTCCGGCAGGCGAAAAGACCAAATGCTTCAGCCAGTTCGAGCGTCTGTGCGATGAGGTTCTCTCCTTGCGGCTAGAGCGAGGCGACGCAGTTGTTGCCCTCGGCGGCGGTGTCGTGGGCGACCTGTCAGGCTTCGTCTCTGGCGTGGTTCGCCGCGGTATGCAATTTGTCCAAATCCCAACAACTTTGCTGGCTCAGGTAGACAGCTCCGTCGGCGGCAAAACCGGCATCAACTCCCGCCACGGCAAAAATCTGCTCGGTGTATTCCACCAGCCAACGCTCGTCCTTGCCGATACAGATGCACTCGACACGCTGCCACAGCGAGATTTCCGCGCGGGCTACGCAGAAGTGGCCAAGTACGGCCTCATCAATGACGAGCCGTTTTTCAAATGGTTGGAAAACAACTGGGAAGACGTATTTAAAGGTGGCGAGGCCCGCATTCACGCTGTTGCCCACTCATGCCGCGCCAAAGCCGCTGTTGTCGCCGCTGATGAGCGCGAAAGCGGCAACCGCGCCTTGCTCAATCTTGGCCACACTTTCGGCCACGCGCTGGAAGGAGCCGTCGCATACGAAGGCAGCCGCCTTGTGCATGGCGAGGGCGTTTCCATCGGCATGACACTGGCTTACGAGTTTTCCGCCCAGCTTGGCCTATGCGCTATAGAAGATGCCGAGCGCGTGGAAGCGCACCTTGAAAAAGTAGGGCTACCAACCCAGATCAAACAAGTCCCTGGCCAATTGCCACCGCTCGAAACGTTTATGGATCTGATCGCACAGGACAAAAAAGTAACACGCGGACAGCTCACCTTCATTCTTGCCCGCGGTATTGGACAGTCCTTTATCGATAAAACCATTGAGCCAGAAACACTCGCCAGCTACCTTAAGGAGAAACTTGCCTAATGAGCGACTTTCCACTTTGGGCATCCCTTGCCAGCATTGCCCTGTTGCTTATCCTGTCCGGCTTCTTTTCCGGCTCGGAGACAGCTCTGACAGCGGCCTCGCGTGCGCGCATGCACCAGATGGAAAAGTCCGGCAACAAACGCGCCTCAATCGTTTCCCGCCTCATTCAGGCCCGCGAACGGCTCATTGGCGCACTCTTGCTCGGCAATAACCTCGTAAATATCCTTGCTTCGGCGCTAGCAACATCCGTGCTGCTTAACATGTTTGGCGATGCTGGCGTGGCCTATGCAACGCTGCTCATGACCCTGTTGGTCTTGATCTTCTCCGAAGTCCTGCCCAAAACATGGGCCATTACCAACGCGGACAAATTCGCTCTTTCTGTCGCGCCAATCCTGCGCCCATTGGTGGCAATTCTCTCACCTCTCGTTATCACGATTGAAGTGATTGTGCGTGCAATTCTGCGCATTTTTGGCATCCGCATCGATGGAGAAACCGCGATCCTGTCCGCCCATGAAGAGCTGCGTGGCACGCTGGATTTGCAACACTTGGAAGGAGGTCTCGTCAAGGCCGATAAGGACCGCATCGGCGGCCTGCTGGATTTGGCCGAGCTGGAAGTCTCAGACGTCATGGTTCACCGCACCAAGGTGTTTGCCCTGAATGCTGACCTGCCTTCTGCCGAGCTGATTGAAGAGGTGCTGGCCAGCCCCTTCACCCGCATCCCCTTATGGCGCGACAATCCGGACAACTTTGTCGGCCTGCTCCATGCCAAGGATGTGCTGCGCGCATTCGCCCATGTGAAAGGTGACGTCAGCAAGTTCAAGCTCGATAAAGTTATGAGCCCGCTATGGTTCGTCCCCGATACCACCAGCTTGCAAAATCAGCTCAACGCCTTTTTGAAGCGCAAAACCCACTTCGCCATGGTTGTCGACGAGTACGGCGAGGTTATGGGGCTGGTGACGCTGGAAGACATACTGGAAGAAATCGTGGGCGAGATCGCCGATGAACACGACAACGAAGTGCCCGGCCTGCACCCGCAAACCGATGGGTCTGTCATTGTTGATGGCTCTGTCCCGATCCGTGATTTAAACCGCGCCACAGATTGGGATCTACCAGACGAAGAGGCAACCACCATTGCAGGGCTTGTCATTCACGAGGCAAAAGTAATCCCCGAGGAGCGCCAGATCTTCACCTTCCACGGATTCCGTTTCACAGTACTGCGACGGGAAAAAAACCGCATCACGCGCCTGCGGATGATGCCTCTTGGAGACACCAAGCCACGCCGCGAAGCCTAGCCGCGAGCATTATGCGCTTGCTTCAATCGCCAGCGCATGCACACCGCTCGCTAGCTCTTCTGCAACGCACGCATTTATTGCACGATGCATTGCAACCCTACTCATAC
Source organism: Polycladidibacter hongkongensis (assembly GCF_001561995.1). Classification (GTDB taxonomy): domain Bacteria; phylum Pseudomonadota; class Alphaproteobacteria; order Rhizobiales; family Stappiaceae; genus Pseudovibrio; species Pseudovibrio hongkongensis. Next base: position 46,267 of record NZ_LLWC01000008.1, read on the forward strand.
CGGCAAAGGCTGTGGATACGATGCGAATACGAAAATGCGTTTCGCCTCCTTCACGCCAGCCTCCATGGCCACGATGGCTCTCCGATTCATCGATAACCTCAAGCTGCTGCGGCGCAAATGCTTGGGTCAACTTGTCACGCATACTGTTTTTCTTGCTCATTTCTCCTATATCCGATGCAAGGAAACATGCGTCAAGGCCTTGCGCCCGACCCCAATTGTTTTCTATTTATGCTCTTCAGCATTTTTGCAGTGCAGGCCCCACTCAGCAAACGATACCAAATGACGCTAAAATCATCTCTTTTTGACAGTATCCGCGTGAAGCCAAACAAAGAGGCACAATCGCGCCGCTCCAGCCCCCAGTGCGAATGGGAAGGCTGCACCGCGCCCGGCGCCCATCGCGCGCCCAAAGGACGTGACCGCGAAGGAGAGTACTTTCACTTCTGCGTAGAGCACGTGCGGGCCTATAACAAAAATTACAACTATTTCTCCGGCCTTGACGACGACGCAGTGCGCCATATCCAAGAAGAGGCGGTAACCGGCAATCGCCCTACGTGGAAAATGGGCGTCAACTCCGATCCAGACGCATCAGCAGGGCGCGACGGCTCACGCACACGTCTCAACGACACGCAATTCTCCGATCCATTTGATTTTATGGATGGTAAAACCCAGCGCGAAGCACCCAACAGCGCTCCGCAGCGCAAAGTTTTGGCGCTTGAGAAAAGATCATTTGAAACGCTCAACCTGCGTGTTACGGCAAGGGGAGCGGAAATTAAATCTCGATACAAGGAATTGGTAAAAGTACATCACCCTGATGCAAATGGCGGCGATCGTTCTTCCGAAGATCGCTTACGCGAGATCATTCAGGCCTACAATGTTTTAAAAAAGAACGGCTATTGCTAGCCACCTCCCTCTAAACGGGTGCCACAAACGACACTGAAGACAACACCTGCAAACGCTCCTTGCTACGAAGGAAGGCGCCCAAGGACAAGCTATGACCGATACTCAAGAAAAACTGCCAAACCTGCCCGACACCACCATTTCGGTTCGCGAAACTTTCGGTATCGACAGCGATCTGGTCGTGCCAGCTTTTTCCAAGCCAAGTGAGCACGTGCCGGATGTGGATAAGGACTATTTGTTCGATCGCGCCACCACACTGGCTATTCTTGCAGGTTTTGCGCGCAATCGCCGCGTCATGATCACCGGTTATCACGGCACAGGTAAGTCCACACATATCGAGCAAGTCGCTGCCCGCCTTAACTGGCCTTGCGTGCGCGTAAACCTTGATAGCCATGTGTCCCGTATTGATCTTGTTGGGAAAGACGCCATCACCGTGAAAGACGGCCACACCATCACCGAGTTCCGCGATGGCATTTTGCCTTGGGCTCTACAAAACAACGTCGCACTGGTGTTTGACGAGTATGACGCCGGCCGCCCGGATGTTATGTTTGTAATCCAGCGCGTTCTGGAGGTCTCCGGCCGTCTCACGCTGCTGGATCAAAACCGCGTCATTCATCCGCATCCTGCGTTCCGCCTGTTTGCCACCGCCAACACTGTCGGCCTTGGCGATACATCCGGGCTTTATCACGGCACTCAGCAAATCAACCAAGGCCAAATGGACCGCTGGTCGATTGTCAGCACGCTGAATTATCTCCCGCATGATAATGAAGTCGAGATTGTGCTGGCAAAATCACCCCATTACTCCGGCGCTGAAGGCCGCGCGACGGTATCCAAGATGGTGCGTGTTGCAGATCTGACCCGTAACGCCTTCATCAATGGCGATTTGTCCACGGTGATGAGCCCGCGCTCGGTTATCACATGGTCTGAAAATGCGGAGATTTTTGGCGATCTCGGCTTTGCCTTCCGCCTGACATTCCTAAACAAGTGCGATGAAACCGAACAAGCGCTCGTCGCCGAGTTTTATCAGCGTTGCTTCGGGGAAGAGCTGCCGGAATCGGCTGCAAACATCCTCTTGAGCTAAGGGAGAAGCTGCATGGCTGGCAATAAGGCGCAAATGGGCAAGCAAGTCTCGCCAACCCAACCGCTAAAACAAGCGGTCAGCGGAGCTGTGCGCGCCATTGCGGCCGATGCAGAACTGGACGTCACCTTCTCGCAGGATCGGCCCGGCCTTGTTGGCCAACGCGTGCGCCTGCCAGAAATCACCCGCAGGGCCCGCAGCAAAGACATCGCCATCGCCCGCGGTGTTGGCGATTCCATGGCCCTGCGCCTTGCCTGCCATGATGCCAAAGTGCACGCGCGCCATATTCCACAAGGTGAAAACGCGAAGGCCATCTACGAGGCGCTGGAGCAGGCTCGCTGCGATGCAGTAGGCTCAAACCGCATGGAGGGAGCTGGCAATAACATTGATGCCATGCTCGCCGCCAAATATGCACGCGAAGAATACGCCACGGCAACATCGCGCAGTGAGGCCCCACTTCATGATGCCGTCGCCTTGATGCTGCGCCAACGCCTTACCGGCCGCGCTATCCCCAAAGAGGCAACGCACCTTGTAGATCTCTGGCGCCCATGGGTTGAAGACAAAGCAGGCACCGAGCTGGACCGCCTTGTTGTGCGCATGGAAGACCAAGCAGAATTTGCCGCACAAATCCGCAACCTGCTCTCTTCGCTGGATATGAGTGACGAGCTTGGTGATGATCCGCAGGATAATGAAGAAGACGGCGATGATGCGGATAATGATGGCGCACGCAACGATCTAGCTGCCGATCAGCAAGATGGAGAGGGTGAGCAAGAGGGCGCAGAAGATGAAATGCAGCGCCCCGGCGAAGAGCAGCAACAAGGCGAAACCGAAGGCGCAGATAGCGATTACGAACAAATGTCCGAAGAGGACATGTCTGACAGCACCCAAGAGGCTGGAGAAACAGAGCGTCGCGAACTGCCCTTTACAAACCAGCCAAGCCCTGATGCCTACCGCGCCTACACCACCCAATTTGATGAGATGATCGCAGCAGAAGAGCTATGCGACGCAGAAGAGCTGGACCGGTTGCGCGGCTTTCTTGACAAACAGCTGTCTGGCCTCTCCGGGGCAGTTTCTCGCCTTGCCAACCGCCTGCAGCGCAAGTTGATGGCGCAGCAAAACCGGTCTTGGGAATTCGACCTTGATGAAGGCATGCTGGACACAGCAAGGCTGTATCGTGTTGTCACAGATCCGCTGCAACCTCTTGCCTTTAAATGGGAAAATGACACGCAGTTTCGCGATACAGTCGTCACCCTGCTGCTCGACAATTCCGGCTCCATGCGTGGTCGCCCGATTACGGTTGCCGCCACCTGCGCAGACATTCTGGCACGCACACTGGAACGCTGCGGCGTTAAGGTTGAAATCCTCGGCTTCACCACTAAAGCATGGAAAGGTGGGCAATCCCGCGAGCATTGGCTGAATGATGGCAAACCTGCAAATCCCGGACGCCTAAACGACCTACGCCATGTTATCTACAAATCTGCGGACATGCCGTGGCGCCGAGCCAAGCGCAACCTTGGCCTGATGATGCGCGAAGGCCTCCTGAAAGAAAACATCGATGGCGAAGCTTTGGATTGGGCCCACAAACGCCTATTGGCACGCCCGGAGCAACGCCGCATCTTGATGATGATATCAGATGGCGCGCCAGTGGATGACTGCACCTTGTCGGTAAACCCCGGCAACTACCTCGAAAAACATTTGCGCAGCATCATCGAGGAGATTGAGACCCGCTCTCCTGTTGAGCTTATCGCCATCGGCATTGGCCACGATGTGACCCGCTATTACAAGCGCGCTGTCACTATCGTGGATGCCGAAGAGCTTGCAGGCGCAATGACCGACCAGCTCGCAGATCTGTTTGATGAGGTCCCTCAGGAACAGGCCCGTAAGAGACGCGCCTAACCAATGCGCGTCCGCCTTCTTTCCGCAGTGCTTGGGCTATCCTTGCTTGCCTCAGCAAGTCATGGCCCGGCATTGGCGAATTCTACAAAAAGTGCTGATAGCGACATCGTTACCCGCGTCAAGCCCAAACTCAAGCCGCGTCAGCGCCACCGAAACATCACAGTACAAACCACTTCTATCAGCAGTCTACGCTATGGCAAGCCAGACCAAACTCGCTTTGGCAAAGCGGTTTTTGTTGGCGGCCTAGTGCTCTCTTCGCCAGACCGCTGGTGGGGCGGTTTCTCTGGCGTGGAAATAAGTCCAGACGGAAAACACCTCTACGCCATATCTGATCGCAGCTATTGGCTCCAAGCCGATCTCGCTCAAAGCCCCTCAGGAGCCCCTCTGGCGCTTACGAATGCGCGCATGGGGGAATTACCATCTTCGCAGCAAATACCTCTCAAAGGCAGTGCGCAAGACGATACAGAAGCCTTGCGCATCGATTGGCGGAGGGGAGCCCTAGCTGTGGGCTATGAGAAACAAGGTGGAGCCCTCCTTTACAAGGCCCCCGAGACCAACGGCAGCTTGGATCTTTCTAAGCTGCAACTCTTGGAAATCTTAGAACTCGACAAGCAATCGCCGCCCCTGCGTGCCAACAAAAGTATAGAAGCTCTCGCACGCATTCCGGCCTCTTTGCCCTATTCTGGCCGATATCTGGCGATCGCCGAACGCGCCGCCAGCAACAAATATCAAGATGATCGCCCCGCTTTCCTGCTTGGCATCAGTCATCGCAGTATTGGCAAAACACCAATTGGCCATATTAAAGCACAAGACGGCCTTGATATAACCGACGCCGTATTTGCCACTGACGGCACGCTTTACATTCTTGAACGGCGTTTTAGCATTGCCGGTGGGCTTGATATCCGCGTTCGGCGCATAAGAAAAAGCGAGATTAGACAAGCTTTTACAAAAGACGCAAATGGGCCTAACTTGCTGGGAGGCGATGAGGTCTTCAAACTCGGCTTTGCCCACAATATTGACAATATGGAAGCTATCGCACTGCATATCGCAGAAAACGGGGAAACGTATCTCACCTTGCTTTCCGACGATAACTACAATTTTCTGCAGCGCACGGTTTTGCTTCGGTTCCGCCTCGATCAGTAAAAAGCAAAAATAAAAAACGGCACCTGCTTACGCGGATGCCGTTTTGATAATTTTTGCATTCGCCATCACTGCGGCGTCAGCCTTAACCGTTTTGCGGTTGCGGCATCGCTCCCAACAATGCAAGCAGCAACCGGTAGGGCGCCAGCATTGCCGCGGCAACCAGCAGCTTCACCGAAAAGTCACCCAGTGCCCATGAAACCCAGCGAGGAACCTCAACCGAGAACACGCCCAACAACGGCGCAGCCTCAACCGCGAATGCATCAAAACCACCCATAAAGGCCAGTTGCGCAGAGAACGCGATAAAGAAGAAAATCACCGTATCCAAAACTGAGCTAACTGTTGAAGATACTGCAGGCGCTTTCCACCAAGTCAGGTTGCGCAGCTTGTTAAACACGAACACGTCCAGTAGCTGAGCGCTTAGGAAAGCCGCACCAGAAGCAATAGCAATGCGCGGTGTCGCCAGCCAGATAGACAGCGCCACAGCGACAGCAAATCCGGCAAACACAACTTTACGTGCTGCTTTTGGGCCATACTGACGGTTGGTCAGATCAGTTACCAAAAACGCGATCGGGTAGGTGAAGGCACCCCAAGTCAACAGGTCGGCAAGGTTTATACCGGCCAACATGCCATGCACAGGGTACTGCACCAAGAAATTCGACGCGACCACAACCGCAGTCATCGCAAGGATGCCATAGGCCAGTGGACGCGTCGTTGATTCGCTTGCCATCATGTAAGCGCCAAAATCTTAAGCAGCTGCCTGACGGCGCTTGATTTCGGTTTTCAGAAGGCGGGCTTTTGGAGACAGATCAGCTTCTGCTGCTTTCAGCAAAAATGCGTCCAGACCGCCGCGGTGCTCAACAGAGCGCAGCGCGTGTGCAGAAATACGCAGCTTGTAAGTCTCGCCAAGCGTATCGCTCAACAGGGAAACGTTACACAAGTTAGGCAAGAAGCGACGACGGCTCTTGTTGTTAGCGTGTGAAACGTTGTTGCCGGTCATTACGTCTTTACCGGTGAGTTCGCAACGGCGTGCCATTAGGGTCACCCTTTTGTTCTATTTCCGCGCTCTTTTTAAGCAAAGAGGCATGATTTGGTTGAACCGGAAAGCTACGGCGGCGCGCATCATCTGCGCCAAAGCCACCAACCGGCCTATAAAGAAAAGTCGGCCTGCTATAAATAGCGCAGCCGATTTCGTCAAGAGTTTGCTGCGGATTTGATGGCCAAATTTATTTTTTCAACTCTACGGCGAGTTTTTTGCGTGTTCTTAACCTGCCCGTTACCTTATGCGCCCTAGGCTTTCCACTCATTCTAAACAGGCCTTGAACTGAAGGCTTCGCATTTAATTCGATAACAAGCAAGAAACGCAGCCTTGGAGGTAACTCGACGTGCTTTCACAAACAAGAATAAAGCTGCATAGAGTTGTTGTATCTGCGGTCGCCGCATCCGGCCTGCTACTTTTCTCCAGCCTTTCCACAATAGCCTCTGGAAAAACTGAACGCCTTGGCGGAATCTACGACATTTCCATCGCCGGTATCACAGTCGGTCGCGGGTCTGTCTCGCTGATTGTTCAAGGGAATGCCTATTCTGCGAAAGTCGGCATGGAGCCAGCTGGCATTGGCACCTTGTTTTCCACCGGCACTGGCGGTGCAGAAGCCACTGGCTGGCTCTCCGGCAAACGCATTCTGCCAGCACGCTACACAATGGCTTCAAAAGCGGCCAGCCGGAATTTCTATGTGAATTTGGGTCAAGGCTCTGGCCATATTCGTACGGCGCATGTCACCCCGCAGTTCAAGCCCTCAAAGACACGCGTAAAGATTCGCTCAGACCACCGCAAAAATGCCATGGACCCACTTAGCGCTGCACTGGTTCCGCTGCCCAAAGGGGCCAGCACTCTGGGCAAAGAAGCTTGCAACCGCACGCTGCCGATTTTCGATGGCTGGACGCGTTTCGATATCAAGCTCAGCTTCAAGGGACAGCGTGATGTAAGCGGTAAAGGCTACAATGGCCCCGTTGTTGTCTGTTCCGCACGCTGGGTCCCCGTTGCGGGCCACCGGCCAGAGCGAAAAGCTGTAAAAATGCTGGCAAATGCAGAAGGCATTGAGGCATGGCTCGCTCCAGTGGGCGATTCAGGAGTGCTCATCCCCTACCGCATGACAATGCCAACGGCGACGGGAACCCTCGTGCTGCAGGCGCAAAAGCTCGACATGCCAAAGGGGCGCTTCACCGCTTCTAGATAGCCTAACAACACCCATGGAAAAGCGCAGCGTCGCCTGCGCTTTCCCTATGCGTCAATTTGACAAGCCCCAGCTTTCTTTGCAAAACCTCTCAAGGAAACCGCAAAACCGCACCGGCAAGGTGCTCCATGACTTGACACAGCGGGCCACCATCGCCACTTTCCCTGCAACATAAGTGGTGCAGGTCGCCATGGGCGGCAGATTTCTGCCACATGCAACGAGTGATTATAAATAATGCGCAGCTATCTAGAATTTGAAAAACCTGTCGCGGACCTTGAAGGTAAAGTGCAGGAGCTCAAAATCCTCGCAGAAGGCGGCGAAGCCGTAGATGTAGAGGACGAAATCTCCCGCCTTCAAGAAAAGGCAGATCAAGCTCTCACCGATATTTATGAGCGCCTCAGCCCTTGGCAGAAAACTCTGGTAGCCCGTCACCCGGATCGCCCGCACGCACTGGACTATATCGGTGGCCTGATCACCGATTTCACCCCGCTGGCAGGCGATCGCAAATTTTCCGAGGACAATGCTTTAATCGCCGGGTTCGGTCGCTTTCGTGGCCAGTCTGTTGCGGTCCTTGGTCAGGAAAAAGGCAACGATACAGAATCGCGCTTGAAACGCAATTTCGGCATGGCGCGCCCAGAAGGCTACCGCAAAGCAGTCCGCATTATGGAGCTTGCTGATCGGTTTGACATTCCAGTTCTTTCTTTTGTCGACACCGCTGGCGCTTACCCCGGTATTGGCGCAGAAGAGCGCGGCCAGGCAGAGGCGATTGCCCGCTCCACATCTGCTTGCCTTGATCTACAGGTGCCAAACGTTTCTGTTGTGATCGGCGAAGGCGGCTCTGGCGGTGCCATTGCAATCGCCACAACAAACCACGTGGCAATGCTCGAGCATTCGATCTATTCGGTGATTTCTCCGGAAGCTGGGGCATCCATCCTGTGGCGTGACAGCACGCGCGCCCAAGATGCAGCCACCAACATGAAAATCACAGCTCAAGACCTCCAAGAACTCGGTGTAATCGACGAGATTGTCTCCGAACCAATCGGCGGCGCACACCGCGCAAAAGAAATCGTCGTAGACCGTGCTGGCCAATCCGTTGAGGCTGCGCTTAAAACCTATGGCGCTATGACCCGCGAAGATGTACGCAAGCATCGCAAAGAAAAGTTTTTGCGCATCGGTCGTCAACTGCCCTAGCAGAATCCTGTGCAGATTAACCAATCAAGGCACCTGAATTTCATTCAGGTGCCTTTTTTCGTGCACATTTCTCATGCCTTACCAGTAATGCAAAGATAAAACTTGGCTACAAATTGCAGCTTAGTTCAATTAGATTATATTGAACTTTATAGCGAATTTGCTAGCACCACTGGCCTGCATTTACGGAAGGCGGCTCGTGGACATGGAATTATGGTAGGTACCATGCAGGCTCCCCGTTTCCTGTCGGCGTTTATGCGCTGGCCGCTCTTGAAGCTTATGGCCATATTGGCCGCTCTCACCTTCATGGTATCCTGCCAGTCAGGCTTTGAAGGCTTGGATAAAGCAGACCGCCCTGTCTCCTCTGCGCTCAAGCGCAGAATGGAGAAGCTGGATATGGCAGCGAATGCTCCGATTTTCATTCGCATTTTTAAAGAGGAATCCGAGCTGGAAATCTGGAAAAAGACCAGATCCGGTAAATACGCCAAGCTTGAAACCTACGAGATCTGCAAGTGGTCTGGCAAGCTAGGCCCGAAGTTCAAAGAAGGAGATCGGCAAGCCCCCGAAGGTTTTTACGAAGTTACCCCGGGGCGCATGAACCCGAACTCTTCATACTATCTTTCGTTTAACCTCGGATTTCCTAACAAGTATGACCGTGCCCATGGCCGGACAGGGTCACACTTGATGGTGCACGGCGCCTGCTCGTCCAGAGGCTGCTATGCCATGACAGACGAGCAAATCGCTGACATCTACGCCCTTGGCCGTGATGCCTTTTTTGGCGGACAAAGAAAGTTTCAAGTGCAGGCCTTCCCCTTTCACATGACAGCGCAAAACATGGCCCGCCACCGCCACAACAAGCACTACAAATTCTGGCAGATGCTTAAAGAAGGCTCCGATCATTTCGAGATCACCAAGACCCCGCCCAAAGTGGAGGTTTGTGAAGGGCGTTATGTATTCAATGCAAAACCAGCTGGTTCACGCATCAAATTTGACGCGAACGGCAAATGCCCTGCCTACACAACACCCGATTATCTGAGCAAGGGGCTTTCAAAACGGCAAGCAAAAGACAAACTCGCCATAGCAGATCACATTGAAAAAGCACGCCGCAAGGCAGAGCGCGATGCCGCAATTGCCCGCCTCTTTGGATCAGAAGACAAGCTGGAAACGCCACTTCCGACAAACACAAAAGCTCAAGAAAAAGTTCAGGCGAAGCCGTCATCACAGCAGACGCAAGTGGAGTTGACACGAGGCGGCTCAATGGCAAACGCCCCCACAACAAAGCCACAGGAGGACAGCCAACCAAAGCAGCCAAACCTGCTGGAAAACTCCGCTGACGCCGCAATCGGCTTCTTCAACTCAATTTTCGCAAGACGCGAGCAGCCGCAGGACGCGACCCCGGTGGTGCTTGAAGCGCCAAAACAAGCGAAAGTTCAAGTTGCAAAAACCTTGCAGCTTCCCGGCGCGAACGCTCCGCGACCACAAAGAAAGCCTTAAGAGACTAAGCCCGAACGGGAGCTTCAATAATTCTGCGCTCATTTACCAGCGCAAATGGTTTCAACAACACATCTTGATGCTCACTATAGAGCAGCTCCTGTGCTTCCATTTTCACGCTACGCGCCAACAGCTCAAATGTCGAGGCAGTCGCCTTTTTCAAGGCACTTTCATCGCTCGCCCCTTCTAACAAGCGCGCAACAAACAGCGAAGCCAGCAAGTCTCCAGTTCCATGTGGTGGATTGTTAACTTCCGCATGTTCGATAGCAAAGCAGCCATCAGCACCAACAAACAGATTGCCAATGCAGTTACGCCGCATTGCAAGAGCCGAACTGACAATCGTCCGCTCCACACCAAGCCCCCGCGCTGCCGCGATCGCCCCTTGCTCACTATCTGTTGCCATTCCGCTGAGCCATGCCAGCTCAAACCTGTTGGGTGTGGTTACATCCGCCAAGGGCAGGAGATTTTCCCGGATACTTGTCGCAACGTCCTGCGGCACATATAGCCCTCCACGATCACCTATCACCGGATCACATAGGTAAAGTGCCTTCGGGTTCACCTGCTTCACAGCGCGCACCACATGCGCCAATTCCTGCGTTTGCTCCGCGCTGCCCATATAACCGGTGATCACAGCGTCGATCTCGCCAAGCCATCCACTGTTGGCTATCTCATCGGCAATATGTGCAAAACTCTGCGGCGCAGCTGTAATTCGCGTACCAGCGCCTCTGCCCGGATGCCAAGGCAGCAAGATCGTCGGTAAAAACCACACCGGATAGCCAAACCGCTCCAGCGCGAATACGCTCACACGCCCACCAACACTCCCCCGCACGACCTGAGAAGTAATCACCAAAACTGAGCCTTTTTTCTTTGGCTCGTTTTGCTGTGGCACACTTAGTTTTTTGCTGAAACGCTCTAGGGACATGGATGGCTCTTTATTATTGCAAACTACCGGAGCTACGCACCGTTGCCGTATCTATTCTCGATGTAGTCTAGCACCATCTTTTTAAAATCCTCAGCAATTCCTGCGCCGCGCAATGTTTTTACCTTCTGCCCGTCAACGAACACTGGCGCAGCAGGGGTTTCTCCCGTGCCCGGCAGGGAAATGCCAATATCAGCATGCTTGGATTCACCAGGTCCATTCACTATGCACCCCATTACCGCCACATTGAGCTCTTCAACACCAGGATATTGCTCGCGCCAAACAGGCATAGACGTACGAATATGATCCTGAATATCCTGTGCCAATTCCTGAAACACGGTTGAAGTTGTGCGCCCACAACCCGGACAAGCGGCAACAATCGGCACAAAACTGCGAAAGCCCATGGTTTGCAGCAGTTCCTGCGAAACTTGCACTTCGCGTGTGCGGTCCCCACCCGGCTCCGGCGTCAATGAAATGCGGATCGTATCGCCAATGCCTTGTTGCAGCAGCAAGCCCATAGAGGCTGAAGAGGCAACGATGCCTTTTGTCCCCATGCCAGCCTCTGTCAAACCAAGATGGAGGGCATAATCGCAGCGCTGCGCAAGATCAACATAGACCGAAATCAAATCCTGCACCTGCGAGACCTTGGCCGAGAGGATAATCTTATCCTTTCCCATGCCAAGCTCTTCAGCCCGCTTCCCGGAAAGCAAACCAGATTGGCAAATCGCCTCGCGCATCACTTGCTGCGCAGTCAACGGCGAGCCTTCATCCTGGTTTTTATCCATCAAATGCGTAAGCAGTTCTTGATCTAGAGACCCCCAATTCACCCCGATCCGCACGGGCTTGTCATAGTTCAGCGCCGTTTCGATAATCTGCGAAAATTGGGCATCTTTCTTCGCCTTAAATCCGACGTTACCCGGGTTAATACGGTACTTATCAAGTGCTTCGGCGCAGGCAGGGTGATCTGCCAGCAGCTTATGGCCAATATAGTGAAAATCACCAATCAGCGGCACATTTACGCCAATCCGCGCCAAACGCTCTTTTATCCGCGGCACCGCCGCTGCCGCCTCGTCTTTGTCTACGGTAATCCGCACCAGCTCCGAGCCGGCCCGCGCCAAAGCCGAGACCTGCGCCACTGTGCTATCCACATCAGCGGTGTCAGTATTGGTCATCGATTGAACCACAACCGGAGCCGTACCGCCAACGACGACACCGCCCACATTAACTGCAACCGACTGGCGGCGCGGCAAAGGCTCACTAAGAAACATCTGGTGATTTTCTGGCATATTGATCTCGTTGACCCGGCTCATTCTTTGTTAGCTGCAGCAAGTGGCCCATTAGGCACATCCTGTCAATATCTATGGGCATCTACGGCGATTTAAAGACTTAAACGGCACAAAGAAAACTCTTTTACCTGAGCAACTAGCACCTCTCTACCTGTATAGACCCTGACCGGCAGCCCATGAATTTCTCGGGGTTACCTGCGCGCAATAGACATCTTAAACAGGTTGTGTTGGTTCTAGTTCGCGGTACTCTATCAGCTTATACAAATATTTATTGAGGCAACAGTGAAACCACTTCTGGGAAAAAACGCAATCGTCACCGGCTCCACCTCTGGCATCGGTCTTGCCTATGCCAAAGCCCTTGCAGAAAATGGCGCTAACATTGTCATTAATGGCTTTGGCCCTATGGAGGAAATCGAGGCAACCCGCCTCGCTATAAAAGAGCAGCATGATGTGGAGTGTCTGTACTCGCCCGCTGACATGTCAAAGCCCGATCAGATCAAAGATATGGTCGCGCAAACAATTGGTGAGTTCGGTTCGCTAGAGATCCTCATCAACAATGCTGGCATTCAACACGTAGACCCAGTAGAGGATTTCCCGCCAGAAAAGTGGGACGCTATTATCGCCATCAACTTGAGTTCGGCCTTCCATACCATTCGCCATGCAGTACCGCATATGAAAGACTCTGGCTGGGGACGCATTATTAACACTGCCTCGGCTCATGCTTTGGTCGCCTCGCCATTTAAATCTGCCTATGTCGCCGCCAAACACGGCATCGCGGGCCTCACCAAAACAGTCGCGCTCGAACTGGCCCAGCACAACATAACCGCAAATGCAATTTGCCCGGGTTATGTATGGACACCGCTGGTAGAACAACAAATTCCAGACACGATGAAAGCGCGTGGTCTGACAGAGGAGCAAGTGAAGAAGGACGTACTCCTCGCCGCACAGCCGACCAAAGAATTTGTAACAGTGGAACAAGTCGCAGCGCTTGCCATGTACCTGTGCTCCGATGCCGCCAGCGCAATCACCGGCAGTATTCTGCCCGTTGACGGGGGCTGGACGGCTCAATAACCGAGATAAACAAGCGGAAGAAGTGAGATGCACTCAAGACCGGCAGGCAAAAAGAAACAGCTCAATCTCGCTCTTCAAGGCGGCGGAGCCCATGGCGCGTTTACATGGGGCGTATTGGATTATTTGCTAGAGCACGACAGCATCGAGATCGGTCAGATCTCCGGCACCAGCGCTGGTGCGATGAATGCAGTTGCACTGGCGGATGGTTTGGTTGAAGGCGGCCCGGAAAAAGCGCGGGAGACTTTGGCGCGCTTTTGGCGAGGCGTAAGCAAAAGCAGTAGTGTCAATCCGTTTCAGCGCAGTCAGCTAGATGTCTGGATGGGCAACTGGTCGCTTGAGCACTCTCCTGCCTATACCGCGTGGGATCTCGCCTCTCGCGTCTGGTCTCCTTATCAGCTCAATCCACTTGGCTATAATCCATTACGGGAACTGGTAGCTGAGCTTATCGATTTTGATAGAGTGGCCTGCTGCTCCAAACTTGCACTGCATATCGCCGCTACCAATGTGCGCTCGGGCAAGATTAAAATTTTTACCGGAGAAGAGGTAACTCTTGATGCCACTATGGCATCCTGCTGTTTACCCTATGTTTTTCAAGCTGTCGAAATCGGTGATGAGGCTTACTGGGACGGTGGTTACATGGGAAACCCGCCTCTTTTCCCGCTCTTTCACAGCGGTGGGATCACCGATATCCTGCTGGTACAGATCAACCCTGTCGCACGCGATGAAGTCCCGCGCACAGCCTCGGAGATTTCTGAGCGTCTGAACGAAATAACGTTCAACTCCACCCTCTTGCGTGAACTTCGCGCCATAGACTTCGTCTCCCGCCTGCTAGATGACGGCATTCTGGATCGAAAAAATTACACCCGCGTGCATATGCATCGCATCGAAGCCACATCGAAGCTAATCACTTTCGGAGCGTCATCCAAGCTCAATCCGCAGTGGGAGTTTTTAGAGCAATTGTTTGAGATTGGCCGGGATGCCGCCCAAGACTGGGTCGCACGCCATCTTCAACACATCGGCGATGTTAGTACATTAGATCTTGCGGCAGAGTTTCAATAGGTCTTGCTCTCCATTCTTACACTGCCCTAAAACAACCACTCGCAAATCGGGTGGCTTAAAGCCAGCATGCCTTCTAGCCTTTTTACACAAAGGAGAGACAGGATGGCTTACAAAATATCTGGCCTCAAAGCTGAACAATTCGCATACCTAGACAGTTTAACAGATGGGCAGCGCGCCCAGCACGGCGTACACATTTACACAGCTGACGAGAAGCCGGGTTACCCATGCCGCGTTTCCCTTGCCGACGCCGAGGTTGGTGAGCGATTATTTCTGCTGAACTACGCCTATCAGCCAAATGACACACCCTATAAGGCTTCACATGCTATTTTTGTTCGAGAAAACGCCGTAGAGGCTAAGCCGTATATCGATAGTGTCCCCGTGTCGCTTTCCTCCCGCCTTTTGTCACTGCGCGCCTTTGATAGCGATCATATGATGATCCTTGCAGACATAGCTGAAGGGGACGAAATCGAGAAAACCCTGATCGCTTTCTGCAACGAGCCGGAAGTTAGTTACGTGCAGTTGCACTATGCGCGACGTGGCTGCTTCGCGGCGGTCGCATATCCCTATGATACCCCGAACTAAGCAACAAGGGCCTCACAGCACCGCTGTGAGGCCCTTGTAAGAGCAAATTTCCCAGAACTATCTGCTTAGTCAAACAAATCGAAAGACATGCGATAGGTTGCACCCACGCCGATCGTCCACTGATCATCATTTTGGCTGATAGGGCTATCGGCCGCATCGCCGATCAAACGATCATAGCCACCTTGCAAGTGCAAAGAGACCGTTTCGGTCGCAGCGTAGCTCGTGCGCACGATTGCCCCTACACTTTTAATGCCACCATCAGCTTCAAAGACGCCAGCATCAGCTGTGCTCGGCGTGCTAAAGTAGGTGTCCATATAGCTGTCACTGGCATAGTCAATGCGCGGGCCAATTGAAAATGTGATCCGCTCAAATGGCTTGGTAATCACATCCACCCCGGCACGGCCAACCCAGCCGGTATGGCCATTGAAGCCATGGCGCAAATCACCAAACACCCGGAACATGCCATAGCGATACCCTGCACCTAGGCCAATCTCGCCTGCCCAAGGAATTTTTTTGGTTCCCTTAAGCCTATCGCTATCGCTCTCGTCTCGCCCACCTACAAAACCAAAGGATGGGTAGATAAAGAAGCCACGCTCTTTTGCACCATCTTCTACCTGCCCAAGCATTGGAATATAAAAACGCCCAATTCCAATCAACGGTACCGGATAGAAAATATACTCATCGGAACCATCGTACTTTGTGTTCATAAAACCGCCGATACCCACATCAAGAACATACTGCTTCTGCATCTGTTCGTCATTGAGATCGGCAGTCAAAAAATCGTCGTCAGCTTGAGCGCTGAATGGGAGTGCAGCCAATACGCCGGCCAAACAAACTCCCGAGAATTTCTTCCAAAAATAGGTCATGGGGTACCTTAAGTGGGTTGCCGCATACAGCGGAAATGGAATCGAATTCACGTGCCCAAATCTACCTAGGGCCTCTTTTTAACGCGACCACGCCGTTTTTTTAAACCATCAATATCAACAGTATCCACAGTCATTTAAGCCCACAAAACTAGTTAAAACAAATTAACTTCCCAACGAATATTTAATTTTCAAAAAAATCGAAAGAAAAATGATAGCTCAGGCCAGTAGATATTGAAAATACATCATTCCCTTTAGTGATCGGCGATCTGGCTGCATCACCAACATACCTATCCCACCCTGCCTGAACATGGAGCCGTGTTTTCTTGGTCAAACCATAGCTCACCGTTGTGAACAGGCCCGCGCTCACAACACCGGCTCCTGCATCAAATTCAGGCAAAGGGCCTGATGCCGCCTCCTGTTCACCCACGGAGAAGTAGGTATCCATATAGCTGTTATCAGCGAGGTTCAGCCGTGGCCCAAATCGAAGCGCAAGCCCCTCATTAAACCAGTACGTATAATCAACGCCAAGTCGGCCAACCCAGCCAGTGTGGCCAAAGAACCCTCGCCTTGCCTGCACAAATGCATTGACCTCATCAAGCGAATAACCAACACCAAGTCCCAACTCTGCCGCCCAGTCGACAGTTTTTGTTCCTTGCAAGCGTGGGATATCTGTCGGCTTTCGTGCACTAACTGCGCTAACACTAGGAAAGATATAAAGCCCCTCACTACGATCTTCGCGCAATTGGCCAAAGCCCGGAACATAGTATCGGCCCACAGGCGCAATTAAATAGGGGGTAACGCTGTAGCGGTTTGCCCCCGGGTAAGCAGGCTTAACCGAAAGACCAAGGCCCAAATCCACGACAAACTGCTTATTATAGTCATCACCCTTTAGGGGTTGACCGATAGAGAAGTCATCTGCATACGCACAAATAACAGAGGCGAACAGTAGCCCCATAGTAAACGAGAAGCGCAATTTTAGCGGCAAAACCGGACCCAATCAGTACACGAAGCAAACGAGACGTACTAACAGGATAGCTGCAACTTGCCTCAAAAAACAACTCAAACTTTCCCTACCGGCATATCCTGATACACATACTCGCCAAACCAAAAGAAACTACCCCATGTTCCTCAGTATCTTTGATATCTTTAAGATCGGCATAGGCCCTTCATCCTCCCACACAGTTGGCCCCATGTGCGCTGCCGCCGAGTTTTTAAACGAACTGCGCAGCGGCGCGCGCAAATGGCCCGGTTCCGGCGCACCTGCCCATCTAAAATGCACCTTTTACGGTTCATTGGCATGGACAGGTAAGGGCCATGCTACGGATCGCGCTGCTATCCTTGGCCTTGCAGGCTGCCTTCCGCAAACGTTGGATCCCAATGAAGTTGAAGCCATTGAAGCAAAGGTCGAAAAAGACAAGCAAATTACCGCGCAAGGCCTCCCGCCCCTCGCCTTCGATCCGGAACACGATGTCGTATTTGATTTCGGCGCACCGCTGCCTCTTCACGCCAATGGCATGATTCTAGAAGCCTTCGACGACACAGGCCAACTGCATCTACAGCAAACCTACTACTCGGTTGGCGGCGGTTTTGTGCTCACCGCCGAAGAGCTGGAGGCGCGCAAAAACGGCAAGCTTCCGGTGCAAGTCACATCTGTCAAAACGCCGAACAAGCCTTATCCATTCGCTTCTGCCGCTCAGATGCTGGAAATGGGCGCGATCTCAGGCAAGTCTATCGCGCAAATGAAGCGTGAAAATGAGCTTGTTTTGATGGCGGCCAATGAATTCGACGAAAAGCTCTGGCGCGTTTGGGAAGTCATGAACGCTTGCATCAATCGCGGTCTAGAGCGCACCGGTACACTGCCTGGTGGCCTAAATGTGCAGCGACGGGCAGCAGACATAAAAAGACAGCTTGACGAGGAGCGTGGCAACAATATGTCCATGCCGCATGTGGGCAACGACTGGCTCTCTGTATACGCAATGGCCGTCAATGAGGAAAACGCTGCTGGCGGTCAAGTGGTAACCGCGCCCACCAACGGCGCGGCTGGCGTTATCCCGGCAACCATTCGCTACTACAAAGATCAGTGTCCCGGCAGCAATGATGAAGGCGTACGCACCTTCTTGCTCACCGCTGCGGCCATAGGTGGGCTTATTAAAACCAACGCCTCAATCTCCGGCGCTGAAGTGGGCTGCCAAGGCGAGGTTGGCTCCGCCGCATCCATGGCAGCCGCGGGCCTATGCGCCGCGCTCGGTGGCAGCAATGAGCAAATCGAGAACGCCGCCGAAATTGCGCTCGAGCACCACCTTGGAATGACCTGTGATCCAGCGAAAGGCTTGGTACAAGTCCCTTGTATCGAGCGCAATGGCCTTGGAGCGATCAAAGCGGTTTCCGCTGCTTCGCTTGCGCTGCGCGGCGATGGTTCCCACTTCATGCCGCTGGACAACTGCATCGAGGCAATGCGTCAGACCGGCGAAGAAATGAACGAGAAATACAAGGAAACCAGCCTCGGCGGCCTCGCTGTTAACTTGCCGGAGTGTTGATTATTCCAAAACAAGCGGCGCTAAGGTTTGGTACCACTAAGCATTTCCCTCTTGGTCCCATAGCCTTTGCGCCGCTCAACAACAAAGCCCACCCCTTGCAAATTCCGTCGCACCCACCCGGCAGCTGTATAGGTGGCAAAGCTGCCGCCATGCCCCGTGAGCGCGAACACTCTGCCCAGCAAGCTCTCTCCCCATAATTCGGGGTTGTTCGCGGGATTAAACCCATCCAGATACCAAGCATCCACACTGCAATCTTCCAGCGGGTTGCTCTCCCCTACTTGCATGAGTTCGTTTGCATCACCGACACCCAACACCAGCTCGGCACCGCCAACATTCAGAGTATTCCAACCTGCTTGCGGGTTCCACGTGTGCAGCATCTCCTCCATAAGAGACGCAAGCTGCGGCCATGGTGCCAGCGCCTTGCGGATCTGCTCTGCGCTCATTGGATAAAGCTCAAAAGAGACAAAGCGCAGCCTTGCCCGCTTTTCCTCAGGAACCTCATGCAGCATTTGCACTGTACGCAGAAAATTCAGCCCTGTACCGAAACCTAGCTCGGCAATGGTCAGTTCCCCACCAAGCGCAAAGCGCGCAGGCAAGTTGTTTCCATCCAGAAAGACATAGCTGGTCTCGTCTAATCCCCCGGCCTTGGAATAGTACGTATCCCCAAAGTGCGACGAAAACGGTACATCCGCGTCTATCCATTCCAATTTTGGCTGCTCTGTCATATCTATGCCCGTACCTTACGCCCCAACATGGGCAACTGCACCTGCTGGCTTATAGCCAAAACCTATCGAGGATCAAATGACTGCCTATGATATTGCCGTTATTGGCGGCGGAGTTTTCGGTTTGCAAGTTGCGCGCGTTTGCGCCGAACATGGCATGAAAACAGTCCTGCTAGAGCAAAACACAATCGCCTCCGGTGCAAGCAACGGCCTTGTTGGCGCCCTTATGCCCCACGTACCCAGCCAGTGGAATGAAAAAAAACAGTTCCAGTTTGAAGCACTCCTTGAGCTTTCCCGACTTGCAGAAGAGCTGCAGGAGGCCACAGGCCAAAGCCTAGGCTATGCACGTACAGGGCGGCTCATGCCGATCTACAGCGAAGATAAACTCTCCTATGCCCGCATGCGCGAAGAGGAAAGCGCCCTACGCTGGCGCACCGAGCAAACCGGCTTCTCCTTCAGAGTTCTAGACGCAAGCCCCAATGGCAACTGGCTCACGCCCGCCGCTGCTCCGCTTGGCTTTATCTTCGATAACTTCGCCGCCCGCGCCAACCCGCGGGCCTATTGTGCCGCCCTTCACACATACCTTAAAAGTCGCGTCACCATTTTGGAAAACACCGGCTTTGCAAGCTTTGACGAAGCGACAAGCCAGATAAAAACAACCAGTGGAGACATCATCTGCGCCGAAAAGCTTGTCTATAGCGCAGGTTATCAAGGCTTTGATCTGATAGAGCGCGCAACCGGAGAAAAAATCGGAAAAGGGGTTAAGGGACAGTCCCTCTCGCTTGCCTACAGCACAGACAAGCCTCTACCAGTTATCTATGACGACGGAATTTATGTCATAGCCCATGAAAACGGCACTGTCGCCCTCGGCTCCACCTCCGAAAACGAGTGGACGCATACTCTGCCCGAAGAAGAGGCGCTGGCAAAAATCCTCTCCCGCGCCATCGCCTTCTGCCCGGAATTGAAAGAGGCAGAAATCATCGATAGATGGGCCGGCATTCGCCCCAAATGCTTAAAACGTGATCCTGTCGTGGGGCGCCTGCCCCATAAAGAAAACACCTTTGTCGCCACCGGTGGTTTCAAAATCTCCTACGGCATCGCCCACCGCATTGCAGCTGCACTACTACAAGAGATAGACCCCTCATTGCCAAAAATCATTGATTTACCGGCAAGCTTTACCTGCGCGCACCACTTTAAATCAGCAGACTAAGCGAGTTTTGCCTGCCCTGCCCTTGCGAAGCTACCCCGTGACAGCTACATGAGGGGAAGAGGCAACACCGCCGCAGCATAGTCAACCGCTCAAAATTGGAGAAAACCCGCCCATGCGCGCTGTTTTGGACATCATCATGATTGCGCTGAACCTATATTACTGGGTCATCATTGCCAGCGCGATTTTCTCTTGGCTCTACGCTTTCAACGTAGTCAATCCGGGCAATCAGGTGGTGGCTACCATTGGCCGCGCGCTTTACAGCCTTACCGAGCCGCTTCTGCGCCCTATCCGGCGTTACATGCCGAACATTGGCGGGCTTGATCTGTCGCCAATCGTGCTGCTGCTTGGTGTCATTTTTGTGCAAATCGTAATTTCGCGCTACGCTTACCCGCTTATGCCCTTCTAAGGCACATACTCAGCTAGCTAAACGGAGAAAGGCAGCCATGAAGCTGCCTTTTGCTTTTTAAGAGCCGCGCAAGACTCACTCAGCCAGTTGCCGAGCTTCTTCCACCAACATCACCGGGATCCCGCCACGCACCGGATAAGCAAGCTTTGCGGCGCGAGATACCAGCTCTTGTGCCGCCGCATCGTATTCCAGCGTGGTTTTTGTAAGCGGGCAGACCAACAGCTCTAGCAGCTTCCGGTCCAACTCGTGTGTTTGCTCGGTTTTCATCGCTACAAATCCTTTCAGACCCAGCCTTACTGCAAAGTCGCTGAAGGCCCTGCAGCGTCACGCGCCAACTCCACCTCAGCCAGAGCAATCAGCGTATCAGCACGGGTTTTCAAATCTTCAGCTTCCAACAATGCCTGCTTTTCCATGGCATCATAAGGGCTCATTAAAGAAAGTGCATTCACCAGCGTTTCAGTAGTGGCGTCGTTAACACCTTCCCAATCAACTTCCAGATCATTCGCACTAAGATATGTCCGCAATGTCTTTAGCAAGTGCTCGCGATCAACGGCATCTTCCCCAACTCCGGGCACCAGATCACTGGCAAATCGCGACACATCAACAGCAGCCCGGCGAAACGGCGCTCGCTCCTCCAGCTCACCCTTGACATCAAAACGGCAAACACCACTCAGCGTAAGCAAATACCGACCATCGCCGCTTTCCTGAAACGCTGTAATTCTTCCAAGACATCCGACTTTGCACAGCGGCGGACGTCCCGCCAAATCCAGATCAGGAATAGTGAAATCCGGCTGCACCAGCCCAATCACGCGATCCGTGCGCAGCGCTGCATCTATCATGGCGATATAACGCGGCTCAAAAATGTTCAGTGGCATATGCGCCCGAGGCAACAACAGCGCCCGAGGCAAGGGAAAAACCGGTACAACACCGGGCACGTCCTCAATGTTGTTATAGGTCGCGTTACCTACTTTGTTCATAAGCTTTTGCTCCAGTGCCGGTCATCCGGCCATTCCATGCTGCACCCTAGGCAAAAAGTAGGGCAGAGAGTTTTCGTCGGCCATAGACAGACGCAGCGTCTTTAAAGCCCCATGCTTCAAAGAACTGCAGCAACTGCTTCTTGCAGGCTTCATCATTCCAAGCCCGATCTGCGCGGATGCTTGCAACCAATACATCCACCGCCTCTTGCTTATCTCCGCGAGCATTGAGCCCCACAGCAAGATCAAGCTGGGCTTGATGATCGCCCGGGTCTGCCGCAACTTTGGCTCGCAACTCCGCCAAATCGTCAAGCTCTTCCGCCTGTCCGGCAAGATCAATCGCAGCTTTGGCCGCAGCATAATGCTCGGTGTTTTGTTTATCAGCAGGCACAGCATCAAGCGTTTGCTTAGCCGCCTCAATCTCACCTGCTGCGACGTAGCACATCACCAGACCACAAATCGCCTGATCATTATCTGGCTCAATACCCAGCAAACTTGCATAAATCTGCACGGCCTCGGCGTAGTTGCCCGCCTCTCGCTGCTCAAGCGCGGCGGAAAGCAGCTGCTCGGTATCGCTTGGGCCCACTTTCACGCCCAAGCGCTCGATAAAGGCTTTGATCTGGCTCTCAGGCTGCGCGCCCATAAAGCCGTCTACCGGCTGCCCGTTCTTAAATGCAACCACTGCCGGGATCGATTGAACACCCATCTGCCCGGCGATTTCCGGATAGTCTTCAATGTTCATCTTAACCAGTTTCACAGCGCCTTTAGCAGCCTTAACCGCGCCTTCCAGCACCGGGGTAATCTGCTTACACGGCTGGCACCAAGGCGCCCAAAAATCAACGAGAACCGGCTGATTGCGCGACGCCTCGATCACATCTTGCATAAACGTTTGCGTGGTCGTGTCCTTGATCAGGTCATCCGCCACCCCTGCTGTTGGTGCGGCGCTGCCCTGCTGGCCATAGGCTTCACCCATGCCGCCCCCAAAAGAACCGCCAAAACTACCCCCGACTGAGTACCCTGATCCGCTCATCTGACAACCTTTCAGTTCATCTCTTGTGGCCGGTGGCAATAAGATGCCCGGCAAAACCTTTGATAATTAGAAGCTAACATGGCGGCCCGCTTTGCAAAAAACAATGCAGCGCCCCGATAATTTGTCGGCAAAAACGCTCTTCTACAGAGGTTTATGCATCTTGCGCTGTACTTGGCTCGTCCGCCTGCGCTTCTTGTGCTTGGCGCGACAATGGCAACACCTTGAGGTTATGGCCGCAAGCCTCAACAAATCTGAGTAACCCCTCACGAGGTATCGACACTGTCTCGTTGTTCAAAAGCGGGTGACAGTTGAGCGTTTCATGCTGCATCATCGACCAGTCAAAGATCGGCTGTACGTGCTGCGCCTCGCGGTCGTTAATCAGCGCCAGTGGCGTGACCGATCCAGGCGTAACACCCAACGCATCCTCCAACTGCTCGGCACGGCAAAAAGAAACCCGCCCTTGCGCGCCAATCGCTTTTGAGGCTGACTTCAGATCAATGTCCGCTTCGTGCAGCGCAACAATCAAAAACTTGTTTCCCTTTTTGTCTTTCACAAAAAGGTTTTTGACATGCCCGCCAGGAATAAGGTCATAAAGCGCCTCGCTCTCACCAACAGAAAACACTGGTTCGTGAGAATAACACGTCGTCGGCACACTTAGCTCATTCAAAAAGGCTAGCAACTCCTCACGGGTGACACTTTCCACGCTGCACAACTCTCCAATAGGCTCTTGATTAAATAAAACTTATCTGGCGAAGCAGATAGGCTTCTCATGGCAGAGAGTTATCACCAATTCCGCAAAATAAGAAGGCAAGCCAGTTAAAGCCAAGAGATTCTGCAGAATCCAGCCAATTCCCTCTGGATATCAGAGAAGAAATCCACAGTGTCTACAAACCTTTGCGCAAAAAAACGAAATTGCCTGTTGCAATCCCCCCGCGCTTTTGCCATATAGCTCCCACCTCACCGGCGGGGCACACAAGCCAAGCCGACAACATCAAGCGGGCGTAGCTCAGGGGTAGAGCATAACCTTGCCAAGGTTAGGGTCGGGCGTTCGAATCGCCTCGCCCGCTCCATTCTTTTCATAGAATGGCAGATGTTGAAAATTTTGGATATGCGGGCGTAGCTCAGGGGTAGAGCATAACCTTGCCAAGGTTAGGGTCGGGCGTTCGAATCGCCTCGCCCGCTCCAAAATTCTAAATTCTCCAAAGCTCAAAAATATAAGATCTAAGCTAATTGGCTTCGGATTTACCCACCGCCATGTTGAGAGAGTGGCTAACAGACCTGCCACACTGTGCTATATGGCTGGCAACTGCCTTGGATTCGCTGAGGCAGGCTTCACAGGTTTTCGGATCACGCGGACTCTCTTAGCTTGGCCAACTCAAACGCTTTATGCCCCTGCGGTTCAACCATTCCCTATGCCAAATGCTGTGCGCCATTGCATGAAGGCGTTACACACGCCGCCAGTGCCGAGCAGCTCATGCGGTCTCGCTACAGCTCAGCAGCTATGAAAAACGCCGGCTATATGCGCGATACTCTTTGGCCGCGTGAGCAAAAGTCGTTGAATTTTGCCGAATTGCAGACATGGCTGGAGGAAACCCTTTGGACAGGATTGGAAGTGTTAGACGCTAGCCCCTGCCCACCCGAAGCCACCAAAGCGACCGTGGAATTTAAAGCCAAATACCTAAGCAGCGGCAAACTCGGAGTACACCACGAACTCAGCCTCTTTCGTAAAAAACAGGCACGCTGGTTCTACGTAAAACCCCTCCCACTTTAAAAAACACCATTTAACCGCTTGAAGCTCTAGCCACTAGAGGATGTAGGGTTGATTCCAACAAGAAGGGATCACCAATGGCTTGTAAATCCGACAGCGCCTGCTGCAACACGGCACCAAACCCTGAGCTTTCGTCAGAGCAAAAGACAAAATCCTCTTGCTGCAACGCCCCCCCGAAAACACAAGCAGCCGCAACACAAAAAAACGTGCATCAGGGCAAGCTTCAGTTTCGTGTAGAGGGGCTATGCTGCGCGGAGGAGGTTTCCATTCTGCGCCGCGTTGTTGGCCCACTTGTTGGCGGCGAGCAGCATCTGGCATTTGATCTTCTGAACACTCGCATGATCGTTAGAGACAGCGCACCAAGCGCGCCTGCCGATGGCATCATCAAAGCGATCAGAAAAACCGGCATGAAAGCGGCGCTCTACCAAAAAGCAGAAAGCGACAACGCGCGCTTGCGCCAACACACAGCACTAAGAAACTGGACCGCGACCAGCGGAGCATTCCTTGTACTCGCCATAATATGCTCTGCAATGCCCCAGTTAGTAGCGCCCTCCCTTACCAAGTGGCTTTACGTCGCCGCTATTGCCTCAGGCGTTCGTTTCGTAGCTCCCAAGGCTTTTTACGCCGCCAAAACCATGCGGCCAGACATGAACCTGCTCATGGCGATCGCCATTGCGGGCGCACTTGGCATCGGCGAGTTTTTTGAAGGCGCAACCGTCGCTTTTCTCTTTTCGCTCAGCCTCATACTGGAAAGCTGGAGTGTGGGAAGAGCGCGTAAAGCCGTTGAAAAACTCATGGATCTCAGCCCGCCAACACTGCGAAAACGCGAAACGGATGGCAGCGAAAGCACTATTCCCGTTAACAAAGCTGAGCTTGGCACAGTGTTTGTCGTCGCTGCTGGAGAGCGCGTCGCCCTTGATGGGCAAGTGATCAGCGGCATCTCTAGTGTCGACCAAGCGCCCATAACCGGCGAGAGCACACCGACGCTAAAGGAAAAGGGCAGCGAAGTTTTCGCAGGTACCATTAACGGAGAGGCAGACTTGGTTATCAAAGCCACAAAAACCGTTCAGAACACGGTTCTGGCACGCATAACCGCCATGGTCAGCGAAGCTCAGGGGCGCCGTGCCAACGCTGAGCAATGGGTGGAGAAGTTTGCCAAGATCTACACCCCCGCAGTGATGCTGCTCGCACTGGCCGTAGCATTAGTTCCCCCGCTCGCCTTTGCCATGAACTGGGAAGACTGGTTCTATCGCGCACTGGTTCTGTTGGTCATCGCCTGTCCGTGTGCGTTGGTAATCTCCACTCCGGTTAGCATCGTGGCCGGGCTTACTTCTGCTGCCAGAAACGGCATCCTCATAAAAGGTGGCATCTATCTGGAGCTGCCAGCAAAACTCAAGGCGATGGCTCTGGATAAAACCGGCACCATCACCAGTGGCAAGCCGCGGGTCACTCACATTATTCCAATTGCCGCACAAGATGAAGATGACCTGCTCACCTATGCCGCCGCATTAGAAGCGCGCAGCGCTCACCCCCTCGCAGCGCCAATACTGGCAGCCGCAAAAATGCGTGGCCTTGAAGCAACGCCTGCTGAAAACATCGAACTGGTCGCTGGCCGCGGCCAAGTCGGCAGAATCGGCGGCGAAAACGCATGGCTTGGCTCCCCCCGTTACCTATTGGAGCGAGGTGCCTCAACAGCCTGCCTAGCCGCGCAAATCACAAAGCTTGAAGAAGATGGCGCAACAGTCGTTTGCATTGGCAAAGAGCAGCAGGTACTCGGCCTTATCGCCCTGCAAGACACGCCAAGAGAAAACGCAGAAGCAACGATACGCGAACTTCACCAGCTGGGCCTTGAAAAGCTGGTAATGCTAACCGGAGACAATGCTGCGGCGGCACACAAGATCGCAACATCCGTTGGCATTGACGCTGTGCATGCGAACCTGTTGCCTCAGGACAAACTGGCCCTCATTGATAAGCTATCTGAAAGTCACGCGGTTACCGCCATGATCGGCGATGGGGTCAACGATGCTCCTGCCATGGCGCGCGCAGATTTTGGCATTGCCATGGGCGCGATTGGCTCTGACGCAGCTATCGAAACCGCCGATATCGCGCTCATGAATGACGACTTCAACAAATTGCCTTGGCTCATCCGCCATTCTCGCCGCACCATGGGCATCATCCGCCAAAACATCACCTTTGCCTTTGTTGTAAAGGCAACACTTGTTGTCCTGACCGCACTGGGCTTTTCCAGCCTATGGGCAGCCATTCTTGGCGATGTTGGCGCGACGCTGCTTGTCACGGCAAACGCATTGCGACTGCTCTCACCTCAGAACCAGGATAACTAAACGGAAAAGGGGGCGCGCCGCCCCCTTTTACTTTACACCCTGCGCGAAAACGCGCAGCAACTAACTTACATAAGCTGCGATGCTATAGGCGCGCTCGACATTACGGACTCGCACCGCACCCATAATCAAGAACCAATCGATAATCATCCAAATACCAACGCCACCGGCTGTAATGAGCTTCAAAAGACCAACAAGAATTTGCCCATTGTAGAACCTGTCGACCCCAAAAGCCCCAAACAACAGCCCAAGCACCAGCGCCACAACCGGACTGCGCTCTTGATCAAAAAAGTGCATGTCAAAAGCATCGCGGCGCCCTTCGGGCACGCTGTCTCGAATGCTCTTCATTTGCATAAAATATGCTGCTTTATTCATAGTTTTCCCCTGTAACCTGCAGGAGCCGTAACCAGACCTGACAAGTATTACATAGGAACCCAAGCGCGCCACTTAAAGGTGCAGCGTGTGTTTACTTACCCTCTTCGCGAGACTGTACGGAAAGTTTCCAACAGCCCGCCAGTCGGCCAGCAATAACCCAATAAACAAATCCGGCCATAAACCCAGCCGTTGCCGCCACAGACGACCCTGGCCGCACAGGCATATGCTCACCATTAGATGGAATTTCACCGCCCATCCACCAAATAACTAGGGCAATTACGCCGCCAGCACTTACGTGGAAAATCACTCCCCGCCATTCGGAGATTTCAGAAAGGACAATAGCAAAGCTTGCGGGAATTATCGCCAACGATCCAATAATGCTGCTGGAAACCAGCGCCCCAAAATAAATCGCAAAGAACGAAACCAGCCCCTCAGAGCCCCCTTCTGCGCTAAAAAGCCCCCAAATAATAAATATTCCGCAAGCAATCACCGCCGCGCAAAACCCAAACACAATTCGCAAAAACTGCAGAAACAGCTTACCTGCATCAACCATTACTCAATCCTCAATTGCCCGCGAAAAGCAGTGAGCGCACGATCAATCGTCATAACCTAACTATCAAGCAAAAAATGTCGGCGCAAAAGACGGCGGGCCTGCAGAACAATAGTGCACTCCCAACGCCAAGAACAAAGGCTTCGCGTTGCATCTCTACACCACGAAGCCTTTATGTAGCTCACCAAGCCGCATCCAAGTGTGTCATAGAGCAAGGCTTAACTCACGCTTCTCCCGCAGCCTGAGCCTTTTCCAGCGCCTCGCGTTCGCTTTTTCGCATACGCTCGGAAGCTGACTTCAGCTGGCCACAGGCGGCAAAAATATCACGCCCGCGCGGTGTGCGGATCGGCGAAGCATAGCCCGCACGGTTGACCACATCGGCAAAAGCCTCGATCTGCTCCCATTCAGAACACTCATAGGGCGAACCGGGCCATGGGTTAAACGGCAGCAGGTTGATCTTCGCCGGAATGCCCTTCAGCAGCTGTACCAGCTTCTTCGCATCCTCCAGACTATCATTAACGCCCTTCAGCATCACATATTCAAATGTAATGCGCTTGGCATTTGATAGGCCAGGATAATTCCGGCACGCATCAAGCAGCGCCTCTATATTGTATTTCTTGTTGATCGGCACCAGCACGTTGCGCAGCTCATCTTCAACTGCATGCAGCGAAATCGCCAGCATACAGCCAATCTCATCACCCGTGCGTGCAATCATTGGGGTCACGCCTGATGTTGAAAGCGTAATCCGACGCTTGGAAAGCGACAACCCGTCGCCGTCAGATGCAATCAGCAGCGCCTTCTTGACCTCGTCAAAATTATAAAGCGGCTCACCCATGCCCATCATCACGATATTGGTGATCCGGCGCCGGTTAGAAGCATTCTCCAGCGCCCCCTCTGGCGCATCCGCGTCAGGAAAATCATTAAGTCGATCTTTCGCAATCAACAACTGCGATAGGATCTCTTCCGAGGTCAGATTTCGCACCAGTTTTTGAGTGCCAGTGTGGCAGAAGGTGCAAGTCAATGTGCAGCCCACCTGCGAGGAAATGCAAAGCGTGCCACGGTCTTCCTCTGGGATGTAAACCGTCTCCACCTCCACAGGCTTGCCAGCCCCGCGCGAGGGATACCGAAACAGCCATTTGCGTGTGCCATCTACAGAGATCTGCTCGGTAACAATCTCTGGCCGCTCAATGGTAAAGGCAAATTTCAGCTTGGCGCGCAGATCTTTGGAGACGTTGCTCATCTTGTCGAAGTCGGAAATACCGCGCACGTAAAGCCAATGCCATAGCTGGTTAACACGCATACGCACTTGGCGCGGCGGCACTCCCACAGCTTCCATCGCTTTGCCAAGTTCTTCGCGGCTAAGACCGATAAGAGACGGCTTGTCGTCTTGCAAACTCTTGGTATTTGCTGGCACGATCAAGGGCTCTGCCGGAGTGTTTGTTTGCGTCGCTGCATGCGCGATATCGAGAGAAACCGCCATAGTCTGTTCACCGATTAGATATCTAGGGGATACGCAGAGCGCACACGAGAGCAGCTCTGCCAGTCTTATAGCGGCGGCCAATCCGGCACACCGCTCGCCGTTTATCGGCGCTTATAACGGAAAAACCCGCAAATGAAAATGCCGTCCCTTCGATTTAAAGGGACGGCAGTCAGCGAAAAGAACATCGCATGAGAGCTAAAGCACTGGCCTGAGCTTATTTACAAGCACCTTCAGCAGCGCGAACCGACGCTGTAATCCCGCTCAGCGAGAACTTGTAGGTTGTTTGCGTACCGCGGCCAGACACCCCATTCACGGTCATTTTGCTGCCAGCTTTCATCGCGGCAACAAGGCTTTTCTCATCCGCCGGGTTCTTTACCCATGCGCCTTGATCTTTGGTGAACAGCGAGAACTTCTTCCCGTCAACATCAACTTCCACCATAGATCCGGGCTTGAAGTTGTAACCTACGCGAAAGCTTGGCTCATTGCGCACCTGCTGTGCAGGGATAGAGGTGACGAAGAAGAACACATCACCGTGATTCCGGTCCGTCGGTAGTGACTCAAGCGGCATAGAGAGGGCGTAACAGGTTTTGCCCTCATTACCGGTAAAGGCGTAGGTCGCCCAGTCTTTGTTTTGCTCCAGTCGCTCTGGTGTCTGCGCCATGGCAGCAAAACCGGAAAGGCACAGGGCCCCAACAGCAATTGTAAGAATACGTGCTTTCATCTTTTCCAAACCGCTCTCTTGCGTCCAGTTCGATGTGATCTCATTTTGAGATCCTGCTAATTTATTTTTAAGGTTACTTTAAAGATGGTTACGAAAGGGTTGATAATCCAATCTCTTACCCCCTTCTTTTAAAGCCAACTTTTCCATCAGGCTGGCCCCATAAACTTGGCAATACTGTGGCACGAGGCCCAGTTCTTGACAATTCCAGCATTATCGGGAGCCATCCATCTCACCCTTCAAGAACCGAATTCCCGAAAAATAAGTGATAATTATTAGTAGGATAGCGCTTTCTTCGCAACAAGCAAACTACAACCTGATCCACCTCACGTCAATTACGCATACATTAAATAATGATCAAGCTTCGCGCTCGACTGCACAACGTTAACAAAACAATTTGCGGCCAATGCAAAGATCATAATCACTCTAAACCTTAACGAACCCGCGCGGGCATACCACTGCCATTTTAATTGACTGCGGCATATTTCACGCATGATTCGTTAGTCTGAATTTTGAGTATACCTTTTTGATAGCGTTGGCCGCACATCACGCCGCGAAATCGGATTTCCATGCACGTGCTCCGCTATTGCCTCAGTTGGGGCACCCGCGGTTATCGGCCGTTCTGCGTATTTTCCTAACGCGCGATACCGGTCATAAAGCACCAGCGCCGCAGCAATACCAACATTCAGACAGAACTTGGTTGGAATCTTCACGATGTAGTCGCAGCGCTCTTGCATTTGCGGCGACAAGCTGCCGCGCTCCGGCCCCAGAATATAGGCAGCTTGCAGAGGATGACCAAAACTCGGCAGATCAATCGCGTCATCGGTCAGCTCGACACCCACAAGTTTACAGCCCTGCGGGAATTGCATATCGTCAAGCGTATCCCATGCAAAGTAGGGAATGTGCCCCGCACTCTTAGATGTATCGGCTTTCAGAGCTTCGCTCAGCCGCCGCGCTCGATCCACTGTAAAAAAGAAGTTGGCACCGAAGGCGTGGGCCGTACGCATCAGGCTACCCACGTTAAAAGGCTTGGATAGCCCCTCCGACCCCACTGCAAAATAGCCGCGCATGCTTGCTGTTCTCGCTTATTCGTTCATCTTGCGGCTCTCTTACTCCCAATTCCGCTGCAATTGCAAGCACTCAACAAGCGAAGAGCGATGCAGAGCTAGCCTGAAAAATCGGCTGCCTCTAGAACACTAACCACTGGAGCGTGATCCGATGGTTTTTCCCAGCCTCGCGCATCGCGCAACACTTCCACATGCCTGCATTGCGCCGCGGTCCCGGCAGTCATCCAGATATGGTCGAGCCGGCGGCCCTTGTCCGCTTTGCTCCAATCCTTGGCGCGGTAGCTCCACCACGAATAAAGTTTCTCGCTTTCAGGGATCTGCTGACGCACCACATCAACATATTTGCCAGCGGCCTGCACACTTGCCAATCGCTCGCACTCCAGTGGCGTATGGCTAACAACGCGGAGCAGCTGCTTATGTGACCAGACATCGTTTTCATGCGGCGCGATAT
Organism: Polycladidibacter hongkongensis; assembly: GCF_001561995.1. GTDB lineage: Bacteria > Pseudomonadota > Alphaproteobacteria > Rhizobiales > Stappiaceae > Pseudovibrio > Pseudovibrio hongkongensis. The sequence goes on from NZ_LLWC01000008.1 coordinate 77,601, forward strand.
TCAAGTCTCCAACAACGATACTCTCGCCGCTAAAGCCACCAAACCAAGCTTCCATTTCATCAAGAAACTTCAGTTTATGGGCAAACTTGTCGTTGACTTCAGGGTCCGGAACATCACCGCCCGCAGGCACATAAAAATTGTGCAACCGCACTGGAACCTCGCCCAGCTCAACAGTTGCTGCGATATGGCGGGTATCGCCCATTTCACAAAATTCTTTGCACTCCACATCGCCCAGCGGCACCCGAGAAATCAAAGCAACACCGTGGTATCCCTTTTGCCCATGCATCGCCACATGCCGATATCCAAGCTTGTTAAATGCGGCGGTGGGAAAACTGCCATCCGGGCATTTTGTTTCCTGCAAACACAGCACATCCGGCGCGTAATCCAGCAGCAACTTCTCGACAATCGGCAAGCGCAAACGCACCGAATTGATATTCCAGCTTACAATTTTCAGGCGCTCGCTCATTTTATCCCCGCAGCAATCTTAGCAATTGCAAAGCACCATATTGCGGCAGGCTGTAGATGAACAGAGGCCGAACAAAAATAATGCTGGATGCAGCGTGCGCCCGTCCCCCGACAAGGCAAAAGCTAAACTTCCACTAAAAAACTCGAACCAGACGCAAAACGTTCTTCAGCTTCTGTTTGCAAACTACGGCAGAAGGGTTTTAGTCAGCGAAGGAGGCACCGAATGGTTTTCATCTCCCAGCAACAAACGTGTATGCGCAGGGCCTACCTATGGCTGGTGTTGCTCGCCCTTGGATTATTGCTTTTCAGTGCAAGCACAGCAGCGGCTACGTCCCGCGTCTTCGCTACTGCAAATGTGAACATGCGCACCGGCCCTTCAACCAAATATCCAATAATTGGCCAAGTTCCAAAACATGGCAACGCTATCCTGTATCAATGCACTGCGGGCTACACATGGTGCGACGTCTCCTACAGCAATCTACGCGGTTGGGTATCGGCCAAATACCTTATTTTCGGCAGTGACAGCCCCTACCCCTCGCAGTCCGTGCCAACTTACGCCCCATATGTGAGCCTGCCAGTTATCTACAGCGGCTACCCGATTTACCCGTATTACCCGCCAGTTCTGCGTCCGGGCCTAAGCGTGGGCGTTGTGGTTCGGCCTGATCACGATGACGATCATCACCATCACAGGCCTCCACCCCCACCACCGCATTGGCACCATCCACCGCATGCCCATCCACCGCACGGACAACGACCACCCGGCTTCCACCCACCCCATAGGCATCCTCAGTTTCATGCGGCGGGCGGCCACGTCAGGCGGCGCTAGTCATTTAGCAGCGAGCAACACCTCAACAACACCACTCAAGACATCCTCAAGACGAAAATCCTTGGGCGTGTAAACAGCAGAAACGCCAAGCTCGAGCAGTCGCGCTTGATCCTCTTCGCTAACGATACCCCCTAGCACCAAAGGTGTCTTCTGCAGTCCTTGTGTTTGCATTTGCGCTAGCACATCTTCAACTTGCTGCAAATGTGCGCCTGATAGCACCGAGAGACCAATCACATCCACCCCCTCACGCGCAGCCGCTGCCACAATTTGCGCCGGAGTGAGTCGAATTCCATCAAAGACCACGTGCATTCCAGCGTCGCGCGCCCGCACCGCGATTTGTTCGGCTCCATTAGAGTGCCCATCCAGCCCCGGCTTGCCAATGAGCACTCGCGGCGGACGACCAAGCTGCTCGCTCGCCTTCTCAACGCGGCTCCTTAAACCATCATCGTAATATGGCTCATTGCGTGCGGCATTGCTTACCCCTGTGGGGGCTCGATAGGCGCCAAACCGTTGGCGCAGGACCTCGGCCCACTCGCCTGTTGTCACCCCTGCTTTTGCGCAGTCTATCGAGGCGGGCATGATATTCGCCCCCTCCGCCAGCACCTGCCGTAATTGTTCAAGTGAGGCCTCAACCACGGCCGCGTCGCGCTGATCTTTCCAAGCCACAAGGCGTTGCACCGCCATTTCTGCCTCTTGGGCATCCACCCCTTGCGTGGCCGCTGCCCCAGTCTCTCCCACAAGCAAACTATCACCATCTGCCCAACGATTTACACCGACAACGACCTGTTCGCCACTCTCAATTAAGGCCAGTCTCTGCGCGTTTGCTTCCACCAATTGCGATTTCATGTAGCCGCTTTCCACCGCAGCGGCAGCACCGCCCATGTGCAAAATACGCTCCATTTCCTCGCGTGCCGCCCGCAAAATCGCCGCGGTCTTCGCATCAACTTCTTTGTTGCCATCAAACAAGTCATCAAACTCCAGCAGATCAGTTTCATAGGCAAGAATCTGCTGCAAACGCAACGACCACTGCTGATCCACGGCCCGAGGTAACCCAAGCGCTTCATTCCACGCTGGCAATTGAACGGCCCGCGCCCGCGCCTTTTTTGAAAGCGTCACCGCCAGCATTTCAATAAGTATCCGCGCCACATTGTTCTCCGGCTGCTGCTCTGTCAGCCCCAGCGAGTTCACTTGAACGCCATAACGAAAGCGACGCATTTTCGGCTCTTGCACACCATAGCGGTGAAGGCAAACCTCATCCCAAAGCTCGGCAAAGGCGCGCATTTTACACATCTCTGTCACAAAGCGCATGCCTGCATTCACAAAAAAGGACAAACGCCCGGCAAAAGCCGGAAAGCCCTCAAGGCTCACTTCCCCGCTGTGCTTCACGCGGTCCAGTATCTCCACCGCAGTCGCCATAGCAAAAGCAACTTCTTGCACAGGCTCCGCACCCGCCTCTTGCAGGTGATAGGAACATACGTTCATCGGGTTCCATTTCGGCATATTGGACAGTGTCCAAGTCGCTAATTGGCAAGAAAGCCGAAGTGATGCATCTGGCGGATAGGCATAGGTCCCGCGCGACAGGTACTCTTTGATAAGGTCGTTCTGTGTGGTGCCTTTTAGCTCCGCCCGGTCCACCCCTCTCTCATCCGCAAGTGCCACATAAAGTGCAAGCAACCAAGGAGCGGTCGCATTGATTGTCATCGAGGTGTTCATTTGCTCCAGCGGCAACTCGGCAAACAAGGCACGCATATCCCCTAAATGCGACAGCGGCACACCAACTCGCCCAACCTCCCCTTTTGCCAACGCATGGTCCGGGTCATAGCCGGTTTGTGTCGGCAAATCGAAAGCAACGGATAGCCCGCTTTGCCCCTTGGCGAGGTTGGCCCGATAAAGCTCATTGCTACGCTCTGCGGAAGAGTGCCCCGCATAAGTACGAAACATCCATGGCCGTTCCTTTTTACCGTGCATCATGTCTCGCCCCTCCTTGGTTTGTCGACCTCTTAACTTTGACGGTTTGTCAGACTTGTTGCAATGCAATATTTTTAACTAAAGACTATTCCATCCGATAAGTTGCCAAATGGCAAAAATACAGAGTTTGATTTAGTTCTTGCACTAAACTGCAGCGAAATATTTTATGTTGCACTGCATCATAAAATCATCGAGGATCTACTCCGTAAACAGGAGGGAGAGAAAATGGTAAGTGGAGCAACACAAGCACAGGCCTCGGGCAACAAGCGGCAAGAAAAAAAAGATCTCTATGCTGTTGGCGAGATCCCGCCGCTGGGACATGTCCCAAGTAAGATGTGGGCATGGGCGATCAGAAAAGAGCGCCACGGCGAACCGGATGTCGCTATGCAGCAAGAGGTATTGCCGGTTTGGGAGATCGATAGCCACGAGGTACTGGTTCTCGTCATGGCAGCTGGCGTCAACTACAACGGCATCTGGGCAGGCTTGGGGGAGCCTATCTCACCACTGGATGGGCATAAGATGCCTTACCATATCGCAGGATCAGACGCCGCGGGTATCGTCTGGGCCGTGGGCTCCAAGGTAACGAGATGGAAGGTCGGTGACGAAGTGATCGTTCATTGCAATCAAGATGATGGCGATGATGAAGATTGCAATGGCGGAGATCCGATGTACTCCACCTCCCAAAGAATATGGGGTTATGAGACACCCGATGGCTCATTTGCCCAGTTCACCCGCGCCCAGTCACAGCAACTCATGCAACGCCCTCGCCACCTTTCCTGGGAGGAAAGCGCCTGCTACACGCTTACCCTCGCTACGGCTTATCGTATGCTGTTCGGCCACGAGCCACACCATCTAAAGCCGGGTCAGAATGTTCTTGTCTGGGGCGCTTCCGGCGGGCTTGGAGTGTTCGGCGTTCAGCTGGCAGCAGCAGCTGGTGCCAATCCAATTGGCGTAATATCAGAGGAAGACAAGCGCGATTTTGTTATGTCACTCGGCGCCACGGGCGTAATCAACCGGCGCGAGTTTGACTGCTGGGGTCAGCTCCCTAAGGTGAACTCCCCTGAATACGAAAAATGGGTACGCGAAGCCCGTCGTTTTGGCAAAGCCATCTGGAATTTTACCGGTAAGGGCAACGACGTCGACCTCGTGTTCGAGCATCCGGGAGAGGCGACCTTCCCCGTCTCTACCCTGGTGGTAAAACGCGGCGGAATGGTGGTTTTTTGCGCTGGCACCACAGGTTTCAATATCACCTTTGATGCGCGCTATGTCTGGATGCGACAAAAACGGATTCAAGGTTCACATTTCGCGCACCTCCAACAGGCAAGCGCCGCAAATCAGTTCGTCATCGAGCGCCGGATTGATCCGTGCATGAGCGAAGTTTTCCCGTGGGCGCAGATCCCGCAAGCGCACATCAAAATGCGCAAAAACCAACATGCGCCTGGAAACATGGCAGTTCTCGTCAGTGCGCCAAAAGCGGGATTAAAAAGTCTAGAAGACACGATCGACGCAGCACTATAAGCATCGCATAAGAAGAGTCTTTTAGACAAAAAAACTAATCAAAATAAACGCAATAAAGAAAATTCAGAGGTCAAAAAAGATCTCTGAATTTACAAAAATCCCGTGCGAGCAAGTTATGTATACACACATTTCCATATTTATATTTTCCTATATTTTTCAGCGACTTCATAATAATTCTCAGTTACAGCTCCATCTTTATACTTTAAAAAAAAAATATATACTTAAAACATCGAAACATCATTGTATTCCTAAAGAAACGCTGCATCACATATAAATATAGAATAAATATTTCACTCAATATCATTAATATTTGTCCGCAGATAGATTCCACCTATCAATAGTCAAACTTGACAGGTTGGAATTGGATTCTATTCTCAAGCCGTACAGTTGCTTTGCTATTCCTGAAATAGTCACGGAGACAACTGAACTTAAATCCGGGTTCCGGCCCGATTATTCCGAGTGAGCTGCATGATTACATGCAGATCTCTTACGTCGTGAAAGTAGATACCGGAGAGCTTCAATTGTTTAGCTTCAAAAAAATCCTCGCAACCGCAGCGTTTGCCTTACCACTCGTGGCAACAACTGCTCAAGCTGCGGGGCCAGTCTGTGAAATAGATCGCCCAGTTGTTTTTGCTGGCCTAGACTGGGATTCAAACGCGTTCCATACCTCTCTCGCCAGCTATATCATGCAAAAAGGCTATGGCTGCGAGACAGACTCAATCCCTGGCTCCACCATTCCCTTGCTCAATGGCATGGCCCGCGGCGATGTTGACGTAACAATGGAAATCTGGCCAGACAACGTCACTGAAGCTTTGGCAAAAGGCACTGCAAACGGCGACTTCATTGATCTTGGCATCAACTTCCCTGACGCTGTTCAGGCTTGGTTTGTTCCCAAATACCTTGTCGAAGGTGATGATGCGCCAGCAAAAGGCCTGAAATCGGTTTATGACCTTCCGAAATTTAAAGAAGTCTTCGCCGACCCTGAAGAGCCAGAAAAAGGTCGCTTCTACAACTGTATCGCTGGCTGGGGTTGTGAGGTAATCAACACCAAGAAGCTGCATGCCTATGGCTTGACAGAGGATTACGTGAACTTCCGCCCAGGCACTGGTGCTGCTCTTTCTGCAGCCATTGAGTCTAACATCAAGCGGAAGAAACCCGTCCTCTTCTACTACTGGGGCCCAACTTGGGTTCTAGGTAAAGTGATCGACGATCTCGTGATCTTGGAAGAGCCAGCCTACGACAAAGCGACTTGGGACGCCCTTTCCGCTGAAGACGACCCAACCAAAGTCACAAAGGCAGTTGCCTACCCGCTGTCTCGCGTGCACGTTTATGCAAACAGCAAGTTTGCAGAACAAGCACCTAATCTGGTTGAGTTCCTTAAAAGCTACGAGACATCAAACGCCACCGTGTCTAAGGCACTCGCCTACATGCAAGACACAGGCGGCACGACAGACGATGCTGCGGTTGAGTTTCTCAAGACCAATCGCGACGTCTGGACCACTTGGGTCCCAGCAGAGGTTGCCGAGCGCGTAACAGCCGCACTCGAAGACTAAGCTCGCACAACAAACGATAGAGCACGGGAAGCCCTTCTTCCCGTGCATTCTTGTGGGTGCACCACAATAAATGGAATAATCAAGAGGACGACATGGACTTTGTCCTGTTCCCGGACTTCGGGAGAGCTATCAGAAATACGACCAACCAGTTCGTTGATTTTCTGGTCATAAACTTTGGCGACAGCTTTGAAGCTTTTTCAAACTTCATCCTGTTTTTCTTGGTCAAGCTAGAGCGCGTGCTTCGCGCCGCTGATCCAATCATAATCCTGTTACTCATTGGCGCGCTCGCTTACGCTTCCAGCCGCAAATGGGCCCTCAGCATCGCCATGATGGCGGCAATGTGGTTCATCGGCACGCTCGGTCTATGGCAACAAGCCATGCAAACCATAGCTATTATGCTGATCGCAGTCCTGATCTCGATCATCCTCGGCATTCCCACTGGCGTCGCCGCCGCCCGATCTGATCGCTTTCGGTCCTTTATCAACCCTGTACTCGATCTAATGCAAACGATCCCGGCATTCGTTTATCTAATCCCCGCCGCGATGTTGTTCGGTCTTGGGAAAATGCCCGCAATTCTTGCAACGGTCATCTACGCAGCACCGCCACTCGTGCGCCTCACGGACCTAGGCATTCGCGAGGTGGATGGCGAAGTGGTTGAGGCTAGTCGCGCCTTCGGCGCCACCCGTTGGCAAATTCTGCGAGGCGTGCAAATCCCACTCGCGCTACCAGCGATCATGCAAGGTATAAACCAAACCATGATGATGGCACTGGCCATGGTTGTCATAGCATCCATGATCGGTGCACGCGGTGTCGGAGAAACCGTACTGCTTGGCCTTCAACGCAATGACAGCGGTCAAGGGTTGATCGGCGGCATTGCCATTGTGATCCTCGCGATCATGTTTGACAGAATAACCCAGGCAGCTGGTCAGCGCATGCAGGCCCACCGTAAGGTCCGTTCATAAGGTCAAGGCACATGTCTCTCATCCAAGTAAAAAACATTACCAAGATCTTTGGGCCAACCCCGCAAAAAGTCCTTCCACTTGTCAAAAACGGCATGGGGAAAGAGCAGTTGCTAGCGGAAACCGGCCACACTCTTGGTCTCCACGAAGTCTCCCTCAATATCGAAAAAGGCGAAATTTTCGTGATTATGGGCCTTTCCGGCTCGGGGAAATCCACACTCATTCGCCACTTCAATAGGTTGATCGACCCGACAGACGGTCAAATCTTGGTTGATGATCAAGATGTAATCTCTCTGTCGATCAAAGAGCTTGAAAGCTTCCGCCGCAAGCGCATGAGCATGGTCTTCCAGCGCTTCGGCCTTCTGCCACATCGCACTGTTTTGCAAAACGTGGCCTACGGCTTAGAAATTCAAGGAATCCCCGCTGATCAGCGTCATGAAAAGGCTGAGGAATGGATTGACGCAGTTGGTCTCACCGGCTTCTCACACCAGTATCCAAGTCAGCTTTCCGGCGGAATGCAGCAACGCGTCGGCCTTGCCCGCGCACTGGCAACAGACGCAGATATCCTCCTCATGGACGAGGCATTTTCTGCGCTAGATCCGCTAATTCGCTCACAAATGCAGGACCAACTTGTCGAGCTGCAAGAGAAGCTTCAAAAAACAATTGTCTTCATTACCCACGATCTTGATGAGGCACTTCGCATCGGCGACAAGATCGCCATCTTGAAAGATGGCGTGCTTTCTCAAGTCGGCACCCCAGCAGACATTCTCACCAATCCAGCAGATGACTACGTCACTGATTTTGTGCGCGATGTAAACCGCGCCCGCGTGTTGACAGTCGAAACGGTGATGCAACCACCTGAGCTACGCATCACCCATGATAACATGGAAAAAGCTCTGTCAGAGATGCGCAAACGCGGTGAGGACTACTGCTATGTGGTTGAAAACGAAGAGTATCGCGGTGTTGTGACCAAAGATGAGTTGGTCGAGGAAATTGCCAAGCCCGGCAACACGCCTTCACTCTTTGATTATGCAGACAGCGGTGAAACACTGGAACCTGACAGCACGCTAGAACAAGCTCTCCCCGCCACGCTTGAAGCAGACTATCCGGTACCTGTCGTAAATGAAGACGGACATCTAGAGGGGGTACTATGCCCCATCGAAGTCGGTACCGTGCTCACGCCTCCAGACGATGAGGCAGACGAAGCCACGATTGATCAGCGCAAAGAATGCGATACCGCTAAGGACATGCCTAAAGCGTCATAAGTGATAAAGCGCCCGCTTATCTAGCGGGCGTTTTTCCTAGTATTGCAATTGACCGGCCGCAAAACACACCGGCTGAAGAGCAAAAAATGAACAGAAAAGACAAGGACAGCAACGGTCCCTCAAAAGTATCAGGTGTCACTGCACGCCAAACTCCCTCAGCATATGCAATGATAAACAGCGCCAGATAAAGAACGAGAGTCAACCACTCTCCCTTAAGCCGGTAGAAACCACCGCCAATTACCTCCACACGCCCGCGCTGATAAAGTGCGCCAATAAAACAACCAAGCATCACACCAAACAGAGCTACCTGAAGCCCAAGCACGTTAGGAAGCGGCTCGCGAAAAAATCGCATCAATACGAATACCGCGCAAATGAACGGAGTTATCAAGACCCGCCAGAAGGTCATATCCTGTGCCTTCCGAGCTTGCAAACCACTATAAATAAGAATGAAAAGCAGCGGCCAAACCCAAATAGGCGCCCCTGTAATATAAGGAAGAATAGACATAATGCCTCGCTAGCAAAACACGGGCGATAAGCCTATCAAACTTTCGCATGTGGCACTGTGAATACTTCCAATGAAAGCGCAGGAACTATGCAGAAACGGCAACCGCAGATCCCACGCAAAACGCTGGATTATCGTTCAACCAGATTATCTCGCCAACACCTCCACACATTGCAATCGCTTCATCTACACTGCGGCCGTCTTCCAACCGATAAGTTGGCAGCAACTCTTTAAGAGGCACGAGTACAAAGCTCCGCTCGCCCATTCGTGGATGTGGTAACTGCAACACATCATCGCTGATCTTTTCATCTCCAAACAATACAAGATCAATATCTATTGTTCGCGGCCCCCAGCGTACATCACGCACACGACCAAGAGCACTCTCAATAGATAGACTATGCCGTAGCAAATCGTGCGCGGAGCACGTCGCTTCCACCAAAATGCAGCAGTTTCTATAGGGATCCTGAGCGACAGGCCCCCATGGGGGGGTTCGATAATCGCCGGATTTTGCAACAACATTAATACCCGCCACTCGATCAAGCGCCGAAATTGCCTGATTAATGTAGTCTCGTGTGTCACCCATATTGGAACCAAGAGCCAGCACTGCCTTGACACTCATTGCGCGGCCTCTTTCTCAACCTTACGATACGCCTGCACAATTTTTGCGGCATCTACGTGCGGCTTTACATCATGCACCCGCACGATCTTTGCCCCCTTTTGCAGTGCCATTACATGCACCGCAAGCGAGCCAGCAAGCCTCTCTTGCACTGGTACATTTAGCACCTCGCCTATCATCCTCTTGCGCGACGCACCAGCTAAGACTGGTCTACCCAACGCTAACAAGCGATCAAACCCGTTCAGTATCATATAGTTTTGCTCAAGCACTTTACCAAACCCGAAGCCGGGGTCCAGAATCTGACGCTCTTTTGGAATGCCTGCACGTTCTGCCAGCGCTATTGAACGTTCGAAGAAGCGCAACATATCATCTAGGATATCAATTGAACGGTCTTCGCCCTGCCGGTTATGCATCATGACAATGCCCGCCCCGGTTTCGGCAACCACATCCGCCATTTCTGGATCTTTCTGCAGCCCCCACACATCATTGATGAGGCTAGCACCCAGCGCACAGGCCTTCCGGGCGGTATCTGCCCGATAGGTATCTATGGAAATGACAGTATCAAGCGAACAAAGCCGTTTCAAAACCGGAATGACGCGAGCCTGCTCTTGCTCTACGCTAACAGCATCAGCACCCGGCCGCGTACTTTCACCGCCCACATCAATGATATTAGCCCCCTCAGCAATCATTTGCACAGCATGAGCATAGGCCCTTTCCGGCGCAGCATTCAGCCCCCCATCAGAAAAACTATCTGGAGTAGCATTTAATATACCCATTACTAGAGGTCTGCTGTTGTCAGCAAGAAGAGCTGGCTCAAACATTTGTACCAAGGCGCATCCATTCCGCAAATGAACTGATATTGAGGCGTCAAATGCGCTGGATCCGAGAAAAAATCAAGTGTTGATGGCCGAAATGCCACCTTAAGCTAAAAATGAAAAAGGCCTAACAAGCGTTAGGCCGAGTTAATGGATGAAGGTTTTGCTTAACCAAGCCGATCAATGAGATTATTTCTCATTGTTTCTAGCTTGTCGCGAAATAAAGAGATCTCGTCCTCGCCTAAATCTCCCATAGCGTTGCGCTCCACCACTTCGCCAAGTCGCCGAACTCGCTGAGTTAGCAAGACAGCTTTATCTGTTAGAACGATTATGTTGCACCGCCGATCTTTCGGATCCGCAACACGCTCAATTAACCCCTGCTCCTCAAGCATGTCCAAATGACCCACAAGCGTCATGGGATCTAGAGACATTCTTTCAGCTAACTGATTTTGGCGCAGACCCGGACAATTCGTGACATAAAACAGCACGCGAGCCCCGGAAGGGGTAATCGACATCCCTGCGCGACTCAGCTCATGTTCAATCGAACGACGCAGTAGCCTTGCAAAGTCTTGCACCAAAAAAATCAGCGTTTCATGGGGCCTATCAGTGTGTGTATTCACACTGTTTAATTGTAACACAGCCATTTATTAGTTCCCTTGTAGCCCAAACGCCGTCAGAAGATGATCTGCACTTATAATCACAGCATCTGTTTATTAACTTCATTTATTATTTAGCTTCTGACAGCTGTTTCACCTTACGGCATCACCCAAGAGGATCAAACATTTTTCTACATTTTTGCGTTTTTGGCGCTAAGGGAATATTTGAATTATCTCAAAATTATGCTTTGGCCCATAAGTAATTGAACTTATTTTTAGCAATACGGCATATCCCTAGGTTATTAGTTAACCTGTTATTTATATGGAATAATTTTAAAACAACCATAGCACCACACGCTCTAATATATCTAGCGGGCAATAACCAGGCGCACTCAGAAACTAAAACTACAAATAGTTGTGTAAAATTATTTTACTCTATTGATAACGCTTACATAAATCACACAGAAAAACGGCTTAAAACTAAATTTCGCTCACATGACCGGCATAATAACCTTGTTACATTCTGGAAATGACGGCGAGCCCCAATAAGAAATACCAATTTTATCAATATTTCTGAAATGTATCACACCACACCAACTGGCATGAAGACACACTTCCCCTAGGGAATGCTCCTATAAGCAATCATTCCTAGCAAAACCAAGCATCAAACTACGCTTCGTATTTGAAATTTCAAAAAAGTAGGGTAGAAGACCTCAAAACTTCTGCAAACAACTGCGCAATTGGTGGGGGCGCGTAGCCATCTACGCCGCCAACAAAGCCGCCTGCGCACATATGGAGCCCGCATGGAACTTCGCAATATCGCGATTATTGCCCACGTTGACCACGGCAAGACCACCCTTATCGATGTCCTGCTGAAACAGTCCGGTGTTTTCCGCGCCAACCAGCAGACCGAAGAACGCATGATGGACTCCAACGACATCGAGCGCGAACGCGGCATCACCATCCTCGCCAAAAACACCTCTTTGGTATGGAATGGCACCCGCATCAACATCGTTGATACTCCGGGCCACGCTGACTTCGGCGGTGAAGTTGAGCGCATCTTGCACATGGTTGACGGTGTAGTACTACTCGTTGACGCGGCAGAGGGCCCAATGCCTCAAACCAAGTTCGTACTTGGCAAAGCATTGAAACTCGGCCTCAAGCCGATCGTGGCGATTAACAAAATCGACAAGCCAGAGCAGCGCGCTGAAGAAGTGCTCGACGAGGTATTTGATCTCTTCGCTTCTTTGGATGCAAACGAAGAGCAGCTGGACTTCCCAGTGGTATACGGCTCGGCAAAGCAAGAGTGGATGTCGTTAGAGCCACAAGGCCCGCAGGATAGCATGGCTCCTCTCTTTGATATGATCACCGAGAAAGTTTCTCCGCCAACCTCCGAGGAAGGCCCGTTCCGCCTACTGGCGACGACGATTGAGTCCGATCCATTCCTTGGCCGCATTCTCACCGGCCGCGTTGCTTCAGGCACCGTTAAGCCAAACATGGCGGTGAAGGCTCTTTCTCGCGATGGCAAGTTGATCGAGAACGGGCGTGTTTCAAAAGTGCTCGCATTCCGCGGTCTTGAGCGTCAGCCAATCGAAGAAGGCGAAGCAGGCGACATTGTCTCAATTGCCGGCCTCACCAAAGCCACGGTAGCAGACACCATTGTCGATACATCTGTGAGCGAGCCAATTCAGGCACAGCCGATTGACCCGCCAACCCTCTCCATGATGTTCCGCGTGAACGACGGACCACTTGCAGGCACCGAAGGCACCAAAGTGCAATCCCGCGTCATCCGCGAGCGCCTCTACAAAGAGGCAGAGGGCAACGTGGCGCTACGCATTGAAGACACAGACGAGCCGGACGCCTTTATCGTCTCTGGCCGTGGTGAACTCCTGCTGGCAATCTTGATTGAAAACATGCGCCGCGAAGGCTTCGAGCTGTGCGTTGGCCGCCCACGCGTTGTTTATCAGGAAGATGAAAATGGTGGCCGCCTCGAGCCAATCGAAGAAGTCATCATCGATGTGGATGAGGAATTCTCCGGTGCTGTGGTGCAAAAGCTGACCGAGCGCAAGGCAGAACTGCTTGAAATGCGCCCATCCGGTGGCGGTCGTACCCGTCTTGTGTTCCACGCGCCAACCCGCGGCCTCATTGGTTATCAGGCGGAGTTGATGTCCGACACCCGCGGCTCGGCTATCTTCAACCGTGTTTTCCATGAATACGCACCGCACAAAGGCGCGATCCAAGGTCGCCACACCGGCGTTCTGCTTTCCAACGGCCAAGGCGATGCCGTCGCCTACGCACTGTTCAACTTGGAAGACCGTGGCCCGATGATGATCGATCCGGGTACCAAGGTTTATCAGGGTATGATTGTTGGCGAGCACACCCGCGGTAACGATCTTGAAGTCAACGTTCTCAAAGGTAAGCAGCTCACCAACATTCGCTCTGCAGGTAAGGACGATGCTGTTAAGCTGACAACGCCAATGAAGCTCAGCCTTGAAGCCGCGCTCTCCTACATCGCAGATGATGAGCTGGTGGAAGTAACTCCAGAATCCATCCGCCTGCGTAAAGCTCTGCTTTGCCCGCATGAGCGCAAGCGCGCTGAACGTGCCGCTAGCAAGGCATAAACCAGCTAAGCATTTATTTTTGGCAGGGCGGACCCTTCGGTCCGCCCTGTTTGTTTTGCCACTAAGGAACTCTAGGATTCTCATGCCCTCATGAAGCAGGCAAAGTGCCGCTACACGCATTCACGGGCAAAGCGGCGATGTTTCTTAAACGGCAAACTTTAAATCTTATTCCGGCTATCTTGCTTGCTTCTCTAGCAATGCCAAAAGCAGCAAGTGCAGTGGAGGACTTGGCAGAGCAAGCGACCAATCCGGTTGCCGCACTCGTCCAGTTTCAATTACAAGACAACTTCTCCCCTGCCACGTGGGGAGCTGAGGGTTGGTCGAACTCTTTTGTCGTTCAGCCGGTCATTCCCGTTGATCTGGGAGTTGAGAACTATTTCCAAACCTCTATTACTCGCCCGACAATCCCGTTTACGTCCACAGCAGAAACCGCAGGTGTAAACTTCGACAAGAGAAAAACGGTATTGGGGACACCGACTTACTTACCGGCTTGAACCACCGTTGGGAATTGTCAGGTGATGGCAACTTTGCCCAATGGGGCCCAATTGCCTCCTTTGTGATCCCAACAGCAACCACAGAAGCACTCGGCGAAGGACAATGGCAAGCAGGTATCGGCGGCATTCTCGCGGCAAATTATCGTAATGTATTTACAGAGAACGATTCCGTGCACTTCGGAATCTTCGGCCATAATCTGTGGTCGTTCGCGCAGACCCGCGATAACGCGCAGGATGTAAACAAGCTTTTTGTCCAGCCCATCGTTGTCTACCACTTCAACGAGCTTCTCGGCCAGAAGGGCTGGTACGCTGCCCTGCCCGATGACTTCTGGGTTTATGACTGGAATGAAAGCCAGTTTGATGTCATCGCTGCAGGCTTGCGCGTTGGCCGCGTCTTCAAAATAGGCGATCAGCCTGTGAATGTCTTTGGGCAGGGGTATTGGAACGGCGCAAAAACTGACGGCACGCCGCAAGCATTCGCCAAACTGAATTTTACTCTGCTGTTTCCAACTCGCTAGCGCTTTTGCCATCAATCATGTTAGCTGTGTCTTGCCGCGCCTTTTGGCGAAGAGCCCATTTTTCCTTCGCCTCTTTTGTTGTCATACGAGAGCCGTCTGGTGACCAGCCCGGGGGTCCAAACGCGTAGCCGATCACATCTCGCAGGCGACGCGCTTGCCGCAAATCGCGCCCAATCGCCAGCCATTCATGAAAGGCCACATAGAAGATGTTGTCGCTTTCCAACGGCTTGCCAATGCCATAGCGAACGGGATCCTCCTCAACCTCTGGAGTAAACGTACCAAACAACCTGTCCCAGATGATAAACGTGCCCCCATAATTGGAATCCAGATAGCGTGGATTGGTGGCGTGATGCACCCGGTGATGACTAGGTGTGTTTAGCACCCATTCCAAGGGTCCCATTTTGTTAATCAGTTCTGTATGAATCCAGAATTGATAGACAAGATTAAGCGAAGAAACAAAAAACACCATCTCCGGCGAAAACCCGAGCAACGTGATCGGCATCCCAAAAGCAAAAGCCAGAGCAATCGTCCCCGTCCAGGTCTGCCGCAACGCCGTTGAGAGGTTGTAAAACTGCGAGGAGTGGTGGTTCACATGACTGGCCCAAAACCAGCGATATTCATGCCCCCAGCGATGCTTCCAGAAATAGGCAAAATCATAGAGCACATAGCAAAGGGCAACGCTCCACCACGTGGTTTCAATGCCCGCAAACAAGCGGTAGGAATAAAACCACTCAAGTGCCCAATAGGTAACCGCGGCTCCAAACGCCACCTTCACAACCAGACTGCCAATCCCCATCGACAGGCTAACTACCGTATCCTTGAAATTGTAGCCTAGCCAGCTCTTGCCATGCGCAGCCACACCTTCGGCAATCATTAATAAAATGAAAGCCGGCACCGAATAGGCTATCGGATCAATAAATTCCATAGGTCCCTCCCAGCAGTACTGCATCGCCCTTAAGCAACCCTTCCGTTTAGGTTATCCGGCTGGAACAAAAAAACAACTTTGCAAATACAACGAATAAAGGGCGAAAGCCAAAGCCTCCGCCCTTTCAATGCATTAGTCAGGCCTAGCCTTTAGGCGAGGTATAAAAAATGCCAGCTATCCGCGCTTAACCGGGCTCAGAACCTGCCGATAAAGCTCGTTATCCGCGCTGTCCATGAGGCGAACCGTTAGCTCCTCACTCACCCCATCAACATCAACAAGGCCAAAGAACTGCAAGCCCTCCGCTGGAGAGAGATTTGCGCGGCCATCTTCAGGTGCCTTCACGAATTTCACCTGTGGGCCAAAAGTACCATCAAGCCCATTTGGGCCAAATGTGCCCGCATGGATTGGTCCGGTCACAAACTCCCAGAATCCATTAAACTCTTGGAATTGGGCGGCATTAGGATCGTAGTAGTGCGCGGCTGTGTAGTGAACATCGGCCGTCAACCAAACAACATTCTCAATATCGGCTGCTTTGATAAAACGCAGCAAATCGGCAAACTCGAGCTCCCGTCCCTTAGGCGCGCCATTGTCTCCGTTTGCCACTGCCTCGGCGCCGCTTTTCTCCTTCCAGTTATCCCAGACGATAAGGCCAATGGGCATATCACAGGCAATAATCTTCCAAGTGGCTTTGGATGATGCAAGCTCCCGCTTGAGCCAGCGCATTTGCGCCGCACCGAGCAACTGACTCGCTGCATTAATCTCGTTTTCCATGCTTTCGCCGTTCGGGCCACGATATGAGCGCAGATCAAGGAAGAAAACATCTACCATCGGTCCATAACCAATGCGGCGATAAACACGGCCAGGTTCAGCAGGGTTGTAGCTGATCGGCGTCATTTCATGGAAAGCCCGCCCCGCACGCGCGGCAAGCAAAGCTACATTTTTCTCGGTGTAGCGATCATCTCCGCTCAAATCCTTCGCGCCAGACCAATTGTTGACCACCTCATGATCATCCCACTGGAAGAAAGTCGGCACCTGCGCATTGAAATTACGCAGGTTTTCATCCAGCAAGTTGTATTTCCATTGCCCGCGAAACTCTTGCAGCGTCTCCGCCACCTTGGATTTTTCAGGTGTAATCAAATTCTTCCAAAGGCTTCCATCAGGCAATTCGACCTCTGGCTTCATCGGTCCATCAGAATAAACGGTGTCACCGCTATGGATGAAGAAGTCTGGTTGATGCTTTTGCATCGTCGCATAGGTCTTCATCCCGCCGCGCGATACATCAATCCCCCAGCCCTGTCCTGCCGTATCGCCTGACCACGCAAAGCGAATAGAACGACGCGATGCCGGTGCGGTGCGGAAATGCCCAACAACCGGCTCTGACAGCGCATTGACGTCATGCAGGTCTTCAAATGTGATGCGGTAAAACACTTCCTGATCACTTGGCAGGTTTTCCAGCAGGCGCTTGGCAGCAAAATCGCTCTGCGGCAACGCATCTGTCGGCGCCAAGCGTAGGGGATCTGCAAAACCATCAGATGTATCAAGCTCTACGTGCATTTTCGCAGCGCGATCCGCCCGCGACCAAATCATCCCACGATCGACGCTGACATCACCCGATTGCACACCATGCGTAACAACCGGACGCGTGCCCGCACGCGAGAGACTGGGCATAGCTAGACCCGAGCCCAAGACACCACTTCCCAACACAAGAGAGCTGGCTGCGGACGATTTTAGAAAACTACGGCGATTGAATTTCTTTGACATAACAGCAATATCCTCCTCAAGAGCGAAAAGCTCAGGACATCGCAACGCTATTTTAGCATTTTTAAATACGCATGTCGGGCTGACGACAGTTTTATGCTAACCCGGCAAAGCTGTTTGGCGCACACTATCAATTCGCGCCAAACGCCTTCGCGCTAAACATCATGATACGGCGTTTATTGCGCTGGCTCGCCTGCTTCGTTTTGGCGGCCAAAGTTTGGTGCCGGAGATTCCTGCCCTGCATCAATGAGCTGCTGGCGAATGCCACGCGTGCGTGTAAACAGCGAGAACAGCGCCTCGCCATCCCCCCAGCGGATCGCCCGCTGCAACGCCGAAAGATCCTCGGAAAAACGGGAAAGCATCTCCAGTATTGCATCTTTGTTGTGCAAGCACACATCGCGCCACATGGTCGGGTCAGACGCCGCTAGACGAGTAAAATCGCGAAAACCCGATGCAGAATACTTGATAACCTCGGATTTGGTCACGGTTTCCAGATCATCAGCAGTCCCCACTATGTTGTAGGCGATGATATGCGGAAGATGCGAAACCACAGCCAACACCAGATCATGATGACTCGCATCCATCGTCTCTACCATCGATCCGCAGCCCTGCCAAAACTCTGTCAGTTTGCCAAGCGCTGCTGCATCGCAGGTCTCGTCAGGTGTCAGGATACAGCGCCGGTTTTCAAACAAGCTGGCAAACCCTGCGTCAGGGCCGGAGTACTCGGTACCGGCAACAGGATGCCCTGCAATCAGATGCGCATGCGGCGGAATGTGCGGCGCCACCGCCTCAATCACCGATGCTTTGACCGAGCCCACATCTGTTACAATGGCTCCCTCGGCCAAGTGCGGGCCGATATGCTTGGCAACAGCTCCGCATGCCCCCACAGGCACACAAAGAATAACAAGATCCGCCCCTTTTACAGCCTGCGCTGCGTCCAAATAATATCGATCCCCAAGCCCAAGCTCTTCCGCACGCGCCAGAGTACTTTCAGAGCGTGTGGAAATTATAACTTCGCTGGCAAGCTTCTCGCGCGCCATAACACGGGCAAGCGAAGAGCCGATCAGACCAATACCGATCAGCGCAACGCGGGAAAATAGGGGATCAGACATATTTGCGTATCAATCCGTTTCATTCAAAAAGGCGCTCAGGCCCTCAACAACAGCCTTATTGGCCTCAGCACTGCCAATAGACATTCGCAGGCAATTGGGCAAGCCATAGGAGACAACTTGCCGCAAAACACAGCCGCGTTTTTGCAAGAAAACATCTGCCTCAGCAGCCGTTTTACCCGCTGTCTCAGGAAATTCGATAAGCACGAAATTGCCAACACTGGGAATAACCTTCAACCCAAGCGCGCTGATCTTCTCACTCACCCAATGCAGCCACGTGCTGTTGTGCTCAACTGCAGCTTCAATAAACGCTTGGTCGCGCACCGCGGCAGCTCCTGCGCTAATAGCACCGCTATTCATGTTAAACGGGCCACGAATACGGTTAAGCGCCTCAATCACATGGGCAGGCCCATAACCCCAGCCCACGCGCAAAGCCGCCAAGCCATAAACCTTGGAAAACGTGCGTGTCATGATTACGTTTTCAGCACGGCTGGCAAGCTCAATCCCTGCCTCATAGTCATTTCGGCGCACATACTCAGCATAAGCCGCATCCAAAACCAGCATACACTGTGGCGGCAATCCCGCGTGTAGGCGCTTCACTTCGTCAAATGGCAAATATGTACCTGTGGGATTATTCGGATTGGCGATAAACACCATCTTGGTGTTTTCATTCACCCGCGCAAGGATCGCGTCCACATCTGTTGTCAGGTCTTTTTCCGGTGCTATGACTGGCGTCGCACCAGCTGCTTTAATCGCGATATTGTAAACAAGAAACCCATGCTGCGAATATATCGCTTCGTCCCCAGGGCCCAGATAAGCATAGGCAATCAGGCTCAGAACTTCGTCAGAGCCGCTGCCACAAATAATCCGGCCCGCGTTCAGCCCATGCACCTCTGCAATTGCATCTCGCAGCTCATTGGCAGACCCGTCAGGATACAACTCAAGCTTTTCGATAGAGCGCAGCGCCTCTAGCGCTTTCGGGCTTGGGCCAAGTGGTGTCTCGTTAGAAGAAAGCTTATGCAACTTCACACCCCCGGTTGCATGGGATTTGCCAGGCACATAAGGGGCAATATCCATAACACCGGCGCGTGGAGTTGGGCGCAAAGCTTTCTGGTCCATTTCGAGAATTTCCTAGTTTAACAAGATAATGCCTTACGTTTTGCCCGATGCCCAAGCCCCTGTCAAATGCTGGTTTTGGCGAAAAACCAGCGAAAAACCTCAAGTATGCAAGCCTTGGCAGATAAGCTAAAACCCTTCTGGGCTTGAGCACTTCTGCCATTGACAGCACTGCACAGCCCCCCTAGCAATGACTGATTGTTATTAGGTGATCTGCCCATTTTCGACGGGCCACTCACCCATATATGGAGAACCTGCGTGTCAAACACTGCCAAAACCGACGCCCAGCGCGTCGCCGCTCATCGAGCTGCCTTGCATCAAGCAACCCATCCGGCAGGTAAGATGATGCGTTTTGGTATGGACGATCCGCTCATGTTGGACGCGGGCACCAGCATTGCTCCATGGCAAATCGCCTATGAAACCTATGGCGAGCTGAACGCCGACAAGTCAAACGCTGTCCTGATTTGCCACGCCTTAACCGGTGATCAATACGTCGCCTCCACCAATCCGGTTACTGGTAAACCCGGCTGGTGGTCCATGATGGTTGGTCCGGGGAAACCAGTCGATACCAACCGCTTTTTTGTCATTTGCTCCAATGTGCTTGGCGGCTGCTATGGCACCACTGGCCCAGCAACCATTAATCCGGAAACAGAAAAACCCTACGGGTTGGATCTGCCAATCGTCACTATTGGCGATATGGTCCGCGCCCAGCGCAAACTGGTAGAGGCCTTGGGCATATCCAGCCTGTTCGCGGTGATTGGTGGCTCTATGGGAGGAATGCAAGTGCTGCAATGGGCAGCAGCCTACCCGGAAATGGTGTTCTCATGCGTCCCTATTGCCACCGGTCCGCGCCACTCCTCGCAAAACATTGCCTTTCACGAGGTGGGTCGCCAAGCAGTAATGGCGGATCCAAATTGGTGTGCGGGCAAGTATCTGGAGCAAGACCTGCGCCCGACAAAAGGTCTTTCCGTGGCGCGCATGGCGGCGCACATCACCTATATGTCGGATGAATCCTTGCACAACAAATTCGGCAGAAATCTGCAAGACCGCTCCAAAGTAACTTTTGGCTTTGAAGCCGATTTCCAGATTGAGAGCTACCTACGCCACCAAGGCATGACATTTGTGGATCGCTTCGATGCGAACTCCTATCTCTATGTCACTCGGGCCATGGATTACTTCGATCTAGCTGCCCCGCATGATGGCTTGCTCGCTGGGGCATTCATGCAAACCAACACGCGCTTCTGTGTCATGTCTTTCACCACGGATTGGCTGTTCCCGACATCTGAAAGCAAATCGGTCGTCCACGCGCTGAACGCTGCTGGCGCGAATGTCTCGTTCGTCGAAATCGATTCCAGTCGCGGCCATGATGCTTTCCTGCTGGACGAACCGGAAATGTTCAAGACAATGCGCGGCTTCCTCATCGGCGCAGCCAATGCGCGCGGTATTGCCGGGCCAGATGCCAACCCAACAGAACAAGAAGCGCAGCAATAGGAGCCCGCTATGAGCCAAACAGACCTTAGCGCCGTGCGTGGCGACTATCAAATCCTCTGCGATTTTGTAAAGCCCGGCGCTCGCGTGCTTGATATCGGGTGTGGCAAGGGTGAGCTGTTGGAGCTGCTCATCGCCACCAGAAATGTCGATGGCCGTGGCATCGAAATTTCCCAATCCGGCGTGAATGAATGCGTGTCGCGCGGCCTGCCCGCTGTGCAAGGCGACGCTGATAAGGATCTTTCAGCCTACCCGAACGATGCCTTTGACTATGCGATCCTAAGCCAAACCCTGCAAGCCACTATGGACCCGAAAGGCGTCTTGGAGGAGTTGTTGCGCATTGGGCAGAAGGCCGTGATTTCCTTCCCAAATTTCGGCCACTGGCGCAACCGCCTGCAATTGCTTTGGCGCGGACGCATGCCGGTGACAGATTACCTTCCCTATGAATGGTACGACACACCCAACATCCACTTCTGTACCATCCGAGATTTTGTCGCCCTTGCTGATGAGGTAGGCGCCCGTGTGCTACGTGCCGAAGCTCTGAACGAGAAAGGCCTACCTATCGGCTTCAACGCGCCTTGGTGGGTTTGGAACTTGATCGGAGATCAAGCCATCTTTCTCTTGGAGAAAAAGTAACGCGCAGTGCAGTAGCCTGTTCACCGCCTAATGGCTTGGGCTTGGCTGCTGCTCTTTGCTCTCATCGGCTTTCCGCCGCGCCTGCACGCCAACAGGCTTGCCCTCTGGCAAAAACACGGGACGCAACACGCGCGCCACCCGGCTACCGCGCGTCGGCACACCGCGATACACCTGCTTTTCAGCCTCAAGCACCAGCAACCCGGCAAAGCTGCTGCCGATGACCGCGCCTATACGTTCAAAAACCCTCGCATTGCGAAGAACGAACTTGGATTTTGTCGGCGGTAGATAGAGCGCTTCCTCGCGTGCTGTCACCTTCAGGCTGTGCGAACCAAGCAGCCCTTCCAGCTGCGAACGGGAATAGGGCGTACCATAACCAAATGGCGAGGCCTCCGATTGCGCCCAAATTCCACGCCTGTTCGGCACGATCACAATTATACGCCCACCCGGCGCCAGCACCCGATACACTTCATTGAGCAGCCCGGTCGGATTGTTGGACATATCTAAAGCATGCACCAGAATAATCCGGTCAATGCTGGAATCTGGAAGCGGCAATTCATCACTATCGCACAAGAAAGCTTTGTTGGCGTAGTGGCTCTCGCGAGGCCATTTCACCACCCCTTGCGCAGCGGGCATCCCGGCAAAAATCCGGTTTGTTTCCTTCAGATAAGGGCGCAAAAAGGGGCCGGTGTAGCCAAGACCTAGCAGAGAGTGCCCATCTATTTCCGGCCACAATCTGCGCACCCGACGATTGATCAACACGCGTAGCATACGCCCCATTGGCAGGTCGTAGAATTCTTTCAGATGAACTACATCAAGAAACATGGGTATCCCGCTCAATCGCACCTACTTATAAGTTTATGGGGTCGATTGGCCTGAGGTGCAACACCTAGATTTCCATTCTGCTGAATTGGCGGCAAACGGCCTCAAGCTGTGGTAGGATAGAATTCGACAAACCCTAACAACGGTTTTTATATGTGCCTGTGCCGGGAGCAAACGACATGCTGAATTTTGAAACTCATCTTTTTATTTGTGAAGGCGACAATTTCGGGCTCCTCGTCCACGACAAGGCAACAGGCGCCACCGCCGCAATTGATGCCGCAGCAACCCGCCCCTATCTGGACGAGTTGGAGAAAAAGGGCTGGAATCTTACCGACATTCTTGTCACTCACCATCATTCAGATCATGTCGCCGGTATTCCCGATTTGGCGAGGGAAACAGGCGCAAAGGTGACTGGCAATGCCCGCTCCAGGCAGGCGCTGTCCTTTATGGATATCGGTGTCGAAGACGGCGACCACATAATGATTGGGGACTTGCGCGCGCAAGCGCTCAGTACACCGGCCCACACTTTGGACAGCCTCAGCTGGTGGTTTGAAGAAGCCGGTTTTGCGCACACCGGCGACACGCTGTTTTCCGTCGGATGCGGGCGCGTATTTGAGGGCGATGCCCCCATGTTGCACGCTTCTCTTGACTATTTGGTGCGGACGCTCCCCCCGCAAACACGCATCTTCTGTGGGCATGAGTACACCGCAAGCAATATCAAATTTGCCCTAAGCGTTGATCCTGAAAACGCGGAGCTACTAGCACGCGCTGCCGAAGTCGAAAGCATCTTGGCAAAAGGCGGCCACACACTGCCAACAACCATGGAAAAAGAGCTGAAGACCAACCCGTTCCTGCGCACGTCAGATGTCGCCTTGCGCCGCGCGATTGGTATGGCTTCAGCTAGTGATGTGGAAGTATTTACCCAACTGCGTCACCATAAAGACCGCTTTTAGCACTTACAACACTTGAGAATGCTTGAACTTTCGCAGCAGGTGCCCTCCACACCGCAAAAAACACCCCAGGGCACTCTCTAGTATATCAGATATCCCTATCCATTATTATGTAAATAAATCAGTTAGATAAACAAAATACAATGCGCGAACTAAGCGATCCGGCAAGCATGTCGTTCTTCACAGCCTCTGAATGTACTGCAAAAGCCTAACACGCAAAATCGCTTGCTTTAGCACCTGCGGTGTTTAGAGTGCGCAACGCTAGCGTTTTACGCATTAACCAGAATTTGGAATCTAATCTATGGCCCACGGCGACATCAAAAAGGTTGTGCTTGCCTATTCCGGCGGGCTCGACACCTCGATTATTCTCAAATGGCTGCAAACAGAACTCGGCTGCGAAGTGGTTACCTTCACTGCTGACCTAGGTCAGGGTGAAGAGCTGGAACCAGCGCGACGAAAAGCCGAGATGATGGGCATTAAAGAAATCTACATTGATGATCTTCGTGAAGAATTCATCAAAGATTTCGTCTACCCGATGTTCCGTGCAAACGCCGTCTACGAAGGCGTTTACCTGCTCGGCACTTCCATTGCCCGTCCGCTAATTTCCAAGCGCCTTATCGAGATCGCCGAGGAAACCGGCGCAGATGCTGTCGCACACGGCGCCACCGGCAAGGGTAATGATCAGGTTCGCTTCGAGCTCGGCTGCTATGCGCTGAACCCAGACATCAAAGTAATCGCGCCATGGCGCGACTGGTCTTTCAAATCGCGCACCGATCTTCTTAACTTCGCAGAAATGCACCAGATCCCGGTTCCAAAAGACAAGCGCGGCGAGGCACCATTCTCCGTAGATGCCAATATGCTGCACTCGTCTTCCGAAGGTAAAGTTCTGGAAGATCCAAACGAGGAAGCACCAGACTACGTCTTCCAGCGCACCGTCAGCCCGGAAACCGCACCGGATCAAGCTACAGAGATCGAAATTACCTTTGAAAAAGGTGATGCCGTCGCCATCAATGGCGTGCACATGTCTCCTGCGACCCTGTTCGCCAAGTTGAACGACTACGGCCGCGACAACGGCATTGGCCGCTTGGATCTGGTCGAGAACCGCTTTGTCGGCATGAAATCCCGCGGTATCTATGAGACCCCGGGCGGCACCATCTTGCTCTCTGCGCACCGTGCAATCGAATCCATCACAATGGATCGCGAAGCCGCGCACCTTAAAGACGAGCTGATGCCCCGCTACGCCAAGCTCATCTATAATGGCTTCTGGTTCTCTCCAGAGCGCGAGATGTTGCAGGCATTGATCGACAAATCACAGGAGCCGGTCTCCGGCACCGTTAAGCTCAAGCTTTACAAAGGCAACGTGATTGTTGTTGGCCGCGCTTCGCCAAACTCGCTTTACTCTGAAGAGCTGGTCACCTTTGAAGATGATCACGGCGCTTATGATCAGAAAGACGCAGCAGGCTTCATTCGCCTGAACGCACTGCGCCTGCGCTCGCTGGCCAACCGCCGCAAAAAAGTCGGCGTCTGATCTCAGCTCAGCACCAATAAAAAACCCGCCCCGGCACTGCTTGGGCGGGTTTTTTATTAAATTCGCCAAAACCGGGATCCGGTATGTAACGAAAGCCAGCGCCCACTCGTCATTCAAGTATCTAACAAGCAAAGGATACCCGAATGGCAACCCCGAGATTTTCACTTTTTGACAGCAAAGACCCCTTTTTTAAGGGCATGCAAGCAACAGAAATCGTCCTTTCTGAAGCACCAGTGCCCGCAAAAACCAGACACCTCATCCGCATCAGAATCTCTCAGTTAAACGCCTGCAACTTCTGCCTGAATATGCATCTGGCGGAAGCTAGGAAAGACGGCGAAACTCAAGAGCGCTTGGATCTGCTCGCCATATGGCGCGATGCCGAGGGCTTCTCGGCGGCCGAGCGTGCTGCTTTGGAATGGGCAGAAGCCCTCACCTACCCGAGCACCAAACACTCAAAGTTGCTCACAAAGCTCTACACAAAGCTGCAACTCCATTACGATACAGACGCCGTGCGGTCACTTAGTTATGATGTGGCAATGATTAACGCGTGGAACCGCGTCAACATCGCTGCCCACAACGGTATGGAGCACTAGAAGATGCCAATCGTGAACAAAGAGATCCCCAACCACAGTTCGCTGTTCACCTCGGAGCGCAGGAAACTGCGCTCTTTGGCTTATCGCATGTTAGGCACGCTTGATAGTGCCGACGATGCATTGCAGGACACGTTTGTTCGCTTTTTGCAACAAGAGCTCGCGCAAATTCAACATCCGAAGGCGTGGCTATACAAAACCTGCACCAACATCTGCCTCGACGTGCTTAAATCTTCGCGGCACACCCGAATGAACTATGTCGGCGTATGGCTGCCCGAGCCCATCAGCGCGGAAATCCTGATCGATTTTGTAGATCCGGCGGAGCGCAGAGATCGCTTTTCCTTAGCTATGATGCACGCCATGCAAACTCTGCCACCAAACGAACGCGCGGCCTTTCTTCTTGCCGAGCTTCTGGAATTGAACTACCGCGAAATAAGTGCTGTTCTGGATAAAACGGAGAACTCTTGCAGGCAGTTGGTCTACCGCGCGCGCCAACGCTTAGATGGTACACTGCCAACTGAGGCGGAGCGCCGAAACCTCGAAGAACTCACTGACAAATTTTTCATCTCACTCTTGGCAGGAGACGTAGAGGGCATATCCCAACTTGTCGCCGAAGATGTTGAGTTCTGGTCAGATGGCGGCGGCAAAGTGCCCTCCACCATTAACATCATCTACAGTGCAGACCGCGTCACCCGCCTGCTTCAAGGGCTCTACAAAAAGTTTTGGCACGGGCTTACGTTCAAGCAGGTGGAAGCAAACGGTGAGCCCGCCCTGCTTTCCGTTGGCCCAACAGGAGCTGAAACTCTCATTTGCTTGCAAACTGGCAATAAGGTCCAAAAGATCTTTGTTATCCGCAACCCGGACAAGCTAAAATCCTTCGCACAACCTGCTTTCGCAATACAGTAGTTCGCAAGCTTCTCACGGGAAAAGGCAAAAGCGCTGTTCTCCTTTCGCTGATGAAACGCTAGTGTCAGAAGCATCATAGATTTTCTAAAGAGTTTTCAATGGGCGCGATCTGGACGAAACGGAAAAGCGGAAAAACGTTAAGAAAAAAGGATTTTCGCAGTCCCTTCGAAGTGGATTATGCCCGTATCGTGCACGCAGGTGCCTTCCGCCGTCTGCAAGGCAAAACCCAAATCCTGAACCTAGGTGACAGTGATTTTTATCGCACCCGGCTCACCCACTCCATGGAAGTTGCTCAGATCGCAGGTGGTCTGCTACAGCAAATAGAACACACTTCACCCGCAGAGCATCCTGCCCGTAGCGTACTGCCCTGTCGGCCTCTGGTACAAACTCTTGGATTAGCTCACGACCTCGGCCATCCCCCTTTCGGGCATGGCGGCGAAGTCGCACTCAACTATTGCATGCGTGATCATGGCGGCTTTGAGGGCAACGGCCAGACCCTGCGCATACTCGCCAAGTTGGAAAGCTACTCATCAGATCACGGCGCTGATCTAACTCGCCGCAGTTTGCTGGGCCTTCTCAAGTATCCTGTTACGCTAGAGAAGCTAAAAAATCCGACGCTTTCACCAAAATTGCTAAGCACTCCAAGTACTCTGGGTATACTAGACCCTGAAAGCTGCGCCCCGCCCAAGTCCTATATGGCAAGCGAAGAGAATACGGTTCAATGGCTCCTTCAGCACCTGAGCCAATCTGACAGAAAACGTTTCACAGACGTCAAACCACGAGACGGCAAGCATAGCAAAACACGACACAAGTCGCTGGACTGCTCCTTCATGGATATCGCTGACGACATCGCCTACGGGGTTCACGACCTTGAAGATGCAACTGAACTTGGCCTTATAAAAAGAGAAGCATTCCAAAACGCAATCTCGCAAGATATATGCCGTGCTTTCTTGGAGGAACAAATATCCGATTACCCAGATAAAGCGGGTAACAACCCTTATGATCGCTTGCTTGATGCGCTGTTCTCCCAAAGCGGCAAACGTAAAATGATGATTTCTTTGCTGGTGAGCCATTTCATCAGAGGAGTTGAGTTTATCGAGCTTCCAGAATTTGAGGAGCCACTGCTGCGTTATCGGGTTCAAATGGCAAGTGATAGAAAGCCATTCCTCGACGCCCTTAAGAAACTGGTGGCGGATGAGCTGATCTTTAGCCCAAATGTGCAGCACCTAGAGTTTAAAGGCCAGCAAATGGTGGTGCAGGTCTTCGAGGTCATTGCCAGCAACCCCAAGCGGCTTTTGCCAGCAGAGCATTTCCATCGCTTTGACGGCGCCGGAAAGGACCTGCGTATAGTCTGCGATTATATCGCCTCCATGACCGACGCAACATTGCTGAAAACATACGACCGTCTGTTTAGCCCTCACATGGGTTCAGTATTTGATAGGCTGTAGCACTCACTGCCTCATCATGCAGGAGCCGGCACACCAAGAACCACCACGGCAAGACAGAGAAGCCCAACAAACGCAAATCCCACTTGGCGAGCCCTTCGGTCAGCAATGCTATGCTGGGTATTCAACACAGCCAACGCGACCCCGCATTGCGTTAGGTAAAACAGCGCAAACGCCTGAGAAGCAAGGGTTACAATGCGCATAACATCCGTTCGCCAAACCAAAGCAATTGCAACAACGCCAATCAAGATATAGGCGTGCTTTACATCCACGCGCCGCTCGGTTGTATCCTCAAGCAATCCCGCACTGCCCAAGCTGTCAGCAATCGCAGCACCAAACTGGCTTGCCACCGCCCCAAGAGTGAGCATAAGCGGCAAGATGATCGCAACATGCCCGACGAGGGAAATTACCGCAGCAATAGAACGATCGGCCTCCAGGTAGCCAAACAGCACACTGATAAGTGCAAAAAATACCAGGTAGATTCCCGCGGAGAACCGCTGAGCCAAACGCATAGAGGAGATCCGAAGTGGTGCGCTGTACTCGTCCCCCAAAAAACGGGAGGTTTCAAAGCCCTGCACGATAATCAGCAGGCCAAGCAGCACCTGCACCTTATGCAGGCTAAAGCTGGTCGTTTCTGCTGGCAACTGCCACTCGCCTTCAAAAACAAGCGTGCCGTTGTAAAGCAACAAACCCGCCAGCAGTGCACCAATTATCGCCAAATTTAACGCTACTGCATACTTTTCCACCTTTTCTACAGAGCCAAGCCCACCGGATACGCCCGCACCTGCAATAACAAAAAGTAGCAGACTAGCAATAACTTGGGCTCCTACATCGCTCTCAATGCCAAACCCTTTAAGAATGAAATTTCCTAGCAAAACAAGGTAGTAGGCAATCGAAACAAAATAAGCGAATGCCAACAAGAGTTGCGAGAGTTTTTCAAGCGAAATGATGAGCCGGTGCTGCCCACGTGCATCCCTTGCCGCAAATAATGGTTCGGCATACTGGATATTGAAGCGGATCACTATGCCAATGCAATAAGCCGCAACAATCAGCACAAAAATGCCGAGAATTGCCCAGTTACCAAGCTCGCCCGCCAAGATAGGAACGGACACCAAAAAACCGCTCCCTATGATGGAAGCAAGCGGCGTTAGTGTCGCCTGCCACCGCTCGGAGCCTTGCAACTTCGGGCGCATTAATACCCAAAGCAATACCAGCGCCACCGCTATTACCACCACACTGTTCAGCACGCGAACCTCTTTTGGACATCGCCAGAGCCCACAACATAGCGCTGTGTACGCTCAAACACACCTCCAGCTTTTGGCAGGCCAAAACAAAAGGGGTACCAAATGGCACCCCTTTCAAAAATCAACACTGTACTTGCTTTAAACCTGCGCCAGCGCCTGCTCAAAATC
Organism: Polycladidibacter hongkongensis; assembly: GCF_001561995.1. GTDB lineage: Bacteria > Pseudomonadota > Alphaproteobacteria > Rhizobiales > Stappiaceae > Pseudovibrio > Pseudovibrio hongkongensis. The sequence goes on from NZ_LLWC01000008.1 coordinate 106,999, forward strand.
AGCAATTAGATCCGCAGGATCCTCCAAGCCAACAGATAGCCGCAAGGTCTTGTCAGAAATACCCAGCTCTAGACGCGCCTCTTCAGCAACGCTTTGGTGGGTCGTCGTAGCAGGATGCGTTATCAGGCTTTTTGCATCGCCAAGATTATTAGACAAACTCACAATCTCCAGTGCATTTGACAGCTTGAACGCGGCCTCTTTGCCACCCTCCAGATCAAAAGCAACCATGGTAGAGCCGCCACGCATCTGCTTTTTGGCCAGCTCCGCCTGCGGATGATCATCACGCCCTGGATAAATCAGCCGCGAAACCTTGCTGCTCGCAGTCAGCATATCTGCAAGCTGCGCTGCTGTTGTGCTTTGGCGCTGAACGCGCAAATCTAGCGTTTCCAAGCCCTTAAGCAGCACCCAAGCGTTAAACGGACTCATAGAAGGGCCCGTGTGCTTGTACATGTCGTGAACTTCCTCAGAGATCCACTTTTCATCGGAAAGCACAACACCGCCAAGGCAACGCCCCTGCCCGTCAATGTGCTTGGTCGCCGAATAAATCACCACATCGGCGCCAAGCTGCAAAGGTGATTGCCAAATAGCTGTGGCAAAAACATTATCCACGATCAGTCGCCCACCTACTTCGTGGATGAGATCTGCAACCGCCTGGATATCAACCAGATCAAGCGTCGGGTTGGTTGGGCTTTCCAGAAACGCGCCCTTGGTGTTTGGGCGGATTGCCGCCTTCCATTCATCTAGATTGGTGCCATCAATCAGCGTGGTTTCAACACCATAGCGCGGCAAAATTTGCTCGATGATATAGCGGCAGGAGCCGAACAGCGCCTTGGGAGCCACGAAATGATCGCCGGCCTTCACGCAGGACATAATCGCTGTATTCACCGCAGCCATGCCAGAGGAAGTCGCCCTTGCGGCCTCGGCGCCTTCTAGCTCGCACATTCGCTGTTCAAACATGGAAACCGTTGGGTTGGCATAACGCGAGTAGATATAGCCGCTCTGGTCACCCAGAAAACGTGCTTCCGCCGCCTCAGCGCTGTCATAAACAAACCCTTGTGTGAGGAACAATGCCTCGGATGTCTCTCCAAACGGAGAGCGTGTGGTGCCGCCATGTACGAGTTTGGTGGCAGGTTTCCAGTTTTTGTTCGTGCTCATCTTTCTTCCTGCATCGGCACTTTAAGCAAGACTCAAGTGCCAAAAAACAAAACCTCAGCCAAAAGCCGAGGTCACTGCAAGAAACCCGGCCCTTTAGCAAGTTCTTTAACGTGGCAAGCAAGCCGGCCGCCCAAATCGCCACGATGACACTGTTTTATTGCAAGATTGAGCGAAGGTCAAACAATCGGAGCTTGGCTAAATCTGCGTTCTCCGTTAATCAAACTTCAACAATCAGTTTGCGGGTTAATATCGGCTGGAAAAACGAGGTGCGGTGATGGGTCTACTCTGGAGCAAAGCAAAAAGCGGTATTTTGCCAGCTGCTGCAATTAGGCAAATGTTTGACAAGAGCTTCATCGCAGCGCCGAACACCCCCGATTCCGATCAAATCCAACCCGCCAGTCTGGATCTGCGCCTCGGCAAGCGGGCATGGCGGGTACGTGCCAGTTTCTTGCCTGGACCAGAGGCAAAGGTAATGGACAAGCTGGAAGACCTCATCCTGCATGAAATCGACCTGCAAAAGGGTGCAGTGCTTGAGACCGGCTGTGTTTATATAGTTGAATTGCAGGAGAGCCTCTCCCTGCCAGAAAATCTCGCAGCAACAACCAACCCGAAAAGCTCCACGGGCCGCATTGATGTATTCACCCGCGTGATCACAAATAATGGCAGCGCCTTTGATCGGGTTGAAGCAGGGTATGACGGCGCGCTTTATGCGGAGATTTCGCCGCGCACTTTCCCTGTGCTGGTTCGTGAAGGCTCACGCCTATCCCAAATCCGTTTCCGTCTTGGAGATCCACTTATCTCTGATGAAACGCTGGAGCACATTCACCGCGATCGTACGCTTATCAGTGGTGGAAACGAAGTCATCGGCGGCGGCGTGCAACTTTCCATCGATCTAATGGGCAGCGGCAAAGGCGGGCTGATTGGCTATCGTGCCAAACGCCACACCGGCGTGATTGATGTTGATGCCAAAGCCGCCCAAGACCCGCTAGATTTCTGGGAGCCGATTTACAACCGCGGCAAAGCCTCCATCATTCTGGATCCGAACGAGTTCTATATTCTTGTCTCCCAAGAAGCAGTGCACGTCCCACCCGAATATGCCGCTGAAATGGTGCCGTTTGATCCTCTCGTGGGCGAGTTCCGTGTCCACTATGCCGGCTTCTTTGATCCCGGTTTTGGCCACGAGAAAATCGGCGGTGGCGGCTCACGCGCTGTTCTTGAGGTGCGTTCGCACGAAGTGCCGTTCATTGTCGAGCACGGACAAACAGTCGGCCGCCTCGTCTACGAACACATGACAGAACCTCCCCAAACTCTCTATGGCGAGGGCATAGGCTCAAACTACCAAGGCCAAGCGCTCAAGCTTTCCAAGCACTTTCGTGCCTTGGCTGAGTAAGCACCCATGCCGCTGCAAACCATTAAAGACGAGTTCTACTGCGAGACAGAAGAAAAGAAATCCCGTTTTTTGGCTTTTCTCGTTCCCATAGAGACGTTTGACAGCCGTCTCGCCCAGCTGCGCGCCGAACATCGCAAGGCAAATCACCATGTCACCGCTTTCCGCCGCATGCTGCCTGATGACCGCATCGACGAAAGCGCGAAAGATGATGGCGAACCCGCTGGCACCTCTGGCATGCCCATGCTGAAAACCCTGATCGGCCACAAGCTCATCAACACCGGCGTCATCGTTGTGCGATACTTCGGTGGCATAAAGCTGGGCACCGGCGGCCTCGCCAGAGCCTATTCCGGCGCGGCAAACGCGGTAATTGCACAAGCCACGCTACAACCATGGGAAAAGATCCTGGCAAAAACCGTATCTGCTTCTTTTTCACAAAGCGCGGAACTAGAACGGCAGGTGAGCCTTCTTGGGCTCTCTGTCCTCAACAGAGAATTTACCGAGGGCGGCGTCTGCCTTCACGTTAGCGGCCCAGAAGAGAAAATCTCGCAGCTTTAGCGCAATGTTGATCTTGCAAGGAGAATTAGGTGACTGAGATCCGGTTCCTCATCTTTGATATGGATGAAGTGATTTATGACTATGATCACCCCAAGCGTTTGCAGCTGCTGGCAGAGCGAACAGGGATTTCGCCGCAGGAAATTCACCAACGCGTTTGGGGCGGTCCGGAAGAAGACCTTTCCGAAACCGGCATTCCTGCAACAGGAGCAGCCTATTTAAAACAATACAACCAGTTGCTTGGCTTTGAACTAAGCGCGGAAGAGTGGATCCAGATCCGCCATCAAATGATGCGCCCACGCCCACAAATGCTTGAGCTGCTCGCCCACCTGAAGCAGCGATATGATCTTGCGCTACTAACCAACAATGGCGCCATGCTCGCTGAGAATCTTTTCGCCATCGCCCCAGAACTAGAAAGCCTCTTCGGCGACAAAGCCCACGCTTCCTGCCACTTTGGTGCGCGCAAGCCCGACCCTGCGGTCTACAAGGCGATTTGCAGTTGCTATGGCTATGAGCCCAAAAACTGCCTGTTTGTCGATGACAAGGAGGAAAACATCGTCGGTGCGAAAGCGGCAGGCCTAGCCGCCATTCTCTACCGCAGCTTCGCGCAGTTCCACGGAGAGTTGGCAGAATCCCTTCAGTTTTCCACCAGCGTTAACCATGGTTAATTTTCATTAAAGTTTTAATGAAAATTTTGCTAGGCTGAACAGCAGTATCTAGGGGATGCGAAGCCATAGCATTTGCATGCCCTCCTTTAGGCAGTCTGTAAGTGTGTAAGGTCTGGAAAATGGTTTTGCGGTGTTTGCCACCTGTTCGAGTGCGCCTACAATTTTACGAGGGCAAAGGCCGTTATTTCCCAAACTTTAGTGTGGGCAATCAGCCTCCTGCCAACGAAAACCATCAAGCCACAGCTAAGCGGCCCTTTGCGCGCAAGGCGGTCCTGAAGCGCAGGCGCCCAGGTCGCCGCTATGCACTCGCCCGCTGGCAAAATCAATCACTTGCCCGAAAACACGCCAGCACAGCCACTTTGCTTGGCTTACAAGAAGCACTCACGGGCACAGCCTCAAATCTAAAGTCCCGCAGGGTGCGCCAGTATCGCGCCGCAATCAAAGCGCGCTATGCTCTGGGAAATGGTCGCTTCACAGAAATCTTTGCCTAATTCCAAGCGACAGTTAGAAGCCAATCGCGCAGCCATCCTTGCGCGGGTCTGAGCCCCCGATGAGCACACCGCGGTTGCGATCAATAACAATGCCTTGCCCACCGCCAATAGGCTCTCTTACCCGTTCAAGACGATGCCCAATCGCCCGCAGCCCCGCACAGCTCTCTTCTGGAATACCGGCCTCCGCCTGCAACGCAAGGCTATCTTCGTCAATAAACACACGCGGCAGATCAATCGCTGCTTGTATGTCCATCTGATAATCCAACATGTTGCTCAGCACATAGGCATGCCCGCAGGGTTGATAACCACCGCCCATGACGCCGAACGCGATCGAAGGCCGCCCATCTTGCATGGCTATTGCTGGAATAATCGTATGCATGGGCCGCTTGCCACCTAGCAGCTCGTTCGCATGCCCTTCTTCAAGCGAGAAGCAAGCCCCCCTGTTCTGCAAGAGCACACCACTTTGCGGCGCTGTTATGCATGAGCCAAAGCCCTTGTATATCGAGTTGATGAGCGATACTGCCAAGCCATCCTCATCCACCACGCTAAGGCACACCGTATCAGACTTTGGAGAGAGCAGCTGTGTTTGTTGGCGTGGCAGCACGCCATCCATGCGGATCCTCCCTGCAAGCTTGTCAACATGATCGGCGCGCAAAAGCTCCATCGCATCAAAGGCCATGGCTTGCGGATCCGCCAAAAAAGCATCCCGCGCCGAGTAAGCAAGCTTTGTTGCCTCCATGTGTATATGCAACCGCTGAACGCCCAATGGCTCAAGCCCGCGCAAGTCAAAACGCTTGAGGATCTCCAGCAGGAGCAATGCAACAATTCCTTGCCCGTTTGGTGGCAACTCGGCTATTTCAAGCCCTGCATAATCGCTGGTAATCGGCACCACTTCCTCTGCCTGCATTGCGGCGAGATCATCAACAGTTAACAAGCCGCCATGCGCCTGCACCTGCGCAGCAATGTCCTGCGCCACAGGCCCCTTGTAAAAACCGTCGGCACCTTCTGCTGCGATACGTTCCAGCGTTTCTGCCAGTTGTGCAAAACGCATCACATCACCAGCTTTTGGAGCTGCGCCAGCGCGTAGATAAATCTTTTCACTTGCCTCACAAACTCTCAGCGCAGGAACAAGCCCTTGCCAATCAAAGGCAACACGTGGCGCCACAGGAAATCCATTGCGAGCATAACCAATCGCCGGCGCTAGCACTTCTGCCCAAGAGAGCCTGCCAAACTCTTGCAGCAGCATTTCCCAACCACGAACAGCGCCGGGCACTGTCACCGCGTGGCCGCTATGAGGCGGCACCTTGCTTAGTCCCTCCTCCCTCAGCGCAGCAGCATTTGCCGCTGCCGCAGAACGCCCTGAAGCATTCATGCCCCACAGCTTACGGCCTTCCTGCCCCACAAGGGCAAAACAGTCACCGCCAATGCCTGTCATCTGCGGCTCGACAACACCTTGCACCGCCACCGCTGCAACAGCTGCATCTGCCGCGTTCCCCCCCTTGTGCAAAATACCAACAGCCGCTTCACTCGCCAGCGGGTGCGAGGTCGCCACCATAGCGCGCTGTCCATACACGGCTGAGCGTCCATTCATCTGAAAGTCACGACTGCTCATCAAGCCACCTTACCCATGCACCATTAAGGTTTTTACTGCCAAATTTGCGCAACTGCTTTTCCATATTGGCCGGTTGGAACACGGCGACCCCACTGCTATCTCCTAGTGAATTTACGATAGGGATTAGACGGTATGCAACTCAACCTTTCACTAGCAAAAGCCATTATATCTTCAGCTCAGGAGAAGGCAGCCGAACTTGGCCTCAAGCCCATCACAGTAGCAGTTCTTGATGCGGGCGGTCATGTAATCGCTCTGGAGCGCCAAGACGGCTCCTCGATCATGCGCCCGCAAATCGCCACAGGAAAAGCATTTGGCGCCTTAGCTGTGGGCGTAGGCAGCCGCTGGCTTAATGACAATGCAGCAAGCCGCCCCCACTTCATTCAGGCTCTAAATGGCCTAGCGCAAGGTGGCATTGTACCTGTTCCAGGTGGAGTTTTGATACGAAACGACACTGGTAGGATCTTTGGCGCCATTGGTATAACAGGTGACACATCAGAAAACGATGAAACTTGCGCCTGCCACAGCATATATCAGAACAATCTTGTTGCTGATTGCGGATAGTCTACATACAGCAATTAACATGCAAAATAGATACCTAGTAAAAACCGTGCTATTCCTTAAGTAAATCTCGACATATCGGACCAGATATCCTCAAAACGAGCCACACATAATATAAAATTGTAATAAATTTCCACCTATTATTAAAGTTAACGTCGCGTTTTTTCTTCCAAAAGCTGCACAAAGCAATATCATGCAACCCATACTATAAAATGGGCAGATTGTGGGGCCTGCTATGCTATTTCATTGGATTGCGCAACTTCGCGCCAAGCAGATTGCATTTAAAGACGACGAGAGGGGAGTGGTCGCGGTTATCACGGCCTTCCTGATCGTGCTGCTTATTGTGATCATCGGTATGGGTATCGATTTTGGCCGTGCTTTCACCACCCAGCAGCGCCTCTATGCCGCGCTAGACACCGCCGGCCTCGCCGCTGCCACCCGGCTAGATAAAGAAGAGATGTCAGTCGCTGAGGCTAAAACGCTGATCAAAGAACTTTACATAAAAAACATCGAGGGGATGGTCTACGGTGATGTCACGATCGCGGAGATAGAGCCAGATGTAAATATGCAAACCGGTGTCATTAATCTAGCTGCAAGTGCGAACGTTCCCACATTCTTTATCCGCCTCGCTAATCTTATCCCGGGTTTCGGGGAGGATGACTACTCAAAACTAAACGTGGGAACAAATACCACGGTCAACTTCGGCGTTGGAAGCGCAGAAATTGCTCTAGTTCTAGATGTCACATTGTCCATGAAAAGGCATATAAAGAAAGGCAAGGCAGACGGGGCTTTAGAAACCGCAGTAAAAAGTGTCATCGATGAACTGTTACCACCTTCTATCAGCGAAGAAGATGCACGTATCAGTTTATCCATCATTCCATACAATGAATTTGTTTCACTTCCACTAAAAGATGCCCAAATAGTTCAAGACAGTATTGTGCCTTTGCAAAGTACATCTAAATCAAAACACTCCTGCATGGTCAGCCGTCAAAAATACATTGATACATACGACAATGAAACAGTTAGCAAAAAGGGTTATAGACAGCAACTGCGTTTCGTTAAGAGACAAGTATCACATGCAGATGAAATAGATAACTTCTTGCTTAAGGACGATATGCCGCCTCTCGAGCTTCCTACGAGGAGATATAAGCACATGGGGCATGCGATAAATGGATACGGCGCGTTTTTTGGTGAAAACTGCAAGAAAACAGCACCCATAAGAGCGCTTACCTCTAATCGCAATGCACTTTCACAAACCATTAACCTCTTGGACACGGAAAATAACACAGCAGGCCATATTGGCATGCTTTGGGGCTGGCACACCTTGTCACCCAAATGGAACTCCTTTTGGCAACGGCAACCTAACAGCAAGCCAGCTGCTAGCTATGGCCAAACCAAGAAATTCATGATTTTTATGACAGATGGAAAGTTTAACAGCTACTTCCGCAAAACTCCTTATATGTACATCGAAGAATATGGGATGTGGGTTCGAAAATATAGAACTGTTGTAAAGTACCTTTGGGAGACGGACACATACAAGTTTTATCAGCCCTATCCGCGCAGTATGTTTGAGTACATAAATGGAAAACGTCTGAAAAATCCCAAGTACGACCGTGATACGCAAGGGAACGATGTAAACATACCAATAGCAAATTATCGCGCAAAAGAGGCCTGCAAAGCCATTAGAGAAAGTGGGATTACTATTTTTTCGGTCTTTTATCAAACTAGCGAAAAGCCGCCATCTTCCCTTCTTAAGATTCTCCGTGATTGCGCAGGTAAGGATGGAAAGTTCGTTCTTGCCAAAAACGCAGATGACCTTAAAAAGGCATTTTCAGGCATCGCAAAGTATGTGAAAAGCGTCTACGTTTCAAAATAGCAAAAGGGGTCATAGCCCCTTTTCTTTTGCGGTAAGTTGCAATTGCACACCCGCGCCGGCCTAGTGCTTCTTGGAAAGTGCTTCTATCTGCGCCTGCATCTGGGCGAGTTGTTCTTTCAGCCCGTCCAGCTGCTCGCCCGTTGCAGCTCTTTCATCAGTTGCTCCAGATGTTTTACCCTCGGCTTTTACCGCTTCGCCTGGCTCGGTCTTACCGTCTCCAAAGCCCGGCATAAACATACCCATAGCTTTTTGGAACATCTCGCTGTTGCGCTTCACCTGCTCCTCAACCAATTCAAAAGGCGTCGTTGTCATAGCCTGCGAAAGCTTGGCGCGCATCTTTTCCTGTTCCTGCACAAAACTTCCAAGCGAGTGCTCTAGGTAGCTCGGCACAATGCTTTGCATGCTGTCGCCATAAAATCCGATCAACTGGCGCAAAAACGCAATCGGCAGCAGATTTTGCCCTTTGCTTTCCTGCTCAAAAATAATCTGGGTTAGCACCGAGCGCGTAATATCTTCCCCGCTCTTGGCATCCTGCACAACAAACTCCCGGCCATCCTTCACCATCACAGCCAAGTCTTCCAAGGTGACATAAGAGCTGCTGCTGGTGTCATAAAGCCTGCGGTTAGCATACTTCTTGATTACAGTTGCCTCACCGTGCTGTGCCATGTGCACCTCCTGCAAATCGGGGCGCCGCAAACACACCTGCCACACCTACGAATTTCCTATTTGGCGGCAACCCTAGCGCAACTATTTTGCCATGCCAAACCCTTTTAAGCATGCATTCCCTGAGAATTAGGGGAGACTTAGACGAAAAACAGACTGGCGCTCTCTCAGGAAAACTGCCTAGATTGCAACTACATACTTTTCCTTGCGGGGTTGCACCTAGAGTACACATCGGCAGCCTCCCAAGTCGTAGCTGAGGAGACTACAATGCCAACCCAAAGCAACGCATCAAAAGATGCTTCCGTCGTCATTGTGAGCGCAACTCGAACACCCATAGGCTCGTTCAACGGCTCATTCGCAAATACCCCCGCACACGACCTAGGTGCCATCGTCATAAAATCGGCCCTAGAGCAAGCCAAGCTTCCAGCAAACGAGGTAGACGAAGTTATCTTCGGCCAAGTTCTCACCGCTGGACAAGGGCAAAACCCCGCTCGGATCGCAGCTATCAACGCAGGTCTTTCAGAGGATTCAACCGCCATTATCGTTAATCAGGTTTGCGGCTCTGGTTTGCGCACCGTTGCCATGGGCATGCAGCAAATCCTCTCTGGCGATGCGGATATTATCGTTGCAGGTGGCCAAGAGAACATGAGCCTCTCGCCTCACTGCCAACACCTGCGCTCTGGCGTTAAAATGGGCGACTATAAAATGGTCGACACCATGATTAAGGACGGCCTTTGGGACGCCTTCAACGGCTATCATATGGGCCAAACAGCAGAAAATGTTGCCCAGAAGTTCCAGATCACCCGTGAGGATCAGGACAGCTTCGCCGTAAGCTCTCAAAACAAAGCCGAAGCTGCGCAAAAAGCTGGCAAGTTTAAAGAGGAAATCACTCCCGTCACCGTCACAGAACGACGCAAAGAGCGTATCGTTGCTGATGATGAATACATCCGCTACGACGCCGACCTCGCGTCCATGACAAAACTACGTCCCGCCTTCATCAAGGATGGCACCGTCACGGCCGCCAACGCATCAGGCCTAAACGACGGCGCGGCAGCGCTGGTACTCATGAGCGCAGACGAAGCTGCTAAGCGCGGCCTAGAGCCTCTCGCTCGCATCGCCTCATGGGCAACCGCTGGTGTCGATCCATCGATCATGGGCACAGGCCCGATCCCAGCTTCGCAAAAGGCGATGGAAAAAGCAGGATGGAACGTGGAAGACCTCGATTTGGTAGAGGCCAATGAAGCCTTCGCCGCTCAAGCTCTTGCCGTTAACAAAGGCCTCAACCTTGACCCGCAAAAGGTCAATGTCAATGGCGGCGCCATTGCGCTTGGGCACCCTATCGGCGCATCTGGGGCCCGCGTTCTTGTAACGCTGCTGCACGAGATGAAGCGCCAAGACGCCAAGCGAGGCCTCGCCACATTATGCATCGGCGGCGGTCAAGGTGTTGCCCTCTGCGTCGAACGCGGGTAAGCGCAAAACCCTACTAAATACTAGCAAGAAACATAAGATATAAACGCCAGTATATTCTAATGGCGAGGTTGTATTAAGCTCGCCATTACTGTTTGCTTGAAATACCTGTTATCTCCCAGTTCTTTTAGGAATGAGGTGTCACTATGGGGAATACTGCAGTAGTTACCGGCGGAACACGTGGAATAGGCGCAGAAATCGCGATTACTTTACAAAAAAGCGGCTACATAACAGCGGCAACATATGCCGGAAATACAGAGCGCGCCGAAAAGTTCTCAGAAGAGACTGGAATAAAAGCCTACAAATGGGATGCAGGTTGTCCGCAATCTTGCACACAAGGCATTGCCCAAATCGAGCAAGATCTGGGCCCAATTGATATCCTGGTAAATAATGCGGGCATCACGCGCGACGGCTGGTTTCACAAAATGGATTTTGACCAGTGGAGCCAAGTCATGCGCACCAATCTGGATTCCATGTTTACAATGACCCGGCCAGTCATTTCTGGAATGCGCGAGCGCGGCCATGGCCGAATTATCAATATCTCCTCAATCAATGGTCAGAAAGGCCAGATCGGCCAAACCAATTATTCCGCAGCAAAAGCGGGCGTCATTGGCTTTACAAAAGCTCTAGCGCAAGAAAACGCTCGCAAAGGCATTACGGTCAATTGCATCTGTCCCGGCTATATAGATACCGATATGGTCTCCGCCGTGCCTGAGAAGGTGCTGGAGAGCATTATTAGCCAAATTCCGGTAGGTCGCTTGGGTAAAGCCAGCGAGATCGCATCTTTGGTCACCTATCTTTGCTCTCCTGCTGCCGCGTTTATCACCGGCTCGGTTATGACCATCAACGGCGCACAATACATGGCTAACGGCTAACCGTATTTCTCAAAGACACAAAAAAAGCCGCCCTTTTGCAAGAGCGGCTTTTTTATAACCAAACGCGTCTAGCGCTGCAGATTAGTCTTCTTTAACCTGCAGGATCTGACGACCACGGTACATACCGGTTTTCAGGTCAACATGGTGCGGACGACGCAGTTCGCCCGAATCCTTGTCTTCCACATATGCCGGCTGACCAAGGGCGTCCGCAGAACGGCGAAAGCCGCGCTTCATACGCGTTACTTTTTTCTTTGGAACTGCCATCGTAGCTCTCTCTTGTGCCTTATGCTCACACACCTTTCGGCGTGCAGAGTCAGCGTGCGACGCACGCAAACTTTCAGAATGGCGCGGTTTATACAGGGTTATTGCGCAATATGCCAGCCTAAAACAAAAATTTATTTTGCCAATGCTTCAAGGCTTGTCGACACAGGCCAAAACACCCCCTGCAATCCGCATTCGCTGCTGGTTTATCCCCGCTAACCGCCGATGTCCAGTCGTAGGTTGCGCTGGATTCCGCGCAATCGGGTTTGGCAGCGCGGTTGCCAACAGTGACGCCTTGGCTGGACCCAGCTTAGCCGCTGTGCTGCCAAAGTAAGTTTGCGCCGCAGCCTCTGCGCCAAACACTCCGGGGCCCCACTCGGCAATGTTAAGATACAACTCCAAAATACGGCGCTTGGTCAGCACCGCATCCAGCATCACCGCCAACGGCACTTCAAGACCTTTACGAAGGTAACTGCGGTCATTCCAGAGGAAGAGGTTCTTCGCCAACTGCATCGTCAACGTGCTCGCCCCACGCGCCTTGCCCCCTTCAACCACCTTATCCACCTGACCACGCAGCGCTTGCCAATCAACACCGTTGTGCTGGCAGAACAAGCTATCTTCTGAAACCACCACAGAGCGCTGTAAATAAACAGAAATTTCCTCCAGCGGCTTATAATCTCGCCAAACAGGTTGGCCGCTCAACATACGCCCGAGCATGAGGGCGGAAACTGGCGGAAGAAAACTATAAAGCACACTCAGTAAGACAGGTAACAAAGCAAGGCAAAGAACCGCGCGGAAAACCCAGCGCCACACCCTCCATTTATTTTTCGGCACTTGCGAACTCACCCTGCCCCCTCACCAGCTAGAAACATCGCCAACTCACCAGCCATCAACCGCGCATTCTTTTCAAAAGATGACTTACGCCGCCACACCACACCTAACTGCCGTCCGCTACGCGCCCCTTTTAGGCGAATTAGCCGCAGGCCTGTTCCGCCCGTGACCCCAGCTTCCGCGGCTAACTTGGGTAGCAACGTGACACCAAGCCCGTTATCCACCATTTGTACAAGAGTTATCAACGAGGTTGCCTGAATATCTTCCTCACCTCCTGCCAACCGTCCCTTCGTTGCCGCCAAAACATGGTTGCGCAAACAATGCCCATCTTCCAAAAGCAGCAAACGCTCATTCCCAAGTTCTTCTAGGGCAATCTCCTCGCGAGCCGCCAATGGGTGCTCCGCCGGAACAGCTAAGAGAAACGCATCCTCACCAACAATCTCAAAATCAAACCCACTAAGCTCATAGGGGAAAGCGATCAAGGCAGCGTCAATGCGCCCCTCTCTCAAGCTGGAAAGCAGGTTGCGCGTCAAGTCCTCGCGCAAATATAGCTTTAAGGCGGGAAACGCCTCTCTCAATCCAGGCAAAAAACGAGGCAAAACAAAAGGCGAGATAGATGGAATGACCCCAAGACGAAATCGGCCTGTCAGCGGCTGGTGTTGGGCCTTCACCCCTTGCACCAGCTCTTCTGCATCCCGCAGCAAAGCCGCACTTTGCGCCAGCACTTTTTCTCCTGTCTCGGTGAGCACCAATTGCTTGCCCGAACGATCAACCAGCGCGCATTCCAAGTTGTCTTCCAACTGACGAATAGATGCGGACAACGTCGATTGCGTTATGTGGCAAGCTTCTGCCGCCTTAGAGAACGACAGATGCTCTGCCAGAGCTTTGAAATATTGTAATTGCCGAAGTGTGGGTAACATCGGTGCGTCAGCATGACACACAGGAATATCTGGAACGAGAATAACTCCAAAATCCCTTGTGTCTCCTTGAGTTATTGCCTGCCAACACCTTATATCGAAAAAAACGATAACACAATTCGTTATTATCGTTTTGACCGATCCGTCCCGACCCTGCATAACAAAATCACTCGCAGCGCAAAGCACCTGCGACACAGAATTTCGCACTGCACCACAGTGCTCAATCGCCTAACTCGTCTACAAGGAGAGCCCCTATGCTCGGTATTGGTGAAAAACTGCCTGAATTTGAAGTTGTTGGTGTTAAACCTGGCTTTAACAACCACGAAGAAAACGGCGAAAGCGCATTTGAAGCGATCACCGAGAAAAGCTTTGAAGGCAAGTGGAAAGTTATCTTCTTTTACCCAAAAGACTTTACCTTTGTGTGCCCAACCGAAATCGCTGAATTTGCACGCCTTGCTCAGGAATTTGAAGATCGTGATGCCGTCGTTCTTGGCGGTTCTTCCGACAACGAATTCTGTAAGCTCGCATGGCGCCGTGACCACCCAGATCTCGATAAACTGCCAATCTGGGCATTTGCCGACACCAACGGCTCCCTGATCGATGGCCTCGGTGTTCGCTCTCCTGATGGCGTAGCATACCGTTACACCTTCATCGTCGACAACGAGAACACAATCCAGCACGTTTACGCAACCAACCTGAACGTTGGCCGTAACCCGAAAGACACGCTGCGCGTTCTCGATGCACTGCAAACCGACGAACTTTGCCCATGTAACCGCGAAGTTGGCGGCGACGTTATCGCAGCCTAATCGCCGCACATAACAAACAAGCAGTCGCGGGAAAACTGTGCCCCGCGGCTGCCAGTGGCCCCAAGGCTCGCATAACAACAACAGACGAGCCAAGACCCTACTTAGTTGATTGGAGAGAACCTATGTCTATCGATAGTTTAAAAGCGGCACTGCCCGATTTTGCCAAAGACGTCCGCCTGAATCTTGGCTCCATGGCCACCGATGAAAGCCTCTCTAATCAACAAAAGTATGGCCTCTTCGTTGCCTGCGCCATTTCTTCGCGCAACCAGCAGGTACGCGAAGCCCTGATAGCTGAAGCAGCGCCGCATCTAACTGCCGAAGCGCTAGAGGCTGCAAAAGCCGCAGCAACCATCATGGGCATGAACAACATCTATTATCGCTTTGTCCATCTCTCTTCCAATGAGCAGTACAAAACCATGCCAGCCAAGCTACGCATGAACATCATTGGCAAACCGGGCGTCGACAAAGTTGATTTTGAGCTATGGTCACTCGCAGTATCCGCCATTAATGGCTGCGGCATGTGTATCGATAGCCATGAAGCTATTTTGCGCAAAGCCGGTGTAACCGCAGAAATGGTGCAGACCGCTGTACGCTTTGCCGCAATCATCCAATCCGCTGCTATCGCGCTGGAAGCAAACGCTTAAACCCCTTAAGCTTTGTGGATTAGTAGCGCTGCCCCGGGCCCTTCGCCCGGGGTTTTTTATAGGTTCCTTGGGTCACTGTTAACGGAGATCTCGGGCGCCTTACTCAGCCGCGCCCACATCTAGCGCCTGTGCTTCATGAAGCGCCCTCATCGGAGCAGGCATCTTGTCAAAGCGCTTGTTCAGTTCCCGTTCCCGCTTATCTATATAGCCCCGTAAGATAGGCACAGCATCCCGTTCCTTGGCGAGCATCAACTGAAACACCATCGTAGGCCCCAGTAGGAACCCAAGCTCCACGCTGGTGAGATAAAGCTCCCACATCCGGCAAAATCGTTCGTCATATAGTTCGCGGATCTTACTGCGGTTCCGCTCGAATTTCCGCCGCCAATCGCGAACAGTGTAGTAGTAGTGCAGCCGAAGCACTTCGTTATCGCAGACCCATAAGCCCTGCTTTTCAACAGCAGCAAACACCTCGGACAAAGCAGGACAGTACCCACCAGGGAATATATATTTAGCCAAGAAGGGGCCCGTGACCCCCGGCGGCGTGTACCGGCCGATGCTGTGAATAAGCGCCGATCCGTTCGGCTTTAAACAATCGCGAACCCTAGCAAAATACTGCTCGTAATTGCCAATCCCCACATGCTCCATCATACCAACCGAGACAACCTTATCGTACTGCCCCTCAAACTCGCGGTAATCTACACAAAGAAACTCCACCTTGTCGGCAACGCCCGCCAGCTCCACACGCTTTTGCGCCACAGCGATCTGCTCGCGCGATACATTCAGCGATGTTACTTGCGCGCCTGCCTGCGCCAGCCTGATTGCCAAAGAACCCCAACCACCCCCAATTTCCAGCAGGCTTTGCCCCTCGCGCAAGTCAAGCTTGGCAACGATGTGGTTTAGCTTTGCGTTCTGTGCATCCTCGAGAGGCGTCTCGGGGCTCTCGTAATATCCGCAGCTGTAGTTCATCCCGCCATCGAGAAACAGCTCGTATAGCTCCGCAGAAAGATCATAGTGATGGCGCACATGCTGCTTGTCCCGTCGCACGTCCAGCCGCTGCTTGCGTCGTGTATGTCCTTCTTTAAACGCGAGCAACAACCGATGTAGCAAGTGGTTGGACATCGGCCCTTCATTTGCCATTATAACCGACATGACATCAATAAGGCTCGAACCATCGGCAATGGTAAGTTCCCCATCCATATAGGCTTCGGCGAGTTTCAACTCAGGGTCTATCATGGCACGGTATGGCAAGCTTTGGCTATGAATACGCAGTGCGCCGCCGGGTTCCTCGGTAATATCACCGAATACGTGACGCCCACCCTTCGCATCAATAATCGTCAAATGACCCTTCCTGATAAAGGATCCAAGAATATTCCCTAGTGCCTGCATGATTTGCCCCCGCTGAACATCCGCACCTAGCAGGATTTACGATGGCCTAGAATAGTCGCAGCACTTGTCGCAATCATCCTTCAATTTCCGCAGTATTCCCCAAGGACAGCAGAAGGGCAGCTGTTGTATTTCCTTGACGTTTTTGCGCAGATACGACAGGAAAGACCAAACTTCATTCAGCTGCGAGACAACAACGTGACCCCTACTTTGCAAAATGCTCTGGAACAAACCGCAAGCAAGGTAGAAAGCGTTCTTGCCAATGCGCTGAAAGAAGATGCCCAAGCAAATGAGATCACGCGCCCTCAGCGCCTGACAGATGCCATGCAATATGCCGCACTGGCCGGTGGCAAGCGCCTGCGCCCCCTGCTGATGGTAGAGGTTGCCAAGCTGTTTGGCCGCGAGGATGATGGCGTTCTCACAGCCGCCGCCGCGCTGGAGTGCATTCATTGCTACTCTTTGGTGCATGATGATTTGCCAGCGATGGATGATGATGATCTGCGCCGCGGCAAACCGACAACGCATAAGGCTTTTGACGAGGCAACCGCCATTCTAGCCGGTGATGCTCTGCTCACCTTCGCCTTTGATCTCATTGCCCGTGAAGATGTGCACCAGAGTGCCGCGCTCCGCCTTCAGCTATCGCAAGAGCTCGCCCGCGCTTCTGGGATTGGCGGCATGGCAGGAGGCCAAATGCTGGATCTCCAATCAGAGCATAGCGACAGAAGCGAAGCGCAGATCCGCACGCTTCAAGCGATGAAAACCGGCGCACTCATCCGCTATGCTTGCCGAGCTGGCGCCATGCTTGCTCAAGCCAGCAATGAAGACATAGCCCGCCTCACCCGCTTTGGCGAAATTGTTGGCCTCGCCTTCCAGCTTGCCGATGACCTTCTCGACGTCACCTCTGATGCCGCAACCCTTGGCAAAGCCGCCGGAAAAGATGAAGAGCGCGGCAAAGCGACTTTGGTTGGCCTGATGGGGCAAGAGCATGCCAGAGAAGAGCTTGCCCAACTGATTGATGAAGCAGCAATCTTGCTCGCTCCCTTTGGCAATGACGCACGCACTCTCATCGAAATTGCCGATTTTATAGCTAAGCGTACCCACTAGCTGTTAAACAGGCAGCAAGTCCTTGCCCTGCTTAATCGCTCCATAATACGCCCAAAAGAGCCGCGCTGCGGTGCCTCGATAAGGTGCCCAGCGCAGGGCGATAGCATCAAGCTCCTTGCCCACTGGCTTTTTGTCGAGCCCTTGCAGCATCTGCACGGCGTTTTGCAATGCTACATCTCCACTTGGAAAAACATCCGGATGCCCGGCACAAAACAGCAGGAAAACATCTGCCGTCCACGGGCCAATGCCCTTAATCTTGCAAAGGTGTTTGTGGGCATCCTCTCCACTTTGCTCGCATAAATGCACCAGATCCAGCCCTGCCTGCACCTCCCGCGCGATAGCCTGCAATGTCCGCACCTTCGCGCCAGATAGGCCCGCCGCCCGCAGCTCTTCATCTGCAAAACCCAATAGGCGCTCGGGAGTAAATGGCACAATCAAAGCCTCAACACGCCCCCATATCGTGCGAGCAGCAGCAACAGAAAGCAGCTGCGACACCACAATATTGCAAAGACTTGGAAAATCAGCAGCCCGCCGGCGTAATGGCAGCTCGCCAGCAACCTCCACCGCTTCGCTTAAACCCGGGTCCACCAGTAACAACGCGGCCAAATCCCGCTGCAAATCAGCTAGTTCATTTATCGGAGCCATGGATTTTTCACTCATCTCGCGCTAGGCATAAATCATTACTCGCATTCTAGCCAAAGATACCGCATGAACCAAGCGTGCCTCCGCTTTGCCCCCTCGCCCAATGGCCAGCTGCATTTAGGCCATGCCTACTCGGCCCTGCTTAACGAGCACATGGCGAACAGGCTCGCAGCAAAGCTATTGCTCCGCCTGGAAGATATTGACACCACCCGCTGCACCCCTGCATTGCAGCAGCAAATGCTGGAGGATCTGGAGTGGCTTGGCATCAGGTGGCATGAGGCCCCACAAAAGCAAAGTGAACACTTTCCGCGCTACCAACAAGCCCTAGCTCAGCTAGAAGCAAAAGGCCTGCTTTATCGCGCTTATCTCACCCGATCCCAGATAAAAACCTACATTTCGCAGCAGCAAGATTGGCCACGAGACCCAGATGGCGCCCCGCTTTATCCCGGCAGCGCGTTTGGGGAGCGGGAGGCAAAAGATACCCGCAACGCCCCTTACGCCCTGCGTCTTAATATGCAAGCAGCGCTCTCCACGCTACAAAACCAAGGCATTGACTGGCAAGAACTCACCGCACCCGATGCAAAGGAGGCTGAGCGCATCAAGGCAAATCCAGCCGCTTGGGGAGATATCATTCTGGCACGCAAAGACACACCCACAAGCTATCATCTCTCTGTGGTAGTTGACGATGCTGCGCAAGGCATAAGCCACGTTGTGCGCGGGCAAGACCTATACCACGCCACCTCCGTCCACCGTTTGCTCCAACAACTTCTTGGCCTACCCGCACCGCTCTATCATCACCACAAACTCCTTACCGATGACAGCGGCGACAAACTCGCAAAATCAGCCTCCAGCATCTCGCTACGCACCTTGAGAGAACAAGGCACCACCCCAGCAGATATTCGCAGAAAACTCGGCTTTGCGCATTAGTAGCCCAGCGCGTGCAGCAGCCAGATCCAGCCACTGGCTGTCACGATACTTGCCATTGTTGTGATACTAATCGAATTGGTAGACATCGCGTGCCCTGTTCCAAACTGGTTTGCAAACACGTAAGCCATAACACCAGTTGGGCACGCCGCCGCCAGCACCAACACACTCAGCCATTCACCGGGCAGATGTGTCACGTATATCCCCCAGAGCAACACCAACGCCGGAAACACCAAAATCTTGATCACGCTAAGCGTCACACCAATGCTCAATGTCCCGCGAATACCGTAGTGTAACATCGACATCCCGACAGAAATAAGCGCCACAGTGGACGCACTTTTCGCCACCGGCTGCAAGGTGCGCTCCAGCAGCTCAGGCCAAGGCAGACCAAACACATTCCAAAGCACGCCGCTGCCAATCGCCAACACAATTGGATTTCCAAGCAGCTTCTGCACCACCGCTTGCATCACCTCGCCCATAGGCCGCGCTTGGGTGTATCCATCAATCACCACAGCGCGCTCCATTGCGATAACGGAGACTATCGTAACGCTGGGAATATGCGCCGCTATCACGATCGAGAGCGGCACCAACGCCTCATCACCATAAACAGCGGTAATAAGCGGAATGCCAAGCAAGGCAGTATTGGAAAATCCAGAAGAAATCGCGGCTACCACCGCCGCCCTTGCCTCACGGCGAAACACTTTGCGCACCAATAGCGCTGCGCCAATGCCAACACTAAACAAAACCGGATAATAGGTCGCCCACAGCCACCAAGGAGAAACGCCAGCAAGATCAGCAGTAGCCAGCGTTCGAAACAAAAGCGCAGGTACCGCTATCGTGGTTACAAATGCACCAAGCGCATGCCCCACATCCGCGCCCAGCAGCTTCGAAACAGCAACTGCGTAGCCAATTGCGATAAGCGCAAACAACGGCACAACCACAAACACCAGTGTTTCTATAATCATCTCTTGAAAGTCGCCTTTTACTTGTTTTTTTCTGCGACCCTTTGTTTTTCAAGGGCTGTCCATTGTTTTTCAGGGGATGGCGTCATGTGCAAGGGCGACGCCCCCCCCCTTAATGCTTTAGGCTGATTGCACGGCTCTATGCAAGGAGAAGCTAAATGGGCGCGCCAAAACAGGTATCACACCTGGACGTGGCACAACTGGCACATGATCTAAAAACGCCGCTCTCTGCAATGAGGACGGCGGCGGAGCTTATCGCCCATGAGCCCCTCTCCCAATCCCAGCAGCGCTATCTTGGTATTCTGGAGGCCGCCCTCAATAATCTGCTGCAATCAACTGACAATCTGTTGCAACAAAGCGCCTCTGAATATCTGGCAGAAGAAGAAGACTATCAGGCACTTGCAGACGTGCTTGAACACCTGAATGATCTTTATGGTCCATTGGCAGAGCAGCAAGGCAGCGCGCTAAACATCGCACCAGCACCTCTTGCACTTGCAGACCTACCAGTACCAGCGGCAAAAACCAGCAGCATCCTCGCAGCGCTTATCAGCAACGCTCTAAAGTATGCCGCCAAAGGTAACATAACAGTGCTGACCACACTGGACGAAACCAGCTTTCCAAGCTCAATGTCGACAACTTATAAGAGCCTATCAGTAAATGTCATTGATCAAGGCACTGGCATCGCCGAAGAGGACCAATTACACCTCTTCACGCCCTTCGTTCGTGGCAGAGCGAGAGCAACGGAAACCGAGCAGGATTCGGGCACCGGCTTAGGGCTTTACGGCGCGCGGAAACTTGCCTCCGAGCTCGGCGGAGACGTCTACATCAAGCAATCTTCGCAAAACGGCAGCATCTTTACGCTACAACTTCCGCTTTCGGTTGCTGAAGATGCTGAGCCCGAGCCGATACTCACTGAATTTCCACCCCTTGATTAGCACCACTAAAAAAAAGAAATGCCTCTTTCCCAGAGTGTATTCATTACTTAAATATAATTCGCTAAACACGAATGGATGAATGAGGGGCCAGCCGGTGCAAGCACGAGTTAAATCAGCAGCCTGCAAAACAATGCACTTCTGTCGCACATATCCGCTGCGCGCTTGCCTGATTTATATCGCCGCTGTCATGGCGTTTTTCATCGTGTTTCCCAGCGTCGACCCCGCCGTCACGTCTATATTCTACGATGGCAATGGAGGTTTTCCGGTCTCGAAAAGCTATCTTGGCGTAAAACTGCGCTACTTAGCGGTCAATCTGGTTATTTGGGCCGCCTTGGCGTGTCTTGCACTTCTTATAATAAAAATGGTCTTCCCCCGCCTCAAGGCCATAACTGATCTGCGTGCACCTGTATTCTTGCTCTCAACCCTCATCCTTGGGCCCGGTGTGCTGGTTAACATGATCCTCAAAGAAACATGGGGGCGCCCGCGGCCGCGGCACACAGAGCTATTTGGCGGCGATCAACCTTTCATCGGTGTTTGGCCACCGACGAATTATTGTGAAAGCAATTGTTCGTTTGTATCTGGCGAGGGATCGTCCTCGTTCTGGTTGCTTGCGTTGACCCTTATTGTTCCGGCGCGCTTTCGCCTGCCAACGTTCATCGCCACCGCCAGTCTATGCCTAATATTCTCTGCAAACCGTGTCGCTTTCGGCGGCCACTTCTTATCGGACACTTTGTTGTCGTGGGGATGCTCCGCGCTTGTGATTATCAGCGTTTATCACATGCTTTACGTATCACCGCGCTCATGGGCAAAGCCACAGGTGCTGGAAAACGGCATCGCTCGTGCCGGCATTGCCCTACAGCGAAAAGGCAAAAGCGCCGGCTCCAAACTCTCAAAGGGCTGGCGCAGTATTATCAATGCGCTAAAGAAGGTTTAATGTTGAGCTGCTAGCTTATTCAGCAAGCTGGTGCATGCGCGCTCGACCATAGTAAACACATCGGCAAAACCATCTCTCCCACCATAATAGGGATCCGGCACATCCCCGCCATCGGGCAACATGAGTTGCAAGGTGGCAGTGCCGTCCTTTGGTTCGATCTTACGCAGGTTTTTCAAGTTGGATCGGTCCATGGCAATGATCGTGTCAAACCGATAGAAATCTTGTTCACTCACCTGCCGGGCGCGTTGGCCGGTAAGATCTATGCCATGTTTCTTGGCAATCTCTATCGAGCGCTCGTCAGGTTGCTTGCCCACATGCCATGCTCCAGTTCCAGCTGAATCGATTTCAAACTGCCCCTCTAAGCCCCGCTCATGCACCAAATGCGCAAAGATCCCTTCTCCCAAAGGTGAGCGACAGATATTCCCAAGACAAACAAACAGAACGCTATGCTTCTTCATGCGGCAATTCCCTTTTGTGCAAGCCACCACGGCGGATCTCAAAGCGCAGCAAACGGCCTTCCTGCGTGCTGCTAAGCAGGCAATGCCCGTCCTCACTGCACATATGCGGGATATCGATGGCGGACATCGGATCGGTCGCTTCAACGTGCAAAACGTCGCCCGCGTTCATTCGCGCCAGTTTTTGCCGCGCTTTCAACACCGGTAGCGGGCAATTAAGCCCCCGCAAATCTAACAATACTGCTTGGTCGCTCACCTGCGCCCCCTCAAATCCTGCAGTTCCTAGCTAGTCGCAAATGCGGCAGAGGTAAACACTTTGCAAATCACTGCACAAAAAAACATCACATAGCAAAACACTCTCTGTCTAATAAATATGCATATCTGGCAGGCTACAAAATAGGCAACGAGCCTCAAGCCATCGTCAGCCCCCTCAGAACTGGCAAATATTACATAGTACTTTCAATGAATTAGAAAAATACTCCTCCTCACAAATCTAAGTTGGCACGTATCTTGATTAAAGCAAGGGTGAAAGGCCGAAGGTTACGGGAGATGAGCAAAGCCGCCCCGTTTTGCCAAGCGCGCAAGCGCAAGCCTTCAACACTCTAGACGGGAACGGGAACTGAACATGAAAATCATTATGGCCGTTATTAAGCCATTTAAGCTGGATGAGGTGCGCGACGCACTCACCGCCTTAGGAATTCAAGGTCTGACCGTAACTGAAGTCAAAGGTTATGGCCGCCAAAAAGGTCACACCGAAATCTATCGCGGGACCGAATACTCGGTCAGCTTCCTGCCAAAGCTCAAGATCGAAGTCGCTGTCGCCGCCGATCAAGTGGACGAAGCTGTCGAAGCGATCTCCAAAACTGCTCGCACTGGCCAAATCGGCGATGGCAAGATCTTTGTCTTCGGCCTTGATCAGGTTGTGCGCATCCGTACCGGCGAAGCAGACGCCGAAGCTCTTTAAGTGACAAGGGAACACCCGATGAAAAACCTCAAAATTCTATCAGGAGCCGCGCTTGCCACCCTTGCGTTGAGTGTTGCTCCGGCAATGGCGGAAGAAAAATACGCTCTGGCCGTCGACACCGCCTACATCTTCAACACCCTGCTCTTCCTCATCGGCGGCTTTCTCGTCATGTGGATGGCCGCAGGCTTTGCCATGCTGGAAGCGGGTCTGGTCCGCACCAAAAACGTTTCCATGCAATGCTTGAAGAACATCGCACTCTACTCCATCGCAGGTATTATGTTCTGGGTAACCGGCTACAACCTGATGTACACCGGCGTGGATGGCGGCTTCTTCGGGTCCTTCGGGACCTACTCTTTTGACGCAGTAGGCGGCGATGCTCTGGACACCGGCTATTCCACGGCATCTGACTGGTTCTTCCAGATGGTCTTCTGCGCAACCACAGCCTCAATCGTTTCCGGCACCATGGCCGAGCGTGTGAAGCTTTGGGCGTTCCTTATCTTTACCGTTTTGCTCACAGGTGTACTCTACCCGATCACCGGTTCTTGGGAGTGGGGCGCTGGCTGGCTTGACGAAATGGGCTTCTCAGATTTCGCAGGCTCTACGCTGGTTCACTCTGTTGGCGGCTGGGCTGCTCTGGTTGGCGCAATCATCCTTGGCCCACGCTCTGGCAAATACGGCAAGGCCGGTCAGGTAAACGTAATGCCGGGTTCCTCTATGCCGCTGGCCACCTTGGGTACCTTCATCCTGTGGCTCGGTTGGTTCGGCTTTAACGGCGCTTCCCAGCTGGCTATGGGCACCATTGGCGATGTAACCGACATCTCCCGGATTTTTGCAAACACCAATATGGCTGCCGCTGCGGGTGTTGTCACCACTATCTTGCTTACCCAGATTCTTTACAAGAAGGTTGATGTTACCATGGCCCTTAACGGCGCGCTGGCTGGCCTTGTTGCCATCACGGCAGAGCCACTGACCCCAAGCGTACCACAAGCCATGTTCATCGGCGCTGTCGGTGGTGCACTGGTTGTCTTCGCCGTACCACTGCTCGATAAACTTAAAATTGATGATGTCGTTGGCGCTATCCCTGTGCACCTTTTGGCAGGCATCTGGGGCACCTTGGTCGTACCGCTCTCGAACAGCGATGTTTCTTTCCTGCCGCAGTTGGTAGGCGTGGTCTCCATCGGCGCATTCATCTCGATCTCTTCAGCGCTCATCTGGCTTGCAATAAAAGCAACTATCGGCCTGCGTGTCGGCGAAGAGGAAGAGGCACTTGGCCTCGACAAAGTCGAAATCGGTGTCGAAGCCTATCCAGAATTCGGTCAAGGTTCGCAACGCCTCTAGGGGCAGCACCTTGATTGAATCTGCAGAACCTCTGCAGCCCAAACTATTAAGCCCGGTCCTCAGACCGGGCTTTTTTTTTAGCAATCGCGATCATAAAAGCGGCTGAGACGATCCGAGATATCATCAAGGGCATCAGAATACTCGTCCCAATCCTCATCATCCCAAGCTTCAGCAAGATCATCCACACTCTGGGCAATACGGCCGTCATCTTCAACCATAGCGATGATTGCAGAAACGCCAATAATGGCTTCCAATGCATCATCCATATCCGAACCTGCACGAATTCGATCACGGAAGAATGTTTCCATCGATACTTCATCAAGCATGTCGATTGCATCGTCCAGATCGCTGCAGCTCAGGCCGTCTTGCGCTTGTGCCGGCGCAACAGCCACCATTGCCAATGCAGACGCGCCAAACGCAGCTGCAACCATTTTCTTAAATAGATCTGCCATTACAATTCCATTTCATTGCTTCCTGAGACAGCCGCCAAACAAACAGAACTTGGCGTGCAAAGGTGTGCTCAAAACAACAGGGAGGAAACAAATAGGTCTAAACCTGTAGCGAATGCTTGTTTATATATCATCTAAAATATTGAATTTGCGCCCTTTTACAGATCCGCCTAGTTTAGACTTGCTGTGAAATATCAAAGAGCGAGTCCGGTCATGTACAAAGATTTTCTCGACAGAGTTTGCCACTCCTATGATTTTTTAGCGCTTGATGCGATGGGAGTTTTGTTTACCCAAACAGACGAGGTAGAGCAGGTCCTTCAAGAACATCTCTTCGCCTGTGAGTGTGAGTATGATGAGAGCAGACTTATTTTACAGTACCTCTCCGCCACCAGCGGAGATCTAAGCGAACCAGAGCTTTGCCAAACCCTAGGGCTTACCAAAACACAGGCCAGCTCGCTCCCACAACGGTACACACTTATGCCGCAGTTGATAGATCTTCTTGAAGAAGCGCAGAACAACTATATTGGCCTCTCCTGCATGAGCAATGGAATAGCCAGCTGGCTCAAAGCGGCAGGGCGTCACAACCATCTCGATACATATATTGAGAACTGGATCATCTCCTCTGACATAGGCATTCGTAAACCTGCCACTTCGTTCTTTGCCAAAGCCGCAGAGCAACTTGGCGCGGCGCCCCAGAGAATTCTACTTGTAGACAACCGCCCGGCAAATCTAGATGCTGCCCATCAATTAGGCTTTGGAACTTTATGGCTTTCCGCGACTGCCAATACAGATGTGGCACACCCGCGGCTTGGTTCTTTGGAGGATCTCACCGACGCGATCAGAAGTACGGCCCCTCTTGCGGTAAGTGCTTGATCAGCCTTACTGACGCCCGTCAGTCAGCCCCTTCACAAAGCTTCTTTGGCACAAAAGCACCAGCAACACCGGCGGCAACAGCGCCAACACTGCAAGTGCAAAACCGGCAGGGCTTTGTCGTCCCACCAGTGCCATACCCTGCACCAAGGTGATGCGCGTTTCATTGCTGTTCACCATTTGCGGCCACAGGTATTGGTTCCAGCCTTGCACAAAAAGCACAAGAAACAATGCACTAACCATCGGCGATGATGCAGGCAAAAGAATGCCGAAAAAAAACCGCAACGGTCCTGCGCCATCAATGCGCGCAGCCTCGCTCAACTCTTGTGGCACTGTTTGCAGAAACTGGCGAAAAAAGAAAACACCCAGCGCCGAAGCCATCAGCGGCAGCACAACACCCGCCCCTGTATTGACCAGATCAAGCGTTGCGACCACATCATACACAGCCAGAAAGCGGGACTCCAAAGGCAACATTAGAGAAACCAAGAGGCCCATAAACAAGAAAGAAGCAAATCGAACACGAAAGTAAACCAATGCAAATGCGGCAAGCATCGAAACCAGTGTCTTACCCGCCGCAAACGCCCCAGCAAGCAGCAGAGAATTCAACATCATCCGCAGGCCGTTCACTTCCTGCGAAAAGCCCCGGCCCTCAAAAAGCGCAGCGCTATATGTCTCCAAGAAACGTCCGCCAAGTAACAATTGCGGACCTTCATTAGCAAGCACTGCGCCGCTATGCGTAGAAGAGGAAAATAGCACCACTACCGGGACAATCATCATCAAACTACCCAGCAGCAACACGCTATGATCAAAAACCGATTTGCGCACGTCCCCTCCACTTTCGCATTCCAAACAGAGGGCTGCGTTTAAACGACGACAATACCGGAATGCTTGGCATGGTTGTCCGGCTCCACGTGAATAGTCACCCGAACCCCCGGCATTTCGTCCGCTATTCCCTCTTCAATCCGATCACAGATCGAATGAGCATCTTTCACACTCATCTCACCTGGCACCACCAAGTGAAAATCAACAAATGTCACATGGCCCGCATGGCGTGTGCGCAAATCATGCGCCTCAAGCGCCCCTTCCCCATACTTGGAAATCAGCTGGCGCAAGGTTTCCTGTTCTTCCTCCGGCGCGGCTTCGTCCATCAAACCAGCAACAGAATCCCGTACAAGTTTCCAGCCATTCCAGAGAATGTGAAGTGCAACCAACGCTGCAATTGCCGGATCAAGGATCTCAAGCCCGGTAAGGTAGACGCCAATAAAACCAACTAACACACCAGCGGAAGTGAACACATCCGTCATGATATGCCGGCTATCCGCCATCAGCGCTGGCGAGCGGTTCGCACGCCCTACGCGCATTAGCGCGGTCGCCCACACACAATTAATGACAGAGGCAACAATATTTAGCCCAATGCCCTCAGCAGAATAAGAAATCTCGTAGGACTGCGTGAAGCCCTCATAAGAGCGTTGCAAAATAATCGCCGCCGCCAGCACGATGAGCGCACCCTCGAACACAGCCGCAAAATACTCTGCTTTGTAATGGCCAAACTGGTGATTGTTATCTGCTGGCTTTTGCGACATATGCAGCGCCCCAGCTGCTGCAAGGGCAGTAGCAATATTCACGATGCTTTCGAGCGCATCGGAATAGAGAGCGATTGATCCGGTATAAATGTAGGCGACATATTTTATAGCAAACACAAGACACCCGACAAAAATGCTGCCGAGCGCAAATTGCATACTCTTTGACATCGGAAAATCTCGCTGTGCCCGCAAAACGCCAAACACCGCGCGGCCCATACACATGCGCGGCTCTTGCGCAAGTTCTATCAGTTTTTAGGGTACTTGCAAACAAACGAAGATAAAAAAGCGAAGGCTAAACTCAGGACCTCTAGGAGCTTGGAGTTTTCGCCATAAGCTGGCTCGCCCCGATGATACGCCCCGGTTTCCCGTTGCGCATTTCCTGGACCAAAACAACCCAGTTGGGCGCATCGGCGCGGAACACCGCAGTCTTCGCCATCTGGATGCGCTTTTCGCCACCGCTCCACATACCAACAGCATTAAATGAACGAACGACATTGCGGTAGGTTTTGGTCTTGCCGGCGTTTTCTCCGCCTAGGATTTCAACTGTCTCTTCACCGTCTATGCAAAGCAAGTAGATGTTCGCTGGCTCTTCACCGCCAGCCCAAATGCCCGAAACAGAGATGTTGAGCGCCATTTCGGTTTCCTGCATGTCCACAGCAACGCTCAAAGGCGCGATCTCTCCCAGTTGCGCCTCAATATTCTTGGCGCTGGAAGCATCCGCAAGTGCAACACCGTTGATTATCATCTGCGGAGTGTAAACGGCCATATCCCCGCGCTCATCCGCATAGTCTTTCTGTCGCTTGGTATTTTTGGCCGAGGCAAGCGTGTCCTTCCAGCCCAGATAATCCCAATAATCCACGTGATACGAGATTGAAAGCGTATCCTCGCGCTCTTCAATCGTGCGAAACACGTTGAGAGCCTGCGGGCAAGTTGAGCACCCTTGCGAGGCAAACAACTCCAGCACAGCCTTCACCGGCTGGACGTTCTTTTCACCAGCCGATACCTGTGAGAAGCCCAATACAAGCAGGACAGCCCCAAGAGCTATCTTAAAGAGTTGGTTGCCGCTACGCATTTCCCGAGAATTCCTTTATTGCTATTGTTAGCATAGCGAAAAGGCGCGAAATCCAAAATCACATGAAGGTGATGCGTCTTAAGCTAAAGGATTATTTGCCGCTTTCAAGAGCCAACACGTCTTCAATCCGTGGCATCAGCACGTCCTTCAAGGCCTGCGGATTAAGCGGCCCAACAAACTTGTAGCGGATCACCCCTTGGCGATCGACCACAAAAGTCTCAGGCACACCATACACCCCCCAGTCGATGCCAACACGGCCCGAATCCGAACCGATGCGATCATAAGGATTTCCGAGTTGATCAAGGAAACGCTTGGCATTTTTAGGTGCATCTTTGTAATTCAAACCCAAAAGCTGGAAGCGGCCATCTTCCCCCAATTGCTTGATAAACGGATGCTCAACGCGGCAAGGGGCACACCAAGATGCAAACACATTTACAACGCTAACTTGGCCGATCAGATCCGCTCTTGCAAACCCGGGAACAGCCGTCCCCTCACGCTCAACACCAGCAACCGCAGGCAGCACAAATTCCGGCGCCGGTTTATCCAGCAGCGCCGAGGGGAGTTTCTGCGGATCATGGCCAGAAACCAGCCAGAAAGCAAAAAGAATACCGAGTGCGCCAAAAACAACGGCTGGCAACAAGAATAGCAATCCGCCAGAACGTTTGCTCTCTTCCTGATTGTTGTCGCTCATAAAAATGCCCTTGATTAATCTGTCTGTACTGGTTTTGCGCGTTGCGAACGGCGGCGCACGCCCGCAGCCTCCAGCTCAGCCATCTCGCGCTCCAGCCTACGACGATCCGCACGAATCCAAACCAGCAACCCCGTCACCGCAAAAGCGACAACCACGTAAGCCGCCAACACATAGCCCCCGTGACGGCCAAGATCAAAACCGAGAAAATCCATCAGTTTCCTCCTGCAACACCAGCAGCACCAACCACACGGCCCGCTGCCGCAGCAGGTGCCTTCGCTGCAACGCGAACCCGCATCGAGCGAATACGCCGACGGAAAATCTCGTTCCTCATTGCGCTCAAGTGCATTGCGACGAACAAAAGAGTAAAGGCCAAAGCCATCACCAGCAACGGCACAAGTATGGACGTGGCAATAGAGGGCCCATCAGTACGAAACACGCTTGCAGGCTGGTGCAACGTATTCCACCAATCTACAGAGAACTTGATAATCGGCAGGTTCAGCGAGCCAACGAGCGTCAGCACAGCGATTTTTGGTGCGGCCTTGGCCGGATCATCAAAGGTTTTCCAAAGCGCGATAATGCCGAGATACATGATAAACAGCACCAGCATGGAGGTCAGTCTTGCATCCCAAACCCACCATGTACCCCACATCGGCTTACCCCAAACAGCGCCGGTAAACAGGGCCAGAAATGTGAAAGTAGCGCCTATTGGTGCGGCTGCCTTAGCAGAGACATCCGCAAGCGGATGCTTCCAGACCAATGAGCCAATGGAAGACACCGACATCATCCCATAACAGAACAACGCCAGCCAAGCCGAGGGGACATGCACAAACATTATGCGCACGGTATTGCCCTGCTGGTAGTCCTCTGGTGCAGAGAAAAACGCCATGTAGAGGCCAATGGCGGATACCAGCACGCACGCTCCGATAAGCCAAGGCAGCACGCGCCGCACCAGCTTAAGAAAGAAAGTCGGGTTTGCAAGATCGTATAGGGTCATAGAACCATTCTAAACTCTAGCTCGGGCTGCTTCAATGCATCTGTTTGTCACAGGTGCCGCATGGGGTACTTGACCAGCCTCAAGTTCCTTGTCGTTTTTTATGCATCAGCGTAAAAAACCGCAGTTTTGCAGCGTTATTGCTCACTAATGCGGCTAGATATTGGCATGTTAATTCAATTGTATGTCAGATTTAGCGATGCTTCATTCTCTACGCACACAAGATTAATCCCCCGCGTTTCGCAAGGCAGCCGCCGCAGCAACAGGGCCAACCACCACCGCCAACACCGAGATAGCGCAAAGGAATAACAGCGGCGCTTTGAATGGCGCGAAGTCAGATACCGCTGCCGTCGATGCACTCACCCCAAATATTAGAACGGGAATGCAAAGCGGAATTACGAGAATAGAGAGTAACACACCGCCGCGGCGCAGAGCCACAGTTACCCCTGCGCCAACAGCACCAAACAGCGTCAGGGCCGGAGTGCCCACCAGCAGAGTGAGCGTAACCGCACCCATCGCCACCGGTTCCAAATTCATGAAAAGTGAAAGCACCGGCGCCGCCAACACCAGCGGCAACCCTGTTGCGCACCAATGCGCTGCGCACTTGATGAGCACCACCAGTTCTAACGAGCGTCCAGACATCACCAACAAATCAAGAGACCCGTCTTCTCTATCTGCCTGAAACAGCCTGTCCAACCCAAGTAGCGTTGCCAACAGCGCACCAATCCAGAGCACGGCTGCCCCTATGCGTGCCAGCATTTTCATATCCGGCCCAACACCGAAGGGGAAAACAGTCACCACCGCCAGAAAGAATAACACGCCAATGAGCGCGCCGCCACCAACGCGCACGCCAAGGCGGAATTCGCGGATGAACAAAGCGCGCGCCCAATGCGCCGCATCCCTAGTGTTAGTCATAGAACCAGTCATCCATTCCTGCTTGCGTGTCTTCCGCCGTAGCATCGCTGCCACCCGCCGGACCCTGCACGGCAGACAAGTTTAATTCCCCGACATTGGCAAGCGAAAGCGGCAAATGGGTTGCGGCGATCACCATTCCACCCATCTGCATATGCTGTTCCATAAATCCCAGCATCCGCTCCTCAGAAGCAGCATCCAGCGCAGACGTTGGCTCGTCTAACAGCCAAACCGGCCGCGGCACACTCAAAAGACGTGCAAAAGATAGCCGCCGACGCTGCCCAGCAGAGAGGTAACCGCTCGGTAAATCCGTAGTATGCCCTATACCAACAGCTTCAAGCGCAGCCTCAAGATCGGGAAAAATTGCACCTGTACCGTTTGGTAAGCTATGAGGCTCGTAGAACTCTTGCCAGAAGCGTAGATTCTCGATCGTTGAAAGGGCGGGCTTTAGGGCATCCAGATGGCCAAAGTAGTGGGATTGCTCACCAAGCCTGCAATCTTCGCGGCCACCCTCAAGCGCAATCGTGCCTGCGCTTGCAGACACCAAACCGGCCAGTGTTCGCAGCAGGCTGGATTTACCCACGCCATTGGGGCCCTTAATGAGCAAGGCCGCGCCACCATCCAGCTCAAAGCTTACATCGCTTAAAACACGGCGCCCACCACGCTCGCAGGATAGTCCCTGGCAGATCATTTTTTGGCTTGTCATTGTTCTCCCGCCGGCAGCACTAAGGCGTAACTTCTTTTTACCAAGTTGCACCAATAAGCAATATCGCGTGGGCAGACCAAGGGAAAGATCAAATCCGATCATAAAACTTAGAAAAGGCCCGCCAGATCTCTCCGGCGGGCCTCATGATAAATTAAACGCATTTACTCTTAGTGACGGAAGTGGCGCATACCGGTGAAGACCATGGCTAGCCCAGCTTCATCCGCCGCTTTGATCACTTCATCATCGCGCATAGATCCACCCGGCTGGATAACCGCCGTAGCACCGGCCTCTGCCGCCGACAACAAACCATCAGCAAACGGGAAGAACGCATCAGATGCGACCACGCAGCCTTTGGTCAACGGCTGCTTAAGGCCCATAGCTTCTGCCGCGTCCTCTGCCTTACTCGCTGCAATTCGCGCACTATCCACCCGGCTCATTTGTCCGGCGCCAATACCAACAGTCGCCCCGTCTTTCACATAGACAATCGCATTCGATTTTACGTGCTTGCCAACGCGGAATGCCATTTTCAAATCGGCCAGTTCCTGCTGGCTTGGTGCGCGCTTGGTCACCACCTTCAGCTCGATATCGTCGACAACGCCATTATCGCGTTCCTGCACCAGAAGACCGCCAGAAACCGTTTTCACAGCCAGCCCTTTTGCGCGAGGGTCAGACAACCCACCTGTCAGCAATAATCGCAAGTTCTTTTTCTTTGCGACAATCGCCTGCGCTTCTTCTGTAGCGTCTGGTGCGATAATCACTTCGGTGAAGATTTTGGTGATCTCGCTGGCAGCATCACCATCAAGTGTACCGTTCAATGCCACAATGCCACCAAATGCGGAAACCGGATCACACGCCAACGCCTTCTCATAGGCTTCCTTCAGCGTTGCCGCTTCAGCCACCCCGCAGGGGTTTGCATGCTTGATAATGGCAACAGCCGCAGTTTTGGCAGGATCAAACTCGCTCACCAACTCAAATGCAGCGTCTGTATCATTGATGTTGTTGTAAGACAGCTTCTTCCCCTGCACTTGCCGTGCAGTTGCCACGCCGGGGCGCTTCTCACCAGTAAGATAAAAGCCCGCTGCCTGATGCGGGTTCTCGCCATAGCGCATCACCTCGCTAAGGCGCCCGCCAATTGCGCGGTATTCCGGCGCGCTCACTTCCAGCTGCTCGGCCATCCAGTTTGAAACTGCCGCATCATAAGCCGCAGTGCGAGCAAACGCCTTTTGCGCCAACGTTTTACGCAGGGTAAGCGGCGTTTGCCCCCCATTTGCTTTGAGTGCCTCAATCACGCCCGCGTAATCAGTCGGATCGCTAACCATCGCCACATATGCGTGGTTTTTAGCGGCAGCACGCGTCATTGCCGGACCACCAATATCAATATTCTCAATACCATTGGCGTAATCAGCACCAGAAGCCACGGTC
This sequence comes from Polycladidibacter hongkongensis, assembly GCF_001561995.1. Taxonomy (GTDB): domain Bacteria; phylum Pseudomonadota; class Alphaproteobacteria; order Rhizobiales; family Stappiaceae; genus Pseudovibrio; species Pseudovibrio hongkongensis. Next base: position 140,102 of record NZ_LLWC01000008.1, read on the forward strand.
TCTTCAAATGGGTAGAGATTAACACAGAGCAGATCTATTCCGGTGATCTCATGCTGCTGCATCGCCTCCACGTGATCCGCATCATCGCGGATAGAAAGCAGGCCGCCATGCACTTTCGGGTGCAGCGTCTTCACCCGGCCATCCATTATTTCGGGAAAGCCTGTCACTTCGCTGATGTCTTTCACAGGCAAACCAGCCTCGGCAATCGCCTTAGCTGTGCCGCCGGTCGAAACCAGCTCGACACCGAGCGCCGCCAGTTCACGAGCAAACTCTAGCAAACCGGTTTTATCAGAAACGGAAAGCAAAGCGCGTTTTACAGAAACAAAATCAGGAGCGGGAATGCCTTTGGACACCACAGCCATAGCGTTTAGAACCTCTTTGAGAGATGAAAGTCGCAGGTCAACGCGGCTCCGTTAGCACGCTTCCCGCGCGCTGCAAAGCCAAAAACACAAGCTTTTTAAAAGTTTGGTGAAATTAAATGGATATCCGGCAAAACCGCAGAATTCTGCGAAATATTATGCGATCCCTGAAGATTTTCTACGCCCTTTGGCCATTGCTGTTCGCCGCATCATCCAGCTCACTTCCTCACGCTCATTAACACTGCCGTAAACAACAATCTGATGCGTCCGCCGATGCCCGAACAAGTCGGAAAGATAGATAGATTCCTCAAGTGCCAATTCCACGCCCGCAGCGCTAAACTCCCAGCTCTCCCCGTCTGGACATTGCATAATGACAGCTGAGCCAGACTGAACCAGCGAGCAGCGCACTTGTGGGTGCAAATGAAACCGAATGCTGTAATAGTCCGCGCCGCGCTTACTGCCACTCCAAGTAAAACGATCCACACCATCCAGTGCGGTTCCGTCGCGGGACAAAGTCAGATCCCGCTCATGCAACAAATGATAGTCCCGCGCATAACCATCGTGGCTGGCAACAACCCGTTCGGCAATCTCATCATCCCGTCGCTCCACATTCACCGCTTTGGGGCCGGAAAGCACCGGCGTGCCAATACGCTCTTCAAAGCGCGTTGGCCCCAGAAAATGGCAGGACGAGCTGTCCCCGATACCGGCAGTCGAATGCGCCGCTGTGGATCGCGCCACAGCACGCCATTCCAGTCGTTGTCTTGCCGAAACCCCGCAATTCACAATCAAGCGGTTACGCCGCGACGACATCTCAAAGGAAAGACATCCCGCATGCGCAGCGCTACTCAGCGCAGCTGGCGGCGGCGCCCCGCAATCCATCAGTACCAATGCATCGCCAGCCTGTAAGCGTTGATAGCCAGAATACGGCGCGCCTTTAGGTGCTGCGCCCCGCGTATCATCATAGGCCAAAACAGTTGCAACAACATCGCCCGCCGTGGATCCCATGCCATTGAAATGGGCAAACGAGCCGTCCCCATGGCGGAAAAACCGGACCATCGGCATCATCCGATCAATCGCTTCCATCATCGCGCTACTGGCCGAGAGCCCCCGCATCACCAGCGTTTGTTTTAATGGCAACAAATCAAGCAGAATATCAAGCAGCGCTCCGGGATGCCGCGAGGCGTGCCCCCCGTCCGGCAGGATTTGCCGCAGCAACTCCTTGTCCAGCTGCTCTTGCGCTCTTGCCAAAGCCCCTTCCTGCCCCTCTAGGCAGGCATATCCGCTCACCACTGCAATGGCGCAGATCAACCGTGGCAGCCCGTCAGGTGCACGATAGAGCGTCCCACGCAAAAAGCGCAGCTGTCGGTAGATCGACCGCATAAACCGGCGGTAGAACTCAGCTTCGCAATCTTCCAGCAACATTGGCGATTGGCTCAGCCAACTCAACAAGCGCCGTGCGATTACCTCCTGCGACCAGCCAATGTGATGACCACTGGAGACTTCAGTAATCCAATCCTCTACCAGTGCTCTGGCGTTTTTTTGTGCAATCGCCGTATCAGCCGCACGTAAGTGCCGCAACCACGAAAAACCATGCAGCGCCTTCGACCACTCCTCGCTGGGTGCTGGCGCTTCAAAAGGAGAGGCGTTGTGGGTTTCAACATTCTGACCAACAAAAAGAAAGCGGCCAGCGTAAATGTCCGCTGCGATAACAGGGTCGGCTATGCGCAAGTCCTGCGGGGCAATGAGCAACCGGCTCGGCGCATTACCAAGCATGGCAAGCCGCGCAAGCGCACCAGAGTGCACCCACTGCACACCAGTAGTTGCATAGCTTTGTGTCACCAGCCGCGTCACGCACGCCATTTCGGAGACACGGCGAAACCCCATTAAGATCGCCCTCACCTCATCACATGGCCAAAACCAGAAAACCCCTGCTTTGGCAAACCTCTACATTTTAGGAGTGTAAGCGCAAACGCGCCGCAAAGAAACCATCAAGCCCACTGGTTTTCTCAGTTTGCAACTGGTTATGACAAGGAAGAGCCCTAAAATCACCTTGAGGATTAATCGCTTCAGCAACCCCGCCCAGCTCTTCGGGCAATAAAGGCTCGCGTTTAAATTGCGAATGCTCGAGCAAAAACCGCTGAATCTGCAGCTCACCCTCTTCCAATTCCAAAGAGCAAGTGCAGTAGATTAAAGTGCCGCCCGGCTTCAGCCAGCTCGCCGCCTTCTCCAGAAGCTCATACTGCAGTTCAGCAAGTTTCTCGATGTCATCTTCGCGTTTCAGCCACGCAACATCAGGGTGCCGCCGCACGGTGCCCGTTGCACTACATGGCGCATCAAGCAATATGGCATCAAACAATTCGTCGGGCGCAAACTCACGCGCATCGCTGACAACAGTTTTAACGCGCAAGTCCATGCGCTGTAGATTTTGCTGTAAACGCTGCAATCGTCTCGCAGAAATGTCCACCGCCGTCACCTCGGCTCCGGCCGCTGCCAACTGCAAGGTTTTTCCGCCCGGCGCTGCGCAAATATCGGCAACACGCTTTCCACGCAAGTCTTTGAGCAATCTGGCAGGCACAGCAGCAGCCGCATCTTGCACCCACCAAGCCCCCTCGGCAAAGCCCGATAGCTTCTCGATAGGCCCTTCCGGCAAAATGCGCAAAGACGCTCCAAGCGAAGCCTCTCCACCAAGCACACCTTTAGTCTCGGCCCACTGCGCGCTCTCACTATCGCGTGCGGTTAAATCCACATAAGGTTCTTGAAGATGCGCCTGCGCGATTCTCGCGGCTGTCTCTTCACCATACGCGACTTTCCAGCGCTCCAGCATCCATTCAGGTGCATTTACGCTGGTATCTTTCACGCTTTCAAGCAGTGCCTCCGCTTCACGCACTGCACGGCGCAGCACCGCATTCACCAACCCCTTGTAGGGCCGGGCGCGCTGGTCTTGCCCGGCCAGCTCCACAGCAAGTGATACCGCAGCATGATTAGCCACCCCCATGAAAAACACCTGCGCCAAAGCGATATGCAATATATCCATAATCCGGCCAGTTTTCTCCGGAATTGGTCGCTCCAGCAACTGCGCCAGCACACCGTTGATCTGCCCCCGTCGCCGCAGCGCCGTACCGATAATCGCTCGTGTCAGCGCGCGATCCTGTGGCTCAAGCCGCTTAAAGCCCGGGTGCCCGTTCTGCAAATCCAGTTCACCATCCAGCGGCATGCGCTTACTCAGGGTCTTGCCAAGCAAATCTGTAGCGACTTTACGCGGGAAATAGCCGGGCAATTCCTGCGGCTTTACAGGCGCGTTGATGACATCAGGCTTACTCTGGCGTTTTGGCTTGCGCGTCGGCTTCATGACTATCGTCTATCCAGTTCAGGGGAGTAGCATCTGCTAGGTGCAGATGGCAGCGCGCACTCAGGCGCACCAATCATTTGTTTCGTATCGTACCTACACGATATTGCCCACAAAAAAACAAGGAGAAAACGCAAAAACAACGGTTAAACCGCGTTTTTCGCCAGCTAAGTAAACCGATCACTCTTTCAAGCAGCGCTGCCAGCCCGCCCAATCCACTCAGGTTCAATAGGACGCCTAGCCCCATGGCCCTTTGGGTTTGCGCGGAGAGCTATTCTTCCCCTCTCTATCACTTTGGCTCTTGCCCTCTGTTCTGCCCCAAGGATTGGCGGAGGTAGAACCTTGGGATCCGGCAGACCGGCGACTTCCCCACGGCCCCTTGGCTGCTTGTTGTGCAGCTTCTTGGGCGGTCTTTTGTGCAGCCTGAACAGTTGATCCCCGAGCGGCCCCAGAAGAATAGGCAGGCGCACCCATCTCGGTCGCCATTTTCTGCAGGGCCGCAATCCGGTTGCCTGTGTCGGGGTGCGTCGAAAACAGATTATCCATATTCTGCCCAGACAAGGGATTAATTATAAACATGTGCGCAGTGGCTGGGTTATGCTCCGCCGCTTCATTGGGGATATGAGCCGCACCATTTGCAATTTTCGCAAGCGCCGAGGCCAGCCAGATAGGATTGCCGCAGATCTGCGCCCCCAGCCGGTCCGCCGCATATTCGCGTGTACGAGAAATCGCCATCTGCACCAAAGCCGCCGCTATTGGCGCTAAAATCATCATCAAAATTGTGCCGACAAACCCGAGTGGATTGTTGTTCTCCCGGTTTCCGCCAAAAAAGAAGGCGAAATTGGCAAGCATCGAAATAGCCCCGGCCAGCGTCGCTGTCAGCGTCATGATCAATGTGTCGTGGTTCTTCACATGCGCCAGTTCATGCGCCATTACGCCGGCTACCTCCTCGCGGCTAAGCGAGTTTAGCAGGCCTGTAGTTGCGGCAACGGCAGCGTTTTCCGGGTTACGGCCAGTGGCGATAGCATTGGGCTGCGCATTATCGATTATGTAAACCTTGGGCATCGGCAGCTGCGCATTATTGGCCATTTGCGCTACCATTCCATAAAGCTCGGGCGCGCTTCGCTGATCCACCTCTCGCGCACCATGCATGGAAAGAACCATACGATCGGAGTTCCAATAGCCAAACAGGTTCATGGCCGCAGCAATCACCAGCGCAATCATCATCCCGCTTTGCCCGCCAATAAAATAACCCAGCCCCATGAACAGCGCGGTCATCGACGCCAGCAACATCCCGGTGCGCATATAGTTCATTTTTCGATACTCTCGCTTTTGATCTGTTACTCTGTCACAAAAGTTCTCTAGCCTTGCCTCGCCACTCTGTAGCTTGACGTGCACCCCCCGCCTATATAGCAAGAGGAGCGGTTTATTGGCGAACAAAGCTTGTGCTTCTATCATGATAAGATGGGTAACCGCAGAGCATAGCTCAAGATGCCAGTTGAAAATCAGAACCGTTTGAACTGGTAAGTAGGAGAATCTAAATGGCTGAGACAGCAAATAGGGTTGTAACGCCAACCTTCAAAAGCCACGAGATTGATCGCCCCTCAGAGGCGCAGGAGCCACCTAAACGGCGCTTTGAAGATCTACCGCCCGCTGCCCAGCGCGCCTTGCAAGAGGCAGAAGCCCGCCGAGAAGCAATCGACAGCATCACGCGCGATCGCCCGCAAGAGCTTGATGGCCGTGGTGGTCTTGATCCTGTTCGCTATGCCGATTGGGAAGTTAAAGGCATCACCAGCGACTTCTAGTTGCTTACCCAACCGCACCGAAAGCTGCGATAGCCTTATACACCTGCAACCCGATACGACATGATGTAGTGCCTGCATTGGCGTGAGCTCCTCTGTGCCCTGCCGGGGCGTCGTCCCCGCCGAGGGTTGTCACTATACCCTCTCGTTCTAAGTTGCCATTAGCGCTCTTCCTGCTTACTCGGGTACTTGCAGGGTCGCTTACAACTCCCGTGGAAAACTGCAAAAGCTCCACAAGCACGCCAGAATGTCTTGGCAACCTGTCAGTACAGCCATGTCCGCTGCCGCTTAGTTCGATAACAGCGGTGCAGCGAGCCAATATGGTTAATCCCAAGTTTACCTGTTCTGCCTAATCTGACTGATAGCTATGTAAATTGACGAAGAATATGAGACAGTCTGTGACCTCCAACGCGCCCAAAAACACCAGCAAACAAGCAATCGCAGCCAGCCCATTTCAGCGCCTGCGAGATTTGCTGCAAGATATCGAGCCAGGTAAAGCGCCGATATCCTTGACAATCGGTGAGCCAAAGCACAGTCCACCCGCGTTTCTTGGCAAGGTCCTCGCTGATAATCTAGCAGGCTTTGGCAAGTATCCTCCCATTCTCGGCACACCGGAGTTTCGCGCAACCATTGGTGCTTGGCTACAACGCCGCTTTGCTTTAACGGCACCTTTTGATGCCGACAAACAGGTCATTCCCCTAAATGGCTCGCGCGAAGGGCTTGTTTTTGGCTGTGTCAGTGCCCGCGATTACCTTGACAAGCACGAAAACCCTGCTGTGATCTTGCCAAATCCCTACTATCAAGCCTATGGTGCCGGCGCTCACATGACCGGGGCTGAACCGGTCTTGCTTCCAGAGCAATCCGGCGGAGGCTTACCAGATCTTGATAGCCTAAGCACGAGCCTGCTTGATCGCACGGTTGCGTTCTATTTTGCAACACCTTCCAACCCGCAAGGCACAGTCGCAACGCTCGATTACCTCAAACGCCTCGTCACCCTTGCGCGCAAGCACAATTTCATTGTCTTTTCCGATGAGTGCTATTCAGAGATTTATCGCAGCTCACCACCCGTAGGCATCTTGCAAGCTGCAGAAGCGCTTGATGGCACGCACAGCCATGTCGTTTGCTTCAACTCCCTATCTAAACGCTCGAACCTACCCGGCCTGCGCTGTGGCTTTGCCGCTGGCGATGCCAACTTTTTGCCCTTCTACGCCACCTTCCGCAATGTTGCCGCTCCGCAAGTGCCGTTACCGGCTCAGGCCGTTGCCGTCGCCGCATTCAACGACGAAACCCATGTGGAAGACAATCGCCGCCTCTACAATGAGAAATACGAGATTGCCCAAACTCTACTTGGTCCGCGCTTTGGAAACATCACCTGTGCTGGCGGGTTTTTCATTTGGCTAGACGTGCGTAAGTGGGGCAGCGGCGAAGCGATCACCCGCAAACTCTGGCAGGAACAAGGCCTGCGCGTTTTGCCCGGAGAGTACCTCGCCGCACCAATGCCAAACCAAACCAATCCGGCGACGAGCTTCATCCGCATCGCCCTTGTTGAAAACGCCGAAACCACGCGCGCCGCATGCCAGCGCCTCCTCGATTGCATGGAGTAAGCACCGCTTATGCTCGCACGGTCCAAATCCACCCATCGTCGCCGCGTTTCTCTGGAAGATACGCAAAGCCCTGTCAAACGCTTTGTCTATCGCAACCTACGCTCGCTCACTGGCCTTATCGTGCTGGTACTGTCTTTGGCATCGGCCGTGGCACTCGCCACTTGGAACGTCACAGACCCAAGCTTCAGCCATGTAACCGAAACTCCAGCCCAAAACGCTCTTGGCAAATCCGGCGCCATCCTCGCCGACATACTAATGCAGTCACTTGGCTTGGCTGCTGCCTTTGCACTTTTGCCGGTTATCTATTGGGGGTGGCGACTATTTTGGACCAGCGCCCTACCGCTTACTAAGGGGCGGTTTATTTCTTGGCTTATCGCCATTCTGGCAAGCGCTGGCGCCTTTGCAGCGCTACCACTCACCCAAAACTGGCCTTTGCCCACCGGGCTGGGCGGCTTTATGGGCGATTGGGTCTTCTCGGTGCCCAACACCATGCTTGGCGGCCTAACTGAAGGTATACGTACCCTTACCGGTGTCCTGCTGCTTGGCGTGCCTGCCCTTGCCCTGCTTGCCAATGCCAGCGGATACTTCGCCTCGCAATCTGAACCACAAGACACCTACGATCCCGCTGCCTATGAGGCGGATGAAGAGGACGATGGCGATGAAGACAGCCGGCTCTCTGCTACAATTGGCGCGATCAGCCACTGGAAGCTGATGGCCCTTGCCGCTGTCAAGCGCCTTATTCAGCGCAAAAAGTCTGAACCAAATTACGCGCCAATTGATGACTATGGCTACGATGATCCAGAGGAAACCTATCAAAGCCAAGAACAATCAAGCCATCAGCGCAAAATATATGTCTCGCAGCCGGATCTTGATCAGTACCCGGCAGAAAACGAGCAGAACGAAGATGACTACGCTGCCCAGCACTATGAGTATGAAGAGGATTCACAAGCACATAAACCGGGCCTCTTGGTTCGTGTAAAAAGCTTTGCTCTTTCCAAGTTTAAAGGCCAGCAACCAGATGATGGCTTAGACAAGTTCTACGAGGATGCCGCAACGAATTATCACAGCGCTGCGCAACAGCAAGCCGCGTCCCCCTATCCTACGGCGCAGGAACCCGCCCCATGGTCACCCGATTATGAAGGGGCCCCGATTAGCGCAGATGAGGCTCACTACAATGACGAGGCAGTCGAATTTACAGATGCTGGCTACGCGGCAGCGCAAGATGGCTTTGCCCGACCAGAGCCCGTACATCATCATGCAGAAGAGCCGGAAATGCAGATAGATGCATATCCAGAAGACTATGAAACCCAATCGGCAGCCTCCAGAGCACACCCCACAAAAGCGCCTGATGCGTTCGAGGCCGACGCCAATTCCCTCGTAGAGCCTGTCGCGCCGACCGATTTCGCAGAGGAAGACTTCTCCAAGGGCAACGACAATATGCTGGATTTTGTGCCACAGCGAACTGTCGAGCCACAGCGTACGGGCAAGCCGCATAGCGCACTGCGCCCTGTCGGCATCGCCCAGCCTCCTCAAGCGGCCAATGACAGCGGCCCAACCGCGCCGGCATCCACACCAGTTCAACCGCAACGCCGTGCCCCTGCACGTCCTTCACTGGTGCACCCTCCGCGTGAGTTTGAGAAGCCACCGCTTGCATTGCTCAAGCAAGCAGAGGATATGGGAAAATTTCGCCTGAGCAACGACGCACTTGAACAAAATGCCCGCATACTTGAAGGCGTATTGGAAGACTTCGGTGTGCGCGGCGAGATTATTGCCGTGCGTCCGGGACCCGTTGTAACCCTTTACGAACTGGAGCCAGCGCCGGGCATAAAATCATCCCGAGTAATTGGACTTGCCGATGACATTGCCCGCTCCATGAGCGCGATTTCCGCGCGCGTCGCTGTCATACCCGGTAAAAATGCCATTGGCATCGAGCTGCCAAATGCCCGCCGCGAAACCGTTTATCTGCGTGAGCTGCTTTCCTGCCGTGATTTCCAGCAATCCAAAGCAGGGCTCGCGCTGACCCTCGGCAAAACCATCAATGGCGAAGCGGTAATCGCCGATCTGGCCCGCATGCCACACCTGCTGGTGGCAGGTACAACCGGCTCAGGTAAATCTGTCTCGGTCAACACCATGATCCTGTCACTGCTCTACCGGCTTACACCGGAAGAATGTAAGCTGATCATGATTGACCCGAAAATGCTTGAATTGTCTATCTACGATGGCATTCCGCACCTGCTGACACCCGTGGTCACCGATCCAAACAAGGCAGTTGTCGCTCTCAAGTGGACAGTGCGGGAAATGGAAGACCGCTACAAGAAAATGTCAAAAGTCGGTGTGCGAAACATCGACGGCTACAATACCCGCGTTTCGGAGGCGGCACAAAAAGGCGAACGCTTCACCCGCACAATTCAAACCGGCTTCGACAAGCACAGTGGTGAGCCCATCTTTGAAGAAGAAGAGCTGCCTCTAGAAAAAATGCCGTACATCGTCGTCGTCGTCGATGAAATGGCAGATCTTATGATGGTCGCCGGTAAAGATATCGAAGGCGCCATCCAGCGCCTTGCGCAGATGGCCCGTGCCGCAGGCATCCATCTTATCATGGCCACCCAACGCCCATCGGTGGATGTAATCACCGGTACGATCAAGGCAAACTTCCCGACCCGGATTTCTTTCCAAGTAACATCCAAAATCGACAGCCGCACGATCCTGGGTGAAATGGGAGCAGAACAGCTGCTTGGTATGGGGGACATGCTCTACATGGCCGGTGGCGGTAAAACCAAACGCGTCCATGGCCCGTTTGTCTCTGATGATGAAGTCGAGATGATCGTCAATCATCTAAAAGAGCAAGGCACTCCGCAATATCTCGCCGAAGTCACAGAGGGTGGTGACGAGGGTGGCAGCTACGATGCGCTTTCCCAAGGCAGTGGCAACGCCAGCGCAGATCTGTTTGATCAGGCGGTCGCCATTGTTGCAAGAGATCGAAAAGCCTCAACCTCCTATATCCAGCGCCGCCTTTCCATCGGCTACAACCGCGCTGCCTCGCTGATTGAGCGCATGGAGCAGGAAGGCATGATCGGTCCGGCCAACCATGCCGGAAAACGGGAAATTTTACTCCCAGAAGCCGGTGAGGAGTTTTAACGTCACCTTTTCCTAAGCACTGCCTGAAAAATGCCTTGTCGGCGCTGTAAAAACCGTTCACATCTATCAGCACCGATAAGGCGATGGCACGATCAATTGAACTATGCCTTTACGTATTGCGGAGAACTCTATGCCCCGGCATCCTATCAAAACTGTTAGAGCACTCATGATTGCCGCGCTTTGCATGGGCGCATTTCAATCCCCCCCGTCGCTCGCAGCAGGTGAAACAGCCGTTGCCGCCGCACCATCGCAAGCGCAAGCGATCGCAAATATTAATCACTACTTCAACTCTGTGAAGACAATGCGCGGCGACTTTATCCAGTTTGGCCCAACCGGTGGCCGTGTTGAGGGGCAGTTCTTCATCCACCGCCCCGGCCGCATCCGCTTCTACTACAACAAGCCCTCTTCGCTGGACATCATCGCAGATGGCGAGATGATTGCCGTAAAGGATCGAAAACTACAAACGCAAGATCTGTGGCCGCTTTCACAAACCCCACTGCGGTTCCTACTTTCCGACAAGATCGATCTACAGCGCGACGCCAATGTCACATCCATTCATGTAGAGCCAGATCTGATCACCGTCGTGATCGACGATAAGACCCGGTTTAACTCCGGCCGCCTTACGCTCATTTTTGATACTGCCACCTATCGCCTAAAGCAGTGGACAGTGCGCGATAATCAGGGCTACGACACCTCTGTTGCCATCTACAACACAGAGGAAAACGGCCCCACCAACGCCAAACTGTTCAAAATCGATTATCTGGCCAACGCCCGCCAGCGCGACTACGATTAATAAGCTCCTATCGAGGTGCGCCTAGCTAAACCTACGCGCGCCTCAAGGGGGTGTTGACCAGCTCTTGATAGCCTTTCATGCCGTTTCTAAAAGCCGATCCAGCCTCAGCGCACCTCACACCCTGCAACGCGTTGCTGGCCGCTGCCTGCAAACAGCATGGACTAGAGCTCTATCTGGAAGAAGCATTTCAATACTCTGGCTACTTCAAAACCAAAGCAGGCACGCTGCTGCCCTTCAAAGGCACATCTCTGCCAGTAAATGCATATGGCGCCGCCGCTGTGGCCGCAGACAAAGGCTTCTGCGCCGAGCTGCTGGCATCTCAGTCTCTCAGCACCCCGACAGGCATTGTGCTTGCCCCACCTGCGACACTACGCGAAATAAGTAACAGCAATCCTCAGGCCGCTATTAAAACTGCTGGTTTCAGACAGGCAGAGTACTTCTCCGCCCACCATGGCTTTCCGTTGTTCATCAAACCAAATGACGGGACGCAAGGCAAAGGCGTTTATAAGGTTGATGAAGCGGCGCAGCTCCTGCAACGCTTTAACGAGCTCGCGCACAATCACCCGCTTATCCGCCTGGAAGTAGCGGCAACCGGCACCGATCTGCGCATCATCGTTCTGGATGGCGAAGTGCAAGCAGTCATCCGCCGCGATCCACCGTTTCTTAATGGAGATGGCGCAAGCTCTCTCGCCCAGCTGCTAGACAGCTTCGAAACACAACAACAAACCAGAAGCGGCGGAAAAAAAATATCCCAAGAGGATAACCGCCTCGCCGCGCACCTCGCCCGCTCAGGCTGGCAGCTGCATGATATCCCGCCCAAGGGAGCTAAAGTTACGCTTCTGCCTTCGGCAAATCTCTCCACCGGCGGCACTGCCACCCTCATTACAGGTGACCTTGCCCCCTGCCATGCACAAACTGCCATTGCCGCGGCAAAAGCCGTGGGCCTGCGCTATGCCGGAGTTGATCTCATGGTGGAAGATGTAACGGCGCAAACAAGCGGCGCCTACAAGATTATTGAGCTGAATGCCGGGCCGGGTCTTGTAAATTTCCTCAGCGCAGACCCAAGCCATGCGCGCATTATCAGCCAAATCTACAATAAAATCTGTAGCTCCCTGAAAGGGCTTTAAATTACTGCAACATCAGAGATGCTGTCAGCGTAAAAACCGAAGCAAAAGTGGTGAAGAGCAAAATCTGACTAATCGCGTCAACACGCACCTTGTATTGCGTTGCCAGAATAAACGGAAGTGAACCACACGGCCCCGCCGCCACAAAAAGCCCCGGTCCGGCCCAGTTACCCGGCAATTGAAACACAAGCGACAGCGAAACAAATGCAAGCACGGGCATCAGCAGCAACTTGACCGCACTGACATAGGTCACAATTCCCACATTCTCACGCGACGGGCAAAGCGGTTGCTGAGCAAGAAAAAGCCCTAAAGAAAACAAGGAGCATGGTGCAGCTGCCGATCCTAAAAAGCTGGTAAAGACACCCAAGCCATTATCAAAGGATACACCCGCGATATTGAGCAACACCCCGGCGCTCAAAGCTTGGCTGTGCGGATTCTTTAAAACTGTCTTGCCCACATGCAACAACGTACCACGTAGCGAACGATCAGCCGCCGCTGTGCGCGTACAATCCATCGCCACCACTGTCGCGCCATACATAAACATCATATCAAGCGCGATAACTGCTGTAACAGGCAAAACTGCATCGGCACCGAAAATGACGCGCGCGACCGGCAAAATAAAAAACGTGTGATTGACAAAACCAGCCATGAAGCCGAGCAAAATGCTCTCGTGAAAACTCCGGCCAAACAGCTTGTAAGCCGCGATAACCACGGAAAAGTTTATGGCCAAGGATACCGCGAAATAGGCAAGTAAATAGACGCTTTTAAACTCTGCAAACGGTGCCTGCCCCGTCAAACCAATAAAAAACGGCGGCAACAGCGCATAAAACACCAGTTTGTTTATCGTATGCACCGCCTCGCCATCAAAAATGCCGCGCCGCCCAAGGCCGTAGCCAATGATGACAACAGAAAAAACAGGCAGAATTGCATTGATAAAGGCGGAAAGCACGGTCATATGTCCATTTGTTTAAATAGACATATACAGAAAATCAGTAATATACCTAGCGGAAAACTTGCCGCAGCATCTGATATACTTCAAGCAATACCAATATTACATAAAAAGGTGACTGCAAAAGCATCTATAGTATATCACTATGGATGATCTTCCTGTGATCATCCATAGCTTTTTCATAGGAGATCTAGTAGGCGCCCAGCTTGGTCTCGCGCGTATATTCCTCATCAGGAACATACTTCACCACTGCTTGCCCACACATTGTCACCCCTTTGGTGGCGTCATAAGTCATGGTTGGGTTGCCATGCAGTTCCCAGCCACGGTTCAGCGCCTGGGTCACACGGTGACAAAACTCGGGTGTGTCTGGCTCAGTGATAAAGCGGTAGAGACGCATGCTTTTTTATCCTCTTTGACGCCCACTCCCTCAAGTTTTGGCAGCGAGCTGTTGTTTGTGTGTTTTTATCATGCTCCGCCGTCGGAGCAATGGCACCTGCAAGATTAATCAACCACTCAAGCAGGAAGCCCCGGTGCTGCTCAGCTACCGCCAGCCTCTTAGCCAGATCGACGCATTTCAATAGCTGTAGCCAAATCAATCAACCGCCGCCCCATTTGCGCATGCAACAGCTCAACCATTTTTCCATCAACTTTCAACACGCCTTTGCCTTCATTCTCCGGCGCATCGAATGCAGCAATCACCTTTCCTGCCCACGTTATTTCCTCTTCACTGGGTGCAAAAGACGCATTTGCCGCCGCTATTTGGCTTGGGTGAATAAGTGTTTTGCCATCCATTCCAAGGTTTCTACCCTGCTCGCACTCAGCAAGAAAAGTATCGTCCGCTCCGATTTGGTTAAACACCCCGTCAATCACATCTATTCCAGCGTACCGCGCCGCCACCACACATTGCATCAACCAAGGCAGAAAGCCGGTTCGCGGCGCCTCTAATGCGGCACGTGTATCTTTGGCCAAGTCATTCGTGCCAAGCACCATAGCCGCGACTGGCCTTGTTGCATTGCGCGCTTCCTCAGCAATTTCTCTGGCGTAAAGAACGCTGCCCGGCGTTTCCATCATCAGCCAAAGCGCGATCTGCTTCCCCCCATCGAGCCGATCCAGCACATCAAGCACTTGGCGAACATCAGCGGGCCCTTCCAGCTTTGGCACCAAAACCCCGTCAGGTTGTGCCTTTGCCACCGCCAACATATCTTCCTGCCCAAGTGGGCTGTGTAGTGAGTTAATCCGTACCACCAATTCACGATGGCCATACCCGCCTTGCACAACAGCAGTACAAACCTGATCTCGCGCCAATTCTTTGGCCTCGGGATCCACTGCGTCTTCAAGATCAAAAATCAACGCGTCCACATCCAGAGACTTTGCCTTTTCCAGCGCTCTGGCGTTAGAGCCCGGCATGTAAAGCACGCTGCGCCGAGGCCGCACTTGGCTTTGTTCGTGTTGCTGCATCGGTGCAACTCCTGAAATATTATTGCTGCTACTATTTATTGCCGATCCTTAGCGCGCAGGCCACCCAGTCAAAAGGCGGGGTCAGCGTGGCTTTAACAGCAAGTCTTTCGCAGCAACCAATGCCCCACCGACAATCAAAAAGCACGCCATAACCACTCGACCATTCAACTCGCCAATACCCAGCACAATCATAAGAGCAGTAGAAAGCAGCGGCGCAGTGTAGGCGCTCACGCCGAGCAGCTGGATATCACCATACTTCATTCCGATATCCCAAGTAAAAAAGGAAAGCCCAAGCGGCATTAGCCCCATAGCAACAACCGCGATCCATTGCGAAGCATCCGCAGGCCAAACTGTCTCTTCAAATTGGACGTGAAACAGAAGCGATAAAACCGCAGTCGCCAAACAGAAAACAGCCACTGTCTCGGTAGGTGCATTGCCAAATCGGCGCGATAGCACCGAATAGCTCCCCCAGATCAGCGCCGCCAAAGCGGAACAGGCGTAACCAAGGCTCGCATCACCGGAGAAAGAAAGCCCCGCACCGCCAACAACCAGCAGCCCAGCACCGCACAGACCAAGCCCACCTCCCGCAACGTGAAACCAGCGCAGACGCTCTCCAGGCAGTAGTGCCGAAAACAGAACGATTAACACCGGCCACAAATAGTTAATAAGGTTCGCCTCAACCGGCGGCGCATTGCGCAGGCCCAAAAAGTAAAAGGCATGATACCCGAATACGCCCACAATACCCATCAGCCAAAGGGAAAGAGGCTGACGAAAAACTCGCCCTTTGTTTGGCATCATCGCAATTCGTGTGAACGCAACAAGCGAGGAGATTCCAAAGCAAATAGCATTTAGCAAAAACGCGGGAACCACATCAGCATAAGCACCCAGTGGCCCAAGTAAGGACCACATCAAAACAGCGCTAAAGCCTATGAGCGTTGCACTCCCCCGTTGCGGCTGTAACATCCCATTTATTCCTCTTAGAAGTTGATCTGCGCGCCTATCATTTTCTAGCTGGTGATATTTCGCTTGTAGCCCTTTATCCCGCTTGATTTACGCAGGTCAATAGGGTCACTCTTGTGCACCCAAACGAACGACGGGAAAATGAGAAAATGGCTGATCTAGAGATCAGAAAACTGGTTCATTCTGATGCGCATGCCTTCGCGCCACTATTGGCAGAAAACGCGCAAGCGCTAAAACGCGGGGCACCACGCCGACCAGATGAAGTCTACGCTGAGCAGCTGATCGGAGATAAAACAGTTGAGCTAATAGGCGCTTTTGATGGCTCTGAACTTGTTGGCTTTGCAGCGTTCTTTGATCTTCCAGATCTGACCAGCGGCCGACGCATCGGCAGCCTCGAAGACATCTATGTGGTGCCAGACCATCAATCTCAAGGTATTGGCCGTGCGATGGTGCGTAAACTGGCAATAATTGGCACGCAGCGAGACTGGCTGCACATCCGCTGGCTTGTCCCCGCCCGCCCAATCGTCGACATCGGCCTTGTAGGGCTTTACGAGCGCATCGGCGCGCCCGGAGACAAAGCGACATACCATGTCGAGCTCGCCAAACTCCTCGCCGATTAAAGTGTAGCTATATAAACGGCAAAGGCGGGTGCACCCGCCTTTACTCTCTAACATGTCACAGCTGTTAAAACAGTGGTGGTACGGGTCCAAGATCAAAGAACACCAAACGTGCGCGGCCATCCGAGAAGGTGATCGGCAGAGTTACCTCTCCCTTATCACCCCCAAGGCCTTTTGCAGAGCGCGCCACACTTGCTGGAACCTGTGAGCCTTCAGGAAAAAACGGCAACAGAGCTGCTTCCAGCTGATCAACACCTTTAACGGTGATAGGCAGCGTACCTTCATACTGTCCGTTTGGGCGCACTTTTAATGTGCCCTTTGTTGAGACAGATAATTCACCCTGTATCACCTTCGCGTTCTCTAGAACAATTTGTAAGTCAGTCGAGCCTGCAAGCTGGGAAAAAGAAGGGGCCTGATAGGAAAGCAACGCCGCTCCACCTTTTAGAACAGCTCTCACCTTACCCTCGACCGGCTGCTCAATTCCTAACGTCTCCAGCAGTAATCCACTAAGACTAGCAGCTAATTGCATGTCTTGGTCATCTTGAGTTGCTCGGCGAATATGCACCTCCGCCGCCTTAACAGAGGCTTGAAACGGCGTAGCTAAGCCAACCAGCGATAGAGTCAGCTCTTTTGCCTCTCCATCCAGATTGTTAATGCCGCTCGTACCTAGCCGCGCACTCAACAGTGTGGAGGCAAAGTCCGCCGAATACCCCGGCCCATTCTGCACAACGCCACTTATTGGCGCTTTCATATCAACAATGACATGCTGAGGATTATAAGCCAGTGTCATTGCCTTTGCAGCCGCAGCCTCAACCCAGCCCAGTGCTGTCTCTACGCGCAAGGGTTGACAGTCCAAACGGAACTGAAACGGATAGCCGGAAACTTCCTGCTGGCCACAGACAAGCTCACCGCCCTGTGCAGCCACCACCTTTTTGCCATTTCGATAAATATCATTGATAACACCGGAGCCTAGATCCCAGTAAAGCGACCAGCCGCCAACGACCAGTGCCGTCACAAGGCCAAGGTAGAGGTATTTTCGCCCTGCTCTTTTGCCAGTTTGTTCGCTTGGTTGAGTTGCGCTCATCAGATAATTCGCCTCGATCAGTCCATAATGCTTGCGCATGGTTTGCCACCCTGTTACGCGAGTTACAACAAGGAAATTGGGGGAATTTCGCTTATGTCAGCACTTTGGGTGTTTGGTTATGGTTCTTTGATGTGGCGCCCTGGCTTTGAATACGAACTAGCCATTCCGGCCAAGCTAGAAGGCTATCACCGCTCACTTTGTATCTACAGCTGGGTTCACAGGGGAACCGAGGCAAACCCCGGCCTCGTTTTCGGGCTGGACAAAGGCGGCGAATGCATAGGAATGGCTTTTAAAGTAGCCAGCGAAAACCGCCAGAAAACGATCGCCTATCTGCGGGAGCGCGAGCAACAAACCGCAGTCTATAAGGAAGTTACGGTGCCGCTCACGTTGGAAGCCAAACCAGCGCTGCAAGTCGAAGCCATGACCTACATTGCAGATACCAGCCACGAGCAATATGCTGGTCGCCTGCCTCTTGAGAAGCAGTTGGAGATCGTAAAAGGCGCAAGCGGGCTCTCTGGAAAGAACCCTGAATACGTGACCAGCACCTTCGCACATATCTGCGAGCTTGGAATAGATGACTTTGAGGTTCGCTGGCTGTGCGAGCGCCTACCAGAAAACTAGCGCACGACATCAAGCGGCGCGGCGCCTTTTCACCACTCACTTTTCCTACAAGCCGATTAACATCGGCTAAGCGGCTTGTAGCACCGCCCCTTCAGCTAAACTTGCCTTTAGATCTGAAATTGCTGCCTGCTTTGCCACTGGATCTTCTGCAAGCAAGTGCACAAAGAAGTCGAAATGCTCGGCTGCCTCTTGTCCTTGCAACCAGCGGCTAAAGCCCGGCTCGCGCAGCTGCCCCACCCACAATGCCTGCGGATCTTCACCGCGCTCACTGATAAGCACGACCGCTTCGTTAAAATCAGTCAGGGCATCCACGTCGATCCGCGTGAAAAGATAGCGTGCGCCAGAACGCCCACACCAATAGCGGAACTTGCCACCAATGCCCAGCTCTTCAGCCACACGGACCGCAGCTTCTCCGATGTGCTCGAATTCCAAAACAAAAGACGTCATAGCCGGCGCTCCTGCTTCGCGTTAACCATGTTTTCATACTAGAACACATAGAGAACCAAATGCAAGAACAAAACAAGATCAACTTTATCTAAATACTGATCAGTCTTTGTTGCGCTGCGCCAATCGCTCCCTACCTTCTTTGACGATGATATTGTCAGGGGTCTCTCTAGCCGCCTTTTCAAAGAGTTCTTGCGAAGAGCCTTCAATCGCCGCTTGCAGTCTTTTGTTAAACTCCTCTGCGCTGAGGCCCGGCTCGATAGGCTCCATTACCTGCGCGGTAATTGTCCCTGGAAAGCGGAAGAAGCGCCGACGCGGCCAATACACTCCAGAATTCAAACCTATGGGGACCACAGGGCAGTTCAAATTTAGGTACAAATGGGTGATGCCATATTTGTACTTTGGCTCCTCCGCAGCGGGGCGCCGGGTCCCTTCGGGAAAGATGATAATATGGCGTCCATCGGCGATGGCTTCTTTTGCCTTTAAAGTCATCTCCTGCATCGCAGCACCTTTTCGGCCGCGATTTACCGGAATCTGATCAAACTTACGCAGGTACCAGCCAAAAAACGGCACCTTTCGCAGTTCTGCCTTCAGAATGTAGGTTGGGTCATTGAGCCAAGGCATAAAGGCAAATGTTTCCCAAGCTGACTGGTGCTTGGAAGCAATGATACAGCCCTGCTGCGGTATGCGATCCCCATTTAGAACCTCGCTATTCACGCCGCCAATATACTTCAGTAAAAAGAAATTACCCTTCGTCCAAAGCGGTACGGCTTTGATACCAAGCTTACGCGGCAGGAAAAACACCGGGATCATCACCAGCATTAGCAAAAAGGTGTAGAGATAAAAGGAGATATTAAACAGTACAGAACGTATCAGCAGCATTGTGCTTCCCATCGATAGACAGCAGTAAGCCCGCCTCAATGCGGCACCACTACCCTAACGGGCCAATGGCTCCATCCAGAGACATGCGTAGGCGCGCCAGAACGTACTTTCCATATTCATTTAGCAAAACACCCGCGATTTCAGAGGAACGAAACCATTGGGATAATTCCAAACGATGGTGGTAAACAGGGCTTGGCACCAGCTCCATGTACGGCAATTTTCGTTTAAATTCAATCAAGGCTCGTGGCATATGATAGGCGCTGGTTACCACAATCAAGCTTTTGTAGTCGTGCTCTTTAGCCCAGCGCGCGGAAGACACCGCATTACCGACGGTATCAAGGGCATCACGGTCCAAATCCACGCAACAAGAAAACAACTCAGGACGATGTGCCGTGAGTTTTGCCAGCTGGCCAACCTCGGTTGCCGGATGAACACCGGAAATCAGAAGCCTCTTGCCCTGCCCCGCCACAAGCATTGTCAAGGCATGCTGAATTCTCTCCCGCCCTCCGGTCAACACAACAATTCCATCGGCATTAGAAGTGGTGTCACCATCACCTTTTGTCACCACACGCAGATACAGCGAGAAATCGATCAACAGCGCACTAAAAAAAACAGCAAAGGCTACGAAAAACACAATTGCAATACGTGCACGAATGCTGTGTCGTTGCTTCTTGTTCTTTGGAAACTCATTTGCCATGCACTTGCCCAAAAACCACCCAAGCCACCTCAGGCTAACCGTCTCTAAGCTTCCTTATCAGAAGCAGGAGTACAATGCATGCTATATGGCAATCTTGGTAAAAATCAGCATCGCCTAGTGCAAATACACCTAGTCGATTTCTGCAAGATGAGAATGAACAGCCAACCGACTGGTTAGAGCCGTCAACACAGCCACAAGAAAGACAATCGCCAAGACCCCAAAGTACCCAGGCGCGCCCACGGAAAACGGGCCAATCAACGCTTGTAGCTGACCACCACCAAAGCCAAACGCATCGCTGCCCCCCAAAAGACCAAAGACAAAGAAGCAAAGGCAAGCTACAGCACCGCCGATGACACCCCCTTTTAGCCCAAGCACGAGAAAGTGCCTTTGAAATTCACCAGCGATAAACCTGTCTTCAGCACCGACGAAGTGCAAAACCTCAACCACATCTTTGTTTCCGGACATGGCCGCCCTTGTGGCAAACACCACAGAAAGCACCATAGAAAACAGCACCAAAACAAGGATGACCAGTCCACCAACCACAACACCATTGGCCATGGCGGAAAGCTGCCGTGTCCACAAACGATGATCATCCACCGTCGCGGCTCGGATATCCTTCTCGACTTGCTCCTTCATTTCAGCAAGGTTGAACAGCGCTGGCTCATTTATTTCAACCAGTATTAAACGCGGTATCGGCAACTCTTCCAAACTCAGGCCCGCCCCAAGCCAAGGTTGCAGCAAATCGCCCGTTTCCTCATTTGAGAGCGCCCGCGCGCCGCCAACCCCGGAAAACTCTTGAACCAGCGCGAGAGTTTTCTCGATCTCCTGCATCATATTAATGCCATCAGCGGGACGAATCTGAACCGTTACCTCGCGAACGAGATCATTTGTCCAGTCATTCGCAGCATCATTCACAACAGAAACAGAACCAACAGTTAAGCAAGCCAAAAAACTCATGATGGCCACAACAAGCGTCAGCGCCCTGCCTGCAATCGCTTGCGAAGGAACAATCGGTGATGACTTTTTCTGTTTGTCCGGCCTTGGCTTCTTAGTGGGACTTTGGGGCTTACCACCGCGTTTTACTGGACGCCCTCTTACAGGCTTCTGCCCGGGCAATGGCCGTGGGAGGGCTCGCTTTTTAGCACCCAAATCAGGTTCTCGCCGCTTGTTCTGCTTAACCATAGACCGTCAACCGCCCCTCATTCAGCTCGAAGCGACGCGCCTCCACCTGCTCCAGCAAATGCACATCATGTGTTGCGATTAAAACAGAGGTCCCTAGCCGGTTAAGCTCCACAAACAAGCGGAGCAAACGACGCGCCAAGGGAGGATCCACGTTACCAGTCGGCTCATCCGCCAACAGCACTTCAGGGCGAGTTATCAACGCCCGCGCAATGGCCGCTCTTTGCTTTTCACCGCCAGAAAGCACCGGCGGCAACACATGCATCTTATCACCAAGACCTACCCATTTAAGCAGATCAATAACATCAGCGCGATAATCTACCTCGGATTTACCAGCCACACGATGCGGCAGGGCGACATTCTCGTAGGTCGTTAAGTGATCAAGCAACCGAAAATCTTGAAAAACAACGCCAATTCTACGCCGCATCGCTGGCAGCTGCGATTTTGAGACCGCGGCGGTATCCTTCCCAAACACCGAAATTAATCCCCGTGTTGGGCGCAGATTCATAAATAGCAGGCGCAACAAGCTGGTCTTACCGGCGCCCGAGGGCCCAGTGAGAAACTGAAAGGACTGCGGTTCGATCCGAAACGATACATCCCGCAAGACTTCCGGCCCCATGCCGTATCGCAAACCAACATTTTCGAACAGGATCACACCATGCCCCCAATAATCGCAGATGCCCCTAACTTTTCGTAGCACCTTATTTCACATGCTAGAAGCAAGTGGATTAAGGATTAATTAAGGCTAATTTCAATTTTATGCACTCTGGTCTTTCTATGCCGTAAGCACACGAGTTTCACAGTCAATGAAGTTTTCCACCCCAAGAAAATCATGGGGGCTGCATTTTTCCTTTCGATTTGGCTAGAATACGCCGACTGATGCTTTGTTCAAAGCATCCCCGTTTTCCACATAGCTGCGGGCAGAGTGATAGGCCTTAATGATCTGCGAATTTGGCATGGTGCGCACCACATGAAAATCACCTGCAGCAACTGCAAAACCACCTATGCAATCTCAGAGGAAAAGCTCGGCTCGCAAGGTCGCAAGCTTAAGTGCTCTAAGTGTGGAACTGTCTGGCATGAACCAGCACCACAAAGCCTGCGCGAGATAACAGCGCCGCAAGAACAAGAGCCCGCAAGCCTGAATCTGGAAGATGGACAAATTGTCTCATCAAAAAAAGAAGTTGAGAAACAACCGGCTAAACAGAATGAGCCGACGAAAAACAGCTTTGGAGAAGTCCTCCCAGCTTTTGAGGAGCCTCCACAGCCAGCAAATGAGCAGCAAACGCAGCAACCTGCAGAACAACCTAAAAAGCCGCGCCCGAGCCAAAAGAAAAATTCTCGGCTCGTCAAATACCCTGCGCGCGCTTTTGGCATGGCACTTTTTGCCCTCGCTGTTTTTATGAGTGTTGGGACCTACACCTACAGAAACACGCTGGTAAAACGCTACCCAGAGCTCGCCAGCCTTTACAGATTGGTTGGAATTTCTGTAAACACCCGTGGTCTGGTCTTTAATTCCATTAGAACTTTCCGGGAGTATGAAGAGGGAAGCACTCTTTTGGTGGTTGAAGGAACCATAGAGAATATTAGCGATGCCGCCGTGGAAGTTCCACCCATTCGCCTAAGCATGCGCGGACAGGACAACCGCGAGATAACAGCTTGGACAGCCCAGCCGTTACAAACCCGGCTGACATCTGGCCAGAAAACAAGATTCAGAACCCGCTTGGCCAAACCGTCCGAGATGGCCACAAGCATTCAATTGCGTTTTACGAAGCGCCTAGAGAAAAGAGCGAAAAACTGATGACCGGAACCCCGGAAATCCGCGTGCTTTATAACGAAGCAGAAATCTCCACCCGCGTTGATGCTGTTGCTGAGGCAATCGCTAAGGACAAACCAACCAACCTGCTGGTGGTCGCCATTCTCAAAGGCAGCTTCATGTTTGCCGCTGATTTGGCCCGCGCCCTCCACAAAGTCGGCGTAGCGCCGGAAATGGAATTTTTACACCTTTCCAGTTATGGAAGTGGCACGGTCTCTTCTGGCGAAGTCAAAGTACTGCGCGATATCGAAAGCGATGTAGAAGGCCGCGATGTGGTTCTTGTCGATGATATCCTCGAGTCCGGCCGCACGCTGCTTTTCGCCCGCAATATGATTGCCGCACGAGGTGCTAAGTCTGTCCGCGTGGCAGCGCTGCTCGACAAGCCGATGAACCGCGTTGCAGAAATCGATGCCGACTATATCGGCTTTGATTGTCCGGATAAATTTGTAGTGGGCTATGGCATGGATATGGGCCATGCGTGGCGCCAACTCCCCTTCATCGGCTACGTGCCGCAAGAAGGGGATGACACCTAGGGGATTTAAATGGCTCGAGTGCTACTCACAGAGGATGATGACGCCGTCCGCGCATTTGTAAAACGTGCGCTGGAGCTGGATGGTCATCAAGTTACCGCTGTAGAAGATGGCACAGAGGCCGCACAAACATTGGAGAGCGAACAGGGCGCCTTTGACCTGTTGCTCTCCGATATTATGATGCCGGAAATGGATGGCATCGAGCTTGCGCGCCATACAAGCAGCCACTTTCCTGGCCTGCCAATCCTGTTGATGACAGGATACGCAGATCTGCGCGAAGGCTGCGAAGAGTTGCGTGCCAGCATAATTGACGTGGTATCCAAGCCGTTTTCGCTACATGATATACGCAGTGCTGTCCGCTCTGCCTTAGAGCCTCGCATCTATGCAGCCTCAAACGGCTAGAGCAAAGCACGACCAGCGTTTTACATTGCGCAAAAGCAACGCGACATTTGCTTAAGGACGCCCTTCCAGCAATCTCTCCAAATACTCCAGCTCTAACCGTGGCCGCTCACGCTCAGACAAGCGGCGGCGCAGCTCCTGTAAAATGCGTCGGGCGGCCTGCACATCAATCTCGTCTGGAACACGCACTTCATCGCCAAACTCGGGGCCCAAGTTGCGCCGCACCCGCCCAAGAGGGTCACGGCTCAGCTGTGAATTGCGCGAAACACCCATTCCATTTCCTTGCTGGGCCATTTGCTCCATCAGCTGCTGCGCCCCTTGTTGAAGGCTTTGTAGCGCCCGCCCCTGCTGGTTCAGGGCCATGCCAGCACGCTCTTGGCCAAGAGCTTCCTCCGCGCCTTCCATATGTTCTTGAGCTCCCTGCAACTGCTCGTTTTCAGGCGCTCCCAGGCGGGCCATATTCTCCAACAGCTCTTGCAGGGTAGTCGCCAACTCATCCTGTTCCTGTTGCAATTCCGAGAGCTCGTTTGCCTCTTCATCAGTAGGAGCCCTCTGCTCATTGTCAGCGCTGGGAGGCTGTTGATTGTTTTTCAACCAGTCAGGCAAGGTAAAATCCCGCTCCCCCCCTTCATCATGGGGGAAGGTGCGTTCCATCAAGTTTTGCTGCTCTTGAATAACATCACTGAGCTCGTTCAACGCTCGCATCATTTCCTGCTGCTGTTGATTTGCCGCCGAAGCGCTTTGACTTGGCATATTATCCAGCATTTTTTGCATTTGCGCCAAAAGCTCCCGCGCAGCCTCGTGGTTGCCCATTTGTGCTAGAGCTTCCATCCGCTCCATCATGGCATCCAATTCTTCAGAGCTCATGCTGTTCATCGCATCAGCTGCCATCGGCGGGCTCGCCTGCCCCTGTTCGTGCAACTGCTGCGCCAATGCCTGCATATACTCATCCATCGCAGCGCGCAGTTCGTCCATAAGCTCGGCAATCTCCTCGTTGGACGCGCCATTTTCCAGTGCTTTTTGCAGGGCCTTTTGCGCAGCGCGAACCGCCTCTTGCGCATTGGCAACCGCCCCGCCATCCAGCAGCAATGCCAACTGCCACATACTATCCAGTTGCGCGCGCAATTCCTCGGGGCTTCGCGCCCGTGCAAGCTTTCGATAGGTGTAACGAAATGCCAGATAATGCCCTGCATTATCGAAGAAGCGTGCAGCACCGGTTAGCAGTGCATCCATCCCGTGCACCACCTCCACATGTCGTCTCGCATCCAGCGCCAAATAGCGACGCTGCTCAACAACGGCGCGAGCAATTGGGTTGGCAAATTGGCGGGTAGGCAAGCGCACGGTTGCAACCTTGGAAACACCTATCTGCCCCTGCTGATCTTGCGCAGAAAGCACCAGATCCACGGCCTCTCCTGCGAACGGATGCGCAGAAAGGTCTTGCAAGGTTTTCGCCTCGCCTACGCGTTTGTCGCTAGCAGGCAATGGCAAAGCAAAGCGCGGCGCCTCCACAAGGGCAACAGCTCCCTCGTTCTGCGGCCTGTGCAACTTGGTCATTGCGTGAGCAGAGACGACACCAAAATCATCTTTCACATGATAGCGCAGCTCCCAGCTCCCGGAGAGCTGAGCCTCAGGCTCTTCAAGCAAAGTAATCAGCGGAGCACGATCTTGTTCCACATCAAAAACCCAGATGTGCTTGTCGCGTCTCGCGTCAACACGCACTTCTATCGATTCATGCAGATCTAGTTTCCAGTTCTGCTCGAGATCTCCAGCAGTATTTTGCGTCTCATGCTCTCGCCAATCGTCTCCCGAAACACGGCTGTGCAACTCCGTTCGCCTATCCGCACGAACCTGCACAACAAGCTCGCTTCCCTCCGGCACCGTAATCTTACCGCGAACCCCTCGCAATTGTGCCGCATCCCCGCTGAGGTAAATCGGCGCCAACCCCGTATAGGCGGGCGGTGTAACCCAAGCATCCAGCCGCATCGGAGTAGCAGAACCTTGAGGCGTATTTGGCAGC
Organism: Polycladidibacter hongkongensis; assembly: GCF_001561995.1. Classification (GTDB taxonomy): domain Bacteria; phylum Pseudomonadota; class Alphaproteobacteria; order Rhizobiales; family Stappiaceae; genus Pseudovibrio; species Pseudovibrio hongkongensis. Next base: position 165,918 of record NZ_LLWC01000008.1, read on the forward strand.
CAAGAACCACCGGGGGCGGCCACCAAACCAACCGCCAGCAGCATCACTGCAAGCGTACGCAACGCGTAGGGATCACGGCGATGCAGATCAAGTTTTAATCCGCCAATTCTTAGTGACGCTAGTTTGCGGCGCACTCTTTCCTGATGCAATTGCCAGAGCTTCGCCGCAGTGGGGTCCAGAACGCGTGCATCAAGCTGGTCTTCCAGCGCCAACAATGGTCGATGTGAAAGCCCGGAGGCTGCCTCCATCCGCGCCATACCTGCGCCATAACTTGGAAACCGCAGCGACAACAGCGGCAACGCAGACCAGATACCGGCCAGCCCAACCAAAACAAGCAGGACTATAGATAGCCAGAAGGGCAGCAAAGCCCAAACGCCCAGCAGAGCGCTGCCAGCATAGGCGCAAATCAACACCAATAATGGAACAGACTCGCAGACAAATTCTTCAAGGAAAGAAATCAGCCGCGCCACGAAAATCTTGCGGGCAATAGCTCCGCGAAGCCCTTTGGTAAAATAGCGCGAAACCGGCACAGCCTTATCAACCAAGCCACCATCTGCCGAGCCTGCAGCGGAGTTTCCTCTCCCCCGCTGCACGCCCGTTATCTTCATTAGCTTGGAAAACCACCGCTGTACCAAAGAAACGCTCCACATTGCTTTAATGCAAAATCTAGAGCGAGAATCCTATGGCAACAACCTTGCAAATTCCTAAGCAGCTTGGCTAAAGCCTTAGTCGCCTTCCACCCAGTTCGGCACGGTGTCCATACCAATCAGTGCATCATAGTCTGGTCGCTGGCGGATAATGGCAAAATTCTCACCATCTACCAGCACCTCAGGTACCAGCAAGCGCGTGTTATAAGTGCCAGATTGCGTTGCGCCATATGCCCCGGCAGAATAGACAACCAACAAGTCGCCTTCATCCACTTTCGGCATCACCCGGTCCTTGGCAAGGTAGTCACCGGTCTCGCAAACCTGTCCCACCACATCGGCGGTAAAGCTCTCACCGCTCAGCTTGGCTTCTTCAACAACACCGATATCGTGATGCGCTTCGTAAAGCGTTGGGCGAATAAGATCGTTCATCGCCGCATCAACGATAACGAAATTCTTTGCCTCACCTTCTTTTACAAAGATCGTCTCGGTAACCAGAATGCCCGCATTACCGGCAATAATCCGGCCCGGCTCAAAAATAACCTTGCAGCCGAGCTTGCTCACGTGCTTGCGAACCACTTCGGCGTATGCCTCCGGCGATGGCGCTTCAATGCCACCCCCATAAGGAATACCAAGGCCGCCACCAACATCCACGTGGGAGATTTCGTGGCCGTCGCTTTGCAATTGCTCAACCAACTCACCAAGGCGGCAAAACGCGCTGTCAAAAGGCTCCAGCTCGGTGATCTGCGAACCAATATGCATATCAATGCCGGTGACTTTCAGCGCAGGCAACTCCGCCGCACGGGCATATACTTCGCGTGCCCGCTGCCACGGAATACCAAACTTGTTTTCCGCCTTGCCTGTCGAGATTTTGGCATGGGTCTTGGCATCAACATCCGGGTTGATGCGCAGCGATACCGGCGCCACTTTACCAAGCTCTTGCGCAACCTGCGAAAGACGCGCAAGCTCTGGCTCGGATTCCACATTGAAACAAAGAATACCAGCTTCCAACGCATAGCGCATCTCACTGCGCTTTTTACCAACGCCAGAAAACACTACTTTTTCAGCGGGAACACCCGCTTTAAGCGCCCGGCGTAATTCACCCTCGCTCACAACATCCATGCCAGCGCCAAGCCGTGCCAGCACGCGTAAGATCGCCTGATTTGAGTTTGCCTTCATGGCGTAGCAGATCAGGTGGTCAATCTGGCTAAATGCATCGTTGAGCACGGTGTAGTGGCGCTCGAACGTAGCGCGGGAATAGCAGTAAAACGGCGTTCCAACGGCTGCGGCAACTTCATTCAAAGCCACATCTTCAGCATGAAGCTGGCCATTTTGATAGGAAAAATGGTGCAAGATAAAAACCCTCTGGCAGCCTGCGTTTTTATAGGTGCAGGTCTGTTTGTTTTTGTGTCGCTTTGCGCGCTAGATAAGGAAATCAAGCGGGAAGGAAGATTTCGCGGGCTTGCTTTTACCTGCGATATCCTTGTTCACCTCTTCGCTGTCCGGCAACGCCTCTTGCAGCTGCTCATCCTCAGCTTCTGGCAAGGGTTGCTCCTGCAACTGCTCCGGCGCCGCAAGCGGTGATGGTTCATATTGCAATGCACCTTTTCGCCCGCAAGCGGCCAGCATCAGCACCACGCCGAGCACCAAAGCAGGTGTCAAAAACCGTTTTCCCGTTACAGCTTGGTAAACGCCCATATCTAACAAATATCCCGATGTTTGCGCAGCAAAGCAGCAAGCCAATAAGTGTCGTCAAAGTGGCACAGCCCACAGCCCTCTCGCAAGGCACCTGTGGGCTCAACCAGAAAAAAAGCGCAAGCTAAGCCTGCTCTTTTTCCAGCTGCCGCAACCAGCGGCGCGATTGCTTGCGTACATTCACCGGCGAAGTACCGCCATAACTCACGCGGCTGCGCACGGATTTATCGACAGACAGCACATTGTAGACATCAACAGTGATCTGCGGCTCCACACTCTGCATATCTGCAAGGGAAAGCCGGTGCAGCTCCACGTTCCTCTCAACTGCCAGCTTAACAAGAGAACCAGTCACGTGGTGGGCATCGCGGAACGGCATGCCCAACACACGCACGCACCAGTCAGCAAGATCAGTCGCGGTCGCATAACCACAACCAGCTGCTTTTTTCAGCACCTTGGTGTTCGGCTCCAGATCCCGCACCATGCCAGTCATCGCGGCCAACGCCAATGACAGGTTCGGCAAGGCATCAAAAGCCTGCTCTTTATCTTCCTGCATATCTTTGGAGTAAGTAAGCGGCAAACCCTTCATCATCACCAAAAGTGCATTAAGAGCGCCGTAAATACGCCCGGTCTTCGCACGAATCAGTTCCGCAGCATCCGGATTTTTCTTCTGCGGCATAATGGAGGAGCCAGTAGAAAACTTGTCCGAGAGCTTGACGAAATTGAACTGTGCCGAGCACCAGATAACAATTTCCTCAGCTAAACGAGAAAGGTGCATAGCGCAAATTGACGCATCCGATAGTGCTTCAAGCACAAAATCGCGGTCAGAAACACCATCCAGCGAGTTCGCCATTGGCCGATCAAACCCCAATGCCTTGGCCGTCATCTCGCGATCAATCGGGAAGGAGGTGCCAGCAAGAGCCGCACTGCCCAGTGGGCATTCATTCATCCGCGCACGCGCATCTTTCAGTCGCGAGCGATCGCGCGCGAACATCTCCACATAGGCCAGCATATGGTGGCCAAATGTTACCGGCTGGGCTGATTGCAAATGCGTAAAGCCGGGCATCACATCCGCCGCATGGGTCTCCGCTTTGGCGCTAAGCACCTGCATCAACTCGCCAAGCTGCACGATAAGATTGTCAACGCTCTCGCGCACCCAAAGGCGGAAGTCTGTCGCCACTTGGTCATTGCGCGAGCGTGCTGTATGCAAACGCCCCGCCGCCGGGCCAATCAACTCCGCCAGCCGCGCCTCGATATTCATATGAATATCTTCAAGCGCTCGCGAGAATTTGAACTCGCCTGCCTCGATCTCGGCCAGAATTTTGTCTAGACCACCCTCGATGGTTTCGGCATCCTGCGCACTGACGATGCCATTGGCAGCAAGCATGCGCACATGGGCTTTTGAACCAGTGATATCCTGCTTATAAAGCTTCTGGTCAAAATCGATGGAAGCGTTAATCTCTTCCATGATGGCATCAGGGCCTTCTGCAAACCGGCCGCCCCACATGCGGTTGCTCATTACGCGCCTCACTTATGAGTTAGGGAAATATTATGCTGAATACTTCAAGTAGCGGAAACTCAAAGCGCAGGAAAGGCTTTATTGCCGGATTTGGCGTTATCGGCGCTTTAGCTGCTTCAGTTTTTCTGCTGAATTGGCAAGGTTCTCTCAACTCAGCACCGTCCTGTACAGCGTCCCATAATGCAGCTGAAGCGATAAAACCGCTCGCCACTGGAGAGGTGGCCGCCCTCTTACCTGCTCAGCAAAACCTCAATATGGCAGATCTGAGCTTTAAAACCGCAGAAGGAAAGTCAGCCACCCCAGAGGCGCTAATGGGTAAAACTACCCTGCTCAACCTCTGGGCCACGTGGTGCGCGCCGTGCCGCAAAGAAATGCCGGATCTGGACAAACTCCAACACAAGCTTGGCGGCGACGCCTTCCATGTCCTCGCGGTTAATGTGGATCGCGGTGACCCTCAAGAAAAACCCGCAGCCTTCCTAAAAGAAATCGACGTCAAGCATCTCGCGCTTTACAATGATAACACCATGCAGGTTTTCCGTGATCTTCGCGCCAAGGCGAGAGCCCGCGGTTTGCCCGCCACTGTCCTAATCGGCAAGGATGGTTGCGAAATTGGCACCATGTATGGTCCGGCCAATTGGGCAGCCCCCGAAGCGCTTGCCCTCATAAAAGCTGCGATAAAAGCGCAGGAATAGCTCTAGTTTTCGCTTTTTTCCTGCCTAAGCCGCATCAACCCTTCCTGACTAGTGGAGGCCACCAGCTGGCCTTCACGGGTGAATAGGCTGCCTCGGGTAAAGGCGCGTCCGCCGCCGCTCGCCGGTGCATCTTGTGCGTAGAGCAGCCACTCATCTGCTTTAAACGGCTGGTGGAACCACATTGCATGATCAAGGCTGGCAACCTGTACTTTGGGGTTAAACACCGACATGCCATGCACATGCAGTGCTGTGTCCAGCAGGGTCATATCCGAGGCATAAGCCAACACACATTCATGAATGCGCGCTTCCTCCGGCAAAGGCGCTGTTGCCCGTACCCATACATACTGCGTTGGTGGCTTTTTGTCCGTTGTGAAGTATCGCTGCAGTTCAACAGGGCGCAGTTCAATGGGGCGCCGCCGCTCAAAATACTTACGCACAGGTTCTGGCGCGTGGGCGAGGTAGCGTTCCTTCAGCTCCTCCTCACCCGGCAGATCTTCAGGCATGGGCACATCTGGCATGCTTGCCTGATGGCTTAATCCACCTTCCTGCACTTGGAACGAAGCCGACATGGAGAAAATCGCCTGTCCATGCTGAATAGCGACCACGCGACGCGTTGTAAAACTGCCACCATCGCGAATGCGATCTACTTCATAGATAATCGGTGTAGATGGATCGCCTCCTCGCAGAAAGTAACCATGCAGGGAATGCACGCTGCGCTCTTCCGGCACTGTACGATATGCAGCAACCAGCGCCTGCCCAATTACCTGCCCGCCAAACACCCGCTGCCAACCCGCCTTGGGGCTGTTGCCGCGAAACAGGTTGTGCTCTAGGTTTTCCAAACCAAGTGTTTGTAAAAGGCTGTCCACAGCGCTTGTCATGGGCGACAATTCCATAGCTTGAGTGTTATACGTAGCGGGCACGAGTTAAGGCGCGCCATAACATCAAGTCAACGGGCCAAATGGTTAGCCTTCAGGACAAAAGGATTTTTTCATGAGCAAAGATAACCACACCACAGCCTCGCAGTTTTTCGATGTGGTTATCGGCGGCGGCGGATATGTTGGTCTTTCGCTCGCTTTAGCGTTGAAACAGTCCGAACCGGATATGAAAGTCGCACTGGTAGACCTGCGCCCACGTGACGCAATCAAAAATGATCCCCGCTCATCAGCAATTGCCGCCGGTGCCTGCCGCATGCTCGATCAACTGGGCATCTGGCACCTACTGGAAGGCGATGCCCAGCCAATCACCGAAATGATTGTCACCGATAGCAAGCTTAACGACAGCGTACGCCCCATATTCCTGACATTCTCAGGAGAGGTGAAAGACGGCGAACCCTTCGCCCATATGGTGCAAAACAACCACATGGTCGGCGCGCTCTATGATGCTTGCGAGGCGGCAGATGTGCAGATTTTCGCACCAGACACACTGGCAGATTTCACCACGCATCCGGAGCGGACAGACATCACCCTTGCCAGCGGCAAAAACCTAACAGCTCGCTTGCTGGTTGCGGCAGATGGAGTGCGCTCGAAACTGCGTGATCTAGCAGGAATTCATTGTAATCGCTGGCGCTATAACCAGTCAGGCATAGTGACAACAGTTGCGCACGAGAGCCCGCACCATGGTCGCGCTGAAGAACACTTCCTGCCATCCGGTCCATTTGCAATTCTGCCGCTAAAAGGCAACCGCTCTTCAATCGTCTGGACCGAGAAAACCAGCGATGCTGACCGGCTTGTAAAAACCGATGACTTCACATTCGAAATCGAACTGGAGCGCCGCTTTGGTAAGCATCTTGGCCCGCTCTCGCTCGATGGCCCGCGCCACGCTTTCCCGCTAAACCTCACGCTCGCCCGCGCATTCATCAAGCCACGCTTTGCGCTGGCAGGCGATTCGGCCCACGGCATTCATCCAATCGCCGGACAAGGATTAAACTACGGGTTCAAGGATGTTGCTGCGCTCGCCGAAGTGCTTGTAGACGCACACCGCTTGGGGCTGGATATCGGCGCCGAACACATTCTGGAACGCTATCAAAGCTGGCGCCGCTTCGACACATGGCAAATGGGCGTAACAACTGATGTGCTAAACCGGCTGTTTTCCAATGATATTGACCCGGTTCGCTTTGCCCGCGATTTTGGCCTAGGCGTTGTCGAGCGATTGCCCTTCTTGAAAAAAGCCCTGATTGGTGAAGCCGCAGCAACCAAGGGCGATAGCCCCAAGCTCCTGCTCGGCAATCCAATTTAACCGTTTAGTTCCCTTTGGCACCGAGGCTTTTCATTCCGCATGACCGATAATTCCGCCCAACGCGCAATTCTAATCACCGGCTGCTCCACCGGCATTGGCTATGACGCCGCCCACACCTTGCAAAAACGCGGCTGGTGCGTTGTCGCTGCCGCTCGCAAAGCCGAAGATGTCGAGCGCCTAAAAAATGAGGGCCTCAATGCGGTCCAATTAGATTACCAAAGCGAAGAGAGTATCACTAAGGCACTCGCCCAAACACTGGAGCTTACCGGCGGTCGGCTTGACGCCCTGTTTAACAATGGCGCTTACGGCCTGCCCGGCGCTATTGAAGACATCCCGACAGAGGCCCTGCGCCGCCAGTTTGAAGCCAACTTTTTTGGCTGGCATGAATTAACCCGCCAAGCCATCGCCATAATGCGCCCGCAAGGTCATGGCCGTATCGTGCAGTGCTCTTCCGTCCTTGGCCTTGTCGCAATGGATTTTCGCGGTGCATACAATGCCACCAAATTTGCGCTAGAGGGTTATACAGACACCCTGCGCCTTGAGCTGCACACCAGTGGCATTCAGGTAAGCCTTATAGAGCCGGGCCCGATTGCTACAGAGTTTTCCAAAAACGCCATCGCAGCTTTTTACGCGGAAATTGGCGAAAAAGGCCGTGATGCCTCGGCCTTTAAAGAAAACTACCGCCGCCGCCTTGCTTTGCTGGGCAAAGGCGGCGCCACCCGCTTTAAACTCCCCCCTTCAGCCGTCACCGATAAGCTCATCCATGCAATTGAGGCGCCGCGGGCTCGCGCCCGATACCGTGTCACCTTCCCCACCAAGCTTATGGCAGTGCTGCGCCGCGTCCTTTCAACCAATGCCCTAGATGCCTTTTTGCGCCGCGCTGCAAATTCGGAAGAACGGTAGGAGGCCACCCATGAATGCCCCAAAAGCCAACAAACCTCACCAGCGCTGGAAAAGCAGGCATGTCTGGTCTCGTTTGATCGGCTGGGGCCTGCTTTGCTACGCAGTGGCCACATATGGCGCAATCGTAACCAAGCCGGAAATCACCACGTGGTACGCCGCATTGGAAAAGCCGGTATTCAGCCCGCCAAACTGGATTTTTGCACCTGTTTGGACGGCGCTCTATGCCCTCTTTGCCCTCGCCACTTGGCTTGCGACAGAACTGCCAACAAGCGCACCTTCTCCCCAATCGACAAAGCAAAAACTAGCCCTGCAACTGCTCGCGGTGGCCCAGCTGCTCCTCAATGCTGCATGGTCCTTCACCTTTTTCGGGGCTCATAATCCCCTCTTCGCAATGGCTGTTTTGCTGGCAATGATCCTGCTTGCTCTTGTTTTTGTGATCAAAGCACACAAGGCTAGGCCACTCGCTGCCCTGCTCTTTTGCCCTTACATCCTTTGGATCAGTTTCGCCGCCCTGTTAAACGGCGCTATCATTGTTCTTAACACTTAGTCTCACCTTGGAGAATTCATGGACAGTCTTTTCTCTGTGCTAATCCCGCTCTCGCTACTCGCTGTCGCGGTAGTGCTCTTTCTCGGCCTGTGGAATATGATGCGCGGCGGCAGTGCCAATCGCTCGCAAAAGCTGATGCGCCTGCGCGTGTTGTTCCAATTCTGCGCTGTTTTGTTACTCATTGTCGGCGCATGGCTTGCCCGTGGCTAGGTTAACCTTATAAACCCAAAGAGGCTCATGTGGTCACTCTCAACAAGATCTACACCCGCACTGGTGATGATGGCACCACCGCGCTAGGTAATGGCGAGCGCCGCGTAAAGCACGATCTGCGCATAGAAGCTTATGGCAGCGTTGATGAAACCAACGCGGTTCTAGGCATAGTTCGCCTCCATTGCGATGAAATGCCGGTGCTGAACGAACTGCTCGGGCGCATTCAAAATGATCTGTTTGATCTGGGTGCAGATCTTGCCACTCCACACACCGATGAAGACCTTGGCTATGAGCCCCTGCGCATCACAGCTGCGCAAATCGACGCACTCGAAAACGCTATTGACCAGATGAACAGTGAGTTATCGCCGTTAAAATCATTCGTGCTGCCAGGCGGCTGCCCCCAAGCGGCCCACCTGCACCAAGCCCGCACAGTTTGCCGCCGCGCAGAACGTCTCGCGACCGCCGCAGCAGCACAGGAGGCTATTTCGCCAGAAGCTATAAAATACCTTAACCGCTTATCAGATTTGCTTTTTGTCGCCTCGCGCTACGCAAACGCCAGAGAAAGCGGCGACGTCCTCTGGGTGCCCGGCGCTAATCGTTGAGCGACCATTTCAAGTTATACACAAGTGCGAAGTGCACCGGCATGCCTGCCCAAAACGCAACAAACCAATAAAAGTAGCCTCTTGCTTCCAATCATCTGGCCTAGGTGAGTTTTTATTACCACCCCCTTCAATACCATTGGAATTAACCTCCTGCCCACATGGCCTAAGCCCTTATACAATGGTTGAAACTTAGGGATAGTTTCCCTAGGGCCATCGTTGACAGCTTCCCCACTCGTCATTACCGTCCACCCTCAAAGGCAATGTTGCAAGCATTCCAAATTGGCATAGTCTGCATTGCAGCGCAGCACGAATGATGCTGTGCAGCAAATGGCCACGATCCGGTGGAGGATAATGATGAAAATTCTGGTGCCCGTAAAACGGGTGGTTGATTACAACGTTAAGGTTCGCGTTAAGGCCGATCAGTCCGGCGTCGAGCTCGCAAACGTCAAAATGTCCATGAACCCGTTTGATGAGATCGCAGTTGAAGAAGCCCTGCGCCTCAAAGAAGCTGGCAAGGCAGACGAGGTCATTGTCGTATCCATCGGCCCGAAGCAGGCAACCGAAACCATCCGCAGCGGCCTTGCCATGGGTGCAGATCGCGGTATTCTCATCCAAAGCGATGAAACCGTTGAGCCGCTAGCTGTCGCCAAACTGCTAAAGGGCGTGGTTGCCGAAGAAGAGCCCGGCCTCGTTATCCTTGGCAAGCAGGCGATTGATGATGATAGCAACCAAACCGGCCAGATGCTGGCAGCTCTGCTTGATTGGTCGCAAGGCACATTCGCCTCCAGCGTCTCGCTGGAAGATGGCACAGTGGATGTCACCCGTGAAATTGATGGCGGCTTGCAAACTGTAAAGCTGCAAATGCCTGCCATCATCACCACTGATCTGCGCCTCAACGAGCCGCGCTTCTCTTCACTGCCGAACATCATGAAGGCAAAGAAGAAGCCAATCGCTGAGAAAACCGCAAAAGACTACGGCGTTGATCTAACCCCGCGCCTGAAAACCCTGAAAACCGCTGAGCCAGAAGCGCGCAAAGCCGGTGTTAAAGTTGCCTCTGTTGGCGAGCTTGTCGAAAAGCTCAAAAACGAAGCTGGCGTCCTTTAACCGCATACGACAAGAGAGGTATCACCCATGACAACACTTCTTTTGGCAGAACACGCAGGTGGCCAGCTAAACGAAGCAACCGCAAAAGCGCTAACAGCAGCAAGCGAGCTTGGCGCTCCTGTGGATATTTTGGTTATTGGCAAAGGCGTCGCTGCTGTTGCAGATCAGGCAGCCACACTTGCAGGCGTCCAAAAGGTTCTACTTGCCGAGGATGAAGCTCTGGAGCACTCCCTCGCCGAGCCAGCCGCAGCGCTTATTCTCAAGCTCTCCGATAATTACGACGCCATTGTTGCCCCAGCCACAACCAACGGCAAAAACATCCTGCCGCGCGTGGCCGCAAAGCTGGACGTGATGCAGGTCTCGGAGGTCATTAAAGTGATCTCATCTGACACCTTCGAGCGCCCGATATATGCCGGCAACGCAATACAAACTGTACAGGCCACAGACGCGAAAAAAGTTCTTACTATTCGCACCTCTACCTTCGCAGCCGCAGAAAATAGTGGTTCTGCCGCGGTCGAGAGCATTGATGCCGCCACAGGTGTTGCGCTTTCAGCCTTCGTTGGTGAGGAAATTGCCGCATCGGATCGCCCTGAGCTCTCCTCAGCGCGCATCATCATTTCCGGTGGCCGCGCCCTTGGCTCCCAAGAAAAATTTGAAGAAGTCATCACTCCGGTGGCTGACAAGCTAGGTGCGGCAATTGGCGCCTCCCGCGCCGCTGTTGATGCCGGTTACGCACCAAACGATTGGCAGGTTGGCCAGACAGGCAAAGTCGTCGCCCCAGAGCTTTACATCGCCTGCGGGATCTCCGGTGCTATCCAACACCTTGCAGGCATGAAGGATTCCAAAATCATTGTTGCAATCAACAAGGATGAAGAGGCCCCTATTTTCCAAGTGGCGGATTATGGGCTTGTGGCAGATCTCTTTGATGTCTTGCCGGAACTCCAAAACCAGATCTAAGCGTCTAAAATAATTCAGTTAGAGGCCTCGAGCGAAAAAAATGCTCGAGGCCTTGCTGTTTTCTTATTCTCTTGCAATCTTGGGCGCTATGAGATTTAGAGCGGGGCGACAGGCCCTAACAAAGCCGAGCCAAACAACCCGGGTTCAAAAATGGCAATAGAAATTAAAAAAGTAGGCGTAATCGGCGCGGGACAGATGGGCAATGGCATTGCCCATGTTTGCGCTTTGGCAGGTCTTGATGTCGTTGTGCAGGACATCTCGGCTGAGGCCCTTGAAAACGGCATAGAGGCAATCAAGGGCAACATGGCCCGCCAAGTCGCCAAAGGAACGATAAACGCCTCAGAACGTGATGCAGCAATTAATCTCATCACCATGACAGAGGATCTGCAGGCCCTAGCTGATGCCGATCTTGTTATTGAGGCGGTCAGTGAAAACGAGCAGATTAAACGCAAGGTTTATAATGCCGTTTGTCCGGTGATGAAACCAGAGGCAATTCTGGGGACCAACACCTCATCCATTTCTATCACTCGCCTTGCTGCGGCCACAGACCGCCCAGAAAAGTTCATTGGGGTTCACTTCATGAACCCTGTACCCGTGATGGAGCTGGTTGAGTTGGTCCGTGGTATTGCGACGGACGACGATACCTTCACCTCATGCAAGCAGTTCACGGACAAGCTGGGCAAAACCAACGCGGTTTCGGAAGATTTCCCGGCGTTTATGGTGAACCGTATTCTCCTGCCAATGATCAACGAAGCCATTTACACCCTCTATGAAGGGGTTGGCTCTGTTGAGTCCATCGATACAGCCATGCGCCTTGGAGCAAATCACCCAATGGGCCCGCTGCAACTTGCTGACTTCATTGGCCTTGATACATGCCTGTCCATTATGCAAGTGCTCTACGAAGGCTTGGCCGATACCAAATACCGCCCCTGCCCATTGCTGGTGAAATACGTTGAGGCCGGCTGGCTTGGCCGGAAGAGTGGCCGCGGCTTCTACGATTATCGCGGCGATACTCCCGTGCCAACTCGGTAAGATAAATAGACGGCAAAAGCCCGCAGCGAAATCGCCGCGGGCTTATACTTTTTAGCTCAAAGTTTCAAGCCTATCTTGGCTTGAAACCGCCCCCAAATCCGGGAACAGATAGCGGATTAACTGCAAGCGCATCTTTATCTGGCGTGTCTGGCGCTATCCCGCCTGTAAACGCTCCAAACATGCGCCGCACAAATCCCTCTGGCAAATCCTTCACAATGAAAACCAGCTTTGATCTGCGGTCGTCATCTGGCCATTCTGCCAGCTTCGCAGGTGGATGGAAGACATGTTGCACGCCATGAATAACAAGTGGCTCATCAGGATGTTCAGCCACATTAATAATACCCTTCACCCGTAAAAGTTTCGGCCCATGCCCTGAACGCAGAAGATCAATAAACATCTCAAGCACCCCCGCCCCGATAGGCTTATCATGGGTCAGCGTAAACGCCCGAATATCTGCACTATGCCGGTTTACATCGTGGGCATGATCATGGTGATGGTGCCCATGTGTATGCGCACCATGGCTGCTTGCGTGATGCGTATGCGCTTTTTCGCTTTCAGCACCATGATGGTTATGGGAATGCCCATGCGAATGGTCGTGATGATGGTGGCTATGATCCCCGTGAAACTCTTCTTCCTTCAGCCATCGCGCCACATCAGGAATTTTGGTTTTCGGGTTGTAAAGTCCACAATGAACCAGCGCTTCGGACAGTGGCTTAACCCGCCAATTGTCAAAGACTTCAGCCCCCGGGTTCAGTCTTTTCAGCTCTTGCAAAAGCGCCGCTTGGCCCTCGGCATGCTCATCACCGTCCACCAGATCTGTTTTCGTTAGCAAGATCCGATCTGCCACAGCAACCTGCTTCACGGCCTCTTCGTAGTGGCGAATTGTATCAAGGCCATTCACCGCATCCACCAGAGTGATCACGCCATCCAACCGATAACGAAGCACCAGATAAGGATGCAGCATTACCGAGTGCAGCACAGGGGCAGGATCTGCAAGACCGGTCGTCTCGATCACCACCCGCTGCAATTTATCAAGGCGATTATTGTCCAGCCGCCGCAACAAATTCTCCAGCGTTGAAACCAGATCACCGCGAATGGTGCAACACAGACAACCAGAGGACAACTCGATGATGCCATCTTCAATCTCGTCAACAAGCAGGTGATCCAAGCCAATCTCGCCAAACTCATTGATGATAACAGCCGTATCCGCCATCTCTGGCTCTTTCAAAAGCCGATTAAGCAGCGTGGTTTTGCCAGCCCCTAAAAACCCTGTGATGACATTGAGCGGAATTGGCGGTGGCGGTGTGCTTTTGTTTTCTGAAGTCATCGTGGCGTCGCTAAGCAATTACAAGAGCGCGCATCCTAACTCATCACTCTGGCGAGGCAAAGAGGCCACCCGGCGCACCAAACAACTGTTTTCCGCTATTGTTTCTTGTGTGCCCCGCTTGCGCACGCCCTAATGGCATCAAACTACCTGAGCCGTTCCCTGCTAACGGGCGCAAACCGCTTGGGTTATTCTGATTTGCCGCAAGTGCAAACGGATCTTTCCGCTGATGCCGATCAACCACGCTTGCCCGCTCAACAACACCACTGGGTTTTCTGTGAGGCGTGGGGACGCGCCCATCCAGACCAAGAAAATCCCGAATTTGCCCCACAGAACGCCCCGCTCCTGCACGTACAACAAGCGGCTCATAACTGCGCAGCTTAGGTCCTAAAATTTCTTCATAAACCTTGCCCCAGTTTGTTTTAATTTTTTTGGAGCCTTCCTTTGTATAATATATGTTTACCCCGTCCGCTGCAGGGCTCCGGCTCTTAGAGTAGGCCAACATGCTGGCATTCTGCCGCTTACTACCAAAGCGGTTGACCAGCTGCTGCGCATTGGACTTGCTATTGCGCTTGCAATAGCCCTTTTCAGGCGGTGCCTTTCGGCCCTTTTCCGCAAACTGTCTGAGGTTCGGACCAGACGTTTTTTTAAAACTGCTATCCATCAGCTTGCTGGTAAATGCAGCCCGCTCCAAGGTCGATCCGGCGCCGAGCACAACCGCAATAATTGTCCTATCGCCGCGCGTCGCTGCTGCGGCCACGTTGTAGCCAGAGTCACAGATATAACCCGTTTTTATCCCGCTCGCCCCTTCGGTGCGCAACAGGTAATCCTTGTTTCCCGAGGGCATTGTCCGTCGACCAAATCTGATGCCAGCCTGGCGCATATAACCACGGTACTGCGGAAAGTCGTTCCACAATCTTTGTGCAAGCACAGCCATATCACGAGCTGTTGTCACCTGCGCGCTATCAGGTAAACCATGCGGATTGACAAAGTGTGTGTGGCGCATCCCCAGCTCTTTGGCATAGGCATTCATCAATACTGCGAATTCTCCTGCAGATCCGCCAATACGCTCCCCCATTGCAAAGGCAATATCATTAGCCGATTTCACCATGATCATCGCTAGCGCGTTGTCTAGCGTCACTTGGGTGCCAACTTTAAAACCCATCTTGCTGGGGGGCATAGCCAGCGCAGCCTTGGAGATAACAAGAGTATCCTGCGGGGCAATCTTACCACTCGCGAGATAGCTAAAAGCGATATAGCCAGTCATCATCTTTGTGAGAGACGCGGGATACCAACGGTCAAACGCATTGTGCTCTTGTAATACCTTGCCATTTCTCGCATCGATGGCAATCCATGCAGCAACGTCCGCCATCGCCTTTAACGGCAGCACAATACAAAACAACAGAAAAGAGAGGCCCCAAACGCGCATCAACACATTCGCCATGTTATTCACTCTTTGCCTGTGTTGATCGATTTCCAGATAGAGCTCAATCGGTCAATCGCTAAAAATAGCGCCTTTGCCGCAAGCAATTACCGCCGTAGAGTATAAGCCCAAAAGCGGCAGATCAATACCCTGAAATCAGGAGCTACGTGCAAAGCTAGGCGGTTTAGGCAGCCAAACAAGCTATCTCATGCAACCTTTGATCAGAATGCTCTCCGTCGCCTTGCCATCGCTCATATTGCCAATAAACTAGCAGCAACACGTTTTGGAGGATTTTTCATGTATAAGGTCATTGGGACATATGCGAACCGTGCGCTTCGCGTCTTGTGGATGATGGAAGAACTCTCTCAGGATTTTGAGTTTATTCTGGCACAACCTCGCTCTGATGAAGCAAAGCAATACTCGCCTTTCGGCAAGGTGCCTATTCTCCAAGACGAAGATGCGATCATCACGGATTCCGTCGCCATTCTCACTTACTTAGCTGATAAACATGGCCAGTTCACTTTTCCGGCCGGAACACTCGCCCGCGCTGAGCAAGACAGCTACACTCAGTTCATTGTAGAAGAGCTGGAAGGCCCGCTATGGACTGCCGCGAAACACAGCTTCGTGCTTCCTGAAGAATACCGCGTTCCAGAAGCAAAAAACGCATGTCGCTATGAATGGGATATTGCTATTGAGCGATTGGAACAGCGCCTTCAGGGAAATCCTTATCTCATGGGAGACACATTTACGATCGCCGATATCCTCGTTTGTCATTGCTTGCTATGGGCTGGCAAAGCAAAATTCGAGATAAAAAGCAAAGCAGTACAAAAGTACTTAGCTGGCATATTAGCTCGGCCAGCCGCGACAAAGTGCATGTCAAAGCTCTTTAGCCAAACCAGCAAGGCCTGAAGACCGACAACTTAGAACTATTAATTTAAAACCAAAGTATAACTAAGTATATTTATGTATCATTTTTGGAGGATGAAATGACTGTATTTAGCATTTATATCCCTGCCGCTGTGACCGCGGCATTTGCCTCTTTTATTTTTGGGGCGATTTGGTATGGCGCACTTTCCAAGCAGTGGATGGCGGCAGCAAATGTAAGTGAAGAACAAGCAGGCATGAGCTTAGCTAAAATTGTTCTTCTAATTGCATGCCAGTTGATGATCGCGGTGGTGTTGGCTCTGTTTATGACAGCGCTTGGCCAAGTTACCTTGCTTAACGGGCTCTACACTGGCGCAACTGCTTGGCTCGGCTTTGTGCTGACAACAATGGCAATCAACTACACATTTCAAAATGCGCCCTCGTCTCTCATGTTGATTGATTCTGGGCACTGGCTCATTGCCTTGATGCTGCAAGGGGCACTGTATGGCTGGATCAGCTCAACGTTTTCATGAAATAAAAGTCCACATGTCTTTAGGGGGCCCAGCCCCCTTTTTAATGCCAGGCGCACATAAATCACACCCTCCCCAGCCGAAGCAGACGAAAGTTCGACGCACTGCGACTGGACGTCGCAACGTCCGGCGATCATAATGCGCGCGGGGAACAGTAACTGGCTGCCCAGCAGCCCATGGGAGGAAATGTGATGACTGGAGAAGTCTTTCCGGTACCAGCAGATATCGCCGCTAACGCTTTGGTAGACAACGACGCCTACCAAAAGCTCTACGACCAATCCATCAAGGATCCCGATGCATTTTGGGGCGAGCATGGCAAGCGCATCGACTGGATCAAGCCTTACACCAAGGTTAAAAATACATCCTACGATTATCACAATGTCGATATTAAGTGGTTTGAAGATGGGACTTTGAATGTCTCAGCCAATTGCATTGATCGCCACTTGCAAGAGCGCGGCGACCAACCGGCAATTATTTGGGAAGGTGATGACCCGAGCGAGCACAAAATCATCACCTACAAAGAGCTGTCTGAAGAAGTAAACCGCTTTGCTAATATGCTGCGCGCCAATGGTGTTGCAAAAGGTGATCGGGTTACTGTCTACATGCCGATGATCCCAGAGGCCGCCTACGCGATGCTCGCTTGCGCACGTATCGGAGCAGTTCACTCAGTCGTGTTCGGTGGTTTTTCTCCAGACAGCCTTGCAGGACGCATTGAAGATTGTGCCTCCCGCTATGTCATCACAGCTGATGAAGGCCTGCGCGGAGGGCGCAAAGTGCCACTAAAAGACAACACCGATAAAGCGATCGAGCGGTGCGGCGGTGTCGACAAAGTTTTCGTTGTGAAGCGCACAGGCGGCGTTGTCCCAATGCAGGAAGGGCGCGATGTTTGGGTGCATGAGGAAACGGCAAAGGTTTCGGCAGATTGCCCGGTTGAGGAAGTAAACGCAGAAGACCCGCTCTTCATTCTGTATACCTCAGGCTCAACCGGCAGCCCAAAAGGTGTCTTACACACCTCCGGCGGCTACCTCGTTTATGCCTCTATGACGCACCAGTACGTCTTTGATTATAAACCCGGCGAGGTCTACTGGTGTACTGCAGATGTGGGTTGGGTCACAGGCCACAGCTACATCCTCTATGGCCCGCTTGCCAATGGCGCCACAACATTGATGTTTGAGGGCGTGCCAACCTACCCTAACGCTTCTCGCTTCTGGCAGGTTTGCGATAAACACAACGTCAGCATCTTCTACACAGCCCCAACTGCAATCCGTGCCCTAATGGGCGCAGGTGATGAGTTTGTAACCAAAACCAGCCGCAAGTCCCTCCGTATTCTCGGCTCTGTCGGTGAGCCAATCAACCCGGAAGCATGGAGTTGGTACCACAACGTTGTTGGCGAAGGTCGCTGTCCAATCGTTGACACTTGGTGGCAAACAGAGACCGGCGGTATTTTGATTACGCCGCTGCCGGGCGCAACTGCACTTAAGCCCGGCTCGGCAACGCGACCCTTCTTCGGCGTCGAGCCTGCTATTGTCGATGCAGAAGGCAATTTCCTTGATGGCGCAACCGAAGGTAACCTTGTCATTAAAGACAGCTGGCCTGGGCAGATGCGCACTGTTTATGGCGATCATGAGCGCTTCGTTCAAACCTACTTCGCAACCTATAAGGGCCTCTACTTCACTGGCGATGGTTGCCGCCGCGACGAAGATGGCTACTACTGGATCACAGGCCGCGTGGATGATGTCATCAACGTATCAGGCCACCGCATGGGCACAGCAGAAGTTGAAAGCGCGCTCGTATCGCATGAGAAAGTCTCCGAGGCGGCTGTGGTGGGTTACCCGCACGACATCAAGGGCCAAGGCATCTATGCCTATGTCACCTTGATGGAAGGCGAAGAGCCTTCAGAAGCCCTGCAAAAAGAGCTCGTCAAACATGTTCGGGCCGAAATCGGACCAATCGCCTCACCAGATCTCATCCAGTTTGCACCTGGTCTTCCAAAAACGCGTTCGGGCAAAATCATGCGCCGCATTCTGCGTAAAATCGCCGAGGATAGCTTTGAAAATCTGGGCGACACGTCAACACTGGCTGATCCAACCGTTGTCGGTGATCTGATTGATAACCGGCAAAATAGGCAGGAAGCCTAGAGCTTGCTAGCAAAACATAACTTGATACAAAAAAGGGGGCCTGTGGCCCCCTTTTTTCAGGCTTTATCGAGATAAGAATAGCTCCGATAATCTGGCGCCGATCACTTCAAACATCTGCACCAAATCGCTCTTATCTCTTGCAAAGAAATGATAGCTGGGGCCCGTTGCACAGTCTTTTAAAACTTGTTCCGCTGCTTTTGCGCTAGTTGTGTTCCTAGTTGTTTTATAAAACAGCGTATAGACATCAATATCCCGTTTCTTCATTTCCTCGCATACGCGCAGCCCACGCGCATTTGAAATGCTCGTCGCATCGCCGGAGTAATTGCGCCCAAACCAAGTTTTATTGTTCTTGTAAAAATATGTTACAAATTGTCCATCAGTCATAAATATCAGTATTTTACGGGTACTTTTGTCACTGTAGCTTTTGGGTTTAGCGGCTCCCCAAAAGCTGCCCCAGCTAGGTGAAAGTGCCAGATAACCCCAATTCAACCCCGTATGTCCCGCAGTATAACCTGTTGCCTTGAAAGACTTTATTCGTCTTTCAAGTTGCGCGCGATCTTGGGTTAACCCCTGCACTTGAGTGCTGGGACATCCGCTCCTCATAACCCCGAAATAGCTTTTCTTTTTACCAGGATCCGCTCCACCGTAAAAATAGTTGTCTTTTGGATTAAAGTTCCATTTTTTCTCGGCCTTGCTCGCCTTGAGACTTGAGCGTCGCTCCAATGCACAAACACTCGTATAGCTACGCATGTTAAAATCAGGATCAAGGACTTTCCTTGTCTCTTTGTTTACGGGCAATCGCACCCCTGCGCTGTAGGGTATAATTGCCACCTTAGCACGCAGCTTGTCTCTAGGAATATCGCTGGGTAAAACTTGAGCAATAAGCTGCTCTACACCGTTCTGAAGACTTTTCACATGACTATTCATCGATCCGGTCAAATCAACCACTACTGAAATTTCTAGGTCCGGTGTTCCATATTCAGCGCGCGTGTCAGAAACCACGGTCAGCGTATCAAGGTCGTCCTCCCCGCTTATCATGTTCAGAACGCGGATAAAGTAAGTGGGAACTTTGGCTTTGCCTTGAGCGTCAATTGTACTTTCCACAAAGTCAAACTGCACATCAGAGATACTATACCAAACACTTGATGGCAGCTTACCGGTCATGGCAGCGTTAAATGCATCCTCAAAATCTTTTAGGGCCTTAGTACGATCTTTCTTGTAGTAACGGATGTTACCGATAACCTGCAAGGCCGCAACATCCAGCGCTTGCGCTACTTTCTGCTTCGCAGCAAACGCACGGCCAAAATCAATACTCGCACCAGCAATAGCAATTAGCACGACGATCATTAGCGCGGTTATTGGCGCCACAACCCCACGCTCATCCCTGAAAAACAGCATCAGCACATTTTACCCTACGGAAAATTATAGGATAATTGTGCAAGTCACACTAGAGAAACACAATAAACATGAGGTATGTTAGGATACTGTGACTATATATCCCTCTTACCTAGTTATTTTAATTAAATTTTTATTTTTACCTAAGATCCACAACGTATACATTATTATCCTTAGCACGAGAATCGGCGCACATTACTTTGAAAGATGTAGATGGGTCAGTCGCGAACCAAACATCTCAAATGCCGAAACAAGCTCTTTGGACTTATTGGCATAAATGTAGTTTTGGGGATCAGTTGCGCATTCCTTTAATATTCGCTCGGTGTTGCTGCCCTTCAACGCACCACGCCCGCTATTGTCAAATGCAAGTGTAAACAATTCAATTCCGTCTTTTCTAATCTCGGCACATACCTCCTGCACGCGAAATTCAGCAAGTTTTCTGCTTCCGCTAAACATTATTTTCATCGCCCAGTCCCAATTGTTTGCATGTCCGCGCTTCTGGTATGTGTAAGAGTTAAACTCCCCATCAGTCATGAAGATGATCGCCTTACGAACACTCTGATCTGAATAATCTGAAGGTCGACTTTGAGCTGAACCATAACTCGCCCAAAAGTCACCCCATTTTGGCGAAAGCGTAAAGTACCCCCAGTTTAAACCTGCATGACCAGCCGTCGTTCCTATATTAGCCAGTTCATCAGCCTTACTAAGCAGTGCACCCTTTCTACTGGTAAGCGGCAAAACCTCCGCCCTAGGGCACGGAGAGTGCAAAAAGTGACTAAAATAGGCTACTTTTCCCCTATTTATAACATTCCCCGAATACGTGTATTCATCTGTAGGGTTAAAGTTGTTATGCTTTCCTCTCCTACTTGAACTCAAATCCTCAAGCCGCTCGATGACACAGATTTTGCCGTCCTTTGGCTTTTTTTCACCAAGAATAGCCGCAGACTTTTTGTAGTCTAGCTGCACACCGGAAGAATACGGAACAATCGACATACGAACCCGTAACTTCTCAGCGTATCTGCTTTCTCGAATGAGTTGCTCAATGAGCAGCTTTGATGCCCTTTTTAGGCTTGGAATATCTTGTCGCATTGAACTTGTCACATCCACAACAAGGGCTAGCTCTAGATTTGCTGTCCCAACTTCTGCTCTGGAGTCTACAGCAACGGTCAGATGGTCATGCTTGCTGGATCTGTCCAAAAGATTAAGCAAGCGCATAAAATAGGTAGGAACATCGGCAGATGTACGGGCAGTGAGCTTCGCCTGATTGTTGCTGAATTCAAAATAGTCAAGTTTAGGAGAGATGCCCTCTTCTAACTTGCTGGCCAAGCTGGTTTTGAAGTATTCCCTAAAATCAACCTCTGCCTTTTGTTGATGATATTCGTATTTGCGTACATCTTTCACAACAACCAAGGTTGCGTAGTCTAGCGCGTATTGAAGCTGGCGCTTTGCGTTTACAGCTCGGGCAAAGTCGATTCCAAAACCAGCAATCACAATCAGGACAACAGCCATGAGTGCAAAAATTGGTGCAACAGCCCCGCGTTCACTTCCTACAAATGCGTACAACATCGCTAGTATCTTCTATTTTATATATGTTTCTCCCATATAATATTCATCATTTATTCTATGTTAAATAGAATTTTATTTATAAAGCAACCTTGCATTTATTACAGATATGGTAAATATAGTATACCTATAAATCGTGAACAAAACCCCTCTACAAGAAAACTCGACTATGTCGAAAAGTAAACGAAGGCATCCAATAACTACACTTTTGCAAATTAATGCAGAGATCACTTAAAGTGAATTGCATTTTTTCGCAGCTCACGGATCTAGCTCGGTATCCCAATACAAGAAATCGAGCCAACTCTCGTGGAGGTAGTTTGGCGGAAACAGCCGTCCATTGTTATGCAAACTATGCACCGACGGCATAAAAGGCATTTGGCGCGGCTTCATATTCATTTCTTGCCAAGACTTGTTTGCCTTACGAAGATTACACGGCGAGCAAGCGGTAATCACGTTGTCCCAAGTCGTCAGCCCGCCCTTGGAGCGAGGGATTAAGTGATCAAACGTCAGATCATGGGGCGAGCCGCAGTACTGACACTCAAATTTATCACGCAAAAACACGTTAAAACGGGTAAAGGCGGGATATCGTTGTGCCTCCACATAGGTTTTTAGCGCAACAACGCTAGGCAGGCGAAAAGAAAAACTTGGGCTGCGCACAGAGACATCGTATTCAGAAACAATGCTTACACGATCCAAAAACACGGCTTTCACCGCGTCCTGCCACGACCAAAGCGACAAGGGATAATAGGATAAAGGTCTGTAATCCGCGTTTAGCACCAGCGCCGGGTGCGTCCCCGCAGTAACCGCAACATTCACAGCGTGATCCTCAGTTTCGCTCTCGGCTGATGCCGGGAAACAGGGGTGTCCAGTCACGCGGATATTGTAGGCAACAAATGACAGAACTGTGAAGCTGACATCAGCATATACCCTAGCGGAATTAGCCTATGCTTTAAAAAAGCTTATTAAGTAACAATGAATTAGATGTATTTTGCTGCCTAATAGTAATATGTGTATAAATAAAAAGGGCACTCTGAACTCCAGAATGCCCTCAAATTATCTTGAACTGAACAGCTATCTCTTAAAGATCGCGCACATCTACAAAATGTCCAGCAATTGCTGCCGCTGCTGCCATAGCTGGTGAAACCAGGTGCGTACGGCCTTTAAAGCCTTGGCGGCCTTCAAAGTTACGGTTGGAAGTAGAGGCGCAGCGCTCGCCCGGCTTCAAACGATCAGCGTTCATCGCCAAGCACATGGAGCAGCCTGGCTCACGCCATTCAAAACCTGCCTCAACAAACACCTTATCAAGCCCCTCAGCCTCTGCCTGCGCTTTAACAAGGCCAGAGCCGGGCACGATCATAGCGCTAACTGTGTCTGCCACCTGCTTGCCTTTAACAACGCTTGCAGCCTCACGAAGGTCTTCAATTCGGCCGTTTGTGCATGAGCCAACGAAAACACGATCAATTTTGATATCGGTGATCTTGGTACCAGCCTCAAGACCCATGTATTCCAAAGCGCGCTGCTTGGAAGCACGGCGTGTTTCCTCTTCAATCTCCTCCGGATTTGGAACAACACCGTTAACAGAAACGACATCCTCTGGAGAAGAGCCCCAGGTTACAATCGGTGGTAATGCCGCTGCATCCAGAACGATTTCCTTGTCAAACTGTGCATCTTCATCTGTAAACAGGGTTTTCCAATAGGCAACAGCTGCTTCCCAGTTTTCTCCGCTTGGAGATTTTGGGCGATCCTTGAGGTATTCAAAAGTCTTCTCATCCGGTGCAATCAAGCCCGCGCGCGCCCCGCCTTCAATGGACATGTTACACACGGTCATACGGCCTTCCATGGAGAGCGAGCGAATAGCTTCACCGGCATACTCAATCACATAACCTGTTCCACCAGCAGTACCGATTTCACCGATAATTGCCAGAACAATGTCCTTTGCCGTCACACCAGCAGGCAATTGCCCATTCACTGTGACACGCATGTTCTTGGCTTTGCGCTGGATCAGCGTCTGGGTTGCCAGCACGTGCTCCACTTCGGATGTACCAATACCATGGGCAAGAGAGCCAAACGCACCATGGGTCGAGGTGTGGCTATCACCACAAACAATTGTCATGCCTGGCAGGGTAAAGCCCTGTTCCGGGCCTACGATGTGCACAACGCCCTGACGGTCATCCAGCTCGGAATAGTACTCGACGCCGAACTCAGCAGCATTGTTTGCCAGTGTCTGCACCTGCAAAGCGCTCTCTGGATCATCAATACCCTTTGTGCGGTCTGTGGTAGGTACATTGTGATCAACAACAGCCAAGGTCCGTTCAGGATGACGCACCTGACGGCCAGCCATGCGCAGTCCCTCAAAAGCCTGTGGGCTGGTCACTTCGTGTACAAGGTGACGATCAATGTAGAGCAAATTGGTGCCGTCTTCTTGAGTGGCAACAACGTGCGCATCCCAGATCTTGTCATAGAGTGTTTTGGCCTGCGACATGGCGCTTGTCTCCTGGAGCGACCATCTAGTTCAACAGTTTCAGCCCCGCGCAACCTGTGCAGCGTGCCAAAAACAGCAGCAGATGGTCAAAATTGTTATCGGGCGGTCTTCCGCCAATCAAAGTTGTTGGCGGCACTATCCGCAAAGCATTCGCGCTTGCCACCCATTGCTTAAATAAGTGACGCAGTTCCAGAAAAATCTCAAGCAGGTATCGGTTGAGTTTCTCTCAACGCGACATGACATCATCACCGCCAAGCGCAAAAAACAAAAAACCCCGCCGATTTCCGGCGGGGTTTCTTTCAAAGGCCTAATCAGACCTTCGGAATTACTCAGCAGAAGCTTCTGCTTTTTTCTCGGCAGCTTTAGCAGCGCGAGCAGCAGCAGCGTTTGCGCGGTCGATCTCGTTGAGACGCTTGGCACGAACGTTGGTTGCTTCAACGATACGTGCGGATTTACCGCGACGATCACGCAGGTAGTAGAGTTTCGCACGACGGACTTTACCGCGACGAACAACTTCTACACCCTCAACCATTGGGCTGAATACTGGAAATACACGCTCAACGCCTTCACCGTAAGAGATCTTACGAACTGTGAAGTTTTCGTTGATACCGCCGCCGGAACGCGCAATGCAAACGCCTTCATAGGCCTGCACACGAGTACGGGTACCTTCGGTCACGCGTACAAGAACGCGAACAGTATCACCAGGAGAAAACTCAGGAAGCTTACGCTTCTCTTCGATACGCGCCATTTCTTCGGCGTTAAGCTGCTCAATGATATTCATGGCAGTTCTTCCATTCATAATTTCTGGTCAGAGCGTCCCGCCCCAGTCGCGCTGAGAAGGACGAATACACCAAACTTGGCAATATGCCGGGAAGTAGAGACAGGCTTTATAAACCACGCAAACAAGCTTGCAGTGGCCAAACACTCATCTCCGGTTGGCGGGTTCTTAGCCTAGTTTCCTCGCCTTGTCATCAAGATTCTCGCCAAAAACGCCTATTTCTGCGCTTTTTTGCAGTAATTCTGCCAAAGATCCGGCCGCCGCTCTTGCGTCAGCTTTTCCGCTTGCTCATGCCGCCATTCATCAATCAAACGGTGATTGCCGCTGGTAAGAACTTCGGGGATTGTCCGGCCCTCAAACTCGGCAGGCCGAGTGTAATGTGGGTGCTCAAGCAGCCCTGTTTCGAAGCTCTCGGTCTCACCGCTCTCTTTGTTTCCCATCACTCCGGGCAACAAACGCACAACACTATCCAGCAACACAGTTGCCGCAACCTCACCACCTGAGAGGATGTAATCCCCGATAGAAACTTCCTGTAGCCCCCGGGCTTCAATCACCCGCTCATCGACGCCCTCAAAGCGCCCACACACGATGATTGCCCCCGGTCCCGCCGCCAAATCACGCACATAGGCCTGTGTTAGGGGCCGCCCTCTTGGGCTCATAAGCAGTTTGGGACGTGGATCATGAGTATCAGCAACATCATCAATTGCTTTGGCCAGAATATCAGCACGCAGCACCATTCCGGCCCCGCCGCCAGAGGGCGTATCATCAACTGAGCGATGCTTATCCGCCGCATAATCGCGTGGGTTATGCGCATCCAACACCCAGTCCCCACGCTCTAGCGCACGGCCACTGAGCGATTGCCCCAATATACCGGGAAACATCTCAGGATATAAGCTGAGAATGCTGGCGTGAAAGCTCATGGCATCACCTTTTATGTCAATAAAATGCTAAGGGGCGCCTAGATATCGGCGTCTGGTTCGCGCTCGCCATCCTCAAGAAAACCAAGTGGCAGGATAACAGTAACCTGCCCGGCTTCAAGATCTATCTCAGGAACAACTTCCTTGGTAAATGGCAGCAGCAATGCAGCACCGCTTTTGGGCGCTATCTCAATCAAATCTCCGGCGCCAAAGTTTGGCAGCGCAACAACAGTGCCCAGCACCTCGCCCTGCGCATCAACAGCCTTTAACCCAAGCAGATCATAATGATAGAATTCGTCAGCTTCCTCAATTTGCGGCAACCGCTCCCGAGGAATATAAAGCTTAACCCCGTTCAAGGCCTCAGCTTCGTTGCGTGTATTCACGCCTTCAAATTTAGTCACCACCACGGTTTTTTGCACCCGTGCGCGCTTGACCTTAAATTTGCGGCTACCGTCCAGCGTTTCCAGCTTTCCATAGTCCGCGAAGGAAAGCGGGTCATCGCCAAAAGGCTTGACCCGCACTTCCCCTTTAATGCCGTGAGCGGCACCAACCTGGGCCAGAAGAATTTTCTCATCAGACGATGAAGTCATGATACGGCCCCTGACCCGTTAGATTGGCTTATTCGGAAGCAGCTTCAGCTTCTGCAGCAGCTTTTGCTTCTGCTTCAGCAGCAAGTTTCTCGTCAAGACGCTCTTGAGCTTTCTTGCCAAGCTTTGCTTTGTTCGGGTTGTTGCGTGGCTCGCGCTTCAAGATGCCAGCAGCATCGAGGAAACGGTGTACACGGTCGGTAGGCTTTGCACCTTTGGACAGCCAGTACTGAACGCGCTCTTCAACCAGTTCAACGCGATTTTCAGCATCTTTTGGCAGCATTGGGTTGTAACGGCCAACAACTTCGATGAAGCGGCCATCACGTGGAGAGCGCACATCAGCGATTACGATGCGGTAGAAAGGACGTTTTTTCGCGCCACCACGGGCGAGACGGATTTTTACAGACATGTTGTACTCCTAGAATGTCTAGTCTGCGCTGCGATTGGCAGCGATAGCTTCATGATGCCGAATAACTTCCTTCACGATAAAGTTCAGAAACTTCTCGGCAAAATCAGGATCGAGGTTGGCGTCAGTTGCCAAGCGGCGCAGACGTTCGATCTGAATTTTTTCCCGGTTTGGATCAGCCGGGGGCAAGCCGTAGGTCGCCTTTAGCTCCCCAACCGCCTGCGTGCAGCGAAACCGCTCGGCAAGCATATGCACCAGTGCCGCATCGATATTGTCGATACTACCGCGCAATCCACCCAAAACCTCTTGGGCTTTTGCTGTCTTGTCGTTCTCGCTCAATTACTTCTTCCCTTTGCCTAAGCCGGGCAAACCGGCACCACCGCCAAGCCCCGGCAACTTCGGCGCACCAAGGCCGCCCGGCAAACCGGAGAAATCTTTTGGCAATTCCATCCCGCCGGGCAACTGGCCACTCTTCGCCATCTGCTCCAAGGCTTTTGGATCGATATTCGGCATACCACCTCCGGGCATCCCGGGCATTCCGCCGCCCATGGCACCCATCATTTTGCCAAGCATGCCCTTACCTTTGCCCTTGCTCATGGCTTTCATCATGTCAGCCATTTGCCGGTGCATTTTTAGCAGCTTATTTACATCAGCAACCAGCATGCCAGAGCCGGCTGCAATACGCTTTTTACGGCTGGCTTTCAAAAGCTCGGGCTTTGCGCGCTCTTGTTTGGTCATGGATTGAATAATCGCGACCTGACGCTTAATCATGTTGTCGTCAAGATTGGCAGCATCCAGCTGCTTCTTCATCTTGCCAACACCCGGTAGCATGCCCATCAAACCAGACATACCACCCATTTTTTCCATTTGCTTCAGCTGATCGGCAAGATCGTTAAGATCAAAATGCCCTTTTTGCATCTTGCGGGCCATCTCTGCGGCTTTTTCCGCATCAATCGCCTCAGCAGCTTTTTCTACCAGCGATACAATATCGCCCATACCCAAGATACGGTCAGCAATCCGTTTTGGGTGAAACTCTTCCAGCTCCTCGGCTTTTTCGCCCGTACCAATCAGCTTGATCGGCTTTCCGGTAACCGCACGCATGGAAAGAGCTGCACCACCGCGCCCATCACCATCCATTCGGGTCAGCATAATACCGGTGATGCCAACGCTCTCGTCAAAGTTACGAGCAAGATTGACAGCATCTTGACCAGTGAGCGCATCAGCAACCAGCAAAATCTCGTGCGGATTGGCGGCAGCTTTGATCTCCACCATCTCCTGCATCAGCGGCTCGTCGATATGTGTGCGGCCAGCTGTATCGAGCATCACCACGTCATAACCGCCTAGCTTTGCCGCCTGCATGGCGCGCTTGGCAATCTCGACAGGCGCCTGCCCGGCAATAATCGGCAAAGTATCAACGCTGTTTTGCTCGCCCAGCACCTTTAGCTGCTCCTGAGCAGCCGGACGGCGGGTATCAAGCGAGGCCATCAGCACCTTGCGCTTATCACGCTTGCTCATCCGCAGAGCGATCTTGCCAGTCGCGGTGGTTTTACCAGCGCCCTGCAAACCCACCATCATCACACAAACCGGCGCCGGGGCATTTAAATCAAGGCTTTGGCTTTCTTCGCCCAGCATCTCCACCAGTTGGTCATGGACGATTTTAACGACCATCTGACCCGGCTGGATAGACTTGACTACTTCAGCACCAACAGCGCGGTTACGCACCTTATCTGTAAAGGAGCGCACAATTGGCAACGCCACATCTGCCTCGATCAGCGCACGGCGAACCTCGCGCAGCGCTTCGTTGACATCGGCTTCTGTCAACGCACCGCGTTTGGTGAGCTTATCGAGAATGCCGCCGAGGCGATCTGACAAATTATCGAACATGGCGTTCCTTTAAAGTGGCTTGAGTGACGAAACATGCAGGAAAAAGGATCCAGCACCCCGCCGAAAACTCCCCCTCATGCATGACATAAGAGCCGCCGGTCAATTTGCTAGATCTGTCAGTAACAGCTCATAGCAAAAAAGCACCCGAGGGCGCAACGCGCTGTCGGGTGTTGACTTCTAGGCTCTCTTTATACCTTCTCGGGGCCCAGTCAGTGGCTCATGGACATCCATGATTTGGAATTAACATGTGGCTCCTATAAGCTTTTCGGGGAAAAGTCAATAAAAACTCGCGGCTTTGTCTGCTCCAAAAAACACGAGTGCCTATCCGCTCCAACATCGCTAAGCTCCCTTTTGTTGCTCTTTAAGCCATGCATATTCAAATAGGGTCGTTATTAATGCTAAAAGCTTTTGTCGGAGTTTTCATTGCATTCGTGCTGGCCGGTGCCGCTCTATTTCTGTTTGAGCCAGACAGCGCCCCCATCCCGCCCACTCAAATGCCGGAAATACAGATCGGCGAGGATGCCGACGCTTACTTAAACGCGCGCGAAGCAGCGGTTCCTGCCATCCGTCAAGGCCTGCAAAAGCAAATCATTTGGGCCGATCCAACGCAAAAAGACAAAACACGATATGCTGTTGTTTATCTGCACGGTTTTTCAGCCAGCAAAGAAGAAGCGCGCCCCTTTCCCGATATCATTGCCAAACAACTCGGTGCAAACCTCTTTTACACGCGCTTTAAAGGTCATGGCCGCACAGGCGCAGCTATGGCAACTGCCAGCGCGGAGGATTGGATGAATGATACGCTAGAATCTATAAAAATAGCTAATCATATCGGAAACGAAACAATTATTATTGCCTCATCTACTGGCGGCACACTTGCTTCATGGCTTGCGCTCCAACAGCAAATTCCCACCAACAACATCAAAGCATTAATCCTGCTCAGCCCTAACTATGCAATCAATGCAGCCGGTGCTTCCCTACTTAGTAAGCCGCTCATACGTTCCGCTCTGCCTATCATATTGGGAGAAAACCGATCTTCCTCAGAAAACCCTAGTAAGGAAGAAGAACATGCATGGACGATCACCTATCCACTGCGCTCAACCTTCCCAATGGCCGAGCTTGTGGCATACTCTCGAGATCTCCCAGTACAGGACGCAAAAATCCCGGCACTGTTCATCTATTCAAAAGCAGATAAAACCGTTGATGCCGACGCAACCGACCAAGTCTATAACGCTTGGGGTGGATCAAAGCAGCGCATTCTGATCACCAATAGCGAGCATAAGAACAGCCACCTTAATGTTGGAAAGCTAACGGCACCAAAAGCAACGAAGCCCATAGCGGCGCAAACACTCGATTGGCTCTCCACAATCGGCATCGAGTAGTCAAAAAAAAGGGGCGGTTTCCCGCCCTTCACCAGTATTCATAAGTCTACTAGAAGCCTAAGCGTAATCCCGCGCTCCAAAAATTGCAGAGCCAACGCGCACATGCGTTGCTCCATGCTGAATAGCAATCGGATAATCTGCCGACATCCCCATAGAAAGCAGCGGCAAATCATTCTCACGAGCGATTTTTTCCAGCAGCGCAAAGTGCATACCCGGCGCTTCATCAACTGGCGGGATACACATCAAGCCAGCGATATCCAAGCCCAGTTCATCCCGACAAAAAGAGATAAACGCCGCCGTTTCCTTGGGAGCAATTCCCGCCTTCTGCTCTTCTTCGCCAGTGTTCACCTGAATAAACAGCTTTGGTGACTTGCTCTGTTTATCCATCTCTGTTTTCAAAGCCCGAGCGATTTTCTCTCGATCCACACTATGGATCACATCAAAAGTCGCAACAGCTTCCTTCGCCTTGTTAGATTGCAATGGCCCGATAAGATGCAGCTCAACACCGGAAAACTCCGCGCGAAGCTCATCCCACTTTTTCATCGCCTCTTGCACTTTATTTTCACCAAAGACACGCTGCCCTGCCAGCAAAACCGGGCGAATATCTTCTGCTGCAAATGTCTTAGATACGGCAATAAGCTGCGCAGCGCCTTTCATCCGCCCTGCTTCTTTCTCTGCCAAAGCAATAGCGCCGTTCACTTGCTCCAACCGGCTTTGTGCGCTGTCTGCCATGAAAAACTCCTTGGACTTATCCTGCCTGTTTGCCCATCACTGGCGCGGGACAAACCCAATTGCAAGCCTATTTTCCATAGACACAACCGCCCTCCTGCGTTTTCTCAATGGCAATGACGGTTTTTTCAAGCACAGAACGGCGTTTTACGTGCTTCCTGCCTTGACCAAGTGGCGAAATTCTGGTGACAGTCCTCTCAAGGAAAAGTGGCCTCATTGGCCCTGATGAAAACCAAAAGAATGGCGAATTTTATGGCGACGGAGCGTTACAACGCGCGCGAAACAGAAGCGCGCTGGCAAAAGGTCTGGAACGATAACAAGGTATTCACCTCGGACAACGATGATCCGCGGGAAAAATACTACGTGCTAGAGATGTTCCCCTACCCGTCAGGCCGTATTCACATGGGCCACGTGCGCAATTATGCCATGGGCGATGTAGTTGCCCGCTTCAAGCGTGCTTTGGGCTACAACGTGCTGCACCCTATGGGCTGGGACGCCTTCGGTATGCCTGCGGAAAACGCGGCAATGGAAAACGGCGGGCATCCAAAAACTTGGACCTACGAAAACATCGCGACCATGCGCGGTCAGCTGCAATCCATGGGTCTCTCGCTGGAGTGGGAACGCGAGTTCGCAACCTGCGATGAAGATTACTATGCCCAACAGCAGCGCCTGTTCCTCGATTTCCTCAAGGCAGGCCTGATCTACCGTAAGAAATCAAAAGTTAACTGGGACCCAGTTGACATGACCGTACTTGCCAACGAGCAGGTGATAGATGGCAAGGGCTGGCGCTCTGGAGCTGTTGTTGAGCAAAAAGAACTCACCCAGTGGTTCTTCAAAATCTCCGAATTCTCCGAGGACCTGCTGGAAGGGCTAGATACGCTAGACCGCTGGCCAGAAAAAGTACGCCTGATGCAGAAAAACTGGATCGGTCGCTCTGAAGGTCTCAAAGTACGCTTTGAACTGGTCGATGCCGCGCCAACCGGCGATACCGAGCTGGAGATTTTCACCACACGCCCGGATACGCTGTTTGGCGCCTCCTTCCTCGGCCTGTCTCCCGATCATCCTATCACGCAAAAACTGGCCGAAGACAACGAAGAACTGCAAGATTTCCTTGCGGAGTGCCGCAAGATCGGCACCACAGAAGAGGCCATTGAAACCGCAGAAAAACTTGGCTTTGACACCGGTTTGCGCGTAAAACACCCGCTGGATCCCTCTTGGGAATTGCCGGTGTATATCGCCAACTTCATCCTGATGGATTACGGTACAGGCGCTATCTTTGCCTGTCCCGCGCACGATCAGCGCGATCTGGATTTTGCCCGCAAGTACGGCCTGGATGTCAAGCCGGTTGTTCTGCCAGAAGGCGGAGATGCACAAAGCTTCAAGGTTGAAAACGAAGCCTATACAGGTGATGGCTCGATCTTTAACTCTGGCTTCCTGACAGGCCTTTCTATCGCAGATGCTAAAAAAGCTGTGGCGGAAAAGCTCGCCGGGCAAGAGCTCGCAGGCAAACCGCAAGGTGAAACCGAGATCAATTATCGCCTGCGTGATTGGGGGATTTCCCGTCAGCGCTACTGGGGCTGCCCGATCCCGATCATTCACTGCGATGATTGCGGCGTACAACATGCGCCAATCGAAAGCCTCCCTATCAAACTACCAGAAGATGTCAGCTTTGACCGTCCGGGCAACCCGCTGGATCGCCATCCTACTTGGGGCCAAACCACCTGCCCATGCTGCGGCAAGGAAGCGAAACGCGAAACCGACACGATGGACACCTTCGTAGATTCCTCGTGGTACTTCGCGCGCTTCACTGATCCTAAAAACAGCAATCCAACGGATCCCAAAGCAGCGAATGCCTGGCTGCCTGTAGATCAATATATTGGCGGCATCGAGCATGCTATTCTGCACCTGCTCTATTCCCGCTTCTTCACCCGTGCTATGCAGATCACTGGCCACTTGGATTTGAAAGAGCCATTCAAGGGCCTGTTCACCCAAGGCATGGTCAATCATGAAACTTACAAGGCTTCCTCCGATGGGCGCTGGGTTTCGCCTGCTGATATTACCATCGAAGAAAGCGAGGCGGGCCGCATTGCGACTTTGCTAACAACCGGCGAACCTGTCGCCATCGGTGCCATCGAAAAGATGTCAAAGTCCAAGAAAAACGTCGTGGACCCGACCGACATCATCGACACTTACGGCGCAGATACAGCGCGCTGGTTTGTGCTGTCTGATAGCCCGCCAGAGCGTGATATCATCTGGACAGAAGAAGGTGTTTTGGGCGCTTGGCGCCACGTTCAGCGCGTTTACCGCATTATCGGTGAAGTCGCTGAAAAATCGCGGGCAACAAGCAAACCAGAAACCTTCGGAGATGATGCCACCGCTCTGCGGCGCGTCTCCCATAAAACCTTGTCGGCAATCACAAAGGATTTCGACGGGCTGGGCTTCAACCGCGCTGTAGCGCGCCTCTACGAGTTCACCAACGCTGTGTCCAAAGCTCTACAGGCAGATCTCAGCAAGCCGGATATGGCCTTTGCTCTGCGTGAGGCAGCTCAGTTTATGTTGGTAATGATGAGCCCGATTACGCCGCACCTTGCAGAAGAATGCTGGACAATGCTGGGGCACGAAGGCTTGATTTCACAAAGCTCATGGCCGGCACTGGAAGAGGCGCTGCTTGTCGAAAACACCATCACGCTGCCAATCCAGATCAACGGAAAGAAAAAAGGTGAGCTAACAGTTGCAAGAACCTCTTCCAAAGAAGAGGTAGAAGCGGCTACTCTGGCACACGCAGCGGTGCAAAATGCTTTGGATGGCAAAGAGCCCCGCAAAATTATTGTGGTACCCCAGAGGATTGTTAATGTCGTTGTTTAATCGACTTTACCAGAACACTAAAAGCAACCGCCGGGCCATGCTCGGCGGCGCTGCCGTAATTGTTTGCGCGCTTGCAGTTTCAGCATGTCAAATGCGCCCACTCTACGGCTCATTGCCATCTACATCGACGAATGGCGCCCAGCATGAGGCAGTACAGGATATGCTAGCCGCAACTGACATCAGCATTTCCAGCTATGGAAGCAGTCAGGATGTCAGCCGCGCATCGCAGTACATGCGCAACCAGTTGATTTATGGGTTCAATCGCGGCGCACAGCAGCCCTTACCCAAGTTCAAGCTTGAAATCATCGCGGACAAGACACTCAGTGAAGTTGGTATTGAAAACCTTGCTGACGTCCCATCAGCATATAACCTGACAATCAATACTACTTTCACACTCTCGAATATAGAAAGCGGCAAGTCTCTCTATCTTGGTCGTTCTTTCGCTTCTGCGTCCTTTGATTTCTCTAACCAGCGTTTTGCAAATACTCGCGCAGAACGAGATGCGGAGAACCGCGCTGCCGATATGGTTGCAGAAGATATTCAGGCTCGCATTGCAGCTTACTTTGCCACGCATCCCTAAAGGATTTGGCTCATGGTCGCTTTAAAAGCCGCAGAGATCGAGCGCTTTCTTTCAAGTCCACCAACCTCAGTTAACCTTATATTGGTTTACGGGCCAGATACAGGTTTGGTGAATGAGCGCGCACAGCGGCTCATCAACAGCGCGGCAGATGAAAACAGCGATCCATTTTCGCAGATAAAGCTCGACAGCGCAGATATTGCTGGAGACGCAAATCGCCTAATTGATGAAGCCCTCACTATTCCGCTGTTTGGTGGACGGCGGACCATATGGCTCCGCGACAACGGTGGCAAACAAACAATGAACGCAGTCGAGCCTCTTCTGGCAAACCAGAATTATGAGGCTCTCGTTGTCATTGAGGCAGGTGATCTCAAAAAGACGAGCGCACTGCGAAAAAAAATAGAAGCCAGCAAATCAGCTTATGCCGTGCCATGCTTCGCCGACACAGAGCGTGATCTTGATCGCCTTATCGATGAAGAAACCCATTCCATGGGCCTGCAGATTTCCAAGGAAGCGCGTATGGGCCTGCACAGCCTTCTTGGGGCAGATCGAATGGCCAGCCGCGGCGAGCTCCGCAAGCTGTGCCTATATGCCATGAATGCGCAACGCGTCGAGCTGCATCACGTTGAAGAAATCATCGGTGATGCCTCTGCATTTGCCATGGATGAGTTAATTGATGCCGCCTCATGTGGTGATACAAAAACACTGGACCATGGATTGGAACGCCTTGCCCAAAGCGGCATAGATGCAGGCGTGATCGCCAATCAGGCTTTAAAACACTTTCAGTTTTTGCACCAAAGTCGTCTGGCTGTCGAGGCCGGTAGGTCATCAGATGATATCATCAGCTCTGTTCGCCCTCCGATTTTCTGGAAGCGTAAACGCCTTGTTAGCCAACAGCTTAGTATATGGGATACAAGCAGGCTCGAACGCGCCCTTGTCAGGCTGGAGGAAGCCGTGGCAAAAGCACGGTTGAGCGGCCCTGTCCTCAGCCGCTCTATTGTTTCGCACGTGCTTCTTGCCATTTCTCAGGTTGCATCCCACGCCTCAAAAACGCGCAGGTAAACTAGCCGTCCTGCGGATCATCGGCATTTTCTTCTTCCCCCGCTAGCACTATCTCTAGGATTTTGAGATGAGGATCTTGCTCAAAATCTTCGTGTAGCCACAATTCAAATGCCGGAATATTTTCTAGCTGCGCTGGTTGAACAAAGTTATTTGTATCAGCCGTACCCATCACAAAAGCGGGTGTAATGCGCACGTCAAACACTTGTAGCTCGACATTCCCAACGGTCTCTCCCCAAGGCTGACCATCCTCACCCCAAGTATATGATGTGCCTGTTACATCGGTAAGGCGAATGCTCCTTACCCAGTTTTCAGCATCATCTCCACGTAGTACTCGTAGCTGTATCATTGTGCTTTCCTTTGCTTTGAACAAAAGGCAGACGCAAGACGACAAAAAACCGTGATACCCTTTCAGGTAGCACGGTTATCAAAAGCTGAAACTAGACGAAGCGGTGGAGCCTAGTTTTGTATTCCCAATAGACGGCAGACCTCATCCAGCTGTTCAACATTGGCGTACTTGATTTTAAGCTCTCCTGAGCCTTTTTCTGTTTTATGCGCAATATTGACCTTCAAACCCAAACCGTCGGCCAGACGCTTCTCCAAAGCCCGCGTATCAGCGTCTTTTTCGGGTTTTGGTGCTGCTGGCTTCTTCTCTAGTATAGAAGGGTCTTGCGCGATTTTTTCCACATCACGAACAGTAAGTCCCTTTTCCACGATCAAATCAGCCAATGCCGCCGGATCATCGACTGTAATCAAGGCCCGCGCATGCCCAGCCGTAATCAAGCCTTCTGCAAGATAATCTTTCACAGAGTTTGGCAGCTTCAAAAGGCGCAGTGTGTTTGCTACGTGGGAGCGGCTCTTGCCTATAACTTTTGAAAGCTCGACCTGACTATAAGAAAACTCTTCGATCAGCTGATCGTAGCCAAGCGCTTCTTCAATCGGGTTCAAATCCGCGCGCTGGACATTTTCAATAATTGCAAGCTCAAGCGCTTCTTGGTCGGTTACCTCACGCACGATAACTGGCGCCTCATGTAAGCCAGCTTTCTGCGCAGCGCGCCAACGTCGCTCTCCCGCAATTATCTCGAAATGTCCCGGCATACCCGGATTGGGACGTACCAAAATCGGCTGGACAATCCCCTTTTCTCTCACCGAATCTGTCAGCGCGCTAAGATCCGCCTCGACAAAGGATTTGCGAGGGTTACGAGGATTGGGCCGCAAATGTTCAATAGGCACTTTACGCGTATCACGGGGCCGCTCGGCAGTTGTCATCGGCTCGGTATTTACATCGCCAATCAGCGCTGCTAACCCACGGCCAAGGCGCTTATTACTTCTGCCCGCTTCCTCGTTTTTCGCCATTTTAAAACCACCTATTATTGTTGTTTAAGGCGCACTCAAATATCGCGGCGTACCTGCGACGCGACAAATCCCGTCAATTGATTGCAGAGCAGACTTTACGCCGCTGCTGTGCGCATGTCACGCTCACGCTGAATGATTTCCGAAGCTAATCGCAAATACGCCTGCGACCCAGAGCACTTTAGATCATAGAGTAAAGCCGGTTTTCCATAGCTCGGCGCTTCGGAAACACGTACATTTCGCGGAATAACCGTATCATAAACGGTGTCTCCCATTGTATCGCGCACATCCTGAACCACCTGCTCGGAGAGATTATTTCGGCTATCGTACATCGTCAAAACGATACCGTGAATGCTCAGTTCCGGATTAAGCGAATGCTTCACTTGCTCCACGGTGTTTAACAACTGGCTTAAGCCCTCAAGCGCAAAAAACTCGCATTGCAGCGGAACAAGAATGCTGTGCGATGCACTAAGAGCATTGATGGTCAACAAGTTCAGCGAAGGTGGACAATCAAGCAGGATATAGGAAAAACCTTCCTCCCCAGCCATCTGGCTTGTCTTGATCAAACCCGTGATCGCATTGCGCATACGGAATGTCCGATCAGCTGCACCAGAGATTTCCAGCTCGACACCCAGCAAATCCATAGTGGAAGGAGCCACCCAAAGGCGAGGCACAGCCGTTTCCATCACCGCTTGCTCAAGGCTGCAATCAGCGCACATGACATCATAGGTCGAAAATTCGCGATCTTGTCGCTCAATTCCCAAACCTGTAGAGGCGTTACCCTGCGGATCAAGATCAATGATTAATACACGCTCGCCTATTGCGGCCAGCGCAGTTCCTAAATTAATTGCAGTCGTTGTTTTACCAACACCACCCTTTTGGTTAGCAATGGTAAGAACACGCGGAGACTGTGGTAGTATGCTCATCCGACAAACCTCTACTTGGTTGCGCGCACGTCCATCCGATCAATTATCAAAACGCGGCTAAGCGGATCTATGAGGCTCTTGTTTTCTATCAGATTGAGCTCATAGAATGCAGAGGCCTCTGCGACCTCACGCTCAAAATCTTTGCCTTTGTGGAAAACAGCTTTTGCTCCACGAGAGATAAACGCATGTGAAAAATCACAGAGCATTATCAAGTTTGCGAGTGCTCTTGCGGATACTCCGTCGATAGGATCTTGCCAGCCTTCTGTGACGGATTCAATGCGGCCAGCATGAACCATAACATTTGTGCCTGTTTCTCTGGCAACGGTACGTAAAAAAGCGGCCTTACGCTGATTGCTTTCAACCAGATGCACGCAAGCCCCCTCTTTACCTTTAAGGAGTATAGCAGTCACAAGCCCCGGAAACCCTGCCCCGCTGCCAAAATCAATCCACCGGAGCGCTTCCGGCATTGCACGCTGGATCTGCATTGAGTCAGCGATGTGCCGAAGCCAAATCTCGCCCATCGTCGAAGGCGCAATCAAATTCTGGGCAGGTTGCCATTTCCGAACCAACCCAACATAGGTTGCTAGGTCTGAAAACGTTTCACGTGAAACATCCGGGTATAATTTCTGGACAACTTCAATCTGCGTATCATCATCCTGCGCAAAATCACTAGTCATTTAAGCAGCATCCACCTTTTCCGTGCCCGTGCGGCGAATATGAGAAAGCAGCAACGTCAGCGCCGCTGGCGTAATCCCGTCAATTCGAGAAGCTTGGCCAATAGTTGCCGGACGCACCGCCTCCAACTTCTGGCGTAACTCATTCGATAGACCCGCCAACCTATTGTAATCAAGGCTCGCAGGAATACGCAGTTCTTCATCGCGGCGCAGCGCCTCTACATCCGCCGCCTGCCGTTCAAGGTAAACCGCATAAAGCGCATCAATTGCCACCTGCTCAGCGATACCGCGGTCGAGTTCCTGCAGCTCGGGAAACACCTCGCACAACTGGTCTAGACTAATGTTTGGATAGGAAAGTAGGTCAAACACCGAGCGCCGTTGTCCATCCTGATTGATTGGCAACCCACGCTTGCGCCCATCATTAGGCAAAATAGAGAGCCGTTGCATAAGCTCTTTTGTTTCTGCTAGCGCCCGCTGCTTCTCCGCAAAAGCATTAGAGCGAACCTCACCAATAAGCCCCCAACTCTCACCAAGCTTGGTCAAACGTTGGTCTGCATTGTCAGCCCGCAGCATCAAACGATACTCTGCCCGTGAGGTAAACATTCGGTATGGCTCGCTCACGCCACGTGTAACCAAATCATCAATCATCACACCGATGTAGGCATCAGCGCGACCAACAATGATCGCCTCTTCGCCCTTCGCTTGCCGTGCAGCATTCAACCCCGCGACAAGTCCTTGCGCCCCCGCTTCTTCATAGCCGGTAGTCCCATTAATCTGACCCGCTAGGAAAAGGCCACGCTGTTTCTTCAGTTCCAGTGTTGGCAATAGTTCTGTGGGGTCGATGTGATCATACTCAATGGCATAGGCGGGTTTAAACACCTCAACCTTCTCTAATCCTGGTATCGTTCTCAAAAAATCGAGCTGAACATCTTCTGGAAGCGAGGTAGAAATTCCATTCGGGTAAACGCTGTCCGTGTCGCGTCCCTCTGGCTCAAGAAAGACTTGGTGTCCATCACGATCGCCAAAGCGCACAATCTTGTCTTCAATAGAAGGGCAATAGCGCGGTCCCCGCCCCTTGATCTCACCGGAATACATAGCCGAGCGATGCAGATTATCACGAATAATCTGATGCGTCTCAGGCGTTGTGCGCGTGATGTAGCATGGCACTTGATCTGTCGTAACAGCGCTGTTCAGGTAAGAAAACGGCTTGGGATCATCGTCTCCCGGCTGCTGCGCCAGGCTATCCCAATCGATGGTGCGACCATCAAGCCGTGCCGGCGTACCAGTTTTCAACCGCCCTAGCCGCAGCCCCATTTCCTCAAGGCTCTCTGACAAACCAAGCGCAGGCGCGTCACCATCTCGGCCCGCAGGAATCTTCTTGTCACCAATATGGATCAACCCGCGTAGGAATGTACCTGTGGTCAGTACAATTTGCCCACAGCCGAGCTTGCGCCCATCAGCCAGCTCAAGCCCAAGCAATTCCCCTTCAGCAGAACGGAGGATCTTGTGCCCTTCCCCTTCTACGACTTCGAGGTTTTTAATCGCCTTGATCTCGCGCTGCATAGCTTCCAGATACAACCGTCGATCCGCCTGCGCCCGCGGTCCTTGCACAGCCGGCCCCTTGCGCCGGTTTAGCATGCGAAACTGAATACCGCCGGCATCGGCCACGCGGCCCATCAACCCATCAAGCGCATCGATCTCTTTTACAAGATGCCCCTTCCCCAAGCCGCCAATCGCGGGGTTACAAGACATCACGCCGATAGTTTCAAACTTATGTGTTACGAGAGCTACGCACCCGCCGATGCGCGCTGCTGCCGCAGCCGCTTCACAACCTGCGTGGCCGCCACCAACGACAATCACATCGAAAGTGTCGTTAAACATTTCAGACATTGCTGACCTGCTGTTTCTACCTGCTCAAGCGGAGTACTCACACTACAGTGTTTTCATTTCATCCGCGAGCTATATGGGGTTAATCGCTTATTACCACCTCAATACAACAGCTCTGTCTCTTGGTCAAAGAAAACACAGGGGCAAAATCTATTTCGGGCGAAACTACCGTACTTGGTAAAAAAAATGCCGCCACTCTTTCTATCAAGAGCAGCGGCAAAAAGCATTTCCACTGTAATATTCAGGTTCATCAACATCAGCAATGAAAACGTTTCACGTGAAACACTCGGTCTATTTACCAATGCAAAAATCATGAAAAATCACATCAAGAAGATCTTCAACATCGATCCTGCCGGTAATTCGCCCAAGCTGATGTGAGGCCAAACGTAAATCCTCTGAACGCAATTCGATAGGCATATGCGCCGCATCCCGCGCGCGCTTTAGATCTCGCAGGCATTGCTGTAGCGCAACCCGATAGCGTTCGCGTGTTATGACTGGATTCTCAAGCAATCCAATACTTTGCTGTGCAAACTCCTCAAGCGCACCGAGCAGCTCATCCATCCCCCTTTCGGCATTTACCGAGCAGCTGATGGTTTTCTCAACCCGGGGATCACTCGGATATCCCCCCTTCTCCATATCTGCCTTTGTGTGAAGTTGCCAAACCTGCCCTGAAGAACCAATACCATCCGGCAATGCTTGCTCCTGTAAATCGGGAGCCACGCTCCATAAGACCAAATCAGCGCCTTGAGCGTGCTGGAGCGCACGTCGAATTCCCTCTTGCTCCACAAGTCCCTCAGTTTCTCGCAGCCCCGCTGTATCCACCAAAGTCACAGGATAACCCGCCAAGTCCAGATGCACTTCCAACACATCGCGTGTGGTTCCAGCTTCCGGCGTGACAATAGCTACATCCCGCTTTGCCAGCTGGTTCATCAAGCTGGATTTCCCCGCATTAGGTGCGCCAAGTAAGACAACCTGTAGACCGGAACGCAGCCGTTCCCCCCGCCTGGCATCGGCAAGGTGAGCTTCGATTTCGCCAATCAAACGGGCAACCCGTTCCCACACTTCCGCCGCAACGGAGTCCGGTACATCTTCTTCATCGGGGAAATCGAGCTCGGCCTCGATAAACGCGCGGCAGCGAACCAATGTCTCGCGCCATCCTTCATAGAGCACACCCAAGGCACCAGACATTTGGCGTTGCGCTTGGCGCCGCTGCGCATCGGTTTCCGCATCAATTAGATCGGCAAGCCCTTCGACCTCGGTCAAATCCAACTTGTTATTATGGAAGGCACGGCGTGTGAATTCTCCCTGCTCCGCCGGACGGCATCCCTCAAAACGTCCAAGGCACTCAAGAACCGCGGCCACAACTGCACGCCCACCATGGCAATGGAGTTCAACAGTGTCCTCACCCGTAAAACTATTTGGCCCCTCAAACCACAACACCAAAGCATGATCGAGAACTGAACCATCTGCAGGATCGTAGATCTTTTTTAAAACGGATTCACGTGAAACAGGCATGCGGCCATTCACCAAAGCCCGGAGAATTTTGCCCGCTCTTGAACCCGATAAACGGATAACAGCTACGCCCGATGGCAGCGCCCCACTTGAAAGCGCGTAAATGGTTTCTTGTGCAAGTGCAGTTTGGGCAGACGTATGGGGCATTTTTCATCTCTTATCGCAGTGCGGCGGAACCCGCACGAAGCTATTTCTGCGAAGAACAATAGCTCCTTGTGGATTCACGTGAAACACCCTGTTTTTCGTTTCCGCTGAAATTTCCAACGTAATTCAGAGAGCGGGACGTTAACCTTTCGTTAATAACCTAACCTTTGAAAAGTCACTGGAGCGTAACCGGTAAAGCACATGCGAGCGCAATGGGTGCTCCTTTTCAAGCATTGGCATTTCAAAGTCATCAGCGGCAGAATAGCTCATCCCAAGCTTTTCCATCACACGCTGCGATTTTTTGTTCCCCTTCGCGGTAAAGGCGACAATCTCTTCAAGGCCCAGATGATTAAATCCGTATTCGAGCCAAGCGTTCGCCGCTTCAACTGCAATCCCCTTCCCCCAGCAGGAACGCTTTAACCGCCAGCCAATTTCTACGCAGGGGCCAAAATGCAGCTGATCCTGATAACGAGGAACGTTTAAACCGACAAAGCCGAACGGCTCTCCACTTCGCTTATCAGCGACAACCTCAAAGCAATAACCATTTTTTTCTGCCAATTCGTTCATGCGCCCCATCATTTCCTCTGTCTCTTGTCGTGACATAACAGAGGGAAAGAACTCCATGACTTCAGGGTCGCTACACATCTCATAGAAGCAATCAATATCGCTATCTTTAATAGCTCGCAGCAAAAGGCGATCTGTCTGTATTTCCGGAACACGCATTTTAAAATCTCCAAATAAAAAGCCCCGGCAGTTTCCCGCCGAGGCAAAAACGTTAGCATTGCGAAACTATCGTTTCAATCTGCTGGTCGTTACGTGTTCATTGAATCGAAGAAGTCGTCGTTAGACTTGGTCTGCCGCAGCTTATCAATAAGGAACTCGGCAGCATCAACGGTACCCATCGGATTGAGAATCCGGCGCAATACGAAGGTCTTCTTGAGTTTATCAGCAGGCACGAGCAGCTCTTCCTTACGTGTACCAGAGCGCTGAATATCAACTGCCGGGAACACACGTTTATCAGAGATCTTACGATCAAGAATAATCTCGGAGTTACCAGTTCCTTTGAATTCTTCAAAGATAACTTCATCCATGCGGCTGCCGGTGTCGATCAGGGCTGTCGCGATAATCGTCAATGAACCGCCTTCTTCGATATTACGTGCCGCACCAAAGAAGCGCTTAGGACGCTGCAATGCATTCGCATCAACACCACCGGTAAGAACCTTACCGGAAGACGGAACCACCGTGTTATAGGCGCGGCCTAGGCGGGTGATACTATCCAGCAGAATGACAACATCACGGCCATGCTCAACAAGGCGCTTCGCCTTCTCGATAACCATTTCCGCCACCTGAACATGTCGCGCTGCAGGTTCGTCAAAAGTGGAAGAAACCACTTCGCCGTTCACCGTGCGCTGCATGTCAGTCACCTCTTCCGGGCGCTCATCAATCAGAAGAACGATGAGATAACACTCTGGATGATTAGTTGTGATTGACTTTGCGATGTTCTGCAAAAAGACAGTCTTACCCGTACGCGGCGGCGCGGTAATCAGCGCACGCTGCCCCTTACCTAGCGGCGCGACAAGATCAATGATCCGCGGCGAGATGTCTTTTGATGTCGGATTTTCGATTTCCAGATTAAAGCGCTCATCAGGATAAAGCGGTGTCAGGTTATCAAAGTGAACTTTATGTCGAGCCTTTTCCGGCTCTTCAAAATTGATTTTGTTGACCTTCAGCAGCGCAAAATAACGCTCGCCTTCCTTTGGGCTACGGATCTGCCCTTCTACAGTGTCACCGGTGCGTAAGGAGAAGCGGCGGATCTGCGAAGGCGAAACGTAAATATCGTCCGGCCCTGGAAGGTAGTTGGCATCAGGAGATCGAAGGAAGGCAAATCCGTCCTGCAAAACTTCTACAACGCCTTCACCAATAATTTCGACGTCTTGTTCTGCCAGACGCTTCAAAATTGCAAACATAAGTTCCTGTTTGCGCAGTGTACTGGCATTCTCCACTTCATGCTCTTCCGCAATCGCAAGAAGTTCAGTGGGTGTTTTAGCTTTTAAATCTTTGAGTTTCATTTCCCGCATAAAAGGGATCGATCTCTCTATTGGTTCTGTACTTGATGTTGTTTCAGTCAAGACTAGAAGAACTCAAATTGTTAAGGGAGAGGAGTGACTAAGCTAAGGATGCTAGAGAAGGAGATTAAATTCAATCCAGCAGGACCGTCGCTCAATCACGACTAAGTGAGGTTGGCGGGAACATACCCCCTCACGCGGCGAAGGGCAAGCCCAAATTCACTGCGTTACAGTTTTGATTTTTGAAATAAATGAAAAATTTTTAAACTTAAAAAGGTTTGAATATTACAAAATAGACAATGAAGAGCATGAGCAGCGTCGGGACCTCGTTAAAGATCCGGTAAAACCGTTCGCTATGTTTGTTTGCATCATTTGCAAAATCGCGGAGATACCGAGCAATAAAGCCCTGATAACCGGTTAGGGCCACAACAAAAAGCATCTTTGCATGAAACCA
Organism: Polycladidibacter hongkongensis; assembly: GCF_001561995.1. Taxonomy (GTDB): domain Bacteria; phylum Pseudomonadota; class Alphaproteobacteria; order Rhizobiales; family Stappiaceae; genus Pseudovibrio; species Pseudovibrio hongkongensis. The sequence continues at coordinate 209,971 of NZ_LLWC01000008.1, forward strand.
AGGGTCTAAAAACGCGTCAAGTTCATAGGCGGTCCATAACCCGAAAACATAGGAGGAAACCATAGCAGGGCTAATGATCGCCTTGTACAATCTGCGTTCCATGATTTTAAAAGTTTCACTCTTGTCTGAACCTATTTCAGCACTTGTGTGATAGACAAAAAGGCGAGGAATGTAGAATAGCCCTGCCATCCACGCGATAACAGAAATAATGTGTAGGTATTTAACCCAGCTATATACGTCTTCCATTCGCTCGCCCTTTTCTAATCTAACGAGTTACAACCCTTTTACGCGTTTAACCATCTGCGCTACATGTTCTGGCGAGGTTTGCGGCACAACACCATGACCCAGATTAAAAATATGCGGTCCCTTAGAAAAAATATCGAGACAATAATCGATACCTTCTTCTAGGGCAGTGCCACCGGCGACAAGGCGCATAGGATCCATATTCCCCTGAACTGGTACAATCTGCTGGATTTTCTGCGCAACTTCTGCAGGCACGGTCCAGTCAAGACCAACCGCATCAACTCCAGTTTCTCTTACATAAAGCTCTAGCCGCGAGGAAGAGGCTTTTGGGAAGCCAATTATTTTAGCGTCAGGACGTAGCGCCTTTACACCGGCAACAACTTTTCGTGTCGGTTCCAGGCACCAGAGCTTGAAACCGATATCGTCTAGCACCCCTGCCCACGTATCAAAAATCTGCAGAGCATCCGCACCGGCATCAATCTGGTTCACAAGATATGAAATGGAGGCTTCCACCAACTCATCAATAAACGCTTGCAACAACGCTGGATCGCTATAGGAGCCGATCCTGGCCGCCGTTTGATCCTGAGTGGTATGTCCTGCTACCGAATAGCAAGCAACTGTCCAGGGGGCCCCGCAAAAGCCCAGTAAAGTCGTTTCATCTGGAAGCTCTGCCCGCAATCGTTTCACAGTTGCGATAACTGGCTCTAAATGGCCTTCCACTTTTGCCTGATCAAGCCTGCCGACCACTTCATTTGAAAGAGGTTCCAGAACAGGTCCACGCCCTTCTTCAAAGCGAACTGGATACCCCAGCGCATCTGGGACGACGAATATATCTGAAAAAAGAATGGCTGCATCAAAGCCATAGCGGCGGATCGGTTGAAGTGTAACTTCAGTGGCTAGATCTGTGTTGTAGCAAAAATCGAGGAAATTTGGCGATTTTGCGCGCTCTGCGCGATACTCGGGCAAGTACCTACCCGCTTGTCGCATCATCCAGATTGGAGGGCGTTCGAGTTTTTCGCCGTTTAGTACACGCATAACGGCACGTTCGTTTGATTGCATAGCGCTCGCCTTTTCCCCTGTTCGCTTTAATAGAATCCTCGTTAGAGGAATTTGTTTTTTCTATTAGGGAGTGGATTACAGGGATCCTTCATAACGCACAATCTACCCAAGAATAATCTTTCACGGGAAAAGATCGTTAGGACTCTGGTAAGAATGCATCAACAGGAGTCGATAACGTTTCAAAAGATACGGTATTTCAGATACTTAAAATTTTTCGCGGCTGTGCCCAAATTTGAATTGTGTCTTTGCTAGCCTGTGAATACCTTAAGAATGAAATGTGTAATCCCGGTTTTCCCAATCGTTTCACGAGCAATGTTCAATAAAAACACTTCTGTTGATGGATTTCGAAATTCGGGGAGTAAAAACGCGACGCTTGCCGAATATCCCAGTTTCTCCCATGCGCCGTAACAACCTGAGGATAGTTTCATGGGAAATGAATCTAACTATTTCAATTTACACATGGTTTCCGATTCAACAGGCGAAACATTGATGACCGTTGCACGTGCAACGACCGCGCAATACTCAAACATTGCGCCGGTGGAGCATGTTTATCCGCTCATCAGGCAAGATCGGCAATTGGAGAAGGTTATTGCAGATATCGAGGCAGCACCGGGTATTGTCCTCTACACATTGGTAGAAAGTACATTTGCGCAGAGATTGGAAAAAGCCTGTAAGCATATTCAGGTTCCCTGCGTCAACATTCTTGATCCCGTTCACCAAACCTTGAAATCCTATCTCAATGTCCGGGCAACTTGGCGTGTCGGTGGGCAATATGTTTTAGATGATCACTACTTCCAGCGAATGGAAGCATTGAACTACACCATGATGCATGATGATGGTCAGCTCGCCGATGATTTAGAAGAAGCGGATGTCGTTTTGGTTGGCATTAGTCGAACATCAAAAACCCCGACTTGTATCTATCTGGCAAATCGTGGCTTCAAGGCGGCAAATGTGCCTCTTGTTCCTGATATTGATCCACCAAGATCACTAAAAAGGCTAAGAAATCCGGTTGTTGTTGGCCTATTGGCCTCTGCTGAGCGCATTCGCGATATTCGGCAAAACCGCATTTTAAGCGCGTCACCTGGCGAGCGAAACGAACGCTATGTGGATCGAAAGCTCATTGCTCAGGAGATCGCGATGTGCAAGCGCCTTTGTAAGGAAAACGGGTGGACTATGATAGATGTAACAAGGAAATCCATAGAGGAATCCGCAACCGAAATAATCGAGGTCATGCGGAAAACGCGGATTGAGCGTGGCCTCTCGCCCCTCCCTTGATTTTTGCCCTTTTCCAGTGAACAACTGCCAGAACGACAAAGCGCAACCAACAGGAATACAGGTATATGACAGCATCCCTCATTCTCGCAAGCACGAGCAAAATCAGAGGTGATTTGCTCAAAAATGCCGGCCTAGAGTTTACAGCCATTCCTGCGGATTTGGACGAGCGCGCCATTGAAAAACCTTTAGCCGAAAATGGTGCCTCGCCTGAAGACATCGCGCTAGAACTTGCCAATGCCAAAGCCTTGGCTGTAGCCAAGCAACATCCTGAGGCCTTGGTAGTTGGGGCAGATCAGGTGCTGGCTTTTGAAAACGGGCGCCTCAACAAAGCCAAATCAATGGCCGAAGCGCGTGCGCGCCTTCTGGATTTTTCTGGAAAACCTCACGCGCTGCATTCTTCTGTCGCAGTTGCGCAAGGCGATCAGGTCTTGTTTGCTACAACATCAAGCGCGCATTTGCATGTGCGAGAGTTAAGCGAAACATTTCTGGATTGGTATCTAGCCACTGCAGGAGACCGGATCCTTTCCAGCGTCGGTGCATATCAGCTCGAAGGGCTGGGTATTCAGCTGTTTGAACGGATCGAGGGCGACTATTTTACAATCCTTGGCCTGCCACTTCTTCCGCTTCTTCATTTCTTCCGCGAACAAAAAAGACTGATCCCATGAAAAAAGCAGCCATAACCGGACATCCGGTTAGTCACTCAAAATCTCCGGAAATTCATAGCTATTGGTTAAAACAACTTGGTCTTGAGGGAGAATACGGTCGGGTCGAGGTTTCGCCAAGCACTGCGATGGACTTCTACCAGAGCCTAAAAGACAATGGCTTGGATGGCTGTAATGTTACCATTCCCAATAAGGAAATTGCCTTTGAAGCTGCACAGCACCTTGACGATGCCGCGAAAGCGATTGGTGCAGTGAATACTCTTTGGCTAGATGAAGACGGCGTTCTGTGTGGATCCAATACCGACGGCCTCGGCTTTCTTGGCAATCTTGATCAAGGTTGCCCCGGTTGGGATAACAATGTGAATAAAGCAGTCGTTCTTGGTGCAGGTGGCGCCGCAAGAGCGATCATATGGGCGCTACAGCAGCGCGGCTTCAACAATATCCACATCTGCAATCGGACCTTCGAAAAGTCTAAGGTTTTAGCGGACTATTTCGGAGGAAATGTTTCTGCACAGCCATGGGAAAACCGGTCGACAGATTTAGAAGGAGCCGACTTGCTGGTTAACACTACCGCGCTTGGTATGAAAGGACAGCCAAAGCTCGATATCGCGTTGGATAAGCTGTCGAAAAAAGCTGTAGTGACAGACATCGTCTACACCCCTCTCATGACGGACTTGCTCAAAACCGCAATAGAGCGTGGCAATCCGGTAGTCGATGGCCTTGGAATGCTGTTGCATCAGGCAACCGTTGGTTTTGCGAAATGGTTTGGGCAAATGCCCGAGGTAACGGAAGAACTTCGCCAGCAGACCATTAAATCCATGGATCTTGAAGGATGAAGGTACTTGGCCTAACCGGCTCAATCGGGATGGGAAAATCAACCACCGCCGGCTTGTTTAAAGAAACTGGTGCCGCAGTTTATGATGCGGACGCTGCTGTTCACCAAATCTATGCAGATGAGGCGGTTGCCCCGGTCGCACAAGTCTTCCCAGAAGCACTGGTTGAGGGAAAAATAGATAGGCAGGTGCTTGCTAAATACGTGCTGGGAGATGCCGCCGCACTGGCGCGGCTAGAGGCGATTGTTCACCCACTCGTACAAGCCAAGGAACTGGCATTTTTGGAAAATGCACGCAGGCAAGGGCACGCCTTTGCCGTACTTGATATCCCCCTGTTGCTGGATAAGCCTCAGCCACGCGCCTTAAGTGCAGTTGTCGTTGTTTCCTCGCCACCAGAGCTACAGAAACAACGCGTGCTCGCACGGCCTCACATGAGCCCCGATAAATTTGCAGCAATTCTTGCAAAACAAATGCCCGATGCACAAAAGCGGGCAAAAGCGCACTTTATTGTCGATACATCGCGATCTCTGGCTGATGCGCGCTCGCAAGTCTATGCTATTGTTAGGGCTCTGGGGGGCTATGCTCCTGTAGAGCAAGCCGATAAAAAACAGCGGAACAGCAATGCGTGAAATTTCTTTCGATACCGAAACAACCGGCCTGAACCCTTTGGATGGTGACCGATTGGTTGAAATCGGTGGTGTCGAGCTGATCAATTTTGTGCCCACAGGCCGTGTCTATCATGTCTACATAAATCCAGAGCGAGATATGCCGGAAGAGGCTTATCGCGTTCACGGCTTGTCAGAGGAATTTCTCCGCGACAAACCAAAGTTCGCCGAAGTCGCGCAAGACTTTCTGGACTTCGTAGGTGATGGCCGCTTGGTCATCCATAATGCGCCGTTTGATATGGGTTTTATCAATATGGAGTTGGGCCGAATAGGCAAGTCGCCTATCCCCAATACTCAAGTTCTCGACACGCTGAAAATGGCGCGTCGGAAGTTTCCAACCGGTTCTGCTTCACTTGATGCGCTTTGTAATCGCTTCGGTATCGATAACTCCAAGCGCACCAAACACGGCGCTCTGCTTGATGCGGAATTGCTTGCAGAGGTCTATCTAGAGTTAAATGGCGGCAAGCAAAAAGCCCTCATCCTCGGTGATGATGATACAGATGGCGGTCTTTCTGGTGAAGGTGGCTCTTTTCAGCGCAAACCAGCGATACAACGGCCAAGTCCGCTCCCTTCCCGTCTAAGCGCAGCAGAAGCGGAAGCGCATATCGCCTTTATAAAAGGTATGAAAAGCGAGCCCCTTTGGGCCAAATACATCGAAGAACTCAAAACAGGCGAAGAGACCTCTTGAAACGAAAAGGCTGGCGCTTAGTCAGCCCATAAAGCTCTCGTTTTCTCGCCTCAAAGCATTGAAGGTAAAACTCGATCAGGTGGACGATGACCGTCCATGAATGCCTTAATGTTGATAATAACCTTCTCCCCCATATCAATTCGCCCTTCAATGGTGGCGGAGCCCATATGGGGCAGCAGCACAATATTCTCGTTTTTCACCAGTCGCTCATTCACCGCTGGCTCATACTCAAATACGTCCAGCCCTGCTCCTGCCAGCTCACCGGCTTCGATCTGGCGTATAAGAGCATTCTCATCAACGATCTCGCCACGCGCGGTGTTAACAATGTAAGCGTCAGGCTTCATGAGCTTCAAGCGACGGGCTGAAAGCAAATGGTAAGTGGCAGGTGTATAAGGACAATGGATAGAAACCACATCCATCCGTGCCAACATCTGATCTAGGCTTTCCCAAAAGGTAGCTTCCAGCTCCTCTTCCAGCTCTAGCGGCTCACGTATGCGATTATGATAATGAATGGACATGCCAAAGGCCTTTGCCCGGCGGGCGACGGCTTGCCCGATACGGCCCATGCCAATTATGCCAAGGCGTTTGCCCCAAATTCGGCGGCCAAGCATCCACTGTGGCGACCAGCCTGCCCACTCGCCGTCTTCAATTTTTTTGATACCCTCGGCAAGGCGACGGGGAACAGAGAGGATCAGCGCCATTGTCATGTCCGCTGTATCCTCGGTCATAACACCTGCGGTATTGGTAACGGTGATACCACGATTATTTGCGGTAGCGACATCGATGCTATCGACGCCATTTCCGTAGTTGGCGATTAGCTTCAGGTTCGGGCCAGCTTGAGTCAATATCGAGCTGTCGATCCGGTCAGTCACAGTAGGCACTAACACGTCTGCGGTTTTCACCGCTTCCACAAGTTCTGCCTGACTAAACGGCTTGTCGTGTTCATTCAACCGAGTGTCGAAAAGTTCGCGCATCCGCGTTTCAACAGCTTCAGGCAGTTTTCTTGTCACAACAACCACGGGCTTCTTTTTGGGCATCGTCCCCGCCTTTTGCAAATCGCTTGAGGACTATGCAAGCCCTCGCCAACCCAAGCATGCGCATGATGAATCCGTAAGGGATTGCGCTGCTCCTGTTTCATTAGCAGATGGAACAGCTAAAACAAGTCTTGTAAAATCGAGCTGTTTACACTAGCAGCCATATTCAAGGCTCCCTAACTTAGAAAAAAAATGATAGGGATTAAAACTCTACCAGTTTCCGACGGATTTGGAAGATTTCGGTGCAACAATGCCTAAACTCTTTAGACTAAAGCTGACACAGCTTGTCAGCGCAGTGCTTCTTGCTGGTGCTGTGGTTCTATCTCCACTACAGGCGATAGCACAAACAAAAAAAATCGGCTCAAGCGGCTTTCCGGTTCCCCGCTTTGTAAGCTTGAAATCTGACAAGGTTAATGTGCGTGGTGGCCCGGGCATGGATCACAGCATTGTCTGGACGTTCGTAAAAGTGCGCCTGCCTGTCGAGATCACACAAGAATATGACAACTGGTACAAAATCCGAGATTGGGAAGGCAAATCAGGTTGGGTTTTTAAAACTTTGCTGACAGGCTATCGCTCGGCACTCGTAACACCATGGGAAGACGCGCCGGCGAAAACCCCGCTCCGTCGCCGCCCTGGTCCGAATGAGCCGATTGTGGCTTATCTAGAGCCTTATGTGCTGGCTGGTGTCCTTGAGTGTAAAGATGGCTACTGCCGCATTTCTGGTAAAGATTTTGAGGGTTGGATAGATCAAGAGCGCCTCTTTGGCGTCTACAACGACGAAGAGTTTGAATAAAAAAACGCCGACCCATGGGTCGGCGTTTTTAATGGAGTTTCAACTAAAAAACTCAGTCTGGCTATTCAGCGGAGCGCTTCAGTTTGTCGATTGCTTTCAACTCCTCCAGCCGCGGCATAGAAACAATGTTGTAGCCAGAATCTACAAAATGCACTTCGCCAGTAACTCCGCCAGAAAGATCAGAAAGCAAATAGAGGCCAGAGCCCCCCAGTTGCTCGCTGGTCACTGTTTCCTTGAGCGGTGAATTGACCTGCTGATAGTTGAACATCAACCGGGCATCGGAAACACCAGCGCCTGCCAGAGTCCGTACGGGCCCCGCAGAGAGCGCATTTACACGAATGCCTTGCTCACCATAGTCCATAGCCAAATAACGCACAGAAGCTTCCAGAGCCGCTTTGGCAACGCCCATCACATTGTAGTTTGGCATTACGCTGGTGGCACCGCCGTAGGTCAGTGTCACCATAGAGCCGCCGTTTGTCATTAACTCTGCCGCGCGCTTGGCAACTTCAACAAACGAGAAGCAGGAAATCTGCATGGTTCGCGTAAAGTTGGCGCGGCTAGTATCAGCAAACTTGCCCTTCAGCTCATTCTTGTCAGAAAAAGCAATTGCGTGAACAAGAAAGTCGATAGACCCCCACTGCTCTTTCAGTTTAGCAAATACTGCATCTACACTGTCGATATCTTCCACATCACAGGGCAGCAACAGCTCAGATCCAACGCTTTCAGCAAGCGGTTTTACACGGCGGCCAAATGCATCCCCTTGATAAGTAAACGCAAGCTCTGCGCCTTGATCGGCCAAGGCTTTTGCAACGCTCCAAGCGATCGAGTGATCGTTGGCAACACCCATAATCAGGCCGCGTTTTCCCTTCATCAACTGGTTCATGCACAACTCCTTAAATGAAAGAGCCGGCGAAGCCGGCTCCAAAAACTATTGATTAGTCAGCATACCGTTTGAATACGACAGAGGCATTTGTACCGCCAAAGCCAAATCCGTTGGAAAGCACGCAGTTCAATCCTGCATTATCCACGCGCTCACGCACAATCGGCATATCTGCAAAGTCTGGGTCAATTTCTTCAATGTGAGCCGAAGCTGCAATGAAGTCGCCCTTCATCATCAACAGAGAGTAAATTGCTTCTTGAACGCCGGCAGCGCCCAAAGAGTGCCCGGTCAAAGCCTTAGTCGCGGAGATCGACGGAACTTTATCGCCGAATACTTCGCGAATTGCTTCGATCTCCTTGATATCGCCAACAGGCGTGGAGGTGGCATGCGGATTGATGTAGTCAACTTCGCAATCCACGTCTTTAAGCGCCAGCTTCATGCAGCGCGCCGCGCCTTCACCACTTGGCGCAACCATGTCGTGCCCATCAGATGTTGCGCCATAGCCAACGATTTCCGCATAAATTTTCGCGCCACGAGCCTTTGCGTGCTCCAGCTCTTCCAAAACCAGAACACCGGCACCACCTGCAATAACAAAACCATCACGGTTTTTGTCATAGGGGCGAGAAGCGCTTTCAGGCGTGTCGTTGTACTTGGAAGACATTGCGCCCATCGCGTCAAACAGGTTGGAAAGGCTCCAATCCAGCTCTTCACCACCACCGGCAAACACAACATCCTGCTTACCCCATTGGATCAACTCATAGGCGTTACCAATACAAATGTTGGTGGTCGCACAAGCTGCGGAAATGGAATAGTTTACGCCATGAATTTTGAAAGGAGTTGCCAAAGTTGCAGAGTTGGTAGAGCTCATCGCTTTAGGCACCGCAGTTGGGCCAATGCGCTTAGGGCCTTTTTCACGGGTGATATCAGCAGCTTCAACAATCGCTTTGGTAGAAGGCCCGCCAGAACCCATAATCAGGCCGGTGCGCTCATTGCTTACCACATCTTCGGCTAGACCAGCATCTTCAATTGCTTGCTCCATGGCAATGTAGTTCCAAGCAGATCCTGCCCCCATAAAGCGGGTGGTACGGCGGCCAAGCGCCTCAAATGGATCTAGCGTCGGCGCGCCATGCACCTGACAGCGAAAGCCAAGGTCAGCGTAATCTTTGGCAGCAACAATGCCGGATTTACCTTCGCGCAGGCTTGTTTCAACTTCATCAGCATTGTTGCCGATGGAAGAAACAATACCCATACCGGTGACAACCACTCGTCTCATCAATAGACTCCCGTGGAAATATGCTAAGACCGCGCCAGATGGCGCGGCTTGGCAAGTTACAACAGAACAGGGGCCAAAGCCCCTATGTTTTTAATAGCCTATGGCTGTGCTTACTCTGTTTCGTCTTGAAACAAACCAACACGCAGGTCTTTGGCAACATAGATGGTTTCACCATCTGCCTTAACCCAACCATCAGCGATGCCCAGCTTGAGGCGCGAACGCATAACGCGCTTCAGATCAACGCCATATTCGACTTTCTTGACGCTTGGCGTCACCATGCCGGTGAATTTGATTTCACCAACTGACAATGCGCGGCCACGGCCGGGCTCGCCCAACCAGCCAAGAAAGAAACCCGTCATCTGCCACAGCGCATCAAGGCCGAGACACCCAGGCATTACTGGATCGCCTGGAAAGTGGCAGCCGAAGAACCAAAGGTCGTCACGAATATCCAGCTCGGCGCGAATATGGCCCTTACCATTCTCGCCGCCATCCTCGGAAATCTCGGTAATACGATCAAACATCAGCATTGGAGGGGCTGGCAATTGAGCATTACCTTGGCCAAACAACTCGCCGCGACCGCAAGCAAGGAGATCTTCGTAATCGAAACTGGAACGCCTGTTCTGCATTCTATTCCCGCATTAATTGTAGTTTTCTTTTATGCGCTATTATCTCGGTAAAAATGCACCGGACGCAGCGAAAACTTAGGTTTTAGTACTTTTCTGTCGCGCACTTCCTAGCACAGCCACCGCCACTCCGAAAGGGGACAAAAGCGCAGTTTACTTCCCAAGAATGTGCAAGGTTGCTTTAATCTTACACTATTCCTATTATGTACCGATGAAAATTAGTTAGGTGAGCCTCCTGTTTCAATGGCAATGAGGCGTGGATTTGGTGTGCACCCCCTTTTTTTGCGGGTGAGCCAAATTGTCCACTGTACGTTTTCGTGCTGCAACTTCATATTAGAACAAGTAAAGTTGCCACGGACGGATAACCTGACAAACTCGACAGTGGGTTCAACATGACTATGCATTGCCACTCCAGTCTTCCAGATGTAACCGCGATGTTACGCGGCGCTGGTCTACGTCCTACACGACAGCGCGTCGCGCTCGCCGAACTCCTTTTCTCGAAAGGGAACCGTCATATTTCTGCGGAAAACCTGCATGAAGAGGCGATTGTTGCCAATGTTCCCGTCTCATTGGCGACGGTTTACAACACGTTGCACCAGTTTACCGAAGTTGGCCTCCTGCGCGAAGTCGCTGTTGAAGGCACAAAAACATACTTCGATACAAACACAGAAGAACATCATCACTTCTTTTTGGAGGATGAAAACCGCGTGATCGACATTCCGGGCGCGGGTGTATCGCTGGATAATCTTCCAGAGCCGCCAGAGGGCATGCGCATTTCCCGTGTGGATGTGGTGGTTCGGTTAAAGCGTATCGACGCGTAAAACTATCGATTTTTAAAAGCCTGCGGTTTTCGCGGGCTTTTTTGTTTTGCGCTTCAGTTTTTCGTAAAATTAGACAGGCAAAGCCTTTTCCTTAGATTTGCATAGGTCTGCGATGATGCACTTCCCGCATTCCGGCTTGCGCGCTTTGCAGATATAACGCCCATGCAAAATCAGCCAATGGTGTGCGTGCAGAAAAAACTCCTTTGGAATGATCTTCTCTAGCTTCAATTCTACGTCTAGCGGCGTTTTGCCCGGAGCAAGGCCAAGGCGGTTGCCGATCCGGAATAAGTGAGTGTCTACCGCGATTGTTGGTTGTCCAAAAGCAATATTGAGCACCACATTCGCTGTCTTCCGCCCGACCCCCGGCAGCGCTTCCAGTTCTTCGCGAGTTTGAGGCACCACGCCGTTATAGCGTTCCACCAAAATTCTGGAGAGCGCGTAGACATTCTTTGCTTTGTTTTTGTATAGCCCGATTGTACGGATTTCCTCGCGGATCCGATCCTCGCCAAGCGTCACCATCTTTTGGGCACTATCTGCAATAACAAACAAGTTGCGCGTGGCTTTGTTTACCCCTGCATCAGTCGCCTGCGCTGACAACACGACTGCAACCAAAAGGGTAAACTCGTTACTATGATCGAGCTCCCCATGCGGCTCTGGATTATCCTCATGAAACCGTTGAAAAATAGCGTGAATTTCCGCTTTGCTATAGCGTGAACGGCTTATGGGGCGTTTGGCTGGCTTGGCAGTCGAGGCTTTGCGGGCTTCCATGGGTTTATAGGGGTCTTTTGTTAATATCCTGGGGAATACACTAGCATGCTATGCAGTATGGGAACCAGAATAGTCCAACCCAATCTTATTGCTCAAGCGCTCTTCCTGATTTATCGGGGCAAACGCCCATATTCTCTGCGTTGGTAACCCCAAATCTATCCTCTAGCAGGCAAGGCCGCCGTATAGCGCTCCTGTTGACACTGTTGTTATCTGCTCCAATTGCTGTGCATGCTGTTGTTACGGGGGTATGGTTCTTGTTGAGCTTCGCTGTATTGCCTAGCCTTGCGCTTTGGTCGGCCTTTGCAATTAATGTATATCGAGCCAGCTATCGAGAGTGGATAGAGGTAACACTTGTTGGTGTCACCATCGCGCAAATTCCAGCCCGAGGTCGTGCGAGCTATCACCACCTGCCAAGTTTCTTTGCAAGAGTTGAAGAAAAATGGGAGGATGCAGAAGGGGTTACAGCTCTTTGGCTGCGTCATGGTCGCCGACATGTCGTCATTGGAAAAGTACTTAGCCCGCAAGAGCGCCAGTCGTTGGCGGTGGCGCTACGCTCCGCCTTGTATCAGGCACGAAATGGTGGTGCCTCGGGTTTTTAACGTCATAATCGCAGCCCCCTCGCAAAACGGGTCGTCCGATCCGCAAAAGCTGCTAGATTTTGGGCAGATTTACCCGTAGGAGCCTGCATGCCTATTGCTGCATTAAAACATGGCGCGACCAGCTTCACCCCGGTGGAGCCAAGCCGGATTGAAGACTATCAACTGGTGCAGCAAACGTTGCAACACATATCAGAAAACTGGCGGGAGCAACCATCGCTGGAACAGCTTGCACGCAAGGTAGATCAACAGCCAATCCAGCTGCAGCGTTTGTTTTCGCGTTGGGCGGGCATCACCCCAAAGCAATTTCTGCAAGCGATCACACTTGATCATGCGCGCGCAATGCTACAACAAGCGGAAACTGTTCTGGACACCGCGCATGATGTCGGCCTGTCTGGCCCTGCTCGCCTGCACGATCTTTTTGTTACCCACGAAGCTATGACGCCCGGTGATTTTCGCCGCCGTGGTGAAGGTCTAACCATAACCTATGGTTTCCACCCTTGCCCGTTTGGCGTTGTTCTGTTGATGGTCACCGAGCGTGGACTAGCGGGGCTGGCGTTTGCTGACACAGGCAAAGAGCAGGAGACCTTGCAAGATATGTGCAAGCGATGGCCCGCGGCCACCTTTGTAGAAAATCCTCAGCAAAGCGCCCCCTATGTTGCCCGAATTTTCAATAGGGAGCAGTGGCAGGAAGAAACGCCGTTGCGCGTTGTGTTCATAGGCACAGATTTTGAGATACGCGTCTGGGAGAAACTGCTAAAAATTCCGATGGGCCAAGCAACGACCTACTCCGATATCGCAAAAAGTCTCGGTAAGCCGGGTGCATCACGTGCAGTTGGCACAGCCGTTGGCAAAAACCCGGTGTCATTCGTTGTGCCCTGTCACCGGGTGCTCGGCCGATCTGGAAATATGTGTGGTTACCACTGGGGCGTGACCCGCAAGCGGGCAATTCTCGGCTGGGAGGCGGGCATAGCCGGTGTGCTTGACATGGGCATCCAACAACAAGGCGCTTTGCCGTTCTAGTTGCGGCTTGCTTCGGTCATGTTTTGTTGGAAGAGAAACTCCCGATGCTCTTCGTAGGCGGGTAACGGGTCGCCGCCATGCTGCACCAGTTTTTTGTAGATCGTCGCAACGAAAATATCAGCGAGGCTGAAGTTGCTCCCTTGGCAAAAGCCGCTGTGCTGCCAAAGCATGGGCTCTAGTGTGCCAAGCGTTTTAGCAATCCACGCTGCCCTTAGGCGCTTTTTGTCTTGCGTCTCTAGCTCTGGCCTGAAAAATGTCAAAACACTACGGTTTTGCGGGCTATGAATTGTGGTGGAGACAAACGAGCAAATCTCGCGTATGCGCGCACGCTCAGTAATGGTGTTGCCAAGCACGGCGGGGTTAGGGTGCAGCTCTTCAAGATATTCGATAATAGCTATGGATTCCGCTAGCCTAAAACCATCATGGTCCAGCATGGGAACAAATCCAAATGGGTTAATGTTTTGCTGATAAGGCCCTGCCAAATCTTCGGCTGTAACCTCAATCCTCTCCCACTTCAGTCCTTTATAGACCAAGACCCATTCTACCCTTTCCGAGCAGTTAGAACCCTCAGCGCTATAAAGTTTGAGCACCACAAAACAACCCTAGCAAAAAGGCGAAGCTGCGCGCTTCGCCTTGCAACACTTACAGATCAAACCCCAGTAAATTGCCCACGGTGAACACATCCTTATCCCCGCGTCCACAGAGGTTCATCACAATAACCTGATCTTTGTCCATCTGTGGTGCCAGTTTCATGACATGTGCCAAGGCGTGACTTGGTTCAAGCGCTGGAATAATGCCCTCAACACGGGTAAGCAGCTGGAATGCGTCCAATGCCTCGGTATCCGTTGCAGGCACATAGGTCACGCGGCCCGTATCCTTCAGCCAAGAGTGTTCAGGCCCAATTCCCGGATAATCCAGTCCAGCAGAAACGGAATGGCCCTCTAGGATTTGCCCATCGTCATCTTGCAGCAAGTAAGTGCGATTGCCATGCAGGACGCCGGATTTGCCAGCATTCAGTGATGCACAATGCTCTTCACCATCCAGCCCCTTGCCGCCCGCCTCAACTCCGTAAATCTTCACGCTGTCATCATCGAGGAACGGGTGGAACAAGCCAATGGCGTTAGAGCCGCCCCCAACTGCGGCAACTAGGGCATCCGGCAGTTTTCCTTCCGCTTCCATCAGCTGCTTTTTGGTTTCCTCACCAATGACAGATTGGAAATCACGCACCATCTCAGGGTAAGGGTGCGGCCCCGCAGCGGTGCCAATCAGGTAGTAAGTGTTGTCGACATTGGTGACCCAGTCGCGCAGCGCTTCATTCATCGCGTCTTTCAGCGTGCCAGCACCGGCAGTGACAGGCACAATCTCCGCGCCTAGCAGCTTCATGCGAAAAACGTTTGGCTTTTGGCGCTCTACATCGGTTGCACCCATGTAAACAACGCAGGGTAGGCCAAACCGGGCACACACAGTCGCCGTTGCCACACCGTGCTGACCAGCGCCGGTTTCGGCAATGATGCGCGTCTTACCCATTCGCTTGGCGAGCAAGATCTGCCCAATACAGTTGTTGATTTTGTGCGAGCCAGTGTGGTTCAGTTCGTCTCGCTTAAAGTAAACCTTTGCGCCGCCCAGCTCTTCGGTAAGGCGCTCGGCTAAATATAGCGGTGACGGTCGGCCGGTGTAATGGGTGTTGAGATTGGTCAGTTCCGATGCATAGGCAGGGTCTGCTTTGGCATCGGAATAGGCTTTTTCCAGATCAAGGATCAAAGGCATCAGTGTTTCGGCAACGAAACGACCGCCAAAATCACCAAAAAAACCACGGTGATCGGGCCCGGAACGCAGGGTGTTGGCTTGTTGGCTCATAACTCTACCTTTAGTCTTGCATGTGTGCGCCGCGCACCGCGCGCAAAAACGCAGAAATCTTGGCAGGGTCTTTCACCCCGCGGCTACTCTCCACACCAGAAGAAACATCAACAGCAGGTGCACCAGAAACGCGCAGCGCCTCTGCCACGTTGCTGGCATCCAAACCGCCAGAGAGCATATAGGGCTTAGGCAGCTTGGTATCGCGTAGCAGTGTCCAGTCAAAGCGGATGCCATTTCCTCCGGGGATATCGGAGTTTTTGGGTGGCTTGGCATCGAATAAAAACCGGTCGATCACATCACCATAGGCAAACGCTGCTTCAATGTCTGCGGCGCAAGAAACACCCAGCGCTTTCATCACTGGCCTAGAAAAACGTTCGCGCACTTGCGCGCATGTCTCGGTGCTTTCTGTGCCATGTAATTGCAGAATGTCCGGCTGCACCTGAGCAACCATTTGCTCCATATCAGCCAGCGGCATGTCGACACAAAGCGCCACGATCTGCGTTTTACCGCGCATGTGGTCTGCAAGGCGGGCTGCCTCTACCAGTGAAACGCTGCGTGGGCTCTTGGCAAAGAAAACAAGACCAATCATCTCCGCGCCCGCTTCCAGCGCCGCATCGATCATTGCCTCATCCTTCAGGCCGCAGATTTTAACCGGTATTCTCGACAATCCGACGTCTCCAGTATTCGCGAATGGCCTATATAGATCAGAGTTTTGCAAATGTGTCACGGCAAAACCCGCAAGATTTCAGCAAAAGATCTCCAGCATTTCTCAAGAATGGATCAGTGCTTGAAAACGAAAAAGGGTGCTGCGTAATCGCAGACACCCTCTTGGAAGCAAGGCGGTACCTAGCTGATGTTATAGGCTGTAAGGACAGCCATATTGAAGATATCGCTATCCTTTGCGCCCATCGGTACGATCTGCACTGGGCGATCAAGCCCAACCAGCAGCGGTCCGATCAACGTCGAACCTCCCATTTCCCGCAGCATATGTGTTGCAATTGCCGCAGAGTGGAACGCAGGCATCACCAACACATTGGCGGGGCCAGTCAGTCGGCAAAACGGATAGGACGCCATCTTGTCCATGTTCAGCGCCACATCCGCGCCCATCTCGCCATCATATTCAAAGTCGGCCCGGCGCTTATCGAGGATTTTTACAGCCTCTTGCAGGCGCTCTGTCCGCTCACCGGCTGGGTGACCAAAGGTGGAATAGGCCAGCATAGCAACACGCGGTTCATAGCCAAGACGGCGGGCAACATGAGCTGCTTCGGTCGCGATATCGGCGAGCTCATCACTACTTGGCAACTCATGCACGGCCGTATCAGCAACCAGCACAGTACGTCCGCGCGAAAGCACCACAGTGGTGCCGATTACCCGGTGCCCCGGCTTCGTATCAATACAATCGCGGATAACATCCAGAGTAACCGAGTAGTTGCGCGTCAAACCTGTTACCAAGCCATCTGCGTCGCCGCGCGCCACCATTATAGCGCCCCAGTAGTTGCGGTCGTTGTTCACCAGCCGCTGGCAATCGCGCAGCAAGTAGCCCTTGCGCTGCAAGCGGGTGTAAAGAAAATCCGCATACTCTTGGTTCTTGTTGGAAACGCGGGCGTTTTCAATACGCAGGCCCCTCCGGTTGATATCAACTCCGGCAGAGGTTGCGTTCGCGCGGATCTCATCTTCTCGGCCAACGAGAATAGCCTCACCCAGCTCCTCGTTAACAAAAGTTGCCGCGGCGCGGATCACCGCCTCCTCTTCCCCTTCTGCAAATACGATCCGCTTTGGGTTTTGTCGCACTTTAGAGATAACGCGCTGCAAGGTCCCCGCGATAGGGTCACGACGGGATTTTAGTTGAAGCTCATAGGCTTCCATATCGATCAGCGGACGTTTCGCCACGCCGCTTTCCATAGCCGCCTTGGCCACTGCGGGTGGAATTGTGTAGATCAATCGTGGATCAAACGGCACCGGAATAATGTAATCTGGCCCAAACTTTGGCCGCGTCCCGCGATAGGCGTTGGCCACTTCATCCGGCACATCCTCGCGCGCCAAAGCGGCGAGAGCATGCGCGCAGGCGACTTTCATTTCATCGTTAATAGTTGTCGCTTGCACATCCAGCGCACCTCGGAAGATATAGGGAAACCCAAGTACATTGTTAACCTGATTCGGATAGTCCGAGCGCCCCGTCGCCACAATTGCATCATCACGCACGGCATGCGCTTCTTCCGGTGTAATCTCAGGATCAGGGTTTGCCATAGCAAAGATAATCGGGTTAGGCGCCATTGCCTGCAGCATTTCTGCGGTCAATGCGCCCTTCACGGATACCCCAAGGAACACATCAGCGTCGGTTAATGCTTCCAGCAGCGTGCGCTTCTCGCTCGGCACAGCATGCGCGCTCTTCCACTGGTTCATACCTTCGGCGCGGCCCTCATAGATCACGCCTTTGGTATCACACAGCAGCACGTTTTCATGCGGCACGCCAAGGGCCTTGATAAGTTCGATGCAGGCAATCCCCGCCGCTCCTGCGCCATTACAAACGACCTTGACGTCCTTCACATCACGTCCGGTCAGGTGCAGCGCATTAATCAAACCCGCCGCGGCAATAATCGCAGTGCCATGCTGGTCATCATGGAATACAGGAATATCCATAATCTCGCGCAGGCGCTGCTCAATGATAAAGCAATCCGGCGCCTTGATGTCTTCAAGGTTGATGCCGCCGAATGAAGGCCCAAGATGCTTCACAGCATCGATAAAGGCATCAACATCGGCGGTATCCACCTCCAAATCTATGGAATCAACATCAGCAAAGCGTTTGAAAAGGACAGATTTCCCTTCCATGACCGGCTTGGAGGCAAGCGCCCCAAGATTCCCGAGGCCGAGAATAGCTGTCCCGTTTGAGATCACGGCAACCATGTTTCCTCGAGCAGTATAGTCGTAGGCACGGCTTGGATCTTCTGCGATTGCCCGCACAGGTGCAGCTACACCTGGAGAGTAGGCAAGGCTCAAATCCCGCTGCGTCGTCATGGGCTTGGTTGGTACAACCTCAAGCTTTCCCGGCTTGCCTTGCTGGTGAAAACTAAGGGCTTCCTGGTCTGTCAGGCTAAGGCCCTCGTTTTTGGTTTTATCCGTCATTTTATTCTACTCTCGCGGCGAGGCTGCGCTCTTATGCCCCTCGCCATCTATGGGATATGTATTACGGGAGCTTATCCCCCGAAAAACGGTGGCTCAAGAACCAATGTGGGTTCGCCCCGGTGAAAGCCCCAGAACGTTTTGCTAAGGTCGCGCCCATGACGACACCTGCCGCAGAGAAAGCTTCCGCCAAGAAGCCACAGTTAACGCCAATGATGGCGCAGTTTATCGAAATTAAAACCGCCAATCCGGATAGTCTCCTTTTTTATCGCATGGGCGACTTTTACGAACTTTTCTTTGAAGATGCGGAAATCGCCTCGCGCTCGCTAGGTATTACGCTGACCAAGCGCGGTAAGCACAATGGCGAAGATATTCCTATGTGCGGTGTTCCAGTCCATGCGGCAGATGATTATCTGCAAAAATTGATTGCGGCGGGCCATCGTGTCGCCGTGTGTGAACAAACCGAAGATCCGGCAGAGGCTAAAAAACGCGGTTCAAAAGCGGTTGTGCGCCGTGATGTGGTGCGCCTTGTCACTCCCGGTACATTGACAGAAGAGCGCCTTCTGGATGCACGGCGCCACAACTTTCTCTTGTCCGTTGCACGCTTGAAAGCTGGCAGTCTTAGCCAAAATCAAACCTATGGACTTGCTTGGGTCGATATGTCGACAGGCGCGTTTCGCACCGCAGAAAGTGATGATGTTGCGTTGGCCGCGGATCTGGCACGCATTGAGCCAAGCGAAATTGTGATCGCTGATGGGCTTCTGCAAGAAACCGAAATTCGGGCCACAGTCGAAGGGGTTGGCTGCGCAGTATCCCCTGTTCCAAAGGCCTATTTCGATAGCGCGACAGCGGCTGATCGCTTGGCAGAATTCTACCGCGTGAAAACACTTGAGGGTTTCGCGAATTATTCTCGTGTAGAACAAGCCGCCGCAGCTGGCATTATCGCATATATCGACAAGACCCAACTAGGCGAACGCCCGCCGCTAGACCGGCCTCACAAAGAATTTAGCAGCGGCCAAATGCTGATTGATGCGGCGACACGCGCCAATCTCGAGCTAACCCGCACTTTGTCTGGTGAGCGGCGTGGCTCCTTGCTGGCTGCAATAGATAAGACTGTTACTGGTGCCGGATCCCGCTTGTTGGCCAGCCGGGTTTCTGGCCCATTGATGGATCCAGCTGTAATCGAAAACCGTTTGCAATCACTAGATTATTTCGTAGCCGATACCATGCTGCGAGGAGATGTACGCCAACTCTTGAAAGAAGCGCCGGATATGTCTCGCGCATTGTCACGGCTCACTGTGGGGCGTGGCGGTCCGCGTGATATGCAGGCTATTGCTGTCTCTCTAGCCAATGCCCGTGAAATAGCAGGGTTGATTGCGTCAGCCCCCCCCATTGGCGCTGAGCTAAGCGGCGCACTGGAGGCGCTGAAGGCGGCGCCACATCCTTTAGCGGATGAGCTGGGCAAAGCCATTGCCGAAGAAGCCCCTCTGCTGAAGCGGGATGGCGGCTTTATCGCCCAAGGCTATAACAGCGATCTTGACGAGCTGAAGGCTCTGCGGGATCAAAGCCGCAAGGTCATCGCGCAGATGCAGGCAGATTTGGCTGAAGAGCTGGCTATTCGTTCGCTAAAGATCAAGCATAATAACGTATTAGGCTGGTTTATGGAGGCGCCCACCGCCCAGTGCGACCCGCTAAAAGATAACCCAGAGCGCTTTATTCACCGCCAGACTATGGCCGGCGCGATGCGTTTCACAACAACTGAATTGGCGGATCTGGAATCCAAAATCGCGAGCGCCGGTGAACGGGCTCTGGCAATCGAGCTGGAGATATTCGAGCGCTTAAGCGGACAAATTCAGGCAGCTGGCGTGCAAATCAAAGCGGCGGCCGATGCTTTGGCCCTGCTTGATGTCACCACGTCGCTTGCAGTGCTTGCCGAGGCAGAAAACTTGTCCCGCCCGCAAGTGGATAATTCTCTCGCGTTTAATGTAGAAGCAGCACGCCATCCGGTTGTTGAGCAAGCCCTGCGCAAAACCGGTGAACCATTTGTTGCCAACAGCGCCGATCTTGGACCACTTCCTTGCGGTGATCTTGGCCAAGTTTGGCTAATCACCGGCCCAAACATGGCAGGTAAATCAACATTTTTGCGCCAGAATGCGCTAATCGCGGTACTCGCGCAAATGGGCAGCTACGTACCTGCCGCAAAAGCACATATCGGCGTGGTAGACCGGCTGTTCTCCCGCGTTGGCGCAGCAGATGACTTGGCACGCGGCCGCTCCACTTTCATGGTAGAAATGGTTGAGACTGCTGCTATTTTGAATCAGGCTACCGAGCGCTCCTTGGTTATTCTCGATGAGATCGGTCGCGGAACAGCCACCTTTGATGGCCTTTCCATTGCTTGGGCAGCTATTGAGCACCTGCATGAGGTTAATCGCTCGCGGGCTTTGTTTGCGACGCACTATCATGAAATAACCGCGCTCTCGCAGAAGCTGCAACGCCTTGATAATGCAACGGTTAAGGTAAAAGAGTGGAACGGCGAGGTTGTTTTCTTGCACGAGATCATAAAAGGCGCGGCCGATCGCTCCTATGGTATTCAAGTGGCAAAACTGGCGGGCCTTCCCAAAAAGGTCGTTAGCCGCGCCCAGTCCATTCTTGAGGTGCTGGAAAGTGAAGAACAGGCCAAAGGCAAAACCACCGGTATTGATGATCTTCCGCTGTTTGCCGCTCTTGAGCCCGAGCAAATGGAGCAAGCTGCGTCAGTTCCGCAAGATCCCGCAGTGACTGCCCTTGCCGAAGCAATTGATATGCTTGACCCTGACGACATGACTCCAAAACAAGCGCTTGAGGCACTTTACGGGCTAAAACAGCAAAGAAGCCGAGCATAAACTACATCAGGGAAAGCAAGTAACCCCTGCTTTCCCTTTGACTCTAAACAGCAAATTGTTTCATGTGAAACACGGTTAATAATTCATTAGCGCGCGAAGGCAGTGCTGCGTGAACCACAGGATTTTCAATGACTTCACCAACCCTGAAGATTAAAAGCTTGCCACATGCCGCAGATTTACCGCTCCCGGCCTATGAAAGTGCAGAAGCAGCTGGAATGGACCTGCGGGCGGCAATCGATGCGCCGTTAGAGCTGGCGCCAATGCAGCGGGCGATGGTTCCTACGGGGCTCTCCATGGCAATCCCCAGCGGCTATGAGGGACAGGTCCGCCCTCGCTCCGGTCTTGCCGCAAAACATGGGGTGAGCGTGCTTAATACGCCGGGCACAATAGATGCGGATTACCGAGGAGAAGTTAAAGTTATTCTTGTTAATTTCGGCAGCGAAACGTTTTTGATCGAGCGCGGGATGCGCATTGCGCAATTACTAATCTCCCCAGTCGTTCAGGTGCAAATTCTCAAGGTCTCTTCCCTTGATGAGACCGAGCGCGGCGCCGGCGGCTTCGGCTCCTCCGGCGTGAACTAACCTATCTAAAGAAGGTACGTGCAATGACTGCTCCAAAACTGGTGATTTTCGATTGTGATGGTGTTTTGGTTGATACCGAAACAGTGGCGAACAAGGTGTTGTCGCAGCAGCTTGTGCAAATTGGCTTGCATATGTCACCTCTGGAATGCCATCACGCATTTACTGGCAAAACCATGGAGCGTTGCCTGCGAGAAGTTGAGGCGCTCTCTGGTCAAAAATTGCCAGAAGACTGGGCGGATATGGTGCGCGCTGCTGATATTGAGGAATTCAGGAAAGGGGTGCCTGCAATTCCCGGCCTGCGAGATGTTATTTCTCACCTTCAATATGAAGGCATACCTTATTGTGTTGGCTCTTCAGGGCGCTATGAGAAAATGCATGTGACTCTTGGGTCTAGCGGTCTGCTACCTCTGTTTAAGGATGTTTTGTTTTCCGCTCAAGATTGCAAAGATGGCAAGCCAGCACCGGATATTTTCCTCTACGCCGCAAAGGGGATGAACACCGAGCCCAAAGACGCAGTTGTTATCGAAGATAGCATTCCGGGGATTGAGGCAGGTTTGGCAGCTGGAATGCGCGTATTCGGCTATTGCGGCGATCCGCTGGCAGAGCCGGAAAAGGTAAAAGCCATGGGGGCAACTCCGTTTGAACATATGTCCGAGTTACCAGCCCTTCTCGGTGTCTAGGATGGCTTCAAAAAATTACTTTAATAGCGTTTTGAGCTGGTTGTCCCTTTTCAAGCGCTATCGCGTTGCAAGCAGCTATCAGCTTTGGATTATTGACTTGGGAGAGGACCCTGCTTTGGTTTTGAGGTTTTTAGAAGAGGAACATCTGATTATCGCGGCGAGAGAAAGGCCTATCCCCTCTGAACAAGCGCCATGGCTCGCAGCTGAAATGCCGATTGGCAGTGACACCTACAGCATCATGTGTGCTTGGGAGATCGAGCTACAAAGCCTGGGCGCTGTGGTTTCAATAGAGCGTACCCCTCATTTGCAAGGTGGTTTAGCGAGTTGATCAAAAATGGCGTTAGGAAATGCTATTCCATATGGGCAAAGATGTTAAAACCATAGTTTAAATTTTGATAGGCGCTAGCGCAAATCTAGCAACTCGTTCCTACAAAGCGGTGCTGTTGGAATGCATTTTCCTAAATGTGATAAAAATAGAATACTGCACTAATTAAAAACAGTGCCGTAAAACGCAGTTCCTCGCGATGAACCTGTTTAATGCGTAGCATATAGTCAATTACAACTAGGCTCGCTTGGGCGAGCATATGCATTTGGAGCATCCACATGAGCAGCACATTTGGCCGCGGCAAAATCTATTCGTCCATTACTGAAACCATCGGCAACACGCCGCTTGTGCGCCTTGATAAACTGGCAAAAGCACATGGTGCAAAAGCAAACATCCTCGCAAAACTCGAGTTTTTTAATCCGATCGCCAGCGTAAAAGATCGTATTGGCGTCGCTATGATCGATGCCTTGGAAAACCAGGGAAAAATCAAGCCCGGAAAAACGACCCTCATAGAGCCAACCTCCGGCAATACTGGTATCGCGCTGGCGTTTGCAGCCGCTGCCAAAGGCTACCGCCTTATCCTTGTAATGCCTGAGACCATGTCTATCGAGCGCCGTAAGATGCTGAAGTTGCTTGGCGCGGATTTGGAGCTTACCGAAGGGCCAAAAGGCATGAAAGGCGCGGTTGCACGCGCTGAAGAGCTGCTGGGTGAAATCGAAAACGCTGTAATGCCTCAACAGTTCCAAAACCCGGCCAATCCGGAGATTCATCGCAACACAACCGCAGAGGAAATCTGGGCCGACACTGAAGGTAAAGTTGATGCATTTGTTTCTGGTATTGGCACCGGCGGCACGATAACCGGTGTTTCCCAAGTGCTGAAGCAGCGCAAACCGGACCTACATGTGTTGGCAGTTGAGCCGGAAGCTTCCCCAATCCTTTCTGGTGGCGCCCCCGGCCCCCACAAGATTCAGGGCATCGGTGCAGGATTTGTACCCGATGTGTTGGATACAGGCGTCTATGACGAAGTTGCGCAAGTGAGCAACGAAGATGCATTTGCGTTGGCACGCGAAGTAGCGCGAACTGAAGGTATTCCAACCGGTATTTCTTCTGGTGCGGCCCTGAAAGCTGCTCTTGAGCTTGGTAAACAAGAGCAATACGCCGGTAAAAACATCGTCGTGATTATTCCAAGCTTTGCTGAACGTTACCTCTCAACAGCGCTGTTTGAAGGCCTTGACGATTAAGATAAAATAACTGCTAGGCTGAACGGAAAAAGGGCGCTTCAAGCGCCCTTTTGCATGTTTGCTCGCCGCGTGCTAGCGCAAGCGCGGCATTAGGTGGGGGGCGTACCGTTCCGCTCGAGTACCTCCCCGGCTAAGTAAAGCGAGCCGGTTATCAATATGCGCGGTGGCTGAGCCCCATCAAGGGATCGACCTCGCAGCGTGCTGAGAGCACTTTCAAAATCTGCATAGTGGGATGCGCAAAGCCCGGTGGTGGTCACTGTTTTGGCCAGTTCCTCGGGCTCCACTCCATGCGGAGTTGTGGTGAGTGGTACACAGAGCACCTCGCTCGCCAGCCCCACAAAATTGCGGAAGTAGCCCTCTAGATCCTTAGAATTCATCATGCCGCATATGAGATAGGTTTCGCGCTCTTCGCTGTCATTTAGTTCTGCCAGAAAGGTAGATATAGCCCGAGCTGCATCTGGGTTGTGCCCCCCATCTACCCAGATTTCACTACGTAGTGGCAGATCATCAACGAGAGCACCCTCCCCAAGCCTTTGCAGCCGCGCCGGCCAACGTGTTGTCGTCAAAGCATGATCTACCTCGGTAAAGTGGTCTGTGTTTTGCAAAAGGCCGCCAGCTCGTAGCGCCGCAATCGCTAGGCCTGCGTTTTCTATCTGATGTTGGCCGCTCATACGGGGCAGCTTTAGGTCCAATAAGGCGTTTTGATCCTCAAAAACAAAACGCCCATCTTGACGCATTGCGGCAAAATCCTGCCCAAAAACAGTGAAAGGCGCCTTTAGCTTTGCAGCTTGTCGATGCAAAACCTTTTCAACTTCCTCTGTTTGCTGTGCGCTCACAACCGGGCAGCCCGCTTTAATTATGCCTGCCTTCTCAGCTGCGATGCCGGCCAGGTCAGACCCTAGAAAATTCTCGTGGTCCCTGGAAATTGGCGTGATGACGCTCACCAAAGGCGCATCAATCACATTTGTGGCATCGTACAGGCCGCCTAGCCCGACCTCTAGTATAAGATAATCTGCTGGGTTTTGTGCAAAGAGCCAAAGCGCTGTTGCTGTTGTAGCTTCGAAAAAAGTTATTTCTTGCCCCGCGTTCACAGCAAGTACATGGGTAAGCGCATCGATAAGCGCGCCATCCCCAACAAATCCATCTGGTTGGCCAAGGCGAATGCGCTCGTTAAAGCGGCATAGGTGCGGCGAAGAATACACATGAGCGCTTTTGCCAAGGGCACGAAGGGCGGAGCGCAGAAACGCGCTCGTAGAGCCTTTGCCGTTAGTGCCTGCCACATGAATGACCGGCGGCAACTTGCGCTGAGGTTCCCCAAGATCTCGCAGGAGGCGCTGCATTCGCTCAAGCGATAGATCTATCTCGCTTGGATGTAGTGCCATGAACTGGTCGAGCAACCCTTGTAGTGTGCTTTGCATAGGCTTGCCCCTATTGTTTCAGCGCTGCAATTGCCGCATTTGCAATTACCCTAGATCTAAACGGCAAAGCCCGGCAGGGCCGGGCTTTACTTTATTCTTTAAGTGAGCCTTATGCCCAGTTGTTAGGCGCTTGCGGCTGCTTCAGAAGCAGGCTTTTCCAGCAAAGCCGTATCAAGGACAGGCAGTGGCGTATCTCGCTTCATCAGCAGATTGCAAAGCCGCGAGATGGTTTCTTTCATCTCGTGTCTATGAACAACCATATCGACCATGCCGTGATCGCGCAAATATTCCGAACGCTGGAAACCTTCAGGCAGTTTTTCGCGAATTGTCTGCTCAATCACCCGTTGCCCGGCAAAGCCGATAAGCGCACCTGGTTCCGCTAGGTGCACATCACCGAGCATCGCGTAGGATGCGGTGACGCCGCCAGTTGTCGGGTTTGTAAGAACCACGATATAAGGCAGGCCAGCGTCACGCAGCATTTGCACAGCTACAGTGGTGCGCGGCAGTTGCATTAACGATAAGATGCCTTCTTGCATGCGCGCTCCGCCAGAAGCGGCGAACATGATGAACGGTGTTTTGTTCTCAACAGCAGTTTCCATGCCGCGGATAATTGCTTCACCAGCGGCCATGCCAAGCGAACCACCCATGAAAGCGAAATCCTGAACTGCAGCCGTCATGGCAAGGCCGTTCACGTCACCCTTTGCTACGAAAACAGAATCCTTCAGATCTGTTTTTGCTTTTGCATCTTTCAAGCGGTCAACATAGCGCCGTTGATCGCGGAATTTGAGTGGGTCAGTCATGACTTCCGGCGTTTCAATTTCATCAAACTTGCCATCATCAAAGAACAGTTCCAAGCGCTTCTTTCCAGAAATGCGCATATGGAAGTTTGAGTTTGGAACCACCCATTGGTTGGCCTCAAGGTCACGATGAAAGACCATTTCGCCAGTTTCAGGGCATTTGATCCAAAGGTTCTCCGGCACCTCGCGCTTTTCAAGAAAGCTGCGGATTTTGGGCCGAACGACGTTATTAATCCAGTTCACGGGCAACACCGCCAGTTGTTGACACTAATCTCGAGAAATTTGGCAGACACTAACGCCAAGCGAGTAAAAAAGCAAAAGGCTATTTTGTGGCCCTGTTAACACCGCCGCGCAAATCACGCACTACCGACGCAACGGCGTCAACGGTTGTGTCCGTTGCTTTGTCTTCAGCATCAAGCGAGCCACGGACGGCCTCAACAAGCACAGAGCCAACGACCACGCCCGCAGCGTTTTTGCCAATTGCCTCCGCCTGTGCCGCTGTTTTCACGCCAAAGCCTACACAAATTGGCAGAGCCGTATGCGCCTGGATGCGGGAAACGGCAGCTGCCACCTCGTTCGTGTCAGCACCCTTTGCACCCGTAATGCCATTAACCGAGACGTAGTAAACAAAGCCTGAGGTGTTTTCCAATACAACAGGAAGGCGGGATTCGTCGGTTGTGGGTGTTGTCAGGCGAATAAAGCTCACGCCTGCTTCAAGCGCTGGAATGCAAAATTCATCATCAGCTTCAGCTGGGAGATCAACAATAATAAACCCGTCAACACCTGCTTCTTTTGCTTCCTTGGCAAAAACGGCCGGTCCGCGCACATAGACAGGGTTATAGTAGCCCATAAGCACGATAGGGGTTTCATCATCTGCTTCGCGAAACCTGCGAACCATGTCCAGTGTTTTGTCCATGGTATGCCCGCCCGCGAGTGCGCGCTGTGTAGATAGCTGGATCGGCACGCCCTCTGCCATCGGGTCGGAAAATGGCATTCCAAGCTCAATCACATCAGCGCCAGCGCCTGGAAGTGCGTCTAAAATCGCTTGAGATGTCGCCAAATCTGGGTCTCCTGCTGTAACAAATGTTACCAAAGCGGGGCGCCCTTCGGCTTTTAACTGGGCAAAGCGACGATCAAGACGAGTCTGTTCCATTCCACCAACCATAATCATAAAAAGAAAGGGGTTTATCCTGATGTAGACGCTTTTTTTCTCTTGTCAATCAAAGCAATTCCAAACCTGATAAAAATCGCCTGCCATTGCCACAAAACTCGCGCCATTCTTGCCTGAGGTTGTGATGCGAAAGGAAATGCACAGGAAAGGTGTAAAGTGGCAGTAGCAAGTGTGAAAAGTGTGTTCTGCATCGTTGAGCATATTTTAATCTGACCTAGGGATACTACCGGTTGTTACTGGAGGTACCTGTGTTCGATGCCTTAAGTTGGGTTGCACTAGCCCTGATTTTCTTTGTGTTCCTCGTCTTTGTTTATGGAATCGTCTATATTCATGACATTCCAGCGCAAATAGCCGAGCGCCGTCATCACCCCCATGCAGATGCGATCCACGCAGCTGGCTGGGTGTCTTTGTTTACACTACATGCTCTTTGGCCGTTTCTATGGGTTTGGGCGATGGCTTATCGACCTGAGCGTGGCTTTGGTTTTGGCCTGTCTTCCCCAAAGCATGACCCGCTCCTGAGTGAAAAGCTCCTTGAGCTACAGGAGAAAGTTGCTGCCTTGGAGCTACAAAAACAAAGCACAGATGAACGTGAAGGAGGGCAAAACTAATGGAAACACTCATGCTGTTAACCTACGCTGCCCTTTGTGTGGTCGCGTTCAAGGTGTTTAAAATACCGGTAACTGGGTACTCAGTTACAACGGCAGCGCTTGGCGGTTTTTTATTGATCGGCGCCATTATCGTGGCGATGAACTATTCGCACCCTACGTCAACAATCGCGCGGACTTTTTATAGAACCACCCCAATCATCTCCACTCATCGTCAGCTGGTGACAGAGGTCTGGGTTAAGCCAAATACCCTGATAAAAAAGGGGGAGCCGCTATTCAAGGTTGATAGCTTCCCCTACGAAAATCACGTTCGACAATTAGAAGCCCGCCGTGCTGTTATCGTTGCGAAGTTTGAATCGCAAAAACAAGCTGTGCTCGATGCTGAGGCAGGTGTGTCTGCGGCAAAGGCTGCGCTTGATCTTGCAATTATTCGTCGCGATGACGCCAAAGACTTGGCAGATAAACAGGTCGGCACTGTTGCCGCATTGCAATTCCGAGACAACGAAGTGCAGGCAGCGCAATCCTCTTTAAAAAGCGCCTATGCCAATCTGGAGACCGCCCGCTTTGCGGTAAGTGCAACAGTGGCGGATGGGACTGCGGCTGAAATTGACGAAGTCGATGCGCAGATCGCCAAAGAAAAGTGGAACATCAAGCATGCAACAGTAAGAGCACCAGAAGACGGCTATGCCACAAACTTTGCGATCACGCCGGGATACATGGCGCGGCGCTTGTTCCCTTCCATGGTGTTCATCGCAAAGCAAGAGCGCGATGTTGTTGGTAGTTTTCTGCAGATCCATATGCAACGGCTAACCCCCGGCGACGAGGCCGAGGTCATCTTTCAGGGGCTACCGGGCAGAGTGTTCAAGGGCAAAGTCTATCAGCAGCTTGATTACATCGCAGCAGGGCAGCTAGAGCCAACAGGTACTCTAATCACGCCGGAATCTCGTGCAGCTCCTGGGCGTATCAGTGTCATCATCAAGATCGATCAAGACATGTCGCAGTTTGAACTGCCCGGAGGGTCGTTTGCTCAAGTGGCGGTGTATACCGATGAGCTTGAACCGCTCCAGATTATTCGCCGTATTCTGCTACGAATGCAGTCTTGGCTCTACTACCTTTCCTTTGACCACTAGCAAAAAAGCCCCGCTTAACAAAAGCGGGGCCCAGTATTTTTGCCGCAAGAGCTCTTGTTAGCTGCGTCGCGCTTCTAAGAAGCCCACAATTCGCCGCACATCGTGCAAAACAGGCTCGGCGATGGCGCTGGCCCGCTCCGCCCCATCTTTCAGCACCGTGTCGATAGCAGCAGCATCGTTCATCAAGCGGGTCATTTCACCGTTCATAGGTGCCAACTTTTCAACGGCCAGCTCGGAAAGCGCAGGCTTGAATGCCGAGAACTGCTGACCCCCAAACTCGCTCAGCACATCCGCTTTGCTTTTGCCGGAAAGCGCAGCGTAAATGCCCACAAGATTATCAGCCTCGGCGCGCCCTTCCAGCCCATCAACTTCGCTCGGCAGCGCGTCAGGGTCGGTCTTGGCTTTCTTGATCTTCTTGGCGATCGTGTCTGCATCGTCGGTTAGGTTGATGCGGGACAAGTCAGATGGATCAGACTTGGACATCTTCTTATTGCCATCGCGCAGGCTCATAATGCGGGTTGCTGGCCCTGCAATCATTGGCTCGGTCAGCGGGAAGAAGATTTCCTCGGGAGACTCGTGGCTCGGCTCAGGGTTCGGCACGCCTAGCCCCAGCTCTTTGATCTGCTCGTCAAAATCGTTGTTAAACTTCTGGGCGATATCGCGGGTCAGCTCCAAATGCTGCTTCTGGTCATCGCCAACAGGCACGTGCGTCGCCCGGTAAGCCAGAATGTCCGCAGCCATCAGGTTTGGATAAGCGAACAGGCCAACCGAAGCATTCTCTGCATGCTTGCCTGCTTTGTCTTTAAACTGCGTCATCCGCTTCAGCCAGCCCATGCGGGCAACACAGTTAAAGATCCACGCCAATTCCGCATGTTCGCGTACTTGGCTTTGGTTAAAGATAATCGCTTTTTTCGGATCAATTCCGGCAGCAAGATAAGCCGCTGTCACTTCGCGCGTTGCCCGTGTCAGCTCGGCTGGATCCTGCCATACAGTAATGGCATGCAGATCAACAACGCAGTAGATGGATTCCATCTGGTCTTGCAATGGAACAAAACGAGAGATCGCACCAAGGTAGTTGCCAAGATGCAGGTTACCAGTGGGTTGAACACCGGAAAAAACGCGACTTTGAAAGGTCGTCATTGAAAAATCCCTAGGTTACGGCCTGTTGGAAGGGCCTAAAGTGGGCTGGAAATTGCGTGGCTGTTATGGCGAGTTTGGCCGCTTTTCGCAAGTGCTGGCGGGTAACAGGCCGCCGGAAAACACGGGCGCGCCTGTTAGCGGCGCAACATGCGCTTCATATGTCCCAGCAGATCAACCGCCCCGCTTAGCTGCACAAACAGCACAAACGAGGCAACCCCAGCCAGTACCAGCGCCATCAGCGCGGCAAAGCGAACTGCAAAGACACCTTGCCATAGATAAGCCGCCAAGGCTCCCTCAAGAAAATACACAACTCCGCCCATCAACGTGCTGGCCAGCAGCAGCAGCGGCACGCGGCGCAAAAGCGCAGCATCAAGTTGAAAATGTCCTCGTCGCCACAAGCTCACACCTAGCAGCGCCGCATTCACCCAGCCCGCAACAGCGGTAGCAACGGCAATACCCACATGGGCAAGCAGTGGAAACAGCGCCAGCGAAAGCCCCACATTGACCACCATGGAAGCAGCTGCAAAGTGCATTGGTGTCTTGGTATCTTCGCGTGCAAAATAGCCCGGCGACAGCATCTTGATCAGCACAAATGCAGGCAAACCAAGCGCAAAGGCGCGCAGTGCCGCCGCCGTCTGCGCCACAGCTTCGCCGCTGAAAGCGCCGCGTTGGAAAAGCACGGCCACGATCGCATCAGGGATAATAAGCAGGGCCAGCGCAGCAGGGAGGGTGAGCGCAAGCGCAAACTCCATGGAGCGGTTTTGCGCGTGCAATGCCGCCTCGTTCTCGCCCGCGCGCAGTTGCCGGGTTAAACTTGGCAGCAGCACCACCCCAATGGCAATGCCGACGACGCCAAGTGGCAATTGATAGACTCGATCAGCATAATAAAGATAAGAGTTGGCGCTCTCTTGCAGTGAGGCGATAATGGTGCCCACAGTAACATTTATCTGCGTGATCCCGCCCGCCAGAACCCCGGGCACACCAAGCACGAGCAGGCGTTTTACCCCTTTGGTAAAGCGTGGCCGCTTCAGCGGAATGGAAAAGCCAACCTGCCGCAAATCCACCAGAACCAAAAGCAGTTGCACCACTCCGGCAACCGCCACGCCCCACGCGAGCATTATGCCTGTACTGCGATCAGAAAGATCGCCCAGTATCCAGATGATCGCAAAAACACAGATCATGACGACATTGAGCATTACTGGCGCAAAAGCGGCCATAAAAAACCGCTCAAGGCTGTTCAAAATGCCGCTAACAAAGGCCAAGAGAGACATAAAGATCAGGTAGGGAAAGGTGATGCGCGCCATTAGCGTGGTGAGAGCGAATTTTTCCGCTTCACTGCCATACCCCGGCGCAAGAACCATCACCAAAAGAGGCATTGCAATTTGCGCCAATGCCGTAATTAACAGCAAGACGCTTAAGAGTCCTGCCCCAACTTCGCCGGCAAATTGCCTTGCGCCGCTTTGTCCTTCCTCTTCCAGCTTGCGGGCAAACAGTGGCACAAAGGCAGAGTTAAACGCCCCTTCCGCAAACAACCGCCGAAACAGGTTGGGCAAGCGAAAGGCAACCACGAAAGCATCTGCCACCGGTCCGGTTCCAACGGTTGCGGCCAACATGACATCGCGGATAAAGCCCAGCAAGCGGCTTAGCAAAGTGGCTCCACCAACCTTGGCGAAGTTTTTGATCAATGAGGACAATAAACAAGCTCGCTAATGAATGGGTTTAGATCGCCGCGCCGCAGTTGGCGCACTTTCCTTTTCCATACCATCAAACGCGGCTTTTATCGCCTTTTCTATGGCCTCTTGTCGGCCAACATTGGATATCTTTTGCCCTGTGAGGTCGGTGACATAAAAAACATCCACCGCGCGCTCTCCAAATGTGCCGACATGCGCAGATGCAATATTGAGGTTCAACGCTGAAATTGCTGTAGTCAGGTCAAAAAGAAGCCCCGGCCTGTCAAGCCCCGTGACCTCCAGTACTGTGTAGCTCTCGGACCAAGAGTTGCTAACCGTTACCGTGGTTTCCAGCTTGAACGTTTTCTTGCGCCGCGCGGTCTTGCGGTCACGGTGCGGTGCGGGGACAGGTGTTAGTTTGGCGGTGCCGCGTAATGCATCGCAGATGTATGCGCCAATGCGCTCGCCGCGCCGCTTTTCATCCGCGTCCTCCGGCAATTCGCGGCGGACAAAAATCGTATCCAGAGCCAGCCCATCAGTAGTGGTATCAATTTGCGCATCAACGATGTTGGCCCCCGCGCTAAAGCAGGCTTGTGCAATAATAGAAAGCAGCCTTGGATGGTCAGGCGCGAGTACGGTGATTTCTGTCACCCCTTCAAAGGCGTGCGGTTCTACAAACACCGCGAGGTGCTCGGGCTGGCGATCCGTCTCGCGGATCATGTTGGCGTGTTGGATTTTCTTGGCCAAGTCCACACGCAGCCAATAGGCTGGATAGTGGCGCTTGGTGTAGCTCTGCAGCTCTGCCTCTGGCCAGTCTGGCAAGGCATGCATGAGCTCGTCTTTCGCCTGCTCCACCCTCTGGCTTTTATTTGCCTGCCCATGGCCGCCACTAAGGATTGTTTCGCTTTCGTAATAGAGTGTGCGCAGCAGCTGCCCTTTCCAGCCGTTAAAGACCCCCGGCCCTACAGCGCGAATGTCGGCTACTGTCAGTATAAGCAGCAGTTTCAAGCGTTCTAGCGATTGTACTTTGCGGCAAAAATCACGGATCGTTTTGGGGTCGTTCAAATCTCGGCTTTGCGCAACAGTGCTCATTTCCAAATGCTGTTCAATAAGCCATGCCACAGTATCTGTTTCGGATGCGGAAAGACCTAAGCGTGGGCACAGGGTTCGGGCGATTTTGGCACCGGCGATGGAATGGTCCTCTGGCCGTCCCTTCGCAATATCATGCAGCAGCGTTGCCACATATAAAACCCTGCGGCTTGGCACTGATTTGATCAGGTCCGTTGCCAGCGGATGGTTGTCTCCGCCAAGGCCGCGTTCAATCTCTGAAAGCACGCCAACAGAGCGGATCAAATGCTCATCAACAGTATAGTGATGATACATATTGAATTGCATCATCGCCACCACCTTGCCAAACTCGGGAATGAACTTGCCTAGAACGCCGGCCTCGTTCATGGCCCGCAGCACGGTTTCCGGATCATTACGAGAGCAGAGTATTTTGAGAAACAAACGGTTGGCCTGCTCGTCTTTTCGCAAATCGGCTGTGATCAGCCGCCGCGACCAGCGAACCAGCTTTAATAGTTCCGGGTGGATATCTGCATCGCATTTATCGATCAGATAAAACACCCGGATCAAGTTCACCGGGTCATTGCGAAACACGCCCTCGTTTGCTGCGGTAATGCGGCCATTGACAACGAAAAAGTCTTTACTGCCTTTAATTGGTTGACGTTTCGCCTTGCGGCCGGGAACAATCGCGCCAAGAAACCGCGAGATTGTTGGTGCAGGCTTGACGTGCTTTTCCTCCAGTGCGGCTGAAAAAATGCGGGTCAAATCGCCAACATCTTTAGCCATAAGAAAATAGTGCTTCATGAAGCGCTCAACGCTGCGCATGCCCGGGTGGTCGGTGTAACCAAGGCGCGTCGCGATTTCCTGCTGCACATCAAAAGTTAGCCGCTCCTCCGGCCGCCCGCGCAAGAAATGCAAATGGCAGCGAACCGCCAGCAGAAAGTCCTGCGCTTTGCGAAACCGGTTCAGTTGCCGCCGCGAGAATGCGCCAATGCGCACCAAATCATTACCATTGGGAACGCGGTAAAAGTATTTGCCGATCCAGAAAAGCGTATTGAGATCGCGCAGCCCTCCCTTGCCTTCCTTTACATTCGGCTCAACAAGATAGCGGGATTCACCTTGGCGCTTGTGGCGCTCGTCGCGCTCTTCCAGCTTTGCGGCGATAAACTCAGGCCCTGTATCCTCGGCTATTTCTTTGTCAAAGCGTTGCACCAAGCTGGTGAACAGCTCCACCTCGCCGCACAAATATCGCGATTCCAGCAGCGCCGTGCGGATTGTCATATCCTCGCGCGCCTGTTTGATGCATTCATCAAGATTGCGGGTGCTATGGCCAACTTTCAGCCCCATGTCCCACAGCATATAGAGCACGTACTCTACCACTTGATCGCCCCACGGCGTTTGCTTGTAGGGCCATAAAAACAACAGGTCCACATCGGATTGTGGCGCTAAAGTACCGCGTCCATAACCACCAACAGCAACAAGGCACAGCTGTTCACCCGCGCTCGGACTAGGATTTGCATAAACTTTTTCGCATGCGAAACGAAAAGCAGCTTGAATAATCGTATCTTGAAGGGCGGAAAGCCGCTCGGCACAGCGCCTGCCTTTGCCGTCTTCTTTTAGCAATTGCTCGATATGATCTCGCCCGGCTCTGTTAAAGCTTTTAAGACACTCAAGCAGCTTACCGCGCAATTTCAAATCATCCGCCGCGCCGCCAAACGCATCTAACTCCCCCACCAGCTGTGTAAAGAGCGCATCGCTATCAATATACTCGGGGATCTGAAGGTCTTGCGGGGTCATTGCGGCGGTCCGGCTGGCTGAACAGGTAAAAAACGTGCAAGGACTTTAGCCAATGCCTAAAAAGAAGCCAAACCTAAAACTTGGGCGAATTGCCTAAATATTATCCTTTGCAGCGACAACGCGCAGTTGATGCAGCATATGCCGCAGCGAGTCTTCGGAGAGCCCATTAATCTTGAGCGCTAGCTGGTTGGAGAGCTCTGTTGCCAATGGATTTAGCCCGGCGGTGTCGATATTGATTTTGGGGTTGGAGACCTCGGCAAGCCGCTGCAGCTCCTCCGCTTCATCCCAAATCACATTAAAGTAGGTAATAATTCTCTGCACTAAGTACCATGTGGGCGTGCCGCGCTTTCCGTGCTCGAGTGCGGAAAGATAAGCGCTGGAAACAGAAAGCGCCTGCGCCATCTCTTTTAAGGTGATACCGCGTTTCTTGCGCAGCTCGCGCAGCTTTGCCCCAAATGGTGTCATTAGTAGAGCCCTGTTGTTCCCCGGCGGCGGCGGATACGCACATAAAGCGCCCCTTCCCCCCCATGGCGCAAATGCGCCTGCTCAAAACCAATAACATAGGGGCGCAGCTCTGGTGAAGAGAGCCAATGCGGCACCATGCGTCGCAGCACACCGCGCTCCTCTCCGTACCCCTGTGTCCCTTTACCGGTAATAATTAGCACCACAGCGTGGTTTCTACTTTGGCTGTGAAACAAGAAATCAATAAGCCGGTCATGAGCTTGCGCCTGCGTCAGCCCATGTAAATCAATGCGGGCATCAACGCCCGTGTGCCCGCCTTGCACCACCTTCTTGCGTTCACGCCGCGCCATTTGTGTGAGCGGCGGCAAAGGTGGTTCCTCTGGTTTGGCTAAGGGTTGCTGGGGCATGGCTTTTGCAGCTTTTGGCCTGCCCGCAGTTTCTTGCAGTTTTTTCAAAGCGGCCTTTAGCTCGGCATCCTGCTTGATTTCGGCTTCCAGAGCTTTGGCATCGTTCAGCTCGTTTGCTCCAAAAGGCACAGTGCTGCGTTGCACAGGGGTCAGCGAAGCCGTCACCCGGTGCCACAACAGCTTATCTGGCTTGCTAAGCTGCTTATTGCCCTTTTTTCCGCTGCTTTTAGTCAAAACCGTTAGAAGCCGACGCTAGGCGTCATCCCTTTGTGCCAAAATGAAAAACGTGGCCTCGTTTTGCATGCAACCGGCGCGCTGTCCAGCGCTTTCACCAATGCCAAAGAAAATATCGCCCCGTGCAGCCCCTTTAATGGCAGATCCCGTATCCTGTGCACGCATGATACGGGCAAAGTCTGTTGTGGTTGCTGCGGCGTCTGGCGGGGCCGCTGCCGCTGCCACATATAGCATGCGCCCATAAGGATGATAGCGTGGGTCAATGGCAAGAGATCGCTCCGCAATCAGTGGCACCTCAGCCGCACCAATAGGAGCAGCTTCACCCTCTAAATCCAGACGAAAGAAGATGTAGGAGCGGTTTTGCGCAAATAGCGCATCTTGCTCTTCCAAGTGCGCTGCAAGCCAAGCCCGCAAGGCATCCATGCTCATATCTTCTGCCGCTATCTCGCCTCTCTCGATAAGCAGGCGCCCGATCGGAGTATACGGATGACCGGACTTTTTGGCAAAGCGCAATTGCGCAAAACGCCCATCGCGCAGCTGAAGAGTGGCAGAGCCTTGTATCGCGATAAAGAAGGCATCAACCGCGCTCTTCAAATAGCATAATTCCAGCCCCTGCCCCTCAAGCGCTCCTGCCATCACTGCCGCCCTATCTGGCAAGTCATCTGGATTTGCGGGGGGGCGATAAAGTGGAACAGAAAATTCAGCGCAGGGGGAAAGTGAGGCCTTCACAACCGGCTGATAATAGCCTGTTACAAAGCCGCTTTCCTTCACCTGATAAGCAATGAAGGACTGCTCCAGAAAACGCTGCGCCGCTGCCGCACCCTCTGCCAGCGCAGCATGCGCGGCAGCTAGGAAGGGCGCACCCAGCGGCTCTGATCCGCTTTCAGCGTTTTTCAGCAGGAAGCGTAAAGCCTCGATATGGTCTTCCCTCTGCCACATTGGCAAAGCGGCCAGCTCCACCGGCTCGGGGATTAGTTCAGGAAAGGGAGAGGAAAGCGGCATAGCGCCATATCAATCGGAATGAACCAAGAAAAAAGGGAGGGAGCGCCGCTCCTTCCCTTAAGCTATGCCTTTTTAGGCGGAAGACGTTGCGATCAACAACCAGTTTGGATCTGCAGCATCTATCTTGCGGGAGAATGTCCAAATGTCGTTGTTCTCGACAACTTGTGCCGGATCCCCCTCGACAATCACCCCATCAACGTTGCGAGTGGTTGTGATGACTTGGCTTTTGATGCGCACGGTAACTTCAATCATTCCGCCGCCCACAATCGCACCAGCAATCTCGGCCTTATCAATGCCGATAAAAGTGGTCTCGACGCGCTCTTTCCGGCTCTCGCGCTCTTGAAGAGCCGTGGAAAATCCTGAGAACACGTCCTCAGACAGCAGGTTTTGCAGGACTTTGCGATCGCCATCTGCAAATCCAACAACAATCATTTCGTAGGCGGCCTTGGCACCGTTTAAGAACTCTTGCGCGTTAAAGGTTTTCTCTACCTCAAGGACTTTGAGTAACTGCTCGGCAACAGGGGTGCCACGCCCGGCAACGCGGTCAATCGCGCTTTTGCCTTGCTCAAGCAGCTCGCGTTCCTCCAGCGGCGCTGGTTGTTGCACTGGAGTTTCGCTTGCACCCGGCAAGGGCACAACATTATCGCCATCGGAGGTCTGCTTTTGCGGCTGCTGCTCACGCTTGCTGAAGCGTTCCGTCACTTCATTGGGCGGGCGCTCGTGCCCAGTTCGCTGGCCAAGAACAGAGCGCAGTTTCAAAAACACAATAACTGCAATTGCCAGAATGATGATGTTTCCGATGTCAAAAATCTCATTCATGCCGTGATACCGACCATCCTTAGAATTCAAGCGCGCCAGAAGTGTTCTGGCCATAAAGACAAGCTCAAGTTTACAACGGTTCGTCTACCTGATGTAAAGGCACCTGTCACGAAATTACGTCATTCCTGTGAAATATTGTGGTTCAAGCGCATTTCGGCAAGCCTGCAAATGAATCTTATCTGCACCGCACGTGGAGGAAGAGCCCCTGCTTGCTATTGTTTTTTGCGTTCGACCCACAATATTGAGAGACGGGTAAACAATGCCTAAGGCATGTGCCCGAGCGACCATCAAGGAGTGAAACAGCAAAATGCCCGCCGGACTTATCATACTTGCAGCTTTTATTTTGGTCCCGACAATCGAGATCTACACCTTCGTGCAGGTTGGTTCTTCCATTGGGGCATTGCCTACTGTGCTGCTCACAATCGCCACCGCCGTTGCCGGAACGATCATGCTGCGCCAACAAGGTTTCTCGCTGCTCATGCGCATCCGTGCGGAAACTGATGCAGGGCGTGTTCCTTCCAACGAGTTGATGCAAGGCGCGCTTATTGTCGTCGCGGCCCTAATGTTACTAATTCCCGGCTTTGTAAGTGATGCGATTGGCCTACTACTATTCGTTCCTCCGCTGCGCATGCTGGCAGCGCAAGCGCTGATCCGCAATGTAAATGTGCGCGGCGGCGTCAACTTCAGCAGCAATGGACCAACAGGCTATCGCAAAGGCTCCAAAAACACTGTCGATCTGGATGAGGGTGAATGGCACCGCAATCAAGATGAGCAGGAACAAAACAACAATCGTGAGGACGGCCCAAGGCTTGGCTCCTCCGACAGCCCTTGGAAAGACGGAAATCGCGATTAATCGGCATTTGAGAGAAGCACTTTAGGCTTTCAAAGGGCTCGCTAAGTACTCTGCTATTTGAACAAATAGGTGGAGAAAATGCCGAGCTCTTTGCTGTGTATCCTGTTCTTGCTTTTTGCGCTGCCAAATGCACATGCCGAAACCGCCTCGCGTGAAGTGCCAGAAGAAAAGAGTATCAAGCCCTCAAGCCGAGTATCAACGGAACGGCTCAAGCAACAAGTAGAGTTGCCAACAACACGTAGGGACAAGCAGGCTTTGCTGATTTTGGAGCAGATGCTAGCGACCTTTGGCAAAAACTACACTTTTTCTTTCAACGTTTCGGTAAGTGAAGAGCGCATATTCAAAGACGGTGTTCCGCTAAACTTTGTCTATGATTACATGATCGATGTAAAAGGCGACAGCAATCTGCGCCTAACGTTACCGCGCTCAAGTGGTATCAGTTTTATGTTGTTCTCGCGTGGTCTTGTTACCTACTATGATCATACGAGAAATCTATACACCCAAGGAGATTTCGACGGCTCGATAGATGAGCTCTTTTGGGAAATGCGGGAGAACTTTGATGTATCCCTTCCTGGCACCGCGCTCCTTTCACGCCACAGGGAGAAGTTTATTCGTAGGTGGACCGATGCGGCCATTTATGTCGGCATTGAACGTATGTTTGAAGGTAATGCCCACCATCTGGCGTTTTTTTCCGATAAGGTCGACTGGCAAGTGTGGGTTGATGAAAAAACGCTTCTGCCTGCCTATCTAATTATCACCTATAAGCTGCTAGACGGCGCTCCCCAATCGCACCTTCGCTACAACAACTGGCAACTTTTCCCGAGCTTTCCTGAAAACTATTTTGAGTTCTCACCGCAAGAGGGTGCAGTCGATCTTGGTGAAATTCAAAGCCAGCGCCCCGCGCGAAGCGGCGTTTATGCAGATGAGGATCGTCGTTTCTAGCAAATGCGGTCCAATTCGCTCCGATCACAAAAACACTGCTGAATAGCTGCAATTAAAGGCTTTCAAAACCACAGCAGCGCGGGCATGATCGCCCCATGTCAAATTCTAGTCTTGCCCCAGCTCTTACTGAGAATGACCACCTAATTCTGGTGGACGGTTCCACATTTATTTTTCGCGCCTATCATGCGCTGCCGCCATTGACGCGCAAGTCGGATGGGCTGCCAATTGGTGCAGTTTCCGGCTTCTGCAACATGCTATGGAAGTTGCTGCAAGAAGGCTTCGAGAAAGAAACGGGCCGCAAAACCACCCATCTAGCGGTTATTTTCGATAAATCCGGTAAGACATTCCGCAATGATTTTTATCCAGATTACAAGGCCCACCGCCCGCCGCCACCAGAGGATCTGCGCCCGCAGTTCGGCCTGATCCGTGAAGCCACGCGTGCCTTTGGTGTCCCTGCTATCGATCAAGAGGGCTATGAGGCAGACGATCTTATTGCCACTTATGCGCGGCAAGCCGCAGCGCAAGGCGCTAAAGTTACCATCGCATCAGGCGACAAGGATTTGATGCAGCTGGTCACCGAAAAAATCGGCATGGTTGATACCATGAAGAACAAGGTGATCGGCTTTGCCGAAGTGGAAGAGAAGTTCGGCGTTGGCCCAGATAAGGTTGTCGAGGTGCAGTCCTTGGCTGGAGACAGTGTCGATAACGTTCCCGGAGTACCTGGCATTGGCCTGAAAACGGCAGCATTGCTAATCAACGAATACGGTGATTTAGAAACGCTGCTAACAAGAGCCGAAGAGATCAAGCAGAAAAAACGCCGCGAAAATCTGATTGAATTTGCAGAGCAAGCGCGGATCTCTTGGCGTCTTGTAAAGTTGGCAGAAGATGTGCCAGTCGAAACCGCGGTCGAGAGTTTTTCACTCGATCAGATTGATGGCACAAAAGCGCTGGGCTTTTTAAAGGCGATCGGGCTGAACACCCTAACCCGCAAGCTCTCTGAATACACCGGAGTAGAAGCTGAAGCAGTTGAGCCGGTCACCCTTGAAATAGCAGGATGGCAAGCGCCGCTGGCGGCTGCAAGCGCTCCCGAGGTGGACGGCGAAAGCGATAATGGCGGTCTGTGGACTCCTAGTAATCTGGCAGAAAAGGTCAAGGCAGAGCAGGCTGCAATTCCAGTAGATAGCAACACTTATGAGTGTGTTTCCTCGTTGGAGGAGCTGCAAAAGTGGGTAGATGAGGCGCTAGAGCAAGGCTTTATCGCTGTTGATACGGAAACGACCTCGCTAGATGCGATGCAGGCGGATTTGGTGGGAGTTTCTCTGGCAACCAAGCCCGGTAAGGCCTGTTACATCCCGCTTGCCCATGTGGACGGCGAGGGCGATTTGCTTGGTGGCGGCGCGCTTGTCGAAGGGCAGATCCCGATGGATGCAGCGATCCCTATTCTCAAGCAGCTGCTTGAGCATCCGGCTGTGCTCAAAATCGCGCAGAATCTGAAATACGATTGGTTGGTGCTGTCCCGTTATGGCATTCAGGTTGCACCCTATGATGACACCATGCTGATGTCTTATGCGCTTGATGCTGGCTTGGGCGGCAATGGTATGGATGAGCTATCCGAGCGCTGGCTAGCTCATAAACCAATTCCATTTAAAGAGGTGTGTGGCTCTGGCAAATCTATGATCACCTTTGATAAGGTGCCGCTGGAAAAGGCGGTTGCTTATGCCGCTGAAGATGCGGATGTCACCCTGCGCCTTTGGCACATTTTGAAAAAACGCCTCCCGGCTGAACAAGTAACCCGTGTTTATGAGCGCCTAGAACGCCCGATGGTGGAAGTGCTTGGCGCTATGGAAAAGCGCGGTGTGCAGATTGACCGGCAGATGCTTTCCCGCCTTTCCGGAGATTTCGCGCAAAAAGCTGCGGCGCTTGAAGCTGAAATTCACGAAATGGCCGGGGAGAAATTCAACATCGCCTCTCCAAAGCAGCTTGGCGAAATCCTGTTCGGCAAAATGGGCTTGCCGGGCGGGAAGAAGACGAAAACAGGAGCTTGGTCGACCTCGGCAGCTGTGCTGGAGGATCTGGCCGGAGAAGGCCATGAAATGCCAAGCCGCATAGTGGAGTGGCGCCAGCTCACCAAGCTAAAATCCACCTATACCGATGCCTTGCCCGGTTTTATCAATCCGCAGACCGGGCGGGTACACACCTCGTTCTCGTTAGCATCAACCACCACTGGGCGGCTCTCTTCTTCTGAGCCAAATATCCAGAATATTCCGGTGCGAACAGAAGATGGGCGAAAAATCCGGCAGGCGTTTATTGCCGGTTCTGGCA
The DNA here is from genome assembly GCF_001561995.1 of Polycladidibacter hongkongensis. Taxonomy (GTDB): domain Bacteria; phylum Pseudomonadota; class Alphaproteobacteria; order Rhizobiales; family Stappiaceae; genus Pseudovibrio; species Pseudovibrio hongkongensis. The sequence goes on from NZ_LLWC01000008.1 coordinate 251,727, forward strand.
ACAAGCTTATTTCTGCTGATTACAGCCAGATCGAGCTGCGCGTCTTGGCGCATATAGCCGACATACCGCAGTTAAAAAAAGCTTTTGCCGATGGCTTGGATATTCATACCATGACCGCCTCGGAAATGTTTGGCATGCCCATAGAGGGTATGGATCCCATGGTCCGCCGACAGGCAAAAGCTATCAACTTCGGTATCATCTACGGCATTTCCGCTTTCGGGCTCGCTAATCAGCTTGGCATTTCGCGCGGCGAAGCGGGCGATTATATCAAGATGTATTTCCAGCGCTTTCCCGGAATTCAGGAATATATGGAAGAGACAAAGAAGTTCGTCCATGCCAATGGGTATGTAGAGACAATCTTTGGCCGCCGCGCCCATTATCCAGATGTGAACACCAAAAACCCCAATATGCGCCAATTCTATGAGCGCGCAGCGATCAATGCGCCGATCCAAGGTTCGGCGGCGGATATTATTCGCCGGGCGATGGTGCGCATGGACGCGGCGCTGCTAGAAGCGGGTTCAGATGCGCAAATGCTCTTGCAAGTGCATGATGAGTTGATTTTCGAGCTGCCGAGTGAACAGGTCGAAACCACCATTCCTCTTGTTAAACAGGTTATGGAAACAGCTTGTGAGCCAGTTATGCAGCTTTCTGTTCCGCTGAAGGTGGATGCGCAAGCGGCGGATAATTGGGAAGAAGCCCACTAAAACAAACAGGTTGTGAATGTGGCAGAATAATCTCACAAGGGTTGTTACATCTCTGCTTTCTCGCTTAAGTATCCAGCTTGGCAAAGGCTAGTTTAGGTATTGCCAAGTTCTACAAAGGCAACAAATGTTATACCGAGGCACAAGTGGCGACCAGTAAACGCGAGCAGTTGGTGCATAAAGCGCTGATCCTTTTTAACCGGCAAGGCATTCAGGCCACCGGCATGGAGGATTTGGTTACCAAAACGGGTGTCTCGAAAACAACGATCTACAAGCATTTTGACACAAAAGACGACCTGATTTGCGCTTGCTTGCAATTGCACACAAAGCACTGGATGGAGCATCTGCAAGAAGCGCTGGATGCTTGCCTCAAAGCAGATGAAAGCCCTCTGCATGCCCCTTTGAAACAGTTGGAAGAAACGCTGCTAGATAGTCGCTTCACCGGCTGCATATTGTCAAAGGCGGTTGCCGAGTTTCCCTCGCCCCGTCATCAGGTGCACAAAGCAGCCAGAGCGGCGAAAGCTGAACAATTGAGTAGCCTGCAAGAAATTGTGTTGACTGCAAAAGCCGAGGGAAGTGCTGAACAAGGCGCGCGTTTGTTCTTTCAAACTCTGGAAGGGGCAATGTCTGCCGCGGTGCAATTCGATCGCGAGGAAGCGATATCGGACGCGTTTTCGCTTGCTCGCCTGCGCTTTGCGCAAGTTGGCAAGATTGAAGGGGAAGTGCCAAAACCCAATTCTGATCCGCAGGAACAGGCCTCCGTACCGCCTGTGGAAGCGCAAGAAGAGCTGGATGCCCGCTTTGAAGAGATCAGCTGGCCACTAAAATCAAACCAGTGAACCAGCTGAACTCGCGAGGTAGCTAAGCGGTGGCGGCGCGATTGCGACGCCCCATATTGGTGCCGAAAGCGTTGCTTCGCAATCGCTAGCGGCGGGTTAGATGCACGCCAGCAAGAGTGCAGCGCACAGACCCCCCTGCCAGCTCGATACTTGGAATATCTAGTGGTAGCAGTTGAGCGGTGCGCTCTATGACAACCTTTTGTTCCGCTGTTAGGGCTTTGAGAGCCCGGCTGGAAAGTGCCAAGAGGCGCCCCTCACGCCCTTGCAATTCTATAGCATTGCCAGCAAACTCTGAAATCTGCTCATGACTGAGCGAGATAACATCGCGGCCTGAACGCGCAAGCCTGTCAGCAACTTCGTCTCTGCGCATCGGATTGACAATGCTTGTTAAGCCAACCATGGCAAACTCGGTAGCTATGCACATCATCACGTTGGAGTGATAAATAGCCTTGCCTTGCGCATCCACGGAGGCAAATGCCATTGGTTCGAAATTGAAATGCGTGCAAAAGCGTTCAAGCGCGATGGGGTCCGTTCGATTGGATTCTGCCGCATATGCCACGCGGTCAATGTGATCAAGCACCATCGCACCTGTTCCCTCAAGAAACAGGAGGTCCGGCTCGAGGCCAGAGTAGTCGATGATATCCTGCACCCGATAGGTTCGCTTAAGAAACTCGATGATATCAGCGCGTCGTTCCTTTCTGCGATTAACAGCATGCATCGGGTAGATGGCAATATGCCCGCCAGCATGGGTAGAGAACCAGTTGTTTGGAAACACGGAATCGGGCGTTTCTTTCCCAGTATCCTCGAACAGATGAACGCGAACTCCGTGGCTTTCTAGTGTTTCTGCTGCCTTGGTGATCTCGTCATATGCCTGACGAGACAGTTCTGGCGCGGCAGATTGATCGCTTTGAAAGGCGTTATCAGCCGCAGTTTCTGTGTTTACCTGAAAGTGGTGTGGGCGGATCATCACCACCGCGTCAGGGGCCTGTACAGACCGGCGCTGTCTCGTCAAAGTCTCGCTCATCGCTATCTCGCTTGTGGTTTGATTGGCACTTAGAGGGCAGGGCTAGGCAAATCTGGGTTTGCCACAGAAGCCCGCAGCAGCATGCCGAACAAATCGCGCGGTTCGTCGGGATCAGCGATCATGTCCAGATTTTCGTACATTCCTGTTTCTTTTAGCTTGCCGTGGATGTAGCGAAGAGCCGAGAAATCCTCAATCGCAAAGCCAACGCTATCAAACAGGGTAACTTGCTCTGGTGCCTTGCGCCCCTCAATCGCGCCAGTCATTACCTGCCACAGCTCTTTAACCGGGTAATCCTCCGGAAGCTGCTGGATCTCGCCCTCAATGCGGGTCTGTGGCGGGTACTCGACAAAGATGTCAGAGCGAAGCAGGATGTCTTTGTGCAGCTCGGTTTTGCCCGGGCAGTCGCCTCCAATCGCGTTGATATGCACGCCAGAGCCAACCATGTTATCGGTCAAAATCGTGGCATATTGCTTGTCGGCAGTCACTGTTGTGATGATCTGCGCCCCTTCTACGGCGTCTTCTGCGGAGGTGCAGGCTGTCATCTTGAAGCCGAAGCCTTCGAGATTTTGCATGCATTTCTCGGTGGCAACAGGGTCCACATCGTATAGGCGCAATTCATCAATGCCGAGCAGGGCCTTAAACGCCAAAGCCTGAAACTCTGACTGCGCGCCATTGCCGATCATCGCCATGCACTTGGAGCCCTTGGGGGCGAGGTACTTGGCGGCAACTGCGGAAGTGGCCGCGGTGCGCAGCGCGGTAAGGATGGTCATCTCGCTTAGCATTACCGGATAACCGGAGTTGACATCAGCAAGCAGACCGAAGGCGGTTACGGTTTGCAGGCCTTCCTTCATGTTCTTTGGGTGGCCGTTTACATATTTAAAGCCATAGACCTCGCCATCGCTGGTCGGCATCAACTCAATAACGCCTTCCTTTGAGTGAGAGGCAACGCGTGGTGTTTTATCAAACAGCTCCCAGCGGCGGAAATCGTCTTCTATTGCCTTGGCAATTCCGTTGAGTACCGTACCCACACCGAGCTTCAGTACCAGTTTCATCATATGATCAACACTGACAAAAGGAACGAGGTTGATATCCTTGGGTGGGATGACATTCATGGGGAACTCCTGAAGTTGCTTTGTTGCCCGCTTTCTGCGTTTGACAAGGAGCTTAAGAACCAGCATTTTCAAAAAAAATACCAAAGAAAAACAAATTTTCTGGAAAAAACTGGGCAATATGCTAGATAAAATTGACGAATTGTAGATTGTGAAGCATGAGGGCAAATGAAAGAAACGGGAAGACATGCCAAGCACCAGTTTGACGAGCTTGACCGTGAATTGATCTCGTTGCTCCGTAAGGATGCCCGCGCACCCCTGGCAAAACTGGCGGATATTCTCATGGTTTCCCGCGGCACAGTGCAAAACCGCCTTGATAGACTGCTGGATTCAGGCGCCTTGCTTGGCTTCACCATTCGAGTGCGGGAAGACTATGATGAAAACACCATCCGCGCAGTTATGCTAATTGAAGTGGTTGGCAAATCTACCACGCAAGTGATTAAACGCCTGCGCGGCATGCCAGAACTCACCAAGCTTCACACGACTAATGGCGCATGGGATCTTGTCGCTGAAGTGCAGACCAGCTCATTGGCCGAATTCGATCGTATCTTGCGTGAGGTGCGCATGATCGACGGCGTGCTTAACAGCGAAACCAGCTTGTTGTTGAGCTCTGTCTAGGTGCTAGACGCTACTTTCTAGCAGTTCGGCCCAGCTAAGAGGGTTGTCACCGTTAAGCGGGTTTTTGTCCGAGCGCTTGTATTTGATTGTCTCAAAGTGCATTGCTTTGGTATCAACCAGTAACAGGCGGCCAACCAGCCCTTCGCCAAATCCAACAATTTCTTTAATGATTTCAAGTGCTTGCAATGAGCCAACCAGCCCAGTCAAGGCTCCCAGTACGCCAGCCTCAGTGCAAGAAGGCAACACGCCTGCCTTGGGCTTTTGCGGAAACAGACAACGGTATGTCGGGTTGATGTAGTGGCCACTCTCATCCTGCACATATGGCTTGAGCAACGTAATCGAGCCGTCAAACTGCCCGACAGCTGCGCTCACCAAGGGCTTCTTTGCAAAGAAACAAGCATCTGAAATCAGGTAGCGGGCATCAAAGTTATCTGTCCCATCCACCACAACATCGAATTTGGAGATTAAGGCCAGCGCATTTTGTGCGTTTAAGCGCGTTGGATATGGCTCCACTGTGACATGTGGATTAATCGCCGCGATTGCCTCAGCCGCGCTGGCAACTTTCGGTTCGCCCAGCGCATCAGTGCGGTGAATAACTTGCCGTTGCAGATTGGAAAGAGAAACACAATCATCATCAACAATGCCAAGGGTTCCAACTCCGGCAGCGGCTAGATATTGCAAAACCGGTGCACCGAGCCCCCCAGCACCGACAACAAGAACACGGGCGTCTTTTAGTTTTTGCTGCCCCTGTCCACCAACATCTTGCAGGACAATGTGGCGGGCGTAACGTTCCAGTTCACTCGGGCTTAGCACGTGGTGTTCTCCAAATTGTATTCTTGTTTATTCGAGGTAGCTTAAGGCTCGCCCAGAATTCTGCTCACTAGGCGAGCGGTGTAATCCACCATCGGCACCACCTTGGCATAATTAAGTCGTGTTGGCCCAATCACCCCGAGCACGCCGATAACACGCTGATCGCTATCGCGATAGGGCGAAACAATAAGGGATGATCCAGAGAGGGAAAATAAGCGATTTTCCGAACCTATGAAGATGCGCACACCCTCGCCGCCGCCTGCAAGATCAAGCAGGTGGATCAAATCCTTCTTGCTTTCTAAATCGTCAAAGAGAAGGCGGATGCGTTCAAGATCTTCAGCGGCGGCCACATCGCTCAGCAGGTTGGAGCGCCCTCTCACAATCAAAGTGCCTTCGTCCTGCTCATCACCGCCCCAAACCGCAAGCCCTGCGTCAATTAGCTTGCTAGTAAGCTCATCAAGCTCGCGCTTATTCGCCTCGCGCTGTTTTTCCAGCTCTGTGCGCACCTCGTCCAGTGTGCGGTGCTGTAAAATCGTGTTGAGATAATTCGATGCTTCAACCAAGGCAGATTGCGGCAAGCCAGCGGGCAAATCAATGACACGGTTTTCAATGGCACCATCTTGCGAAACCAGCACGACAAGGGCTTTTAGGGGTTCGATGCGCACAAATTCGATATGTCGCAGGGTCGCGTCTTGCCGGTGGGACAATACCACCCCTGCTCCGCGTGTCAGCCCGGAAAGTAACTGGCTTGCTTCTGTGAGCACTTGCTCGGTGGTCCGTTCTCCTCCCTTTGCCTTGACCTGCAAGGCGATCCGCTCGCGCTCTTCCATGGTAAGGTCGCCAACCTCTAGAAATCCGTCAACAAACAGCCGCAGACCGCTTTCCGTCGGCAGGCGTCCCGCGCTGGTGTGCGGTGAATACAAAAGCCCCAAATGCTCTAGATCAGCCATTACATTGCGTATGGATGCTGGTGACAAGGGCTGAGTTAGTTCACGGGCCAAGTTGCGCGACCCGAGTGGTGCACCAGTGTCGAGATAATTCTCGACAATATGCTTGAATATCTCCCGCGAGCGCTGATCCAGATTTTCCAGCGGAGCGGAAGGGCTCGCATTAATCACTTGTGCCTCCATGAGGTTCTCTAAAGGGCACTCTACGAAGTGCGCGCGCCTTTCGCAATTGCCGCAAGTTTTTGCAGGTTTCTCTGTGCCAAGTTCATTCCGCCTTTGCAACTGGCAGGTTCCGCCGCTAATACTGGGCACGAACCATAGAATAACCGCCGCAAGAGCAGGGATCCCCTGCGCGGGGTAACAACGGGAGCCGAGCTTGAATCGTCCGTCCAAACGTAGTCCAGAAGAAATGCGCCCAGTCACTCTGGAGCGCAGCGTTACAAAACACGCCGAAGGCTCCTGCCTTGTGAAATTTGGCGATACCCATGTGCTGTGCACCGCGAGCTTGGAAGAGCGCGTGCCGCCGTGGATGCGCGGGCGCAATTCTGGCTGGGTTACAGCAGAATACGGCATGCTGCCGCGTTCCACTCATGATCGCATGCGCCGCGAAGCTTCTTCAGGCAAGCAATCTGGCCGCACACAAGAAATCCAGCGCCTCATTGGCCGCGCCCTGCGTGCTGTGGTGGATATGGATGCGCTGGGTGAGCGTCAGATCACCATTGATTGTGATGTGATTCAGGCAGATGGCGGCACTCGCACTGCCTCTATTACTGGCGCGTGGGTTGCGTTGAATGACTGTCTTGCGTGGATGGAAGCGCGCGACATGATCAAGAAAGATGCTGTTCTCAAGGATCATATCGCGGCAATTTCCTGCGGTATTTATGAGGGCGTTCCTGTTGCTGATCTGGATTACTTGGAAGACAGCGCTGCCGAGACAGATGCAAACTTTGTAATGACCGGATCGGGCGGCATTGTTGAAATTCAAGGTACAGCTGAAGGCAAACCTTTCTCTGAGGAAGAGTTCGGCCAGTTGATGGGTCTTGCTAAAACCAATATCGCCAAGCTGGTTGAGCTGCAAAAGCTCTCTATCCTTTAATCCCGGCAAACGCAGGAGCAACACATCATGAGCGAGCGAAAACTGCAGCCGGGAAAACTGGTGCTGGCCAGCCACAACAAAGGTAAGCTGCGCGAGATCAACGAGATGTTGGCGCCGCATGGTTTTGAAGTGCTCAGCGCTGGCGATCTTGATCTGCCAGAGCCAGAGGAAACCGGCACAACCTTTGAGGCCAACGCCGCCCTAAAGGCGCTGGCAGCTGCCAAGGCAACAGGCCTTCCCGCTCTTGCTGATGACAGTGGCTTCTGCGTAAGCGCGCTTGGCAATGATCCGGGCATCTACTCCGCACGCTGGGCGGGCGAGAGTAAGGATTTCGGCCAGGCGATGCAAAAGGTGGAAGATGCGCTGCAGGCAAACCAAGCGCAGGATAGAGCTGCATTTTTTGTGGCAGTGCTGTGCTTGGCGTGGCCCGATGGGCATACCCAGTTCTATCGCGGCGAAGTGCATGGCGAAGCTATTTGGCCGCCACGTGGTTTAGAAGGTTTTGGCTACGATCCGATGTTCCAGCCTGAGGGCGAAAGCCGCACCTTTGGTGAAATGGGTAAGGAAGAAAAGCACACACTGCCAAATGGCGAACCGCTTTCCCACCGTGCCCGCGCGTTTGCGAAATTTCAGGCCGAGTGCCTTTAGTGGCACTGGCTAAATAACGCCAAGGCGCGAGAAACAATGACAATAAACCCCGATGGCGGATTTGGAATATATGTGCACTGGCCGTTTTGTTTGGCCAAATGCCCGTATTGCGATTTTAACTCGTATGTCCGCCATCAGGCCCCGTCGCAACAAGCCTATGCCGATGCTCTGCGCCAAGAACTGCGCCATTTCGCGCAAATCACCAAGGGGCGCGAGGTTGGCTCGGTCTTCTTTGGCGGTGGCACGCCGTCTCTCATGCTGCCGGAAACAGTAGCGGCGGTTATCGATGAAATCGCCGCACTTTGGCACCTTCCAAGCACTGCGGAAATCTCTATGGAGGCAAACCCCACCAGCGTCGAAGCGACCCGCTTTAAGGGTTATCGCAGCGCGGGGGTTAATCGTCTTTCTGTTGGCATTCAAGCGCTAGATGATACCGAGCTGAAGCGTCTTGGCCGTCAACACTCGGTTGCCGAGGCGATTCAGGCAGTCGATACCGCCCGCAACACATTCCCTCGCATCTCGTTTGATCTGATCTATGCAAGGCCCGGCCAAACCCATGCCGGATGGCGTCAAGAACTGCACCGCGCCATAGATCTGGCGGCAGACCATCTCTCCATGTATCAGCTAACAATCGAAGAAGGCACCATGTTCCACCGCCTTTATGCGGCCGGTAAACTGGAGATGCTCGATGGTGATTATGCGGCGGATATGTATGATATTACGCAGGAGATAACAGTGGCGCGTGGCCTGCCGGCCTATGAAGTGTCCAACCACGCAGCTTTGGGTGCACAGTGCCAGCACAATCTCGTTTATTGGCGCTATGGCGATTATGTTGGTGTAGGCCCCGGTGCTCATGGACGTTTGACATTAAAGAGCGGCGAGAAGTGGGCCACGACAACGCTCTCACATCCCGAAAGCTGGCTACAGGCGGTGCAGCACAAGGGCCACGCCATTCATGAGGAAGAGCACCTTGCCCCGCATTTGCAGGCAGATGAGTACCTTCTCATGAGTATGCGTCTGGCAGAAGGCATGGACGTCGGGCGCTACGAGCGGTTGTCCGGCCGCCGTTTTGATCACCAGCGTTTGTCAAACTTGCAAGAGCACGGTTTGATTGAATGGGCTGGAAACAATACTTTGCGCGCAACCATTGCCGGGCGACCGCTTTTAAATTCTATTCTTGCAGAATTGGCGAGCGACTGACGCAAATTGACTGTAGCCCCTTTGTTTTCTATTAAGTCATTTCTGCAGGATTCATAGCCAGCAGGATAAACTCTTTCAAAACAGTGATAAATCATAATTGTGCATCGCAGCATTTCCTAGGAAACTGCTGTTAGTTATCTACTGAAAAGACAAAACATACCAAAGTCCAAAGATCGCGGCGCATTGTTATCCCAAGACCGCTCTTGCGCTGTCTAAGTATATCACCGTATATTGATGCGGTGCAGCAAGAAATAAGGGCTACGTTTGGGGAGCAACTGCTTTCATGCAAACTCCTAGAACAAAGCCTGTTCGCACCTGAACAGCCGCCGCAAAACAGGAGAAAAGCCGTGCCGTTCTATCATTTGTATGAACTCAACCACGCCGCAATTTCCCCATGGCGCGCAGTTGCGGAAGCGACCAAGCACTTTTATCAAAACCCAATCAACCCCCTCTCGCAAAGCCAGTTTGGAAAAACCGTTGCCGCGTCCTGCGAGATGATGGAGCGATTGACCCGCCGTTATGCAAAGCCGCAGTTTGGTATTACCCATACTGAGCAAGGTGGAGAGAAAGTCGCTATTTCCGAGCAGGTTGTTTGGCAAAAGCCCTTCTGCGACCTTCTGCTCTTTCGGCGCGCTAAAGCGTCGAAAAAACCGCTACCTAAGCTCCTCATCGTCTCACCAATGTCCGGCCACTTTGCGACGTTGTTGCGTGGCACTGTAAAAGCACTGCTGCCCGACCACGAGGTATACATCACTGACTGGATTGATGCGCGCAATGTGCCTCTATCAGAAGGTAGTTTCGATCTTGATGACTACATCGACTATCTTATCGAAATGCTCGAATTTCTCGGTCCTGATTGCCACATGCTGGCAGTCTGCCAACCCTCGGTTCCGGCGTTTGCAGCGGCGGCTTTGATGGCAGAAGACAAGAACCCTAATGCACCTGCCACCATGACTTTAATGGGCGGTCCGATCGACACGCGCATCTCCCCCACTGCTGTAAATGATCTTGCCGCAGAAAAGGGTTTGGATTGGTTTCGCCGGAATGTGTTAATGGAAGTACCCTTTCCGCATAAAGGGTTCCGCCGCATGGTTTACCCCGGGTTTTTGCAGCTTTCAGGCTTTATGAGCATGAATCTGGATCGCCATATGGTGGCCCATCGCGAATTTTTCCAGCATTTGGTGGAAGGCGATGGCGACAGCGCCGAGGCCCACCGCGAGTTTTACGATGAGTACCTTGCTGTAATGGACCTTACAGCGGAGTTTTATCTGCAAACAGTTGAAACCGTGTTCATCTCTCATTCCCTTCCTATGGGCGAGATGCGCCATCGTGGCCGGCTTGTAAACCCAGATGCAATAACCGGCACGGCGCTGTTTACGGTAGAAGGCGAGAAAGACGACATTTCCGGTGTCGGGCAGACGAAAGCCGCTCATGATTTGGCAAGCAATATTCCTCAAAAGCGGCGGGCTCACTATCTTCAGGAGGGTGTCGGCCACTACGGAGTGTTTAATGGCTCACGCTTTAGATCCGAAATTGCGCCGCGTATTCGAGATTTTATCAACTCATTTCCAGAAATTAAGAAGTAATTAAAAGCTTCTAAAAGTGTGGAATTAATTTGTATAAGCATCCTCTTAAAAATTTAGAGAAGCTCTGAAGAAGAGAAGATGTAAAAACTTATGAATCAGGCTTGAAAACCCACTTTTGTCTCACCAACTGAAGTAGTGTGATGAACATGAGGGAAAAATCAATGACCTGTAGTAAAAATTTGATACGGCCAGAATGGACACCAGCAACAACTGCCATAATGGTAATCGGCTTTATTGTTTTCTGGCCTCTGGGTCTTGCCATGCTTGCTTACATTCTCTGGGGCGACAACTTGCACGAGTTTCGCAGCCAGGCAAATAAGAAATGGGATACAAGCCGCTTTCGTGATGCTGTAGATGGGATGGGTATGCAAATGCGCTCTGGCAACGTAGCTTTTGATGATTTCCGCGAAAAAGAGCTGAAACGTTTGGAAGAAGAGCGTCAGAAACTCGAAGATATGCGCAAAGACTTCGATAATTACATGCGTGACCTGCGTATGGCGAAAGATCGCGAAGAGTTCGATCGCTTTATGGCAAAGCGTAAAACAGAGCCGCACACCGGCGGAGACCAGACAACCGCAGCAGAAGGTATCTAACGACATTGCAGAGAGTTCATAACCAAACCTGACCTATGAAAGTCCGGGCGTGGGAGTTTCCCACCCCGGCTTCTGGCGTTCATAACTTGGTCAATGCCACGGGCAGCTGGTTTGCAGGTCCATCACCGCCTGCTAGAATGCACTGAGGTTTTACAATCTCACACTTGGTGCGTTCCAATGTGAATACTTAGGTGGTCCGGTAGCAAGAAATGCGATTTTTCCCAATCAAACCGCTACCGGACCACATCCATGTTCAAATCAGCAATGAAACTCTGCGTATCAACCTGCGTCGCAACGAAAAAGCGCGCAAATATGTTCTTCGGCTTCCGGCAAGTGGTGTTCCGGTTCTTACGGTTCCTGCGCGGGGCACATTGAAAACTGCGCAGAAATTTGCAGACCGTCAGGCATCTTGGCTTGCGGCGCGACTGGCGGGGCGACCGGAAAAAATACTACTGCTTGCGGGAGACATCGTTCCTCTGCGAGGTGTTCCTCATCAAATCGTTCCCTCTGGCAAGCTGCGAGGTCTTGTAGAAGCGCAAGAGCTTGAAGATGGCAGCTGTCAGCTCATAGTTCCGGGAGAGCCAAGCGCGATTGCGCGCAAGAGTAAGTCGTTTTTGCAAGAGCAAGCGCGGCAAGACTTGACCATAGCGGTCGAGAAACATGCAATGACCCTTGGAAAATCCCCGGTGAAGCGCATTTCTATACGCGATACACGCACGCGCTGGGGCTCTTGTTCATCCACCGGTACCCTGTCGTTTTCGTGGAGGTTGATCATGGCACCACCCCGCATTTTGGATTATGTGGCTGCTCATGAAGTCGCCCACCTTGTACATATGGATCACTCGGCAGAATTCTGGCAACTATGCGAAACTCTGGCTCCCCAAACGAAGGAAGCCCGCAGCTGGTTAAGAAAGTTCGGCAATAACCTGCACGTATATGGGGAAACTCCTTAACTCGTAAGCATAGGTGCAAAAACTTTATTAGCTGCTACTCTCCCTAGTAAATATTGTGCTGGACCCATCGGCCCCTTTAAAAACCAATCAAAATCATTACCTAAAGGCATAAGGTAATTGGAGCGTGTACCCCATCAAATTTCTGGGGCAGATCCGATCACCTCTGACATTTTACTATGTCATCTAACTGTTGATTGAAATTGATAGGAAGGCAGGAGAATGATTTGCTGGCAAATCGCCAGTAGATTGTATTGCCGTAAAAAAGCGCACTTAGCATTGAGTGAGCGCGTTCGGGAGATGTGCAATGGCTGGAACAGGACGCCTGTCGCCTATGGATTTTGTTAGGAAGTTTAAACCGCACATGGCAGCGGCAAGCAAGGCTCCTATCTGGTTGCCAGCGCGGATGCGTAACCGCAACTCCTGCACAACTCTGGGCAAAGTCGGTTCCTTGGAAGCGCGTTTGACAAAAAAAACACGAGAATTGCGACAAGCTCAGCGCCTACGTTACAACGTCTTTTATGAAGAAATGTCCGCGATCCCTGATGCGCAAACGCAATTCACCAAGTTGGACCGTGATGCTTATGATGCAATATGCGACCATATACTGGTTTATGATCACAACAGCCCACACAAGACAAAACCATTTACCAAAGCCCGTCCCCGAATTGTTGGCACCTATAGGCTCTTGCCACAAAATGCAGCAGAGCTAAACAATGGCTTTTATACCGCTGGTGAGTTTGATGTTCAGCCGCTTCTCGACAAACACAGCAACTTGAACTTTCTGGAACTAGGGCGCTCTTGTGTTCTAAAGCCTTATCGGAACAAGAAGACACTAGATCTCCTGTGGCATGGCATTTGGGCCTATGTGCTTGAAAATAGCGTTGATGTGATGATTGGTTGTGCTTCCATAGAAGGTACAGACCCTAATTTCTTGGCGGAGCAGCTTTCATTTCTCCACCACCACGCAAGAGCCCCCGAAGAATGGCGCGTGAGTGCGCTTCCGGAGCGCTACACAGAAATGAACCGCATGGCAAAGGAAGAAATAGATCAAAAAGCCGTGCTGCGCTCCCTTCCGCCACTGATAAAGGGCTATTTGCGTCTTGGGGCGTATATTGGCGATGGCGCAGTGGTCGATCATCAATTTGGCACCACAGATGTGTTGATTATCTTGCCGGTGAGTGCGTTGAATGCAAGATATGTGAATTACTATGGCGCCGATGCCAGCCGCTACAACAGCTAGCGGCAGCTTCGGCAAGTCTATCTGTTTTTTTAACCGCGCATAAACCATCACCCCTTTAGCATCGCCTCGTTTGATTTAGTGCTTTTGGGGCTTGCGTAAATGTCTGGCAATCGGGGTGACAATGGAAGAATTGAGCCGCACTTCAATGCGGGTCAACACCGTCGCCCACGTCAGGTATCCCCCCTTCCGCGCTCGGTTGCCGCCGCTAGCGCACATGCGCAGCGAAAGCGGCCCGCGCAAAGACCCAACGCACCAAAACAGCAGGTCCCAACACGCCCTGCGCCTCAGCATCCAAATCCATCAATACGGCGCCAAGTCTCACGCACCAAACAACCGCCAAAACAAAAACTACAAGACTTACCTCCTAAGAAAAAAGGTGGTGGCGGAGGCGGTTGGCTGTGGTGGCTTGCTCGTAAGCTCGGCTACTGGGGCCTTGTACTTGGTATCTGGGGAGGAGTGATCATCACTGGTGCGCTGCTTTATTTCGCAGCATATCTGCCCCCGGCCGATCAATGGGCCGTGCCGAAGCGCCCACCAAATGTCCGTATCTTGGCTGCAGATGGCACGTTGATTGCCAATCGCGGTGCAACAGGCGGTGAAGCGATCCGCCTAGAGCAACTCCCTCGTTATCTACCAGAGGCGGTGATCGCGATTGAAGATCGGCGGTTCTATTACCACTTTGGGATTGACCCGATAGGCCTAACCCGCGCTGTTGTCACCAACTATACCAGCGGCAGAACCGTGCAAGGCGGCTCCACCATCACCCAACAGCTTGCCAAGAATCTGTTTCTCTCTCCAGACCGTACGATCAAGCGAAAGATGCAGGAAGTCGTAATGTCCCTTTGGCTAGAGTATCATTATTCCAAGGCTGAGATTCTGGAGATGTACTTGAATCGAGTCTACTTGGGGGCTGGGGCCTATGGTGTAGACGCAGCCGCGCGGCGCTACTTCAACAAACCGGCAAGCCAGCTTTCCCTTTCTGAAGCAGCGACAATTGCCGGGCTGTTGAAAGCGCCCTCCAGTTATGCGCCCACGCGCAATCCAGACCGTGCCGAGGCGCGTGCGCAAGTGGTAATCGCAGCCATGAACCGCGCCGGCTTTATTTCAGATGCGGAAGCTACAACCGCCCTTATTGATCCTGCGCGCGTTGCTCGCGCCGGTCATCAAAGTTCCAAACAATATGTTGCAGATTATGTGATGGAACTGCTGCCCAGCTTTACAGGTCGACTTCAGCAAGATGTTGTTGTCGAGACCACGATTGATTTGGATATGCAGCAGGCGGCAGAAATGGCGCTTCGACATGGCTTGCAGCAAGAAGGCGCGAAGGCAAACGTTTCGCAAGGAGCGATTGTTATGCTTAACCGTAGTGGTGCGGTCCGTGCTCTTGTCGGCGGGAAAGACTATGCCAAAAGCCAATTTAACCGGGCAGTCTATGCCAGAAGGCAACCCGGCAGCGCCTTCAAGCCCTTCGTGTATTTGGCGGCCTTGGAAAACGGCTTCACGCCAGAAAGCATTCTAAGGGATCGGCCAGTGCGCTTTAATGGTTGGTCTCCGAAAAACTATTCAAACAAGTTTTACGGAAACGTCAGCCTTACTCAATCGCTTGCTTACTCGCTGAATACGGTTGCGGCGGAACTGACCAGTTTCGTTGGCCCGCAGGCAGTTGCACAAACCGCTCGCCGCCTTGGCATCTCTTCTCCGTTGAAAAACAACCTCGCCATCGGGTTGGGAACATCTGAGGTAACTGTGCTGGAAATCGCAGCCGCTTATGTACCTTTTTCAAATCAAGGTTACGGAATTGTGCCCCATGTAGTGCGAAGGGTACGCGATGCAGACGGGAATACCATCTACAAAAAAAGCGGTTCCGGCAAAGGACGGGTCATAAACCCATCGAAGCTTAGTGAACTAAACTGGATGATGGCGCAAACGGTGATATCTGGAACAGGTAAAAAAGCACGCTTGCAAGGCCGGCCCGTAGCAGGAAAAACCGGGACAAGCCAAAGCTTCCGCGATGCATGGTTTATCGGATACTCCGGGTCGTTGACTGCGGCTGTTTGGCTCGGCAATGACAACAACAAACCGATGAAAAAGGTTACTGGCGGTGGTCTACCTGCACAGATTTGGCATGATGCTATGGAGGCCGCCCATAAGGGCATTCCCGTGGGGCCACTTCCTGGTGTCGCGATGCGCAGCGGCGGCCAGTTGCCGAAAATTTTACAGCCCGGTAAGCAGGTGCCGGTCCCAATTGCGGCAAAAGCAGTGCTAGGCCATGCAAGAGCGGTTCCCAAAACACAAGGCGAAGCAGAAAGCCTACTTACACAGCTGTTTGGTGGCTAGTAAACTCTCGCCTCGATGCTATCAGAGGAGTTTCGCCTGTAGATGGTTTGTCGAACAATCCAACCCAACAAACCGCAATGCCTCTCGCAATTCGCGCTCCATGACCGGCTTTCCAACAAAGGCATTCGCTCCTGCTGCACAGGCCGCTTTTTTGGTTTTCCCCCGTACATCCGCTGACACAGCAATAACTGCAAGGTCAGGCGCGAGGCTGCGGATCTCCTTTATTGCGCTAAGACCATCGAGATTTGGCAGGTTCAAATCCATCAACACGAGATCAAACCTCTCCTCTCTAACAGCGTTGATCGCAGCACGGCCACATTCGACGAGCTGCGCTTGAAATCCCAACTTTTCAAGCAGAACGCGCGATAGCAACCAGTTGATCGAATTATCCTCAGCAACAAGGCAGGTTGGTCGTTTCGGCTCAGTGCTTTTTCTCGGCGTTGAAAAAGCACTTTGCGGAAAGGGGGCAGAGGCGCTCAGCGTAAGCCCATGCTCTAGGCGATACAGCACTTTCAGCAAGCTGCTGCGGCGCACCGGGCGCATGAGATAACCATCAAAGCCAACCTGCCGCAAATGGGTGATTGCGTGCCGGCGTCTCGGTTCAAGCAAAACCACCGCTGGCTTGGTTGGGAAGTGCTGACGAAACTGGGTCAAACTGGCTTCAGCTGACGTAACATATTCCATGTCCACAATCAGCATGTCCGCGGCCTCTTCAGGGTTGTTGTGAACACGGTATCCGGCAGCCTCCAGCGTTGCAGTTAGAAGCGCGCTCTCGGTCTGGCGCATCGACAAATGCAAGAGCTTGGGGCCGTTGCTGCGGTCAATCTCTAAGCTATGCGTAGGCGTTCTACTTGCGGGCTTTGCCGGAAGCCGTAAGGTAAATTCGGCGCCTCCTGTTTTGAGGTCACAAGCTGTTAGCGTACCTCCCATCAATCGAGCCAAGCGGTTGCAAATGGCTAACCCAAGACCAGCACCGCTTTTTGCTGAAGAACTCTGCGAGAACTCCGCAAACAAGTTTTCCGGATCAATACCTTTTAGCCCGATACCAGTATCGCTGACAGAAAAACAAAGCTCATCGTTCTGATGGTCAATGCAAAGCGAAACCCCACCATTTTGGGTAAACTTTACGGCGTTCCATAACAAGTTACTGAGAATTTGGCGCAGCCGCTCCCCATCTAGCAAGAAGCACCCCAAAGCAGCTGGCGCAACAAAGCAGCCAATCTCCAAGCCTTGGTCATAGGCCTTGGGTGCCAACAACTCAATCTGCTCTTCTACAAGCTTTTCAAGATCCACTTGGCTTTCATGAAGTTCAAGCGCCGTAGCATCTAACTGCGCAAGGCTTAGGTTTCGATCCACCAGATCCAGAAGGATGTGCCCGGAATTCTGAATAGCGTCCAAATAGGTGCGTTGCTCCTCGCTGAGTACAGTGTCCTCCAGAAGGTTTGCCATGCCCAAGATGCCGTTAAGCGGAGTGCGCAGCTCGTGGCTCGTAAGGGCAATAAAACGGCTTTCTTGCGCGGGTTTGTTCTTATGGCGAGGGATATTGCTGCTGTTACTGCCGCGCCTTATTGCCGCCTGCGAGAGCAGCCTACGTTTCCTGCGAAAACCCGTTGTGTTCTTCATGCGGCCCTCTCGCTTGTTGTAGGCTGTCTGAAGCTAAGGGCTTCAGCAAGATGATCCGGCTTTATCTGCGCTGAACCTTCTAGATCAGCGATGCTACGCGAAACTTTAAGGACGCGGTGAAAGCCGCGCGCGGAAAGCTGCATTTGCTCCGCAGCGCGATAGAACAAATCTCGCGATGACCGTTCTAGAACTGTGTGTTTTTCGATGTTCTTTGCGGAACAATGACTGTTTGTTCGGCAGGATTCCACATCACCGCGATAACGCTCCTGTTGTATCTCGCGTGCTTTGGCAACGCGCAGTGCCACCTGCGCCGAGGGCTCACTTGCTGTGCCCCCCATCATCTCAACAGCTCGCACCGCAGGTACTTCTAGCTGGATATCAATACGATCGAGGAATGGCCCTGAAACCCGTGCTTGATAATCTGCCGCGCAGCGCTCCCCTCGCCTGCACGTGTGCCCCGGTTGCCCCGCCATGCCGCATCTACACGGGTTCATGGCTGCGACCAACTGGAAGCGGGCAGGATACGAAACCCGGTTATTGGCCCGCACAATCATAGCACTCCCGGTTTCCATAGGTTGGCGCAGGCTGTCTAAGGCCTGCGGGTGGAACTCCGGCAATTCATCAAGAAACAGTACGCCATTGTGCGCCAATGAGATCTCGCCGGGGCGGGCTTTGATACCGCCGCCAACAAGCGCTGCCATGGATGCCGAGTGATGCGGCGCACGAAACGGGCGGCGGTCGGTCAGCTTGCCGCCTTCTAATTCGCCCGCGACAGAGGCAATCATAGATACCTCAAGCAGTTCTGATGCGCTAAGCGGCGGCAGTAATGAGGGCAGCCGCGCCGCCAGTAACGACTTACCAGCGCCCGGTGGGCCTACAAACAGCAAATTATGCCCCCCGGCTGCGGCGATTTCCAACGCCCGCTTAGCCCTACCTTGCCCCCGAACATCTGCAAGATCTGGGAGTGTCGGACCTGCACTGCCAAGTTTCGCCTGCGGTCGCTGCATAGTGGCAACGCCTTTGAAATGGTTACATAGCTCAATGAGGTTAGCCGGGGCCAAGATCTGCATGCCCTCGTCCGCCCAAGCGGCTTCCCCGCCGCAATCGCGGGGGCAAATCAATCCAAGGCCTTGGGCATTGGCGTGGATGGCCGCTGGCAAGACCCCGCTAACCCCCACAATTTCGCCGTTTAGCGACAATTCTCCCAGAATTGCAAAACTATCTAGTGCGTCAGGTGGGATAATCTCCATGGCACATAAGAGGCCAAGGGCTATCGCGAGGTCAAAATGCGAGCCTTCCTTTGGGAGATCGGCCGGTGCAAGGTTTACAGTAACCCGCTTTGCAGGCAGCGCTAGGCCTGTTGCTAGTAAGGCCGCGCGCACCCTTTCCCGGCTTTCGGCAACAGCTTTGTCTGGGAGGCCGACAATAGAGAATTGCACAGCACCAGGGCCGATCTGTACTTGCACATCAACATCAACCGCCTCGACCCCTTGAAAGGCAACACCGCACACTCTGGAAAACATAGGCCCCCCTGCTTCTCTATTTGCTAAACTAACAATGAGAGAATGGAGGAGGCTACTAGCAATTGTCAGGATGCCGGATAATCACCTTTGATAAGTGAGGGGCGTGTTCTTGTTAAGAAGACAGGGGCACGCAAGCGGCGTAGCGCGCCGGATTCTCATCCGACTGCGCCACTCTTTCTTGCTAAGACGAGCGCGTCGCCCGCGCGCGCTACATTGCGGCGCGCTTTGCCTCCAGCACATCCATTACCCTAGCGGCAACATCTGGGCCACCAAGGTTTTTAATTGCGCGAATACCGGTCGGCGCGGTGACGTTAATCTCGGTCAATTTTCCGTCGATTACATCAATTCCAACTAGAATAAGCCCCTGCTCCTTTAGCGCGGGGCCAAGGCGTCGGCAAATCTCGCGCTCCTGCTCAGTCAAGTCGCTGTCCTTTGGCGAACCGCCGCGCACCATATTGGAGCGAAGATCCCCCGAGGCAGGCACTCTGTTCACTGCGCCAGCAAATTCACCATCAACCAGCAAAATGCGCTTGTCGCCGTGCTTTACATTGGGCAAGAACTGCTGGATGACCCAAGGCTCGCGGAATGTGACCGCGAAAAAATCGTAAAGAGAGCCGTAATTCAGGTCATCTTTGGTTACGCGAAAAACCGCCGCCCCGCCATGTCCAAACAGTGGCTTCATCACAATATCGCCGTACTGGGCGCGGAACAGATCAATCTCGCTCTTATCGTGGGTGATCAACGTGGGCGGCATTAAATCGGCAAACTGGGTGACAAACAGTTTCTCCGGTGCATTGCGCACCGAAACCGGATTGTTCACCACCAAAGTGCTCGGATGGATTTTCTCAAGCAAATGGGTTGCTGCGATATAAGCCAGATCAAATGGAGGATCCTGACGCATCAACACGATGTCCATGGTGGACATATCCACCCGCTCTGGTTCGCCAAAGCAATAATGATTGCCAACTTCGTCCTGCACGGTCACAGGCTCGACAGTGCACATCACTTGCTCCCCCCACAGCGCAAGGCGATCAGGGGTATAATGATAGAGTTGATGTCCGCGTGCTTGCGCCTCCAGCATCAGGGCGAAGGCACT
The DNA here is from genome assembly GCF_001561995.1 of Polycladidibacter hongkongensis. GTDB lineage: Bacteria > Pseudomonadota > Alphaproteobacteria > Rhizobiales > Stappiaceae > Pseudovibrio > Pseudovibrio hongkongensis. The sequence goes on from NZ_LLWC01000008.1 coordinate 271,670, forward strand.
GTCTCCAGCAATATTGATGGATGCGATATGGTCCATTTGCACAGCGATTTTTAAAGGCATTCGGGTCTCCAACGCGACGCGGCATAGATGCCGCCCAACAAGGCCGGTCGATACCGGCATTTATCGTAGATATGCGATGGGAGGCGCTGTTTGTCTATGGTAGGATGAAAATAAAATGCAACTTGGTCGAAAGCTCGGTTACCCACCTTCAAAAAAGCAAGGCAAATGATGGATGTAGGCGCTGGGCAGAACGACCAATAAATCATAGCGATAGGAATAAAGCTCATAGCCGGTTTGCTGCGACAGCCAGATACGAGAGGCGCGTTCAATTCTGCGCTGGGCACGGGGTGAAACGGCATGTAGCCCAACCTCTATGGATTGCCGTGCTTTTACCTCGAAAAAACAAAGCGTATCTGCGCGCGTTGCAATCAGGTCTATTTCACCTGCCGAGCATTTGTATCGCTGCGCCAGAATATGCCAGTTCTCTTGCTCCAGAAAATCCTTTGCCAAGGCTTCAGCTGCTAAGCCGCGCCGCTGCGCTCTCTCTTGCGGGCTATGCGCCAAGTGGGCTGCGGCCGCTCGCCGTCGTTTTTGTGCCTCACTCAGTTGCCTATCCGGCTTCACTCCCTGCATCTTTCAGCTCCAGCGCGCGGGCATACAACGTTTTACGATCAACCCCAGTTGCCTTGGACACCTGTTTGGCAGCTGCGCTCACAGGCATCTCTTTTAACGCAGCTTTGAGCATATCTTCTGCTTGCGTGGCATCTGGCTCGTGCGCCTCTCCCGGAGCAATCAGGATAGCAATTTCTCCTTTGACGCGATCCCCTGAAAAGTGGGTAACCAGTTCGGCGAGTGTGCCATGCGCAAACTCCTCAAAGCGCTTGGTCAACTCTCGCGCCACCACGGCTTTGTGCTCTGCTCCAAAGCACTGCACCATGTCCTGCAAAGAAGCTTGCAGCCGATGCGGGCTCTCGTAGAAAATGAGAGTGGCGCGTGTTAATGCGAGTTCTTGCAGGCGTTTGCAGCGCGCAGTGCTTTTATTTGGCAGGAAACCGGCAAAGGTTAGAGTATCTGATGGCAATCCGGCACCAACCAATCCGGCAAGCATGGCTGAGGCGCCGGGGATTGGCACAATCTTGTGCCCGGCACCGCGCACCTCGGCAACCAGTTTATATCCAGGGTCAGATATCAGCGGCGTGCCAGCATCTGAAACCAGCGCGACAGACTTCCCTTGGGCTAAGGCCTCCAGGATTAGAGGCCTCTGTTTTTCGCCATTATGCTCGTGATAGACCATCATTTTACTGCGGATGCCATAGCGTTGCAGCAAAATGCCGGTGACCCTTGTATCCTCACAGGCAAGAACATCGCAGCCTGCGAGAGTTTCGAGGGCGCGCAGGGTAATGTCACCCAAATTCCCGATCGGTGTCGCGACAATGTAAAGCGCACCTTCAAGCTTCGGCGCGCGAAATTGCTGATCTTTGATCAGAAAGCTGCCGCAATCCTCGGAGAAACTAGACAAATTAGCGCCCTCTTAATCAGGAGTTTGTTCACAGATTGCCCTCATGTAGCGAACATTTGTTGAACTAATCAATGATGAGACGCGTTTTTTGCGCGCATTTCGCGCAAAACTCCAGCTTCAAAGAGGTTTCGGGCTTTATAATGCGGCGAGGTTTTGTAAAACCGCAGATCAAACAGCAGAAAACGCTAGTGGTGTTGCATTTCCATATCAGCACTGGCTAAGGTTTGAGCGAAGAATTTACCCAGCCGACACTCCGCGGGCAAGCGGACGGCTGCGATGGTGGGGAAAAGATGAGCGACACATGCGCTGAGCTACCAAAGAAGACATTTGCCAGTGCGGTGAAGGCAGCAACCCTCGGGGCGATGGCTCTGCTGGCTGGCTGCATGAACGCACCTATTTATGAAGGCCCAAGCGGGCAAGAGCGCGTGATCGAGCCCGTCGCAACCGGCCAGACCATTGGCGGTGGTCAAGTGCACGTCGCCTTGCTGCTACCCTATTCGGGACAAATGCAAGGCTCAGCCTCGGTTGCCTCTACGTTTGAAAACGCTGCACGAATGGCGCTCGCCGATTTCCAAGGCGCTGATATCAAGCTGTTGGTCAAGGATACCCAAGGTACACAGGCAGGGGCAGAATTTGCTGCGCAAGCCGCAATTGCTGAAGGTGCCGAGTTGATTATCGGCCCTGTTTACTCGCAGGCGGTGCGCGGTGCATCTATGGTGGCCCGACGCTCCAACGTACCGATTATCGGGTTCTCCTCAGATACCAATGTAGCTGCCCCAGGAACCTACCTGCTCAGCTTCCTGCCCGAATCCGATGTAAATCGCATTGTTTCCTTTGCACACGAGCAAGAGCGCAGCTCCTATGCGGCGCTGCTACCAAATAACTCGTACGGCGCTGTGGTGGAAGCTGCCTTCCGCCAAGCTGTTGGCCGTGTAGGTGGCCGGATTGTCACCATCGAGCGTTATGCGCCCGGTAATGCGGAAGACATTCGGGCCCGCGTGAACAATCTGAGCAGCATCGTTTCGCAGGTTGATTCGCTTTATATTCCAGAGGGCGGTGGTGTTCCTCCCTTTGTTATGCAGGTCTTGACCGAAAAAGGCGCTTCAACCGGCGCTGTTAAGCTGTTGGGCTCTGGCCTTTGGAATACCAGCGACATGATGAAAACACCGGTCATGGCAGGCAGCTGGTTCCCTGCGCCGGATAACAGCAATTATGACCGCTTTGCTGGTCGCTATCAGCAGGCCTACGGGGTAGCGCCGCCGCGCAATGCGTCTCTGGCTTATGATGCAACCATTCTGGCTGCCGGCCTTGTCCGTTCCGCAGGTATGGATCGCTTCTCCCAGCGTGTGTTGACAAATGCCGACGGTTTCCTTGGTATTGATGGGGTGTTCCGCTTCCAGCCTAACGGGCGGAACGAGCGCGGTCTTGCTATCTATGAAATCAATGGACGAGGTGATGCAAAAGTGGCTTCACCAGCACCGCGCACGTTCTCCAAGCACTTCTAGTGTAAGCGGACCGAGCAAGCTCGGACTTTATACTTGATAAAAAGGCCCGACCTGTGCGGGCCTTTTTATTTGTCTGATGCGACTGCATGCGCTTAACAAAACTCGCTACAAACCATGGAAAGCGATGGCAATTTGCTCTAGGAAAGAGCGAAGACCTCAATTGCTGGAGTTTGCCGCGTATGTTGGCCGGAAAACGCATTGCTCTGATTATTACCGGTGGAATAGCCGCTTACAAATCGCTCGATCTTATCCGCCGGTTACAAGAACGGGGCGCTAAAGTCCGTGCAATAATGACAGAAGGCGCATGCCAGTTCGTCACGCCACTTGCTGTGGGTGCGCTTACCGGGGATCAAGTCTTCACAAAGCTGTTTGATCGCGCAGCCGAGCATGATGTCGGGCATATCCGCCTTTCCCGTGAAGCTGATTTGATCGTGGTTGCTCCGGCAACAGCCAACACCATGGCTAAGCTTGCCAATGGTTTGGCAGATAATCTCGCCACTTGTGTGTTGCTCGCCACTGATAAGCCTGTGCTTATGGCTCCGGCCATGAACAGCCGCATGTGGGCCCATCCGGCAACACAGAGAAACCTTGCACAGTTACAGGCCGATGGCGTGCGATTTGTTGGCCCCTCAGCGGGCGAGATGGCAGAGAAAAATGAAGCAGGTGTTGGGCGCATGGCAGAGCCGCTGGAGATAGTCGCCGCCGTCGAACAGCACTTTGCCAACCGTAGCGGCGCGCTAAACGGCAAGCACGTGCTGATTACCGCTGGCCCGACACATGAGCCCATTGACCCGGTCCGCTACATCGCCAACCGGTCCTCGGGAAAGCAGGGTTATGCACTGGCTGAAGCAGCGCTCAAGCAAGGCGCAGAGGTGACACTGATCTCGGGGCCGGTGGGCCTTCAAGCGCCCTCTGGGGCGAAGCTTATCAAGGTAGAAACCGCACAGCAGATGCAAGATGCTGTAAATGAGGCGCTACCGGCAGATATCGCCATCATGGCCGCAGCTGTAGCGGATTGGCGCACCAGTGCCAACGCGCAAGAGAAGATGAAAAAGGACGGCACAGGCTCCTTGCCTGTGCTGCACTTAACAGAAAATCCAGATATTCTACGTGGTATCGGGCATCTACGTGCAAACCGGCCACAGCTGGTCATCGGCTTTGCAGCTGAAACGCAAAACCTTTTGCAAAATGCCCGCTCAAAGCTGGAGCGCAAAGGCGCGGATATGATAGTTGCCAATGATGTTAGTGCACAGCACAATGTCATGGGTGGTGATAGCAATACCGTGCATTTGGTGACAGCCGGGGGGGTAGAGAGCCTGCCTAAACTATCAAAGCAGGAGGCTGCAGAGCGGATCATCTCGGTAATCGCAAAGAATCTCCAGCCAAAAACAAGCAGCTAGTAGCCGGATAGCTCCACCCGCTCTGGATCGAGTATGTCGTGAAGCTTGTTGGTTATTTGCTTCATGGCGCGCAGGGTTACAGATTTGCGCCGCGCTGCACTTAGCTTGTGTAAGGGTGCAGGCCTAACCTCTTCAGCCCCATAGGCATCTGCTATTATTAACCCTGCATCGGCAGGAAACGCCTGCAAAGGCACATCTGCAAGCGTAGCGAAGGAAATTTGGTCGCAATAATCGCGGTACTCTGGCCATTTTTGATCGGCGCGCAAATCCTCAAGTGAGGATTTAATCTCGATGATCCAAATCTCGCCTTTGTCGTTCAAGCAAAAAATATCGGCACGTCGCCCGTTTGCAAGGATGATCTCGCAGGCACTAAACCAGCCTAGCCTACGCAGATACCGCTGCACCCCTCGCTGCACTGCGAGGGCGCGCTCTGATTGTCGTCCATCAATCAGCGGATTATTTAAACGAATGCGATTTGCCAAGGGGTGCCTCTCTTACTGCTAAGCAAATTAAGCCTAACACATCATCAGCACCCCTCGCAGCAGTCTAAGCTGGTTAATCGCTCGAGGCGGGTTTGCGCTTCAAATAACCACCTGTACCGCCACTGCTTGGTGCGCTAGAGCTTTTGTTGGCCTCGCTTTGCCGCCGCACAAAAGGCTTGGCCTTTGACTTTGGCTTGCTGGCTTGCTTTGCCTGAGCGTCTGGGCGTGCCGTCGATTTCTTCTTCGGGCTCGCCCCAGCCTTTTTGCTCTGGCCGTTAAACTTGCGGATAGACTTTGGCTCTTGATCAGATGGGAAGAAGGTAAACCCCTCCATTTCGGGGATCTTCTGTTTGATCAGAGACTGAATTTGCTGCAGCATCCCGCGTTCTTGCGGTGTGCAGAAAGAAATCGCCGTGCCGCTCGCTCCCGCTCGCGCCGTGCGGCCAATGCGGTGCACATAGTTTTCGGCGACATTAGGCATATCCCAGTTAATCACGTGTGTGATGTCGGAGATGTCGATCCCGCGCGCAGCCACATCGGTCGCCACAAGATAGCGCACCCGCCCGGCTGTAAAGGCTTGCAGGGTGGTGTTGCGCGCCATCTGGTTCATATCGCCTTGTAGCACGGCAGAGGGCAGCTCTAATGCAGAAAGTTCCTTGCCAAGCCAAACGGCACCGCGCTTGGTCAACGTGAAGATCAGCGCCTTGCGGCAATCTTCTTGTGCAAGAATACTCTTCAACAACTCAAGCTTCTGCGTGCTTTCTACATGGGCGATGAGCTGGTCAGCTTTGTCTGCGGTCGCTGTCGGCGGCGTTACGTCAATGCGTTCTGGCTTATGCAGATAGCGTTGCGCCAACTTGGCGATCTCGCTTGGCATTGTTGCAGAAAACAGCAGGGTTTGCCGCTTCTTGGGAAGAAGGTAAGCGATTTCCTCCAGTTCGGCGATAAACCCCATGTCGAGCATCTGGTCAGCTTCATCCAGAACAAAGACTTCAAGCTCATCAAAGTGGACTTTACCGCGTTTATGAAGGTCAAGTAAGCGCCCGGGTGTTGCGACAAGGACATCAAGCCCCCGCTCCAGAGCGCGCTGTTGTGTTACAATCGGCACACCACCAACCGCGCTACCGACATACATTTTTAAACGGCCGCAATAGGCCTTGACGTTCTTAGTCGTTTGTTCTGCTAACTCACGGGTTGGCGAGAGAATTAATGCCCGAACGCCGCGCGGCGCTGCTCTAAACCTGCTTTCATGCAAGCGTTGTAGCAACGGCACTGCAAAGGCGGCAGTTTTGCCGGTGCCCGTTTGTGCAAGGCCCAGTAGGTCTTTGCCCGCAAGAATAGGAGGAATAGCAGCGGATTGAATAGGTGTTGGTTCCTTGTACTCCATCCGCTCCAAGGCCAACTGGAAGATACGTGTCACACCAAGCGTGTCGAAGTTGCTCAAAACTGTTACCCTGTGTTTGAACAGATAAAAAGGAGAATGAAACCAAGGGAATTTCACTGATTTCTACTCGTGCTGCTTACAAAGCAGCATTACCTGAACGGCAAGCACTTGTCGCCCAAAATGTTAGTCCCGAAGCAGAAATTGGTGACATCACTCGGTAGATTTATTGCGGGATTACCCAATTTATACGTGCAATCGATCAAAACTATTCAATTAGACCCTTTACGTCACTGAAATGTAAAGTTAGTTGTATCACTCAACTATGTGCCAACAGAGGACAAATCGTTGAACCAAATGGACATCACTCAACTTGAAGAAAATGCGGAACAGGCCGCCAAGTTGTTGACATCAATGGCCCACCCTAAAAGACTGATGGTATTGTGTAAATTGCTTCAGGGAGAATGCGCTGTGGGGGAATTGGCGCAAGAGGTAAACCTGAGCCAATCTGCACTTAGTCAGCACCTAGCCAAAATGCGTGCCAACAGCTTGGTGGCAACGCGGCGCAGCGCGCAAACCATCTACTACTCTCTAGCAAGTGCCGAAGTTGAAGCAATCTTGACGACGCTTTACGACCTGTACTGCGCGCCAGAGGCAGAACAAAACAAAAGCCTTTGCTAAACAATCTACTTTGCCTCCTGTTGGGGAGAGGCAAGGATAATTTTTGTGCCGTCTTCGCGCCATTTCAAGCCCACAACTGGCAATCCATGGAACATGCCCTCCAGTTTTGCAGGTTGTTTTTCTTGTTTCACGCCGGAGAACTCGCCCAAGAGGCGGATCGCTTCTTCGCCCTGAACGGCACCAACAAAAAGAACACTCGCAGCAGCATCCTGTTTTTTAAAAATCTTAAAGTTCGTGGCCCATAGCCACAGCACATCTCTGTGATCGGCATCGGTCTCGCGTACCAGAATAAGGGCAGGCAAATTGCCCAGATTGGTAAGCAGCAATGGCGGCAGCTTCGCAGCCGGAGTTGAACCTTGAACAAATCCAGTCACTGAAGGTAGGGACCAGCGCTCAGCTGGCTCCCAACCTTGCGCACTCAGGTTTTCCTGCAGTTCCTCTGGCGTGCCCAGCCATTGCAATACTAAGGGCTCTTTCAATTCACCGGAGAGTGAAATCCGGCGGGGTGCAACTTCGCTCCAGCCACCGTCAATCCAGTCTGCCTCGGTCATGTATCGCAGTTCGACCCGCGGTGCGTAGCGCTTTTGAGCGCTAGAAAAATTAGTGTAGATGTGTAACCCGCCAACAAGGGCCAGCACCAGCCCAACCAGCAGACCGAGCGAGGTGCGTGCAACTTTCTCGTTGTGAATATGACCAAAGACAAATGCAAAGGCCCCGACAATCGCCGTGGCGAACAGCCCGCCCGCCAAAACATCCGAAAGCCAATGCTCTCCCAGGTAGATGCGTGAGAAGCCAATAAGGATGGTGTAAATGGCGACAGCGGAGTAAATAAGAGCTTTGCTGCGACGGCTTCGTTCATGGGCCACCAGCACTGCTAATGTGCCCATCAGCACGGTTGTCACGGTGGTGTGCCCAGCAAATGGGGAAAGCACATCGGGGCTTATTCCGGCGCTCAAAGCATGGCCGCGCGAAAACAATCCGCGCATTAACACCACAAAGCCAAGTGAACTTGCTATGGAAATTGCAAGGCCAATCGCACGCCGCCAGGCTTTTCGGCCGGTGAGGTAGATAGCGGCTGAGGCCGCAACACAGGCGCTGACCACCCCACTTGCAAGCATTGATAGCGCAATCATCACTTCATCCAGCCAAGGTGTGCGCGCTACCTCGAAGAAATTGTAGATCGCCAAATCAGCCCGCACCATAGTTGAGCCTGTCGCAATCGCTCCGATGATCCAAAAGCTGAGTGGCAGGCATAACAGCAAGACCGCTGCCGAGACCAGCATACCAACAGAACGCGGGTTTTCCGGGTCGTAGGTCTTTGCCATCCATTGCGACAGCCGGTCAGGGCGGCCCGCTAACCAATTAACAAAAGCCTGATGCGAGCCCGCAAGAATGGGCAGGAGGAAAAGGATAAGCCAGCGTACCAGCACCAGCGCCACAAACAACGCGAGGCAGAGCGCCCCCAAAACAATGGCAAGCCGGGTATCGATCTCGCCAATGGCAAATAGCGCTGAACCCGCCAACACGCCGGGCACCAAATGCAGCGCTGACCAAGCGAATGCGGAAGTCACATTAAACACGGAAAAGCGTACAAAATTCATGTCTGCCATACCGGCAATGCCGGGCACGACAGACTTCACGCCAGGTACAAAGCGGCCAATGAATATGCTTTTACCCCCATGTTCTGCAAAATAGTCTTCTCCGCGCTTGAGCCATTCGGGGTATTTGTTCAGCGGCCAAAGATTGCGCAGGCGATCCTTGAAAGTGTAGCCAACCCAATAGGAAATAGCATCGCCTGTCACCGCTCCTGCTGTCGTCCATACAAACAGGGGCCAAAAACTGAGCTCTCCCAGGCCGATGAGGGTTCCAGCGCCAACCAGCACAACGGTGCTTGGGAAGAACAGCCCCACCAGAAACAGCGCTTCGCCCATGGCCACAAAGAAACAGATAAAGCCCGCAAAGGCCGGATTCGCAGCAATAAACGCGACGATTTGGTCAAGAAAGGCACTAATGAAATCAGTTGGCACGTCGCTCTTCCGTGTTGTTTAAGGCGGTTGGCTTGGCACACAGTTCAAACACACCGCGCGCGCCCGCTCGTTCATTTGGCAACTCAACATCGGCGGCGCAAGGGCCTTGGTTGTTTTAACGAGTTACTTTGGGGGAAATTATAGGTCAAAAAATGCTCTGCGCGTACGTTTGCAACTGATATTTGACAGATGCTAAGGCAGCGCGCTTGAATAGGCTTCATTCTAGCGATGTAACTTTGTCTGTAGCGAGCGCCTATGTTTCAATCTGCAACCATTCCACAAGAGATTGACCGCAAAGATTATCAAGCCCGGGTGCGCAATTTGCGTAAGACCCTGTTGGATCTCCAGCATGAGCTGCGAGACAAAAAAAGCTTCGCCACGATTATTCTGCTTGCTGGGTTGGACGGTGCAGGCAAAGGTGCGGCAATCTCACGCCTCTATGAATGGATGGACACGCGCTATCTTACCTGTAACGCGTATCTTGAAAAGCCGGGGGAGGAAGAGCGCTTGCGCCCCGCGATGTGGCGATATTGGCGCGACCTTCCCTCACGCGGCGAAACGGCTATTGTCTTTGGCAGTTGGTATCAGCACCCCTTAAAAGCCGCGGTTCTGGATAAGATTGATCAACAAACACTGGAGCATGAATTGCATGCAATCAATCGCTTTGAGGAAATGCTGGCCAATGAAAACGTGCTGCTGCTAAAATTCTGGTTCACCCTTCCAGAAGAGGAGCAGGAGCATCGCCTCAAGCGTCTTAGTGAAGGCAAAGAGCAAGAGCGCCACTATCTGGAAGAGTGGTCCTCCGTCAAAAACCACGATAGCGCCCAAAAAATTGGTGAGACCACCGCGCTTCACACCAGTACCGGCTACGCGCCGTGGTACGTTATTCCATCAAGCTCGCCGCAGCAGCGAGACCTCGCACTGGCCGAAACCATTGCGCAGGCAATGCAGCGAAAACTAGAGACCTCTAGCCTCGCGCAGCCTCTCGCCGCACCAGCCGTGTTGCCGCGTTTGGCCAGCGGCGCTACCATCAAGGCAATCGAACTTTCTGCATCATTAGATAAGCCGCTATACAAGCAAGAGCTCCCTCGTTGGCAAGAGCGCCTATCTGGATATGTTGATAGCAAAGCGTTCCGCAAGCGCTCGCTGATTTGTGTTTTCCAAGGCAATGATGCCGCAGGCAAAGGGGGCTCCATTCGCCGCCTAACAGCGCCGCTTGATCCGAGATTTTATAAGGTGTATCCCGTTGCTGCGCCGAATGAAGTGGAGCGGTTGCATCCATATCTTTGGCGCTTTTGGCAAAAGGTACCACGCCTTGGCCATACTGCGATTTTTGACCGCTCTTGGTATGAGCGCGTATTGGTTGAGCGGGTTGAGGGGTTCTGTTCAGAGGCGGATTGGATGCGCGCTTACAGCGAGATTAACAGCTTCGAGCGCGAGTTAAAGGATGCGGGCGCCATCATTTGCAAGTTTTGGCTGGCAATCTCGGAGGATGAACAGCTCAAGCGCTTCAAGGATCGCGAAAAAACCGATTACAAGAACTACAAGATCACGCCAGAGGATTGGCGCAATCGCTTGCGCTGGGATGACTATGAAATCGCCGCAGGTGACATGATTGACCGTACGTCCACACCTTATGCGCCGTGGACGCTGGTTTCTTCGCAGGATAAGCGCCATGCGCGCGTGGAGGTTTTACGCACGGTCTGCAACGCTTTGCAAGCCCAGCTCTAGACAACGTTTTTCTCTAGCAAAGGGGTGCCATTCCAAAAACGCTCAATAGAGAGCGGAGTAAGATCAAGGCTTTGATAGGTGCCTGTGGCGATGTGTTCTGCGAGCCCCCGCCCCACAGCAGGCGCTTGCTGCAATCCGTGTCCAGAAAAGCCAAGCGCCAGATAAAAACCTTCCAGTTGCGGCACTGGCCCGACAAATGCATTTTGATCGAACCCGTTCATGTCGTAATGCCCTGCCCACGCCAGTCCGGGCCGCAAGCTTTCAAATGCGGGGATACGGTGGGCAAGGCGAGGCCATAGCTCCTCCATGAAAAAGTCATGCTCTACGGCGAAGTCAAAACACTCGGGATCTTTATTTGCCGCAGGGGCGCAGCCGCAGATATAGCTCTTTCCCTCAGGCCGCACGTAAAACCCGCTTGGATCCACCAATAGAGGGAGGTTTCGAATTTCCTCTTTGCATTCAAATGGAAAGATCATTCGCTTTTGGCTGGTTATGGGCAGGTCAAGCCCTGCACTTCGGCACAGAGCTGCCCCGCCAGATGCCCCGGCCGTATTGACAAATATCTCCGTCTGCAGCTGCTCGCCGCCTTCCAGCTGCACCAGCCATCCGCATTCATTTTTTTTCAAGCCCTCTACAACGCCTTGCACATAGCGAACGCCCAAAGATCTTGCTTTGCGGCGAAACGCCTGCATCAGCCCGTAGCCGTCAAACCATCCCTCCCCACTTGTTCCATAGCAGCCCGCTTCAATACCATCCGTATTCAGCCATGGATAACGCTGGGCGAGCTGCGCCCGCGAATAGCAGGTGATATCTGCGCCAAATGACCTTTGCAGCTGATGGTTTTGATTGAGCTGCTGCGCACCGGCCTTGCTCGCAAGGAAGAGATAACCGCCCTCCACCAGATCGATATGTGGCGCATCGCCACTAACAGCCAAGTGCTTGCCAATATCGCGCAGGAAGGCAATGCTAAACTGTGAAATGCTGATGTTGATCGCGCTTGAGAATTGCTGGCGAATAGAGGCTGCCGAGCGCGCAGACGCGCAGAGCTGATAGCTTGGATCTTTCTCGATGACGATGATTTCACCAGAGAAATCAGGGTGGTTTGCAAGGAAATAGGCGGTAGCGCTGCCCATCACCGCTCCACCGGCAATGACCACACGCCTGCCCCGTTGCGGCTGTGTCATGTTCCCTCCCAAAAACAAAACAAAGCGCAACTGCCAAAGCAGCTACTGGGTTTTACGCAAAATGCCACAGGGCGCCCGCCGTGGGGCGCCCATGCTTCTATCCGTAAACTTAGAAGAATGCCTGCAGGCCGGTTTGTGCCCGCCCGAGGATCAATGCATGCACATCATGCGTGCCTTCATAGGTATTTACCGTTTCCAGATTCTGCGCGTGGCGCATCACCATAAACTCCTCGGAAATGCCATTGCCTCCATGCATATCGCGCGCCACCCGGGCAATATCCAACGCCTTGCCACAGTTGTTGCGTTTAACGATGGAGATCATTTCCGGTGCCACTTTGCCCGCGTCGAACAACTGCCCGACACGCAGCGAGGCTTGCAAGCCAAGCGAAATCTCGGTTTGCATATCCGCCAACTTCTTCTGAAACAGCTGCGTTTGAGCCAACGGTCTGCCAAACTGTTTGCGGTCCAGCCCGTATTGCCGTGCCCGGTGCCAGCAATCCTCCGCCGCGCCCAAAACCCCCCAAGAGATGCCATAGCGCGCCCTGTTCAGGCAGCCAAATGGCCCTTTAAGGCCGGAAACATTTGGTAACAGCGCATCTTCGCTCACCTCGACGCCGTCCATAACGATCTCGCCGGTTATCGAGGCGCGCAGCGATAACTTCCCGCCGATCTTGGGTGCGCTCAGCCCCTTAAGGCCTTTATCAAGCACAAAACCGCGGATCTGGTTATCATGCGCCTCGGACTTTGCCCAAACAACAAACACATCGGCAATGGGCGAATTTGAAATCCACATCTTGGTACCGGTGAGACGGTAACCGCCATCAATTTTCTCAGCGCGGCTGCGCATGCCCGCAGGGTCAGAGCCCGCGTCCGGCTCAGTAAGGCCAAAACAGCCCACATATTCGCCACTTGCCAATTTAGGCAGGTATTTGCGGCGCTGCTCTTCAGAGCCGTAGGCGTAAATCGGATACATCACCAGCGAAGATTGCACACTCATCATAGAGCGATAACCGCTGTCCACACGCTCCACTTCGCGGGCAATGAGCCCGTAAGAAACATAGGATGCGCCGGCGCAGCCGTAGTCTTCGGGCAGCGTTACCCCCAATAGGCCGAGCTCGCCCATTTCGTTAAAGATCGCCCGGTCTGTGGTCTCCTCCCGGTAGGCCTCGATCACGCGCGGAAGCAATTTCTCCTGGGCGTAGGCCCGCGCGCTTTCCTTGATCAGGGTTTCATCTTCGCCCAGCTGCTCACGTAGCAAGAACGCGTCTTCCCAATCAAAAACTCCCCCACCTGCAGGGTTGCCAAGAGGCGTACTACTCATCTTAGTCAACATCGAATTTCACCCCCTGAGCGAGCGGCAATGCGCCGGAATAGTTGATAGTGTTGGTCGCGCGGCGCATGTATGCCTTCCAGGCATCCGAGCCGGATTCGCGCCCGCCACCGGTTTCTTTCTCACCGCCAAATGCACCGCCAATCTCGGCGCCAGAAGGGCCGATGTTCACGTTGGCAATGCCGCAGTCGGAGCCGGTTGCAGAGGTAAACAGCTCAGCCTCTGCCAAGGAATTGGTGAAGATAGAAGAGGACAAACCGGCGCCAACTTCATTTTGCAGCGCAATAGCCTCTTCAATGCTCTCATAGCGCATGATGTAGAGGATCGGCGCAAAGGTCTCTTCCAGTACGGGGCCCACTTGTCCGGACATCTCTACAAGGGCTGGCGCGACATAATACGCTTCAGGCATTTCCTCGCTCAACACGCGCTCGCCGCCATGAACAACGCCGCCAGCCGCTTTTGCCGCCTCAAGTGCTGCTTGCATTCCCTCATAGGCGTCTTTGTCGATAAGCGGGCCAATCAGTGTTTCCGCTTCGGTTGGAGCGCCAATGGTGACAGAGCTGTAAGCAGCTTTAAGGCGCGGTATCAAACTGTCATAGACACTTGAATGAACGAACAGGCGGCGCAGGGTCGTGCAGCGCTGCCCGGCGGTGCCCATTGCTGCAAAGGCAACACCGCGTAAGGTCAGATCAAGATCAGCAGAAGGCGCAACAATTGCGGCGTTGTTGCCACCAAGCTCTAGAATGGAGCGGCCAAATCTCGCCGCCACTTTGGGCCCGACAATACGGCCCATGCGCGTGGAGCCCGTCGCCGAAAGCACTGGCACGCGCGTATCTTCCACCAGCGCATTGCCGATTTCTGCGTGCCCTTGCACCACACCAAGCAATCCGGCAGGAGCATCCTCGCCAAATTTGGCGACTGCCTTTGCAAAGAGCGCTTCAACGGCCAATGCGGTAAGCGGGGTTTTTTCCGATGGTTTCCAAACAACGCTGTCGCCGCAAACCAATGCCAGCGCCGCATTCCAAGACCAAACCGCCACTGGGAAGTTGAAGGCAGAGATAACACCCACAACACCGCAGGGGTGCCATGTTTCCATCATCCGGTGGCCGGGCCGTTCAGTAGCGATGGTGAGGCCGTAAAGCTGGCGCGAAAGCCCAACGGCAAAATCGCAGATATCAATCATTTCCTGAACTTCGCCAAGCCCTTCGGAAAGGATTTTGCCCGCCTCGATAGAGACCAGTAGGCCAAGATCTTCTTTGTGGGTGCGCAGCTCTTCTCCAAGCAGCCGCACCAACTCGCCGCGGCGCGGAGCAGGTACAGAGCGCCAGCGCAAATACGCAGCATGCGCGGCGTCTACCGCTGTGGTGACATCTGCAACGCGGCTTTCACTGACATTGGCCACAACGGCGCCGTTGATGGGCGAGCGCGCTGCCAGACTGCCCCCTTGCAATTGATCGCCGTCAACGCCCATTCGGGCAAGAAGCGCGTGCGTTTGCGCCTCAAGCTTGGATAAATCGAGTGTTTGCGCCATGAATTTTTCTCCATTAGCCTGCGTTCGGCCAGTCATTACGTTCTTACCCGTAAGTTTCTTATGTCTGAGCCGTATGGCAAAGCTACGGTTCGTCAGCCGTTCATTCTTAATTGGAATGATTAAAGACTTGAAAGTGCTCCTGAAAAGCGTCACAATCACTAAAAAACAACAGCTTATCTAATGAAATTGTGACATTGGCTTGCAAGAGGGCAGGCCGCATAATTTCCAATAGTAATAAATAAAGGGCGCGGATAGGGACGCCCCTTGCTGCTTGAGGAGGAGTATTGCAAGGTGAAACGGGGCTTTATTCCACCGGTCGATAGTTTGATCGCTTTTGAAAGCGCGGCGCGTCATGGCTCATTCACGCGCGCCGCCGAAGAGCTGTACCTAACGCAAGGCGCGGTGAGCAAGCAGGTGCGTCTATTGGAAAATCGCCTCGGCGTGGAGCTGTTCAAGCGCGTACGGCAACGCATCATCCTCACAGATGCCGGACGCTTGTATCTGCATGACATTCGCGGCACCCTCGAAAAAATGACAAGTGCAACGCGGCAGGTCATGTCCTTTGCTGGCAGCGAGGATGTGCTTAACCTAGCGGTTTTGCCGACTTTCGGCACGCGTTGGCTGGCGCGCCGTCTGCCTCGCTTTCATGAACGCTATCCAGAGGCAAGCTTCAATCTGTCAGTGCGTTTGCGCCCTTTTGATTTTGCAAGCGAACCTTTTGACGGGGCAATTCACTTCGGCGAACCTGTTTGGGCCGGTGCGCTTACCGAGCCATTGTTTCCAGAGCAGGTAATCGCAGTATGTTCGCGGGCGTTTCGCGATAGGCACACCATAGAAAAGCCCGCGGATTTGGCGGGTGTGATGCGCCTGCACCAGTCGACGCGTCAAGATGCGTGGCAAAAGTGGTTCAGTCAGCAGGATCTGGATACAACCCTAGCCTTTCAGGGGCCGCGCTTCGATCAGTTTACTATGATCGCCCAAGCCGCCGTTGCGGGCCTAGGCGCGGCGCTGGTGCCAAAGTTCTTTATCGAGGAGGAATTATCCTCAGGAGCTCTTATCCAGCTGTTTCCGGAGGCCCTCCAAACCTCGCAGGCCTATCACTTTGCCTATCCCGAAAGCCGCGTGATCCGCCCTGTGGTCAAAGCCTTCAAGGCATGGTTGCAGGAAGAGGCGCGAGAACAAGCCATTGATCGAGAGAGTCTGTTGCCGCGCTAAACCACCAACAGCAGCAGACTTTGGCTAAAGGCTAGCTACATCTGCCATGCAATTTTGCGTAGTCTTTCCTTCCGAATATGCCTGATCCGTCGTTTTCAAGGAGACGTTATGTCTTACGAGCTACTGATTGCCGAGAAGCAAGAGAATATCGCCCTCATCACCTTAAACCGCCCTAAAGCACTTAACGCGTTGAATGAACAGCTGATCAATGAAATCGGCGCGGCGCTGAAGGAGTTTGAGCTGGATGATGATGTGGGTGCCATTGTTTTAACCGGTTCGGAGCGCGCCTTCGCGGCTGGGGCTGACATTAAGGCAATGGCAGAGCGCACCTATCCAGATACCTACCGCCGCGACTTTATGAGCAATTGGGATGCCATAGCGCAGTGCCGCAAGCCGGTTATCGCCGCCGTTGCCGGTTTTGCCCTTGGTGGCGGTTGCGAGGTTGCTATGATGTGTGATTTTATTATTGCAGCTGATACGGCCAAGTTTGGCCAACCGGAAATTCAGCTCGGCGTAATCCCCGGGGCAGGCGGATCCCAGCGCCTCACCCGTTTTGTTGGCAAATCCAAGGCTATGGACATGTGCCTCACCGGGCGGATGATGGATGCAGAAGAAGCCGAGCGCTGCGGCCTTGTTTCTCGTGTGGTTCCCGCCGATCAACTGCTTGCAGAGGCGATCGCGGCGGCAAAGACCATTGCCGGGTTCTCGCAGCCGGTTTCTATGATGGTAAAAGAGTGTGTTAACCGGGCTTATGAAACGACACTTGATGAAGGTGTACGTTTTGAGCGCCGTGTTTTCCAATCAACTTTCGCAAGCGCAGATCAGAAGGAAGGAATGAAGGCGTTTATCGAAAAGAGAAAACCGGTTTTCTCCAACAACTAACCACAGGTTTGACGAGCCAAACGTGTAACAAGGCTGCGCAAAACTGGTTTTTTGCAGCATTCTCGGGTTTTTTATTGACGAGCGTTGCGCAGCTGACTATAAGCCGTCCACAACCGATAGCGGGTGACTCTCGCTTTCGCATTCGTTTGACCGGGGCGGCTTTGGGCGGCCTCGTTCGCGATTTACCAGTGATAACTGACAGATCAGGACAGAGCCCATGGCCAATACACCATCGGCCAAGAAGGCAGCACGCAAGATTGCTAGCCGGACGGCCATTAACAAGGCTCGCCGTAGCCGCGTTCGTACTTTCGTTCGCGCTGTAGAAGAAGCAATTGCTTCTGGCGATAAAGACAAAGCAGCAGCAGCATTCAAAGCTGCAATGCCAGAAATCATGCGCGCTGCAGGTAAGGGTGTTATGCACTCCAACACTGCGTCTCGCAAAGTTTCTCGCTTGAGCGCACGCGTTAAAGCGATTGCTTAACAGCCTTTAATTGGTTTTAAAAAAGCCCGGCCTTTTGGCCGGGCTTTTTTGTTTTCCGCCTAAGTTTTTTCGTCGTTCCATGAATACAAAATGGGCATTTTTAGCCTGTGGAAGACACGGTTCCCATGACATAATTATACTATACATTTCAATAGGTTAACTGGTGGTCCCCAGATTCCCCTTCTTTCGAAATGGATTCTACTCGAGTCAAGATCCCCACAGAGAAAAAAAATATTTCGCCTGAAATCAATTCCGTTAACCAAACAGTTAGACAAAAAGTTGTTTTGTTCAAATGCGTTGGCGGAAAAGCCAGCCAACTGCATTAGGAACTGACTTAGGGTAATTTATGATCTGCTTACCTTCTATTAACCATACTCGCTTGCAGCCCAAAAACCTGCTGTGTATGCTTAAAAAACTCTCGGGCTTTCAGAAGAAGTAACTCTTTAATCCTGATGTAGTGATTTCGAAATTCCTACGTGAATGCAATAGGATCGCTAAGATCGACTTGTAAGCGCAATGTCGATGCTTGCTTTCATTTGTCTTCTTGGCAGGATTCGAAGGCACCAAAAAAGAAACACTAGGCAAGGCCTAGGTGATAGTACGGGGCGTGCAAATAGAGATGGATGCAGTGGTGCAAACCTATGCAGGAGATGTCAGCGTTGAAGTTGCGTATGCGGCACTTGGCGCAGATGACAAGGCGGTGCTGGTGGATGTACGCACAGAGGCGGAGTGGACTTTCGTTGGCGTGCCAGACCTGTCGGTCTTCGATAAGCAAACCATTCTTATCGAATGGCAGCAGTTTCCCTCTTCCCTGCTCAATGAAGGTTTTGCTGAGCAACTTTCTTCGTTGCTAGCGCAAAAAGGTCTTGACGAGCGCACGCCAATCTACTTTTTGTGCCGGTCTGGCGCACGCAGCCGAAATGCTGCAGTTGCGATGACCGCTCATGGCTATCAGTCCTGTTTTAACATTCAAGAAGGCTTTGAAGGGCCATTGGATGAGGTGGGGCATCGGGGCGGGATCTCCGGTTGGAAGACTTCGGGCTTTCCTTGGAGACAAAGTTAGCACTCTAAAGATTTATGGAAGAGCCATGGCGTTTTCGACGTGACTGAGCCGACAAGGCTTCTTCCAAGAAACAAGCTGCACCAATGATTGGTGCGTTGGCTGCGCAAGTTTCAGTGCAGCTCCAAAAAATGGCAATTTGCCAAGAAATAGTATGGGTCGTTCTGCGGCTCAAAGGCAGCAATTCTCCAGCAAGGCCAAGGGCTCGTGCTGGTATAGAAAAATGGGCGTCTGTGGCGGAATGCCCATATGTATTTAGGAGGCGATTATGCACGTTCAGGAAGCTCTCGGGCCAGAGCAGTGGGACCGCGTAAAAAAACGTTTACGCGCCGAGCTGGGTGAAGATGTTTTTACCAGCTGGTTCGCCCGTGTTGATCTAGAAGAACACAACAACGGCACCATTCGCCTTTCCGTTCCCACCCGTTTTCTGAAGCAGTGGATTCAATCCCACTACTCCGAGCGCCTGATGGGGCTGTGGAAGAACGAGTGTGAAGACATTCACCGGATCGAGCTTACCGTGCGCGGAGCAGTGCGTCCACGCCCTGCCGCACCTAAGCAAGCGACGCAGCAGACTGTGGCTGGAAAAACAACGGATATGCGTCCAATTCAGGTGAGTGATCCGATCGGTTTGCGCACCAATGCAGCAGCCGGCGCTGCAAGCATGCGCCCAAGCCGGGGAGACCTGGGCTCCTCTAAAGATGTCTTGGAAGGTGCTGCACTTGATCCAAAATACACCTTTGACACCTTCGTCGAGGGCGAGTCTAACGTGTTGGCCTTGGCCGCGGCAAAACAGGTTGCTGGCGGCGGTGTTGTCACCTTCAATCCGCTATACCTGCATGCAAATGTTGGGCTTGGTAAAACGCACTTGATGCAAGCGGTTGCCAATCAGGCGCGTGCCGCTGGCCGACGTGTGCTCTATCTCACAGCAGAACACTTTATGTATCGGTTCGTCGCTGCACTGCAGGCGCAATCTGCAATGGCGTTCAAGGAAACATTGCGCTCGATCGATATACTCTTGATCGACGACATGCAATTCTTGCATGGCAAGCAGGTCCAACAAGAGTTCTGTCATACTTTAAATGCTCTAATCGACGGAGCGCGTCAGGTTGTTGTGGCAGCTGATCGCGCACCTGCCGATCTGGAAAGCTTGGATGACCGAGTGCGTTCGCGCCTCGCCGGAGGTTTGGTGGTCAATATCTCTGAGCCTGATTTTAACCTACGCCGTGCCATTCTTGATGACCGCATGCGCACCCAGCAGCGTTCCTACCCGAATTTCCAAGTCCCAGATTCCGTTTTGGATTACATTGCACGCAATGTTACTTCGTCTGGCCGAGATCTTGAAGGAGCCCTAAACCGCCTTGTGGCTCACAATCAGCTGACGAATTCCCCGGTAACTCTTGAAATGGCAGAGGTCACCCTTCGCGATCTTATTCGTGCCGCCGAGCCGCGCCGCGTGAAAATTGAAGATATCCAGCGTGTTGTCTCAAAGCACTACAACGTAAGCCGTGCTGACCTCCTCTCCGCACGTCGCACACGCACAATCGTGCGTCCGCGCCAGATCGCTATGTATCTCGCCAAAATGATGACGCCGCGCTCACTACCGGAAATCGGTCGCCGGTTTGGTAATCGTGACCATACGACAGTGCTACATGCAGTACGTAAAATCGAAGAGCTGTCCAAAGCGGATAATGGTTTGGCGCAGGAGCTGGAGCTTTTGAAGCGCATGCTTGACGCTTAAGCATCATCCTTCAAGCGCCGTGAGCGATATTGCTAATGCGCTTGAGGGCGAAAAAAATAACGGGGCTGCTGGCAAAATGCCTGCTGCCCCAATTTTTTTCATACGCAGCTGCCTTTCAATCAGCAGCGATGCCATTTGTTGGGGTTTGCGCTGCTAGAAATTGGGTCAGCCCTTGCCTTTTTGAGTGGTTGAGGGCACTTTGAACGATCCAACGCAACAACTTATTAACACTTTGCGGTTTGTGCATCGAACCGCGCAGCTATGACGGGCCTTTCGCATGAAAGTCACACTTGAGCGGAGCGAACTTCTAAAGTCCCTAACCCACGTCCATCGTGTGGTCGAGCGACGGAATACAATTCCGATCCTCTCGAATGTTATGCTTGATGCCGAGGGTGGAAGTCTAAAGCTGAAGGCGACCGACCTTGATCTGGAAGTGGTGGAAACCATTGCAGCAATGGTGGAAGTCCCCGGCGCCACAACCGTCCCAGCCCATATGATCTATGAGATCGTGCGGAAGTTGCCAGACGGTGCGCAAGTTGTGCTGGAAACCTCCGGCAATGACAGCACATTGGAAATTCGCGCTGGTCGCTCGCGTTTCGCCCTACAAATGCTGCCAGTTGCCGACTTCCCGGATTTAACGGCTGGTGAGTTTTCCCATAATTTCACAATCTCCGCAGCTGCAATCCGCAAGCTGATCGACAGCACGCAGTTTGCGATTTCAACTGAAGAAACCCGCTACTATCTCAACGGGATCTACGTACACACGGTAGAGACAGATGCCGGCTTGAAGTTCCGAGCTGTTGCAACAGATGGCCACCGCCTTGCTCAGGCAGAGTTTGAGGCACCGCACGGCTCTGAAGGCATGCCGGGTATAATCATTCCGCGCAAAACTGTGGGTGAAATACAAAAGCTATTGGAAGATCCTGAGGCAGAGATCAACGTTGAGATTTCCGAAACAAAAATACGATTTGTTATCGGTCCGGTTGTTCTCACCTCCAAACTTATAGACGGAACTTTTCCCGATTACGGCCGCGTTATTCCAAAGAATAACGAAAAAGAATTGCGGGTTGATCGTGATGTCTTCAAAGAATCTGTTGATCGCGTCTCAACAATTTCCTCCGAACGGGGAAGAGCGGTCAAGCTTTCCATCAGTGAAGGCAAGATGATCCTTACTGTCACCAATCCAGATTCCGGTAGTGCAACAGAAGAGGTCATGGTGGAATATGAGGCAGATGCGATGGACATCGGCTTTAACTCCAAATACCTGCTAGATATTGCTGGCCAGCTCAAGAAAGATACAGCGCTTTTTTGTCTGGCGGACTCTGGTTCCCCCACATTGATCCGCGATGATGGCGATGCCGACGTCCTTTATGTTCTGATGCCAATGCGCGTCTAAAAGCCAACGTCTGCGACTTAGCCAGCGCAGCGCTTTAGAGAAAACACCTCGTAGCGCTGCTTTGGCCTAAGCTTACTGCAGATCGCATCGGTATACAACGGAGCAAGAGGCGATGACAGAGCGAGCCCGTGTGGCGCTAACGCGTCTTGTTCTCAGTGATTTTCGCAATTACACCAACGCAAAGCTGGAGCTGGATAGCGATTGTATCGCACTTACCGGCCATAATGGCGCGGGTAAAACAAATATCCTAGAAGCCTTGTCGTTATTATCAGCTGGTCGTGGTTTTCGCCGCGCTATTCTCGCTGATATTGGCCGCATCGGCGGTTCCGGCGGCTGGGCGATTAGCGCTCTTCTTGATGGACCTTATGGTGAAACCAAGTTGGGCACCGGCCTTACCGCTGGCGATACAGGCCGTCGCTTGCGCATTGATGGTGAAGAGGCGCGCTCATCCGACGCCTTGCTTGATCATTTGCGAGTGCTCTGGTTGGTGCCAGCTATGGATTGCCTGTTCACGGGCTCTGCTTCCGACAGGCGAAAATTCTTAGATAGACTTGTACTTTCCATCAATCCTGCTCATGGCCGGATAGTCGGTGACTACGAAAAGGCACTGCGCCAGCGCAACCGTCTCTTGGTGGAAGGGGGAAGCAATGCCTATCTTGATGCCGTTGAAGCACAGGTAGCAGATCTTGGAACGGCTGTTGCCCTCGCTCGCAATGAAACAGTAACGCTGCTGGTTGATACTTTGGCCCGACACGCTGTCTCCGAAGCGGCCTTTCCCGCCTCTTTGATTTCACTGCAAGGCCCGTTTGAAGAGCTGGTTCATGGCGTTGCCGCAGCGGATCTCGAAGACAGGTTCAAAGCACAATTGCGCGACAATCGGTTGATCGACCGTGCAGCAGGACGCACGTTAACGGGCCCGCACCGTTCTGATCTCAGTGTTTTGCACGCTGATAAGGAGCTGCCTGCGGCCTATGCCTCCACAGGTGAACAAAAAGCCCTGTTGATTGGCCTTGTTCTGGCCCACGCAGAGCTCACCGGGGCAGTGTCAGGCATGGCACCTGTGTTGTTGCTGGACGAGGTTGCCGCGCATCTTGATCCGGATCGCCGGGCAGCTCTGTTCACACGGCTGCAAGAGCTGGGCGGACAAGTTTTCATGACAGGAACCGACACCTCCCTTTTTGAAGCCTTGCCACCGGAGGCCCAGTTCTTCACGGTACATGAGGGTTCGGTGAGTGTTACGAACCGAAGCTCTGGATAAAACCCTGCTTCGACGGGTTTGACCGAGCAGCCTGCCCCTGTTAGGGAAGAGGGCAAGTGTTTCCCTCACGTTTGAATCGGAGCCAAAAAGTGGATAGCGCAAGCCTCCTTGTTTTTGCGGGCACGTTGTTTGCCGCCGCCATCACGCCTGGCCCCGGCATTGCTGCCCTTGTTTCCTACGTTTTGGGCTATGGCATGCGCAATGGGCTCTCTTTTGGCCTTGGTATGATCTGCGGTGACAGTGTGCTGTTTACTCTCGCAGTGCTGGGAGTGGCCGCTATTGCAAAAACATTTGCCTTCGCCTTTTTTGTGCTGAAAATTGTTGGTGCGCTATACTTGGTCTACCTTGCATGGAATTTGTGGCGCTCGGGCGGGTTTGTTAGCGAACAACCTCGATCAATGGAAACCAAGTTTTGGGCCGCGTTTACCTCCGGTTTCACCGTTACAATTTCCAATCCGAAGCCGATCATGTTCTATATGGCTTTGATGCCAAACCTGATTTCCGTGGAACAGGTTAGCTTGCTCGCCTATGGTGAGTTGCTGGGCATTATCGCAGGCGTGCTTTTGGTCGTCGTTTTCGGCTATGCGGCACTGGCGGCAAGAGCACGTTCGCTCATGACATCCGGCAAGGCAGTTCGCCGTCTAAACAAGGGTGTAAGCCTCGCAATGATTGGCGCAGCAGCAGCAATCGTGACAAAATAGGCAAGCCCTTGAGCCGGAGTAGGGTTTTTCTACGGATTTCTCGCTGGGATTGCGTTTGCAACCAGCTGAATTCTTGTGGTTTTCCGCCAAGAGCTTATAACAGATTATCCGCTAGATAACCCACAGGCAAAGTGATTCGAATGAGCGAAAACGCGACCCCTGAAAACGAAAATGCAGCAAACGGCGCAGCCGAGAACGGCTACGGCGCAGATAGCATCAAGGTCTTGAAAGGTCTGGATGCTGTGCGCAAGCGTCCGGGCATGTATATCGGTGACACAGATGATGGCTCTGGCCTCCATCACATGGTCTACGAGGTGGTTGATAACGCCATTGACGAAGCCCTAGCCGGCCACGCAGATCATGTCACCGTAACGTTGAATGCCGATGGCTCGGTTACTGTAACCGACAATGGCCGCGGTATCCCCGTTGATTTGCATTCGGAAGAAGGGATCTCCGCTGCCGAAGTCATCATGACCCAGCTGCATGCTGGCGGTAAATTCGACAACAACTCCTATAAAGTTTCAGGTGGTTTGCACGGCGTTGGGGTTTCTGTTGTAAACGCGCTTTCCACCACGCTGGATCTGCGCATCTACCGCAATGATAAAGAGCACTTCATTCGCTTCCACCACGGGGAAAGCGCCGCTCCGCTGGAAACAGTGGGCGATGCGCCCGGGCGCAGTGGCACAGAGGTGACCTTCACACCCTCGCCAGAGACGTTCACCAAGACTGAATTCAATTATGAAACGCTGGAGCACCGCCTGCGCGAGCTCGCGTTCCTGAACTCTGGCGTGCGTATCATACTGACTGATGATCGCGGTGTAGAGAAGCAGCAGGTCGAGCTTTTCTATGAGGGCGGGCTGGAGGCTTTCGTCCGCTATCTCGATCGCGCCAAACACCCGCTTATCGAAGAGCCACTCACCATGACCGCGGAAAAAGACGGTATCACCGTTGAAGTGGCTATGTGGTGGAACAACAGCTATCACGAACAGGTTCTCTGCTTCACCAACAACATCCCGCAGCGCGATGGCGGCACACACCTAGCCGGTTTCCGCGCAGCGCTGACCCGCCAGCTTACTGGCTATGCTGATAGTTCCGGTTTGCTGAAGCGTGAAAAAGTAAACCCGACCGGCGAAGATTGCCGTGAGGGCTTATCCTGTGTGCTTTCGGTTAAGGTGCCAGATCCAAAGTTCTCCTCGCAGACGAAAGACAAACTGGTCTCCTCCGAGGTTCGCCCCGTGGTTGAAAACCTTGTTGGGCAGGCTTTGGCAGAGTGGCTGGAAGAAAACCCGGCTCCGGCAAAATCCATTGTCTCAAAAATCGTCGAAGCAGCCAGTGCCCGCGAAGCAGCTCGTAAAGCCCGTGAGCTTACCCGCCGCAAAGGTGCGCTTGATGTGGCGTCTCTGCCGGGCAAACTAGCAGATTGTCAGGAGCGCGACGCTTCTAAAGCCGAACTGTTCATCGTGGAGGGTGATTCCGCGGGTGGCTCAGCCAAACAGGGGCGTGATCGCAGCAACATGGCAGTTTTGCCGCTGCGTGGTAAGATCCTCAATGTGGAGCGTGCGCGCTTTGATAAGATGATCTCTTCGCAGGAGATTGGCACGCTGATTACGGCGCTCGGTACCGGTATTGGCCGCGAAGAGTTTGATATCGAAAAACTGCGTTACCACAAAATCATCATCATGACCGATGCGGACGTTGATGGAGCGCACATTCGCACCCTGCTGCTTACGTTCTTGTTCCGCCAGATGCCAGAGCTTATCGAAAACGGCTATGTCTATATTGCGCAGCCTCCACTTTATAAAGTGAAGCGCGGGCAGTCCGAGCAGTATTTGAAAGACGAAGCTGCGCTCGAAGAATACCTGATTAATGCAGGCCTTGATGAAACCAGCCTAACGTTGGCGGAGGGTGAAGTTCGTCTTGGTGCCGATCTTCGCTCGGTTATTGATGAAGCCCGCGAGGTCTCCAGTGTGCTTGATGGCCTGCATGCCCGCTATGACCGTGATGTGGTTGAGCAAGCGGCGATTGCAGGTGCGCTAAACCCTGAAATTTTGAATGATCGGGCCAAGGCGCAAGAGGCGGCAGATTACATCGCTCGTCGCCTTGACATTCTTGCAGATGAGTTTGAACGCGGTTGGCAAGGTGAGGCTTCCGAAAATGGTGATCTCGTCTTCCACCGTATCGTGCGTTCGGTTCGAGAAGAAACCACCATCGATGCAGCACTGCTCGGCTCTGCTGATGCTCGTCGTTTGAGCGCGCACTTCGCCTACCTTGATGAAGTCTACAAAAAAGCCGCGACCTTGAGCCGCAAAGACAAATCCACGGAGATTCGTGGGCCGCGTGCTTTACTCGAGGCAATTTACGCGCAGGGCCGCAAGGGAATCTCCATGCAGCGCTACAAAGGACTGGGTGAGATGAACCCGGAGCAGCTCTGGGAAACCACTCTGGATCCGAATGTCCGCTCGCTGTTGCAGGTAAAGATCAAAGAGGCAGATGCAGCCGATGACATCTTCACCAAGTTGATGGGAGATGAGGTGGAGCCACGCCGCGACTTCATACAAACCAATGCACTCAGCGTGGCCAATCTGGACATTTAATCAGGTTATTTAATAGCGCAGAAATCACAAAAAACCCGGAGGTTATTGCCTCCGGGTTTTGTCGTTTCTAAAGCAGGCTTGCGGGTTTAGACGCGTGAAGCAGCGCCTAGGAAGTCACCCAGCACGCGGCCCAGTTCCTTTGCTTCCTTATCTACATCAGCAGCCACTGTGTCCACGATGCTCGCCGCGCTATTCACCTCGGTTGCAACTGTGTTTAACGAGCTGATGTTCTGTGCCACTTGTTCAGTGCTAGTCGCAGCCTCATTCACATTTGTTGAAATTTCCGAGGTGGCAACTCCTTGCTGCTCAATAGCTCCGGCGATGCCAATGGTGACAGAGTTCACTTGCTGGACCAAAGCGGAGATCTGCTCGATAATCTTCACAGCTTCCGCTGTGGAACCCTGCATTTGGTTGATCTTTTTGGAGATCTCCTCAGTTGCATTGCTTGTTTGCGTAGCCAGATCCTTCACCTCGGTAGCCACAACCGCGAAGCCGCGACCTGCCTCGCCCGCTCGCGCCGCCTCAATGGTGGCATTTAGCGCAAGTAGGTTGGTTTGTTCGGCGATTTCCTGAATGAGCGTGACCACGCCGCCTACAGCGTCAGCTGCATCGGCAAGACCAGATATCTGGGTGTCAGCGGCGACAGTCTTTTGCTCTGCTTCCTCCGAAACTTTGCTGGCTTCGTTAACTTGGCGAGAAATCTCCATGATTGACATAGACATTTCCTCAGTCGCCGAGGCGATGCTTTGTACACCGGCAGAGGTCTGTTCAGAGGCGCTGGCAGCTTCGCTGGCGTTCAGCTGCGCTTTCTCTGTCTCACCAAGCATTTGCGTTGCTGTTTCATTGAGTTGTGTCATCCGCTCGGCAACATTGCTAAGCGCAACCCCACTTGTGGTTTGGAATTCCTCGATCAGCTCTTGCAGCTTTTGTTGGCGTTGACGCTCTACTTCGTCTTGCTTTTCCTTTTCAGCAGTAAGTTGCTCGCGTTCTAAAGCATTCTGTCGGAATACCTCTACAGCGCGCCCCATGTCGCCCAACTCATCGCCGCGCTTTGCGGCAGTATTGTCGATCTCCAGATCGCCATCAGCCAGTGCATTCATATTGCGCGTCAGGTTGGAGATCGGCCTTGCAACCGACCGCGCCGCGAGCGCTGCAATGACAATCGCGACTAAAAGAAGAATGGAGGCTGTACGTAAAATGTCGTTGCGCATGGCGACAACAGGCGCTTCAGAAACCTCAAAGGATTCAAAGGCAGCGACATAAAGTGATAGCCCGCTATGCTGGAACGGAACAACTGAAGCGCGCATATCAATACCACTGCGTGGGTCGACTGCTGCCACAAGGCCTATCTTCTGGTTACGATTTTCAAGATATTCCTGAGGAATGCGCGACTTAAGGATATCGTTCTCTCTTGTCAGCCTGCTGTCACTGCGCAGCAGGCCGTCACTGCCAAACAGCACAGTATCACCAAGTTCGCTGAGTCCAATATTTTCGGAGAGCAACTTGGAGATTTTTCCAGCAGGCATCTGTAGGGCAAGCACACCCATTGTATCGCCATAGCGAATAATTGGTGTTGCAATAAAGCTGGCGGGCTCTCCATTGCTCGGTGCGTAAGCTTCAAAGTCGACGAGCTGAACCTTATGGGTGCCATCGTCCATTGCCATGGAAAAGGCCTTGGCAAGACCGCTACTCTTCCATGGGCCAGAAATCAGATTTGTCGCAAAATCGCTTTCCTTCGTTGCGGAGTAAACAACGTCGCCCGCTTTGTTGATCAAGAAGATATCGTAGTAGCCACTTGCCTCTCGCACTTCTTGAAACCAATCATCAAATTGCTCATGCACATACGCATAGCCCTTAACCCCGGACTGTGCGTTTTCTCCGCCATTCTTGAGATAGTTTTTAATCACCTCGGAGCGCTTGGCGTTCGTGTCCGCAACTTCTTTCCAAAGGCTGTTAAAGCCAACCAAAGCGTCACTAATTGAGCGATCAGATGACATCTTTAGAAGATCATCTGCAATGCCGTCATAGTACATATTCAATTCTTGAACTTTGGACTTTGCAAGGGTCCTTAGGTAGGTCTCAGCATAGTCGTGCGCTGTGTTCGAAGCGCTCTGGTACGCGGCAAATCCAATGCCAAGCGCAGTAACACCAATAAGAACCACCGTGATAATGGGTAGTTTTACTGATATTTTAATGTTACTAAGGGAAATCGTCATCTCTACGACCCAATTAATTTCTGTAGTAGTCGTATAATGTATTATCTTATCTTGATTTGAAAGGGTTTTTATTAGTAAGTGAAGTTATCTAATATAGTTAATACATCTAAAGAATAAGATGATATAAAGTAATTTCGTTTCTTCATGCGACAATGCTGTCTATAAGTATGATGCTTATTAGAAGGTAGTTGTAGAACAATAACGGGCAAACGAAGTGCATAAGCAGACATTCCAAAAAAGGTGACAAAAATTGGAATTAAACACTGTTTGATATGAAATATTTGGTGAAGTACAACTGCAATATACAAAAAAAATAGAATTTTACTAAAATCAATTCTCGGTTGTATTATGCGGAAATATTGTGGGTAATTCTATCCGATGGGTAGTGCCACACACGGTTTATGCGTGGCACTGTTTAACTAGGCTTTTTCGTGCATAAACACTTCATAGCCTTCAAAATGGGGGCCACCAGCATAGATGTGCTTGTTTTTGCCTGCGTTTTTGTGCGCAGCCAAAAATTGCTCAGATTGAGTCCATGCTTCAAACGCTGCAAAGCTCTCCCATAGAGTATGCGAAGCGTAGTTAGAGTGCGCCTCTTCTTTAGAACCGCGCAACATCTTGAACTCTACAAAACCCGGCATCTCGGAGAGACGGCGCTCGCGGTTTTTCCAGATAGTTTCAAACTCTTCCTCATGCCCGTGTACGACACGGAAGCGATTCATGGCGATATACATATTCAAACCTATTGTTGGCTCCCAGCAAGGAGCAGATTGCACATAGTCGGGTGATCGCTGGCGGTAAGCTGGCTTGCTACGTTAAAACATTTACGTATCTTGACCTTCTACAAAAACATGAGTTAAGAAGTCAACTAATTGTCAAGCGCATCAACGCGCAAGTTGTGCGGAGCACTAGCCAAAAGCCATGAAGCTCCCCTTTCCAATAGGGATTCTTCTATGCAAATCGATTTGAAAAGAAACTACGCGAGTTATCTCTCCAAAGCGAAGAAGGCGCTTGCTGTCGGCTTTGTTAGCTCGGTTATGCTGAATCTCCCGGTATCGGGTGTTGCAGCGCATGACGTCCCGGAGCGTATCACTACGATTGGCTCTACACTGACAGAAATTGTACATGCGCTGGGGGATGGCGAAAAAATTGTCGCGGTCGATAGCACCAGCACCTTCCCTGCCAGTGTCAAAGATCTCCCCAATCTTGGTTATTTTCGTTCGCTTAATGCCGAGGGCGTTCTGGCGACAAATGCAGATCTCTATCTCCTACGTGAAGGCGCGGGCCCTTCGCCTGCTATGGATCTCTTAAAAGCTTCAGGCGTTGAGATGATCGCCTTTGAAGAAGGCTTTGATCTTGCAGCCATTACAAGCAAAATTGAAAGAATTGCAAAAAAACTGCACCGTGAAGAAAAAGCAGAAAAGCTTATCAAGACAGTATCCGCGCAGATGGAAGCTGCCATTGAGAAAGCGAATGCACACGATAAAAAACCTCGTGTTCTATTCGCGCTCACACTCAGCAATGGACGGCTCACCGTGTCGGGTCGCGGAACTGCAGCAGACGCTATGATAGGCTACGCTGGTGGCATAAACCCGATGCAGCAATTCGAAGGCTATAAGCCGGTCAGTAAAGAAGCTGTTCTTGAGGCGAAGCCCGATATCATTGTCATGATGGCGCACCTCGCGCATAAATCCAAAGATCAAATTCTCGGTTACGAGCCGATTGCAGCATCTCCGGCAGGTCAAAACAAACGCGTTGTTGTTATGGGCGCAGCTTACTTGCTCGGGTTCGGGCCGCGAACACCCGCCGCGATTAACGATCTCGCCGCAGAATTCCATAAGTAAAATGCAATGGGTGTCAAAACTGTTCTGGTTTTGGCGCTTCTGCCTTTTTTTGATGAACTGAAGAAGGTGTAGTGATGACGCTCAGCCAAACAAGCGCCATTCCCCTCAAGGTAAAGCGTACGTTCCGCCAGCAAGCCCAAGCTTTAACGCTACCGCTCGGTCTCGTTTCTCTGTTTGTTGCTACCTGTTATTCACTCACAATCGGTGCAAGCGATCTTGACGCCCCAAAAGTTCTTGCTTGGGGCTTAGAGCAAATCGGCGGTCCAGATGCTCACCTAACAAGCCTGCAAGAGTTGGTGCTGGTGAAAATTCGGTTACCACGCGTGCTATTGGCCATATTGGTTGGCAGTACTTTGGCGGTGGCTGGTGTGATGATGCAGGGCCTATTTCGCAATCCGCTTGCTGATCCGGGTATTATTGGAGTGGCAAATGGCGCAGCGCTCGCTGCGGTTACGGCGATTACCTTGTCGTCCTTCCTGCCGATTTGGTTGATGGATACCGCTGGAGCTGCCTTGCTACCGCTTGCCGCTTTCCTTGGTGCTGCATCAGCTACCTTGTTGCTCTATCGCGCTGCCACGCAAGGGGGGCAGACCAACGTTGCAACCATGCTGCTTGCAGGCATTGCCTTCTCCGCAATTGCCGGGGCATTTACCGGAGTTGTGGTGTTTAACAGCAATGACGATCAGCTGCGTGATTTTACATTTTGGACAATGGGCAGTCTTGGCGGGGCAACATGGGAACGGATTGTCATTCTCGCTCCGCTTTGCCTCTTGATGCTTTTGGCAATGCCTTTGCTTTCAAGAGGGTTAAATGCGCTGCTGCTCGGGGAAGCTGAAGCATACCACATGGGCATCGACACGCAGAAAACCAAGCGCGCGATAATACTACTAACCGCAGCAGGTGTTGGCGGAGCGGTTGCAACGGCGGGTATCATAGGCTTCGCTAGCATCATCGTACCTCATGTTTTGCGGCAAATCATTGGGCCGGATCATCGCGTTCTTTTGCCTGCTTCCGCGATTGGCGGTGCGTTCTTGCTTGTTCTTTCAGATATGATCGCACGGACAATTGTTGCGCCTGCGGAGCTGCCGATCGGCATCATTACTGCGATTATCGGAGCTCCAGTGTTTTTGAGTATCCTGCTCTCACGTCGCCGACAAATGCAGTTCTAGGAGGCGAAGATGCTGAGCACAGACAACCTTGGTTACTCCCGTGGTAAAGCGCAGGTCCTGCGGGGCATTACCGCGTGTTTCAGGCCCGGCGAGATATCGGTGATTATCGGCCCCAATGGCGCTGGCAAGTCCTCGCTGCTGGGATGCCTTACTGGTGAATTGAAGCCAACTGCTGGCAAGATCGAGCTGGAGGGGCGTCACCTAGCCTCTTTGTCTGCGCGTGATTTGGCGGCCCGTCGGGCGGTACTGGCGCAGTCGAACAACCTGTCCTTTCCCTTTACCGTTACCGAAGTCATCGCCTTGGGAGCAACAGCAAATGCCCAGCACCTGCCCTCGCAGGAAGCTGCGCCATTGCCTCCGCAGCAAATGATAGAACAGGCATTGGCAAAAGTTGGTTTGCTGCAATATGCCAACAGGCTGTATCAGCAGCTCTCAGGGGGGGAGAAGCAGCGTGTTCAGTTGGCCCGCGTGCTGTGTCAGGTATGGTACCCTGTAAGCGATGCGGGCCCATCCCTGCTGTTTCTTGATGAGCCCACGGCAGGGTTAGATTTGAAGTATCAATTCGATCTGATGGAAATGGCGCGAGGCTATGCCAAGGCAGGAGGATGCGTTATCGCTGTTCTGCATGAACTGGATATGGCCTACACTTTCGCCGATCAGCTATTGCTGCTGGAAAATGGCACAATCGCAGCCTGTGGCAAGCCGGAGGAGCTGGACATGCCGCAGCTGTTAAAGTCCGTCTATAAATTGAGCGATAGCCTCATCGCACAAAAGGCAGGGGCAAGCGCCCGCCTGCTTGCCTAAGTGTCGTCCTCTAGGTTTAGATGGTGGTGAAGTTCCTTTTCCGCCATCTCTAGCGTCTTGCCGTTCAGTTGGCGGCTCATAAGGGCCACCGCCACAGCGCGATTGCGCCGGTTATAAGCGCCAACACCATCCTTTAGCTTTGGCACCTCGCAGATCCCCAGTTTGGCATAGAGATTTTGCAAGCGCGCCTGCACACTGCGCACGGAGATGCCGCGCCGTGCCGCAATTCCCCCATCAGTCAGACCAAGGGCAATGTCCACGAGGATTTCATATTCCTTATCGGACAATGCGGAGAACTTGTTCTCGCTGCGTTGCTTTATCCCGCTTATTTCGCGGTCGATGATGTTCTGCCCATCGCGGAAAATGCCAATGATCGCGCGCTCTAAACGGTCCTTTGCCGTTGTTTTTAGCAAGTAACCATAATTCGCTTTGGGAGGCGCAACCCGTGTAATCCCGCGCACATAGGCTTCATCAGAATAATTTGACCAGAACATAATCGGTGTATGCGCCCGACGGTTCCAAATTGTCTTGGCGATATCAACGCCGGTTTTCTTCGGCACCTGCAAGTCAAGAATCGCCGCGTCCGGCCGGTAATCCTGACTAAGGCGCGTGCCCTGCTCTCCGTCAGATGCCTCTAGAATCTGCCCGATTTGTAAGTCGCTCTCTTGCAGGGTTTTTCGCAGGAATTCGCGGTGCAGAGCGTCGTCCTCAACGATCAACAGGGTTTCAATTTCGCAATGTGTGCTCATTGTGCACCTGCTTCTTTCATTTGTACTTCGAGTGCAATCAACGTGCCGCCAAGGCGTGGGCAGCGCTTAACATCAAATTCGGCTCCAATGAGCGCCGCACGCGTGCGCATATTATGCATGCCCCCTTGGCTAAACTCGCTGTCCTCCTCAAGCCCGGCGCCATTATCGCGCACACTCACACGCAGCCGCCCACTCTTGTTTTCAAAGGAGATGCAGATGATATCCCCACCGGAATGCTTCAAGGCATTGTTAATGGCCTCTTGCAGCACGCGGTAGATGGTCAGCCGAATTGTCAGGGGTAATTCGTCGGTTTTGCCCTCGGTTTCATCGCGAACATCGCAATGGAACACCCCCGGCACCATGGCCCGCGCCCTGTCTAGTTGAAAGCTGACAGCTTCAGGCAAACCAAATAGCTCAAGAAATGTGGGCTTGGCATCGTCGATGATAATCCGCAGCTCGGTGAGGCAATGCTGGATATCGCGGCGCACCTGCTCCAGCCGTTTTCCCTTCAGCACATCCGCATCTGCTAAACTTCGAGAAAGGCGTGAGAGATCGGCTAGCGTTTGATCATGCAAATCCATGCCAATCTGTGCTCTTGCCCTCTCCAGCTCCTCGGTAAGATAGCGGGCGCCGGTACGCAAGCCTTCCAGCCGCGCCTTCTCTTTCTCCCGCGCCAATTCTGCTCTGCGCACAAGATCAGATTGGCGCAGTGCATAGAAATAGGGGCCGATGATATCGGCAACCAATATGGCGTTTTCAATATCAACCTGCTGATAGGTGCCCGCGATTTTATTGGAAAGCGACAATGCGCCAATCATTTCCCCAGCCACGCGCAACGGCACATGAATGCGCCCCTTGAGATCCGCAGAGAAGATCGGCTCGTTAAACATCCCCTCGACAAGAAACCGCGGGTCCTCCTGAGCGTTATCAGTGATGAGATAGTCCACTTCCCCACGTAGCAAACTGCGAATCGGGCTGGTGGAGACCAGCTTGTTAACGCCGCCCCAATCCGTGTGCAGACCGCTTTCGTAAGCCACCAGTCGGGTCTGGTCTCCATCCAGAATAACGGCGTCAAAGTGATCATGCGGCAAAATCCGTTGGATCTCGCTAGACACGGCAGAAATAACAGATTGAAAACCAACCCGTCCGGCAATCGCACGAACGATGTTAAAAAACAGAGATGCGGTCATTCCAGTGGTGTCTTGCGCGTTACTCATTAGAACTACTAGTAGTCGTGGGTTTCATGCAGCCATCATAGGCAAATGCGCGCAAAAGTCCTGCGGGATACCGCAGGAGGTATGGGCCATTCCACATTTTGCAACCAGATGTTTCAAGCTAGCTTGAGACAACCTAAAAAGCATGCATGTGGGGAGTTGTTCGCGTGCCCATCGCAAAAACAATAGCTTATACAGAAAACTATCGAAAACTGGTTCTTCCGGGCGCGGCGGTTGAGACTTTGCAATCCGGGATGTTGTGGGCCGAAGGGCCGGTGTATTTCCCGCAAGGCGATTACGTTATATGGTCTGATATTCCAAACAATCGCCTTTGGCAGTGGGTCCCCGATTTGGGCCCTCGTGTATACACTCATGCCTCTAACAATAGAAACGGTAACACAAGGGACGCGCAAGGACGGTTGATCTCTTGCTGTCACCTGACACGCTCCGTGGTGCGAACCGAAGCGAATGGCGACCAGACAACACTGGCTGATGCACACGCTGGAAAGCCATTGAACTCTCCGAATGATGTCATCGTTGGGCCAGATGGTGCTGTTTGGTTCACCGATCCGACCTACGGCATCATGAGCGACTATGAGGGGCGCCGCTGCACACCCGAGCAAGATGGTTGCTATGTGTATCGCATCGACCCGCAAACCGGTGCAGTCGAAGCAAAAGTTACCAGCCTGAAAATGCCGAACGGCTTGGCCTTCGCGCCCAACGGCAAAACCTTGTATGTGGCCGATTCCTCTCGCTCGCATTTCTCCGATGGCTATCATCATCTCTTTGCCTTTGATGCGACAGACACCTCTGGTGAACTGCAAAACAAGCGTGTTTTTGCAGAAATTGAGCATGGTGTGCCCGATGGCTTGCGCGTGGATGTGATGGGCAATCTCTGGATTTCCTCCGCACGCGGGGTTGAAACCTATAGCGCCGAGGGCACACTCGAAGGTTACATCGAGTTGCCTGAAACCGTAGCAAATCTCTGTTTTGGCGGCCCCAAAAGGAACCGCCTGTTTATCACCGCATCTACTTCCCTTTATGCGGTTTATGTGGCTGTTAGCGGTCACGAGTTTTAAACTCTTTTAAAAGAGCCACCGGGGGGAGTGTGGCTCTGAAAACTGGGAGAAAAGAATGTCCGATAAAAAAGAAGTACTTGGCGATAGCCAGCGTCGTAGTTTTTTGAAAGGTGTTGCTCTTGGCTCTGCTGCGCTTGGTGCAGGCCTTGTATCTCCTTCCATGCCAGTTGCAGGGCTTGGCCAGCAGGGCGTTGCGCGTGCGGCTGATGGCCGTTACAAAATGGCCTTCATCCAGTGGCAGCCACACACAGTGCCAGCTGCATGGAGCAACGGCATTAAGGAAGTTCTGGATACACAGAACAACATTGATTACCAGCTGCTTGATGGCCAGAATAAGGTTGAAGTGCAGGTTAGCCTTATGGATACCCTCATCAATGAGGGTGCTAATGTCATCTTCCTGCAGCCGATTGATAGCGTGGCGCTTGGGCCGTCCATCAAGAAGGCACGCCGTCGCGGTATCTCTGTCATTACCTTGAACATTGATGCAGCGGAAGAGCATGCCGCGCACGTTGAAATGAACCACTATTTCGGCGCGATGGACATCGCCAAGGAAATGGGTAACCGCATGGGTGGCAAAGGTAAGGTTGCGATCCTGAACGCACCTCCAGGCATCATCATTCGCGATCAGCGTACCAACGGCTTTATTGACGGAATGAAGGAGCATCATCCGAACATCGAAATTGCTGCTGATCAGGTTGCCGATTGGTCGCGTAAAAAAGCTCAGGACGTTCTGTTCAATATCCTGACCGCACAACCTGATATCACCGGTGTTTATGGCATCAACGATTCCATGGCACTTGGCGCAGTGGACGTTGCCAAGCAAAAAGGCATCCTCGACAAGATGGTGATCTTCGGCAACGACGGTGAGCGCGCAGCTCTGGAATCCATCGAAAACGGCGAGCTGACAGGTACACAGTACACTGACGTGTATCAGCAAGGCCGTTTTGCCGGCTCTGTAGCATCTGTGCTTGCGTCTGGTGGTGTGTCCGCTAAGTCGTTTGAGCAACAGGGTAAACTCCTGATGCCATATACCATTGCAACTGCGGAAAACGTTAGCTCAATCCAGCCTGCACAGCGCTGGTAAGCCTCTCCCCCGCTGCGCTGTGGGCCTTCGTCCAAGTTGGGCCCACAGCGCCTAAAATCTATCGCCAGATGGAAAAAACAATGTCACTTTTGCGCCGAATACCCAATTTGGAGCTGCTCGCGTTTTTCGTCGTGCTCTCCGTGTTCTTTTGCTTTTATGCGCCCCATTTCAATACGGCGTCTAATGTTGAGAATCTGCTCTCAGGCTATGCGTTTATCGCAATTCTTGCCATTGGCCAGTCCTACCCGATTATGGTGCGTGGTATAGATTTGAGCATTGGCTCGATTGTTGCGCTGGGCGCGATGATCATTTTTGATCTGGTGATGATTTGGGAAGTGCCGGGCTATCTCGCCATGCCACTTGCTCTGTGCGTTGCCCTTGCCGCCGGCGCAGTTAATGGTGCACTC
Source organism: Polycladidibacter hongkongensis (assembly GCF_001561995.1). GTDB lineage: Bacteria > Pseudomonadota > Alphaproteobacteria > Rhizobiales > Stappiaceae > Pseudovibrio > Pseudovibrio hongkongensis. Next base: position 308,332 of record NZ_LLWC01000008.1, read on the forward strand.
ATTGTTTATTGCCGCTTGCAGCCATTTGTTGCAACGCTAGCCAGCATGGCAGCCTATCGCGGGCTCGTATACGCTATCTCTGGCCGCCAACTGTTTCCAGAACTGGCCACAAAGCCAATCCGCGATCCTTGGATCACCGGCATTGAAGAATACTATGATATCGGCGGCGCAACCGGTTTGGATCAAGTGGTGAACCTGCCGTGGATTCCGTTGTCCTTCCTTATCTTGATCGCCGTCATGGTCACCTCGCAAGTCATGTTGAGTCACACCAACTTCGGTAAAAATTTCAAAATCACCGGCGGTAATCCGGAAGCCGCCCGCTTGGCTGGAATAAACACCAAGCGCACCATTATCTCCGCCTACGCAATCTCCGGGTTCTGTGCTGGTCTTGCCGCAATCATTCTGGTTGCCCGTTTGACAACGGCAACAGAAGCACTGGGTAACGGTATGGAGCTTACCGCGATTGCCGCAGCCGTTATTGGTGGCATCAGTCTGCAAGGTGGTCTTGGCAATTCGATTGGCCCTGTTGTTGGTGCCTTCTTGCTTGGCATCATCCTTATCGGCCTAACTTTGATGGGGGTTTCCCAGTTCGTTCAGCAGATCCTTTCCGGTGCAATTTTGGTCGGGGCGGTCACCTACGATCTCTATATGTCTAAAACGCGCGCTCGCCGGGCCCGCGCGCTGCAAAGCGGGGTATAAGCCATGAGCGCAGAAATTCTGTTGGAAGGGCGTAGCCTCACCAAAACATTTGGTCGCTTTACCGCCTTGCATGCAGCCGATTTTGCCGTGCGCGCGGGCGAAGTCCATGGCCTTTGCGGCAGCAATGGTGCAGGCAAGTCGACCCTTATCAAAATCCTCACCGGCGCACACGCACCTACAAGCGGCACGGTGGAGATTTGCGGCAAAAGTGCCATCACCGGAGATCCTCTGGCAATGCTGGATGCAGGCATCGCCTGTATCTACCAGCACTCAAACCTCGTCGCGACGATGACCGTTCTCGACAACATCTACCTCGGTCGCGCCCCTAAAAACCGCTTCGGCTTCATCGATAAGGCACGGCAGCGCCGCGAAGCAGAGCAGCTGATGGAATCCTATGGCATCTTTTTGCCGCTGGATGAGCTGGTGAGCAATCTGGCGACAGTGAAGCAAAAAGAGCTGGAGATCCTGAAAGCACTTGCTTTGAATGCGCAAGTCATTCTGATGGATGAGCCAACAGCTTGGCTGGCACATACTGAAGTTACCAAGCTGCAGCAAACCATCGCAATGCTTAAAGGCCGCGGGGTCGGCTTGGTTTACATCTCGCACGTGTTGGATGAAGTCTTTGAGGTTTGCGACAAGCTCACCGTCATGCGTGATGGCAAGATCGTCTGGGTTGGCCCGACTGCGGAAACAAACCGGCCAGAACTGGTTGATCGCATGGTAGGCGATAGCCTTGGCGCGGCCTCGCGTGCCGCAGGAGCGCAGGAACGCTTTCCCCGTGGCAATGGAGAAGTCCGTCTCTCCTTGCAAGGCACCGGTAAAACCAATGTCTTCGATGATGTCTCACTGGATGTCCATAGTGGCGAGATCCTCTGCCTTACCGGCCTTATCGGCGCAAAACGGACAGAACTGCTGCATTGCGTTTTCGGTTCGGACAAGTTTGATAGCGGCAAAATGGTGCTGGAAGGTAAGGAAGTTGCCTTCTCATCTCCTAAAGCTGCCATTGATGCAGGTATTGCGCTGGTCCCGGAAGATAGACACATTGATGGCCTTGCCCTGGATCACTCCATTGCGGAGAATTTGCCCCTTGCTTCCTTGGGTGGCATCTCACGTATGGGGTTACTGGACAACAAATCGTTTAATGCGGTTTGGAACCGGCAAATGGAAGACCTGAATATTGTTCCGCGTGAACCGGGCAAGAAAGTGGGCCGGCTATCAGGCGGCAACCAGCAAAAAGTTCTGCTTGGCAAATGGCTGGAAACCAAACCGCGCGTTCTTATTCTGGACGAGCCGACAGTTGGTGTGGATGTGGGCGCAAAAGCGGAAATCTACGCCATCCTTCGCCAAATGCGCGATCAGGGCACGGCCGTTCTCGTGGTGTCATCGGATATGGAAGAGGTGATGACAATCGCAGATCGCGTTGCCGTTATGGTGCGCGGACGCCTCACCTCCACCCATGATGCCGACAATATTCAGCAGGATGAACTTCTCGCCCGCGTTAGCGGCGAATGGGAGGAGCGACATGCAAACTAACCAAATCGACATAAAGGCACTCCTGCCAGTCTACGCCCTTCCAGGTGCAATCGCCGTGATCGTTATGCTATTTACTGCGTTTGATCCTGTCTTTGTCACGCCTTCAAACCTGTTGGCAATTATTCATCAGATCTCCATTACCGGCATCATGGCTGTCTGCATGACCTTTGTCATTATGACAGGAGGTATTGATCTCTCCGTGGGCACCGTGCTCGCCATGTCGGGGCTGATCTCCTACTTCATGCTGCTTGCCGGATTTCCGCTGCCGCTGGCGATCACCGTTGGTATTCTCGCTGGCGCGTGTACTGGGTGCTTCACCGGCTACCTTGTCGCCTATATTGGCCTACCCGCCATGATCGTATCGCTCGGTAGCCTGTCGATTATTCGCGGCAGCGCTTTGCTGGCAGGTGGGCCAGACCTCCACCAAATTCAAAACCAACCCGGCTTTGAGTTTATCGGAAACGGCTTCATTGCAGGGGTGCCGCTCTCTGTCTGGCTCTTTGTGCTGGTCACCGCCATTTTGGTTTTTGTTCAGCGCAAAACCGTTTTTGGCCTGCTGGTCTCCAATGTTGGCGACAATGAGCGCGCAGCTTTCCTCTCCGGCCGTGCAACCCGTCGCATCAAAATGGCAACCTATGCGATCTGCGGCATGGGTGCCGCCTTGGCAGGCATAATTCAGGCATCTCAGGTTCACACCGCTTCGGCAACGTTTGGCGAGTTCGGAACAGAACTGGACGTTATTGCCGCTGTCGTTTTGGGTGGCACCAGCATGATGGGTGGCAAAGGCTCAATTCTTCGCACAGTTATGGGCGTGTTGTTCCTTGGGGTCTTGAACAACGGTTTCAACATTCTCGATGTGCCGATTGAGGCGCAACTCATGGTTAAAGGCGCGATTATCGTCGTATCGCTCTCCCTGACAGAGTGGGCAAACGCGAAAGCGGTGTAGGCCACCTACTCTGTAACAAGCGGTCGGCTCAGGCACAGGGGCCGGCCGCTTTTTTTGTAAGGCGCGATCTACAGCGCCTGCATGTGATTGTCCCAGCTGTTGCCAGTGGCGATTGCTAATACCTCGGCATAGCTCTGCGCGCCCTCGGAAATGCGCAGCGCCCCGGTGCCATCTGAAATCAGAAAGCTATCCGCATCAATCGGCGCAAGGCCGCAGCCATCAACAACATCATTATGGCCAAGATAGCTCTTCGATGCCACATCCCAGAAAAGAACTTTGCCTCCGCGAGGGCAAGACGTGGCGATCACATCACCGCTGCGATTGCTGACCACGCTGCCTACATAGTTTTGCAGGCCGGTGGCGACGTCCTCGGGCATTTCTAACAGGGTCAGGCCGCTGTCTCGACCCAAATGAGCAACCAGAGGCGGCAAGTCGGCTGTTGGGCCCTGAAACTGGCCACCAACCCAAACATCCCCGTTTCCATCCAGCCCCATATGCCGTAGTGATAGTTTGTGTAGCTCACTCTCCAGCTCATAACGGGCAATCAGCGCACCACTTTCACTATCAATCAACGCGATGTTGGGTTTCATATGGCCGATATTCAGCTTCTCGCGGCCTTTGGCTGGGTGTGTTTCAATACCGCCATTGGCAACAACAAGGGTGCGCCCGTCTTGCAGCATCAAAATATCATGCGGGCCAACGCCAAAGCTCTCGAACTCGCCCAAACGGCGAATGGAAGCGCCGCTGACATCGCTGACATCGTAGATACCAATCATGCCCCGCGCCTGCTCATAGTCATTTTCCGGCGCAAACACCAGTTGGCCGCTATGCGAAAAGACACCATGGCCGTAAAAATGTCGCCCCTGCGGCGCGTGAAACAGCTGTGGCTCTCTTGTTTGGTGCAAATCCGCCATGAGCGCAAAAGTATCCGGCCTACGCGCAAAAGCGATCATTCGCCCAAGGCCGCGATGCCAAGTGACAGCGTGCCCGCGGTTGGGTAGCGGAAACTTCAGCAATTCCTCGCCGCTATCAGTGAAGACAACCAAAGCGTAGCTGCCGTTCGCCTCACGCCGCGCACTGGCAAACAAGGGCGCCTCTTCACCGGCCTCTAGCAGGGTTAACAGTGAGTTTGCCCCAAAAGCGTGCCCTGTCAGTAGTGAAGCTGCGCTGGCACCAAGCCCGCGCAGGAGTTGCCGTCGATTAACCGTAAGTGCGTGCACCCCTAGTCCCCATCTAGCGAGTTAAACCCGCCAGCAAGCCCCAAATAGCCTGCCAGATCTTCTGCCAGTGTGCTTCGCAAAGAACCGATAACAATATCAAGATAGGTGAGCTGCTTACGCACCTCGGCACTGCGGCCACTGTCGCGCAATGGCTGGGGAATCTTGGAGAGTGTGCGCTGTGCATTGGCAAATTCAAAAGCGAGGCTGTCCTTCACCCAGATTTCGGTTCCGCTAAGGCTGGCGGTAAATTCGCCGGCGGTAAGCGCCTGCTCTGTGCCCTCCAAGCTGGCTTGCAAATAAGCGATTGCGTTGCCACTACGCGCGAAAGGCGCTTTATGTGGGGCCGCTTTCTTGGCGCTCTTCCCAAGCACAGCAAGAACAATCTGGTCCTTGTCAAAAATCAACGCTGTAACCAGCGCGTTGTAAATCTTTTCAGTTGCCTCGTGATGCGTCTTGATCTCGCTGTTAGCTGCGCTAGGTGCCTCTAATACAGCGCGATACCCTTGCAGGTCCTGCCAGCCGCGCAGCAGCTCATCTGCGCTCTGTTGCAACCTTTGTGTTATCGCTATTGCAAACTGGCAGGAAAAGGCACCAGCTGCATCACTCGTGCCAAGCCGCAAGGCGCCCTTGGTGTCGTAGCTTAGCTTTTCCAGCGCGACCAACCCCTGCAAAGCAACGCTTTTGTGCGCAAGGCTATCGGCGCTTGTTACGCTGGGATCCTGCTTGGCGAGCACCTTGTTGAGCTGGCGCTGTGTCGCGCCGCGTTTATCTGGTAAAAACGCCAATCTTTGCGCAAGGGAGTTCTGCGTCAGAGGTCCAAAGCGCAGAATATCAACATGCGCAAGCCCCCGCACAGCATTGCGAAACGCACCATTATACGCTGCTGTGCTTTTTGCATCGGGCGCAGTGCAGTGCGCCTTAGCTGCCGCTGCCAGTTTGTTGATGTCGTTTTGAAAAGCTGCGGATTTTGGCAAAATATATTGCTCAATCACCCGCGTGGCATAACCGGCATATTTGTTATTCTGGCTTGCCTGCTGTGCATTGCCTTGGTTGATGAGCAGCAACACAGCCGCACCGGCGACAATCAGGGGGCGTTTAAGCAGTGCACAGCTGGTCAGCATTTAAAGAGACTCCAGAAATTTTACGAGGGCTTGCCGGTCTTGATGCGTCATTTCCAGTACATGGTTCTTCGCTGCCTCCGCCTCGCCGCCGTGCCACAGCACAGCCTCTAGCAGATTACGGGCGCGTCCATCATGCAAGAAGAATGTATGCCCGTTTACCGTTTCTGTCAGCCCTATTCCCCAAAGTGGTGGTGTCTTCCACTCGTATCCATTTGCCGAGCCAACCGGGCGATGATCTGCCAACCCCTCACCCATGTCATGCAGCAGTAAATCTGTATACGGCCAGATCAACTGAAACTGTTGCGCTTTGTTGTCGGCCTTGCGGCTGGTGACGTATTTTGGCGTGTGGCATGCAATACAGCCCGAGGCGTAAAACAGCTCTTTGCCGCGCAGAACCTGTGCATCATCCGCATTTCGCCTCGCAGGCACAGCTAGGTTTTTGGAGTAGAACTCCACCAGATCCATCACCGGGTCTGGCGCTTCTGTATCGCCAAGGCGCTTTTGAACGCCGGTTGGCATGGCAAGGCAGGCTTGTTGATTTGCTGTGCAATCCCCATAATGCTGCGGAGCATCTGGCGAAGATATGCCAATATCGCCCGCAAAGGCACCGGCAGATTGGGTGCGCACGCTCGCATTGCTGGCCTTCCAGCCAAAGCGGCCAATGCGCTTTTCTCCGCTTTTTGCATCGGCTACCCAGCTGACACGGCCTGAAATGCCATCGCCATCGCGGTCATCTGCATCCACATTGGCAAGAATATCGGTATCGGCAATAGCCTCCAGCAGCCCCAGCCCGATCATCTGTGGTGCAACGCGGGGGGAAAGCTGGACATCCTCCGCCATTGGCCCATAAGCAAGCTCTGAAACGCCGTAGGTCGGCTTGCGCAAATGCACCACGGTACCATCTGCAAACTCAACAGGAACGTCTTCGTAGGCAATCGTCATCTTGCCTTCGCCCGGCAGCCCGGGTACAGCGAAATTCTGGAACTGGCCCCCGTAAGTTGGTTCAGGCAACGCCATCAGCCTGCCATCTTGCATCGCCTGTCGCTGCTCTTCGGTTTTAGCCGGAACAGAAAGGCGCAGGAACATGGAAACCGCCTTCTCGCCCTCGCGCGGTGGATGCCCGCGCCCGTCTTTCAGGTGGCACCCCTGACAAGAGCGCGCATTGTAAAGCGGCCCAAGACCATCAGAGGCCTGCGTAGACGAGGGAGAAGAAACCCAGAGCTTCTTAAACATGCCATTGCCAAGGCGGAAGGTCTGCTGCTCTTTAAACGTGATGTTGGCGCTCGGGTGCGAAAAAGCATCGCGGTTAACGCGTTTTTGCGAGGTCGCGGCACCGGCCTGCATCACCTCAAAGGCTTCTGCCTTAGAGAAATCCTCAGTTGGCGAAATGACTTTGGCAACTTTCCTTTTATCAGCCTCGGAGAGATCGCTGCGCATGGAAACATCAGCGAAAGCAAGGGGGGCTGAGAAAAGGGAAACTGCGGCGGTGGTGGCTAGCGCTGTAAGAGAGTGGCGCGCGGCTGAACCGAAAACTGGCATGATAGGGCCTGTAACTCTGGGTATGCTAAAAGGAAAAGCCCCGCGCTGATGCGCGGGGCGGAAGTTCGTTTTATTCAAAGACAGAGGTTGGGTTGTCGAGGCTGTCAGAGCCTTCAAACGCAATCTGCTCCAGCTCCAGAGCCTTCACAGCACGCTGAATGGAGGTGGTTTGGTCTACCAGTGCGTCAATAGCAGCCTGAACAACTGCATTGCCTTCAGCGTTGCCCTCGCCAATCATCTGGTCATAGGCTTCCACGGTTTCAGCGCGGGTCTTCATTGCCTCAAATGCAGCCATAGTCGCATCCAGCTTTGCAGACAGCTCTTCAGCAACAGCTGGAGCTTTCGCCTTTACCAGATCATGCAGGGAAGCACCCTTAACGGCTTTGCCATCAAGGCCTTTGTACTCGCCGAGGTAAACATTGCGAATACCAACAACGTCGTTGAAGTGCGACATGTGCGTGTTGTCAGAGAAGCAGTCATGCTCTTCTTCTGGATCATGCAGCATCAAGCCAAGCTTCATGCGCTCACCAGCCAGCTCGCCATAGGAAAGCGAACCCATGCCAGTAAGGATGGTGGAAAGGCCACCTGCCTCGCCCTTGGCAGCCAATTCTTTACGGCCTTCGCCGCCCGGTTGCCATGCTGCAACCATGTCCTCGAGGTCTTTGATAAGCAGCTCGGTTGCAGCCTTCAGGTAAGCAACGCGGCGCTCGCAGCTGCCTCCGGTGCAAACTTTGGTATCGAAATCGGACGCAGGGCGATTACCAGCACCAGCGCCAGTGCCGTTCAGATCCTGACCCCAGAGCAGAAATTCAATCGCATGGTAGCCAGTGGCAACGTTTGCTTCGATCTCGCCAGCTTCTTGCAGGCTTTCTAGCAGTGCTGGGTTAATGTTTGCTGCATCAATTTTCTCGCCAGCCGCGTCCAGCGCGCTGTTTGCGATGATGTTTGCAACGTAGTAAGGGTTTTCTTCAGATTCAGAGCCGTAGCTGGCGTCAACATAGTCGATCAGGCCTTCATCAAGCGGCCATGCGTTGACTTTGCCTTCCCAGTCATCCACCAGCGCATTGCCAAAGCGGTAGACTTCGGTTTGCTGGTACGGGTTGCGGGCTTCGATCCACGCTTGGCGGGCAGCGGCAAGAGTAGCATCGCTCGGATTTGCGAAAAGAGCTTCAATGGCTGCCTGCAGATCTTTCGCGCTGGAAAGAGAATCTTCGTAGCCTGCCTGCGCAATGTCACCGTAGGTTTTCAAGACATCAGCGGAAGTGGCCGCCTGAACCATGCTGTTGGTTGCCAATAGCGCAGCCGCGCCTAGCAAAGAACGTTTAAGAATGCCCATTTTCGACCCCATGTCTAAACAATTGATCACAACAAACCCTTCTTACCGAAAGGCCAAGCTAAGATTGCCAGCGGCAACAGTAGCTATTTTTCCTGTGATGCTTTGTCTCAGCCAGGGGGAGGCTAGTCAACGTATATCAAGAAAAACAATAGTTTAGATAGTTTGTCATATTGATAATCATTCGCAAAGCCTTGATAATATGAGGCATTTTGTCATGTATGGCAGAAGCAGGGTGTGGAAAACTATACTTTAGACATCAAGTTAAATCTGCAAAGCCTGAAAGAATTAAGTAATAGCCCTAATGTGTTTTTACTCTTCTTCAGAGTCGTCTTCATCATCAGTTACTAGATCAACGGCTCCTCCTACTGCCGAAGCGCCGACGCTTGCTGTCGTCGTCACGGCGGACGCGGTCACGCCTACAACAGTGCTTGTCGCAGAAACGACAGCGCAACCACCTAGCACCGCGCAGCAACAAACAACAAATACCAACCTAAAACACATAGTGACATCACCCCAAAAGCCTGCTGGCTTATTAACTAGCGAACAGGTTGTATAAATGCAAACTGCAAATCAAGCCTGCAAATTTGCTTGGGTATGCTTGAAATCCATCAGAGGCTACAATACCTCTTCAGAGCCTGTTGCAACAAATGGGCACTCCATACGCAGTTTTCTGCGTGAAGCGGGTTGGTGAGATTGCACCCTTGCCAACCCGTATCACGGGCAGAGCAATACCTGCGCTGCGCTTGCCTCCAGCAGTTGCCGATAGGGGCGGTCTGGCATCACCTCCGTGGCTATCACGCTGACGTCTTGCAAGAATCCTCCGCGCACATGCGCCTGTCTGCCAAACTTACTGGAATCGACGACAAGAAAAGACTTCCGGCAATTGCGGAGGATGGCTTGTCGGGCGGCAACCTCCTCCTCATGAAAGTCTAACAGCGTGCCATCACCATCCACGCCAGCTACACCAAAGATACCGATATCAACCTTATAGCGATCAAAAAAGTCTTCGGCCTTTAGGCCAAGAATGTCCATGTCGCCGTGGCGCAATTGCCCCCCGGCGATGGTAACAGCGGTTGTCGGGTTTTTGAGCGCTTCTGTGGCTACGTTCAGATTGTTCGTGTAGACACGTAATCCTTCATGCTGCTCTAAAGCACTGGCTACCATCGTCGGCGTGGTGCCAATTGAAAACGCGAGACTAGAACCATTAGGAATAGCCGCCGCGACTCGCTGCGCAATGCGGGATTTAGCGCGCCTTTGTAGAATGCGGCGAGCTGAATAGGCAATGTTGTGAGGAGTAACAGCGGGCTCCACCCCACCATGTACCCGACGGAGCAGACCAAGCGAGCTTAAGCGGTTGACATCGCGCCGGATTGTCTGAGTAGTTAGGCCAAAATTTTGCGCAAGTGCATCAATCCCGATAAAGCCTTGTGCCTTTATCAGGTTGAGAATGCTGTGTTGACGCTCGGAAAGCTGTTGCTCATCCATCTTAGGGCCCTACGCAGAAGTTCATATGAACATCTAAGCGGACCAGATGACGTTTTTGTGATGCGCCACATCAAAGGCGTGCAAAAGCAAAATTCTACGGGAGAATTGATAGGGCGCCTAAAAGAAAAACTTTAGCCGCGCTTTATGCGCCTCTGCGATGTGATGCCGCGCTGCACGGTCCGCGCGCTCACAATCACGCTTGGCAATGGCGTCAACGATTTCCGCGTGTTCTTCAATTGCTACGCGGCGGCGGTCATCATCGGTTAGGGTGGTTCCAGCTAGCAACAGCAGCGAGAGGCGCATATGGTCGATTTGCTCCACCAAATACCGGTTGTGAGAGGCAAGGTAGAGCCGACGGTGGAATTCGCGGTTGGTACGGATCAGCATTTTGGCATCAGCAAGGTTCGCCTGATCTTGTGCCAAGAGCTCTTGCAGTATTTCAATCTCTGCGTCAGAAGCATGCTGCGCTGCCAAGCGTCCTGCTGTTCCCTCCAGCACTTCCCGGAGAAAGTAGAGCTCGCTAATCTGGTTGTGATCGAGGCTTGGAATTACCATGCCGCGGTTTGGCTCATGCACGGCCAGTCCTTGGGCTTCCAATCGCTTTAGCCCTTCGCGGATCGGCGTGCGTGACACGCCAAAGCGCTCTGCAAGCTCTGCCTCTCGTAGCCGATTTCCTGGCTTCAACTCGCGCGCTTCAATTGCCTTAACAAGCATTTTGTATATTTCAGCGCCATTGGGAGAGGTCGTAGACACAGCAATTCCACCTGAAGTTAATTTCTTGGGCAGCCTACGCCCCAAAACCGGCTAAAGAAACAAAAAAGTGTAGGCACCGCTGGGTACCTACACCTGTATTGTATACTTGCGTCTACAAAGACTCAAGCGTGGCCTTTCTGCGGGCTAGGTAGGCGCGCAATTGCAGCATAGGCTTAGCGCCACCAAAAAGCATTAAGCGCCGCCAGCAGGCCATGGACCGTGAAAGCCTGAGCCTTCCTTGTCCGTGCGCTCAAAGCCGTGCTGGCCGAAAAAGTCACGCTGACCCTGAACCACATAGGCGGCGGTGCGTTGCTGGCGCACCATATCGAACGAGCCCATCGCGGCCGATAGGCCCGGAGTTGGAACCCCGCTCATAATCGCCTTGCACAGCACTTCGCGCAGGCCCGGCACTGCATCTTTCATGCGCTCGGCAATGGTTGGAGCCAGATAGAGTGACTTCAAGGCAGGATCGGCATCATAAGCAGAGGCAATCTCATCCAGGAAGCGTGAGCGAATGATGCAACCTTGACGCCAGATACGTGCAATGTCGCCCATCGGCAGTTCCCAGCCATATTCGGCGGAACCGGCAGCAAGCACGGCAAAACCCTCGGCATAAGCCGCGATTTTGCCGGCAATCATCGCCCGCTCACAAGCATCAATGCCCGCTTGCTTATCGGCAAAGCTCAGCGCGGCACCATCCTGCGGATAGATTTTCGCAATTTCCTGGCGCAGCGCCCGTCCAGCGGAGATGCAGCGTGCTGCTACAGCCGCATCGATGCCGGTGGCAGGTACGCCAAGCTTGTGCGCCTCAACAGCAGACCAGCGTCCGGTGCCCTTTTGCCCAGCAGTATCAAGAATAACCTCAAGAATTGGCTTGCCGCTTTCTGCATCAACCACATCCATCACGCTTGCAGTGATTTCGATAAGGTAGGAAGCAAGCGGCCCTTCATTCCACTTTTTGAAGACCTGCGCCTGCTCGGCAATTGTAAGGCCAAGACACTTGCTCATAACCTCGTGGATCTCTGCGATCATTTGCATATCGGCATATTCAATGCCGTTGTGCAGGGTCTTCACAAAATGGCCTGCGCCTTCAGGCCCCATCAGCGCGCAGCAAGGCTCATCATTGTGCTTTGCAGAAATCGCGGTGAGGATAGGCTCAATGCGGCCATAAGCCGCTTCAGATGCGCCAACCATGATAGATGGCCCATGACGCGCGCCCTCCGCGCCGCCGGAAACGCCCATACCAACAAAGGTGAATGGCGTATCGGCCAGCTCGCGATAGCGGCGGTTGCTGTCATGAAAATCACTGTTGCCAGCGTCAATCAGGATATCACCATCTGCCAGGAAAGGCTTCAGAGCAGCAATTTGCTGATCTACCGGGTCTCCGGCCATCACCATCATGATGATAGGGCGTGGCGCCTTGATGTTCGCCACCAGCTCTTCCAGAGAGTAGCAGGCAATGAACCGATCTTTCAGATGCGCCGCATTCTCCATGAACGCTTTGGTTTTTTCTGCGGTGCGGTTGAAAACAGCAACCTTGTAGCCGTTTTCTGCGATATTGAGAGCAAGGTTTGCCCCCATCACCCCAAGTCCGATAAGGCCAATATCTGCCTGTGTCATCAATGTTTCTCCGCGCTTCGCACCTTGTCATGCCCGCTCTTGAGTGGCGGACCAGTCGGCCTCTCGGCCGCAATTAGAATTCGCAGGCCCTTCCCTAGGCCAAAACCGGCCAAAAGCCAAGGGAGATGCATTTGTTTTAAGAAGCGGCGCGACAAAAAATATAACGCCGCTGAGCTAACAACTGCCGCTGCTCAGAATTTATGCTTGCTCAGCACTTCCTGTGCCGCTTGTTCCAGAGATTCCGCACTGGAACGCAGCTGTGTTGCTTCATCAGAGGAAAGCGTTGGAAACAGCGTTGCTTCTATCCCATTTGCGCCAACAACACGTGGAACAGATAGCGCCACATTGCGAATGCCAAGAATCTCTTCGCTCACTGTGGAAAGGCTGATCACAGCATGCTCGTTGTTTATGATCGCCCGAACGATGCGAGAGAGTCCGCCACCAATGCCAAAATTGGTTGCACCCTTGCCTTCGATGATTGAATAGGCCGCGCGGCGCACGCCAATATCAATGCGCTGGCGCACTTCTTCCGTGATCGGTTTTCCCACCTGATCCGCAAACTCTGCCAGTGGCGTGTTTCCGGCTCGTGCCCCAGACCAAACCAGCACTTCACTATCGCCATGCTCGCCCATAACATCCGCATGCACAGAGGTTGGAGAAATACCCAGATGCATGCCCAGCAATGTGCGAAAACGTGCGGTATCAAGCACGGTGCCAGAGCCAATCACCCGTGAGGAGGGCAGGCCGGAAATTTCCGTCGCTACCTTGGTCATGATGTCAACCGGGTTGGTAGCTATCAGCAAGATAGCATCGGGGGCATTGCGCAAAACTTCGGGAATGATGGAAGCGTATACGGCGGCATTGCGAGAGAGCAGGTCAATGCGCGTTTCGCCCGGCTTTTGCCCCACGCCTGCGGCAATAACGACGACCTTTGCATCCTTCAAATCCTCATAGCCACCCGCACGAACAGTTATGGGTTTTGAAAACGGCGTTGCATGGCGAATATCTTCGGCCTGCGCGATAGCTAGCTTCGGGTTGTAGTCGGTTAATACAATTTCATGCCCTACCCCGTTTAAAACAAAGGCATAGGCTGCGGTACTGCCAACAGCTCCAACTCCAACAACACCAATTTTCATTAGGAATACTCCTCGCGGGGGTTACGCCTTGGTCGGCAACTTCTGCAAATAGTCACGCCAAGCAACAAGCTTCTATTGTGCACCCTAGGCAATTTAGCATTGCGTGACAAATCAGCGCGACCAGCAGCAATAACAGAAAGTTAGAGATGCAACTTGGCGTTGACCAGCGCCAGCTATGCAGGCCAGCTATGCAGCCCGCAGAATATCACTGGGCCCTAGCGCGGTTGGCAACTTGGGCAAAAGAAGGTTGAGCGGCCGGACTGGACCTCTCGGTTGATCTTATCCTTGCAGTTCTTGGCGAGGCAAGGATCGCCTTCCCGGCCATAAACAGCGAAGCGATGCTGAAAATAGCCAAGCGAACCATCTGTGCTTGCATGGTCTTTCAAGGTAGAGCCACCTGCGGCCACGGCCTCTTGCAGAACCTCTTTAATATGCCGAGCAAGGGAATTGCGCGTTATCTGCGCCGCTGTGCTATCGCCGCAAATGCTGTTCGCACTAGCAAAGGGGCTAAGCCCGGCGCGCCAAAGCGCCTCGCAAACGTATATGTTGCCAAGGCCAGCGATAAATCTCTGATTTAATAATGCGGCCTTAAGGGGTGTTTTGCGCCCCGCAAACAGCTCTTGCAGCAGCGCCCCATCCAATGCGTTGCCAAGCGGCTCCACCCCCATCTGCACGAAGTATGGGTGGGCTTCAAGTTCACTGCGTTTTATCAGATCCATAAACCCGAAGCGGCGCGGATCATTGTAAACCACACGTGCCCGCGCGCCCTGCCCTTTATCGGCCTGTATGTGCAGCACCACATGATCGTGCTTTGGTTTGCGGCCAACAGCCCCATGGAACGGCGCGACGGTCTCTTCGGCGCCCTCCAGAACCCGAAAGGAGCCCGACATACCAAGATGCATCACCAGCACATCGCCGCGATCCGTATCCGCTTGGAGATACTTTGCCCGCCGCGCCAAGCTGGTGATTGTCGCGCCTTCGAGTTGTGCTGCAAATCCATCGGGAAATGGAAAGCGCAGATCCGCGCGGCGCAGTTCGACGCGCAGTATTCGGCCACTCTCAAGTGTTGGCGCCAGACCGCGCCTTACGGTTTCTACCTCTGGAAGCTCGGGCATTCTCTCACATATATCTGTGTTATGCTGGCAGTAATCTGCACAACTTACGCTTCAATCATAGCGATTTAAATTATCCTGTACTATGTTGCCGCGGCAAACGGAGTTTTTAGGCAAATGGCGCGTGAATCTAACAGTCTCTCCAAGAGTTCGGTTTCAGATCCTTCAGAAATGGCGGTGAGCTTTGGCTTTACCAAAGTTGGAGAGGGCGAAAAACAGGTTCTGGTCGATGATGTTTTCCACAAGGTGGCAGATCGCTATGACCTGATGAACGACCTCATGTCCGGCGGCATGCACCGCGTTTGGAAGAACGCCATGGTATCCTCGTTGAACCCGCCCAAAGAGGCTGCGCGCCCTTGGTTGCATCTGGATGTTGCCGGCGGAACAGGCGATATCGCCACCCGCGTTGTGGAGCGCTCCAAGCGTTCGGTGAATTCAATCGTGTGCGACATCAATGGTTCCATGCTGGGCGTTGGCAAAGAACGAGCTGCAAAAGCGGGCCTTGCAGAGCATATCGAGTTTACGCAGGGCAATGCAGAGGAACTCCCTTTTCCCGATAAGCATTTTGACGCCTATACAATCGCATTTGGTATTCGCAACGTCCCTCAGATCGAAAAAGCGCTAAGCGAAGCGCATCGGGTGCTAAAGCGCGGTGGCCGCTTTATGTGCCTTGAGTTCTCTGAGGTAGATGTGCCTGCGCTTGATAAGGTTTATGATCTGTTTTCCTTCCACGCTATTCCGCATATTGGCAAAGCGGTAACCGGTGACGGCGACCCCTACTCCTACTTGGTGGAATCAATCCGTAAATTCCCAACTCAGGAACGCTTCGCCAAAATGATCCGCGATGCAGGCTTCTCGCGTGTGACTTACCGTAACTACACTGGCGGGATCGCCGCTCTGCACTCTGGTTGGAAAATCTAGGCTAAGATGATCTCTTCTATTCTGCCGCTACTGAGACTCGTTCGCGCTGGTATGGTTATGGCGCGTGAGGGTGTGTTTGGTCTTGTGGTGTTACCGGAGCTTCCGGCCGGGCCGCGCTTTGTCATCGGCCTTGCCCGCTTGTTAGAACGTCGCGGAGTAGAAAAACGGGCTGCTGCCGCCCGGCTAACGATTGCGCTCAATCGTCTTGGCCCCTCCTACATCAAGCTCGGCCAGTTCTTGGCAACCCGTCCTGACGTTGTCGGTAAGGAAGCCGCTAAAGAGCTATCAGAGCTACAGGATAATGTCCCAGCTTTCGGACAGGAAATCGCGATCAAAACCATTGAAGAGCAGCTGGGCCAGCCAGTGGGTGAGCTGTTCGCTTCTTTTGGTGAGCCAATCGCTGCCGCATCAATTGCACAAGTGCATAAGGCCGCTGTTCTAAGCAAAGATGGCGAAGAAAAGCCGGTTGCGGTGAAAGTACTGCGCCCGGGTGTGGCCCGCCGCTTTGAGAAAGATTTGCAAAGCTTCTATCTGGCGGCGCGGCTCGTTGAAGCTGTGGACCCCGCTGCGCGCCGTTTGCGGCCTGTCGCCGTTGTGGATACGCTTGCAGCCTCGGTGAAGCTGGAGATGGATTTCCGGATGGAGGCGGCGGCTCTTTCGGAAATGGCAGAAAACACCAAGGACGACGAAGGCTTTGAAGTCCCAGCAGTAGATTGGCCGCGCACAGCCAAAGCCGTCCTGACAATGGACTGGGTAGAGGGCGTCAAACTGTCTGACGTTGCTGCTATCGAAGCCGCAGGGCATGATCTGCCCGAGCTTGGCGATCGCGTCATACAGAGTTTCTTGCGTCATGCCGTACGCGACGGCTTCTTTCATGCAGATATGCATCAGGGCAACCTGTTTGTGAAAGATGATGGGACCCTCGTCGCGGTTGATTTTGGTATCACAGGCCGCCTCAGCCTTGCCGAGCGGCGTTTCCTTGCTGAAATCCTGTATGGCTTTATCACGCGCAACTATCGCCGTGTGGCAGAGGTGCACTTTGAAGCAGGCTATGTGCCTTCCCATCAAGATACGGACATCTTTGCGCAAGCTATTCGCGCGATTGGGGAGCCAATTCACGGGCACGATGCCAGCGAAATATCCATGGCGCGCTTGCTCACTCAGCTATTTGAGGTGACAGAGCTTTTTGATATGCACACCCAAACTCAACTGATTATGTTGCAAAAGAACATGGTTGTCGTTGAAGGGGTGGCGCGCTCTCTAAACCCGCATCTGGACATGTGGAAGACGGCAGATCCTGTTGTTCGCGGCTGGATTGAGCGAAATCTCGGCCCTCTCGGTCGATTGCAGGATTTGGGGCAAGCTGCTGGCGTACTAGGGAAAATGGCCACAAGCCTGCCCATTTTGGCCGAAAGAGCGGGGCGCCTCTCTGAAGAGATGGAGAGTATGGTGCAAAACGGCCTGCGCTTCGATCAGTCGACAGCAGAGGCGATTGGCAAAGCCGAAGCGCAACATACCCGTTCTGGCCGCGTAGCGCTCTGGGTTGCTGCCGCCGCTCTCGTCGCAATTGCAGCGCGGATGTACATCTAGTTTCGAAATTTCGTGTATAACGAAATGATTATTTGCCCTTAATCGGGTGAACTTGGATGATTACGAGTAAAAATATCAAATATTTGCAAACAGTCTAATATATCATGGTTCTATGTTGTAAAATTTTGAAAAAATATTTTGCCTGTCGGTAACTATTTAAAATATTTCCACTGATTGTATTTGCCATTTTATACCAATTTTACAATTTCAAGATCAAATACACTTATTATTCCAGCTATCTCTACGGTAAATACTATAGTAGGTTGCAATTGCTAAATAATTCGCGCAATAGATAGGTGTGTTGATAGTAAAGAGAAGTGAAAATTAAATAAAAATTGAGGTAAAAATGAGCGACTCTAATAGCGGGACAAGAGAGCGCTTGCTAATGGCCGCAGAGCAGCTGCTGTCCGAACGTGGAGTGGCATCTACTTCTGTAAGAATGATAACAGATCGAGCTGGTGCGAACGTTGCGGCGATCAATTACCATTTCGGTTCAAAAGAAGAGTTGATCAAGCAAATCTTGTTTAATCGGTTATGTGTTCTTACAGACATGCGGGCGCAGCGCCTGCACGCTTTGGAGGCAGGTGGTCGAATGCCGCAGAATCACGAAATTCTTCGCGCTTATGTTGAGCCGCTGGTTGTGCAGGGTGTATCTCGCCAAAGTGGTGAGGTGCTTCCGTTTATTATCTTGTTCCGCCACGTTTTGTCTGACCCAAGTGTTGCCAGAAAAGTGTTTGGAAAGTGGAGCCCCCCTGCCCCAATCTTGAAGATGCTAAATTACATAGCGAAGAACTGCGGAGTTGAGAAGCTTACAAGCTTCGATATTAAGTACTTGATGTTGATTTTAAACAGCGTGTCGATGGAAGTGCTATTGATGTTTGCCGAGCGTGAACAGCCAATTATGGAAGATGAGCATTTTGACATGGTTGTTGATCAGTCAGTTGCCTTTCTGACCGGTGGTATCACCTCCTATTTCGAAACTCTCAAAACAGCTCCCACTACCTCTTAATGACCGGTGCAGGCTCCCCAACGTGCCGAATTGTCAGATTAAGGCGCCCCTGCTGCGCCAATAACCGACTGCTTCCGGCATAGATGCGGTCAATGCCGTGGAAGCAGGTGCGGGCCTCCCCGCCAAGTACCACAACATCACCGGATTGCAGCTTTAAAGACCCAGTTGCCCCACTGCGGCTCTGCCCTCCAACGCGAAACAGAGCGCTGTCTCCCAAACTCACGGAAATCACCGGGGCGCGGAAATCGTGTTCATCCCTATCCTGATGTAACCCCATTTTGGCGTTCATGCTGTAAAAGTTGATTAGGCAAGCTTCCGCAACTAGGTCGTCTGGGGCATATTCCCTCCAAAGGTCTAGCAATATTTGTGGGATTGTTGGCCAAGCTAGGCCCGTTTCAGGGTGTGTGGGTTGATAACGATATCCAGCTCGGTCTGACACCCAGCCAAGCCGGCCACAATTGCTCATCTTGACAGAAAACGGCCGGCCACTGCGCGGCATCACCGGTTGAAAGAGTGGCGCCTGCGCGACGATACCTCGAATTTCTAAAAGCAATCGCTGTTGTTGCTCAAGGTCAAAATACTCAGGCAAATGCAGAAGGCCTTGCGGCCATTGGAATTCGCGCGCCATTGCATGTCCATTTCTTGCTATTTATCGTTTGTTTAACAGGTTTTCCAAAGGAAAGCGCATTTCACCCCCCTCATCTCAACCTTCCGGTTATTTCTCTAGGAATAAATTATCGTCACATCTTGCGAGGCCTGTGGCCCCCACCTATATAGCTTTTTGAAAGTTGATCTGAGCATATACAACACTCTTTTCAACGAGCATTGCGAAGGGGACCGGTCAGGCAACAGATCTGACTCATCCGAACGCCGTCAGGGTTCGGTCGGTCTGCCGAAAGGAGAAAAGTAAAAATGGCAAAAGTCATCGGTATCGACCTCGGTACAACAAACTCTTGCGTGTCTGTAATGGACGGCAAAGATTCTAAAGTTATTGAAAATGCAGAGGGTGCACGCACCACCCCATCTATGGTTGCTTTTTCTGATGATGGCGAGCGCCTGGTAGGCCAGCCAGCAAAGCGTCAGGCTGTAACCAATCCAACAGATACCCTTTTCGCTGTTAAGCGCTTGATCGGTCGTCGCTTTAGCGATCCTACCGTGGAAAAAGACAAGGGTCTGGTGCCATACAACATCGTTAAAGCAGACAATGGCGATGCTTGGGTCGAGGCGAGTGGCGAAAAATACTCTCCATCTCAAATTTCTGCTTTCATCCTACAAAAGATGAAGGAAACAGCTGAATCCTTCCTCGGTGAGACTGTCACTCAGGCCGTGATTACTGTTCCAGCATACTTCAACGATGCACAGCGTCAGGCGACCAAAGACGCCGGTAAAATCGCTGGTCTTGAAGTTCTGCGCATCATCAACGAACCAACTGCCGCTGCTCTTGCCTATGGCATGGACAAAAATGACGGTAAAACCATCGCGGTTTACGACCTTGGTGGCGGTACGTTCGATGTGTCCATTCTTGAAATCGGTGATGGCGTATTCGAAGTTAAGTCCACCAATGGTGATACCTTCCTCGGTGGTGAAGACTTTGACATGCGCTTGGTGGATTACCTCGCCGGTGAGTTCAAAAAAGAGCAGGGCATTGACCTTAAGAACGATAAGCTGGCTCTTCAGCGCCTGAAAGAGGCTGCAGAAAAAGCCAAGATCGAGCTGTCCTCCGCGTCCCAAACGGAAATCAACCTGCCGTTTATAACCGCCGATGCGTCTGGTCCAAAGCACCTGACGTTGAAGCTGACCCGCGCAAAGTTTGAGCAACTGGTGGATGATCTGGTCCAGCGTACAGTGGCGCCGATGAAAGCCGCCTTGAAAGATGCCGGTTTGGCAGCTGGCGAGCTGGACGAAGTTGTGCTGGTTGGCGGTATGACCCGCATGCCGAAAGTGCAGGAAGTAGTTAAGCAATTCTTCGGAAAAGAGCCGCACAAAGGCGTAAACCCGGATGAAGTTGTGGCTATGGGCGCTGCCATTCAGGCAGGCGTGCTTCAGGGCGACGTTAAAGATGTGCTGCTGCTTGATGTAACCCCGCTTTCCTTGGGTATTGAAACTCTCGGCGGCGTGTTTACCCGCTTGATCGATCGCAACACCACCATCCCAACGAAGAAATCTCAGGTGTTCTCCACGGCTGAGGACAACCAGTCTGCAGTAACCATCCGCGTGTTCCAAGGTGAGCGCGAAATGGCAGCGGACAACAAAATTCTTGGCCAGTTCAATCTGGAAGACATCCCGCCAGCACCGCGCGGTGTGCCGCAGATTGAAGTGTCTTTCGACATTGATGCAAACGGCATCGTGAACGTGTCTGCAAAAGACAAAGGCACCGGCAAAGAACAGCAGATCCGAATTCAGGCATCTGGTGGTCTGTCCGACGCCGACATCGAGCAGATGGTGAAAGACGCTGAGTCGCATGCGGAAGAAGACAAACAGCGTAAAGAGCTGGTTGAAGCGAAAAACCAGGGTGAAGCGCTGCACCACTCTACCGAAAAGTCTTTGAAAGAGTACGGCGAAAAGGTTGGTGATGAAGATCAGGCGGCTATCGAAGCAGCTCTGGCAGCCTTGAAAACCGCCCTTGAAGGGGAAGACCTTGAGGACATCAAGGAAAAAACCCAGAGCCTTGCAGAAGTCTCCATGAAGCTTGGTGAAGCAATGTACCAAGCTGCGGAAGGCGAGGAAGAAGGCGATGACGAACCAAAGCCTGCTGACGATATCGTTGATGCAGACTTTGAAGAAGTCAAAGACGACAAGAAGTAAGCATACCGGGGCGCGTATCATCGGGATACGCGCCCTTGCTTATCTTCGGTAAACAGCACGGTGGGGAACGGGCTGAAATTCGGCGAACAGAATAAGTCGAGCTGCAATTCAGGCCCGCAGCAAACACCCAAGCATGAAAATGGGACGAAAGGTTAGCACCGCTTTTACACGCGCATATTGGTGCTAACATCTTTCAATTCCCGCCTATCAGGCAAACGCCCGATTAACAGGACGCAAGTCTGTGGAGCTAAAAGCTAATGTCTAAACGCGACTATTATGAAGTGCTGGGAGTGGCACGGGAGGTCGACGCAAAAGCTCTGAAAAGTGCCTATCGCAAGATGGCCATGAAGTACCATCCCGATAGAAATCCGGATGATGCAGAGGCTGAAACCCGCTTTAAAGAAGTAAACGAAGCCTACGACACCTTGAAAGACGCACAAAAGCGCGCTGCCTATGATCGATACGGGCATGCAGCCTTTGAAAATGGCGGTTTCGGTGGCGGTCAGGGCCATGGCGGGCATGACTTTGCCTCGGCAATGTCGGATATTTTTGATGAATTCTTCGGCGGCGGTGGTGGCGGTCGTCGCTCTTCTGGCCGCGAGCGCGGAGCAGATCTGCGCTATAACCTCGAAATTTCTTTGGAAGAAGCCTATCTTGGCAAATCTGTTGAGATAGAAGTGCCGACCACGATCTCCTGTGAAAAGTGTGATGGCTCTGGCGCTAAACCGGGAACCAGCCCGTCCACCTGTCCAACCTGTGGCGGTGTTGGCCGCGTGCGTGCGGCACAAGGCTTCTTCACCATGGAGCGGACATGCCCGACTTGTCAGGGCCGTGGTGAAATCATCTCCGATCCTTGCGATTGCTGCGGCGGCACAGGCCGCACCACCAAGGATCGCAGCCTTTCGGTCAACATCCCGGCAGGCATCGAGGATGGAACCCGCATTCGCCTAACCGGTGAAGGGGAGGCTGGACTGCGCGGTGGCCCATCGGGCGATCTTTACATCTTCCTGTCTATCCGCCCGCATGAATTCTTCCAGCGAGATGGCTCGGACATCTATTGCCGTGTGCCCATTTCAATGACCACGGCAACACTTGGTGGCAGGTTTGAAGTGCCTGACCTGGAAGGTTCGACTGCGCGCGTCACGGTTCCAGAAGGCACACAAACGGGCAAGCAATTCCGCTTGCGTGGCAAAGGCATGCCTGTCATGCGCTCGAGCCAGCATGGGGATATGTATATTCAAGTTGTTGTCGAGACGCCAACCAACCTGACCAAGCGTCAAAGAGAGCTTCTTGCAGAATTTGAAGAAGAATCTTCAGGTGAAAACCATCCGGAATCCTCCGGTTTTTTTGCAAGAGCAAAAGAATTCTTGGACAACTTGAAGGCCTAACGGTTTAAATCCTCCGGCGCGCTCCTTATCTTCACTAAGTATTGGTGATTACGCCGGAGGATTTGATGTTTTCTCGGAATCAATTTGGCGCCAAATCTGTAATTAAAAAAATCGGCGATGATACGCGGCTTTTGCGTGCTTGGGCCGAGGCGCCTCTGCGCACCGGCGCTGTCGCCGCTTCAGGGCCTGATCTAGCTGATAAAATGGCCTCGTATATCCCGAAGGACCGTGAGGCAAAGGTATTGGAACTGGGGCCAGGCACAGGCCCGGTTACCAAAGCAATTCTAAAAGCCGGTATTCTCCGCCAAAACCTCATCTCTCTTGAATACAATGCGGATTTTCTGCCCACGCTGCACAAGCGCTATGCGGGCGTGAACTTTGTGCAAGGGGATGCCTATAATCTCCATGCAAGCTTGCCCAAAGTTGCAAGAGGCTCGCTCAGTGCTGTTGTTTCAAGCTTGCCGCTCATTTCCCAGCCGATGTACCGCCGTTTGAAATGCTTGCATCAGTGCTTTGCACTAATGCGCCCCGGCGCGCCCTTTATTCAGTTTTCTTACTCGGTCTCTTCGCCTTTACAGCGCAAACCAAAGGGATACACCGTTGAAACCAGCGGCTGGGTGGTGAAGAACCTGCCGCCTGCAAGGGTGTGGATTTTTAGAGAAAGCAAAGAAAGGAATACATGCAGTGAATACAGCAAAAATTCTGGTCATATCAGGCTCGACACGGACACAATCTTATAACACTCAGCTTGCCGCTTTGATGGTTAAATTGGCTGCGCAAAAGGGCGCGGAGGTAACGCATCTTAATCTCGTAGACTATCCGCTGCCGCTGTATAATGGGGATCTTGAAGCCGAAGAGGGACTACCAAAAGCCGCCCTACAGCTTCACGCGCATTTTCAGGCAAATCACGGCGTGTTCATTGCGAGCCCAGAATACAATGCCTCATTCACTCCTTTGCTAAAAAACACGTTAGATTGGGTTTCCAGACACCGTCCTGATGGAAAAAGCGTATTCTCCACAGGAGTATACGCAATTGGTGCGGTGTCCCCCGGTGCCTTGGGTGGAATGCGTGGCCTGATTCAGTTGCGTTCGGTGTTAGAAGTTGGCTTGGGTGCGCTAGTCCTGCCAGAAATGGTCTCTGTTGGTGGGGCGGCGAGTGCCTTTGATGTTCATGGCAACTTGGCCTCCGCTTCCGTTGGCGCACGGGCACAAGCGCTGGTAGATCGACTCTATAAAGAGGCACAATATCAGGCGCTTGCATAAGAAAGTGGAGGGCGCGCAAGCATTTTGAGACAATAGTTTTGCAGCCGCCCTTTGCAAAATTTAGTCGAGGCACCTACATATGATCCCACGCCAAAAACAATCAGCTCTTTTTGAATGAAGAGCCAAACGATGGGATCGAACATGAGCGAACGGCAAGAACCGCAACAATGGCACGGCACAACCATCTTGACAGTGCGCAAAGCTGGCAAGGTGGTCATCGCGGGCGATGGCCAGGTTTCGCTCGGGCCAACCGTCATCAAGGGCAGTGCGCGTAAAGTGCGCCCCCTAGCGGGCGGAAAAGTGATCGCAGGCTTTGCTGGGGCTACAGCAGATGCCTTTACGCTTTTCGAGCGTCTTGAAGCCAAGTTGGAACAGTATCCAAACCAGCTCATGCGCGCGTGTGTGGAATTAGCAAAAGACTGGCGAACAGATCGCTACCTGCGCCGTCTAGAAGCTATGATGCTTGTTGCCGACAGCAAGCACTCGCTGGTTTTAACCGGAACCGGCGATGTGCTGGAGCCGGAAAACGGTATCATGGGCATCGGTTCTGGTGGCAATTATGCGCTAGCCGCAGCCCGTGCCTTGGCTGACACTGATTATGATGCAGAGACCATCTGCCGCAAATCCATGGCTGTTGCCGCAGAAATCTGCGTATATACAAACGAAAACATCACAGTTGAGAGTCTGGATGACGAGAGCGCAGCTTAAGCGCGCCTGTCAATCTATCTTGAGTATTAAGAAAGTACCACAATGACGAACTTTTCCCCGCGTGAGATCGTATCCGAGTTAGATCGCTTTATCATTGGCCAGAACGATGCGAAGCGTGCCGTGGCCATAGCTTTACGCAATCGCTGGCGTCGGCAGCAGCTTGACGAGGGCCTGCGTGAGGAGGTGATGCCGAAAAACATCCTCATGATCGGCCCGACCGGTGTTGGTAAAACAGAGATCTCTCGTCGCCTTGCCAAGCTTGCAAATGCGCCTTTTACCAAGGTAGAGGCGACCAAATTTACCGAGGTTGGCTACGTTGGCCGCGATGTAGAGCAGATCATCCGTGATCTTGTTGAGACCGGCATAACGCTTGTTCGTGAAAAAATGCGCAAAGAGGTCGAGGCGAAGGCTCATGTAGCGGCAGAGGAGCGCGTCCTTGATGCGTTGGTCGGCGAAAATGCTAGCCCGACCACACGCGATACTTTCCGCAAAAAACTGCGCGAAGGCGAGCTTGACACTCGTGAGATTGAGATACAGGTGCAAGCTCAACCTCAAATGCCAAGTTTTGATATGCCAGGAATGCCGGGTGGCAGCGTCGGCGTGATGAACCTCTCCGATATGCTCGGTAAAGCTTTTGGCGGGCAGACAAAGTCGAAGAAAACGACAGTCAAGGAAAGCCACCGCATCTTATTGGCGGAAGAAAGTGACAAGCTGCTGGATGAAGAGATAGTTGTTCAGGAAGCCATCTCGCTGGTAGAAAACTCTGGCATTGTATTCTTGGATGAAATCGACAAGATTTGCGCTAAGGAAGGTCGCCACGGCGATGTTTCTCGCGAAGGCGTGCAACGAGATCTGCTTCCCTTGATTGAAGGCACAGTGGTATCAACAAAGCATGGTCCTGTTAAAACCGATCATATTCTATTCATCGCTTCTGGTGCCTTCCATGTAGCAAAGCCATCCGATTTGCTGCCAGAGCTGCAAGGCCGACTGCCAATCCGCGTGGAGCTGCGCGCGCTAACCAAAGATGATTTCCGCCAGATACTGAAGGACACCGAGGCCAGTCTCATAAAACAATACGTGGCCTTGATGGGGACAGAAGGCGTCTCACTGGAATTTACAGATGATGCGATTGATGAAATCGCTGCAATCTCGGTTGATCTAAACTCGACAATTGAGAATATTGGCGCGCGCCGCCTACAAACGGTGATGGAACGCATTCTTGATGAAATCTCTTTCACGGCCCCTGATAAATCGGGGGAAACGCTGGTGATTGATGCGGAGCATGTTCGCAAGAATATTGGCGAATTAGCAAAGAACGTCGATCTATCGCAGTTTATCCTCTAGGTTGCAAAACTCAGGCAAGGCCTTGATAATGGTTGTTGGCTCAATGGTTTTGAGCCAGCCCGTAACGGGGCTTGCAAGGGGCAACAACAAGCAGAGCATTTCATGGTAGCAATCCGCAGAAGCAATGAAGAAGGCCACCGCCGTAAGTTCATGGTTGTGGTGGATGACACCCCGGAATGTGATCGCGCGCTGATCTATGCAGCAAAGCGTGCCGCTCGTACAGGCGGCGCTCTGCTGCTGTTATACGTCATTGCGCCGGGAAATTTTCAGCATTGGCTGGGGGTCGAAGACATCATGCGCGCAGAAGCCCGTGAAACGGCTGAGCAAACACTAGCTAAGGCAGCGCAAGTGGTGCGCACCGCCGCGAGAACGGAGCCAGAGCTGGTCATCCGTGAGGGCAACCGCTCGGAAGAGATTGTCGAGTTGATCGAGACCGATGCGGACATCGCAATTCTGGTACTCGCAGCGGGCACGGCCAAGGATGGCCCGGGGCCTCTGGTTTCTTCGATCGCAGGACGCTCTTCCGGCACTTTCCCGATTCCGGTTACAATTGTGCCCGGCAATCTGGATGATGACGCGCTTGAGGCGCTGGCTTAAGCAGAAAGCTAGGGGCGGGTGCAGGCAATTGCGCCGCCCTATTTACGAAGCAAGACAAAAGCAGTAGAACCGGCCCAAAGCCGCCCATGCAAAACCAAAAACGGATGTACCCATGTTTATCCAAACAGAAGCGACGCCGAACCCATCAACGCTGAAATTCCTGCCCGGCCGTATCGTTCTGGCAGAGGGTACGCTTGATTTTCGAAGCAAAGAGGAAGCTGCAGTTTCGCCGTTGGCGCAACACCTGTTTGCGATCGATGGCGTGCAGGGCATCTTTTTCGGTCATGACTTCATCACCGTCACCAAAGACGAAACCGACTGGCAGCATATGCGCCCGGCCATCCTTGGGGCGATTATGGAGCACTTTATGTCTGGTGCCCCGATTCTTGAGGGGGAGGGCACCGGCGATAGTGATTTGGGTGAAGAATTCTTTGAAGAAAGCGACAAGGAAATCGTCGCTACAATCAAAGAATTGCTGGAAACCCGCGTGCGTCCGGCTGTGGCGCAAGATGGCGGCGATATCACCTTTCGTGGCTATAAAGAGGGCATAGTCTATCTGACAATGCGCGGCGCGTGTGCCGGTTGTCCGTCATCCACGGCAACGCTTAGCCACGGCATCCAGAATCTGATGCGGCACTTCATCCCGGAAGTGCAAGAAGTTCGTCAGATGTAGACTATAAAGCCACATAATAACAAACGATTACTGTGTGCACTGTCAGGAATGTAAAGCGGGCAGCTCGGCCCGCTCTACCACGAATTGCTTGCTCGACAGCGCGCCCCAGCAAAGCTATTGCTAATTCATGAAGCTACTTGCGATCGACACCGCCTTAAGTGCATGCGCTGCTGCTGTTCTGGTGACAGACAGCGAGCCGGCGTTGCTGCATAAGCAATCCGCGAATATCGGCCGCGGCCATGCCGAGCACATTATGGCGATGGTCGCCGATGTCATGGCGGAAGCCTCGGTCTCTTTTAATGAGCTGGACCGCATAGCCGTTAATGTCGGGCCGGGCAGCTTCACCGGTTTGCGGGTTGGCCTTTCCATCGCACGTGGTTTTGGCCTTGTGTTGCAGTGCCCCTTGATTTCTGTCGGAACACTGCAAGGAATTGCACATCAAGCCACAACCGCCCTTGCCGAAAGCAACGACCATACAGCAGGGTCTTCCCAGCTCTTGGTGGCGTTAGATGCCCGGCGGGATGAGGTCTATACGCAAAGCTTCTCGATCTCCGCTGGCGAAATCCCTGAGCCGCTTTGTGAGCCATCTGTGGCAACAGTGTCGGAACTGGCCTCCCAACTTTCACCCCAAATGTTGTTGGCAGGCTCTGCTGCCCAAGCCCTTGCGAGCGAGGCGGGGATTGCTCGAGAGAACGTTCTGACCGGCGCAGAATATGCTGACATTGGCGCCCTCGCGCTTGTAGGCGCCGCAGCGCCGCTGCAGCAGCATAAACCAGCGCCGTTATATCTGCGTCCGCCTGATGCAATCCCTGGCAGCAAGGGCAAGGTCAAACGGCAATGAAGCTATTGGGCCTGTTTTCAAAGCCTCCTGTTATTCGTTCTGTAAGCGAAGAAGACATTCCTGCAATGGCTAAAGCGCACGCCGCCTGCTTTAGCCATAACTGGAACAGTGCAGAACTGCGTGGAATCCTGCCACAAAAGGGGACGTTTGCTTTGGCTGCATGGCAGCCGCAGGTATTGATGCCGCCAGAGCTCGTTGGCTTTGTCATTATTCGAAACATCGTTGGTGAGGCAGAGGTGTTAACTGTGGCTGTTCTGCCAAGCAAGCAAGGGCGCGGCATAGGCAGGCAGTTAATGGACGCCGCTATTTTTCAGTTACAAGCCGATCGGGCGGAAACACTCTTTCTAGAGGTGGATGATGCGAATACCCCTGCGGTTGCTCTTTACAAAAAGCTGGGTTTCAAACAAATTGGGGAACGAAAAGGCTACTACGCCGCCAGCGAAGGGGCAGGGACGGCACTTGTTATGCGCTGCGACCTCCGGTAAGTGACCCGACCGCCTAGGCTAAGGTTTTCAAAGGTATAAAATCGAATGAGTTCTCAACCAGATCTGTCACTCATAGAGCTTTGCGTAAAAAAGGGCATGCGCATGACCGAGCAGCGCCGGGTTATAGCAGGCGTGATCGAGGCCGCGATAGATCATCCAGACGTGGAAGAGCTGTATCGCCGTGCGGCAGATATTGATCCGAAAATTTCAATATCGACAGTATACCGAACGGTAAAGCTTTTTGAAGATGCAGGCATCATCGAGCGCCATGATTTTCGTGATGGCAGATCCCGATATGAGACGGTCTCAGAAGAACACCACGACCACCTGATCGATCTGCGTAGTGGCAAGGTTATTGAATTCCGCTCGGAAGAGATTGAAAAAATACAGGAAGAAGTCGCGCGCAAACTAGGCTTTAAGCTGGTGGATCACCGGCTGGAGCTCTACGGCGTGCCACTAACCGAAGGGGATTAGTTCGAGCATGGCCACACTCAGAGCGCTTACAGTTATACTGGCCCTGACTGTGATCACACTGGTGCTTATCCCGCCGCAGTGGTTAGCCGTCAAATTAAATCTCCCCATGCAACGTAATTTGCCATACTTCTGGCACCGCATTGCCCACCGCTTGTTGGGCATGCGTGTGATCCAGCATGGCAAAATGGCGGCGGACCGGCCTCTCCTAGTGACCGCTAATCACGCGTCGTGGCTTGATATTGTCACGCTTGGCTGCACAGGCCCTTTGAGCTTTATTGCCAAACAGGAAGTCTCGGGCTGGCCTATTTTTGGCTTGTTCGCAAAGCTGCAGCGAACCGTATTCGTCAACCGTCAACGGCGAAGCGAGACTGGCAAGGTGGCAAATCAAATCGCCCGACGGATGGCCAGTGGCGATGCAATGGTATTGTTCGCTGAAGGCACGTCTTCAAATGGCAACGAAGTCTTGCCGTTTCGCTCCGCACTTGTTGGCGCTGTGCATCAGGCCATGGGTGCCGGGAAGAGCGATGACGAGCCAGCTCAGGTTTTTGTGCAACCACTTTCCATCGCTTATACAAAACTACACGGTATACCCATCGGTCGCTTTTGGCGTTCGCATGTCGCATGGTATGGTGATATGGAGCTCGCTGGTCACCTTTGGAATATCATCAAGGAAGGTGGCCTAGATGTTGAATTGACTTGGGGTTTACCAATCGCTCTTAACCAGTCGGTAAACCGCAAAGAGCTTACTGGCCGCTTGGAAGGGCAGGTCAGAGAAATGACCGCGGCGGCACTTGCAGGCACTCTCGTCGAGCCGGACGGGCTCGAAATTGCCGAATTCCAGAAGTAGACTGCAAGAAACAATACTTCTCAACAGCGCAAAAACACGCTAAAGCTGCCCACAACAGATGACTTGCGCCATTAAGAGCGCGCCAAACGAATGCAGGCGGGTGCCGGAAAGGCAGCCCCGAGGGATACATGGATAACTTCGCAACCACCGAAACCAATCAGGAAAACAGCGCTGATACCAAAGCGCCAGAGGCAACCCGTAAGGTCTTTATCAAGACGTATGGCTGCCAGATGAATGTTTACGATTCCGACCGGATGAATGACGCCCTGACGACCGATGGTTATGCCCCGACGCAGAATATGGAAGAAGCGGATCTTGTTATCCTGAACACCTGCCATATTCGTGAGAAGGCTGCGGAGAAGGTTTATTCCGAGCTTGGTCGCATTCGTAAGCTGAAAGAAGACAAAGCCAAAGACGGCAAGCAGATGATGGTTTCCGTCGCAGGCTGTGTTGCGCAGGCGGAAGGCGCGGAGATTTCCCGCCGTGCGCCGGTTGTAGATCTCGTTGTCGGCCCGCAAAGCTATCACCGCCTGCCCGAACTGCTGAACCGCGCCTCTAACGGCTCCAAGGTTGTTGAAACTGAATTCGACATCCAGGAGAAGTTCAAGCATCTCGCAACACCGTCCAAGGAGGCGGTACGCAAGCGCGGGGTGACGGCTTTTGTTACCGTGCAAGAGGGGTGTGACAAGTTCTGCACTTTCTGTGTTGTGCCTTACACCCGTGGTGCGGAAGTCTCCCGTTCTGTTGAGCAGATCGTTTCGGAAACCAAGCGCTTGGCCGCCGCTGGCGTGCGCGAAGTGACATTGCTGGGGCAAAATGTGAATGGCTGGCACGGTGCAGGCTCTGATGGCCGCGAATGGGGTCTTGGCGAGTTGTTGTTCGAGCTTGCGAAGATCGATGGCATTGATCGCCTTCGCTACACCACATCTCACCCACGCGATATGGATGATGCGTTGATCGCAGCTCACCGCGATCTGGATATTCTTATGCCATACCTGCACCTGCCGGTGCAGTCTGGTGCCGATAGCGTGCTGAAAGCCATGAATCGCAAGCACACGCGCGATGATTACTTCCGTTTGCTGGACCGCATCCGCGAAGCGCGCCCGGATATCGCGCTGTCTGGTGATTTTATCGTCGGCTTCCCCGGTGAAACCGACCAAGATTTTGCCGATACCATGGATTTGATCGAACGTGTAAAATACGGCTCGGCCTTCTCTTTTAAATTTAGCCCCCGTCCGGGTACCCCCGGCGCACTGATGGAAGATCAAGTCGAAGAAGCAGTCAAATCCGAGCGTCTCGCTGCGCTGCAGGGGTTGCTTTCCCAACAGCAAAAAGATTTTAACGCCTCGCTTGTTGGCAAAACCATTGACGTTCTCTTTGAGAAGCAGGGGCGCCAAGAAGGGCAGATGGCGGGTCGCTCCCCATGGCTGCAACCCGTGCATGTTGCGGCACCAGCGCAGCTGTTTGGCGAAATCGCCTCTGTAAAAGTTGTAGCCGCAGGTGCAAATAGTCTGGAAGGCGAGCTCGTTTAGGCGCATGATACGCTCAGCAAACGCAGCTCATCGCCCACACGGAGGTCTTGTTTGAAGCCTAACCCCACCAACGCCGCGAAACGCACAGGCGAAACCCAGCCAGTGGCCGCATCCGATTTAATGCATGTGGTTCTGGCCTTTGATGACAATCGTTTGATTGGCGATCTGTTCGGCCAGTTTGATCAGAATTTGGCGTTAATCGAGCAGCAGCTCGGTGTTGAGGCTGTTGCAAGGGGAAATCAGGTCACTATCCGTGGCCATAAGCAAGGCTGTGAGCAAGCCAAACTGGCACTGGAATCCCTTTACGCCAGCTTGCAAAAGGGGCGCGAGGTTCTGCCTGCTGATGTCGCAGGTGCTATCCGCATGGCAGAGGCTTCAGAGCGTCAACTGACCTTGCCCACCATGGAAACCAAATCGCGCATGGCCTTCGCTCAGATCGCCACGCGTCGCAAAACCCTCATCGCCCGTACAGCAGCACAGGATGCCTATATCCGTGCGATGGATCGCGCAGATCTCACCTTTGGCGTTGGTCCTGCAGGAACGGGTAAGACATTTCTCGCAGTAGCTTACGCTGCTGCGCTGCTGGAGCGTGGCGAGATTGACCGTATGATCCTCTCGCGCCCGGCGGTAGAAGCTGGCGAACGCCTCGGCTTTCTGCCCGGCGATATGAAAGACAAGGTCGACCCCTACTTGCGACCGCTCTACGATGGTCTGAACGAGATGCTCTCGCCAGAAAAGTTGGAGCGCGGCCTTGATAGCGGTATGATCGAGGTTGCCCCGCTCGCATTTATGCGCGGACGGACTTTGTCCAACGCGGTTGTCATCCTTGATGAGGCGCAGAACACCACATCTATGCAGATGAAAATGTTTCTGACCCGCCTTGGCGAAAACTCCAAGATGATTATCACAGGCGACCCTTCACAGGTGGACTTGCCGCCCGGGCAAATGTCAGGTCTGCGAGAGGCGCTGAAAATCCTCACCGGAGTTGAAGGTGTTGCGCGTGTCGACTTTACAGAAAGCGACGTGGTCCGACACGAGCTGGTTGCGCGGATCGTCCATGCGTATGATGAGGAAGGTCGCCGACGCGCGGAGCGTCGCCGAGAGCGCGACGAAGAAGAGCGAAAGGCGGCAGCGTTGCTTGCGGCGCAAACGCAGGTGGCTGGAGCAGTGCAGGAATAAAATGCAAACTCCTCCAATTCACCTGGATATTCTTATCGAGGACGAAAACTGGCCGGGTGCGGATGAGCTGGACAAGCTTGCCCGAGCGGCTATCGATAAGGCTGTTGCAATCTCCAGCTTGGAATATGCAGCAAACTCCGAAATTTCATTGGTTTTTACCAATGATAACGCCGTGCAAAAACTGAACAACCAGTGGCGTGGTAAAAACAAGCCGACAAATGTCCTCTCCTTTCCCGGAGACGAAGGCGAGTACTTGCCCTATGGTCCCCTTTTGGGCGATATTGTCATCGCCCGCGAAACCGTCGAGCGTGAAGCGGCCGAGCTGGACACTCCATTTTCGCACCATTTGACCCATTTAATTGTTCATGGAACTCTTCACCTTTTCGGTTATGATCACCAGATCAGTGAAGAAGCTGAAGAAATGGAAGGCGAAGAGCGCAAAATTCTTGCGGCCCTAGGTATTCCAGACCCCTATAAAGATGCGCCCCTTGTGGCAGATGATTAACTCGGCTGCGTAATCGCCGGGACAACAGGAACCAAATGAACGACACCGAACCGCGAAGTAGCAATGGGGGCGAAGCCTCCGAAACCGCGATCGACCCCTTGCCGGCAAACTCGGCAAAACAAGGCTCTGCTACGGAAGACCCACAGCAACAGCCGGCCAAAGCAAAACAAGCCACAGGTTTTTGGCAATGGCTGAACCCTTTCCGCTTTGCGCGCCGTAATGGCAGCGCCTCCCTACGCGCAGATCTACAAGTTGAACTGGCGCGGGTTGAGGCTGGCCCCGATGCCGTTTTCTCCGCAGCTGAAAAAGAACTGCTGACAAATATCCTAGAGCTGCGTGAATCTCGTGTTGAAGACGTGATGATCCCGCGCGCGGATATCGAAGCCGTTGAGGACGAGGCCAGTCTTGGCCATGTGCTGGCGTTGTTCCAAGCATCGGGCCATTCACGCATGCCGGTGTTCCATGATAATTTGGACGATCCGCGCGGCATGGTGCACATCAAGGATTTGATGTCCTTCTTTGCAAGAGAAGCTGCGAAAAATCAGAAAAAATCGGAGCAACCAGCAGAGGACGAGGGCGCCAAACGGAACCTGCGCGCAGAAGATGCGCTTGATTTTTCCTGTGTTGACCTCACCAAGCCATTAGGCAAAACGGGCCTCGTGCGCCCCTTGCACTTTGTTCCCCCTTCCATGTCATCGCTTGACCTGATGAAGCGCATGCAGGTCACGCGTGTGCAAATGGCACTCGTCATTGATGAGTATGGTGGCACAGATGGTCTCGTTTCGCTAGAGGATATTGTCGAAACTGTTGTCGGCAACATTGAAGATGAGCACGACAAAGACGAAGAAGAAATGATCCAGCCTGCTAGCGAAGGGGTTTGGATTGTTGATCCTCGCATCGAACTGGAAGATCTGCATAAAGAGCTGGGCGTTGACTTCAACGCCGGGGAAGAGGCGGAAGATGTCGATACGCTTGGTGGCCTTCTCTTCACTATACTGGATCGCGTGCCCGTGCGCGGAGAGTTGATTTCAAATCGCAAGCTGCCGGGCTTTGAGTTTGAGGTAGTGGATGCTGATCCGCGACGCATTAAGCGTTTGCGGATGTATCGCCGCCGTGCTGATCAGCGTGGCCGCATTCGGCGCATAGAAGCAGCTGAATAACGACCACAAGGACGTTCGGGTAAGAGCGCGAAGGTAAATTCGGCCGCACGGCCAAGGGGGATTGATGAGCGTTGTGCAACACTTGGCAGAGCGGGTCGCTCAACCTTTCTTGCTGTCTTGGGGGTGGCGGCGATTTATTCTTTCGCTGTTTGCCGGAGCTTTCGCTTCTTGCGCTATGCCTCCGTTTGGCGCATGGCCTGTTCTTTTTCTTAGTCTGCCTGTACTGGTTCTTCTTCTCGATACGTCGGTTGTTGTCGAGCGGACAGGTGTTTGGGCGCGGTATTCTAGCTTTTTTTTCACGCTCTGGTGGTTTTACCTAGGCTTTTTCATCGCCGGTATGTGGTGGATTGCCGAGGCGTTTCTGATTGAGGCCAGTAAATACGCCTGGATGATACCCTTTGCAGTGCTTGGCTTGCCGGCGGTTTTGGCAACCCTTTCCGCAGCAATTTCGGCGCTCGTTGCCCCGCTCTGGCGACAAGGGCCGAGGCGGGTGCTGTTGCTCGCAATTGCCTTGGCGCTGAGCGACTTTGTGCGAGCCTACGCATTTACCGGCTTCCCTTGGAACTTGATCGGCCTTTCGTTTTCCAACAACGTCTATTTGTTGCAATCCGCATCGGTTTTTGGCGTTTTTGGACAATCGCTGGTGGCTGCGTTTGTCTGTGCCACCCCGGCTGTGTTGATAAGCGATAATAAAGGGCAGGCGCGTGCAGTCCTAACTCTCTCAGTTGTTTCGTTGTTCTCGCTTTGGGGTTTTGGGTTTTGGCATCTTCAGCAAACAGGCAAGCTCGCCCAAGAGCTTAAGGTCGTCGTTGTGCAGCCGAATATCGCGCAGACGGACAAGTGGAAACCGGAAAATCGAGACAAGTTGCTACCCGGCTATTTAAAGCAGACAAAAGCAGCGCTCGCTTCTCTTGATAGGCAGGCAAAAACGCTTGTGGTTTGGCCGGAATCCGCCTTTCCCTTTTTGCTGGCCCGCACACCAGATGCGCAGGCGGCAATTGGCGATGTATTGCACGAAAACGCATATCTTATGACTGGTGCGCTACGCGCTGATGTCAGCGATGGAACCACGCGCTTCTTTAACAGTGTTTATACTCTCAATGGCGATGGGGCGATTTTGCAAAGCTATGATAAGGTGCGCCTCGTCCCGTTCGGGGAGTTCTTGCCTTTCCATAACCTGCTTAGCCGCCTTGGTATTGAAAAGCTGGTCAATGCCCCTTCCGACTTTACCGCAGGACAAGAGTATAAAACGCTCGGCCTGCCGAACGGCTGGCTGGCGCAGCCATTGGTTTGCTACGAAGCGATTTTCCCGCAAACAATGATGGCGCTTGAGTCGCGCCCTCAGCTGTTAGTTAACACAACAAATGATGCGTGGTTTGGCGCTAGTGTCGGCCCTGCTCAGCATTTGGCACAGGCAAGACTACGTGCCGTAGAGCAAGGTGTGCCCATGGTGCGCGCGGCGAATACTGGTATTTCTGCGATAATTGATGCTAATGGAATTATATCGTCAGAAATTCCAATGAACTTATCAGAAACAATTGTCGGTAATCTATCTTCAATACATCAACCGACGCTATATGCCCGGTACGGTAATTACAATTTTTTGTTTCTGCTTCTAGTTTTCATAAGTCTATATCTGGTATTGGGTCGAGTGTTACCTACACGTCTTGATTGACGGGACAGGATTTGCCAATTTATAAAGGCAATTAAGCGCAAACAATTGTTCACAGGTGATCGGAATTACATCTCTCTTCACGAAGAGGTGATAAGCTCTGAAAAACCCTAGTGGTATAGATTGCTGCGGCACTGTATCATCACATCAAAGTAATCAACGGTAACCCCCTTTGTCATCTGGCAAAGCACAACACGAGAACAAGAGGGCCGCTGAAAATGCCCAGTAAAAAAGCACCTAATCCCATCGATATCCATGTTGGCAGCCGCGTAAGGTTGCGTCGCATGATGTTAGGAATGAGTCAGGAAAAACTTGGCGAAAGCCTCGGAATTACCTTTCAGCAAATCCAGAAATACGAAAAAGGCACAAACCGTATTGGGGCCAGTCGCTTGCAACACATTGCGACAATTCTCAAGGTTCCTGTCGCTTTCTTCTTCGAGGATGCACCCGGCGGGCCTGACGAACGCCCGGGTATGAGTGACAATTCACAAACCAGCTATGTGGTTGATTTCTTGTCGTCCTCCGATGGCCTTGCTCTGAATAAGGCGTTTGTGCGTATCGAGGATCCACAGGTCCGTAAAAAGATCGTTGATTTGGTGCGTGCTATCGCGGGCGATGGAGACTAGATCCAAGCCCCTAAGTAATCAGGGCCCCTATGCAATCAGGGTTTGGGCTTGACCTTTCTGCGAAAGATTGTTTGATGTACGCGAAGCGGTGCTCATGATCACCGCTTTGTACTTTTATCTTCCCAGAAGGACGCTTGCCAATGGCTCGTCAGACATACCTGTTTACCTCCGAGTCCGTCTCGGAGGGGCATCCGGACAAAGTTTGTGACCGGATCTCTGATAGTATCGTAGATGCATTTCTGAAAGAAATGCCCGAGGCTCGAGTGGCCTGCGAAACCCTCGCCACCACCAACCGTTTGGTGATTGCGGGTGAAACGCGCGGCCCGGCCCATATCACCAAAGAATATATCTCTCACCTTGCGCGCATGGCGGTAAAAGATATCGGCTATGCGCAAG
Organism: Polycladidibacter hongkongensis; assembly: GCF_001561995.1. Classification (GTDB taxonomy): domain Bacteria; phylum Pseudomonadota; class Alphaproteobacteria; order Rhizobiales; family Stappiaceae; genus Pseudovibrio; species Pseudovibrio hongkongensis. The sequence goes on from NZ_LLWC01000008.1 coordinate 344,847, forward strand.
ATGGCTTCAACTGGCAGGATATGGATGTTGAAGTGCTCTTGCATGACCAGTCTGTTGATATCGCGCAAGGCGTTGATGCTGGCGATGACAAGGAAGAGGGCGCAGGCGATCAGGGCATAATGTTCGGTTATGCTTGCCGTGAAACGCCGGAGCTGATGCCGGCACCTATTCTCTATTCACACAAAATCTTGCGTCTCTTGGCTGAAGCGCGCAAATCTGGACGCGAACCGGTTCTGGGTCCAGATGCGAAAAGTCAGGTTTCTGTCCGTTACGAAAATGGGCGCCCTGTTGCAGTGTCCTCAATCGTGCTCTCCACGCAGCATCTTGACGAGAACATAAGCTCGCAAGATGTTCGGGAAGTGGTCGAGCCATACATCCGCGCAGCGCTACCTGCAGACTGGATTCGCGATGACACCATCTGGCACATTAATCCGACAGGGAAATTCGTCATTGGCGGGCCTGATGGTGACTGCGGGCTGACCGGCCGCAAGATCATTGTCGATACGTATGGTGGAGCTGCCCCGCATGGCGGCGGCGCGTTCTCGGGCAAAGATCCGACCAAGGTCGATCGCTCTGCGGCTTATGCGGCCCGCTATCTGGCGAAGAACGTTGTCGCTGCTGATTTGGCTGATCGCTGCACCATTCAGCTTTCTTACGCCATCGGCATTCCAGAGCCACAGTCGATCTTTGTTGATCTGCATGGCACTGGTCGTGTAGAAGCAGCACAAGTCGAATCCGCTGTGCGCGAAGTGATGTCGCTGACCCCGCGAGGGATCCGTGAGCACTTGCAGCTAAACCGGCCAATCTATGCCCGCACCGCAGCCTATGGCCACTTTGGTCGTGAAGCTGAGGAAGATGGTGGCTTCTCATGGGAGCGGTTGGATCTGGTTCATGCCCTGCGCGATGCGGTAGAAAAAGTTTACGCGTAAGTTGCAAAAGGATGCGCTGGCCGCCATCGGTGGCCAGCTCTGACAAATACCATGACGGAATACTATAAGGGCTCTTTCTTTGGCCGCCGTGTCGGCAAGCCCCTCAGCACCCGCCAAACCAGCTTGTTGGAAGAATTCTTCCCAACCATAACTTTCGATCTGGAAGGGCCAGCGCCGAAAGACCTGCGCAGCCTATTCAATGCGCCAGTAGAGAAGGTGTATTTGGAAATCGGGTTTGGTGGCAGCGAGCATTTCATTCACCGAGCGAAAGAAAGCCCGAATATCGGCTTTATCGGCGTCGAACCTTTTCAGGGTGGTTTGGTTAAAGGCATAGCAAACGTCCACGACGCAGGTTTGCAAAATGCGCTTATCTATGATGATGATGCGACCAAGCTGCTGGATTGGCTTCCTGCAGGGCAATTTGATGTGGTTTATCAACTTTACCCTGACCCATGGCCGAAGAAAAAGCACTGGAAGCGGCGTTTTGTAAATCAGCAAAACCTGAGCCGTATTGCACGGGCCCTTAAGCCGGGCGGTGAATATCGCTTCGCAAGTGATATCGACACTTACGTAGATTGGACGTTGCAGCATTGCCGCGAGCACCCGGATTTCGAATGGACTGCGAAGTGCGCAGAAGATTGGCGCACACCGTGGTCGAATTGGCCCGGCACTCGCTATGAACGCAAAGCGATACGTGAGGGCCGCATCGGGCGCTACCTGACTTTCCGTCGCGGCTAGTGTGATTTGCAATGCCTCGCGCTTTTGTACTGCAAAAGGTAGGGAGTTAAAGCGCGAGGAGCTGCGAGAGAGTGAGGCGCAAACGCGGCTTTGTATTTTTTGTTGCATTCTGCTCCCGCTCCTATATAGTGGAGCCATCAAATCTCTATCGGCTCGTTGGAGCATTCGGAGAGTGGGCCCTCGGGACCCGCTCTTTTTTGTTAGGTGAATATGTAAACCCAGCCTGACAGTAACCCAAACTTGAGCCGTAACAAAAGCTGTTGCATGTGAGCAATAGCAAGGCGAAAGGTTATACGTGGGTCTGGTGGAAGCAAGAATAATAAAAGAACAGGGCTTGGAAGCGCGTGTCGCGCTCATTGTTGAGCCTGTTGTCGAGGATCTGGGCTATCGTTTGGTCCGCATTCAAGTCAACGGGAACAATGGTTGTACCCTGCAGATTATGGCTGAACGCCCGGACGGCACCATGTCTGTTGACGATTGTGAAGCTATTTCAAATGCTGTCTCCCCTGCGCTCGATGTCGACGATCCGATCAGCGGCGCTTACCACTTAGAAGTTTCGTCCCCCGGCATTGACCGCCCGCTAGTGCGTGCCAGCGACTTTGAGCGCTGGGCCGGGCACGAGGTGAAAATCGAAATGCGTGTCGCTCAGGCGGGGCGTAAGCGCTACCGTGGTCAGATTATCGGTGCAGAGGGTGCGTCCGCTAAGATTCGCTTGGCTGATGTGGCAACCGGCCAGTCCGATCAGGTGGAATTGCCAATAGAGGATATGGGGTCCGCCCGCTTGGTACTGACCGACGATCTAATTGACGCTGCGCTTCAGGCTGATAAAGCCGCCAAAGAAGCGCGAGGTGAACCATCGGGCGATGACACCTATTTGCATCACTAGGCTCTCTTAAATACGCGAATAAGCAGCGCAGCTCAGAAGCAACCGCTGCATGCATAAAAATGACCTGCGCCGCACATTGCATCAAAAGGGCGCACGAAGGAGTGGATGAGACATGGCTATCAGCGCAAACCGTCTTGAGCTGTTGCAGATTGCTGATGCGGTTGCCCGCGAAAAGGCAATCGATCGCACCATTGTGATCGGTGCGTTGGAAGATGCAATCGAGAAAGCGGCACGTTCTCGGTATGGAACCGAGACAAAGATCAGCGCGACCATCGATCCGCGTACAGGTGAAATCACCTTGCGCCGCCTGTTGGAAGTTGTCGAAGTTGTCGAGAACTACTCAACCGAGATCGCTTTGGTTGACGCGCGCGAGCGCCAGCCACAGATCGAACTAGGCGAGCATATTGAAGACGTTTTGCCACCGCTCGATTTTGGCCGCATTGCCGCACAGTCAGCAAAGCAAGTCATTGTGCAGAAGGTACGTGAAGCAGAGCGCGACCACCAGTATGATGAGTTTAAAGATCGTATCGGCGAAGTCATCAATGCTGTTGTAAAGCGTGTTGAATACGGCAATGTTATCGTAGACACCGGCAAGGGCGAAGCCATCTGTCGCCGTGATGAATTGATCCCGCGTGAAATCTTCCGCAATGGTGATCGCATTCGCGCCATCATTCATGATGTGCGCCGAGAGCAGCGCGGCCCGCAGGTGTTCCTATCGCGGACCCACCCACAGTTCATGGCAAAGCTGTTCACGCAGGAGGTGCCAGAGATCTATGACGGTGTTATCCAGATCAAAGCTGTGGCGCGCGATCCCGGTTCCCGCGCAAAGATTGCGGTATTGTCGAATGACAGCTCAATCGATCCGGTAGGTGCCTGTGTTGGTATGCGCGGTTCGCGTGTTCAGGCGGTTGTTGGTGAGCTGCAAGGCGAAAAAATCGACATCATTCCTTGGAATGAAGACGCTGCGACCTTCATCGTGAATGCGCTTCAGCCGGCCGAAGTGGCCAAAGTTGTGTTGGATGATGAATCCGAGCGCATCGAAGTGGTTGTGCCAAACGACCAGCTATCGCTGGCAATCGGTCGTCGCGGCCAGAATGTGCGCCTTGCCTCACAGCTTACTGGCTGGGGCATTGACATCATGACCGAGCAGGAAGAATCCGAGCGCCGTCAAAAAGAATTCCAAGAGCGCTCGGTGCTGTTCCAAGAAGCGCTCAATGTCGACGAAACCGTGAGCCAGCTGCTGGCCTCTGAAGGTTTCGATTCGATTGAAGAAGTCGCCTACGTGGAGATTGAAGAGATCGCCGCTATCGAAGGCTTCGATGAGGAAACCTCTCAAGAGCTGCAGGCACGTGCGCGTGAATATCTGGAAGAGCAAGAAGCAAAGCTGAACGAAGAGCGCATCGCGCTTGGCGTTACAGACGAGCTGCTTGAAATTCAGGGCCTGACAACAGCAATGCTGGTTGCACTTGGTAAGGACGAAATCAAGTCCTTGGAAGATCTTGCAGGGTGTTCAGCTGATGACCTCATCGGCTGGACTGAACGCAAAAAGGGCGAAACCATCACTGTTGATGGCGCGCTCTCCAAGTTCGATATGTCCCGTCCAGATGCAGAAGCTATCGTCATGTCCGCCCGCGTTGCTGCTGGCTGGATTGATGAGGCAGATCTGCCACAGCCTGAAGAAGAAGGCGAATTCGAGGCTGAAAACGCTGAAATGGTTGACGCCGACGAAGAATTGGCGCAAGACATGCGGGCAGACGAGACCGAAGCCTAAAATAAATGGCATCGGGCCTCGGGTGTCCGATGCCCAACAATATGGCGCCGCGCAACGGGAAGGCCCGTCAGCGCCGCCAGATACGAGAATAAGACAAAAAGCAAACGGGTAAACGAGACCGTGCCAAGGAAGAATGAGCCAACCGAGCGCACTTGCGCTGTTACGCGCGAGACTATGCCGGTTGGAGAGCTGGTGCGGTTTGTTTTGGGGCCTGATGCCACCGTTGTTGCGGATGTGAAGAATGTGCTTCCCGGTCGGGGAGTGTGGGTTACAGCCACCCGATCAAAGGTCGAAGAGGCAATAAAGCGCCGTGTATTCGCCCGGGGCTTTAAGGAGCAGGTAAACGCTGAAGAAGGTTTGGCCGACCAACTGGAACAACTGCTGGAACAAGGGACATTGTCGGCAATGTCCATCAGCCGCAAAGCCGGAAACCTAACAACCGGCTTTACAAAGGTTGAGGCGGCTCTCGCATCGGGAGACGTGATTGCTCTGGTACACGCCGTGGATGCTTCCGAAGACGGCGTAAAGAAATTGGCGGCCCGTGCCGCTGGCGTAATTGGCAAGGCGAACCTGCAAGGGGCAGTTCGTCTGTTTACCTCGGACCAAATGAGTTTGGCATTGGGACGGGAAAATGTGATACATGCCGCACTGCTGAATGGTCAGGCTGGCAGGAACTTCTTGAAGCAAGCGCAGCGCCTTGCGACTTATCGAGAAACTCCGCTGTTTTGTTAAATGACCAAGTCAAAGGGTGCAGCAGCACAGGACTAAAGGCAATATGAGCGATACCAAGAACACAGACGGCAAACCAACTGGCGGAGAACGCAAAACGCTTGGGCTGAAATCCGGCTCAGGCGAAAAAAGCACGGTTAAGCAGAGCTTCTCCCATGGCCGGTCAAAGGCTGTCGTCGTGGAGAAGAAAAAGCGTCGCGTCGTCGTTCCCGGCCAGGAAGGCGCCTCGGGCGGTTCTGCAAGCGCCTCATCTGGCGCTCCTGCCCGGCAAGAGCGCAAGCAAGAGCCACGTCGCGGCCAGTCCGGCAATCGCCGTCAGGGCGAGGGCAATCGTCGCGGTGATGGCCGCGGCAATGATCGTCGTCAAGGTGGCGGCAATGGCGGTGCTGGTGGTCGTACGCTTTCTAAAGCAGAGGCAGATGCCCGCTTGGAAGCGTTGAAACTCGCGCAGGTTCGCGAAGTTGAAGACGCCAAACGCCGTGTAGAAGAAGAAAAACGCCGCGAAGAGCAGGCACGCCAGCGCGCTGCCGAGGCTGCAAAAGCAGCTGCGGAGGCAGAAGCTGCAGCAAAGGCCAAAGCAGAGGCCGAAGCCGCTGCAAAAGCAAAAGCTGCTGCGGAGGCCGCCGCTAAGCCGGCAGAAGCAAAGCCAGCTAGCGAAAAACCTGTGCAAGCGCGTGGGGATCAACGCGCACCGGCACGTGGCCGTAGCGAAGGTGGCCAGCAAGGCAATCGCCGTCCGCATGGCGACCGCCCGCAAGGGGATCGCCCTCCTCGCCGTGAAGGTGACCGTGGCCCACGCTCCGGCGCTGGCGATCGTGGTCCGCGCAGCGGAGCTGGTGATCGTGGTCCGCGTCCAGGTGGCGCGGCTGGCCCGCGTGCAGGTGCTCAGCGCCCACAACGTGATGGCAAGCCGCCGCGTCTAGATGGCCCGCCGCGCGGTGCTCGTCCAGGTGGCCCTCGTCCACCAGCTGGCGCAGCAGCAGCTTCTCCAGTTCCAGAGCTCGAAGCAAACCAGCGTCGTGGCTTGAAGCCAGCCGCAAAGCCTGCGAACAAACGTCCAGCAGCGCCGGCAAAAACGCCGGGCCGTACGACAGATGATCGCCGCCGTTCAAACAAACTCACCATCACCCGCGCAACCGGTGAAGAGGGAGAACGCAACCGTTCACTCGCTTCAATGCGTCGCCGACGCGAAAAAGAAAGACGTGCCGGCCAGAAGACCGTCCAGCGCGAAAAAGTGATGCGTGATGTGATCATTCCTGAAGCAATTACGATTCAGGAACTGGCTAACCGTATGACCGAGCGTGCAGTGGACGTGATCAAACTGCTGATGAAGCAGGGTCAGATGATGAAAATCAACGATATCCTTGATGCGGATACCGCTGAACTCATCGCCGTTGAAATGGGCCACACCGTAAAACGTGTTTCCGAGGCTGATGTTGAAGAAGGTGTGTTCGATATTCAAGATGACGACGTCAACTTGCAGTCTCGTCCACCTGTCGTAACCATCATGGGTCACGTTGATCACGGTAAAACGTCGCTTCTCGACGCTTTGCGCAAAGCAAACGTGGCCTCTGGCGAAGCTGGCGGTATTACTCAGCACATCGGTGCCTATCAGGTAGAGCAGAACGGTCAGAAAGTGACCTTTATCGATACCCCGGGTCACGCGGCATTTACCCAAATGCGTGCCCGTGGTGCGAAGGCAACCGATATCGTTATTCTGGTTGTGGCAGCGGACGATGGTGTCATGCCGCAAACCCGTGAAGCCATTCAGCACGCAAAAGCAGCTGAAGTGCCGATCATTATCGCGATCAACAAAATGGATAAGCCTGGCGCAGATCCATCTCGCGTTCGCAACGACCTTCTGCGCGAAGAGATCGTTGTCGAAAGCATGGGCGGTGATGTGATCGATGTTGAAGTTTCTGCAAAGCAGGGCACCAACCTCGAAAAGTTGATCGAGATGGTTCTGCTGCAATCGGAAGTTCTGGAGCTTCGCGCCAATCCGGATCGTGTCGCTGAAGGTACTGTTATCGAAGCGAAACTCGACAAAGGCCGCGGCCCTGTTGCTACCATTCTGGTGCAAAAAGGTACGCTGCGCGTTGGCGATATTGTTGTGGCTGGTTCCGAATGGGGCCGTGTGCGTGCGTTACTTGACGAGAACGGTAAGCAGGTTAAAGAAGCAGGTCCTTCTAAGCCGGTTGAGGTTCTTGGCTTCCAGGCAACACCTGCAGCAGGCGACCGTATGGCAGTTGTAGAAACCGAAGCGCGTGCCCGCGAGATCTCCGAGTATCGTCACCGTCAGCTGCGCGACAAGATGGCTGCGCGCGTTGCGTCTTCCCGTTCGTCGCTTGAGGCTATGATGAAAGGCCTCAAAGAAGACGGTCGAAAAGACTTCGCGCTCATCGTTAAGGCCGACGTACAAGGCTCTGCTGAAGCGATTTCCTCTTCACTTGACGAGCTGGGTAACGACGAAGTCGGCGCCCGTGTAATCGCCTCAGGCGTTGGCGGCATCACCGAGAGTGATATCACTCTGGCAGTAGCCTCCAAAGCGCCGATCATGGCCTTTAACGTGCGTGCCAATAAGCAGGCGCAGGAAGCTGCGCGCCGTGAAGGTGTCGAGATCCGCTACTACAGCGTCATCTACGATCTGCTTGACGATGTGAAATCCACCATGTCCGGTATGTTGGCACCAGAGCGCCGCGAGACGTTCCTCGGCTACGCAGACATCAAAGAAATCTTCAACATTACCAAAATTGGTCGTGTTGCTGGTTGTCTGGTCACCGAAGGTGTGGTGCAGCGCGGCGCGCAAGTTCGCTTGCTGCGTGACAACGTGGTTATCCATGAAGGTGAGCTTGGTACGCTGAAACGCTTCAAAGACGAAGTCAAAGAAGTTGAATCCGGCGTGGAATGCGGCATGAACTTCACCAACTACAAAGACATGCGCGTTGGTGATGTGATTGAGTGCTTCCAGGTAGAAGAGATTGCCCGCTCTCTCTAATATCTGCTGATAGTCAACCTAAAGAATAATGCGCCGGTGCGGGGTTCCCGTGCCGGCGCCTTTGCTGAGATAAGAAAAATGGCAAAACCTCACGATGAATTCGCAGGCCAACCCTCCCAGCGCCAGCTGCGCGTGGGGGAGCTTGTACGTAAAGAACTCTCCGATATTTTGAGCCGCGGCCAGTTGGCCGATCCGGATTTGGACGGCGTCATTATCACCATCCCCGAAGTGCGTATGTCACCAGACCTGCGTTGGGCCACCGTTTTGGTGATGCCTCTTGGCGGAGGAGATATTGACAGGGTGTTGGCAGGTTTGAAACGCAGCAGCAAATACCTGCGCGGACAAGTGGCCCGCCGTGTAACTATGAAATATTCCTGTGATCTACGCTTCGTGGCGGATACCCGCTTTGATGATGATGATCGCATCAACAATCTGCTCGCCAACCCGATCGTGCAGCAAGATGTTGACAGCGGTGATGCCGCTGACGAAGAAGAATAAAAGCGAGGACGCATGGCGCGCCAACAGCAGCGACGCAGAAAACGCTACCCGGTAAATGGCTGGCTTGTACTCGACAAGCCACTAAAACTAACCTCCAATGATGCACTCGGCCAGCTGAAGCGTATATTCCATCCAGAAAAAGTGGGTCATGCAGGGACGCTCGATCCGTTGGCAAGTGGCTGCCTTCCAATCGCTTTTGGTGAGGCAACCAAAACCGTGCCTTATGTTATGGATGGCCATAAAGTCTACCGCTTCGAGGTAACTTGGGGCACCCAGACCAACACGGACGATGCGGAAGGTGAGGTAATCGCCAGCAGTGATGCTCGCCCCTCTGAAGCAGAAATTCTTGCGGTCCTGCCCGAATTTGAAGGCACGATCATGCAGCGTCCGCCTGCGTTCTCCGCCATCAAGATTGATGGCAATCGCGCTTATGATCTGGCGCGAGAGGGCGAGGAAGTGGAAATTCCGGAGCGGCCAATTGAAGTACACCGCCTCTGCTTGGTCGAAATTCGAGATGAACAGCGGGCCGTGTTCGAAGCCGAATGCGGCAAAGGCACGTATGTGCGCGCGCTTGCTCGCGATCTGGGTGCGCGCTTGGGCACATGCGGTTATGTGACTGATCTGCGCCGCTTGCTGGTGGGTCCGTTTGGTGAAGCAGATATGGTGACACTGGAAGATTTGCAGGAAATTTCTGCGGATGTTGAAAGCGAAGACCCTCTCGAAAATGGCGAGCTGATGGATTGCCTGCTTCCCGTGGAAACGGCGCTCTATCAACTGGGCAATGTCGTGATTACGGGCGACGCTGCAAGCCGTGTTCAGCGTGGTAACCCCGTTATTTTGCGTGGAGCTGATGCGCCAATCGGCCCGGAAGAAATCTATGTCACCCATGCAGGCAAATTGATCGCCTTTGGTGAGGTGTCAAAAGGGAAGTTTCAGCCAAAACGCGTGTTTAAACTCTAGATTTGGCTCCCTGCGAGAATCTGCTGGTGTTTTGCCACCTATTGCGGCATATTCCGCCCGTCAGACGCGTAGTCTGGCCAGTTTTGTTCGCCTGACCATGCTAGACGACATCTTGGCATGGCCGGGGCGCGCAATCGCCGCCTGTAGCGGCACCCGCTTGAAATAAGTGGTTTTGTAATACGCGGGTCTCCCGCCACAAACTAAGGAAAATCCGATGTCGATTACAGCTGAAAAAAAAGCTGAGCTGATCAAAGAATTCGCTATCAAAGAAGGCGATACCGGTTCCCCAGAAGTACAAGTTGCTGTTCTGACCCACCGCATCGCTGCTCTGACTGAGCACTTCAAAGGTCACAAAAAAGACAACCACTCCCGTCGTGGCCTTCTGAAAATGGTGTCCCAGCGTCGTAAGCTGCTGGACTACGTTAAAGGCAAAGACGAAGCACGCTACCAAGACCTGATCAAGCGTCTTGGCATCCGTCGCTAAGAGCGGTTAAGCGCGGTGGCCTTCACCGCGCTTTTTCTTAAGCTTGCAGCTTGCGGGCAGCATGAGTTCACTTGCGAAGCTATCAGGTTTCAAGGAGTGGGCACAGCGGCAAGACCTGCTAAGCATAAAAAGGTCGCCGCCTGTTTGGGGCAGGATTGCCAGCAGCTTGGAATGAGTTCAAGCTACTCGCTGTCTTGCCTATAGGAGACCGGCCCGAATGCCACTCCGACGGCGCGGGGATCCGCCTTGCGCCTCTTAGACAAGTTACAAGGCCGTCTGGTCAACAAGACGGGCCCTCGGGCCAACCAGATGGCGAACCCAAGGAAAAGATATGTTTGATATTCATCGCGTGGAAGTAGATTGGGGCGGGCGTCCGCTCGTTCTGGAAACCGGTAAGGTTGCCCGTCAGGCAGACGGCGCTGTTATGGCCACTTACGGCGAGACCAAGGTTCTCGCGACTGTTGTTTCTGCAAAAGACGCAAAGCCCGGTCAGGATTTCTTCCCGCTTACCGTGAACTATCAGGAAAAAGCCTACGCAGCTGGCCGCATTCCTGGCGGCTTTTTCAAACGCGAAGGTCGTCCTTCCGAGCACGAGACCCTCACTTCTCGTCTGATCGACCGTCCAATTCGCCCGCTGTTCGTTGATGGTTACAAAAACGAAACTCAGGTTGTTATCACTGTTCTCAGCCACGATCTGGAAAACGCTCCAGACATTCTGGCCATGGTTGCATCCTCTGCCGCGCTGACCATTTCTGGCGTGCCATTCATGGGCCCAATCGGCGGTGCACGTGTTGCCTACATCAATGACGAATACGTCTTGAACCCGACACTGGACCAGATGGAAGAAACCAAGCTGGATCTTGTTGTTGCAGGTACCAACGACGCTGTTTTGATGGTGGAGTCCGAAGCGCAGGAACTCTCTGAAGAGGTGATGCTGGGCGCGGTGATGTTTGGCCACAAGGCATTCCAACCTGTGATCGACGCAATCATCAAGCTTGCAGAAACCGCTGCAAAAGAGCCGCGCGAACTCAACTTGCCAGATCACTCCGATCTATTTGCCAAGGTTAAAGAGATCGCCAATGAAGAGCTGGGCGCAGCCTACTCTATCATCCAGAAAACAGAACGTAAAAACGCCGTTGATGCTGTAAAAGCAAAAGTGGTTGAAGCGCTGGTAACCGGTGAAGAAGGTGCGCCAGAGGCAAACGTTGTCTCAGATCTGTTTAAAAAGGCAGAAGCGGAAATCGTTCGTGGCCGTATCCTTGATACCGGTTCGCGTATCGATGGTCGTGATCTGAGCACTGTACGCTCAATCGTTTCTGAAGTTGGCATCCTGCCACGTGCGCACGGCTCCTCGCTCTTCACCCGTGGTGAAACGCAAGGTCTGGTTGTCGCAACTCTTGGCACCAGTGAAGACGAGCAGTTCATTGATCTGCTGGAAGGTACCAAAAAAGCGTCCTTCATGCTGCACTACAACTTCCCTCCATACTCTGTTGGTGAAGCAGGCCGCATGGGCTCCCCGGGCCGTCGTGAAATCGGTCACGGCAAACTTGCTTGGCGCGCTGTAAATCCAATGCTGCCAGCACACCACGATTTCCCGTATACCCTGCGCGTGGTTTCCGAAATCACCGAGTCTAACGGTTCGTCCTCCATGGCGTCTGTTTGCGGTGCGTCCCTGTCCCTGATGGATGCAGGTGTGCCTCTGAAAGCGCCGGTGGCTGGTATTGCCATGGGCCTTATCAAAGAAGGCGAGCGCTTTGCAGTTCTCTCCGATATCCTTGGTGATGAAGACCACCTCGGCGATATGGACTTCAAGGTAGCAGGCTCCGAAAACGGCATCACCGCGCTGCAGATGGATATCAAGATCGACGGTATCACCGAAGAGATCATGAAAGTCGCACTGGAGCAGGCCAAAGGTGGCCGTGTTCACATCCTTGGTGAAATGGCAAAAGCGATCACTGAAGCCCGCTCCGAGCTTGGCGAACATGCTCCACGCATCGAAGTCATCCAGATCCCGGTTGATAAAATCCGTGAAGTTATCGGCTCCGGCGGTAAAGTTATTCGCGAAATCGTTGAGAAAACTGGCGCGAAAATCAACATCGAAGATGATGGCACTGTGAAAGTTGCCAGCTCTGATGGCAAAGCCATTAAAGCGGCACTGAACTGGATCAATTCCATCGCAGCAGAACCAGAAGTTGGCGTTATCTACGAAGGTACCGTTGTTAAAACTGTAGACTTCGGCGCATTCGTAAACTTCTTCGGCGCGCGTGATGGTCTGGTTCACATTTCCCAGCTTGCTCCGCGCAAAGTGGCGAAGGTAACCGATGTGATCAAAGAAGGCGACAAGGTGTTCGTGAAGCTCATGGGCTTTGACGAGCGCGGTAAAGTACGCCTCTCCATGAAAGTGGTCGATCAGGAAACCGGTAAGGAAATTCCGAAGGAAGACTAAACCTTCTTTTCCTAAAAAGAAAAAGGCCAGCTCCCCGAGCTGGCCTTTTTTGTCGCTGTTCGAGCTAACTAAAGCTGATCTACAAAGCTTTTGAAGGCGTAACGAGCGCCTGATGGTGATAGATGGTCATCATCGTTTAAGTAGAGCGTATCCTTACTCGCTAATGTGCAAACGCCATTGGTACAAAACGCTTGTTTCAGGTCAAATAAAGTCACATTATCGTATCTTTCTGCGAGAATTTTCAGATTCTTATCTATCTCGAATTGCTTGTTGATATTATCGGATTGTGAGACATTGCATGCTTCCAAGTCTTCCTCCCACTGACGCATAAACGCTCTCCTACACTGAGTAAAGCGCGTACTGGAACCGAGTTCCGGCGGTTGTGTCGCAAGAATGACTTGCTTTCCCTGAGCGCGGAGCATATCTAAAGTTTTTTCAAGATAATTGTAGGGTCGAGGTAAATCACTATACTGTTTGCCCAGTTCTTCAAAAGTGAGGAACCCTTTGCCTGTGAGTTCCTCTTCTGAAAGCATTTGCATCCAACGTGACACAATGAGTACCTTTTGGGGGCTTTCCGGTTTGAGTAAGTAAGGTTCGACCATCGACTTGTAAAACTTTGCACACTCGGTATTTAGATCGCGATGTCCAATCATCGGTGGGCATGCCGACTTGGTGACTGCAATTGCCGACAAAGACTTACTTTTAAGTAAGCTATGCAGGCCAATCTCTGCAGCTCTTCCATGTGAGTCACCCCAAATGATTAAACTGGGCTTAAATTTGGTATCCCCAATGTTACATGCCGCAGGTGTTTTTCCATCCTTACAATGTTCTTCCTCAAATGAGTAATACTCGTTTTGATCCTGAGTGATTTTTGCGCCGTTTGGGATCATTTGCAGCACAGGCGGCGAAAAAACTAGGCACGCGGTTGCAAAGGGAAAGAAAGCTAGAGCGAATATGGGAATACACTTCTTGGCTAAACGATCCAGATGTAAACCCTTCACGCGCAGTGGTGCTTCGATACTGATAAACAGAATGTGTGCCAATCCTATGGAAACTAGGGCCGCAATCGACCTTATCTCTATGGAATTTAAAAAGTTGTCTTGCGCTAAATTGGTGAAAACTACAGTCGGCCAGTGAACCAGGTAAAGGCTGTATGAAATTTTTCCTAAGTACCGCAGGGGGGCACTGCTAAGTACCATTCCCGCAAAAGAAGTGTTTTGGGCCCCAAATATCAGCAAACAACTTAGTGCGATAACTGGCACGAGTGCGGTAAGTGATGGCCAATGCTCATCACCCAAAGTTAGAGCACACACAAATAGAACTGCCAGTGACACAGAGCAAACTGAATTTGCTAACCGATCACTTTGAAGAGACTTTTTTTCCGCTACAATGATTGCGCATATGCCGCCTACAGCAAACTGCCATAGTCTAGTTAAAATAGAAAAGTACGCGACTTCCGGGTCTTTAAAAACCAGTATCTGGCAGGCGATTAAAGAAACGGCGGCAGCAGACGCCAATGCGAGCGCTTTATAACGGACTGGCCTTGATCGGAGGAAGAACAAAATTAGTGGCCAAACCAGATAAAATTGAACCTCAGCTCCTAATGACCATAGGTGTTGCAGCGGGTTAAGAATGGCGTCTGTAGCAAAGTATCCGCTATCTGATGGTGCGTGTATATTGTAGGAAAGTGCACTCGCGGCAATAGCAGATTTCTGAAATGCTCTAAGGTCCATCCCCCACGGCAATAAATAGTAGAGAGCGACAATAGCAACAAATACGAAATAGTAGGCCGGAGCAATTCGCCAAAAGCGTTTTAAGTAGTAGGCAACAATGCCAGAAGGAGACCAGTTAAATTTTGACGAGAATAGGATTTTCGTCATCAAAAAACCAGACAAAACAAAAAAGAGATCGACTCCGATAAATCCGCCCTTAAAGCCAAAAAGCTCGAAGTGAAATAGAACCACGAACAGAACGGCTATGCCCCTCAGTCCTTCTATATCTTCGCGAAATGATGAGGGTACCCGCGCAGCAGAGAGGGAGATCGGTATGTTCATGCTGTTGTGCCTTGATCAAAGTCCATAGCAACGGATTTACTTGCATACATATCGCGGGAAATTGAATTTTTGTTAGAAATTTGTGGTTTTCACCAGATAGATTAAAGGTGCAATTAATGAAAATTATTAAGATCATTCAGATGAGTGATGTTAGCTTGAAAGAGCGCCGCTCCGGTTATCCTGAGGCTTTTCGAAAATCTGTGCAGGGCAGAAAAAACGCGCGTATTGGCGAGTGCTTTGGCCTGAGCAACTTTGGCGTAAACTATGCATCGCTTCCGCCCGGCTGCGCCTCGGCGTTAATGCACAGCCACAGCGAGCAAGATGAGTTCGTCTATGTGATTGAAGGCAGCGCGACCCTTTGTACACCTTCGTGCGAGACGGTCCTGAGTGCTGGCATGTGTGCTGGGTTTCCCAAAGGTGGAGAGGCGCATCAATTGGTAAACAAATCTGATAGGCCGGTGCTATATCTCGAAATTGGAGACAGAAGCCGCCCAGACACCGTGAGCTACCCGAACGACGATCTTGTGGCCAAACTTGAAGCGGAAGGCTCCTACAAATTCTACCATAAAAACGGCGATCCCTACCAAGGCTAGGCATAATGCCGGAAGGATCCGGCAATGTTACCGCCAAGTCTTTTCGTTGCTGAGTGAAACTGCTATATCGACGCTGTTATATGGAAGAGGTGTGGGGCATGAGTGAACTAAAAATCGCTGTGGTAGGTGCAGGCGGCCGCATGGGGCAAGCCTTGGTCAAAGCTGCGGCAGAGGCCAAAGGCACAGTAGTTGTGGCTGGATTGGAACGCCAAAATTCACCGCATTTAGGTTTGGATCTTGGAGTGGTTGCCGGATTGCAGCCTTTGGGTGTGACAATAACCGATGACTTGCCTGCCGTTTTTGATAATGCTCAGGTGATTCTTGACTTCACCGCTCCGCAGGCAACCCTGCAATTCGCGCAGGAAGCCGCCAAACGCGGTCTTGTGCATATTATCGGCACCACAGGCATGAGCGAGGCAGAAACGGACGCCTTGCGCCCTGCCGCGACATCAGCCCGCATTGTCAAATCCGGCAATATGAGTTTAGGAGTAAACCTTCTGGCAAGCTTGGTGAAAAAAGCTGCTGCTGCATTGGATGAAGATTTTGATATTGAAGTTTTGGAGATGCATCACCGCCACAAGGTCGATGCGCCATCCGGAACAGCGCTTATGCTAGGCGAAGCTGCGGCCGCGGGCCGTGCAATCGATCTGGCTGAGCGCGCTGTGCGCAGCCGCGATGGGATCACCGGAGAGCGAACCAGAGGTGATATTGGTTTTGCCACTTTGCGTGGCGGCAGTGTTATCGGCGAACACACTGTCATGTTTGCAAGTGAAAGTGAGCGTATCGAAATTACGCATAAAGCTTCAGACAGGCAGCTTTTTGCCCGCGGTGCAGTCAAAGCGGCCCTCTGGGCCCATGATAAGAACCCGGGATTATACTCCATGGCCGATGTTCTCGGCCTTTAATAGCAAACCTCTCAACCTCCCGAGGAGAGTTTAAATGGAACGCCTTTTGGTCCTCGTCCGTCATGGACAAAGCGAATGGAATTTGAAGAACCTCTTTACCGGTTGGAAAAACCCCGACTTGACCGAGCAGGGCGTTGAAGAAGCAACCGCAGCTGGCAAGAAACTGAAGGATTTGAACCTGTCATTCGATATGGCATTCACCTCGGACTTGACCCGCGCGCAGCACACTTTGAAGCTGATCCAAGAACAGCTTGGCCAAGAAGACCTGCCAGTAACCAAAGATCAAAAGCTCAACGAGCGTGACTATGGTGATCTGACTGGCATGAACAAAGACGAAGCGCGCCAGCAGTTTGGCGAAGAGCAAGTGCACATCTGGCGCCGCTCCTACGATGTGCCACCTCCAGGTGGTGAATCCCTGAAAATGACGGCTGAGCGGACACTGCCTTACTACAACGCAGAAATTCTTCCCAAGGTTCTGGAAGGTAACCGGGTGATCGTCGCTGCGCATGGTAACTCTCTGCGCTCCATCATCATGGAGCTGGAAGGTCTTTCCGAAGAGGAAATCCTGCAGCGCGAGCTGGCAACTGGCAAGCCTGTGATCTATCGTCTCGATGAGAACGGCAAGATCCTCTCTGTTGAAGATTTGGCAAAAGCCTAACAGCTCCTCTCGTGTCCGACGGGGTGCAAACGGCAAAAGGCGGCTCTATGGCCGCCTTTTTCATGTATCCGGCTTGCGCGCTGGGGCTATTCGCCCAGCTTGAAGCCTTCTTGTTCCGCAAATTGCTTTAGCGGTTTTTCTGGGCGCGCGCCCACATGCTCAATAATATTGCCAGCACAAAGGCAGCCAAGCTCGGCGCATTCGCTCAAGCTTTTGTCTCTTGCCAATGCCAGCAGGAAACCGGAGGCAAACAAATCGCCCGCACCTGTAAGGTCTGACACTTGGGCCACTTCCGTAGCGGGCACATGCACGGTTTCTTCTCTGGAAATCGCCATAGCGCCTTCGGAGCCGAGAGTTAGCGCGGTCAGATCACAGTCTTCGCGTACACTGGCAATCGCAGCTTCCAAATCACTCGTTTCGTAAAGTGATTTCAATTCATGCTCATTGGCAAACAGCAAATCCACGGTGCCATCGCGCAATAGGGTGAGAAATTCCTGACGAAAGCGGTCAACACAAAAGCTATCAGAAAGAGACAGCGCCACGATGCGATCGGCCTCATGCGCTACCTTCGCGGCTTCCAAGAAGGCCTGCTTTGCTAGCTCTTCATCCCAAAGGTAGCCTTCCATGTAGGTTACAAATGCGCCGGAAACCACGTCTTTGTCCACATCAAAAGGTGAAAGCTTGGTCGCAGCACCAAGGTAGGTGTTCATTGTCCGCTCACCGTCCGGCGTGATCAGGATCATGGAACGACCCGAGCCAAGGTCTTCGCGTAGCGGAGGTGTATCGAAGTGAACGCCAGTGCCACGCATGTCATGGCCGTAGTTTTCCCCGATCTCGTCATTGGCAACCTTGCCCAGAAATGCAGGCTTGCCGCCAAGAGAGGCGATGCCCGCCGCAGTGTTGCCCGCGCTACCACCCGATATGCGCGTGGTCTGGCCCATGAGATCGTATAGGCGCAACGCCTCTTCCGTATCAATCAGCCGCATTGAGGCTTTGTTTAAGTTTTGCTGGGCAAGAAAGTCCTCTTCCACGTGAGAGAACACATCGGTAATCGCATTGCCGATGCAAAGAGCATCAAATGTAAACTCGGACATTAGCTGTTCCCGTTTGGCTCGGCGGGCGCAGCACGCCGACGCCTAGGTCGTGTCAAGGAGGCGATCGCGCTTAGCGCCCAGGGGTTGGTCGCAATGCCCGGTTGGCCTCGGGTTCTCGAATTTTTGCCCTGAATGGGCTGGCGTTGTAAACGCCCAAAATATTGAGCTCGCTAGAGTAGAACTCTAATTCCTCTAGAGCCAAAGCCACATTAGCCTGCTCTGGGTGTCCCTCGATATCCGCATAAAACATGGAGGCAAAGAATTGCCCTTCAAGCTGATAGGATTCCAGCTTGGTCATGTTCACGGAATTGGTCGCGAAACCACCGAGAGCCTTGTACAAGGCTGCAGACACATTTCGAACCCGAAACACAATCGTCGTGATCACTTCTTGCCCGGTATTCACGGCTTTTTTGTCCTCACGGGACAAAATGACGAAACGGGTGGTGTTGTGCGCAGCATCCTCCACATTCTGTGCGAGGATGTCGAGGCCATAAATATCTGCGGCAAGTTCCGGTGCCAGTGCACCCCAAGCAGGGTCATTGCGCTCTGCGATTTGTCGGGCAGAGCCAGCCGTGTCAGCCCCAATCACGGGCAGGATATTATTGTCTCGCAGGATCTTGCGGCATTGGCCCAGCCCCATAACATGGCTTTGCACATGCGTGAGCTCATCAATTTTTGCACCCTTAGTACCCATAAGTTGAAAACGAATGGGCATGAAGTACTCGCCGATGATTTTTAGCGAAGACCCTGGAAGCAGGTGATGAATGTCGGCAACACGCCCCGCCACCGAATTTTCGATTGGGATCATTGCCAGATCAGCGCGTTCGTTTTCCATTGCTTGAAAGCAGTCTTCAAATGTCGCGCAAGGAATTGCCTGATAGTCAGGATACACGCTGTTACAGGCCATGTGAGAATTTGCACCAACCTCACCTTGAAACACAATCTTGCGCTGTTCGGACATAATCAACCTTTGCAACTGAGATAAGATCTTCTGTTTATCCAATTCTGGAGGGATTGCGAAGCTGATTCCAACAACAAGCGCTCCTCACATGGGAGTGTCTGAATAGGAAGCTAGAGGTCGCCCCTAGGGCATTTTGCAGGTCTGGTGCCTTTGATTTCAATAAAGCAGTTATAATTCAATGGCATATGGGAATTTTGAAATAAGCACGATATGAGCTTGCTACACGATGTTTTTGTTGTCACGTGGCGCGGAGCAAGAAACCTCAGCGAAAGGAGAGAAAAACACAACCACTTCTCACCATCTTCTATTGCAATCAGCTGCAACAGAGTGCGCACCCCGCGTAAGATTGGCTGGCTAAACGGATGTCTTGCGCTGATTACCCGAAACAACTAGCAAATTTCCTAATAAATCTATGGACAAAAGCCACAGTTTAACTGTAATTTCCCCTCAAATTTGAACTTGAGAATAAATGACGCAGCCACAAAAGGTCGCGTCACGCCAGCCAAACATCGGAGCTACTCAGCATGGATTCGTTTGAATGGAACAAGATTGCTGCTGCAATCCTGTTCGCCTTGGTCACCTTCATGGGCATCGGCATCCTGACAGACATAATTTTCGCGCCTCATGGCGAGCAAAAACGCGGTTACCAGATCGAGGTTGCGGATGCATCTGCACCGGCTGATGCTGGCGGCGAAGCACCTGTTGAAGAAACTGCGTTGGATCTGCTGGCTTCGGCATCAGTAGATAAAGGCAAGAAACAAGCGAAAAAATGCGCGGCTTGTCACTCCTTCGATGAAGGCGGCAAAAACAAAGTCGGTCCAAACCTCTGGGAAATCGTAAACCGCACGCCTGCGGCGCATGAGGGGTTCTCTTACTCCACAGCGATGAAAGAGTATGCAGCGGCTAATCCTGCTTGGACATTCGAGCAGCTTGACGAATTCATCAAGAATCCAAAAGCTCACATCCCGGGCACTGCAATGAGCTATGGCGGCATGAAAAAAGCAAAAGACCGCGCTGCCCTGCTTGCATATCTGCGCTCGCTTTCAGCATCTCCTGCGCCAATTAACTAGCGCTGTAAAACTTGCTAATGCAATTAGAGGGCCGGCGTTTCGCTGGCCCTTTTTGGTTTGCGACCAGCGTTTTGCCTTGGCTATTGCACCTGACTTTTTGAGGTGTTTTCAGGTGGTTTTAATTCATTAGCGCGCGTCCTAAACTAAAAGTTATCCGATGCTCTTTTAAAAAGGCTAGATATTGCCGTATTTTATGCTGCTAATAGTCAGGCGTAATTTTTAAATAAGATCGGTCTGTTACAACTTATTCCGTAGTTCGCAGGGGAGGGACTTGTGCCGCAGATGAAATGGACAGCTTTCGCACTATCAATGGCCATTGCCGCGGGGGTGATCTCGCTGTCGCATTGCTCTGCAATTGCTGCCAACGAAACGACCCCATGGCGACACGCTGTCACAAGCATCGGCACTCCCAAATACTCTAAGGGGTTCAAGCAGTTTGACTATGTAAACCCTGATGCACCCAAGGGCGGGCTCGTTCGGCTGCCCGACACTGGCAGCTTTGATACGCTAAACCCGATTCTGCGCAAAGGCACACCGCCCGCAGGCCTGGGCCTCGTCTACGAGAGGCTCATGGTGCAATCCTTGGACGAAACCGTAACCGAATACGGGCTTATAGCAGAAGCCATCCAGTTTCCCAAAGATTTCGCATGGGTAAAATTCCGCATTAATCCCGAAGCGAAGTGGCACGATGGCACCCCTATCACAGCGGAGGATGTTGTTTGGTCTTTCAACACCATCAAGGAAAACAATCCGCGATACCGCTACTACTACAAGAACGTGGTGAAGGCGGAAGCCACGGCTAAGCGCGAAGTGCTCTTCACGTTTGATACTAAGAACAATCTCGAATTGCCCAATATCGTGGGGCAAGTCATGGTGCTTCCCAAGCATTGGTGGACAGGCAAGAACGCCGATGGGGAACAGCGCGACATCACCAAAACAACTCTTGAGCCACCGCTTGGATCCGGTCCCTACAAGATCGGCAAGGTAAATGCTGGCCGCTCCATTACCTATGAACGGGTGGCGGATTACTGGGGCAAAGACCTGAATGTAAATATCGGCTCCAATAATTTTGACCAGATTCGCTATGAAGTGTTTCTGGATGAAACTGTCGCTCTTGAAGCGCTAAAAGGTGATCAGATTGATCGCCGCCAAGAAGCGACAGCAAAGCTTTGGGCCACAGCCTACGATATTCCTGCTGTTCAAAGGGGCTGGATGAAAAAGCAGGAATTTACCCAGCCTTCGAACGCTTCTGGCCTCATGGCCGCCTTTATCCCGAATTTGCGTAAGGAAAAGTTTCAAGATCGCCGCGTACGGCAGGCGTTGAACTATGCACTTGATTTTGAAAGCCTTAATCGGGATTTGTTCTTTGACCTCTACTCAAGGATCGATAGCTACTATTACGATACGGCCCTTTCTGCCCGCGGCCTACCAAAGGGTCAAGAACTTTCAATCTTGAACGAGTTTGCAGAAGAACTGCCCGAAGGCCTTCTGCAAACCCCCTATAAAAACCCGGTGGCAAAGGACAATCGCCAGTTGCGCGAGAACCTGCGTAAAGCCAATGATCTGTTAAAGGCAGCAGGTTACGTGCGCAAGGGCGATCAGCTCGTGCATGCCAAAACCGGTGAACCTCTGACCATCGAATACCTGCTAAACGGAAATAGGTTTGAAAAAATAGGTTTGCGTTATCAAGCAGCCCTAGCGCGGCTTGGAATTGAAATGACATTACGCCCGGTGGATACCTCACAATATGTTAATCGTGTCAGAGCGCGCGATTTTGACATGATCTACACCGGTTGGGTTCAATCATTGCGCCCAGGGAACGAACAGCGCGAATACTGGGGCAGCGCCGCCGCTGAAAAACCCACGTCCAGCAACTATGCAGGCATCAAAAACCCTCTCATAGATAAGCTGATTGAAAGGTTGATCATTTCAAAAGACTACGAGGAACTAAAGGCCGCCACCCGCGCGCTCGATCGTGTCTTGCTCTGGAATTCCTACGTCATCCCCGGTTGGACTTCGCCGGAGGACCGCTATGTCGTATGGGATCGCTTCTCCCATCCCCAGCCGCTGCCACAATACTCTATCGGCTTCCCGACTATTTGGTGGTTTGACAAGGAAAAGGCCGCGAAAATAGCCAAGGAGCGCGCAGAATGAACCAAGAAAACAAAGCGGCCGATTGGTCTCGTCGCTCGGTTTTAAAACTGGGTGCTACTGGACTTGGTCTCGCGGCGCTACCGGCAACTCTCTCTAGCGCAATTGCCAAGCAGGCAGGGCAGGGCAGGGTGCATGGCCTCTCCGTCTTTGGAGATCTGGCTTATGCAGCAGGCTTTCAAGCGTTTAATTATGTTAATCCGGCTGCGCCCAAAGGCGGGCAGATCACGTTGACAGCATCAAGCTGGCAGCTCAATCAAAATCCACAAACCTTCAATAGTTTCAATAGCTTTATCCTAAAAGGCGATGCGCCGCCGCGCATGGAAATGTGCTTTGACAGTCTGATGGTTCGAGCACTCGACGAACCGGACGCCATGTATGGCCTTGTGGCCAAGTCTGTCGATGTCTCGCATGATGGCAATTTTTTTGTTTTTAAACTGCGAGAAGAGGCCCGCTTTCATGATGGCTCCTTCCTGCGGGCCGAGGATGTCGCCTATTCGATTAGCCTGTTGAAAGAGCACGGCCACCCGATCTTGCGTCAAACGCTGCAAGAACTTGTCTCTGCCACTGCCCCGGCCGATGATACGCTTACCGTCGCCTTCACCGGCAAGCACAGCCCGCAGCTGCCGCTCATTGTGGCCGGCTTACCGATTTTCTCCAAAGCCTATTATTCCCGCTACGACTTTACGAGCACAACGCTGACGCCGCCGCTCTCTTCCGGGCCTTATAAAGTTGGCCCGCACCAAGTGGGCCGGTATGTTGAGTATGATCGGCAAAAAGACTACTGGGCAAAAGACTTGCCAGTGGTTCGTGGCCACTTCAACTTTGACAAGGTGCGCATCGATTTCTTCCGCGAGTCGCAAGCCGCTTTTGAGGCTTTCAAAAAAGGTGCTGTAAGCTTCAGAGAGGAAAATTCCTCGCAAAAATGGGCCACCGGCTACGATTTTCCCGCTGTTAAAAATGGCTCTATCAAGCGCCATAGCTTCCCGGATAATCGTCCCGCAGGTGCGCAAGGTTGGTTCTTCAATACGCGTCTTGCCAAGTTTTCCGATCCACGCGTGCGGCAGGCGATTTCTCTGGCCTTTGATTTTGAATGGTCAAACAACGCACTTTTCTATGGTCTCTACACGCGCACGCAGGGTTTCTTCGCCAATTCCCCTATGCAGGCAGAGGGATTGCCAAGCGTAGCAGAGTTGGCGCTGCTTGATCCCTATAAAGATCAGCTGCCACAACAAGTTTTTGATCAGGCCTATATTCAGCCAGTTTCTAATGGCTCTGGTCAGGATAGGGGCAATCTTGCAAAGGCGGCCAAGCTGCTCAAGCAGGCTGGCTTGCAGCGGGAGGGCGCAAAACTCATTGACAAAGAAGGAAAGCCCTTCAGTTTTGAGTTCCTCTCAAACAGCCAAATGTTTGAGAGGATAACAGCACCCTTCATAAAAAATCTTGAATTGCTGGGCATTTCAGCCTCATTCCGTGTTGTGGATCCGGCGCAGTACGAACAGCGGCTGAACAATTTCGAGTTTGATGTTGTTAGCCGCCGTTTCGCGCTCACACCAACGCTTGGCGATGACGCCTATGCCCTTTGGGGCAGTGCCTCGGCCGAGCGCCCGGGCAGCTATAACATGGCGGGGATTAATAGCCCGGTGGTGGATGCTCTGATCGAACATGCGGTCAGCGCGGACACCCGTGAAAAGCAGCAGGTTGCTGCCCGCGCGTTGGATAGAGTTTTACGCCTTGGTTTCTACTGGGTGCCACAATGGTACAAGCCCGTGCACACTGTGGCTTACTGGGACAAATTTGGGATTCCGAAAGAGGTTTCCCTCTATGATTTCCCGGTTGAAACCACTTGGTGGCAAGATCCGGACAAAACAAAAGAGCTGGAAGCAGCCAACTAGATAAAAAGGATTGCTATGGGCGCGTATATTCTGCGTCGATTGCTACTCATGATCCCCACCCTCATCGGGATCATGGCAATCAACTTTGTCATTGTGCAATTTGCCCCAGGCGGCCCTGTGGAGCAGGTAATTGCCCAGCTGCAAGGCGAAGCCACCTCGGCCACGGCGAGTATTTCTGGTGGCGGCGGCGATTTCGGCGGTGCAGCTGCTGGCGGTGGCGATGGGGCTGGCTCTAAGTATCGCGGTGCGCAAGGGCTCGATCCAGATTTCATTAAGGAGCTAGAGGCGCAATTTGGCTTCGACAAGCCGCCGTTAGAGCGTTTCGGCCAGATGATTATCGATTACGCTCGCTTTGATTTTGGCGAAAGCTATTTTCGCGATATCACGGTGATTGATCTGATTGTCGAGAAGCTGCCGGTCTCCATATCCCTTGGCCTCTGGATGACCCTTATTTCCTATGGGATTTCCATTCCCTTAGGCATTCGTAAGGCGGTGAAAGATGGCAGTACATTTGATGTCTGGACATCATCAATAATCATTGTTGGCTATGCGATTCCCGGCTTCTTGTTTGCTGTCTTGCTGATCGTGCTTTTCGCTGGTGGCTCGTTTTGGGATCTATTCCCGCTGCGAGGTCTTGTCTCGGAGGGCTGGGAACAAATGCCATGGTATGAACAGATTGCAGATTACTTCTGGCACTTGGCCTTGCCGCTAACAGCAATGGCGCTCTCTGCCTTTGCGACCACAACTTTGCTCACAAAGAATTCGTTTCTTGATGAAATTCGCAAGCAATATGTGCAAACAGCGCGTGCCAAAGGCCTTACGGAGCGCCAGGTGCTTTATGGGCATGTCTTTAGAAATGCAATGTTGATCGTTATTGCAGGATTCCCCGGGGCGTTTATCTCGGCGTTCTTTGCGGGCTCTTTGCTAATCGAGACAATTTTCTCGCTCGATGGGCTTGGCTTACTAGGCTTTGAATCCATCATAAACCGCGATTATGCAGTGGTTTTTGCAACGCTTTACATCTTCTCGCTCATGGGTTTGCTTGTGAATCTGCTTTCCGACATCACCTACACCATGATTGATCCGCGCATCGATTTTGAAAGCAGGGAGGTATAAATGATGACCTCTGATTCCACCTCCCGCCTAGAAAAGCAAGGCTATGAGGCACCGTTGCCCCTCCCCGAACAAACTGAAATCCCACCGAAAAAGCAACGTTTGTCGCCGTTAAACCAGCGTCGCTGGCGCAATTTCAAATCGCATAAACGGGGCTACTGGTCCCTATGGATCTTCTCATTCCTGTTTGTTTTCACTTTGTTTGCCGAGTTTATCGCGAACGACAAGCCAATCCTTGTCTCTTACAAGGGCGAGCTCTTGATGCCTGTCTTTGTTGATTATCCTGAAGAGAAGTTTGGTGGTTTTCTTGCGGTGACAGATTACCGCGATCCGTTCAACCAAGAAGAGATTGAGGCAAACGGGTGGATGCTCTGGCCGCCAATTCGTTACTCCTATTCAACGGTTAACAATGAAACGCCTGTCCCCGCGCCAGCGCCGCCATCATGGTCGATGGAGATCGGCGAGCGCTGCATCCGCTATCCGCTAGGTGCGGAAGATCCCAACTGCACCATTGGCAACTGGAATTGGTTTGGTACCGATGATCAAAGCCGCGATGTGCTGGCCCGGCTGATTTATGGCTTTCGCATTTCCGTGTTGTTCGGTCTGGCATTGACCATAGCCTCCTCTTTGATTGGTATTGCCGCTGGTGCCGTTCAAGGCTTTTACGGCGGCTGGGTGGACCTTGGTTTTCAGCGCTTTATCGAAATCTGGACAGCGATCCCGACGCTTTATCTCATCATGATTATATCTTCAGTGCTCACGCCGGGCTTCTGGGTTCTCTTTAGCATCCTGCTGGCATTTTCCTGGGTGGCTCTTGTCGGCGTGGTCCGCGCCGAGTTCTTGCGCGGGCGGAATTTTGAATACATCTCTGCTGCAAGAGCGCTGGGCGTCTCAAACAGAACCATTATGTGGCGGCACTTGCTGCCAAATGCCATGGTCGCCACTCTCACCTTCCTGCCATTCATTTTGAATGGCTCAATCTCCACCCTGACAGCGCTGGATTTCCTCGGGTTTGGTTTGCCCCCCGGCTCCGCATCACTTGGAGAATTGTTAAAACAGGGAAAAAACAATCTGCAGGCCCCATGGCTAGGCTTTACCGGCTTTATTGTGCTCTCGCTGATGCTCTCGCTGCTGATTTTTATCGGCGAAGCGGTGCGTGATGCATTTGACCCACGAAAAACCTTGCAGTAACAGGAGCAAAGAACATGGACCAACAATCCTCTGCGCCCTTGTTGCAGCTGAAGGATCTGAGTGTAGAATTTACTCAGGATGGCAAGCAATCGCGGGCTGTCGATCGGGTTTCTTTCCCTATTAAGCGGGGCGAAACACTTGCACTTGTGGGAGAGAGCGGCTCGGGTAAATCTGTCTCAGCCCTGTCGGTTTTAAAACTGCTACCCTATCCGGCCGCCAGCCATCCAACTGGATCGATTGAGTTTGAGGGCGAAAACCTGCTCGCGATGGATGAGCAGCATATCCGTAAAGTACGCGGCAATCGTATCTCGATGATTTTCCAAGAGCCGATGACCTCGCTTAACCCGCTGCACACCATCGAGCGGCAGGTCTCGGAAATCCTGCGCATTCATAGAGGGCTTGGGGAAACCAACGCCCGCAAGCGCGTTATCGAGCTATTAGAGCAAGTCGGCATTCCAGATCCGGAAGGTCGCCTCGGCGCATATCCCCATCAGCTCTCAGGTGGTCAGCGACAGCGCGTGATGATTGCTATGGCGCTTGCAAACGAGCCGGACTTGCTCATTGCGGATGAGCCAACCACGGCGCTTGATGTCACCGTGCAGGCGCAAATTCTACAGTTGCTTAAAGACTTGCAGCAGAAAACCGGCATGGCCATGCTGTTCATTACGCACGATCTGGGCATTGTCCGCCGCTTGGCCGACCGCGTTTGTGTGATGACAGCGGGCAAAATTGTAGAGCATGGCGAAACCGCGAATATTTTTGCGGACCCGCAACATGAATACACCCGCCACCTGCTTGCCGCAGAGCCAAAAGGCGACCCGCCTCAAGTTGATAGCACTCAGCCAATCGTGCTGTCGGCGGAAGATATCAAAGTTTGGTTCCCAGTGAAAACGGGCTTCTTAAGGCGTACCACCAGCCATATCAAGGCAGTTGATGGTATCGACTTACAACTACGCGCGGGGCAAACACTTGGCATTGTTGGGGAGAGCGGCTCGGGAAAAACCACTCTCGGGCTCGCCCTCTTGCGTTTGATCTCCTCCAAAGGCGAAATTCGCTACAATAGTGAAGCAATCGACAGCTACTCGTGGCAGAAAATGCGCCCATTGCGCCGCGATATGCAAGTTGTGTTTCAAGATCCTTTCGGCTCACTCTCTCCGCGGATGTCTGTAAGCGATATCGTTGCTGAAGGGCTGAAAATCCATATGCCGCAACTAAGCAGTGCTGAGCGGGATGCAAAGGTCGCTTCTGCGTTGGAGGAAGTAGGCCTTGATCCGGCCATGCGCCACCGCTACCCCCATGAGTTTTCAGGTGGCCAGCGCCAACGCATATCCATTGCGCGCGCTATGGTGCTTGAGCCCAAGTTCGTTATGTTGGATGAACCAACTTCCGCACTCGATATGTCTGTACAGGCGCAAGTTGTTGACCTGCTCAGAGGCTTGCAACAGCGGCATGGCCTTGCCTATCTGTTTATCTCGCATGATCTCAAGGTGGTGCGGGCTCTGGCGAATGATGTCATCGTCATGCAGCATGGCAAAGTGGTAGAGCGCGGCACTGCGCAAGATATCTTCACCGCACCGCAAACCGACTATACAAAGCAGTTGATGGCCGCAGCTTTTCGAATGGAAGCAATTACCGCCAGTTCGAACGAATAATTAAACGGGAGCGCGCTTGACGCGCTCTTTGTAAGCCACGAACAATGCTGCCCCCACGATCATGGTTGCTGCTGGGAAGAAGGTGAGCGAAGGCCACTTGTCAAACACCAGCAAGTCTGCACCAACAGCAAACACAAGGGATAGATATTCAAACGTTGCGAGCTTTGATGCTTCTCCCAGCTTCAGGCTCAACGTCATGAAAATATGTGCCAATCCACCAATCAGCCCTGTTCCGATTAGCATTAGCAAATCGCGTAGGCTAGGTGTTGGCCAACCAAACGGCAATGTCGCCAGACCGGCGATGGCGCAAGTGAGCGCAAAGTAAAACGCAATAGCGCCGGGGTGTTCGGTTTTGGCAAGGTTGCGAACCTGTGTCATGGAACCAGCCGCGAGTACGGCAGTGGTGAACGCAAGGCCAGCCCCGAATAAGTAGCTGTTGTCGGTGTGCGTAAGTGATAGCTCGGGACCAACAAGCGTTACTACACCGGCAAAGCCCATTGAAATTCCGGTCAGCCTTATAAGGCTAAGTCGCTCACCAAGAAAAAGCCCGGCCATGACAGCCATGAGAATTGGAGTTAGATAGCCAATGACTGTCGCATCTGCGAGCGGGAGGTATTTAAGCCCACCAAAGGAAGTAAACATGGCGATGCAACCAAGGGAGCAACGCACAATATGATCTTTGGGACGGCGAGTATGCAACCCCTGTGGTAATTCACGGGATAAAGCTAGAAAAAGGCAAAGTGGAATTAGGGCAAAAGCACTCCGGAAAAAAATGATTTGCCCCAATGATGCATCCCCGCTCAGAAGCTTGATGAGAACGAGCATCCCTGCGAAAAGTATGGAGGCTATAACCCTGCATGTAACAGCGTTGCCGAAGAGAATGTGCATCTAAAGAAACCGAGTTGCGGAACACCAGCGCAGCTCCTAGCAGTGCGCTCCCGCTTCGTCAATCATCAGGTGCAGACGTGAAAAGAGCAAGGGGCGTTGCCCCTCTCCCCTTGCTCTATTTGAAGCTTTATTGAGCCCGAATGTGGCGAATAAAGCTTTCAACGCTTTCATGAAGTGCCGTGGCCGACTCTCCAAGAATCTGAGCCGCGCTCTCGACTTCTATCGCCGAGCGGCTGGTTTCGTCAGCTTGGGCAGCGATTGTAACTGCACCCTCTGCCAGGACCTGCGTACCCGTAGAAGCGAGCACCGAACTCCGCGCTATCTCGTTCGTAGCCGATGTTTGCTGCTCAACCGCCGCGGCGATGGTAGACGCGATGGTATCCATATCCGCTATGATCCGTGAGATCCCTGAGATCTCGTCTACCGCATTCATCGTTGCACTTTGGACGTTTGAAATTTGCGAGGATATGCTTTGTGTAGCTTGCGCTGTCTGGGTCGCAAGATCCTTCACCTCACTAGCAACAACTGCAAATCCGCGCCCTGCCTCACCGGCACGCGCGGCCTCAATTGTAGCGTTAAGCGCCAGGAGATTGGTTTGCTCAGCAATTTCATTAATAATATTAATGACTTCGCTGATTTTTGCGACGGCATCTGCGAGGCCTTCAACTGTCGCATTTGTACGCTCAGCACCAGAGACAGCCCGAGCGGCGGTTTCCGATGAGCTTTGAATTTGAGTGCTGATCTCGCCAATGGATGCGCTTAGCTCTTCTGCTGAAGCAGACACGGTTTGCACATTTGCCGAAGTATCTTCAGCCGCGCAGCGACCTTCCTCCGCATGTTGCCGGGTGGAAGCCGCGGCCGGGGCAAGCGTTGCGGCGAGTTGCTGCATTTGTGTTGCAGATTGCGTTACAGACTTCACAACATGGCCCACATGGGCTTCAAACTCAGCGATCAACTCTTCCCGATTGCGCTGTCTTTCAGCTCGCTCTGCTTCTATCCGCTTTAGGTTTTCTTCCTCTAGGCGTTTGACATGCAGGGCATTGTCGCGAAAGACGTTCACCGCCCCGATCATCTCGTAGATTTCGTCTTTTTGTTTGCGCTGCGGAAGCTCGATTTTAAGATCGCCAGAAGCCAATGCGCCCATTTGCAGCGTCAGCGACTTAATGGGGCGCGTTATGCCGTTGGCCAAGAACCATGAAAGCCCGCCAACTGCCAAAGCGATCAGCATTGATAGAAACACAATTAGCTGCAGCATTTGATCGGCGGATTGGAAGATTTGTGCTCTTGGAATGGTGACAACCAGCACCCAACTCTGCGCGGAATCGCCAAGTTTAAGCGGGATGGCAACCTGTAGGACGTCTTGCCCGTTAAAGCTTTCGTTGGCCAACGTTAAACTCTGCTTAGAGGTCCAAACCTCGCGAAAGCGAGAGCTGAACCCCGCAGCTGTGAATTGCATGTTTATTCTGGCGGCAGATTTGTCAGCGATAACAGTACCTTCGCCACTGAGCAAAGTTAGAAAGCCGGTTTCGAATGGCTTTACTTTGTTAAGCTGCCTTTTTAGCTCATCAAGGCTTAAATCAACACCGGTAACGGCTACTGCCTTACCCTCTTCTACAATTGGTACCGTGAGAGAGGTAAGGAAGCTCATTGTCCCGTCAATGTCGTAAGCAGTCGGTTCAATCGCAACCTCGCGCTTGGATTGCAAGGAGGCAAGATACCACTCGTTCTTGCCGGCCTGTTTATAAGTTGCGAGCGCACGACTGCGTATGCGCCCTCCTTTGCGGTAAAAGTAGGGAACAAAATGCCCGGTATCATTATGAAGCGGTGTGTTAACCCAGCCCTTATCGTTGCCATCGTACTGATTGGGCTCCCACACAGCCCAAATCCCCGCGAGCTTTGGTCTGGCTTTTAGCAAACCCTCAAGGACTTTGAGTGCTGTCTCGCGATCCGGTTTTTCCGCTGCTTTTTGCGCAGTCAGCACGACCGCCAAATCGCGAGCGGTTGTAAATGCTTCTTCAATTTCTCCTTGCAGCTCGCCAGCTGTGCGCAGTGCAACTTCGTTGGCAAGCGCAATAGCCTCCCGCTCCAACGTATCCCTGCTAAGAATCAAAAGAGAGGCTGCTGTTGCTCCCACCGCAAAGAAGGCAACAATTACAATCCATAGAGTCAGTTTGCCCCGTAGGCGCATTGTAAGCATTTTAAATTCCCAAGAAGGTTTTATTTCGCCAAAACAAGTTTTGGGCTAAAAAATTCCGGCTTTATTAGGGGAATGTACTTTTTACCTCAACCTGAGATTGAAAAAACATTGTGTATGACATGCTGGCAATTTTAAACAATATTTAGTGTTTTCTGTGAAAACTCAATAATTGCAACAATATAAAGAACATTCTAATAGGGAAACATTAGTAAAAATCATCTAATTTCTTTTGAAGTAGAGTTTGCGAGGCCATCTTCGTGTTGTGCTATTCTTGGCCGCTGGCAAAGTGTCAGATCAACACAGCGTTCTGCCAGCGGAGGAAATACGGCATCGTTGTTATGTTAGCTGCCCACTGACGCATTTCCTCCAAAGCTCTAAGGATTAATGCCCCCAGCGAAGAACAAGAGGATCCAGAGGTCGTAATACGTCTAGCAAACCATCACGAATAGATGGATGCAGCGCGGTTTGCGGATGCCGACAATAGTCAGACCTTATGATACCGCCCTCTACCATCGCCGCCTTCGCAGAGCGCCATAAGCACTGGCGGTTCTCGAAGTTTATCATGGGCAATACTTGCCGATAAATGTCCGCGGCTGCTTCGCGATTCCCTTGCGCATGCTGTTCAAGGATTGGCTTGATCTTGTCGGGAATAGAGGCGGATGTCATTGTCCCGGTGGCACCCGCATCCAGATCAGCCATGAGGGTGATCCCTTCTTCGCCATCAAATGGGCCTTCAATAGCATCGCCTCCAGCTGCTATGAGCTCGCGGAGTTTGCTGGTTGCGGGGATGCACTCAACCTTGAAGAGCTTAACCATTTCGATTTCACGCGCCATGCGAACGAGCAAAGGTACAGAAAGGTCGTTCCCGGCCATTGGAGCATCCTGAATCATAATTGGGATGCCCACGTCACCAACATAACTGAAGTGCTCAAAGATCTGCTCTGGTTGTGCGCGGATCGTCGCGCCATGATACGGCGGCATCAACATAACCATGGCAGCACCAAGTTCTTTGGCTCGTTTTGCGCGTGCAACAGCGATTTGCGTAGCGAAATGGCTTATGGTCACAATCACAGGAACGCGGCCGTTCACATGCTCTAGACTGACTTTTGTCAGCGTCTCACGTTCTTCATCCGAGAGCACGAATTGCTCAGAGTAGTTTGCGAGCAAACATATACCATCAACACCAGCATCAATCATGAAGTCTAGAATTCGCTTCATGCCTTCCAGATCAAGTTGTCCATCGCTATAAAAAGGTGTTGGAGCTACAGGCCAGATGCCCTTGTATTTTCCCAGCATGGTTACTCCCGTAAATGCTTGTTATCGCCTGTACGCACAGCATTCAAAGCGCCATCAACTGGCCGAATACATAAACGCAAACAAGGCGTGTCTGTGTTTTATATTCTAGCTCAGGTATGTGCTAAGCTGGTCGAACGCTTGATGTAGGACCTCTTCCGGTTGCGCGTAGCACAGCCGCAGATACCCCTCACCAGGGCCCCCAAAAGCGATGCCTGGCGCCAAGCCAACTTTTGCTTCCCGCATTATTTGCAAAGCGGCATCGTAGCTGTTGTCCAGCCCATCAACCTGAAAAAAGCAATAGAAAGCGCCATCAGGCTCGATAAAGTTAACCCGCGAGAAGCGCTTTAGATGGTACGAGGTGATTTCAAAGCCTCTACGGATCTTGGTGTTAAGCTCCGCTATCTCACCCTCGCATTTTTGCAGCGCAACGATCCCGGCGTCCTGAACAAAACTGGTGGTACAAGAAGTGTTAAACTCTGTGAGTTGCCCAAATTTTGCCTCAAGCTCTGGCGGCGCAACCACCCAACCCAAACGCCACCCGGTCATGGACCAGCATTTGGAAAAAGAGTTTACAGATAAAAGCCGGTCCTCTGCGGTTGCAATGGATAGGAATGAAGGCGCTGCGGTACCGTGTCGATATAGCCGCGTATAAACATCGTCAGAAACAATCCAGATCCCGTGCTTTCGGCAGTGATCGAGAACAGTTTTTTGCTCCTGCGTCGACATCGTCCAGCCAGTGGGGTTGTTCGGCGAATTAACAACAAACACGGTTGTGTCTGGTGTCAATGCATCAATGAGAGCATCAAGATCCAGCGCCCATCGGCCATCAACCGGACGCAAATTCTGTGTCACAACATCAGCGCCCATTGCCTTAAATGCCCCAATAATATTGGGCCAGCTTGGCTCAATCGCGACAACTCTATCTTCTGGGGTAACGAGCATTTCTGCCGCCAGCATCAGCCCTTGCATACCAGAGGGTGTGACCGTCACCTGTGATCGTGTTAGCTCGCAACCATAAAGATTGTTGGAGTAGGAGCAGATAGCATCGCGAAGCCCGACAGTGCCATTATTGGGCTGATAATTATGTCTTCCTGCTTGCAAAGAAGCAATTGCGGCCTCAACAATTTGAGGGCTGGTTGGCCACGCCCCTTCGCCAAACCAGAGGGGAACGACGTCATCCATCGTCATTCCCACCTCGGCAACCTCTCTAATCAAGGAGGCTTCTAAGGCGTGGGCGCGACGAGATATCGGTTTACGAATTAGATTGTTACTCATAGCGATAAATTTGCGAATAAATGCTGTTTTGTCGCCTGTTGATCTGTTCAAAGATATAGCCGATATGGCTATTATCTTGCTGATGTGGCCAGTAGCAGTGCGGAGTGAACATGAGTGAGAATGTAGATGAGCAAATTTTGCAAGAACTGCGTCGCGACTCTCGGACTCCCATTGCCAAGATTGCGGAAAAGGTGGGGCGATCACGAACTGCTGTTCGCGCGCGCATCGCCAAGTTGGAACGTGACAAGCGAATTCTGAGCTACACAATTACCGAGCCCGCCATCGTCGCAACTGATGGAATCGGCGTGATCGTTCTTGTCGCACTGGAAGTTCGCCATAAATCAGAAGCTTTTCTTAGCAGTGTTCGATCAATGCCACAGATCGCCAGCTGCATAGGCGTGATTGGAGAATATGACTATGCGTTGTTGGTTCGGCAAATCGACAAGCAGGAGCTAGAAAAAGTACTCGTCCACCTTTACAAGGTCGAAGGCGTTAAGCGTACGGAAACAATCATGGCGTTGTTTCAAGAATTTTAGTCGGCTCGCCTGTCACATACAAATCGCACAGATCAGTTTAATAGGCTATTCGCCGCTAAACGCGTTCTGATACACTTTTACGGAATCGCCTCCAAAGCTATTGGGTGTTGTTGCTTGTGCGGTATCTGTGATCGAGTTTTTGCTCCCGTCACGCAATTCCCTCGTGAGGCCAAAGGGCCTTTGGTGGAGTATTCAACAACAGTGCTCTTTTGGGGTCGCGGGTCACAGGATGCCCTTCAGCCCGACCTTGGCAATGCTGCGCAGATGTCAACGCGTGTTTAGTGCGCTTTCGATATTCAGAATGGGAATTGTCCTCGCAAAGAGTTCCTGATATGTTCTTTTTGCAATAGGCATGGAGAACAAGCATGGCAAAGCTGGCACTTATGCTAACGGACGGATTCGCAGAATGGGAATATGCGTTGATTGGCGGGGTCGGGAAGCCGTTTTATGGCCTTGATGTTCAGTACTTCGCGCCCGAAGCTGGTGAGCTGTGCTCGCAGGGAGGGTTGCGGGCCCAAATCTCTCAGGACTTTGCGACATTGCTGGAGTGGCAACCGACAGCCCTCGTTGTTGTGGGAGGAATGATCTGGGAATCGGACAATGCACCGGATGTGAGTACTCTTCTCAAAGCCGCATACGAAAGCGGTGCCAGCGTAGGAGGTATCTGCGGCGGCACATTGGCCTTGGCACGCGCTGGCCTTTTGGACGATGTAGCGCATACCTCCAATGACAAGAGCTTTCTCAAGAAAAACGCGGTGTGTTATCGAGGCGAAGCACATTATCGGGCAAGTCCATCTGCGGTTTCCTCAGATAGAGTGATCACTGCGCCAGGTGCCGCGCCAGCAAGTTTTGCTGCGGCCATTTTCACTGCTGCTGGATTGCCGCGTGATGTGGTCTCACAGTTCGAAGAAATGATGGCCGCCGAACATGGCAAGCATGCTTAACAGCATCAATCCGGCTTATATAATGCTAAATAGCCTCCCGCATCTTTTGGGATTGCAGCGTGTTTATCGCATTTCTGAAAGCGGCCAGTTTGCGTTGGTCCTGTTGACGATACTCAATTACTTGACAGGGCCACATACTGCCGGGCCGTCGAAGCCAGCTCGATAAATCTCTTGCAAATGAGGCGGCCAATAATCAATGTGTTCCACAATGGTTTCTGAGGTGCGAAAGGCCTAGGAATTAAAAGGGAACACGGTGCGGTGTAGCCAACAGGCGCCAAGTCCGTGACTGCCCCCGCAACTGTAAGCGGAGAGCAAAGCCAATCATGCCACTGGTATAAACCGGGAAGGCTGGCCGCGCCCAGACCCGCAAGTCAGGAGACCTGCCATTGTGTATCACTTCAACCCGGGCGGGGCGTCCCGGAAGGAGGACATAATGGTTGCATTGGTGCGAGCCTTTTATATCTCCAGTTCTTTTGTGCCCCGCTGCTGCGCGGAGGGCGCTATGAGACCTTTACTGTTTTCAAAACCTGAATCTGTTTTTTTGTTAAGTCGCTGCTGGACAAGGCAGCTGACAGCTTGACTTCCTGAGCTCTTTCAATACAAAACGACATGTTATAACATCACAAATCAGTGACTGATTGACGCTTCAGTAGGTGCACCCTCGTGTTTTGGCTTAAAAAAGCCCGCCCGACGCGAGCAATAGTTTTTGCGATGTGCCTATGAAGCAGGGGAATTAGCAAATGAGCGCAGCATCTATCTCCGTCCACGAAGTTTCTTGGGCGCCGAACCGCAAAAATGCGCATGTCTTACATCCCCTTAGCTTTGAACTGGCTGCGGGTAAGACACTCGGAGTTGTCGGAGCAAATGGGGCAGGTAAGTCAACATTACTGCGCTTGCTTTACCGTTTTAATAAACCATCCAGTGGAAGTGTTTACGTGCGTGGAAAAAACATCTGGTCAATCTCCGCAAAAGCAACGGCAAAGATGGTTGCGGCGGTGCTTCAGGAGCAACCAACAGACTTTGCGCTATGTGTGCGAGAGATTGTGAAATTGGGGCGTACGCCGCATCGTATCGGTCTATCCTCTGGTTGTCAGCAGGATCTCGACATTGTTGAGCATTCCTTGCACACATTGCAGCTGGATGGGTTGGCAGAGCGCTTGTTTGGCACGCTGTCTGGCGGAGAGCGTCAACGGGTCATGGTGGCCCGCGCGCTGGCGCAGCAACCCTCCCTGTTGATACTGGATGAACCAACCAATCATCTGGACATTCGCAACCAGCTGGAAATTCTGAAACTTATTGAAAGTCTGGACCTTACCATCGTCACCAGTTTGCATGATCTGAACATGGCAGCGCGGGTGTGTGATCAAATTCTGTTATTGGACAGAGGGCGCATGCTCGGGTTTGGGCCACCAAATGAGATCTTATCTCCCGGGTTGGTGTCTCAAGCATTTCAGGTCCACGCAACGCGCGATCTTCTGCTGAGTAAACAACAATCTCTTCTAACCTTCGATCTTCATTCCTAAGGAAACAACTATGAAAAATTTTGGATTAGCGCTCGCTGCAGTTGCGCTTACTTCTTCTGCCGCCTTGGCTGAGGTGACAGTGCAAAGCTGCAACCGCACAGTGACATTTGAAAGTGTGCCTCAGCGTGCGGTCTCGCACGACACCAACATTACCGAGATGATGTTGGCTCTGCAGCTGCAAGAAAAAATGGTTGGCTATACAGGGATCTCCGGTTGGAACAAGTTGGATGCCGATCTTATTGCTCAAATGACAGCATTGCCGGAGCTCGCGCCCAAGTATCCAAGCAAGGAAGTGCTCATCGGCGCAGATGCAGATTTCCTCTTTGCCGGGTGGAACTATGGCATGAAGGTTGGAGGTCCGGTTACGCCAGAAACTCTAGAACCCTTTGGTATCAATGTGTATGAGCTAACCGAGAGCTGTATTCACCTAGGTGAAAAGCCAAAGGTGTCAATGGAAGACATGTACAATGATCTTCTTAATCTAGGTCGGATTTTTGATGTCGAAGAACGCGCCAAGGCACTGGTGCAATCGTATAAGGACGACCTTTCCACCTTCAAGGCAAACCTCAATACCTCTGAAACGCCGCTGCGGGTCTTTGTCTATGATAGCGGCGAAGACTCCCCGTTTACAGCTGGGCGTTATGCGATGCCAACGGCGCTGATTGAGGCAGCAGGGGGCGTTAACGTTTTGGACACGCTGGATAAAAGCTGGGCCCGCGTGAACTGGGAAGCAGTTATCGAAGCCAACCCGGAGATCATTGTGATCGTAAATTATGGCGAGGTAACCGCAGAGCAGAAGCGGGCCTTTATGCGAAACAACCCGGCATTTGCCGAGTTGGATGCTGTGAAAAATGACCGATTCGTTACACTTGACTATGCCGAGGCCACGCCGGGACCACGAAACATCAAAGCCATCAAGAAACTCGCTGCTGCATTTTGGGGAAACTAACAATATGAGCGAAGGTGCCAGCGTTCTCGCAGCTCACAAAGCTGCCACCACTTTTTCTTTGGTACAGATTATATGTGCGGGCTTCGCTGCGCTGGTGCTTTCTGTCTACCTAGCGGTCTCTGTAGGCGCGGTCACCATTTCAATGGAGGCCGTATGGGGCATTCTTGTGAATAAACTCTTGCCTGGCATGGTTGAGCCGAGCTGGTCGTTAGGGCGCGAAAAAATCCTCTGGGAAATTCGCCTGCCACGAGCCTTGCTGGCGATCATGGTTGGGGCCGGTCTCTCCATCGTGGGCGCGTGTTTACAATCCGCTACCCGCAATCCTTTGGCCGATCCGCACCTGATCGGCATCTCGGCCGGAGGCGCGCTTGGGGCCGTGTTAGCCCTGTTGCATACTGGATTGTTTTTGGGGTTGTTAACCGTGCCGCTCCTGGCATTTGCGGGCGCGCTTGGGGCTACGCTCTTGGTGATCAGCCTTGCCAAGTTTACCAGCGCGATGAGCGCTGATCGCCTTGTGTTGACGGGCGTTGCTGTCAGCTTCGTGCTGATGGCCGGCGTCAATATTCTAATTTTTCTGGCAGACCCGCGAGCCACTCACAGCGTGGTCTACTGGATGCTAGGCGGATTGGGGTTGGCGCAATGGAGCCACCTGATCTATCCACTCGCAGTGTTGTTGCCTTGCAGCCTTTGGCTGTGGTCGCGCGCCGGATACTTTAACGCCATGACCATTGGCGACGAAACAGCCACAACTCTTGGCATTCCAGTGGGAAAATTCCGGCTGGAGGCATTTGTGATTGGGGCTCTTATTACTGGCGTGATGGTGGCATTTTCCGGGATGATCGGGTTTGTTGGGTTGATGGTGCCGCACATTGTACGCTTGTTTGTAGGTGGCGATTACCATCGCTTGATCCCGGTTTCTGCCTTGTTCGGTGCCATATTTTTGTTGTTGGCAGATGTGTGTTCCCGCACCGTAATGAAACCAGAAGATATGCCTATCGGTATTGTAACCGGCCTTGTTGGCGGTGTTTTCTTCATTTGGCTGTTGCGCGAGAAGGCCTGAGCAAGCCGATACAAATTGCCGGAAATCGGGTTGCTTCTCAAGGTAGAGAACGTCTTTAGGCTTGATACTTTTCCAGCCAGATTGTTAGGCTCTGCCGTTCTTTTTGCTTTAAACACGAAGTGATCTGGGCCTCAACCAAGCTGAGGTCCTCGGAGAAATGTGACCGGTAATATGAAGGAGGAATACTTCGACATATTTACTTCAGTCCATTTAATTGAAGCACCCCACCGTAATTAGATACAAGCAAAATTATAGTTGACTCATAAATTCAAGTAATTAAATATACCATTGCTGATTTCAGCGGGCCCGATGTTTCGGCAACGATTTTCCATATGTTTTTTAGGAAGTATCGATGCTAAAAACTGTTGTAGTGTCATTGGGGGCCATCAAGACTTTTTGCCCTCAATTCCAAGCTCGGCTTGGGGTGCGGATAGCAAGTATTATTTGCTGCTGCATTTTATGGAATTCGCTCCCAGCCAACGCCCAGAGCATTAAAGAAAAGCAAGATCCACCTGAGAAAAAGGCGGATGCAGCAACTATAGAGCTTGCACCTGTTGTATTGTCTAGTCCTGATGATGCGCCAGAGGGTTGGCAAGGTGCGCCCGAGTGGGTCTACGGCACTCCTGCGGCTATCAGTGTCATAGGCCGAGAGAAAGTTGCTCAGGAAAACGTACGTTCAACGGCAGATTTGCTTGAGGATGTTGCTGGCGTTGCCGTAGCGGATAACCCGCAAGACCCCGGGATTTCGATCAATATCCGCGGTTTGCAAGATCAAAACCGTGTCAACGTAATGATTGATGGAGCTCGGCAGAATTTCCAGAAGGCTGGTCATGCTTCAACAGGGAAAGTGTATATAGATCAATCATTTGTTCGCCAAATAGCGATTGAGAAGTCTGCAAAAACTGGAGTGGGTGGAGCAGGGGCAATTGGCGGCTTGGTGAACTTTCGCAGCATTCAAGCTAGCGACATATTAACCACCGGAAACGATTTTGGTGTTGAAGCGAAAGCAGCAACCGGAACGAATGCCTACAACTTTAATGGGAATATCGCTGCTGCCTATAAAATTAATGATGCCATTAGCGTTGTTGCAGGCATCAGCAAAAAGAGCCTAAGCACATACAAAGCTGGCAAAAGCGGTAATTTGCGCGAAAACAGACATGGCGACCCGGTTGTCTTCACTGGGTCAAAGAGCTTGTCTTGGCTAACGAAGGTGAATTTCTCACCTGACAACGATCATTCGGCAGAGCTTTCTGTGTTGGGCTTCAATGATGATGTCAGTTCATCGACGATTTATGGAACCTATCCAATTCACTCAAAGATTTCTAACACCACTGGAACATTTAGATATAGGTGGAACCCTGAAAGCAGCTTTTTCGACCTTAAGACCCATTTTTGGGCAAACAGGACACATAATGACGAGTATATGCCTGCAAGGAGCAAGAGAAGCGCAATTGATACT
This sequence comes from Polycladidibacter hongkongensis, assembly GCF_001561995.1. Lineage (GTDB taxonomy): Bacteria > Pseudomonadota > Alphaproteobacteria > Rhizobiales > Stappiaceae > Pseudovibrio > Pseudovibrio hongkongensis. The sequence goes on from NZ_LLWC01000008.1 coordinate 384,747, forward strand.
GACTATGTGATGAACTCCTTTGGAGGAAGCTTGGAGAACATCAGCCAGTTCAGTCTTAGCAATGCAGACATTGTCTGGACTTATGGTTTGGAAGCCTTTCGCGATTTTGCTGAAACCTCACCTGTTAGTCATGATCCAAGTGAAGACCCTCACAAAGTCTGGTTTGGGTCAGAACCATCAGGGATGCGGAGCGTCCTGAGTGGATTTAGTAATTTAAATGTTTCTCTGGACCAATTCATCGAACTTGGTGCAGGGTTACGATACGACTACTACAAGCTTAATGGCACGGCCAAAGTCGTAAGTGAGGTTGACTTTGCTATGAATATGACTTCGTTCAACGCACTGTCAGCTTCTTCCAAAGGATCTCGAATTTCCCCTGAAGTCCACTTAGCAATCAACCCGATTGAAGGTATCCAGCTTTTCGGAAAATACTCAGAGGCTATACGCTTCCCGACTATCATGGAAACCTATCTAGGTGGCAAGCACATCGGGTCGGTTCCAGTCGCCTTCCAACCCAATACAGAGCTGGAGCCAGAACTAGCTAAAACATGGGAAGCAGGTCTGAATGCTTCAGTCGACAGTTTGTTGTTCGAGGATGACCGGTTTCGGCTTAAAACAACGTACTTCAAGAGAGTTGTTAGCAACTATATTACAAGAGGTTATAGGAAAAGAATAGTTGGAGTGTCAGGTGTTCCCCGCTATGAGCTCCCCTTTAACGCAATTGGCTATGTTAACTTGATTGATCCAGTCGCTATGGAAGGAATTGAGGCTGATATCAACTACGATGCCGGGTTTGTATTTGCGAGCCTTGGCGTCTCGAAAACTTTTTTTGATATTGCTCGTGCTCGTTATGCAAGTAAAGCTGATGGTGTCCCAGATACAGTGAATGATGCGATTTTTGCTCAGAATGTTCCTCCCGAGACCAAAGTAGTGGCTACAGGCGGAGTGCGATTACTCGACAAGGCGTTGGAGCTGGGCGCGCGTTACGCGCATGTAGTGCCCCAAAAGCAGCTAGGAGCTAGTGCAACATCATACCATTTAAAGCAATTCTCTGTGATCGACTTGTTTGGCAGCTACAAGTTCAATAAAAATGCGCAGCTAAACATTAACGTCGATAACCTCCTGGACACTGCTTATGTCGATCCAATGACATCAGACTTTCCCTCACCAGGAAGGACAGTAAGTGCTTCCTTGAACATCAAGTTTTAAACTAGCTTTGCCAGCCAGCGTAGCGCCAGCCTGCCATAAACGATCGCAAGTTGCGCGATCCTCTCTCACCAGCCCTTTTTGGGCAAAACTCTAAAGTGAGGTTACAATGGCTGTAACAATTGATCTAACCGATGCTAATAGTGATGGTGTTGGTGTCGACATCGCAGCTTACTTTGCGGACTTTAATCAGAGCTTTGACATGACCGGTTGGGGGCATTTCTCCGGCAACCCATTCGACTTCAGTGGTAATAACTATGCCGGTACAAATGGCTCTGGTCTCCTACCATTCATTAGTGATAGTGCCCAATCATTTGTCGTAGATTCTGGCAGTGCAGGCGACGTTAATTATAGCCTTGGCACCCACCAACTAAGCGGTTCTGTTGATGGCGTTTCCTTTGGACATGGCCTAAACTATTCTTCAAGTTCAGATAGCTTCTCTCACACAACAACAGACATTGGCATCACTGGCCTTGGCATAACAGGTTCTGGTGCGGGCAACCCTGTCCATGACCTTGTTTATGGCTTGATGAAAAACAACACCAGTGCACTTGAGGCTCAATTGAGTGCCAATGATTTGGTCATCAATGGGAGTGATGGTGCCGATAGTATCCAAGGCTATGCAGGTGATGACACCCTGACAGGCAATGGTGGAGACGATATCTTCGTATTCGCCACCGGCTCCGGGAACGATACAATTACGGATCTGACAGTCGGTGATAAAATAGATGTTTATGATGCTTGGAACGGCGTCACGGAGTTTGCTGATTTGATTATCGACTATGCGTCAGATGTCGGAAATGCAATCATTTCGATAGCAGGTGCAACCGACACCATTACTGTTGAGGGTTATAGTTCCGGTTTAGATGATGGCTTCTTCGTTTAGTGCGCAGCTTGCCTGCCCTCTACTTGGCATAATCAGGCGTGGCGGCATCCGCTGTCACGCACTGACATAGGTTTAGCAAGCATCGCCGTCACTTTAACTCGCTGTAGCGCAACCTATTTCGCCTTGCTCCCGGGGATCAAACGATCGCGAACTGATCCAGAAGCTAATGAGCCAATGCCGGAAGGCTGTGGTAGCAAACAGGAAGGTGCAAAGGTTAAAGCAAAAGAGTGTCAGCTTTTTTGCGCGCCTTAGCTATGTAGCAAAGCCCCGTTCTGCTCCTCACACCCAACCAACGCGACTATTTCACATAGTTTGTTGCGCGAATGGTTTGCTCTAGCTTCGAGCGTTCTTTGCATCCCGCTGGGCACAGCTTCTTTAACTTCTTTAGGTTTTCTTCTGCAGCAGAAAGGTCTCCAAGCAACAGGAAGAGTTCCCCTTGATACTCTAGGGCGCCCATATGTGTTGGCTGCAACTGCAACGCCTTATTGTAAAGCTCTCCTGCCTTGCCATATTCCCCTAGTTTTCTGTAGGTGAAACCAAGAAGATTTAACGTGTCAGCATCGGGTGGCTCTAGGGCGCCCGCAGTCTCCAGTACCTTCAGCGCGTCATCGTATCGCTCTGCTTTGATTAGCTCTGTAGCTTGGGTAAACAGCTCATTCTTCTCTTGTGTCGCTTCGTCTTCCCATTCCGCCATTGCTCTTGTTGTCAGTCCGATGATCACCGCAATGGCAAGAGACAAACGTTTCATTGATTTCGTCCTTCTCACTCTTCACAGCTTTGAGATGAGGTCCAAACCAGAGCCAAAAGGCGCTGGTTTGTCCCCCCCACCTGTCACTAATGCCCTAATTCCCTAGGAAATCTGCGAATTGCATCACCGGTTCCCCGCCATCTCTGCCAGTCTCCTTCAAGTGAAGGCGTTGCTGGGTTTTTCCATCTGCGGCAAGCCCATTTGGAATGTCGAGCGAAGGGCCATCAAACGGAGCCGAGCGTTTCAGGACGCGTTCATCAGTGAGGGTCTCCAAAAAAGCTACCAGTGCGTCGATGTCCCGGTCACTCATCCCAAGTTGACCGATTCCCAAATCCATTTGAGAAGCTTGTGCTATCCCGTCTCTGGCAACATAGTCATGGAAGTCTCCGCCACGGTTGTAGAACTGAACAACTTGCCTCAGCGTCGCATAGCCGTGGTTATGAAAATATGGGGCTGTTAGCGCGACATTCCGCAGTGTTGGAATTTTGAAAGCTCCCTTTGCTGCAGTTGGTTCCCCACGTGCGATTGTAGGGACTTCTTCTGCATGCCCGGCTTCGGCAACATAAAGACTTGCCAATTCTGTATTGGAAATTTCCTTAAGTGGCATCGTCTTCAACATCGCTTGTGACAAAGGATGCCCCCAAGGGTCCGTATCTCCTTGGCCAAGGTCTGCGTCCCATGCAGTTACACCGATGTTGTAAAACCCTTGATCGTAAACACGGACGCCACAATCAGCTGTTGTCATGCGTTCGATCTCTTCAGGTGGCTGGAACGCAGGCGTTACATCCGTATTGTTGAAGCCAGTTACCGAAGTTCTGTACACCGCACCGGTGAACTCTGGGCCGTTATGGCAGTCCGCGCAGCCGTGCTGCTCAAACAGTTCTTCGCCACGCTTTTCTTGCTCATTCAGCAATCCGGATTTGCCCGCTGCCAAGTTGTCAAAATGTCGATCAAGCTTGGAATCGTCGGACACCAGCATCGCAAGGTATTCGCGCACAGCAAGGCCAAAGAACAAGCTGAAGTTTCTTTCTATTTGAGTATACCCATCAGCGCTTCGGTAGTCAGTGGCGGCCCACCATTGAGGCTGGAAAGCGTCTTTGACCATCTGACGATAGGTCCCCCTAAGCCCTTGCGCTTCAGCAAGTTCACCTAGCAAGCTGTCTTCTGCATGGACAACCTGCTTCGCCAATGGTGTTGCGTCCAATAGATCGCGCCCGATATCCGCTGTTGTACGCCCAACATGTGACATCTCGATATTATCGACAATCGGCGCAACTGCCAGAGAAGCAAGGGACGCGTTGGGAATGCGGACTGGCGTTTCGACAACTTCACCTGCTTCAGTAAGCTTCGCAAGTCGGGCGTCAGGGTCTCTCACGCCCCAGTTGTTGACGCCATTAAAAATTGCCTCGGCGCGGCCATCCCAAAAGTTGCGGTGGTAGAAAACTGCATTGATCACGCTCGGCGCCGCGCGTGCGGTGATCGCTCGAGCCCCTTTCACCGACACGTCTTCAACTTTTGCCTTGCGGTATACATCCGGCACAATACCTTGAGAGCCTATATTTTCGTTAATGATACGAATATGCCCCAGTTTTCGGTCTGCCGGATCGTTAGGCATCGCAAATGGGAATGATGCCATGCTCAGATTTTCGACAAAGGACTGCCCTGTCGCGCGAGGATCAGCGCCAGCGGAAAAGTGACAGGATGCGCAAGCTTGCACCCCATCACTGCCAACCTGCATATCCCAAAACAAGGCCTTCCCCAACTTCGCCGCGATGATCGGGTCTTTTACAAAGTCCGCTAGATTTTCTGGTGTTGGTACCGGCCATCCTTTAAGTGAGCCTGGGCCAATGTTGTCGTCATCTTGGATTTGGCCCTTGTAACGAGCGAAGAATGCATCTTCGATATTACACTCCCCTTCTCTAGGAAAAGGGCCAGTATCTCTATGGCCATCATTAGCATAAATGCTTGTTGTGGAGAAAAAGACACTGATGATTAGAGCAACAGATATTTTTACTGTAATACTTACGGGTGAAATAAAGCTCGATAATTGGAGGTATGCTTTGCTTGGCGTCATTTTTATTTCCATGGAATAGTATATGATTAAAATCAGAAATAAAATGATCAATTTATTATTGTCAATAATGCGTACGTAATTTCATATAACATTCATTTTGTTGTTGCTGTAACGTCAAGATCCCGTCACCTTAATTTGAAATATCGCAATTAGAAGCGGCCAAGTTGCCTTGGGCTTTGGCATCAGTTGGGCGCACTTGTTAGAGTTTTGATGACAACGAAGCTCTCTACAACCAACTCGGCTCACCTGTGAGTCTATGCATGGTTTGCTGACATTCATGTGGGAAAGAATCGCACTCTATGTCCAGCGGCAGTGCGACTAACATAGATCCATGAAAGCGTAACGAAAAATAGTGCCCTGTTCCTGCGGTATATCCTCCGTGTCACGCTTGCCTGATAGCTGAAACGTTAAAATTTACTCTACGCTAAATTGCCACCAAAATAGTGGGGGAATTCTATCATTTAACAAAAATTGAGTGAAGCAATAAGTATACCTTCATCATATGTTGCGCTATGAACGTCATAAGGTCTTGTAGCTGGCGCTGATTAGTTAGTGAAGATAACTTTTTACACCCTTTGTAACCGATGCATTCATAGTGAGTAATGCAGATGCTTCCCCAGAACTGCTTTTTGTATTCTAAACAAGAAATCATCGATTTGAAAAAGTCAAAGCTATTTGGCTACGGACTAACCTCATCCGCGATAATTCTGGGGTCGGAAGGGATGGATCAATATGAAGCGCAGGGGAATTCTGAGCTTCCAAAGGAAGGTCGGTTTATAGGCGTTTTCCTCGATAATGCTCAGACAATAACGATTAGGGCAGATGCAACAGGCCAAGAGCTGCTTTATTTATACCGAAATGGCGATGATTGGGCGATCTCAAACTCATTTCTATTGCTGGCGGAAAGCGTAGGGAAGCGAGCAAAATTAACGCTTCACGCACCAGCTGTCTTGGGGTTTCACCTAAAAAATGGGGTGCACATTGGGGAGCAATTGGTTTCCCACCGAACGGCGATTTCAGAGATTACCATTGTTCCAATTAACGCAGAGTTGAAAGTTGATCGCTTGGACGGGAAGCTGGAGGTGCAAAAACAGCCCTATCTGGAAATGTTCTCTTTACGAGATGCAAGTTATGAGGACGCCTTTATAAATTTTTTAGAGCGCGGAGCCGGGTTACTCAATTCTTTGATGGAGGCAGGCTTACCATTGAACCTGCTTCTGTCTGGCGGCTATGATAGCCGGCTTGTGCTTTGTCTTGCCCTTGCCGGGCAATCGGCGCCCAATCTTCGTGTCACAAGCTACGTGTTCAAGGAAGATGATTATAGGGTTGCTAAGTCACTTTGTGACATGCACAGCTTGGAGTTGAATGGCTCTGCCCCCAAAAAACCATCGGACTTTTCAAGTAGCGATGCTATTAGAGCATATCTCCTGAGTTGCGGGGGGACTTACCTACCTTTTTACCCCGTCCAATCGACACATTCAAAAGCCTCCGCCGAACTCCGGCTCACCGGTGATCAGCCGACAGGTTGGGACCATTTTAATGGACGAGCAATGTTTAATGGAGATGCGCGAAAACTCGGGAATGATATAGAAGTATTTCTGAAAGAGCGAGGATGTGGCACCTCTGTGAAAGAAGATTTCCTAAGTTCTTTTAGTGAGTTAGATCTGGATGCTGATCATCCAGTAGCTATGTTGGCCTACTACAGTGCCATTAGGTCGCGGTTTCATTGCGGTAGAAACTGGTACAAATCTCTTGGCGTTGAGTTTCTGTTTACACCACTGATGCAAAGCGACTTTATCTCGCTGGATTTTGACAACGCAAAGCGCGGTGCGGATCCTAAGAAGTTTTTTGCAGATGCTTTTAGTGCGTTTGGAGGCTGGGCTTTAAAAGAGCCATTTGAATCAGTTGATCGAGAGTTTTCATCAAGCTTGTTAGATAACTCACCTTTCAAGGGAGGCGTAAGTCTCTCTCCAGCAGCTTTTAAAATCTATGGTTCGATTTGGGTTGATGAAAATAGAAGCCCTGATTTGCTTTCTATTAACTTGGATATGGATTCGAAGCCGGAGTTGATTAAACGGGATTTGCAAACAATGTTTTATAGAGCTCGCCGTGCAAAAGCTTCCAACCTCTTCATAAGTAAAGACTTTGCAGCGGCAAGCGCAGAAATTCATGCTGATGGCCGCTTAAGCCATGACTATCGAAAGTTATGCCACATCCTATCAACTGAAGTAATACTCAGGATAATTGATGAATCAGGGCAATAGAAAATTTTTGCCTTAAGTTTAAGGCAGCATATGCAAAGAAATACCGCCCTAAGATTTTCTAAATAATTTAGAGAGGTTCTGAGAGACATGGCGTTGAAACATATCAACTTACCGCCAAGTCAATAAGGTGATTGCAATCTACGTGTCACCAACTTGGTGTGGTCTTAGAAAATGGCCAATAGTTCCATAGTCTACTGGCCATTTTGTTGCTTGTTAAAGCGCGGCAAGCACGAGGACTTCAATTTTGTAATGAGGTTTTGCCATGCGAGCTTCCACACAGACACGTGTGGGTGCAGCGTTCAAATTTTCTACCCAGCTATCCCAAACCTCATTCATTTCATCATATTCACGCATGTCAGCAAGCCAGATTTGAACAGAGAAGACCTTTTCTCGGCTTGTGCCAGCTTCGGCCAGCAAGTTGTCAACCTTTGTAAAAACGTCTTTTGATTGCGCAGTGATATCGCCTTCAATCAGCTGAGAAACCTGCCCAGCCAAATGGACAACATCGTTATGTATTGCAATTGCGGAAAAGCGTTTGGAACCACCAATTTTTTTTAGTTCTGAGCTCATTTTAACTCCAAATTTAGTTTGTCAGACTGTTCGTTGAACAGCTGCTCTTGGGGATGGAAAATCGAATGGGGTATTGAGTGAGAAGACGCGCTAGTCGTTATCCGTCAGGCCAGCTCCGGCACCGCTCAGTCGAGAGGCTTCAGTCGCCGGGGCAAATGTACGCTGCGAAAACGCAGCTAACCGGGTCCAGCATGCATCACTTACAATTGCTCTATGAAGCGGCCTCGTTTGCGAGAGCATTTGCGCAGGTGCAGAGCATTCTACGCGTTTCGCTCGCGCCGCCAACAGCGCGCTGGCTTCGCCTTGCACGCACAGCTCTTTGCCATTTGTTACCAAGCGTGCACCTTGCCACTCAACCGCAACAGGCTGCCCGAGTCGCAACGCGGCCCCAGAAGCAAACGGAACAACGAGAAGCGGAAAATCCACCTCCAGCATAGTAATAATGTTGCCAAGCTCCATTTTTACAGCGCAATCGCTCATAGAAGCACCAGCAATGAGCGGGTTTAAACGTCCAGCCGCGGCTCGCCAAATGCCCTCCAGTGCAACTGGTGAGAAGTCTACAGCTGGTAGTTTGTCATTTAGCTCTAGTAGCGAAACAAGCAAATCTGGACCAGAAAACCCAAAAGAAGCAAGCCAGCGCGTTCCTTTGGCAGCTTCTTCACAAAGTCCCCAAGGTAGGCCTGCACCGCGAGCGGCTCGCTTGCACATGGCTTCGATTTCATTGAGAGAAAAGCTCATTTAAATCTCCCTACCAAATGCCGGATAAACCCAAAAATCATCAAAGTGCGTGGAAAGGTCCTCTGGATAAGGCGCGTTAGCATACATGTTGATGCGAACCCATCGGTCAGAGCGGGGGTCAAACTGAACCGCACCAAAGAACGCCAGTTTACATCTCAGCATGTCGATTGGAAGCACATCACTTGCAATCGTATTGTCACGGATTTCTGCGTATGAAGCTTGATTAACAATTTGCACTCGCCGGACAATGTGCCTGTACTCAGGGTGACGCAAGAGGAACTGGGCTGTGTTTTTGTCGCTCGGCCAATGACTTAAAGCGCGATACAGCGCGGCGGCGTCGCGCCCAGGAGCCAAGGGCTGTTCATACTCCTCGATAGGTTCTTTAAACCGTTCCCCAAGGCGTGGTTCAAGCTTTTCCTCCGAAACATACCAGGCTCGCGCTTTGTTGTGGTGTGCGTCCCAGTCAATATTTAGTGCCCAACCGTAAACCTGTTCAAGGACAGTTCGTAGATCACCAAGTGGCATGGCGCCCGCAATCCTGAATGTGGGGGTATTATCTGCTGCCATAGTACTGGCCAGATCATCAACCAAAGCACCGTAGGGTTCCAAAATCAAAGAGATCAGGAACTCCTGCCCCTCCAGTGCGAGCTCCTGCTCAGACCATGTACACAGCCTGCTCCAAGGATACTCCGTAGTCTCATCGATGCTGTCGGCCAGTTGTTGCAGGCACTTGAGATCCTTTTTAAAGACTGCGATCTTTTCAGCTTGCGTGCGGTGCTCTGTTGTCCAGTGTTCTGCTGACAAAATGCTGCGTTCCAGCAGCTCCGAAAACAACTTGATCTCAGACCGAGTTGCATGTTGGACCGCGCAAACACGTGCCGCCGCCTGCTCTCGGGCCGCAATCCAGTTGTTAAACAAAACTGGGTGATTGAGTAAGAACGGCGCCATGCCCAGTCCGGTTGAGTTTCCGATCCCGATCCTCTGGGCAATTTGGGGGTTAAGCTTTACCGCGTTCTCACCGCCCTTCATCTTGGCAACATGCTCAACCAAATCCCGCACAAAGGCTCTTGTCAGGAAAACGGAGAGCATCTCGACTTGAAACGGGCTTTGAAACTCCGGTCTATCAGCGATCATCTCCCTATCTGCTGCGCCAAATTTACCTGATCCGTAAACGGCGGTGGTGCGCATTAAATAGCCAACGGCTTCAATTTTCTGGATATCGGGCTGTTCGCCTTTCGCAAGTGCATCAACCACGTGCTCCCAAAGCCGGGCAGACCGGTTGGCACGCGACAGGGAGAGTTCTTTTTGGGAGATACGTCCCGCTTCTTGCAAAGGCACGTTACGTACAAGGCGTTCGATATCTTGCGAGCTAGGGACGCCGTCGAATAGTGTAAACGTGGCATCCCAAGCATCCGCGATCACACGGTCAGAGCGTTTTTCCTCTGGCAGGTCATGAGAAAATGCAACGAGTGAGTATGTCCGTTCAGGTCCACGAGCGGAGTAAACAGCGTAACCAACACCACATGCGTCGATCTCAAAGACTGGTCGGTCAAACTGCCAGTTTTCGTTTTGCAGACGCCGTAACAAAATACGCATGAAGGAAAGGCGAGATTGATGGATCGAACCAAGTCGGCTTAACTTCATCACCTTATCTGGAGCACGAAGCTGGCGTAAATCGGTTTCACAAAGGGGCATGGTCATGTGATCCTTTGAACAGGCTAAGTGCCGATCTGCCCGAACTCGCTAGCGGTGAGCTCGGGCATAACGTTTAGCTGTCTTTACCTTTCGCGATTGTGATACGTAGCGCATCCCAAAGAGAGGGAATAAGTAGCAAGGAAACCGGTACGGCGGTGATAACAATGAAGCTTTGCAGCTTTGAAACCCCACCTGACCCTACAGAAATCAGGATCAGTGCCATTAATCCCATTGCTATGCCCCAAAACACGCGCACCGCCATTGAAGGTGTGCCATTCTTGGACATGGTGACAGAGATGACGTAGGTCATAGAGTCGCCAGTTGTTGCTACAAAGATCGTTGTCAAAACAAGGAACAAGATTGAAACCAAAAAGCCAAGCGGTAGCTGCTGGGTAATCGCCAGCAAAGCTGCTGGCAGGTTAAATCCTTCAAACGCTGAGGCAATAGAACCGGCCTGCTGCAGTTCAAAGGCAATCCCTGATCCGCCGACAATGGTAAACCAGAAGTTGGTCACAATCGGCGCGACAATCGAGAGCATGATCACAATCGAGCGAATTGATCGGCCACGGGAAACACGTGCAATAAACATGGCCATCAGCGGGCCGTATCCCATAAACCAGCCCCAGAAGAAGACGGTCCACCAGCCAAGCCAGCCCGGCTCTCCAAATACACCTGCTTCACCACGGTAAAGAGCCATGCCGAAAAAGTTGCTTAGATAGGTCGCAAAGCCAGAGAAAAAGCTATTGAAGATGAACGCCGTTGGGCCTGCGAGCAGGACAAAGAGAAGCAGACTGGCAGCAAGAATGACGTTAAGTCGGCTCAGTAGCTGAATGCCTTTGGATAAGCCGGATATGGCCGATACGGTATAAAGTGCAACAAGGCCAGCTATGACGATTGCTTGAGTGGTAAACCCATCAGGAATGCCAAAAAGATCACTTAAACCATAGCTCACTTGCAAGCCGAGAAACCCGATAGGGCCCACAGTACCCGCGACAACGGCGATGATACTGGAGGCGTCTGCAATCAAACCGATTGGACCATTAATAGCCTTGTCACCAAATACAGGATAGAGCAGCGTGCGCGGCGCCAGTGGCAGGCCCTTTTCATAGTGGTAATGCATCAGCATTACCGTACTCAAAGAGCCAAGGATTGCCCATGCCAGAAAACCCCAGTGCATAAAGCTTTGAGCCATAGCAGCATCAACTGCGGCATCAGTTCCAGCTTCAGCCCCGAAGAGTGGAGGTGATGATAGGAAGTGCGCCATTGGCTCCCCAGCCGCCCAGAATACGCCGCCTCCGGCGAGCAGAGTGCACATTATCATTGCTCCCCACTGGAATACGGTAAACTCGGGTTTAGCCAGATTGCCCAGAATTGCCTTGCCACCTGGTAGTACGCATAGGATCAAGCCCAACAAGAATGTTGCCAGAAGCAAAACCTGCCAAAAAAGCCCAAAATACGTAGCAGAAGCATTGAAGCCCCAGTCAACGAACGCAGCAAGAGCGTCGAGTTTAACTAGCGCGAGCAAACAGAAAAGCACGATAAAGCCACCTGTGATTGCAAGCAGCGGCTTATTCGTATCATTCGTGTCCTCTACAGCTTGCTTGGTAATATCCGTCATATTTCCCTCCCTGGTGACGGCTATGCAGCATGTTCAGTTAGGCTGAACTCTTCTTCTTCAACTCCAATGGGGATGAGTTAGGCAGCCTCTCTTTGGCTGGTGCTGCGTGAAAACTGCTTTCGTAAAAGCAGTACCAATTTCGGCCCATGATCCCTGCGATTTCCTCCTCATTGAAACCGACAGTTCGCAATCCTTTTTCAAGGTTGCCAAAATCTTTGTTGCTTTCGAACCACTCCGGCATTGGCGGAAAGCCCGGTGCGCTGGCGGAGCCTTCTCCATAGTCCGTTTCTTTTGTCCAGCGCCCCATCCTCATCCACTCCACAACCCGATCAGGCTGGTCCTGACAAAGATCAGAGCCAATTCCCAAGTGGTGTGTCCCAAATTTCTCTGCGGTTCGAGCAATCATCGAGCAAAAACTCTCCAGAGTGCACGCTGATTTATCTTTGAGATGATGCGGGTAAAGAGAAAATCCAAACATGCCGCCATTTTCTGTTACTGCGCGAATAACGTCATCTTTTTTGTTCCGCAGTGCTGGTGCCCATTCAAAGGGGTTGGCATGCGTGATCGCGATTGGCCTTTCAGAGTAGTCTGCGGCCTCAATCGTCGAGCGGTCAGCAGAGTGGCTCATGTCTACGACAAGGCCAACCCGGTTCATCTCCCTGACCACCTGTTTTCCCATTCGGGTAAGCCCCGTATCTTCAGCCTCATAACAACCTGTCGCAAGTAACGACTGATTGTTATAAGTTAACTGCATGAAACGAGCGCCGAGACGATGCACGATTTCAACGAGTCCGATATCGTCTTCAATCGGGCTTGGATTTTGAAAACCAAACAGGATGGCTGTCCGGTTTGTCTCGCGAGCCTGGTCAATATCTGAAGCAAAGTAGGCTGGGACAATCAGATCAGAATATTGCTCAAACCAGCGGTTCCATTGTTCAAAGTTCAAAACGGTTTCGCGAAAGTTTTCATGATACGCGATAGTCACGTGAACCGCGTCCAGTCCCCCCTCGCGCATCTGCCGGAAAACTTTCTCCGACCAGTTGGCATACTGTAGGTTATCGATCCACATCACGCTGGAACTCCCGCCGAGATATAGGAGGTCTTAACGACAGTGTAGAAGTCTTTCGCGTGGGAGCCTTGTTCGCGTGGGCCGTAAGAGCTATCTCCACGCCCCCCAAACGGAACATGATAATCGGTCCCTGCAGTCGGCAAGTTCACCATCACGCAGCCAGTTTGAGCGTTTCTGCGGAAATGTGTAGCTCGCGCTAGGTTTTGCGTCACAATACCTGAGGTCAGACCGAAGTTGGTGTCGTTAACTGTTGCTAACGCTTCGTCATAGCTGCCAACCTTGATTACCGAGGCAAGCGGGGCAAACATCTCTTCGCGGTTGATCCTCATTGCGTTATTTGTATTCAGGAAAACGCCTGGTGACATGTAAAAGCCCTGTGTCGGCATTTCTATGCGCTGACCGCCACAAGCAAGTTCTGCCCCTTCAAACTTACCAAGCTCGACATATGACAAGTTCTCGTTCAACTGCTGTTGGGAAACAACCGGGCCTATCTGCGTACCGGCATGCAGGGCATGGCCGACTGTCATGGCCTTCGTTCCAGCCACAAGCTTTTCGACAAAAGCATCATGGACTGCTTCATGAACGATCAGGCGAGATGATGCGGTACATTTCTGCCCCGTACCTCCAAAAGCTCCTCCCAATGCCAGAGAAACCGCCAGATCAAGATCTGCATCATCCATGACCGCAAGGGCGTTTTTGGAACCCATTTCCATTTGAACACGTGTCAGATTTTGGATTGCCGCTGTGGCGATACCTTTACCCACCGGAACAGAGCCAGTGAAGGAGATTGCATCGACTTTCGCGCTCTCGACAAGTTTCTGGCCAATATCTCGGCCAGATCCCATCACGAGAGAAAAGAGGCCCTTTGGAATATCCTGTCGCTCAATTATCTCTGTCAGAGCGACGGCCGAAGCAGGGGTCAGGTTTGCTGGTTTCCAGACCACCGCATTGCCGAATGCTAGGGCCGGTGCGATTTTCCAAGAAGCCGTCGCAGTGGGGAAATTCCAAGGCGAAATGATCGCAACAACACCGACAGCTTCACGGCGAATGTCAACTTCAATGCCATCGCGAACAGAATCCGCATTCTCCCCAATCTGGCGCAGCACCTCAGCAGCATAGTAGGTAAAGAACTGGCCGGCGCGGTAAACCTCGCCCTTGCCCTCTGCAATTGGTTTTCCTTCTTCGCGCGAAAGAAGAGTTCCAAGCTCTTCCGAGCGAGCCATAAGCTCAGTGCCAATTGCGTTTAGTGTATTGTACTTGCGTTCCAGTCCATAGGCCGCCCATTCTGCTTGAGCAATGCGTGCTTGATCGAGTGTCGCTTCGAGCTGGTCAGCAGATGCTTGAGCAAACAAACCGATGAGATCGCTCAGATCTGAAGGGTTACGGTTTTCAATTTCGCTCGTGCCTGATGTCCAGTTGCCTGCAATGAGGTTAAGTTGCGTATCGACCATGTGATCTACTGCCTGTCTCTTTCACTCGTAGAATTACTGAGTAGACTATGGACACATGATTCAATTTCAGTCAAAATCAATTTTCTGTAATTTGCTTCAGGAAAATTGAAATGCAGATTAAAATCGAGATGCTTCGCTGCTTTGTAGCCGTTGCGCGCACTGGCAATCTCAGTGATGCGGCTGAGATCTTGGGACGCACTCCCTCCGCTCTTTCAATGATGTTGAAGCAGCTTGAAGATAACCTTGGCCAATCATTGTTTGAGACAGACCGTAAGAACCGCCTCTCTGCGCTTGGCGCATTTGTGCTCGAGCAAGCTGAAAGGGAGTTGCAGCAGTTTGATGGAATGGTTCAGGATATTGTAAACTTTGCCAAGGCAAAGAGTGGTAAGGTACGTTTGGCGGCGGTTCCATCTGTTGCGAACACGATCTTACCGGGTGTAATCGCGCGGTTTCTTTCAATGCACCCTGATGTTCATCTAGAGCTTTGGGATATGGACTCGCCGTCAATTTTGCGAGAGCTCGCTAAAGACAGGGTTGATTTTGGTATTGCATCTACGCAAGGGTATCCAACCGCATTTCACTGCCAACCCCTCTTTTCGGATCGATTTGGCATCTTATGCCACCGGTCAAGTGGCTTGCTTCTTAAACGCCAAAATCTAAGCTGGGAAGACTTAAGACAAGAGCGCCTGATTGCAAACAATCTGTCACAATCCATTCAGGTTCCGGCCTGTCAACAATTGCACAGTGACGCTGGTTTGAGGGTGCATAACATAACATCGTTGATTGCGATGATTCGGAACAAAGTCGGCATTGCCATTCTACCGGAGACCACTGCCCAGATGCTCAACGCAGACGAGATCTGCTTTATTCCACTTCCTGAAGCAGGTATCCAACGAGAGATCGAGCTCATAAAAAAAAGTGAAACATCTCCTTCTCCTGCAGCACTTGAGTTAGAGCGCACAATTCTGGAATTCGTGCAAAGTAGGCAAATCTAAGACCAGCAAAATCCTCATGCCACCCCCATCTGCGGTGCACTCAGGGTTTCCGGGGCATTGTTGCCGCAGATCATGCGATATTTGGTGAAAAAGAGGCGGTGCTCGCTCAAATGAGCAGATGCAATCGCCTCGCCAACTGACGACTTATGTCGCTGTGTAACAACCTTTCAAGGATGCGTAGGTCATGCTATTTGCCTGATGTCCTAAGCTGAGTAGTCTTGCGGCTTTAACCGGCTTTTACTTTGCAGGTAATGCCCAAGCTTGTATGATTTCAACTATTTCTCCTCCCTTATCTTCCTGTAGGAAGTGGGAAGCATTCTCAATGGTTTGATGTGGTTGTCCAACAGCACCCGGCAAGCTCTGGAACTGCTTGTCGATCCCTTGCCCAGCCAAGAACGGATCTTTATCACTAAAAAGCGTCAACACCGCACTTGTGCCTTTGCGCAACTCCTCCCACGCAAGGCGCGCCTCCTTCAGTTGGGTGGCTACAATCTGGGGCATAACACGTGTTGCGACGTGATAGCGGTTATCTGGAAAGGGCGCACCATAGGCAGCCTTTTCCTCTGCACTTAAATGGCGCTCGGTCAATATTTGCATTATCTCACCGATCTCTATGGCATCTGCCCAATGGAAGTATGAGGACCAGTTACCGTAGGATTGCTTGCGAGCCAGTGTTTTTAAAGAGGCCTTTCCAGCAATAACTCTAAGAGCCCTTAATATTTTGGGTAGGAAGAAAGCTGCGGGCCCTTTCACATCAGCCAGAGCAGTGTTGGCAACGATCACGCGAGAAATTCAGGATGGCTTTTGCGCCATAACCCGCAGTCCAATCATCCCACCCCAATCCTGCATAAAAGCGTGAGCATTATCGAGCCCGAGCTTCTCCACAAATTCACTCATCCAATCCACTTGCGCTTGATAGAAGTATGAGCTGGCGGCAGCTGGCTTGTCAGACTTGCCAAAACCGATCAGGTCCGGTGCGATGACACGATATCCCGCAGCCACCAGCTGCGGGACCATGTGACGATAAAGGTAACTCTACGAAGGCTGACCATGTAGCGAAAAAATCACTTTTTCGTTTTCACGCCCTTCGTCGAGGTAATGCAGCCGCATACCATCGACCGCCATGTAATTCAGCGGGAAAGGATAATCAGCTAGCTCTGCGAAGGCACTATCGGCAGTGCGCAAGACTTCACCGTGTTTTGGGTGCTGATAACTGCTCATAGGGCGCCCTCCCACCCCGCAAAATTTGGCGTTGGCAGGATCTGGCCATGCATATCGCCAGTGAGTGCTGCAGCGTACGCCTTGGCGATGTCTTTTGCGGAAAGGTCACCGTCTGTGGGGATGCCAAACAGCTCCATGCTTTCCTTTACAAAAATGGGGGAAACCACGTTAATCCGAATGTCGCTGTCTTCGGATGCAGCTACTCGAACAAATGCCTCAATGCCCGCGCATGCAGCTGAAATCGCGCTGGTTGCGGGAATTGCCTGCCGAGCTGCAACACCCGACGTTAGCGTGATTGATCCGCCTTTCTTGACGGCGTCACGCCCCTACCGCAACACGTTCATTTGTCCCTTCATTTGACCGTCTATCGTGCGGTCAAACTCACTATCGCTCATGGTGGCGACAGCGCCCATGACACCGTCACCGGCCACACAAATGATTGCATCCAGCGGGCCTACCTGAGAAAACAGCTCCCGAAGGGAATCTGTGTTTGAGATATCTACCTTGAAAGTGTCGGCAGTACGCGAGGCAGCTATCACCTCATGCTGGGTGTTCAGGGCGTCAAAAACCGTGCGCCCGATCATCCCGGACGCTCCAATCAATAGAATTTTCATAGGTTACTCCACTTAATGCAGGGGCATGCCGCCCTAAATCGCGGCAGGATCAGTCATCAATTCCTGCTTTGCGATGTATAAAAGCAGCGTTCCTTAAGTCGCCGTTTCAAGCGCCTGCCCCGACTTCAAGAGCGTAGTCTTCCTGCAAAGAGGAAGGAAGTTGCGGCAATATGGGCTCTCCTATTGGCTCCTTTTAAGAAACGCTGTGGCTCAAGAAACTGGATAACAGTCCCGCTGCATCAAAAAAATATCTTTTCAATCAAAATGGTCAAATATATTGACCATGATCAATCTAGACCACCTTCAGGTTGTCGCAACTATCGCTGACACAGGTAGCTTTCAGATGGCCAGCGAGAGGCTGAACAAAGCTCGGTCGGCCGTGTCTTACTCTGTCAAACAGCTAGAAAAGTTCTATCAACTACAGATTTTCGACAGATCGAAGTATCGCCCGGAACTCACGCCAGATGGTCGGGCCTTGCTTTCCCAACTCCGCCCCTTGCTGGCGCACGCTCAGCAGTTTGAAGAGTACCTGCGAGATCTAAAGGGCGAAAGCGAGACTGAACTGCGCCTAGGCGTAAGCAGTAACTTTCCGATCGCTCGAATTGCTGATCTCCTACAAGATTTAAAACAAGCCTACCCCGCGACAACAGTCCACTTGGAGATTGAAACAGCTTCTGGAGAGCGGCAGCTTTTGGCTGAAAAGGTTGATATTGCCATTTTTGCCGTCCCATCTCGCAGCCCCTTTATCGACTACCGACCTATCGGCAACATGTCATTTCCATTGGTTATTGCAGACAGGTTGGTTAGTTGCGACCCGAACAAGCTGACAAAGACCGATCTATCTCGTTATCCGCAGGTGGTTATAAAATCCAGCGACGAGAAGGCTCCGAACACCGGCATTCTGGATGAAGCTCTCAAGTGGTACGTGACGGATATGAACACAAAAAAGGAGCTCATCACCGCCGCCTTGGGGTGGGGCGTCTCCCAGATCATATGGTCGAAAAAGAGATTACGGCAGGTGACTTGATCGCCTTGCCTACGCTCGGAGAGCTATCGATGCCGCTGTGCTTAACCAAGCGAGCCAACAAGATTTTGGGGCCAGTTGGTCGTATGATTTGGACGTACTTCGAGGATATATCACTCAACCTATAGGATCTACGTCCCCCCCCATATTCCAGCACAGAAGGCAAGCGGAAACTAGTAATCTTGGCAAGCACCTTGTTTGCTTTAGCAGCCGACGGCAATCCTATTGAGTTTGCTAGCCTTAGCCAAGCGCAACAAACGCTCAATCCTGTGCGAATTGCTCTATCAATTTCCTTTTGAATCAGAGGCCGTAACCAGCACCAAGCAATATTGAAATGTGTGCTTCAGGTCTCATCTGTGATCATCGGATCAAACACTAGGCGGTTCAGGCGGGTTATACTGCAAGCCTGCCTGAACCACATTGACACACTTAATACTGGGTGCGGCTTGCTCCCGCCCGACACGAGGGTTTGAGCGCCGCTATTGTTTCAACATTTCCATTGGGGCCGCCTCAGTGTCCATTCACACTCAGATAGCCACCAAAGCAAAAGGGTCTCACCGGCATCAAGCTACTACCAGTCAGCAACGGACCCATCTTCATGACGCCATAACGGTGCAGCCCAGTCATGGCCGATGGCAGCGCGTCGTGCAATAACGTCTTCGTCTAACTCAATCCCCAACCCGGGTTTCTGCGGGATTGGTAGGAACCCGTCGACGACTTTAAAGCGACTATCCGGCAGAAGGTAATCATTGAGATCTCCGCCCGCATTGTAATGAATGCCAAGGCTCTGTTCCTGAATAAAGGCATTATAGCAAACGGCGTCCACTTGTAGGCTGGCTGCCAGCGCAATAGGGCCAAGTGGGCAATGCGGTGCTAGCGCGACATCATAAGCCTCTGCCATGTGGCCAATGCGTACCATTTCAGAAATGCCTCCGGTGTGAGCAACATCTGGATTAATTACCGCTGCTGCCCGTTTTTCAAAGACCTGTTTAAAGTCGTAGCGAGAATGCAAGCGCTCACCGATACAAAGCGGAATAGATGTAGCCTGTGATAGGCTCGCCATCGCGTCAATTTGCTGGGAAACAACCGCATCCTCTACAAAAAGCGGTCTTAAGCACTCCAATTCTTTTAGCAGGACGCGTGCCATGGGGTAGTGAACACGGCCATGGAAATCAAACGCCAGATCCATTTTGTCACCGACCGCACCGCGCAAATCACTCAGCTGTTTGAGGATTTTGTCTACCTTTCTATATGTGTCGAGGAATTGTAACTCTTCACAAATATTGAACTTCACCGCGTCAAAACCGGCGGCCAGCAGCTCGTTTGCTCCGGCAATAAGATTAGAGGGGCGGTCTCCCCCGATCCAGCGATAGCTGCGCACCTTCGTGCGTACAGGCCCGCCCAGCAATTGGAAGATTGGCTGGCCATAGGCCTTCCCTTTGATGTCCCAGAGCGCCATATCAATACCTGAAATCGCACTCATCAGAACCGGCCCACCACGATAACAACCGCGCCGATACAGGCTCTGCCAGATATCCTCAATGCACATTGGATCTTGCCCGACGAGCAATGGCTCCAACTCAGCAATCTTAGCCGCCAAAGTTCTGGCGTGCCCTTCTAGAACGGGCTCGCCCCAGCCATAGACGCCTTCATCCGTTTCTATCTTTAAGAACAACCAACGGGGTGGCACGAGATATGTTTTTAGTTTTGTGATTTTCACCGACATCTCCTAGGCCCGACAATAAGTCAGATCAAATGTAATACATAAGCATATTATTGTAATACGTTATGAAGAGGTTCAAGGTGTTTTGGCCGGTATCTGTGTGGCGTATATCACAGATTGGCGCTTTGCAGATTGATGGTACTGCGATGATCAGCTAAATTAAATGTATTACATGAAATCAGAATTGAATGACATGAGCGACAAATTGAAAAACAAGAGTGATAGATTAACAGAGGGTTTGGCGAAAAGCCTGTTTTCCGGCCAAACGCGACCAAACGAGTTGTTGCCGACCGAAGCAGAGCTTGGGCAGCGTTATGATGTAAGTCGACCAACCATTCGCAATCGGCTCGAAGAATTTGCAAATTATGGCATCATTCGCCGACAGCCGGGGCAGGGAACACGTGTCTTGCCTTATAGCGAATGGAACATCCTTTCAGAGCAGGTTACCAGCTGGATCAGCCAGTATGCCGAGGACGACCTGCCTTTCTTTCATGAAACTCTAAAGTTTCGCAGTCTTATCGAACCAATCGTTTCCGCCGAGGCAGCAATCAAAGCGCAGGCAGACGACCTGATGCATATCGAGCGTGGCATTATTGGTATGGAGAAAGCTGTGGAAGATCCGGATTTTTGCTTTGAAGGACAGCACTACAACGAGTGGGACGCCAGCTTTCATGAAGCGATCTATCGTGCCTCCCGCTCGATGATGTGGGGGCACCTTGCCGCAGTGGTGCGTCCAACCTTGCTAAGGATAGCTGAGACCAGCTTGGATAAACAACAGCTGATAGAGAAGAGCCTCCCTGCACACAGGCAAGTGTTTGAGGCAATCCGGCGGCAACAACCGCGCAGAGCCTACGATCTGGCGAGAGAGATATTGGTGTTAGGTGCCGCAGAGTCAAACTGGAAAGATCAGTTTGATGATGCAGAGGCGGTTATCGGATCGGTTTTTGGTTTTCATCTTAAAAACAATGACGAGGACCAAGAGTAAACATGCATATGCATGGATTTTCTTCAATATAACTGGGAGAAACAAATGAAGAAGATTACTAAATCACTTGCACTTGGCGTCGCGGCGCTTTCTGTTGCTGCTTCTGGAGCATTCGCGGGCGAATGGCCCGAGCGCCCTGTCACCATTATTGCAGCTGCCGGTGCCGGTGGCGGGACTGATGGAGTCGCCCGTATATTGGCAAACCACCTCAAAGAGCGTCTTGGTCAGCAGTTCAATGTTGTCAACCAAGGGCAAGCCGGTGGCGTTGTTGGCATCACCAACATGGCTAATGCGGAGCCTGATGGCTACACGATTGGCCTCATTTATAACTTCGCGCACTACAAACTTCTGGGTCAGGCGGATTTTGATTACAAGTCCTTCCGTCCAATCGCGCAAGTGAACTTTGATCCCGCAGCATTCCAAGTGGCTAACGGCTCTGATTGGCAAGACATGCGGCAAGCGCTTGATGCAATCAAGGCTGATCCCGGCGCCTATTCCATCGGTTGTGGCGGCGGTTGCGGTGGGTCATGGCCGATCGCAGTTGCCACGTTGCTGGATCAATGGAAGGTGGATCTAAGCAAGGTCAATATGGTGCCAGGTAAGGGTGCGGCCGCTGCGATGCAGGATATGGTCGCAGGTGGCTTTGACGCTGTTCCGTGCTCATTGCCAGAGGCCGAGGCTTTGATTGATGCCGGCGAAGCACGCAGTTTGGCTGTGTTTAAGCCTGAGCGCTTGGCGAAGTATCCTGATGTGCCGACACTGAAGGAAGCAACAGGTCTGGATCTTGAGCTCGGAGCATGGCGCGGGATTGTCGCCCCAGCTGGTTTGCCAGACGAAATCGCTACAAAGCTGGAAGCTGCGCTTGATGAGATCGCTCATGATCCGAAGTGGATCGAGGAAATGAACTCACGCGGCTTTGGTATCCGCTGGCGCAATTCGGCTGAATTCACGGCCTTCGTAAAGCAGCATACTGACGAAGTTGCCGCTGTTCTGCCTGCGCTGGGCTTGAACTAACAGCATTATTGGGAGGCTGACACTCAGTCTCCCACTTTCCCCGAGCAGTTGGTGCTACCTAATGAAACTTGATGATATCATCACTGGGGGACTGTTTGCGATACTCGGGCTAGTCATAGTCATCTACTCGCAATCGTTTCCTACAATGAGGCATATTGCCTATGGTCCGGGATTTTTCCCCTCGATTGTCGGTGTAGCTATGATTGGTTACAGCGGCGTCTTGATCCTCCGTTCAATGGTTCTACGGTGGCTCAGTTGGCGCAAGGGCCTAGAGAATTCCCCGCTGGTTGTCGCTGGCGACTGGGTACGTTCCGGCTCGGGAATTTTAGACATGGCGGCTATTCCAGCCTCCGTAATCTTCTACATTCTCCTCTCCGATAGCCTTGGGTTCTACCTGACATGCTTCCTGCTTGTCAGTTTCTTAAACTATCTGTTCTCCAAGCAGTTTGGGCGATCATTGTTTACGGCACTCGTGGTGACCACGTTTTTGCAGTTGTTCTTCGGAAAACTAATGATGGTGCCATTGCCTTGGGGCTTCCTCGAGCCATATTCGGGAGTATTGACATGGATGTGATTTTCGCAGCTCTTGGCCTCCTATGGGATCCAACAGTTATTGGCATCATGTTAGCCTGTGCGGTGTATGGACTGGCTGTGGGCTCTATTCCCGGGCTATCTGCCTCAATGGCTGTGGCACTTCTCGTTCCAATGACCTTTTTTATCGACGCAGTGCCAGCGCTTGCCGGGATTGTAACCCTTGCGGCCATGGCGATTTTTGCGGGCGATCTACCCGGCGCGTTCCTGCGCATTCCCGGCACGCCGGCCTCGGCGGCCTATGCCGATGAAGCCTATAAAATGTCATTGCAAGGCAAGGGCGAAAGAGCCCTTGGTATCGGTCTGGTTTGTTCCGCAATTGGCGGGGTTTTTGGCGCGCTCGTACTGCTATTTGCGGCTCCGTCACTAGCCAAAATCGCATTGAAATTCAGTACCTTCGAGTACTTTTGGCTTGCTTGTATGGGTTTGAGCGCCGCAGTTGTCGTTTCACATGGCAATATGGCCAAGGGCATGCTTTCGCTCTTTCTGGGGCTTTTCATTGCCATGATCGGGATTGATCCAATGTCTGGTCAGATACGCTATACCTTCGGCAACAGCGCCTTAATCGGCGGGCTTGGATTTATTCCTGTGCTGATTGGCTTTTTCGCGCTCTCAGAGGTCATGCGTTTTGCTGCCTTGCGGGTGCGGCCAACCCACTCAGCAAGCACTGTAGGCAATGTTTTTTCCGGTCTTGGCCAAGATGTGATCCGACTTCGCTACGGGATCTTGCGCGGCTGTGGGCTCGGCACGATCATCGGTGCAATTCCGGGGGCTGGTGCAGATATCGCCTCATACATCTCCTACGCAGCACAAAAAAAGTTATCTAAGAACCCAGAGAAGTTCGGCACCGGCATTGTCGATGGCATCGGGCCAGCTTCGGCTGCGAACAACTCTGCGGTTGGTGGGGCCTTTGTACCAGCGACGGTCTTCGGCATTCCCGGCGACTCTCTGTCAGCAATAATCATAGGCGTGCTCTACATGAAGGGCCTTAATCCCGGCCCTACAGTGTTTCTGCGGCAACCGGAATTAATTACCGCAGTGTTCTTGGCATTCTTGATTGCGAACATCATGCTCGTACCTTTTGGTTTTGCTGCCATTAAGATGTTCAAACAGGTGCTGCGCGTGCCGCGCACGCTGCTGATGCCTTCAATTTTGGCGTTCTGCATTGTTGGCGCATTTGCGGTTGAAAACGCAGTGTTCGCGGTAACCACGATGCTTATCGTCGGCGTGCTGGGCTACCTGATGGAAGAAAACGGTTACCCGATAGCTCCGGCGATCCTCGGTCTCGTCTTGGGCCCGATGCTGGAAGAAAACTTCCTCTCATCCATGATGAAGGCGCACGGCGACTTTGCTGCATTCTTCGAGCGACCGCTGGCCGCAGGGATCGCTGCAGTGACAATAATCCTATGGCTCTACCCGGTTTTGAGCTGGGGCTTTGCCAACCTTAAGGCGCATCGGAACAAGGCGCTCTCCTGACACTCTCTAGCGGGCACGGCACTCGTGCTCTCTCAATAAGCAAGAAAAATTAAGGACTTGATCACTCATGAAAATTGTAATGTATGGCGCGCCGGTCGTAGGTTTCGTCGATCGTGTCAAGGCAGGAATCTCAGTTGACGCAGAATTTGTGTCGCTGGCCTATGATGCTCCAGCCGAGGAAAAGGCGGCGGCCTTTTCCGGGGCCGATATCTTGATCACCAACAGATACAACGAGGATAATCCAAGCGCTGACAGTGTTAAGCTGATCCAGCTGCCGGGAGCCGGATATGATGAGGTTAAGCTCGACTTGATCCCTGATGGAATTCCCACCTGTAATGTTTATGAACATGATACCGGCGTTGCAGAATTTGTCATGCTGGCGATGCTGAACTGCAACTGGAATATTGGACGTCTAGAAAGCACCATCAAAGCAGGAAGCTGGGAGTTAAGTAGCCGTTACGGGGCGCCACCAGCGTTGGAGTTGGCGGGCAAGACCCTTGGTGTCGTTGGCTTTGGGCGCATCGGTCGGGCAATTACGCAGCGGGCAAAAGCATTTGGGATGAACGTCGTCGCAGCGAACCGCGACGAACCTTGGCTCGATGAATATCGCCACATGGTCGATGAGCTCTATGACATGTCGGCGCTTAACGAGATGTTGCCGCACTGTGACTATGTGCTCGTCAGCTGCGTGTACTGTGAGGATACGCATGACTTGTTCGCCGAAGAACAGTTTGCGCTCATGAAGGACACAGCCGCGATCTTCAATATTTCTCGCGGGCCAGTGATCAACGAAAAGGCACTTTATACAGCCTTGAAGGAAAACCAGATTGGCGGGGCGCATATCGACGTTTGGTATCGATATCCTGATGCCGAAGACCCTAACCAGTCTCCGGCCCACTACCCGTTTGAGACATTGAGCAATGCGCATATGTCTCCGCATGTTGCAGGTTGGACCGATGGAACCATCGACCGGCGTTGGCAGCTCATCTGCGACAACATCAATGCGATTTGCGCTGGTGAAGAACCGAAGAACCGGCTGAAATAAGTAAAGTTTACAGATCGGTTAGATGCGACCGATCTGTGCCCTTTCCCGCCCCCTAGTGTGCTTTTAGGAACTGATCATGAAAATCACAGCTATCGAAACTTGGCTGGTGCCGCCGCGCTGGTGCTTTTTGAAGATAACAACCGACGAAGGTATCGTAGGCTGGGGGGAGCCGGTTATTGAGGGCCGTGCAGCGACAGTACAGGCCTGTGTCCATGAGCTTGAGGGCTTGCTGATCGGGCGAGATCCCCGACGGATCGAAGATATCTGGCAAATGCTGTATCGGGGTGGTTTCTATCGCGGCGGGCCGATTTTGATGAGCGCGCTCGCAGGAATTGATCAGGCTCTTTGGGATATTAAGGGTAAGGCTCTTGGAGTGCCGGTGCACGAGCTGCTTGGCGGTGCTGTGCGCGACCGCATGCGGATGTATTGCTGGATCGGTGGCGACCGGCCACAAGAGATTGCCAGCCACGCAAAAGAGGTAGTAGAGAAGGGGTTCACCGCCTTCAAAATGAACGGCACGCCTGAACTTGCCATTATCGACAGTCATGAAAAAGTAGATGCGGCGGTAGCACGCATAGGCGAAGCGCGTGATGCGGTGGGAATGGGTGTCGGTATCGCGGTTGATTTTCATGGTCGCGTACATAAGCCCATGGCAAAAATACTCTTGAAAGAGCTAGAGGCTTTTCGCCCAATGTTTGTCGAAGAGCCGGTGCTGGCTGAGCATCTACATACCCTTCCTAAGATAACCGAGGGTATTGCTACACCAATTGCCACCGGAGAACGAATGTTCTCTCGCTTTGATTTTAGGCCCGTTCTTGAGCAGAACTGCGTCGATATCGTGCAGCCAGACCTGTCGCATGCGGGGGGTATTTCAGAGTGCCGACGCATAGCGGCGCTGGCCGAAACCTATGATGTTGCCTTTGCACCGCATTGCCCGTTGGGGCCATTGGCGTTGGCAGCTTGCCTGCAAGTGGACTTTGTATCCCACAATGCGTTCATCCAAGAGCAGTCTATGGGTATCCACTATAACCAAGGCAACGATGTTTTGGATTACCTCGTTGATCCTGCCCCATTGCAGATTCAAGAAGGCTATCTCCCATTGTTCGACAAACCCGGGCTTGGGGTCGAAATCAACGAAGCATTCGTGCGCGAGCGGGCGCAGGATGCGTCCGAGTGGAAAAATCCGATTTGGCGCCACTTCGACGGCTCAATCGCTGAGTGGTAATGCGTCGACTAAAGGTGAACTCCGTCTCGCAGGTGAACTAGAAAATGGAACCACAAGGAATATACCCTGTTCTTTATGCCTACTTTGATGATCAGGGCGCCCTTGATAAGGCAAACTACGAAAAGCAAATAGCGGCCTGTCTGGCTGCTGGTGCACATGGCATTGCGACGCTTGGGCTTATAACCGAAGTCGCCAAGTTAACTCTTCAGGAACGCCAGACGCTAATCGACTGGACCGTTGCAGGTGTTGCAGGGCGGGTGCCCGTTGCAGTGACGGTCGCCGGCAATTCCGTTGAAGAAATGATTGGCCTTGCACAATACGCAGAGCAAGCCGGTGCTGATTGGATTGTGTTGCAACCTCCGCTAGGGGAAAAACCCTCGGCATCACAATTAATTAGGTTCTTCGGTCAGATTATGGATGCTGTGGATATACCCTGCGGCGTGCAAAATGCGCCAGAATTCCTAGGTTGCGGTTTGGCACCCTGTGACGTCAAAGAGCTGATGAACCAGCACGGCAATTTTAGCGTTATGAAAGGGGAGGGGCCTGTTGTGGCCATAAAACCCTTTATCGAGGCCAGTGAAGGCAAGCTGAGAATTTTTAATGGCCGCGGCGGGCTGGAGCTTTATGACAATCTTGCTGCTGGCTGCGCTGGATTGATCCCTGCTCCAGATTGCGCAGATTTGCAAATCCAGCTGTACAACGCCTTTGCCGCCGGAGAATTAGAAAAGGCCAAGGAGCTCTACCACCTGTTGCTGCCTTACGCCGTTTACTCCATGCAGTCGATCGATACAGCGATCTTCTATGGCAAGCGGCATTTTAATAGGCGGGCTGGCATTCATGGCGCGAATAATTGCCGAGTACCCGCCCTGCGAGAAGAGCCTTTCTTCATGGAAGCTGGCGCGCGGTGGATGGGCGCTTTTGGCACCTACGCTAAGGGAAAATAGGGACAAGAGATGACAAAAGCGGCGCTTATTGCAGTTGACTGGGGCACCAGTTCGTTTCGGGCACGGACAATTGATGCCGACCTTAATGTGATCGACCTGATTTCAACAGATGAGGGTATCCTCAAGGCGAAGGGGCAGTTTGAACAGGTCTTCGCAAGTAATCTTCGACGGTTAGACGGCTTCCAAGAGGACTTGCCTATCGTGATGTCGGGCATGATTGGCTCGCGCAATGGCTGGGTTGAAGTGCCTTACATGAGCTTACCAGCTCACCTTTCTGACCTTTCTGGCCAAACAGGAAAGATCACTTTGGCGGGGTTCGGGCCTATTACGCTTGTGCCGGGCGTCATGGCGCGCGGGCAGGCAGCCGATGTTATGCGCGGTGAGGAGACGGAATTATTTGGGGCAATCCAGATGCTGGACCTCAAAGAGGGCCGGCTGATCATTCCAGGCTCTCATTCCAAGCACGTTGTGATTAAGGAAGGAGCAATCTTCCAGTTTAATACATTCCTTACGGGGGAGTTATTCCACGCTCTAACCAACGCTACAATTCTGGGGGCATTTGGCAAGGAAGTTTGTCCGCGTTGCCCTTGGTTTGATCAAGGGGTTATCGCAGGCGCGCAAGAAGGCGATGCCGGTGCGCTGCTGGGGCGTTTGTTCTCGGCGCGGGCTCGCGTACTCGTCGACGGGATGCCAGAGAAGCACGCCGCTTGTTATCTTTCAGGCATGCTGATTGGAGCAGAGCTTTGCGCAACACATCAACAATCGCACAAACTCTGGATATTGGGAAATGGAAAGCTGCCGCATATTTATCAGCAAGCGGCAACGTTGCTTGACATAAACGCGCAGATCGTACCGGAGGGCGCGGCAGTGGCCGGTGCTGTCCAGATTGCTAAGGCACTTGGTTTGGCCTTCCACAACGGGAATTGAAGATGACAAAATTTGAAAACCACCTGAAAAGCGCACCAATCGTCGCCATCCTACGCGGTTTACAACCTCGTGAGGCTGTAGAAATCGCGCAAGCGCTTGTCGATGGTGGCATTGAAATAATGGAAGTGCCGTTGAATTCACCACAGCCCTATGAGAGTATTCGCTCGATCCGCGAGGCCTTTGGCGACCGTGTGTATTTGGGTGCTGGCACTGTGCTTAGTGAAGAGCAAGTAAGCAGCGTTGCAGCGTGCGGCGGAGAATTTGCTGTGGCACCAAATTGCAATCGGAGCGTGGGAGCAGCTTGCGAGCGTAGCGGCCTTGATTGGTTGCCGGGGGTTTACACGCCGACAGAAGGGTTTGAGGCGCTTGCTGGCGGCGCTGCAGCACTCAAACTGTTTCCCGCCGAAATGTGCCCGCCAGCGCTAATAAAAGCTTGGTTGGCTGTATTCCCTCAAGAAACCAAAATCATTCCTGTAGGCGGTGTTCATGCCGATAACATCGCAGAATATTTGAATGTGGGAGCAAGTGCGGCGGGGATTGGGTCTTCATTGTTCAAGCCGGGAGATACAGCAGATGCCGTCTTGGCCAAAGCAAAGAAGCTAGTTGCAAACGCAGAAACTGCCAACAACCATTGTTGAGACTGAGACAGCAGTCATGGCGGGAAAACAACTGAACGGATAAAAAGACGATGACCTCCCTTGCCGAAAAATTGAATACCGCGCGACTTCAACAGGATCTTCTTGCAGTCTCTGATTATCCTTCGCCATCCTTGGCATTGCACGAAGCACTTTCAGTTCAGCAAGAGCTCGCGGTTGACAGAGGAACAGTCGCTGGCTGGAAAATTGGGAAAATGCCGTCTGGAGAAGCTGCCTTCGCTCCGATTTATCAGCAAGATGTTATCTTGGATGGTCAGCGTTTTAGCCAAAATCAGGGTCCAGACCTTGCGGTTGAGGTGGAACTGGCTTTTGTGCTTGAAAAAGACATACCACCCTTCTGCAAGCAAGCTGAGGTGGCGTGGGATGCGGTCGGCCAAGTTGTTCTAGGTATTGAGCTGGTGCAGTTCAGGTTGGCCGATGTGGCGCAAGCGGATTTGACTTTAAAAGTCGCAGACAATTTCGGGAATGCGGGTTACATCATTGGTCCTCAGATTCAGGCTTTTCAAAAGGAGCAGCTTGGCGCAACCGAACTTCATCTGCAGATAGATGGCCAAACGATACACAATGGCATGGCCAAAAACGGACTTGGCGATCCTCTTGCTCTATTTTATTTGGCAGCGGCTGGCATGGGAGATCACCTTGGTGGCTTTCGTGCCGGGCAGTTCATCACAACCGGGTCATTCTCTGGTTGCAAATACTACCCTGTCGGGTCTCATGTATCCGCAAGAATGCCGCAGTATGATGCCACGATGAGTTGTTACTTGTAAGGTCAAGCGTCTGGTGCGTTAGTGTTGTGACATCACTCTAAATTCAATCATCAAAGGGCAATGTGGGACGCTTTAAAGCGTCCTTCAAAGCCATTAGTTCAAACTTGCTGCGACTTTTGGTAGGTGAAACCGTCTAAGGTGTTAACTCGAAAGGTCGCACAGCACTTTAGCATACCAATGGATCGTGCCAACTAAGGCAGCCTTTTGGAAGCCTCTGGTGGAGGTTACGCCAAGCCCGCAATGGCTTGGGCGAACTCTTTGGCCTCGAAAGGTTCAAGATCATCAACATCCTCTCCAACCCCGATGAAGTGAACGGGTAGACCAAATTTCTTTGAAATTGCAACGAGAATTCCGCCTCTCGCCGTGCCGTCCAGCTTGGTCATAATGAGGCCTGTGACCCCCGCATCTTTGCCGAAGATCTCCACTTGTTTCAGGGCATTTTGCCCTGTTGTGGCGTCTAATGAGAGCAAGACTGTGTGCGGTGCGCTCTCGTCATGCTTTTTGATGACGCGAATGATCTTCTTGAGCTCGTCCATCAACTCGGTTTTGTTTTGCAACCGGCCAGCAGTGTCTATCAGCAGTACGTCTGCACCTTGAGCCTGTGCCGCCACAACCGCATCATAAGCAAGGCCTGCTGCATCTGCGCCGGTATCGCGGGCAATCACATCTGCGCCAGTGCGCTCACCCCACACTTTAAGTTGCTCCACAGCCGCGGCGCGGAAGGTATCGCCTGCTGCAAGTACCACTTTTTTACCTTGTGCGGCGAGCAAAGAGGAAAGCTTGCCAATACTCGTGGTCTTGCCCGTTCCATTCACGCCAACCATGAGCACAATATGCGGCTTGTTTCCGGTTTCTAAGTCGAGTGGTTTGGCAACTGGCGTCAAAACCGCTTCCACTTCCTCCGCAAGAATTTGGCGGACTTCTTCGCCGGAGATTTCCTTATCATAGCGGCCATCTGCAACCCGTTCGGTTATGGTCATGGCCGTATCAACACCAAGGTCAGCTTGAATCAGAATGTCTTCCAGCTCTTCCAGCGTTTCTGCATCTAGCTTGCGCTTGGTGAAGATCGAGGAAATGCCATCCGTCAGCGATGAAGATGAACGCGATAAGCCCGCCTTTAGCCTCTGATACCAGCTCAACTTCACTGCTGGCGCATCTTCAGGCCCTTCAGTTCGCGCGGCTTCTGGTGTTTCATTCTCTTGTTCCATCAGCACAGCATCACCGGGGGCGTGATCGCCTTCGCTTACGGGTTCATCGAGATTTTCATTTGTCGCCGCAGGGCTGTCCTCCGCAGGTTTACTTTCGGCTTCCACAACCTCTGAAGCATCGGCGCCATCAAGCGCTAGTTGTGGCGCGGTCAGCTCTTCCTTGGCAGATGGCTGCTGCTCGGGTGTCTCGTCAGCGCCGCCAAACAACCGCCCAAAAAAACCGCGCTTTTTCTCGCTCATACCAATGCTTTCCGTCGTTAAGTGCTAGGCGCAAGAAAGGCCTAGCCAAGAATTTCTGCCATTAAATGCCGCTGTGAATGGCCGGTGATGCGCACATCAAGAAACTGGCCGGGCTCGCCTGCATCCAGCTCGACTTCAGTAAACAGCTCTGTGCGCCCCAGCCCTTCACGTTCAACAAGAACACTACGCGTTTTACCAAGTTCGCTTTGCAGATGCAGAAGGACAGCTTCCTGCCCTTTTTCGCGCAGGCGTGCAGCCCGTTCTTTCACAATAGCTCGTTCTAACTGCGGCATACGGGCAGCTGGTGTGCCCGGGCGCGGAGAGAACGGGAACACATGCAAATGTGTCAAGCCGCAATCATCAACTATGCGCAGCGTGTTTTCAAACATTTCGTCAGTTTCGGTTGGAAAACCAGCGATAATATCAGCACCAAAGACCACATCTGGCCGCATCTTGCGAACATCCTCGCAGAATTGGACCGTGTCTTCGCGCGCGTGGCGACGTTTCATCCGTTTCAGGATCATGTTGTCACCAGCCTGTAGCGACAGGTGGAAATGCGACATCAGCCGCATATCGGAGGCAATGACCTCCATTAATTCTGCATCCGCTTCAATACTATCGATAGAGGAAAGCCGTAACCGTTTAAGGTCTGGAACAAGCTGGAGGATTTTGGCGCAAAGGCTGCCGAGTTTAGGTGTGCCCGGCAGGTCAGCCCCGTAGGAGGTGATATCCACCCCTGTTAGTACAATTTCGCCATAGCCATTGTCCACCAACCGCTTGATCTGGTCGATAACCACCCCCATTGGCACTGAGCGGGAATTGCCGCGACCAAAGGGAATGATGCAGAATGTACAGCGATGGTCACAGCCGTTTTGAACTTGCACAAAGGCGCGCGAGCGGCCCTCCAGCCCGTCAATCAAGTGGCCTGCCGTTTCGCGCACGCTCATAATATCGTTTACGCGCACTTTCTCGCTGGCATCAATGCCGAATTCAGCCACCTTGCCGTAGCTGGCGCGCTCTAGCTTTTCGCTGTTGCCAAGAACAAGGTCAACCTCGTCCATTCCGGCAAAGGTGTCTGCCTCGGTCTGGGCCGCACAGCCGGTAACGATAATACGCGCTTCGGGATTGTCCCGTCGCGTTCTGCGAATGGTTTGCCGCGCCTGGCGCACAGCCTCATTGGTGACGGCACAGGTGTTAATCAGCACGGCATCTTTCAGCCCTGCGGCCTCCGCCTCGCGCTTCATCACTTCCGACTCATAGGCATTAAGTCGGCAGCCAAATGTCACGACATCAATAGTCAACTTACTGGCTCCGCAACCGCGTCTCCCGCGGCGGTCCTTTCGTATTTCAGGGTTTCAAGGTCTAGTAGACCTTCAAATTCAATCTCGGTCTCGCCGCTCATTATGATGTGGTCATCACTGGCGCGCCATTCAATCCCAATAGCACCGCCGGGCAAATGCACATCGACGTCACGCTCGCACAGGCCCTTGCGGGCCGCCGCCACGGCGGTAGCACAAGCTGCTGTTCCGCAAGCAAGTGTAATGCCCACGCCGCGCTCCCAAACACGCAGGCGAATCTCTCGTGGGCTATCAACCTGAGCCAAAGAAATATTGGCTTTTTGGGGGAAAATCGGGTGATTTTCCAATAGCGGCCCAAGCTTATCAAGCTCATAAGCATCAATATCTTCCACCCAAAAGATTGCATGGGGGTTACCCACATTCACCACAGAAGGGCTATGCAGAACCGGCGCATCAATCGGGCCAATTTGTAGCTCGATCTGCGTGGTATCTGCAAACTCCTCGGCAAGCGGGATCGACTGCCAGTCGAAGCGCGGAACGCCCATATCCACAGCGACGTTGCTTTCACTCTCACGAGCAAAGGCATGCAACAAGCCGGCATTGGTCTCGATTGTGACAGCTGCAAGCCCAGCTTCGCCAAGCAGAAGGCGGCCAATGCAGCGTGTCGCATTTCCGCAGGCATCAACTTGGCTGCCATCGCGATTGTGAATGCGCATGAAGGCGTAGGCGCCAGCAGATGAACGTTCAACAGTAATCATCTGGTCAAAACCGATGCCGCTGTCTCGGGACCCGATAGCGGCGATTTGCGCCGGATTCAAGGCAACCGATGCCTGCCGGGCATCGAACACCACAAAATCATTGCCAAGTCCGTTCATCTTCAAAAAAGGAATGCGCGCATCCGCCATCTAATCGGCTCCAGACCAAACAGCCACATGAAAGCGGCTAAGTGTAACTCTTTATCGCCTATATGCCGGAAATTGAGAGCAAATTCCATAGGTATTCAGCGCTTAACAGCGCTGTTTGCAGGCAAAGGGAGCGTTTTAGCGCTCGGGAGGTAAAACTACCATTACAGCGCCCGCTCTTACACTTTGCAATATCTGCCGCATATCTGGTTTGCTAACAGCGATGCAGCCTTCCGTTGGAGCGAAGCCCTCACGGGCGATGTGAAAGAACACAGCACTGCCTGCACCGCGAACACAAGGCGTTTGATTGTGGTTGAGCACAACGCCTATGTCGTAAAGGCAGTCATCCCGCCACATCACTTCGTGCGACCGGGCAAAGGGTAAGCGTACCGGCCTGTTATAATGGGCGTGACGGGGGCTGTCACACCAACCATCACTAGGGCTCAGTGCCTGAAAGGGCAAACCGGATTGTGGTTTGCGTTCGCGGTCAGCCCTGTAAAACCCGGTGAGTAGCTCATAGTGACCGATTGGTGTTGTACCATCGCCTTCTCGTTTGCTGTGTGAAAGCCCACCTTTTCCCAACGCGCAGGGGAAGCTTGCTCCTTGAAACTCAAGTGTGCCTTGCTGGCTTGCATATGTTGCGGCCCTAACCATTATCTGTTGGGTGCATCGACGTTCTTGAGCATTTGGTATCTTGAGCATCTGGAGCCTGTCATTTTTGAAGGCTGTTAAATAACATGAGTGTGATAAGGATTGAACTGCATAGGCGGCTCTGTTGCGCTATGGCAAGAGCCTACAATCTACACTGTGATCCTGCGCTTTGTTTAAACAGATCAAGTAAAGATCGCAATCTGGGGAATTCTGGCAAATCATATGAGCACAAAACGAATCTTGATAGTAGATGATGATCAGGACCTGCGCGAAGCGCTGGTTGAGCAATTGACGCTCTATGAAGAATTTGAGCTTGTACAGGCGGAAAACGCCGCCTCCGGCATCAAACTGGTTAAATCAGATCACTTTGATCTTGTGGTTATGGATGTGGGTCTTCCGGATATTGATGGTCGTGAGGCCGTGAAATTGCTCCGCAAAGGGGGCTTCAACGCCCCTGTCATCATGCTCACAGGCCACGATACCGATAGTGACACCATTCTTGGGCTGGAAGCTGGGGCCAACGATTACGTCACCAAGCCATTCAAGTTTGCTGTTTTGCTGGCGCGTATACGCGCGCACTTGCGACAACATGAGCAAAGCGAGGACGCCGTGTTTACGGTGGGCCGCTACCAGTTTCAACCAGCTGCCAAGCTTTTGCAGACCAGCGATGGGGACAAAGTCCGTCTTACAGAAAAAGAAACAGCAATTCTCAAGTTTCTATATCGCTCTGGCGACAAGCCGGTCACCCGTGATGTGCTCTTGGAGGAGGTATGGGGATACAACTCGGGCGTCACCACACACACTTTGGAAACTCATATTTATCGCCTGCGCCAGAAAATCGAGAGCGATCCCTCCAATGCAAGCTTGCTGCTAACCGAGGCAGGGGGCTATAAGCTGGTTCCATAACAACCTGCAGCGTCACCGCGGCCCTTCAACAGCCGCTGTGAACGAACAGCGGACCCGTGCATCATGACTGTAACCAGTGATCTAGACCAACTTCGCAAGGTGCCTTTGCTTTCAGTATTTACAGATGAACAACTGCACACGTTGTCGGTTGCCTGTGAGCCTGTGAGCTTGCCGAGAGGCACATTTTTGTTTCAGCAAGGAGATCAGGCTGACAGCGCGTATGTGATAACCGCTGGGCAAATGCGCCTCGAGCTGGCCGAAGGCAAGATCTACCAAAGTGTCGGCACATTCGGCCCCGGAACTTTGTTTGGCGAGAATGCTCTATTTAGTGCCGCGATTCGTCCAACCTCTGCAATTGCACTGGGAAAGTGCGAATTGCTAAGGATTCGAAGATCATTATTTTTTCGCCTACTTGAGCAACACCCTGAAGCGGCACAACATATTTTGGCGGCACGTGCTGTTAGGTTTGTTAAAACCACGCGGGATCTCGGTCAGGTTGCGCGCAAGCTGGCCCGTATAGACAACTACGCCGCTAAAGGTGAGCGCTAGGTACCCTGGCGCTTCCTGCAATAAAAAAGGGGGCGTATGCCCCCTGATGTTTATTGCGCCCGAAAGGATCCGGCAAAGCCCAATAGCCTTTCGAGCGGAAAACAGGCGAGTGCCATTAGTGCCAAGGGCGCTCTTCAGCAAGTTTGCCCTCAAAGCTATCAATGCTCGCAGTTTTTTCCAGTGTCAGACCGATATCGTCTAGGCCATTGAGTAGGCAATGCTTGCGGAATGGATCGACCTCGAAAGCGATCGTGCCGCCATCCGGTCCGCTAATACTCTGGTTTTCCAGATCAACGGTTACAGTCGCGTTAGAGCCGCGGCTGGCATCGTCCATCAATTTGTCCAGATTTTCCTGAGAAACCACGATTGGCAGGATGCCGTTTTTAAAGCAGTTATTGAAGAAGATATCGGCAAAACTGGTTGAGATGATCACCTTGAAGCCGTAGTCCAGCAGCGCCCATGGTGCATGCTCGCGTGAAGAGCCGCAACCGAAGTTGTCTCCTGCCACCAGTATTTTGGCATCTTGATAGCCTGCCTTGTTAAGGATGAACTCCTCGTTAGGGGTACCATCCTCATTGCTGCGCATTTCGTGAAACAGCGCGGTGCCCAGACCAGAGCGCTTGATGGTTTTCAAAAACTGCTTTGGGATGATCATATCCGTGTCGATATTGACCAGTGGCAACGGCGCTGCAACTCCAGTCACCTTAGTGAATTTTTCCACGAACTACTCCTCGGGTCTCTGTCGACCTGCAAATTGCCACGGCCTTAGCCGCGCTGCAGGCTTTTTGTTTGGTCGATGCCCAGCATCAAATTCAGGTTTTGGATTGCCGCGCCAGACGCGCCTTTACCCAGATTATCGTAGACAGCAAACAAAACCGCTTGCTGACGCGCATCATTGGCAAAAACGTGAAGCCTCATAGTATTGGTACCATTGAAAACTTGTGGATCAATCTCCTCTCGTTTTTCAATAGCTTCCAGCGGCGCAACCTCTACAAAGCCATCCCGGCCTGCATAGTGGCTCTCCAATGCTGCGTGTAATTCTGCCCCACTCGGCGCATTTGACAATTGAGAAAGCTGCAAGGGAACTGCAGTTACCATGCCTTGCGCATAATTACCCACGGCGGGCTGGAACAAGGGCGCTGTCTGGAGTCCACTGTATTTTTGCATTTCAGGCAAGTGCTTGTGATTGAAACCAAGCGCGTAAGGCATGTAAGCATTGGCCTTTCCGGCTGCCGCTTCATAGGCTTCAATCATGGTTCGGCCGCCGCCGCTGTAGCCCGATATGGCATTCACTGTAATTGGAAAGTCAGCAGGAATCAGGAGGTTTTCGAACAGCGGCCGCAGCGTCGCTATTACCCCTTGCGGGTAACAACCTGGATTGCTGACAAAGCGAGCCTGCGCGATGTTCTGTGCCTGCGCAGCGCTGATTTCTGCAAAACCATAGACCCAGTCCTCATCGATGCGATAAGCGCTGGAGGCATCAATAACACGCGTCGTACCATTTTTAATCAAGCTTACGCTTTCCTTCGCAGCGGCATCTGGAAGGCAAAGAATAGCAATATCCGCAGCGTTAAGGAGCTCCGCTCTGGCCTTAAGATCTTTGCGAAGGGAAGGGTCGATGCTCAGCAGCTCGATGTCATCTCGTGCTTCCAAACGCTCCCGAATTTGCAAGCCAGTTGTTCCCGCTTCACCATCGATAAAGACACGCGCTGTCATTGCGGCAGTTCTCCTAAAAAGACGTTTGCACCACCTATTGCATTTGCCAGCGCTTAAAAAAAGTCCTGCCATTGAGTTTTTTGCTCATGAGGCCAGCTGGCTAATTGAGAAGCTCTCAACTGCATTTGCGCTAATTTAATTCTCCTTGAAATATCAATATCGAGTGGCGGCGCCCTCGCAAGAGGTGTCAAACCAAAAATCTAGTGAATCCACTTAGTGATAATCCACCGAAACCATGCATTGTAAAATAAAAGAAATACCCCTTAATAGAGGGACAAATGATCGCAGCAGGCAATTGGAAGCTACGCTGCACCAACGGGATAAGGGACGGAGAAATGCCCGGAGCACTTTCGGCGAAAATCGATAAGCTCATTGAACAAGCAAAACTTGAGCTCGGCAGCGATAATAAAGAGCTGCTCAAGTTCGCAGAAGACCTGTTCGCCAACGCAGATCTGGAGGATTTGCAAGGTTACAGCAAACAGGAGTTAGCCGTCCTGACGCGAAGCGCCTGGGAGGGCTTTGCAAACCACCCAGAGGGCACGCACGAGATTAGGGTGTTTGACCCGGCAGAGCCACAAGGCTGCCAAAACTTCGAAGATATCACCATCGTTGAGATCCTTAATGATAACATGCCATTTCTCGTGGCATCAGTTCTTGGGGAGATGCAGGAGCGCGGGCTGGATGTGCGCTTGTTCGTTCACCCGATCTTTGTGGTCGAGCGCGATACCAAAGGCGATATCGTAAAATTCCATGGTTCGGTAAGCGCGCAGCCCAAAACGGCAAAGCGCGAAAGCCTGATCCATTTGCACATTCCGCGCCTTGCTTCTGAAGAAGAAAAACAAGAGCTGACGGAAAGTCTCGACAAAGTGATGCGCGATGTGCGTCTGGCGGTGCGTGATTGGCAACCGATGCAAACGCGTTTGGCGCAAGCTATCAGCGACTATGAGACACGCAAAACACCCTTCTCTAAGCCGGACCTCAAAGAAGCTCTTGAGTTTCTGCAGTGGATTGCTGCTGACAACTTCACCCTGCTGGGAATGCGGGAGTACATTTTCGACGGCGGCGTTGAGAAAGGCGATCTTTCGCTTATTGACGGTACCGGGCTTGGGATTCTGGAAGATCCATCAGTTCGCGTTTTGAGGCGCGGTTCCGAGTTTGTGGTCATGACGCCAGAAATTCGCGATTTCTTGATGAAACCGGAACCCCTTATTGTTGCGAAAGCAAATGTTAAAAGCCGAGTTCATCGCCATGTGCACATGGATTACATCGGCATCAAACTGTTTGACGAAAAAGGCACGCTTACTGGCGAGCTGCGGGTTGTTGGCCTCTTCACATCCACCGCCTACAACAAATCGACAGTTTCAATCCCGTACCTGCGTGATAAAGTTACCAAAACCATGGAATTTCATGGTTTTGACCCAGAGAGCCATTCAGGCCGCGCATTACACAACATTCTGGAAGCATATCCCCGTGATGATTTGTTCCAGATCGACACCGAGACAATCTGTGAATTTACAACCGCGATTTTGCAGCTAAATGAACGCCCGCGGGTGCGTGTGCTGTCACGCTCGGATAAGTTCGACCGCTTTGTCTCTGTTCTTACGTATGTTCCGCGTGATCATTTCACCACAGCGGTGCGCCGCGGTATTGGGAAGTATCTCGCGAAAGAGTATGATGGCCGTGTTTCTGCGTGGTATGTCAGCTTTCTTGAAGGGCCGCTAGTGCGGATACACTTCATCATCGGGCGCGATCACGGCAAAACCCCGCAAATCGACCAGCTTCAGCTGGAAGATGGGGTACAGGCAATCGTCCGAACGTGGCCGGATAGCCTGTTCTTGGCCCTCAGGCAAAACATGGGGGCAGCTCCGGCGCGCCACTTGTTAAAGATCTACGGCGAAGCGTTTGATGGCGCCTACACTACAGGTACGCCTGCTGAAACCGCAGTCGAAGACATTCGTTTGCTTGAGCTGTTGAGCGAAAATCGCCCGCTTTTGATTCGCTTTAATAAGTACGAGCAAGACGGCGAGTTGCGCATCTCATTGCGCACCTACCATCGCGGCGCACCTTTACCTTTGTCCGCTCGGGTTCCCCTGTTGGAGAACATGGGTTTCAAGGTGATAAACGAGCGCACCTATCGCATTCGTCCTGCTGATAAGCAGCTGGCTTATTTGCACGACACAACTTTGGATATGGATGCGGATAAGCTTAAGGGGCTGAGCAAAGCAGACAGTGAACGGCTCGCATCCTTGTTCCTTTCCGTATGGAATGGTGCCGCAGAGAGTGACCGCTACAATGCCTTGGCGTTAAATGCAGGTCTAGCATGGCGGGATATCGCCATTTTGCGGGCGCTCTCTGCCTACCTGCGTCAAGCAGGCGTGCATTATTCCAGCGATTATATGGCAGATACGCTGAACAGCTTTGCCCCGATCGCAAAGCTGCTTGTTGACCTGTTCTATGTACGTTTTGATCCAGCGCTGGAGGCCGAAGAGCGTAAAGCCAAAGAGCAAGAGTTGGAAACCCGCTTCTTCTCCGAGCTCGAGAACGTCACCTCTCTGGACCACGACAAGATATTGCGCCGCTTTAACAATTTGCTTGAAGCCATTTTGCGCACCAACTTCTATCAGTTGGACGAGCGCGGCCTGCCAAAGCAAACCTTTGCATTTAAAATTGCGCCGCACAGGGTCGATGATCTGCCTAAGCCGTTGCCGCATCGCGAGATATTCGTCTATAGCCCGCGGGTAGAAGGCGTGCATATGCGCTTTGGTAAAGTCGCACGCGGTGGTTTGCGCTGGTCTGATCGCGCGCAAGATTATCGTACCGAAGTTCTGGGGCTGGTTAAGGCCCAACAGGTCAAGAATGCGGTTATTGTTCCTGTTGGTGCAAAGGGTGGTTTCTTGCCTAAGCAGTTGCCGGTTGGCGGCTCACGTGACGAGGTTTTTGCAGAAGGCACAGCGGCCTACAAGATCTTTATTTCGTCCCTGCTGGATTTGACCGACAACATCGATGGTGAATTGATCGTACATCCAGATCACATGATCCGTCATGATGAGGACGACCCATATCTAGTTGTCGCAGCGGATAAAGGCACGGCGACCTTCTCAGATACTGCAAATGCGATCTCGCAGAGCAAGCATTTCTGGCTGGATGATGCCTTCGCATCTGGCGGCTCTGTCGGGTACGACCATAAGAAAATGGGCATCACCGCGCGCGGTGCATGGGAAGCGGTAAAACGCCACTTCCGTGAAATGGATCGCGATATCCAGAAAGAGCCATTCACAGCTTGCGGTGTTGGCGATATGTCTGGCGATGTATTTGGCAATGGCATGTTGCTTTCGCGTGCAACCAAGCTGGTTGCGGCCTTCGATCACCGTGATATCTTCCTTGATCCAAATCCGGATCCGGCAAGCAGCTATGACGAGCGTCAGCGTATGTTCGATCTGGGCCGCTCCAGCTGGCAGGACTACAACAAAGAACTGATATCAGAAGGTGGGGGCGTGTTCTCTCGCTCGGCGAAGACCATTCCGCTTTCACTGCAAGTGCGGAAACTGCTGGATCTTGATAAGGAAAGCTGCTCGCCGCAAGAGCTGATGACTGCAATCTTGAAGATGCAGGCAGATCTGATGTGGTTTGGCGGTATCGGCACCTATATCCGTGCAAGCGATGAAAGCGATGCCGATGCTGGTGACCGTGCCAACGATGCAATCCGCATTACCGCCGCTGATTTGCGTGTGAAAGTGATTGGCGAGGGGGCTAACCTTGGCATCACTCAAAAAGCACGTATCGAGTTTAGTCGCCTTGGTGGCCGGTGTAATTCCGATGCGATCGACAATTCGGCCGGTGTGAACTCCTCGGATCTTGAAGTGAATATCAAGATTGCACTGGGTGCAGCGGTGAAAAAGGGCAAGCTGGATACGCCTGCGCGAAATGAGCTTCTTGCCCAGATGACGGACGAAGTTGCAGAACTGGTATTGCGCAACAACTATCTGCAAACCTTGGCGATCTCCCTATGTCAACGTCGTGGTATGGAGGACTTCGGCTATCAGGTGCGCATGATGCGGCAACTGGAGCAGCAAGACCTGCTGGATCGTGCTGTCGAGTTTCTGCCAGATGATGCGGCACTTGAGGAGCTGGAAAAGCAGGGTAAAGTCTTGTCACGGCCAGAGGTTGGCGTGGTGATGGCCTATGGAAAGCTCACCCTATACGATACGCTGCTGGCCAGCACCGTGCCGGATGATGCTTACCTTGCTCGAGAGCTGATGCGTTATTTCCCACCGGAAATGCACGAGACCTACGCTGAAGAGATCGCAAACCATCGCCTGCGCCGCGAGATCATTGCAACGATGCTTGCCAACTCTATCATCAACCGTGGCGGCCCTGCCTTCCTGACGCGGATCGTGGACCAGTCTGGTGCGCCAGTTGATGAAATTGCCCGTGCATTTGCCGCTGTGCGCGATGCCTTTGGCCTGTCAAATCTAAACGAGGAAATCGACGCGCTCGATAATATCGTGCAAGGCGAGGTGCAGCTGGAGCTTTATGCCGAAGTACAGGAGCTTGTGCTTGGGCAGGTTATCTGGTTCCTACGGAATGTAGACTTTGCCGAAGGTATTGAGGCGGCAGTAACCCGCTTTAAGACGGCTGTCGAGCGTCTGTCACCACGTTTGGAGCATTATCTTTCAGAGGATATCGCGGCCAAATTAAAGGAAGATACGCAGCGTTATGTTGCTGCAGGGGTACCTGTAATGACTGCGGCGCGCATTGCCCGCTTGGGCGGCGAGATGCTTATCGCTGATATCGTGCTTGTCTCTGAGCGTACTGGCGAAAATGTTGACAGTGTAGCGCAGACTTATTTCCGGGTTTCTAACCACTTCCGCTTTGCGCAAGTGGACGAGCTGGCCCGTGAATTTGATATCCGCGATTACTATGATGGTCTGGCGCTTGATCGCTCCCGGGCCCAATTGGCCGAGGCGCTGCGCAACCTCACCAGCGAGGCACTTTTGAATGCAGATGGCTTTGAAGGCTGGTTAGCGCAAAAAGGGGCAAAGGCCGAGCGCACACGCAAATCGGTTGCCGAGATCCTTGAAGCAGAGCTATCCGTTTCCCGCTTCTCCGTGGCCTCCGGAATGCTTGCGGAACTCACTGCATAAGCGCAGCTTACACGTAAACGGCAAAACCCGCAGCAAGTGCGACTTGCTGCGGGTTTTTCATTGTCACCACATACGATCCGCGCTAAGCGCTGATCTATGTGAGGTTACTTGAGCTGCACCACTGGATCTTTATTATCAATGAGATCAATCTTGGCAGAGACTGCATCAGCAGGAACCTTGATATCTACTTTTGAGCCAAGTCTGAGCTTAAGCACGCCATCAACGATCTTCCCGGACTTGGACCAAGGCTTGAAATGTACCTTGGTCACTTCAATTTTCGCTGCCGGAAGAAACATTTCTCTCCCGTCTTCAAGAGTAAAGGTGATCGAGCGCACATAGGCGGCGGTTGAAGATCCGCCAGCATCGACATAAAGCGTGGCTCGTTCCGGCGCGCCTGCCACCTTCTCGGCCACAATGGAATACACATGCGTGCTTGTGCGCTTATGAAAATCGAAGATGCCAAAAAAGTAGGAGTAGAAGCCGACGGTTAAGGCCACTGAAAGCACGACAAGAAAACGCGCAGACCCAGCACTAAACACCGAAGCCCCAGGGTCTCGACCAAGCGCATTATCAATGCTGTAAGGAACCGGACGGGACAAGAGAGCACTTATTGAAATGGCAAAGCCAAGGGCGGCCATGGTCCATTCATCAAGGCACTCATACCCCTGCCAACCGAAGATCAACATCAAGGCAACATTAATTAGCGCAGCCCCGAAAGCTGCCAACCTTGTCAAAAAGCCCAGGATAAGCCCAAGGCCGACAATGGCCTCGGCAGCTGACATGGCATAAACGGAAAAAGAAGCCAGTTCTGGATGATAGAGCACCCAGTGGATTATCCCTTCAATTGGTGAACCCGGAGCTGCTCCTACCAGTTTGTTAGATAAATGGGCCGGGCTATCAACATCCAGCTTGTTCGGCATGTTGTAAAAGCGCCGCCAGGCTCCCATTAGAAACACGAAGCCCATGGAAATAGTTGCAGCGCCAATTGCAATGCGTTGCGTCTTGTCGACGAGGTCTTCGCCGTTGTCGCGCGTGTCTGTCACCATTTGGTTTGGTGCCTCCTGAATCTACTTGGTAAACTAGAGGAGTAATGGGACAGTGTTCAAATGCCTGAAAAAGTACCCCTACATTTAAATGAAAAACTGATGTGAATTTGAACGAGAAACTGGTGCTTCTTTAAAGCTAACAGATAGAATAAAGGTAGATGCCCTAGGGGCATCTACCTCGCGCCAATTTAAAAGACCTGCTTTTTTAACGGGCGATTAGCATCTCTCGGCGTGAATTTTGCAAGCGCGCTTCCTTCTTTTACATAGCAATCAACAAAGCGCCGCTTGCCGTACATGGAGTTTGCTTTGCAGCCATAGCCATACCAGAAGCAATTGTCCTTTTTCTTGACTTCAATGTGCCCATGGCGATTTCTTTTATCACGATCGTAAACGCAGATAGCCCCATTCGGCGCATCCTCTGGCCGCTTGACATTCAGGCGCTTAAACCCGTGCTTTGGTAAGGTATTCTTCGCCATGTAGGCCGAGCCGCCGGGCAAATAGGATTCCACCAGATCTTCTTTCAAGAGGTGGTTTTTGACATGCCGATAGCAATAGGTCATACCGCGCTTTTTCCTGCGCACGCGCGCACGCTTGCGCGTAGATGCATATGTATCTGCTAGTGCGGTGAGGTGGCTGTCTGCTT
Source organism: Polycladidibacter hongkongensis (assembly GCF_001561995.1). GTDB lineage: Bacteria > Pseudomonadota > Alphaproteobacteria > Rhizobiales > Stappiaceae > Pseudovibrio > Pseudovibrio hongkongensis. Next base: position 428,576 of record NZ_LLWC01000008.1, read on the forward strand.
CATCACCCAGCATTGCATTCTCTTCACCTTTAGAGAGCGCGTCAGTGTCGGCCTGCATTGGAAATTCTTCAAACTTGTCATTGGCAACAAAGATATCCGATGGGAAATCGGGCGCATCGTTACCCTCCACGTCCACACCAAGACGAACCAGCTTGCCAAGACGTTCATCGCTAACCCAATCAAGCACAACAAGCTTAGCGCCAGCAGGCAAAACGATTTGCTTCTTGTCCTGCTCGCTTTCGCCAAGGCCAGACCAGTACATGGTCAAAACGGGCGCGGTAACGACAAAGCTGCTGCTGGTCACAAGCGCGCTATTTGGCAGCGCATCTTGGGCGGCAGGCGCTGTCTGCTTCTCGATTTCGGCTTCAGGCTTGGTAGGGAGTGGGGCCGCTTTTGTTGTCACGGCCACAAAGCCGAACAATGCACTTACTAGTAAAACTCGTAGCATTTCTGGGCTCTTCTATCTGTGCAATTGCGCCTCCCTCCTCTATGCAAACACGGCAATACGGTACCGTTCGCAAAAGCACAGGCTTTTGCGTTAGAGAAGGTGATTCATTGCTTGTTGGCGCAGCTTGCTGTCAAAACTGTCGCTTTTGGCAGGGCGTCTTTAGCGCTTGCCAAGTCAGGCCGAAGAAATAGGCACAGCTACCCAAACCTGTGTTTGGTGAAGCACAGGTAAGACTGTAGCCCTTACATAACCGGCCTACGGATCTTTATATTTTGCGCAGCGCAATCCGCTCGATTAAGTGGCCCTTACCCTTTGTCAGAATAAGGTCAGCGCGAGGGCGCGTTGGCAAAATATTCTGCTCTAGATTTTGTAGGTTGATGTTCTCCCACAGGTCCTGAGCAATTTCCGTAGCGTTTTGATCTGTAATTGTGGAAAATTTATGGAAATATGATCCGGGATCTCGAAAGGCGGTTTCCCTCAAGCGCATAAAACGCTCAAGATACCAGCGTCGGATGTTATCCGTTTTTGCGTCTATGAATATAGAAAAGTCAAAAAAATCAGAGACAAAGGGCACTTCGCGCGCATCACGAATCTTCTGTGAGGTCTGCAAAACATTGACCCCTTCGACAATCAGAATGTCGGGCTGATCAACGCTGATATATTGTCCTGGCATCACATCATAAAAGAAATGCGAGTATATTGGCGCTCTTACATCCCGCTTTCCTGCCTTAATGTCGCTTAAAAACTTAAGAAGCGCCATGCGGTCGTAGCTTTCTGGAAAGCCTTTCTTGCGCATCAGCCCGCCTGCTTCCAATTCTGCATTCGGGTAGAGAAAGCCATCGGTTGTTAATAGATCAACCTTCGGGCTGTTTGGCCAGCGCGATAGAAGTGCCTGTAACAGACGTGAGGTTGTGGACTTGCCCACGGCAACAGAGCCGGCAATTCCGATAATGTACGGAGTTTTATGCCGGTTCTCGCCTAAAAAACGCTGGGTTGCGTAATGCAGGTTTTGCGTCGCCTCGACATAGTAGTTGAGCAAGCGCGAAAGCGGCAGGTAGATATTCTCTACCTGCTCCATCGAAACATAGTCATTTAGGCTGCGCAGCTCTTCCACGTCATGCTCTGTGAGCGTCATCGGCGTATTCTGCCGCAGGGGGGCCCATACTTTTTCTTCAAAAACAGTATAGGGCGACAAATCTATGTCATCGAGAGTAACGAGATCATCGGTCATTCGCTGCGGCTTTCTAAAGAGCGCCTAAAAAATGCACCACGCCCTAATCTTTCGGGCGAGATGCTTTCTCTTCAAGGCCGGTCTGGCCAGTGCGCTTGGCAAGCGTTTCATAAACATCTGCAAGCGGCACATCGGAGACTTTCAATAGCACCAGAAGGTGATAAAGCAAGTCTGCTGCTTCGCCAGTCAGTTCTTGCTTGTCCTTCTGCACGGCGGCGATTGCAGCCTCTACAGCCTCTTCGCCGAGTTTCTGCGCGCATTTGGCAACGCCCTTGCCCACAAGCTTGCGCGTATAGGACATGTCATCGTTGCTTGTTGCACGCTTCGCTACAATAGCCTCAAGATCCTCAAGGGTGAAATTAGTCATTCGCCTATTTCCTGGCTGTTTCGCGTATCTAGCTGGCTGGTTCTTCGCCTGCAGGGTCAAGGCGCACAGCAACGCCTGCCTGCGCCATATGCTGCTTTGCCTCTTGCACCGTAAAGGTGCCGAAATGGAAAATTGAAGCCGCGAGCACAGCAGTCGCATGCCCATCACGAACCCCTTCGACAAGATGATCGAGGGTGCCAACTCCGCCAGAGGCGATGACTGGCACAGATACCGCATCTGCGATCGCGCGGGTCAGGGGGATGTTGTAGCCCTCTTTGGTACCATCTCTATCCATCGAAGTAACCAGCAGCTCACCGGCGCCAAGAGCCACGGCTTGCTTCGCAAATTCCACGGCATCAATACCAGTGGCGTTTCGCCCGCCATGGGTAAAGATCTCAAAGCGCTCTGCTTCACCGGCCTTAGAAACCCGCTTGGCATCAATGCTGACGACAATACACTGCGAACCGAACTTTTGCGCAGCCTCGCGAATGAACTCGGGATTTTTTACCGCCGCTGTGTTGATAGATACTTTATCGGCGCCAGATTGCAACAGCTTGCGAATGTCTTCTACCGTGCGTACACCGCCACCTACAGTCACGGGCATAAAGCAGGCTTCCGCCGTGCGGCGCACCACATCATAAATCGTCTCGCGGTTATCGCTAGAGGCGGTGATATCAAGGAACGTCAATTCATCAGCGCCGGCAGCGTCATACGCCTTTGCCGCCTCTACCGGATCTCCGGCATCGATAAGGTCGACAAAGTTCACACCTTTGACCACGCGCCCGTCTTTTACATCCAGACAGGGAATAATCCGTGCTTTCAGGCTCATGCATCGGCCTCCCGGCTTGCTGCGATGACGGCAAAAGCCTCTTGTGGATCTAGGCGGCCGTCATAAAGCGCCCGGCCTGAAATCGCACCTTCAAGAATATCGCAGTCAGGCTCGACCAAGCGCTTGATATCGTCAAGGCTGGCAAGGCCGCCAGAGGCAATGACGGGGATGGCAACAGCATTGGCAAGCTCAAGAGTGGAGGGAATGTTTAGCCCCTTCAACACGCCATCGCGGTCAATGTCGGTGTAGATAATCGCCGCAACGCCCGCATCCTCAAACTGCTTTGCCAGATCGATGACGCTCAGTTCGGAGGTTTCCGCCCAGCCTTCAACGGCAACTTTGCCGCCCTTGGCATCAATGCCAACAGCAATGCGGCCCGGATGCTTTTTGCAAGCTGCGCGGACAAGTTCAGGGTCGCGCAGCGCCACCGTGCCAAGGATGACGCGGGCAATGCCTTTGCCAAGCCAATAATCAATATGTGCCATAGTGCGGATACCACCGCCAAGCTGCACCGGGTTTTTAGTGGCGGCCAAAATTTTGTCAACCGCATCACCGTTCCGGCTTTCGCCTGCAAATGCACCGTCAAGATCCACCACATGTAGCCATTCGAAGCCTTGCTCTTCAAATGCTTTGGCCTGTGCACCCGGATCATCGTTGAACACGGTTGCCTGCGCCATATCGCCGAGCTTCAACCGCACGCACTGGCCCTCTTTGAGGTCAATCGCTGGAAAAATAATCATCATTCAGTCCTGATAGCTTTTCGTGTCGTCGTGCTGGTGCGGGTTTAGGGGGCCCAGCTGAGGAAGTTGCTGATAAGGCGCAGGCCGAGGCGCTGGCTCTTCTCTGGGTGAAACTGGGTACCAACGATGTTATCGCGGCCCACCATTGCGGTATAGCGCCCACCATAATCAAAGGTGGCCAATTGCTCTGCGCTATTTGTCACATCGAAATGATAGGAATGCACAAAATAGGCGTGCAGCCCGTTTTCACCGGTTTCAATGCCATCAAGCAGCGAATGCGCAGCACCCGCTACGCTTACAGTGTTCCAACCCATATGCGGAATTTTCAGCCCGCTGTTTTCCGGTTCAATGCGCTTCACATCACCGCTGATCCAGCCAAGCCCCTCCGAGGTTTCAAACTCAAGCCCGCGGCTCGCCAGTAGCTGCATACCCACGCAAATACCCATAAACGGCTTAGCGCCAGCAATCACAGCCTCGCGCAGCGCATCTTCCATGCCATCAATGCTGCTCAGCCCGCGGCGGCAATCAGCGAACGCACCAACACCGGGTAGAACGATGCGATCAGCCTGCATCACAGCTTCGGGATCACTGGTTACGTCCACATGATGGCTGCCGCTATGACTATGGGCGGCCCGCTCAAATGCCTTGGCGGCAGAGCAGAGGTTGCCAGAACCGTAGTCAATTATTGCGACACGCATCAAAAAGTCTCCTAATTGGAAAGGCTGTAGCCAACAACGCCGCTACCGCCGGATTGTAAAGGAGGCATGGCAGGCCTGTCCTGCGGTGCTCCAGTTGGCTCTTCTGGTGCAGCACCAGAAAGCTTATCGAAAAAACGTTGTTCGGCCTCGGCCCGTGAGCTTGCATTGATCACATCACGTAGCACAAAGCCTTTGCGCTGTAGCGTCCAGTTGCGAAGAGCGCCCGCCTCGAAAGCGAAAACTAGGCTGAACACAAAACTAAGCGCACCACTGGTGTATTCAGAAGTGTATGGAGTGAGCAGGATAAGCACCGCAATTGCAGCAATGTAGCCTAAAAACACCAACCACATACGATGAAAAAGCAGCCAGATAATAGGAAAGAAGAAAGCCAGCCATGTAAACCTGTCCTTGACGAAGTGTGCCCGCTCCATATCAAGAACGCTGGGTTGCGCGTTCGAGGCAGATTTGGGCATCAGGGCAAGATAGGTGGTCATGCTGGCCTCCCGGCGCGTTGAATGGCTCAGCCGCCAAGCTGGCCCTTGGTGGTCGGCACCCGCCCTTGCTGGCGTGGATCAGGTTCGATCGCTTGGCGAATCGTCCGTGCTGCCGCTTTAAAGCAGGTTTCTGCAATATGGTGACAATTGCTACCATAGATATTGCTTATGTGCAGGGTGAAACCCGCGTTCATTGTAAACGCGCGGAAAAACTCCTCAAAGAGTTCCGTGTCGAAACTGCCGATTTTGTCCTTGGAAAATTCGACATCCCATACAAGAAATGGTCGGCCAGAAACATCCAGCGCACAGCGGGTTAGCGCCTCGTCCATAGCAAGGTGGGTATCGGCATAGCGATTGATACCCTTCATATCACCAAGTGCTTTGGCAAATGCTTGACCCAGTGCGATCCCGACGTCTTCGCAGGTGTGATGATCATCAATGTGAGTATCACCATCGGCGCGGATTGTCATGTCGACGAGAGAATGGCGCGACAACTGCTCAAGCATATGGTCGAAAAAGCCAACACCGGTCTTGATATCGTACGTGCCGGTTCCATCAAGAGTGATAGACACCTCGATGCTTGTTTCTTTTGTGCTTCTTGAAATTGATGCTTGCCGCATGCTGATCCCCGTCTGGAAATGCCGTAAACTATTTAGGTGGGTTTGATTAAGGTTTACAGCCGCGTCGTTTTAGCAGGCAAGTGTAAAATAGCAAAGACCCGAGAGCGAAAAAGCCATATTTTTGCGCAACCTCTGGCCTTTATTGGCACGCTATGTTAGGAAATCGACCGTTTGCCTTGAGCTCACCTCAAACATAAAGGAGCCTGCATGTCATTCCGCCCAAAATCAGCTTTAGATCGCCTTATCCTCCCACTGGATGTGCCCGATATCGCACAGGCGCGCCAAATCGTCGAAGAAACCAAGGGCAGCGTCGGCACCTACAAAATCGGCATGCAACTGCAGTTCGCCGGTGGCTTGCGGTTTGCTGAAGAACTCGCACAAGCCGGGCACTCGGTGTTTCTGGATGTGAAGCTGCTGGACATCGACAACACTATCGCCAGCGCCGTACGCAACATCGCCAAAATGGGTATGCGCTTTGTGACCTTGCACGCCTATCCAAACTGCATGCGCGCGGCAGTCAGCGCATTAAAAGAGGCAGGCGATGAAAACCTCTGCCTGCTCGGGGTAACGGTACTCACCTCTATGGATGAGGGAGATTTGCAAGCCGCTGGGTATCAAGGCGCTGTTGCGAAGCTGGTTGCTGACCGGGGTCTAGATGCCCGCAACGCAGGCATGGGCGGAGTGGTTTGCTCCCCGGTCGAGGCCACCGCTATGCGCGATCGTGTCGGCTCGGATATGGCCATTGTAACCCCCGGAGTGCGTCCGGCAGGCAGCGCGCTTGACGATCAGAAGCGGGTGATGACACCGGCTGAGGCCATAGCGGCAGGTTCAGATTACTTGGTCGTGGGGCGGCCAATCTTGAAGGCTGAGGATCGTCGCGCAGCTGCACAGGCAATTGTGGCGGAGATCGAAAGCGCGCTCTAATTCCGCAAGTCTGTGCCTGCAAATAAAAACCGCGCCTTTAGATAAAAGGGCGCGGTTTCAAATTATGCAATGCTTTGCAGAGCTTAGTTAGCTGGCTGCTCGCTCGCTGCTTGCTGCTCGGCAGCCTGCTGGGCGAGATTCTGGCGGTACAGAGCCGCGAAATCGATCGGATCCAGCAGCAGTGGCGGGAAGCCACCATTGCGGGTGGTGTCTGCCAGAATGTTGCGCGCAAACGGGAACAGGAGGCGCGGGCACTCGATCAGGATAAACGGATGCAGGTGCTCTTGTGGCACGCCGGAAACCTGGAAAACACCGCCGTAAACCAGCTCAACTGCAAACATCACCTGCTCGGATGTGTTCGCTTTTGCGTTCAACGTCAGCACAACTTCAAACTGGTTTTCGCCAACAGGGTTGGCACCCACGTTCACGTTGATGTCCAGCTTTGGTTGCTCACCAGGCTGCAAAGAAGCTGGCGCATTTGGGTTTTCAAAGGAAAGGTCTTTGATGTACTGGGCAAGAACATTCATGCTTGGCGCAGCTGCTTCAGCTTGAGCCTGCCCGTTCTGGTTTTCACTCATCCGTGTCGTCCCGATTAGAGGCAAATATAACAGCCAGCCCCAAAACCAAAATGGGGTGCTTTATTTGCGTCTTCAATAAAACTAGAGTGTGGCTAACACGCCGGACATGCATAAACAAGAGTTTCGCGGAAAATCATCGGCCAGAACTGGGGTAACTCAGTATAAATACCATTGGCAAGAAGTCGCAGCGACATTATGCAGGGTTCGTTTGCCGAAGGACGCAGCGGGAGTGACTTGATGCTACATGCCACCACCAGCCAGCAAAACTTGCTGAGCACGCAGGTAAAGCTTGATACGCTTGTGCGCCTGCGCTGGCTTGCGGTTATTGGCCAAACGCTGTCTCTGCTCGTCGTCTATTATGGTTTTGGCTTCCCACTCCCCATTGGCTATGCCTATGTGCTCATCGCAGTGTCCGCATGGCTAAACGTCATTCTCAAAATTCGCTGGCCTTCCAGCACGCGCCTGTCGCAGCGCGGCGCGACAATGCAGCTTGCCTATGATATTTCCCAGCTCGGTGGCCTGTTGTTTCTCACTGGCGGGCTTGGCAACCCATTTTGCTTCCTGATTATCGCGCCGGTTATGGTTTCCGCCACTGCGCTGCCCGTTAAAAGCACCGTTGCACTCGGCGCATTGGCCGGAACGCTCGTTACCCTGCTCACGGGCTACCACATGCCTTTGCCCTGGGTGGAAGGCACCACTTTAACCTTACCTCCGGTGTACATTGTTGGCGTCTGGTTCTCTCTGATGTGCTCCATGTTCTTCATGGCGATCTATTCCACACGCGTGGCCAGCGAGGCGCGCCAACTCTCACAAGCACTTGCTGCCAGTGATATGGTCCTCGCCCATCAACAGCACCTTTCCGCTTTGGACGGGTTGGCTACCGCCGCAGCGCACGAATTGGGAACTCCGCTGGGTACGATCTACCTCACCGCAAAAGAACTATCCCGAGAATTTGAAGAGGGAGATCCACTGCGCGAAGACGCCGAACTTGTTTATCAGCAGGCGCAGCGCTGCCGTGAAATCTTGAAGAAGCTTTCTTCGCTCTCCAGTGAAAGCGACCAGAATTTTCAGAAGATGCCACTCTCCCGCCTGCTGGAAGATACCGCCGCGGCGCATCGCGGCCTTGGTGTCGATGTGCGCATCGAGCTTGAAGGCGTAGGCCCGGAGCCGATCGGGCGCCGCGACCCCGGCGTCAGTTACGGGCTTGGCAACATCATTGAAAACGCGGTCGACTTTGCCGATATGCGCGTGTCAGTGCGCGCAGTTTGGGATGAGGAACGTGTTGAGGTAATTGTCTCAGATGATGGACCTGGTTTTGCACCAGAAGTTATCGCACAGATGGGAGAGCCCTACGTTTCCAAGCGACAACGCACGATAAGCGATGAGGACGCCTCTGCCAAGACGCACCAAAAGGGAGGCGGGCTTGGTCTTGGCTTCTTTATTGCCAAGACCTTGTTAGAGCGCTCTGGTGGTAGACTGACTTTCTACAATCGACGCTCGCCAGAAAAAGGCGCGATTGTTAGAATAAGATGGCCCAGAAATGCGATGGATCAAGTAAGTGCCAGTTAATATGAATTAGAATAACTACGAATGGTATTTTCGCTTTACCATTTACGCAGGTTTCACCCCAATTATCCAAGTTGAAACCTGTCGTGCAGTAGTTAAGTGGTATGAAAAGAAAAAGTCGGACCCGTAACCATGAATCAAAGTGATGTACCCCCCCTGGGCCGCCTGCTGATTGTCGATGATGACCACGCCTTCCTGACCCGCCTTGAGCGCGCGATGCAGAAGCGTGGATTTGAAACAGAAATTGCGAGCGGTGTTAAAGAAGCTCTTGGTCGTGTTGCCATTCAGGCACCTGACTATGCGGTGGTTGATATGCGGTTGGAAGATGGCAGTGGCCTAGATGTGGTCGAAGCAATCCGCATGAAAAAGCCTGAAGCGCGCGCAATAATTCTGACCGGTTATGGCAATATCGCCACCGCGGTAACGGCCGTAAAACTCGGCGCGATCGACTACCTCTCAAAGCCAGCAGATGCAGACGATGTCTACGCAGCACTGACACGCCTGCCAAATGAAAAGGCAGAGCCGCCGGAAAATCCAATGTCGGCTGATCGTGTTCGTTGGGAGCACATTCAGCGCATCTACGAGCTTTGTGATCGCAATGTATCCGAAACAGCGCGCCGTTTGAATATGCACCGTCGTACGCTGCAGCGGATTTTGGCTAAGCGCGCACCACGCTAGGCGCCACGCTTTAATTGGAAGTTATGTTTGCAGGCCGATTAGTCGGCCTGCTGTGGGGCCTCGTCTTCCAGCGCGTGTTTCTGCAACAAAGGCAACTGCGCAAGTGTAAAGGCGATGGTTATCGGCATAAAACCGAAGACTTTGAACTGCACCCAAAAGTCGGTTGAAAATGTCCGCCAAACAAATTCATTAATTGCTGCCAAAACAAAAAAGAACAGTCCCCAGCGCAAGGTCAGCTTGCGCCAGCCCTCTGCATCTAGTTTGAAAGCGCTATCAAAGACATAACCCAGTAGGGATTTGCCAAAGAACAGACCGCCAAGCAGAACACTACCAAACAGGCAGTTGACGATGGTCGGTTTTAGTTTGATGAACAGGTCGTTTTGTAAAAACAGCGTTAATGCGCCGAACACCAATACAACACCACCTGAGACAAGTGGCATAATCGGTAAGGCGCGGGTCAGGTAATAAGACACACCGAGGGAAATCGTTATTGCCACCATAAAGGCCGCTGTGGCGATAAAGATCGGTCCGCCAAGGGCTTGTAAACCGGGGAAAGCTTCTGCCAGCTGTGCGCCGCGGGAATTCGCCAGAAAAAATACTGCCAACGGCCCCATTTCCAGCGCCAGCTTCAATAGCGGATTTTGCTCACCCTGTCCTTTGGCGTTCGGCCCTTGCTCAACCTTCATCATGTCCCCGACCTTTTGGAATACTGTGTCTCTCTATCCAGAGAAATAGCTCAGCTTTGCGGCAAAAAACAGCGTTAAAGCTCAAAATTTTGTCCGCGCCCGCAGCGCTTGGGCCAAAGTGCCTTCATCAAGATAGTCCAGCTCACCGCCAACCGGCACGCCGTGTGCCAGCCGTGAGACATGCACATTCTTGCAATCAACAAGCATATCCGTGATGTAGTGCGCGGTCGTTTGCCCCTCAACAGTGGCATTCACCGCAAGCACAACTTCTTTGATCTGGCCCTGATCGACCCGCTCCACCAGTTTTTTGATATTGAGGTCATCTGGCCCGATGCCATCAAGCGGCGATAATCTACCTCCAAGCACGTGATAATGGCAATTCATCGTGCCCGCACGCTCCAGAGCCCATAGATCCGAAACATCCTCCACCACAATTAATGTAGCAGGATCACGGCGGCTATCAGCGCATATGCTACAAGGGTCGCACGTATCAACGGTGCCACAAGTGGAGCAAATTCCAACATGCTCAACCGCAATTCCCATTGCCTCGGCCAGCGGCCTCAGCAGTTGGTCTTTCTTCTGAATGAGGTGCAGTGCCGCCCGACGGGCAGAGCGTGGCCCCAGCCCGGGCAGTTTGGAAAGCAGCTGGATCAGTTTTTCAATTTCTGGTCCGGCAACGCGGCGTGTGCTCATGAGACCTACTAAGCTGGCAGGAATGTAAAAAAACGAAGTGCGTCGGGCCGCGATAGCCCGCACACACTCCAAGGAATTTAGTCTCGCAGACTTAGAATGGCAACTTCATGCCCGCTGGTAGGCCCATGCCGGACATTAGATCCTGCGTGTGCTCTTGCACGAGAGTTTCGCCTTTGGCTTTTGCATCATTGTGTGCTGCAAGTATTAGGTCTTCCAGAATCTCTGTTTCATCGGCTTTCACCAAAGACGGGTCAATCTTCAGGCCGGTCATTTCGCCTTTGCCATTAAGCGACACAGTGACAAGGCCAGCGCCCGCAACGCCTTCAACACTAAGTTCGGCCACTTTATCCTGCAGTTCAGCCATTTTCGACTGCATCTGCTTGGCCTGCTTCATCATTTTCATAAAGTCCATAGGTGACTCCGTCGTTGGGCGGGCAGGGGTGTGCCCGCATATTTAGCTTATATGTGGTAAAGGGTAAGCCGCTTTTAAAGCCAATTGTTTTCGTCGAAAGCCTCAACAGCGCCGAGTGTGGCTTGCTCTTGCGAGGCTTCAATCTCCTCGCGCAGTACACGGACATCGACAATTTTGGCGCCGGGAAACACCTTTAAAATAGCCGCGACTTCAGGGTCGGAATGCGCATCGGAAACCAGTTGGCGTTTGTTGGCTTCCTGCTCCTCTTGCAAGGTTGGCCGTCCTTGCTCTCGGCTGATGGCCACCAGCCAGCGGCGGCCGGTCCACTCACTGAGCTTGCGGCCAAGCTCGCCCGCAGCATCCGCGCTGGCATTCTCTGTTGGTGAGACTTCAATGCGCCCCGGCTGAAAGTTCACCAAGCGCAAAGAGCGCTCAATGGTGACTTTCATAGGGATGTCTTTCATCTTGCGCGCCAGATCGGCAACTTCTTGCCAACTGCGCACCGCTATGCGTTCATTTTCTTCCGCGGCGCGGGCAACAGGCGCCCCTTGCGGTTGGCTTGCAACCACACTTACGGGTTGGGCACTTCCGCCTCCGGCGATAGCGCGCGCGCCACCACCCCCGCTGCCATTTCCGCCAGCGTCCGTAGGGCTGCTCGCTGGTGGATTGCCAAAACCGCCAGAGCGGATAAGCTTGAGGGCTTCTTCTGGGTCAGGCAAATCTGCAGCATAACAAAGCCGCACCAACACCATGTCAGCAGCAGCCAGCGGCTTTGGTGCGTTTTGTACTTCGCTAATTCCTTTCAGGAGAATCTGCCAGCTTCGAGAGAGCGCGCGCATTGGTAGCTGGGTCGCAAACTCCTTGCCGCGCACGCGCTCGCTTTCGGTAACTGCGCTCTCATCCCCGGCGTGCGGCACTACCTTTAAACGAGTAACCAAATGGGTGAATTCCGCCAAGTCGGAGAGCACCACAGCAGGGTCTGCCCCCACATCATACTGCGCTTTCAGCTCATCCAACGCAGCGCCCACATCACCTTTCATCACATGCGCGAAAAGATCGATAATCCGAGATCGGTCCGCAAGGCCAAGCATATGGCGTAGATCATCCGCGCCGATACGCCCGCCGCCATGTGCAATTGCTTGATCCATCAAGGAGAGTGAATCGCGCGCAGAACCTTCACCAGCACGAGCAATCAGCGTCAGCGCTTCATCATCAATATTGATGTGCTCCTTCTCGCTGATGTTGCGTAAAAGCTGCACCATGGTGCCGCTTTCAATACGGCGCAGATCAAAGCGCTGGCAACGGGAAAGCACGGTCACCGGAACTTTACGGATTTCGGTTGTCGCGAAGATAAATTTCACATGCTCTGGCGGCTCTTCCAGCGTCTTCAGCAGCCCGTTAAAGGCCGCGTTGGAGAGCATGTGCACCTCATCAATAATATAGACTTTGTAGCGCGCGCTGGCCGGGCGATAACGGGCAGATTCCGTGATCTCGCGAATATCGCCAATACCGGTATGCGAGGCGGCATCCATCTCGATAACATCCACATGCCGGCCTTCCATAATGGCCTCGCAGTGTACGCCGGGGCGCTCTAACCTGATCGTCGGGCGATCCACCTCGCCGGGTATCTCGTAGTTAAGGCCACGCGCCAGAATGCGTGCTGTGGTGGTTTTACCAACCCCGCGCACACCGGTGAGCATCCATGCTTGGGCAATGCGGCCGGTCTCAAACGCATTTTGTAGCGTTTGGACCATGGGCTCCTGCCCATAAAGATCATCAAATGTAGAGGGGCGATATTTACGCGCAAGGACGCGATAACCGGTGCTGTCGCTGGTCTTTTGCGTTGTCACCGCTTCGGTAGTCTCAATTGGAGAATCAGTATCTTGCATTCTTGCCCCGCCAACAACCTGCTTGAGTGCAGGTTACCTAACTTTCCCGGCCATTCAAGACGAAGACCGGCCGCTTGTCGAGGTAGGCGCGGGACTGCGAAAAGGTGGGAGGCTGGCACGATGACCCGTACCATGCTCGTTGGGGCTGCTTCCTTCCGGACCTGACCCGGTTGGCGAGTGGTTCGTCCACCACCAACCTCCCACGCGCTATATGGGCAATATCCCTTGGCATTGCAAGCAGATTTACGTCATTTGCGAAGAAACTCCGGCTTTTATTGCCAAATCCACAGGTCTTGAAACCGTACGCGGCAATAGGCTTTGGCTACTTTAACTCTTGCCAAAGCAATGTTCACCTGCTTTGTTTGGTTCCGATCAGAACAAAAAAGTTTCCTGCCTCCTATCAAGAATTAGCACCAGAGAATCCAATGTACAGCACGCCTTTTACCCCCGCTGAGGCTTCAAATTTTCTCGCCTACTCGGACAATCGGTTAGATCGCCTCGGGTCTCAACGGAAAAAACCGGAGATTATAGAGCGGCTTTTTGGTGCAAAAGACACTCGCTTTACCTTGCGCATTCATGGCAAGTTTCTATGCAAACAGGAAGGGGCCCTCGCGACCTCTCTGTTTACCCGCGATGAGCTGGAGGCTTACCCTGTTGATTGGCAACAAGTGATCCTGCTTGGTGTTGATAAGCGTCAGGGAGACGCGCCAATTTTTTCGGTATCGGCAGCATTCTTTGGCGATGATGACGAGTTTGAAAGCTATATGCAGGGTAAAGCGCTGACGCAGCAGGGCGGACTATCTGCACAAGGGCTGCGAACACTTGCCCTGAGCCGGCAGCACACCCCAGATCAACTAGGCTTTCTTGCCCAAGCGCAAGCTTTGCTGAATTGGCATGAAACCCACCCTTGCTGTTCAAAGTGTGGCAAAAAAACTGTAATGGCGGAGGCCGGTTACCGGCGTGATTGCCCCGCTTGCGGGGCGCAGCATTTTCCCCGAACTGATCCGGCAGTCATTATGCTGGTAAAGGATGGCAATAATTGCCTTCTTGGGCGTCCCTATCATTTGCCTGAGAATATGTACACAACACTGGCCGGTTTCGTCGAACCAGGTGAGACGTTTGAGCAAGCTGTCCGCCGGGAAACTTTTGAAGAAGCGGGTGTCGAGGTAGAAGACGTCGATTACAAAGCGAGTCAACCCTGGCCATTTCCAAGCTGTGCGATGGTGGGGTTTCATGCTACGGCGAGATCGACTAAGCTGAGCATTGATTATGAAGAAATGGAAGACTGCGCGTGGTTTTCCAAACAAGAGCTCGCCAGAATGCTCGCAGGCACCGCAACGTCAGGGCTGTTTTGTCCCCCTGACATATCAATCGCCTACTATTTACTGAAATTGTTTGTCGAGGAGGGGTAGCATGTCACCCTCCATTATGTGTTTGGAGGGACCTGAATGGGAAAGTGCTATTACCTAACTCACCCGCAAGTCGATATCGATCCTGCGCGCCCTGTCACAGAATGGAGCTTATCTGATACCGGGCGAAATCAAATAGAGAGCGGCCTTACGCAAAATTGGCTGATAGAAGTTGATCATATTTTCGCAAGCAAAGAGCGAAAATCCTTTGAAACCGCGCAAATTATTGGATCCCACTTGGGAATAGATCCTGTCGTCATTCCTGATTTACATGAGATCGAGCGTTCCGCGACAGGCTTTTTAGAACAGGATGTGTTCGAGGCCGTAGATAAAGAGTTCTTCAGTCGGCCAGCAGTCAGTGTGGAAGGTTGGGAGCGGGCATTAGATGCGCAGCGCCGGGTCGTGAATGCAATACAGAAGCTAATTGAAATGTATCCGGTTCAAGATACGCTGTTTTTCGCGGGCCATGGCGGAGTTGGAACTTTACTGCGTTGCCATCTGGGAGACGTGGCAATTGATAGGGCGCACGGGCAGATTGCAGGTGGCGGGCAATGGTTCAGCTTTGCGAAGCAGAGTTTTGCGCAACCGACTCTGGATAATATGCCAAAATGGCAAGGTTTTGGCGCCAATCAGTCGCAGGCAGTTTGATATGCGTCTCTCGATAACAACTTGAAACTGGTAGCGCTTTCCACATTTTTGCGCTCCAGCCAAACTTGGTGATTGCCGTGCGCTGCAGGATCAGGTAAAGAACAACCCGTTCCGCAGCGCAAATGGCTGCTTGGCACCCGTAGCTCAGTTGGATAGAGCGCTGCCCTCCGAAGGCAGAGGCCATAGGTTCGAATCCTATCGGGTGCACCATATTTTTCAATGACTTAGCAGATATTACAATACAGCTAAAATTAGCTTTGTCTGCATACCCTTCCTAAAAGGGATCTGCTCCGATCTTTTAGAGAACAATCTTGGCCCTCTTGTATTTTCTTCGGAGGCGCTCATGTCTGAGCGCCGGCCCTTCCGAGAAATCAAACTGCAATGGCTTGAGCAGTTGCTTTGTGATCCAGACTTAAGCCCCTTCGCAAAGTGTCTGGGAGCACTCATTGTCACTCGATATATAAACGGCCACACCGAAGAGGCGTGGCCGTCCTATAAAACACTTGCAGACGCTTTGAACAAAAGCGTTAAGACCATCCAAAGAGCCATTCGCGAATTAGAGCAGCACGAATGGTTCAAAGTGGCTCGTGGCAACGGCTGCACCAACAGCACAAGATACCGCCCGACTGAGAAGACGATTCTAGCGGCTTGCGAGGCACGGGAAAAGACGGGCAAAGTTGTCCCCCTTCCTGCCAAAGAAGCAGGACAGAACTGTCTCAAAACGCGGTCAAATCTGTCCAGAGAACACGGACAAAAGTGTCCCCCAAATAAAGAGAATAAACCAAACAAAAACCTAAGCGCGCGCAAAGACGCGCCGCCGCCCAATGAAAGGCGGCGAGCGATCCCCGCGCTGTTCATCAAGCTTAATGAGCAATGGAAGATAGATCAGTGGCGTTTCTGGCTTGAGCAGAATGGCTTGCCTCCTTTGGAGGAGTTGAACATTTCGGAAACTCGGAACGGACTTCACGGTTACGTGCTTCCCAGCAACTGCCCTCCCAGTTCCGACGATACAGAACGTACGCAAGAAGTTCTGCGCTGCATTCATTCCCGATTAAACCAGCCAACTCACGTGATCTCATTCGCTGAGGAGGTGGCGTCATAACCGTTCGCAGCAGAGCTAAAGGCAACAAAAATACCTCGACCCTCTCGGTAAGGCTAGAAGAGCAAACTGAACGTTCTCTTGAGATACGAGCTCTTACCTTGAGTACCTCAAAATCCGTCGTCGCAAGGCAGCTCATCCACGATGGGCTCCAAGCGGATAGCACCAAAACTACACCTGATGAATCTCTCGACATCATTAAAGCTCAACTCGACGAAAGCTTTCAAAAAATCGATGCGCTCATCGAACTTGCTGTTTCTGCTGCACAGCTCCTTAACTCGAGCCCGGAGGATCAATAAATGCCACTGTTTTATCGCTTGGTTCTCATCTCAATGAGCTCTGGTTTCATCGCGGTTGGAGTTTACATCCTAGGTTTTGAACTGTTTCCAGCCCAAGGGCATGACATCGCGTTCAGCCGAGAATATGGCTCTCTTCGTTGTATGAATGCGCATGTCCAATCTTTCTGGGACAGCGGAGCTGAAGCCAAATGGAGTCGTTGCAAAAGCACGCTCATCAAACAGGGAATTCTGTGGGCGACATGGCCTCGGTTGTACCTACTCGAAATCTCCGCCCTTATCGCGTTCGTAAGTGGCGCCTGGGCCTACCTTTTGCATTTAGATAAAACTCCTGAGACATTGAGAGTGATCTCAGGTGGCCAATTGCTCGAAGGGCGCGAAGCTGTGCGTGTATTCCAGAGCTCTCTTAAGTCGCCACCAAAGCGAAACGGAGAAGGGGTAGCGCTAACTGATGGGGTGCATTTATCGCTAAAACAAGAACTTCGTCACTATCTCATTCGCGGTGGGACTGGTAGCGGCAAAACTCAAGTTATGTTGCGCCTTGTAAATGATTGGATCGCAAAGCGAAAGCCTGTGATTGTCCTTGATCTAAAAGGCGCTCTCACAAGCACTCTTGGAAGTAATGATGGACCAACAAAGCCAATCTTGCTTAGCCCCGGAGATGCTCGCTCCTATGAATGGCTCATTGGTTATGACTGCACCGATGAAGCAGATGCACACGAACTCGCCAGCCACCTCATACCGAAGTCAGAGAAAAATTCTTTTTTCTCTAAAGCAGCCCAAAATATTCTGGTGGCAATCATTTTAAAACTTCAAGCGGAAAACCCGCGCAAATGGGGTTGGCGAGATCTTTATGCTCATGTTTGCCTTAAACCAGAAGAGCTGGGTGAGATCTGTAAGCACTATTTTCCGCAATCCGCAATCCGCAATTTTATTTGAAGGCAATAGCCGCTCCTCAACTATGGACGTTTTGTCGACGTTGAGCACAGATCTGGTCACTGTTCGGTTGCTAGCTTATGCTTGGAGCAAGAACACCCCAAAGTTTGCAATGCGCCACTGGTTGAAAACCGGGAAAGCGAAACAGCGCTTGGTCATACTTGGATGGAGCGAAAAATCACGAGAAGTGTCCGCTTCATGGGTTGCTGCCTTTTCTGGAGTTCCGCCCGATTTCCGGACAGTTTGATTAAACATATTACGCTGCCCTTTTCCAAGCCCTTTGTTCAAACACCTGACAAGGTGTTTT
>NZ_LLWC01000021.1 GCF_001561995.1 Polycladidibacter hongkongensis
GGGACAGGTCGTAAGAACGGCTAGCCTCGGCCACCGTCGTCTTGCCCTGCAGGATCTCAATAACAAGCGCCGATTTGCGCTTCGCTGTCCAGCGCTTGAAACCGTCTTCCAATGTCTCACTCATCGCTACCATTTTCCTCACTGTAGCATGAGCAGGAATGCACTGGGTCAATACAGGCGCGCCAAGTATGGTGGCTTGGATGCGCCGATGATCCAGTCGATGAAGTCTACGGAGGATGAGCTACGCCGCTTCAAGAAAATGTATGCTGAACTGTCGTTGCAAAATGAGCTTTTGAAGGAAGCACTGGCAAAAAAGCCCTGAAGCCATCTCAACGTAAGGAGATGGCGATCTATGCTGTTGAAGTCAGCGGTGTTTCGATCGCTCTGGCGTGCCGCACGTTTGGTGTGAGCCAGCGGTGCTATCGCTATGACCGGCGTTTGAGTGATGACAATGCCCTGATTGCCGATTGGTTGGTGCGGCTGACAACCGCCAACCGGACTTGGGGTTTTGGCTTATGTTTCCTATACCTGCGTAATATCAAAGGGTTCGGTTGGAACCACAAACGGGTCTATCGCATTTATAGGGGATTGGAACTCAACTTGAGGATCAGGCCGCGCAAGCGCCTGAAGCGGGCGAAACCAGACAAACTGGAAGTGCCTGAAATGCCCAATCATGTGTGGTCGATGGATTTCATGTCAGATCAACTGGAGGATGGTCGGCGGTTCCGTACGCTTAATATCCTTGATGATTTCAATCGGGAGGGGCTGGCTATCGAGGTTGACTTTTCGCTGCCCGCGCTTCGGGTTGTGCGGGCATTGAGCCAAGTGATTGAATGGCGAGGCAAACCCAAGACAATACGTGTTGACAATGGTCCTGAAAATGTCAGTGAAACCCTGATGTCCTGGGCAGAAAAGCACGGCATCGAGATCCTTCATATCCAGCCAGGTAAGCCCGCTCAAAATGCTTATGTGGAGCGCTACAACAGAACAGTTCGGCAAGAATGGCTGGATCAGAATTGCTTTGAAACAATCGAGCAAGTCCAGGCGCAAGCAACAAGTTGGCTCTGGACATACAATAACCAACGGCCCAACATGGCTATCGGCGGTATCACTCCCGCCGACAAACTAAAACTGGCAGCGTAACTCTACAGCCAAGCTCCTCCAAAAATGGGGGGAATACCGGGCCACTCTGGCTCTGGTGATGGACTGCCACACACGTGAACTGCTTGGCTGGCATCTGTCCCGATCCGGAAAGGCAACAACCGCCACATCTGCTTTGGAGCATGCGCTGATTGCCCGGTTCGGCACCCTTGGCAGGGTGGAGAAGCCGTTTCTTCTCAGAAGCGACAATGGTTTGGTTTTTACCTCGCGAAAATATACGGCCCTGGTCCGAAGCTACGGTCTGCGCCAAGAGTTCATCACACCGGCTCTGTCAGGTTGATGAGCGCTTTGAGATCGCGTAGTTATTTGCCATGCTTAAACTTAATGTATTTCCGGCTCTTAAAGGTTACCGTTTTCCTCGCAGCATTATAGGTTACGCCGTTTGGGCCTATCACCGGTTTGCCATGAGCCTGCGAGACGTTGAAGATCTGCTGGCCGCACGGGGAATAGTACTTTCCTACGAGACGATCCGGGACTGGGTGAACAAGTTCGGGCATTACTTTTCCGGTAGAATCCGACGCGACAGGCCAGCTCCCAATGATAAGTGGCACCTCGATGAGTGTGTCGTCAAGATGAATGGCAAAACCTATTGGCTTTGGCGTGCTGTTGACGGGAATGGCGATACCCTTGATATCCTGTTGCAGTCACGGCGCAACACGAAAGCTGCCAGGCGTTTCTTTTGCAAACTATTTAAGCGCTGGGGCATGCCGCGTGTTCTGGTCACAGACAAACTTGGGTCCTATGGCGCTGCAAAGCGTGAGATCGCGCCGGATCTCGAGCACCGCCAACATAAAGGATTGAACAATCGGGCCGAAGCCTCTCATCGTCATACACGACGACGAGAAAAGGTCATGGGCCGTTTCAAGTCGCCACGCCAAGCGCAGAGATTTTTATCCGCACACGATCAGGTAGCTGCAATTTTTCGTCCAAAACGTAACCGCCTTTCAGCCGCTTCTTCCCGCCATGCACGCGCTGATGCTTTTTGCTTATGGAACGACTACACAGCCGAATTGCACGCTTAAAAAGGTGATAGCGCGGTTTTGCATTTACTTCGAAATAACCTGACGAAGCCAGGGGGGATTACAAGGGTATCTTGGCCCCAGTGTATCCCATTAGCCACTTACCGGAGTTCTTTCTAGCGAGCGATAGATGGTTGCGCGGGAGACGTTGAACATCTCTGCAAGGTCGGAGATGGCATAATCGCCGCTGTCATACATGCGGCGTAGTTCTTTGCACTGCATTGATGAGAGTTTGGGTTGTTTGCCACGCAGTTTACCTTGTGCCTTGGCGCGTTTCATACCTTCGCGTGTGCGCAAGCGAATGAGATCAGCCTCAAACTCGGCGAATGTTGCCAGAATATTGAAGAACATCTTGCCCATGGGATCCGTGGGGTCATAAACGCTGGCACCAATTTGCAAGCGCACACCGCGTTCTGTTAATTGTTCGGCAATCCATCTTGCATCGGGTACGGAACGGGCTAGCCGGTCCAGTTTGGCGACAAGAAAAGTATCCCCCTCGCGCACAGCGGCCAATGCTTGGGTCAATCCAGGGCGGTCACGTTTCGTACCTGTCAGACCGTGATCACAATAAATACGATCTGGGGCGACACCAAGTGAGGTAAGAGTCTCACGCTGGATTTGCAGGTCTTGTTTGTCTGTTGAGCAGCGCGCATAGCCGATGAGGAGGTTTTTCATGCTCCAAGTGTACGAATATGCCCCCTTTAAAGCAAATTAATTCGAACCAGTTAAATGAGAAAGTGGTATTGGCAAAAAATGGCGACTTGGAGTTTCCTGATGGTGTGTTCGTAGATCGGCCCTCTAACGAGACGTGCGCATCAAGAAAAAACCCGGACAGAATATCCGTCCGGGTTCTTGGTGTAGCTTAAACGAAGCGGAAGTCGTCCTGGTGGAGATCACTCAAGGAGACGCCCTGTAGCAAGATAGTGTTGTCTTCATCATAGCGGATGATCGTGTCGCCGCCTTGCTGCTCGCTGGCACCAATCACGGCCGCATAATCCGCGAAGATATCGGAGGCAAACTCGATGACATCCTCACTGCCTTCACCCGCCGTAAAATCGGTGATCTTATCGGTGCCGAAGTTTTGATCGGTAAAGATGAAGGTATCGTTACCGAGACCCCCATAGAAGTAGTCTTTGCCTTGACCGCCGTTCAGCTGGTCTTTCCCATCGCCGCCGCGCAGGGTGTCACCACCATCTTGGCCATAGATGGTATCGTCGCCTAGGCCTCCATCGATGGTATCATCACCTTTATTTCCCTGAATAGTGTCATTACCACCCCGGCCATAAATGGTGTCGTCATTGTCACTGCCAAATAGCCGATCAGCCTCGTCGCCAGCATCTTCAAAAGTTCTTCTGATGATGTCGTCACGGTCGAGCATTGTTCCATCGGCAAAGATGATTTTTTCTAGGCCACGTATCCACTTGTCAGAATGCTGGGACTTCACCGTAACGGTCCCACCGTCAGCAAATGTCATCAGTAGATCCGGATAGTTGTCGTAGCGGGATCCAGAGCGGGAGAACACAACGTCAGCCGGCATGATGCCCTCTCCAAGTACGAGGGTGTCGATCTCGCCCTCTCCCCGACCGTGGTCGGAAATAGTATCATCACCATCACCTAGATTATAGCGATAGGTGTCTGATCCCGATGAATCGCTGAAGTAGTCTTTGCCTTGACCGCCGTTAAAGGTGTCGTTTCCTGCGTCTCCTAGGAGCCTGTCATCGCCTTCGCCACCTTCTAGGGTGTCATCGCCACTGCCGCCGTTCAGCTGGTCTTTCCCATCGCCACCGCGCAGGGTGTCACCACCATCTTGGCCATAGATGGTATCGTCGCCTAGGCCTCCATCGATGGTATCATCACCTTTATTTCCCTGAATAGTGTCATTACCACCCCGGCCATAAATGGTGTCGTCATTGTCACTGCCAAATAGCCGATCAGCCTCGTCGCCAGCATCTTCAAAAGTTCTTCTGATGATGTCGTCACGGTCGAGCATTGTTCCATCGGCAAAGATGATTTTTTCTAGGCCACGTATCCACTTGTCAGAATGCTGGGACTTCACCGTAACGGTCCCACCGTCAGCAAATGTCATCAGTAGATCCGGATAGTTGTCGTAGCGGGATCCAGAGCGGGAGAACACAACGTCAGCCGGCATGATGCCCTCTCCAAGTACGAGGGTGTCGATCTCGCCCTCTCCCCGACCGTGGTCGGAAATAGTATCATCACCATCACCTAGATTATAGCGATAGGTGTCTGATCCCGATGAATCGCTGAAGTAGTCTTTACCTTGACCGCCGTTAAAGGTGTCGTTTCCTGCGTCTCCTAGGAGCCTGTCATCGCCTTCGCCACCTTCTAGGGTGTCATCGCCACTACCGCCGTTCAGCTGGTCTTTCCCATCGCCACCGCGCAGGGTGTTGTCGTTCTCATCACCGAATACTCTGTCATCTCCAGACGACCCTATTACATTTTCAATACTAATGTAGCTATCACCTGCAGCAACGCCAGTATTTAGATTTGGATAATTTAGGCTAATTAAGTTATTATTTGGTGGGTTTATTATATTACTATAATCAACCCAATCATAGTGTTCTGTTCCCGTAATAACTCCCGTAGATCCTTCAATTTTAAGCCCTCCACGATTGATAATAGTCAAGGTGACGGTTTTGCTTTGGCTTAGTCCCAGCTTGTCGGTGACAGTGTAGGTGAAGGTGTCGGTTGCCTGTTCGCCCTCAGCCAGATAGTCGAACTTGTCGGCCGGGTCATAGGCGAAGGTGCCGTCCTCGTTGTTGGTGACGGTGCCTTTGGTTGGCGCGGTGTCGATGCTGAAGCTATGGCTGTCGCCAGTATCGGCATCGCTGAACTGCGCGGCAATCTCAATAGCAGCACTGTCTTCACTCAAGCTGACACTGATGTCCTCCACCTGCGGGCTGTCATTGCTGCCATTGATTGTGACGGTGACTTGTTGCTGTGGCAGTGTGAAGGCACCATTGGTGAGGGCCACGTTGAAGGTCAGAGTGACGCTCTCGCCCTCAGTCAGATAGTCGAACATGCTTAGAGCAGGATCCAGCGACAGCGTGAGGCGCCCGGATGCATCTGTGCCCACGGTAAGCGCACTCGTAAGCTCGGTTTCATCAAAGCGTACGTCTGCTGTGCTGGCGCTGGCCGGTACAATGTTGGTAACGGCGGCGGTGTAAGGTTCGTCACCTGCCGGTTGCGCTGAAGAAATGACGAGGATGCTGGCAACAACTTCCGGGCTTGCTCCCTCATAAAGCGTTACAGGTTCATGGCTCCCGGATCTGAACAGATAGGCCGATCCCGAAGAAGTACCGTGATCATCTGCGCCATAGGCGCCAACAAGGATATCACCATTGGCATTTACCGCCAGAGCAGCGCCAAAGTAGTCGCCTGCGTGTCCATTGGGAGCGGTGAGTTTTACAGGTTCGCCGTAGCCACCTGTTGCATCTGGTGAATAAATATAGATCGCGCCAGCGTCCTTGCCAGCATCATCGTCGCCATATGCCCCGACAACAATTTGCCCGCTTTGCGTGACTTGCACCGCCTGACCAAAGCGATCATTAGCCTCACCATCGGGCGCGGTTAATTGCAGGGGCGGCGCGTAGGTCCCATCCTCCTGAGGGACATAGACATAGACCGAGCCACCGTCCTTGCCCGCCGTGTCATCAAGGGGAGCTGCAACGGCGATTATGCCCTTTTCGTTAACAAAGAGGGCTTTCCCGAAAGCATCTCCGCTCGCACCATCAGGTGCGGTGAGCTTTATTGGTGGCGCAAAACTCCCGTCCGCATCACGAGAAAAAACATGCACAGAGCCTGAGCCCGAACCTCGATCATCATCTCCATATGCCCCAACGGCCACGAGGCCATTGTCGGCAATACTCACCGCATATCCGAAGTAGTCCCGGCTAGCGCCTTCACTTGCGGACAGTTTAATCGGTGTTGCGTAGTCTCCCTCGGCATTTTGGCTGTAGATGTAAACAGACCCTTGGCCATTGTCGAAGGCTGCGCCAACGGCAATGTCACCCGCGGCATTGATAGAGACGGAACTACCGAAGTAATCCCGTGCCATGGCATCCGGGGCGACCAGCTTGACTGGTGTGCCATAATTACCCTCGCTATCGGGTGAATAAACATACACGGCCCCGGCATCTCTGCCGCCGCTGTCATCCTTCAGCGCGGCGGCGACAATTACGCCCTCGTCGTTAATCGCTACAGAATAGCCCAGCCAATCGTTGGCATCAGGCTCTGGTGCTGTCAGTTTGATCTGGGTGCTGTTTCCCAACTCATCGGGGGTTACGACATAAAGCCCCCCGCGCCCGCCACTATCGCCATGGGCGCCAACCACGCTAACGCCTTGCCCATTAATCGCCAAAGCGGCACTGAACTGCGCGCGTGCGCTTGCATCCTGTGCGGATAAAATCGAGGCAGAGGACAAAGTGTTGATATGGTTATTGCTATCATAGGTTGTGGTAGTTGGCATACTTAATCTCTTTTGTATTGCTTGAGTATTATTCGGAAAGTTTGAGCGGGCTTGACGAGGCCGGAAAATGTGTGAGGCCGCAGTCTGTATTAGTTTTAGGCCTTAGGCTGACCTGTCATAAGAAACAACCTTGCTTTGAATTCAACGGCCAATTCTTGGCGAAAGCAGAGAGCGAAGATCATGGACCGTGTTAAACGAGTGGTAATGGACAGCCCTTAGGAAAAGTCGACATTACCAACCCCTCTTCAGCAGGCAGTTTGGTAAAGCTCAATGTATCTGTATGAACGGCCTCTTTTTTAACCTGCCCTCACCACCAACGCGCTGCAATCGACATTCACCTCCATCGTATTTATGTTTTTCACAATGGAAAAACGCCGCCATGATTGATGCCTGAAGCATAAGGTGAAAAGCTTCTGCCGGCTCTTTCAAGTTAACGTGTCAGCACCTTTGATTTGCTGTTGGCCATTTGCACCAGTTTTGCTGATGAACGTGGCAAAAGAGTTGGATAAGGGATTAGAATCTTACCAAAGATCAATGCGTCTGCAAACGATGTTGACCATTTCACCATCACACAAGTCAGAGGGTAGTGGTTCTTCAATTTCAAACTTGAAGCCGCCTACTGAAAGCAGACCCTTTTCCTGATCTTCGATTTTGGCCGTCAATTCATGCGCCAAACTGTCGCTTTGTCTAGTTATTGATGGCTCGTGTGTATCTGATCTGGCAACAGATAGTGCATCAAAAATATGCAACGGACCAGATACCGTATCACCGAGCGTCATTGTATAGGGGTGAGAAAAAGCTGCGACGAATAGGCCTTCTGACTGCAAGGTCACAACCGCTTCTTTTGACGGCTCTGACAGCCATTCCTCTGAAACGATCTTCATTTGGATATCCCTAAGCTTGGAGCTTTTTTAGCTAGCTCACTTGCTGTTTTGACATGGAACGTTGTCAAATTTCCAGTAGCCCTGTCCAATCCGACAAACGCGTATTTTGCGCTTCCTTCACCACCAATCAATCGGACAAAGCCGTTCATTTCAGGCACGTAAGTTCCATTTTGTATGGTGTGATGTGCATCATCCAAGTAGTTCTTCATATTGTACGAAGATCTGCCAAACACGCCCATCAATTCCGATCCGTGTTTATCGAAGTGTTCGACTGCGCCATCAGCTTTGAAGAAGCGGTACTTACTGCGATCAAAACTCTTTAAGAAATCATCTGCCTTATTTGTAACATCAGGATTGCGTGAGCGCCACTTCAATGCAGCGGTTTTGCGGGCTTGAAGCAAAGTTTTCCAACTACCTGCGGCAACGGTTATACGTCCAACAGAAATTGCTCCGCCTTTAATCCTTTTGCGAGTTGTCGGGTCCAACTTGGACCATTGTTTGCTGACTACATTACCTGTTTGATCATCTACATAAGTAATGACAGCATCAGCAGCGCTTCCAGCCAACTCCAGCGTATCCAGTACGGCAATAGTTTCGTCGGGAAATTTGTCGTAGGCAATTTCGATAGCTCCCTCAACAGCAGATGCAGAGAGTTTGCTAAGTGGATCGTTGCCATCTGCAACCTCTTCCATACCTTTCAGGGGATTACCATCGCCTTGCCAAGTTAAGTAAACGAGCGTTGCAACAAGTCCAATGCATAGGCCACCGCAAAGCGCATTGTTTTGTGCGGCATTTCCGCCAATATTGGCAGCCATATCAACATCGCCGTTCATCAAGGCGACCATTAATCCGCTTGCGAGCCTTGCTACATCAACCCCTGCTGCTTGAAGTGCGTTAAACTCTTTTAGAACTTCGCTGGGATCAACAGCTTCTCCGGCCTGCGCTTTTTTTACTTTGTCTTCAAGCCAGTTGTTTAGCTTGGCCTTCGTTATTAGGCCTACGAGTTCACCCGTGACACCGGCAACCACGCCAGCAGAACATTCAGAATTTGATATTGACGCTGTAATGCAACCAAGTGCACCATGTGCAATCAATTGAGTTGCTGTGTTTAGGTCTCCTGCTTCAACAGCTTGACCAATTTCATTAGCAGCGGCCATGCCAATTGTATCGGCGAGGGCTAAGCGCAAACTATCGGAAAGAGCATCCCCAAAGTCTCCACCATTAATGCCTGTAGAAATACCTGCACGGATAGATCCAAGTACGATGTTCCTGCCAAGGTTATTTGCCATTGCTTCAGGGTTGAAGCCGGCATCAGTTATTTCTTTTGGCAGGAATGTAACGTCTACATGGTGCACAACACCCGCAGTAATCATGGTTGTTGCGAGGGATTTGAGGGCATCCTCGGAGCCGAGTTCTTCCAGAACCTTGCCGATGTCGCCCTTGTTGTTGATGAACGAGACTGCGGCGCGGGAGGCAATGGATTTCATACCAGCGGCTAGGGCAACCTGAAGAGAACCAGCAATCGCGGTACCATCAAGTCCAAGCTTAGCAACGATAAAACTTGATGCGGATCCGGCAGCACCTGCAGTTGCCATTGTCACGGCCAGAGCGATGAGGGCTGCGGCTGGGGCTGTGAGGCCTTCCTGCTTGTAGTCCCAGTCTTCCATGGCCGCTTCAACGGCCTGCCACTGAACCTGGTTGTTGTCCTTCAGGTCGGCCATCCAGGCCAGCTCCGGAGACTTTGCAAAGACCTCCAGCGCCTTGTTCAGATCCCCATCGTCTTCGTATTCGACAATCACCCCGTCCTTGGCTTTAAAGCTGATCTTGCCGCCAGCAACAAGGTGGTTGTGAACGATGTTTTCCTCCAAAGAACCGTGGTTCTTGGAGATGAACCACAGGCCATCATCGGTGTAGGTCTTGGTATCCTCGAACTCGATCTCTTTGGCGGTGCCCATGGTAATCGAGCCGTTTTCCGCAGAAAGATTGATATCCTCGCCCGCATTTAGCTCAGCGCCAGCTACATAGATGTCGCCTGTCTGTGCGACCAGATCGAGGTCTTTTTCCGCGGCAAGTTTGGTGGGATCGATTTTGGTGCTGTCGGTAACCCGTTCATAATCATCGCGGAAATAGCCGAACAGGCCGGATTTGTTGCGAATGACCTTTTTGTAGGTGCGTTCCGACTTGGGCAGAATGACAAGATTGCCCCCCGCAGACAGATGCAGCACGTCTTTTGAGAGGATCGAGGCCCCTCGAACCTGAATGTCGCTGCCAGCCTCAATGGCAACATTGTTGCCCTCAATAACGCTGCGCGCGCCTTCAAACAGGTTCCATTCTGTGCTGCTTTCGATCTCGCCACTGTCAATTGCACCGAACAGGCGTGACTTGGTTTTCTTGTAGTAATCGAGGAACTTGAGTTCTTCAGTGGCCTTTGCCAACAGGATGTTGTTTTTAGCTTTAAGCTTGACACTGCCACCGGCCTGAATGAGCGCGCCGGTGTTTACCAGATTATGACCGGCGCTCAGTTGGATCGGCCCATCCTGGGCAGTAATACTGCTGGTTTTTAGAACCCCTTTTTCTTTCAGTTTCTTCTTATGGATATAGGCACGGTAGAACCCCCAGCGGTCACCTCGTTTTTCTACATGATACCAATCTTTGACCTTATACTTTCCAAGCTTGCCTTTGTTGAGAATGTCTTGTCCGGCGCTCATGGTAACAAAGTCATTGGCGGCAATTTCGGCACCAAGGTTTTTAATGTCGCGACCAGTGTATAGTGCCAGACCCTTACCAGCTGTTAAGGAGGCCGCTTCATAGGTAAAGCCCTGACGACCACAGGCGTCTCCAAGACAGTCATGTGCGGATGTCAGGGTGAAGAACTTCTGCCTCGCCTCATTGATAATGTCCTGACCGGCTAAGACGGTTAAGGCGCCGCCAACCTCAAGGGCATTCCCTTTGTTGACAAAGTCCTTTTTGCTTGAGAACAGCGCATTATTGGCCACCACCTTGCTTGGTTCTGTAGCCGCGGTGCCGCTGTTGGCAATTTCGATATTTTCTGCACTCAGCTGCAAATTGTTGGCTTCAAAGCCTGTTTTTGCAATATCGAGTTTGTAATCTCCAACTGCAGCGATAGTCAGGTCGTTGGCCTGAACAAGCCCTCGCTGCTTTATGGTCTCGTGCGCGCGAGCGGCCATATAGCTTTGCAGGGCAGCGGCTGTGTCCGCATCGGGGGCCGAATAACCATAGTTGCTCGGTGTGTAAGCCTTACCAAACTCGTTCCTTAAGGTTTGGTTGCCAGCAAAGCTTGCCGAGACACCGTCTTCATTGGTTGTTTGCGTGCCAAGCACGTAGTGCTTTTCGCGCTTGAGCTGTTTGTCTGAGAACGTGAAGTCTGTCAGCCCCAGCAAAGACACAGCCCCTTGGGTTTGGATCGTAGAGCCAATGTTGGCGTAGCTGCCACGCTTGCTTGTCAGGGTGATGTTACCGCCCTGCTCGCTGCGGATGGTTGAACCAAGCCAGCCGGTTTCCTTGACAAAAGGAGTTACGTATTTCCAGATTTGCTGGTGACTGAGCGCGCCACTGTCATCGACATCTGCTTTGAACGACCATTTAGAGATGGCTTGGCCTGTGTTTTCAAAGCGGCTCTCGCCTTTTGTGCCAAACTCTACATGGATGTTGTTCTTGGCTTGCAGCAAAGAGCTTTTGTTCAGAACATTACCACCTGCCTTGGCGGCAATATTTTGCGCTTGCAAGCTGGCCTCGATCTGGCCGGTTTCCACCGCATAGCCGGAGATCTCCGCACTAAGTGATGTCGATTGGTTTAAAAGATCGGTTGCAGCATCGAGCGACAAAGTCCGTTCCGCCTGCACAGAGCCGCGGTTGTCAATCACCCCCTCTGTTGAGGTGATTGATACTGTTCCGCCGCGGATATCTCCACGCCCGGATAAGCTGTCTTGCAAGGCAGCTACAATACCCGGATCATTGGCCAGAGCGCGCCTCTTGCCGGTTTGGGTTGAGGGATCCTGATCGGCAAACGGATCCTCTTCACTAAAGGGGTCTTCATCCGCAAACGGATCTTCTTCCTCGCCAGCAGGTTCTTCAGAGCCAAACGGGTCCTCTTCGGCAAAGGGGTCCTCTTCAGCAAAGGGGTCGTCTTCTGCAAATGGATCAGCCTCCTCGCTTTGCGTTGGCGTTTGCGGCGTTTTTACGCCGCTGCGCCATTCGGTATCGAGCAGCGCGGCTGCATCGCGCACCTCCGCTTTGGCGATGTTCGCAAGCCCATCGTGCGAAACCAGATCTGCAAGTGCCACAGTTTTGAGATTGAGGACCTCACCTGCGGTAATCTCAAGGGCAGCTGCTGCCTGGATAAGGCCGGTATTGGCAAATGCCCCTCCGGTTACAGCCTGAACGGTGTCACCACGAACCTCCCCGGCCAGGTTCAAAAAGTCTGTGGTGTTTAGCTCAATGGATCCACCCTTCACCTCGCCGTCATGTTCCAGTTCATAGACCTGTGCCGAGATGTTGAGTTGCCCACCGGCCTTCAGCCTACCCTCATTTTGCAGCACATGCCCTTGCGCGGTAATGTGCAAGTTGTTGCCAGCACTGACGCTCCCGATAACAACTTCATCCTTGCCGCTGATATAGGCATCTGTGTGTGCGTTTGCCTCTCCACGCAGGCGGACCCCCAGTCCGGCCTCATTGCCAATGATGCGGATGTTGCTGCCTTGCATGGCGCCAAAGCTGCTGGCGTGGACGGCGTATTCACTGCTGCGGGCTTTGGCACTGAGGGCGGTACTGACAGTGCCCGTGGCCGCGTTCAGCACATGCGCCCCGCCGCTTACAAGCAAATCCTGACCAGCACTCACCGGACCATCCACATCAACATGGCGCCCTGACAGGCTCAGCTTGCCATCGGCATTGTGAACGCCTTTGCGGCCAATTTTTACTTGGCCTTGTGTGACCCGCAGGTTGACATCACTGCCGGAGATCTCCACGGCGCCGCTCGACAAGGTAGCGTGGCCGGTATTGATGAACGAACAGCCGTTACACTCGATCCCGTTCTGGTTGGCGATAATCACATCGGCCTTCTGCCCAAACACTTCCAGCGCACCTGCCAGGGAGCTGGCGGCGCCATTGACCTCGTTGACAATGGTGCTGGCGCTGCCGGAGGTGGCCAGGTTCGGGTTGGCTTGAACGGTGCCGCCGGTTTGCGAGGTGCCGGCCTTGAGGGCGTTGTTGAAAATCGCGCCGGCCATGGCGTTCAAGCTTTGGTATTTGTTGTGCGAGACCCCGGCCGTGGGGGCCACGATGTTGACCGTGGGCTTGCCGCCTGAGGAAGTGACAACCGATGGTTGATAGGTGCGCGGCGCGGAAGGGTCAGGAACAATGCCCTGAGCATAGACAACTGCAGGTTGGAGTACCATCATGACACTGGCGCAGCCAGCAATAACGTGGCCGGAAATCGAGGCAATTCGCGCAAACATCGGCAATCTCTCAATTCAATAAATAGAAAAATGCAAAACTATTGAGAAGGCTGCCAAATACAACTAAAGATTGCAATATCAACGTTGGTCTTAGTGCCGGTCAGACTTGTGCGTAGCTGGTATTTCACAGGATTTTTGCAGAGACCTTCAGCCCAAGCTGGAAATGGCTTTTCTCCAGAGCTTTGGAATGTCGCAGCGGGGCGCCTGCATAAAGGTCAATCGAGAGGTCTTTGTAGCGGCTGCGCAGGGCGACCCCTGCACCAAGGCCAAACTGGTTGGTGTTGCTGGCTACATTGCGCAGCGCTCCCCCCTCCACAAAGGCAGAAAGCGAGCTGGCGTCCAGCACCTCCTGCAGGGCGGCGCCAAAGCCGTGTTTTTGTTTGCAACATTTGCCGCTTAGCGGAGCGAACCATGTGAGCTCTGCGCTGGCGCTCACGCCCTGTTCGCCGCTGACGCTGCTGGCCCCGAGCGATCGGGACCCGGTGAGCCCGCCAAGGGAAAGCTGGTGGCGCGAGAACAACGGCGCATTGCTATATTGCCCCCGCAGCGAGGCAAACAGCGACAGCCGCTTCCCCAAACCTTTGCGGTAGATCGCCTGCGCATCGACAACAGCGAAATTGCGATAGACCGCGCCATCTGCTTTGCCAGCGTATTCCAACTGATGGCCAAGCCGCAGCCCCGCGGACAGGGAAAGATACGAACCTTCCTCAAACAGTTCCTTCGTCAGGCCGGTGCGCCAGCCGATCAATTCTTGCGGGGCAAGTTCACTGGCGTTGATATAGCGGCGCAGCCGGACATAGTCGGCGGTATTGTTCCAGAACAGTTTGTGATTGGCCGAGCGCGAGAGCAACCGGTCTAAGCCTAGTGACGCACTGAGCGTTGGCGAATACATCAAGCTGGAGCTGGTCAGCAGCTGCGCATCTTCGCTGTAGCTTGCCGAAAGGGTGATGTCGGTGCGGCCAACAGGCAGGCGCCAGTTCCCGGAGAGGGAATTGCTGGTTGCACTGCCGGAATAGCCCAGAAACAGCGCATCATTGAGGCCAAGCAGATCATCTTGTTCAAACAGCACATCCACGCTCTTGGAGAGCTTGCCAAGGCTGCGATTAAAGGTGCCGCGCAGTATCAGGCGGGTTTCGTCATGGATCTGGTTGGTCAGGCGCAGCTGTGAGCCACCGACTTTGGTCCCCGGGGCGATGTCCAGTTGAACATTGGCCGAGCTCAATTTGTTCATCTGGTCCACGCCTTGTTCGATCTGGCGTAGCTGAAGAGGGGCGCCCACCTTTATTGGCAGCGCCAGTGTTACTTTGCGCTTTGGTCCCGGCCTGGCCAGTCCCTGGCGGATCTCCTGATAGACGATATCTTCGATAAAACCTTCGACCACCACAATGTGCAAGGTGCCGCTGCGAATGTCCTGATCGGGCAAATAGGCCCGCGAGGTGATCAGCCCTTCTGCGATGTAGGCCTGGGTGATGCTGCGCAGCAGATTGTCGATTTGGGCAATGCCCATGCAGGATTGACTGTGCGGGGCGACCAGACCCTTCAGCATTTTTGCAGGCAGGAGGCTGCTGCCCTCAAGCGTGATCTGGCCGATAGGAAAACAGGGCGCCCCGGCTTCGCTGGCTACCAGCTGTGCCTCGTTTTCCAGCTTGACGCCGACTTCGGTGTTGTTGGCTCGCTGGCGTAGGCGCTCTTCTTCGCGCTCTTGTAACAGGCGCTCTTGCGCCGGGCCAAGAGACTGGGCCAGAGCAGGGACAAAAGTGCAGGCAAAGACAAGCGCCAGGACCGCAAGGCGAGGAACAAAGCGAATTCTCATGATCACAGCTCACCTGCAAACCAGCCAATGCGGGCATCATCTGGATCAAGCTCCACAAGCGGCGGGCTGGTTATCTGCTGAACATTGCCGGGCAACTCAACATCGCCCTTGGCAGTCAAGCGGGTGTCTTGCAAGCGGGCAACGCCTGAGGCAATCAGGCGGATCTTACCGTTTTTACTAAAGGCAAAGCCGGTTTTCCGGCGCTGCAGCACCAGCGGGTATTCTCCTAAAAAGAAATTATGAATGCCCGCCGGGATCTGGAAATACTCGCTGTAGTGAATCGGCACCATGTTAACGTGTGGTGCTTCAAGCAAGATGCCGCTAGCACCGCTTAACAGGCCGGCGCGCGCGTAGAACTGCTTCTTTGCGGTGATGTTAAGCTGTTTGCTGGCAAGGATCGATCCGCCATCGAAAGTGGTGGTTGAGCTACCGCGGGTGCGACAGATAATCCAGAAGCAGGAGCGGGAAAAGCGGGTGTGGCCCAGTTGCTGCGCAGAATTCTCGATGTTATCGGCTGTTAAAGTGACATTGGCGCCGCTGATCTGGCCGCCGATGTTTTCCAGATCCTTATGGGCATGGACGGTAACGTCCTTGACAGCAGTGATCTGGCCAACCTCGCGTCCGGCGACATAGCTGCCAAAATCCTGCCAGCGCTCTTGTTCGTGCCAGAACCAGCGCGAGCCGGAGCGCTCGCTGCCTTGGGCCGGAGTGTATCTGGCGCCGTTAATGCGATTGGCAATCGAGCCGGTTTTGCTGGTAATCTCGATAGCGCCATTTGAAAGCAGTCGCCCGCTGGCATTGTCGATATCTGTGCCCGCCTCTACCAGCAGCTTGCCATCCTTGGCAAAGATTGCGCCGATACTGGTTGTCGAGATTGTGCTGTTGTGCACGGCTCCACCTGCCCGCACGGTGATGGTGGCAAGTGAATTGACATCGCCGTGGGTTTGGCTCAGCCCCTCGATAAGCCCACCATCATTGCGAAAGGTGTTGGCAAGTTTGAAGCTCAAGCCGGCGTTTTTCGAGGTTAAGGTCGAGCGGGACGTTGGCGAGCTTTGTAGCCAGAAATCTTGTGCCTCATAGCTTTGGCCAAGATCTGCTGCCGCTGTAACCTGCGCCAGCTTGATGTTACCAGATGCAAAGGCGTTCAGGTGCCCTTTGCTGGTGATGCTCGTGTCGCTCAGCAGCAGGGTCTCCCCGGACATATTGATAGATTTGTCGCTTTCGATCCTACTGGATTTGATGGCAAGGTCCTTGGAAGAGCGGGCCTCCACAAAAGCGCCATTGCCGATCAGGGATGTGCTGTCGAGACTAAGCTGGTCGGCGAGCAGGGACAGACTGGCGCCGCTTGCCACTCCGGCTGTGGAGCGCCCCGCGCCGTTGAGGTGTGTGCCTGTGAGAGACAGGCTCTGGTCGGCATGCAACCAGATTGCCTCATCGGTTGAGGTCAGCTGCGGTTTTTGTGTCGGGATTGCGGCCAGCGTGATAGTGCTGGCCTTGGCGGTCAGACTACCCTTGGCACTCAAGGTTGCCGAGCTGTGAAGGTATCCCTCTGAGCTGATTTGAAAGTGACCTGCTTGTGCCAAGCCGCTTCCAGCCAGATGCACACCTGCTCCTTGTCCGGTTGCCTCAATACGGATTGTTCCTCCAGAAAGGTGCGCCCCGGCCGAAACGGTGATTTTGGCCCCTTTGGAAGCGGCATCCTGACGGAGCTTTAGCCAGTCGGTGGCGCTGGTGCTTAGATCGCTCTGCCCCTCGCCAGCGCGCAGCCGCAGCTGCCCTTCGCCGATATCAAGAGGTCCATCCACCAGCACCTGCTTGGCGATCAGGTCAAGTGCCTCAAGCTTGGCACTTAGTCCGCCGCTAAGAATACGCACATCCCCTCCTTGCACCTGAAAGCTGTGGTCTGTGCTTGCAGCTGGTATGGATTTGCCCGCAATCAGCGCCGCGCGGCCGGTGTTGATAAAAGAGCCGCCATTGACGGTTATGCCGTTGGGATTGGCAAGGATCACATCCGCTTTGGCCCCGAGCACCTCCAACGGGCCCTCGATGAGCGAGCGGCGCTGCGAGGTTACCTCGTTGATAATGGTGTTGGCGCCCACGGCGGTATTGTTGAGAAGAACGCCGGAAGAGGTGACATCAAACTGCGAGTAACTGTTATGGGAGATGCCCTTGGCATTTGTTGGCGCGATATCGATGCGCACTTGCCCCCCGGCCCCAACTCCGACAGAAGTGGCCGTTTTGCCATCAATCTTGATGGATCCAGCCAAGGCGGCTGAACAGGCCGCGAGTAAAAATGCAACAGCAGGCGCAAAGCGAAAAGGAGAAACGCGTAGGGGCAAGATCATCGGCAGTCAGCTAATAATAATTGGTGAAATATAGCCATGATCATTGTTGCGCACAGGCGGAAATACAAGCATAAATTGTCGCGATACAAATATGCTTGTGGAGCGCCGCGTGTCCAAATTTATTTATCTTACTGTATTCTTGTGTGTTTTGAGTTCTAAGTCATTTGCAGAAGACCCCGTCGCCTCTCCCGCTACAAGTGGTGATTGGCAGATTGTTTGTACGCAAAGCGCGGCCAAAGAGGCGCCGGCAGACGCCTCCGAAGCGCAGGGGTGCCGTATGGCGCAATCTTTGGTGAGTGCATCCTCGGGCGAGCCTGTCTCTATCCTGCGTGTGTTTGCCGGCAAGCGCCCAAGTTTGCTGCTGCGCACACCGCTTAATGTCTTTTTGAAGACCGGCGTGCTGCTGCAGATCGACAAGGGCAAGCGGTTCGCGTTCGCTTTCGAGTTCTGTGACAAGAGTGGTTGCTATGCGGGCGTGCCGCTATCCAAGGCGCTGCTTAGCGGCTTCAAGCGGGGCAACAAGGCGCGAGTTTCGCTTCGCACCACCCACGGCAAAGAGCTCGCCCTTACGTATTCTTTGAAAGGGTTCACCAAGATCTACCGCTTGCTACAAGCACAAAGGGCAGATCAGAAAAATTGATCGATCTAGAGGAGCTGCTTGCATCTAGCACATAAGCGCAAATGCATTTTAAGCCCCTTGTAAGGGGTTTTTGTGCCTGCTGATGTGGGGGCACGCGGTGCCTGATTTCCTCTTCTTTGACGCTACAAATGCGCCTATCAGGGCGCATTTTCTGTTTTTTATCTTGACCACATTGGTTTCCCGATAATTTTCAAGCTTTCCCGTAAACACGGCTCCAAAAATGAATCATTTTCCCGATGATTCCTGAAGTTTTGCGCTCTTTCCCGAAGTTTCCCGAACATTCCCGAAGTCCCTCCAAGTTTCCCGAACTTTCCCGAAATTTCCCATTTTCTCCGGTGGCAGGATAATAAAAGTGTGCACACTTTTGCCTCGGCAGGTCCTGCCGCCAAAATGGCGGTCAGCTTATTCGCACCTGCGGCGCTCAATGCAATTTGGGATTGTGGAAAAAGTTAGGCGCAAGCTTAAGGTTGTATATGCCAAAATTGGGCGTTGACACGTTAACTTGAAAGAGCCGGAAGAAGCTTTTCACCTTATGCCTCAGGCATCAATCATGGCAGCGTTTTTCCATTGGGCGAAGGCGCTTAGACGATGTAGGTGAATGTCGATTGCGGAACGTTGGTTGTGAGGAGGAACGAAGAGATTGCGAAGGCCTGAAAGCATGGCCACGAACCTTTGTAACTGCCCGGGTGACTTGAAGCGCTGCATTACCCGCTCCCGTTTTCGCAATGGGACATGGGAATTTTCAGCACGATTGTTGAGGCCTTTGTGGGAGCGATGCTCTACCTGTGGCATGACTTTCCGTTTAGCAGCGCTGTACGATCCAAGTTTATCGGTAATCATTCGCTTTGGCGCTACGCCCTGTTGCTTCAAAAGGCGGGTTAGCAATCGCATTGCAGCCTTGGTATTGCTGCCGATTTTGCAAAATCTCGTCAAGCACATACCCGTCCTGATCAACGGCACGCCACAGATAACGCTTTTTACCCTGAATGCTAACAGTAACCTCATCCAGATACCAAATATCATTAGTACTCGGGGCTTTACAGCGTAGGCCGCGAACGTAATTCGGGCCGAACTTGTGGCCCCATCGGCGGATGGTCTCATACGAAACCGCAATGCCTCGCTCCAACAGCACCTCTTCAACCTCGCGCAGGCTCAAAGAGAAGCGATGAGAAAGCCAAACCACGTGAGCAATGATCTGCGGCGGGAAACACTGGCGCTTGTAGCTAATCGATGATGGCGTCATACGCCAATCGCAATCTCATCAGGCTGGTGCCAAAGTTTACGTGACAACGCCCGAAAACGGCATACCGGTGGCCCAGCTTTGCCGTGAACATGGCATGAGCGCTGCGAGTTTTTATAAGTGGCGTGACAACACCGTGTCAACGCCTTCTAGCTGAGAAAAACGTGACACCAGCGCTGTTTGTTAACCATGGTAGATTCGCATTGAAAAGCCGGATTTGCA
Source organism: Polycladidibacter hongkongensis (assembly GCF_001561995.1). Lineage (GTDB taxonomy): Bacteria > Pseudomonadota > Alphaproteobacteria > Rhizobiales > Stappiaceae > Pseudovibrio > Pseudovibrio hongkongensis. The sequence goes on from NZ_LLWC01000021.1 coordinate 19,291, forward strand.
AAAATGTCATTTCTCGAGAAATGTTATCACAGACTTCTGCAGTGCCATTGGTAGGTGATCTGCGGAAAATTAGATAATAATATCAATGATATAGGCTTTTTTAATTGTGCGGCGTCTCTCGCGCGCAAGAGGAGCTCTGTTGACATTACAAGGGAAACGATGAATTCTGCGCGTAATTCCTGTTAAATTTAAAAATTCGGGCGATTTGGGAAATGGCGACACAAACATTGGAAGGCAGCAGCATGCTGGCGCAGATGAAGGCAGACCACAAGGCTCTGTCTAGCACGCTGGCCGCTTTGGCGCAGTCGCAATTTCCGCCCAAAGCGGAAAAATCCTTGCGCAAGTTTCCAGCCTCCGAGGCTGCGGGCTATCTGGGCATCACCGCCCGCTATCTTGCGCTAAGCGCTGATGAACTGGGGCTAGAGATTGAAAAAATCGGCCGCGGCGAACGCCGACACTACTCTTTGCAGCAGATGAACCAGATCCGCCGTTTTTTGGCGCAAAAGGCCGGGGATGACGCCGCCAAAGCGCGCAACTATGATCCGCAGCGCAACAGTGATGAAGATATCCAGATTATCGCTTGCTCAAACTTTAAAGGTGGCTCGGCGAAAACTTGCACATCGGTGCATCTAGGCCAGTATCTGGCCCTGCAAGGCTACCGCGTGTTGCTTGTGGACTTGGATCCGCAAGGCTCGGCCTCTAGCATGTTGGGAGTGGTGCCGGAACTTGTGCCGGAAGAAGACTCGCTGTTTGCGGCCATTCGCTATGCTGATCAACGGCCCCTGCGCGAAGTGGTACAGAAAACCTATTTTGATAATCTTGACCTTGCGGTGGGCAGCCCTTTCTTGACGGAATGGGAATTTTTCGCCCCGCACTATGCCACCATATCTGGACAGGAAGAGCCGGGCATTCGCACGCAGATTGCCGACTTGGAAGAGCAGAAGAAGAAAAAGGGTATTGCCAATACGCGTCTGCGCGAAATTGAGGAAGAGCTGGCCCGCGCCCATGCGCGCCTCTCCGAATGCTTGCAGCGCAAGCTCTATTTCACCCGCTTGCAGCTGGCCTTTGAGGATGTTGAAGCAGATTATGATGTCATCATTTGCGATACGCCGCCCAGCCTCGGCTATCTGTCCAATGCAGCCAGCTTTGCGGCCGACCATCTGCTGGTGACTATTCATCCGCAATGGATCGATTGTGAATCTATGGCACAGTATCTGGCCACATCGATCGCGCATAACGAGTTTTTCGAGGCGACGGTGGCCAAGCAATTGGGACCGGAATATCTGGTGCCGAAATCATTGCAGTATCTTATCACCCGCCATGACAACACCTCGCGCCCGGAAACGGATGTGGTGACCATGTTGCGCAGCCAGCTGCAAAACGTGATGACCAACACCATGCTGCGCAGCTCGGCCATTGCAGAAGCAGGCAACGTGCAGCAAACGCTTTATGAAGCGGAGCGTTCCAATTTCAATGGCAAGACCTATGATCGAGCGCTCGATTCACTGAACAAAGTCAACGGCGAGATTGAAGCGCTGCTGAAAACCTATTGGGGCCGCGGATGAACGAGAAACGCAAGCGCAACAAAAACAAGCTTAGCGCCATCATGACCGGTAACAATGCAAATACAGCGCGCGCGCCCGAGGCTGAACCTGAAGCCCCTGCCCCCGTTGCACGCGAGAAGAGTGCGGTTGGACGCCTTGGCGCCGCACTACACTCGCTCACCGAGCAACGCAGCGAGCCGGCAGACCCGAGCCTGATTATTCGCAATCTTGATGCCAAGTTGCTGCTGCCTTCTATTGCGACGGATCGCGCTTTTGAAGAGGAAGACGAGCAGCTGCAAGGGCTGATGGAGAGCATTAAACGCAACGGCCAGCAAGTGCCGGTGTTGGTGCGGCCGCACCCGAAGAAGCCTGAATTCTACCAGATTGCCTATGGCCACCGGCGGGTGAAGGCCTGCCAGAAGCTTGATATCGCTGTGCGCGCTGTTGTTGAAGACATGAGCGACGAACAGCTGGTGATTGCGCAGGGCAAGGAAAACGAAGAGCGCAAGAACCTTACCTATATCCAGCAGTGCTTCTTTGCAGCGCAGCTGAGCCGCACGTTTACCCGTGAGGTGGTCGCGGCGGCCGTTGGCGCTGGAGATAAAACGCGGGTCTCTAAATTGACCTCTATCATTCGCCGTGTGCCGCAAGATCTGCTGGAAGCTGTGGGTTCTGCCCCGGGCATTGGCCGGGTGAAATGGGAGAATGTGGCCAAGGCCTGCGAAGAGGCTGGGCTTATCCTCCTATTGCAAAATCAAATAGCGCAGCAGCGCAGTGCCGGAAAATGGCAGGAATTGCCGAGCGTTGAGCGTTTCAACTGGCTACATGATACCGCCGTTGCGGCGCAGCGTCAGCAAGAGTTATCCGCTCAGGCGCAAGCGGGGATAAACTCAGCCAAGAACACCGCCAATGCGGCGCGTGTACTGGCACGCACTGGTGCTGGTGATGCGGCGATCGAGGCGCGCGGCGTGCGAACGCTTAAGATAACAGTGAAGGATGAAGGCAAAGCCTTGGCGCTCTCGCAATTTCTTGAGGCGCGACTGGCAGGCTTGCTGCAAGAGTTTGAGCGTGAAGAGCAAGCGAAGCTGCAAGCAGGAGATGGGTAAGATGAGCTAGATTTTCACGAAGAAGCCCCAGCAGACGGCAATCTGCTAGGGCTCTAATTCAATCGGCACTTGGAGCGGTCACTCCGAAGTACCCCAGTAGCAAGGGTGAATGTACTTCTCTTTACCGCGAGAATCAATTGACTTGCCTGCAAGGCGAGCCGGATTTTTGCGCCCTGCCCGCTAAATTTGCCACTTAATCCAATAAGCTTCCACAGGACGAGGCAACGGGCGATGCACGCGAGCAACGCCTGAAAGGTCAAGCTATGCAAAATTCCCAGGCCGTGGCGACATTCCGCAAACTCACCCCCGCGATGATCGAGAGCCAGCGCTTGGCGCAGGCCAATGACATTCCGCAGACCAGTAAGGCAGAGGTCTCTCTCGCTTTAAAGAAGGCAGCACCTGCCCTTGGGATTGATGGCACCACCTATCACATTCTTGATATTCTGGTTGGTCTTACAGCAGCGGATGATTGGCAGCGTGGCCAGCGGCCGCTGGTGGCGATTTCCAATGAGAAACTGGCTGAGTATGTTTGTCGCTCCAAGCGCACGGTTATTCGCTGCATCAAACGACTGGTCGAGGCTGGCGTGCTAGCCTATCGCGATAGCCCAACGGGCCGGCGCTATATTCACCGCTCTGGCTACCACGGCGGCAAATACGGCGAGATTGAGCGCGGTTATGGACTGGATTTCTCTCCTGCGCGACAACGTGTGCAGGAACTGCAGCAAATGGGGGCAGACTTTGCCGCTCGCCTGCAACGGCAGAAAGACGCGAAACGTAGCATTACCCGCTTGCTACGCGCGATCGCGGATATGCAATTTTTGGCGCAAGAGCAAGGTATTGAGTTTAGTGACTTATCTGAGCAAACCGCACAGTTGCGGGAAGCAGGCATGAGCTTTGAAGACAAAGCTGAGGCTTTACAAGTTTTATATGATGCCGCTGTTGCGAAGCTATCTGCAGATCAAACTGAAAATACGACATGCGCGGGTGACATTAACGACAGCCCTTATAATCATACAAACCCAAGAAATCTTGAATCTAGTAATAAGCGGAGTTCAGCTAACGCTGAACCCATAAGTATCCCAAAGCGTGAGCAAGCTCCCGCAGAAAGAGCTTTTGAGAATGAACATAGTCGCAATTTTCAGGCCAACCCAGCTGATCAATCTCAAGTGGACCATCTAGAGCACTTGTCCCTTCCTTTGCTTGCACAGGGTCTAGAGCAACTGCAAGAAACGCTTGGTATTTCAATAACAAGTTGGCAAGCTTTGGCCGAGCAACAACAACAAATGGCCTTGCTCATTGGTCTTTCATCCGGGGCCTTGGCCCAGGCGCAGAACCAAGTAGGTGGGTATTTAGCTAGCGCTATTCTTGCGGTTACCTGTGAGAAGGCCCTGCGTGATCCGTTGGCGATCGCGCGCCCTGGAGGATATTTCCGCGCGTGTGTTGACCGGGCGCGGACTGGTAATCTGGCGCTACATCGCACCTTGTTTGGCCTTGCTGCTGGCACATAGAACTTGAAGTTTTGTCCGGGAATTTTGCTGGGCCTCTTGGGGTGCACGCGTGCACCCCAAGTTAGAGTGCACGTGTTTAAAGAAACGTCGACCAGTTTGTTACTGCTGTATAACCTAGATTTGAGTGAGCTAAATCGGCTCTGTTGCAAAGATTTTTGTCGTAGAATAATTTTCTTTGCTTTAGCTCCCAAATAGCACACACTTGGACGCTGAGGATCTGATTTTCAATGGCCTCGTCAGGTTATTTCGAAGTAAATGCAAAACCGGGTTGTTGCCCTTAAGCGGCGATTTGCAAAATACAGGCGCCACACTGTCATCCGGTGCGGATATGAACCTGATAGTTGACGGTGACGCAACATTTACCGC
>NZ_LLWC01000039.1 GCF_001561995.1 Polycladidibacter hongkongensis
CACACACACACTTCAAATTCAAACAAACACAAAAAGCACCAGATTGACGCGGGGTGGAGCAGCCCGGTAGCTCGTCAGGCTCATAACCTGAAGGTCGTAGGTTCAAATCCTACCCCCGCAACCAAGAATTAACCCGTTAAGTCAACGATTTAACGGGTTTTTTGTTTCCAGCATCACGATCTCATAATCAGCTCTGGAAGCAGTATGGAAGCAGGTATTTGTTTTAGTCATTGACTGTAGTCGCGGAACTCAAAGCGGATTCGAGTTTATCGCCGCTATCTACGCTTCCACCAACGGCTTTGCTTTACTCGGACGTACCAACAGAACGAAGCTACGTGCTCGCGTAATCCCAACGCGGAGCAGGCGACGAGACGGTGCGAAGTTGGGTGCTTCATGATCAAGAAGGAACGGGCTTGAATACAACCCTTCGACCAGCACTATCCCACCAAACTCTTTTCCCTTGGATTTATGTATGGTCATCAGAGAAACCCCTTTGGGATCAAGCTCATGACCGATGAGCCTCTCCTGATCAAGCACACTACGGATCAAACGCGCCGCTCCTTCATAGGTTGCACGCTCCGACCAACGCTCTGCAAGCGTTGTAGCCAGCGTGTCGGATGCACGGAATAGCCTGACCATCCGAGCATCCTGAAAGATTACTTTCAGATCTTTATGTGCTAGAAAAGCGCGTCTTACCGCCTTCCAGTCAGCAACTGGATCACCGGACAGTGTGGGAATAGCCGCAAGCGCCTCTTCAAAGGTTCGAGGTGAGCCCCGTGAGAGTTCTTTGCCGTTCGCCACCCTTGCTTTCGAGTTTCCAAAGCGTGTTGCCTTCTTACTTGCCGCGTCCGCGCCTCGCCCTCCGTACCGTTCGCAGAAGTCCTTCTTAACTAGAAAATAATCTTCGATCTTGGAGTGCATATTCATTCTTGCAGAAGGTGTGCCCAAGGACTTGTATTCCAACGCCCCCGCTATAGCGACCCCTGCCGATGCTGATAGTTCCTGATCCCAAATGATATTATGTGGGATTGGCTTCAAATCGTTGCCATTATAGGCATGCGGCACCTCTAGAATATCCGAAATTTCTGCCACTAGGTCGTTGCTGCGCGCAAGAACGGCGACGGTAGGGCTATCGATTCCTCGTTTGCGCAAGTTCCCAAGTGTCGCAGCAACGGCGAAGTGTACGGTTGCCGCGAACTGGTTCTTATAGTCGAACCACAAAGCCTTGACGTCCTCACTCTTCGGAAGCGGGCCTTTTCCAGTTAAGATGCAATCGGCAATCACAAGAATATCGCTGTCCGCGCTACGATAATTGTCGTCGCGGAGGTCGACTTCACGAAGCGTGATCGTGTTCTTGAGGATATCCAGTCTATCCGCTCGTACGCCAGGCCGAAACGAACCTTCGAATATCCTCTGTTCGGAGTCGGCCAAGAATAAAGTTTGTGTTACAGCACTTAGTTGCTGGACGAAACGCCATTGGTCATCATCAGAATCCTGAAATTCATCAAGGATGACCAATGGGAACAATCGTCCCATCCATGTACGCAGATGCGTACTGCCTTCTAAAAGCTCGGCTGTAGCAGATGCAAAGAGATCAAAGCAGACAATCCCGTCCTCCACTTTGAGCCGCTTGCTTTCCTCTGCCCAATCCCCATCAAACTGTGTGCGCCGCGCACCTTCCTCAGATGGGGGCATCATCTTCAGAGGGCGTCCTCCAAGTAATCGCCCGTGACAATGCAAAATGTCCCAGCAAAAGGAGTGATAGGTTCGCACATCAATGCGCTTCATCTCGTCCTTGGTGAGAATTTCACGGCAGCGCCTAAGAATTTGTTGCACGGCTGCGCGAGAAAAACTCAGGAATAAAATACTTTGGCCGGGTGAAAGTGTATCCAAAATGCCTTTGCACTTCAAAAGTGCGAGCGTAGTCTTCCCCGAGCCCGGTCCGCCGATCACAAGCGCATGACCATTTTCATCTATGACCGATTGGCGTTTCTTACAAATTTCAAATGCCATATCTTAAATCAGATCCGCGATATCTATATCGTGTGGGTCGAGGTCGCCCAAGTTGCTGTACGTGTCATCATCACTTGTTATGTTATCCAGATTTTGATAGTGCAATGTCAGCGGCGACCTTTTTGAGGAATTGTGTTACCGTTACTGGCATCTCTTCCAACGTTTCACATTGTTCAATCAGCAGGGCGGCAAAACCCGAACCTTTCTTAGCCTTAAGGACAGCTTTGGACAGAGCAATTACTTCATCATCAAGTGCTGCAGCCTTGAGATACCCTTTGTCGGTCGGATAGTCGGGATGTTTAGCAGCTAGTTTAAGAAACCTCCGATGTACAGAAACAGGTACTTCGGCAGACAGCAAGTCTTCGGTGCCTGTGTAGGCACTCTCAAAATTATGGTGATAGGTGTCTAGATTGGCAGTTTGTGTGGCTGTCCACATTTTCTTGGGACTATCGTGAAAAGCGAAGGTATTTTTTTTGAGGGCTCCAAAGAAAGGTCCCCATTTGGGGATGTTGGACTGTGCATCCGCGTCGAACACGCTGACCCCCATCAAATCAAGCGGGGTGTAAGCCCCCGAGTTGTCGAGTGCTTCATACATGTAGCTTGCTGCCGCCAGCATCTTGGCTTCTGTATCGCCTTCCGCCACGATCACTCCTCGTGCAAGCACCGCCTCGGCAAGCTGCCTGCGATTGGTGCGCAGGACGCTATGCTTAATGATATCCGTCGGGACACCATCGGAGGAGAGCGCACCATCCTCGCGCGAGATGGCCCTTACATTTGCCATGTCGAACTCTTCAATTACGTATGGAGAGTGCGAAGTGATGATGGCCTGTCCCATATTGCCGAGCAGATAATTGGCAATCCTGCGCTGTGCATGGGGTGGCAAGGCAATCTCAGGTTCTTCCATTGCAAATATAATGGCACGATTACCCCTCAAATCAGCGATATGAGTTAGCAGCGCAAAAACCAACGCGTTCACCGCGCCCGTCCCCAGCCGATTAAACGGGACGGCATAATTGCTACCCTCGCTTTTCAGGAAAAGCTGGACGACCTCCCGCAAGTGCTCTCGTGTCAGATCAGAAGCATAAAAGCCGGTTGCATCAGTGTCTGCAGACAAGCCGACGAACTGTGCTATGCGATCCTTGATTTGTGCTTGAATGCCTTCGAGTTGAGGAATGTCACCGATAGGCGGGGTCAACGAACTTAGTTGCTTTAACGTGCTTTCCCACATTGACTCCTTTCCAGTGTCGCCGAGTCGTAGGATCGTATCGAGAAGCGATCCACGTTGTAAGCTAAGCGCGCGGCGTCCTGTACGCAGTGTTCGCAAGTAAATGAAACCGCACTGCGTTTTCCAGTTTCGGGGAAAAAAGCTCAGTCCTGCAAAAGGCTTACCGTAGTGTTCATCATCTTCGCCAAGCTCTTCCACAGGATGCGCAAAATACGTCGTCCCGACAAAATCATCCTCCTTGCGGTCATAGTATCCAATGAAGGTCAGTGGCAGCGCACGGACTACATCTTCACCATCGGAAGCTTCCGGGATAGCGCCTTCTTCATCCACAAAACCGCCCTTCATATCACTCCAAGGACGTGTTTTTGAAAAGAGTTTCTTCTCCATCTCTTCGGGTAGATGAAGCAGGACCACATCAATCTTAATATAGATCGGATTTCCGTCGTCGTCGAGGTAGCGGCCTGCGTGGAAGTCATGCTCATTTACGATAGGTCGGCGATAGGCGCGCTCAGGGCCAAGGACAAGTTCCAGCGCTTCACAAATCGTCGACTTGCCCGCATTGTTGCCACCAACAAGAAGTGTGTGGCCTTGAAAATCAACGGAGCCTTTCTTGACGCCTCTAAAATTTTTAATTTCTAGTCGTCTGACAATGAGCGGCTTTTGCTCTACTTCTGACATTGAAGAACCTATTGTTTTCTTAATTTTGTGAAAGCTACTTTAAATTGTTCCATTTTTCGCACAAATTCTTTCGTAAGGGAAGTATGAATAAACAATATACTGGTTATTTAATGCAGTTGTTTAGTGCTGGTTATTGGTGATAATTGTATTGCGATTACTAACATGCTGTAAATTTCTATGTTCTCAACTAATATGTGTATTTTATGCCAACGAGAAGGGCAGTCTTGACAATCGAACAGCTATTTAAGGACCACTCACCACCCCATTCTCTTCTCCGCCCGTTGTAGGCTTTTCCAGAATGCTTCATCGGGGTGATCGATTTTGTTTTGCAGGGTCTGGGCTATTTGGTCGGCAAAATCCTCGCGGATTTCGCTTGCACTTAAATCAAGCAGGGCAGCAAGGCTGGCAGCGTTGCCGGTGATTTGCTGAATATGGATTTCTTGCTGCTGCTCTTTTATCGTCTCTTTCAGCTGGTCTCGGGTCAGGCCCGCCTGATAGCGGGAGAGCTTTTTGCTGAGCGCCGCGCTTACCGCCTCCCAAAGAGGGTGGTTTGGCCACCTTGAGAGATTGCTATCTCCCTTCAAGGGCGAAACATAGCGTGTTGTGTTGATAGCGTCCTTGTAAACATCGCCAATGCCATACTCGATATCGGCAAAGGTGCGCAGGTTCCAGTTGTCCTTCAGTTCTTTTTTGCCCGCTCGTAGCTCAACCCGCCAAATACTCTTAGTTTTGTCTTTTGGGTCAATGCCCCAAACTTTGAACCAGAAGGGCTTCTTCTTGGTCAGCGCTTCAAGGCGCTTGTCGTACACACAGATTTGCCGACCCGGCATCTTACCAAGCGTGACAGATTCAATTTTGCGGCCACAAAACACGAAGTTATCGCCTTCACTGGATTGGCGCGTTTTCTTAGGTGGTGCGCTCTTCTCAAAATATGGGCGCACCTTGGTTTTGTAGTGGGCGACAAAATGATTATGGCTCAGCTCGAAGTTTGCGGGCATGAGGAAGTCAAAGGCGAAGTCTACTCGCCTTATGCTTTCTTGCCCGAATGTGGCGTCCAGATCATGTAGGCGCTGATAGATTTGGAAGCGCGCCTGTTCAAAGTTCATGCAGACGAGGGCGCTGGCATGAAGCTTAACGGCTAAGTTCCATTCGGTTGTGTTTGTGTTGTCTTTAATGCTCCAAAGCTCTCCATCTGGGCCGGTGTCCAACAAAAAGGCATAGCCACCTTTCAGGCCCGTTTGGCGTACACAGCCGCGCACACGGTCACTATTCAAGCTGACGCTTTGGTCTTTCTGTTCTTTTTGTGCGACTTCTTTTGCTTCACGTAGCTGAGCCAAAACGGTTTCTGGTAAGCAGCCGACAAAGGTGATTTCTATACTGTCAAATCCGGCATGTACGAGTTTAATCTGCATGGTTTACGCTGGTCCACGATTTTGTATTTCTAGAGGGGGGTGTTACAAAGACCCCCCTTCTTCGACAGCGCTGCTGTCGTTCGAATACGCAATAATTGTTTAGGGAGAGAAGGAGAGGGGCAAAGCGTTGGGGCTGAGCCGCCTTTGCTATGCAAAAGCCCGGTGATGTATGCCGGGCCTGCGAAACGTGCTTGGTTTTATACCGCCTGAGCGGTATTGAAGACAGCAAGGCTGTCAGCCCAAGCGATGAGGTCGCGGCGGCGATAGCGCACGGAGCGGGCAGAAACCTTAATGTAGCGCGGTCCGCTGTATTGACCCAGTGAGTTCCTGCTCATGCTACAGTGAGGAAAATGGTAGCGATGAGTGAGACATTGGAAGACGGTTTCAAGCGTTGGACAGCGAAGCGCAAATCGGCGCTTGTTATTGAGATCCTGCAGGGCAAGACGACGGTGGCCGAGGCTAGCCGTTCTTACGACCTGTCCCCTTCAGAGATTGAAGGTTGGGTAGAGGATGCGCGCAAAGGCATGGAGAATGCTCTGCGTACCAATCCTTTGGATGTTCGCCAGCAGTACGAGAAGAAGCTTCGAGATCTGCAAGAAGCCTATGGAGAGGCCATGTTGGAGCATGCGCTGATTGCCCGGTTCGGCACCCTTGGCAGGGTGGAGAAGCCGTTTCTTCTCAGAAGCGACAATGGTTTGGTTTTTACCTCGCGAAAATATACGGCCCTGGTCCGAAGCTACGGTCTGCGCCAAGAGTTCATCACACCATATTGTCCGCAGCAGAACGGCATGATGGAACGATTGATCCGGTCGCTGAAGGAGCAATGCGTTCATCGCCAACGCTTCGAAAGCCTAATCCATGCCAGCCGAACAATTGCTAATTGGGTTACGTTTTATAATGGCTTGAGGCCTCATCAGGCTCTTGCAATGAAGACACCTAACGAGGCATACAAATTAGCGGCATAACTTGAGCAGAAATTGCTGGGTCAATACAAGTTGGCCGGCCCCGCCTGATTTTACCAGCAAAATAACGCCCAAACTTGTTTACCCAATCCCGGATCGTCTCGTAGGAAAGTACTATTCCCCGTGCGGCCAGCAGATCTTCAACATCTCGCAGGCTCATGGCAAACCGGTGATAGGCCCAAACGGCGTAACCTATAATGCTGCGAGGAAAACGGTAACCTTTAAGAGCGGGAAATACATTAAGTTTAAGCATGGCAAATAACTACGCGATCTCAAAGCGCTCATCAACTTGACAGTGCCCCCCGACGCTGGGTGGTTTCATAGAAGGCTTTAACCACGCGCGCCAACAGCATTTCCTTCACATCGCGCGTGCTGGGCGAAAAACGATGGGCGAGCCAAACCGCGTGAGCGAAAATTCACTGCAGCATACACCGATGCTTGTAACTGGTCCAAGCTGCGTTCATCCGCCTTTGCTATTCTAGAATTCTGGACCAAAAGCTAGCATAACAACACAAATTGGATGCTGTATTCAGGTTTACGTGACAACGCTTGCAGAATATGCATTGTATATTTGCGACAATATTTAGTACGCTTTTGTCTTGAGAATTTACAGGCGGAACGAGTTGAAGGGCGATGTTTGGGCATGACAGCAGGTTTCAGGTACCACGATAATGAGCAGACACTGTCGAGCAATGTTACTCCTGAGCTTGATGTTGGTATCGTGTTGGTCCCCAATTTCTCGTTGCTGTCTCTAGCGAGCTTTTGCGATCCCTTGCGACACGCTGCCGATGTTGCCGATTGGAGCCGACAACACCTGTGTCGATGGACTTTTCTGACAACAGATAACCTGCCAGCTACGTCAAGTGCTGGGATCCCAGTAGCCCCTTGGGAGAACTTTGGTGATCGCTTTGATTTCGACTACCTTATAGTGATCGGCGGTCGGCTTGATGGTGTGGAGCTGGTTCCACCAGAATTTCATGAGTATTTACGGGAGGCGCATCAAAGGGGGGTGTCTTTGGGTGCTGCCTGTTTCGGAACGTTTGTTTTAGGTGATGCCGGTTTGCTCGATGGCAAGCGCTGTGCCGTACACTGGCGAGATACAGGGAAATTCAAAGACCGGTTTCCTAATGCCATTCCAGATTCCGGAACCTCTTATATTTATAGCGACGGCATCTATTCTTGTTCTAGCGGTGTATCATCGATGTATATGTCCTTGGCGCTTGTCGAGCGCCACTGTGGACGTTCGCGTGCGCTCAAATGCATCGATTTCATGTCCGCCAGTGTACAGCTTGAAAACCTCCCGGAGCGACCAGCCAATTACACCGATCTAGAGATATCGGGAAACCGAAACCTCGAACGAGCGGTCTCGCTCATGAACCATTGGATGAGCAGCAATCGAAAAATTTCGGAGGTGGCGCAAGAGATCGGAATCAGTCGCCGGCAGCTCGAGCGAATATTCGATGCCCATACCGGCGTATCGCCCATTGTGTTTTGGAGAAGACTTCGCCTCAGTCATGGACGGTGGGCACTCTCGAATACCAGTAAATCAATTACCGAAATTGCCTATGAGTGTGGCTTTTCCGATGCCTCTCACTTCTCGCGCTTGTTTAAAGCTTCTTATAAAGAAAATCCGGGTAGCTTCAGGAAATCAAGCCAGAGCGCGTCAACAATGATGACAGAGACGCCAACGATCGAAACGAAAAATCTCTTCGCACAGGTGGGCGCCCAGTCGACCGTCAAACCGCCGCAGGATTAAGATAGGCCGATACCCGTCAACACTTCATAGCGTTCTGGATCAACGACACCTTCTGTGCCGACAATCACGACGCGGCTCGACTGATCTAGACCCATTAGTCGCCGAGTGGCAGGATCATGAGCTGCGTGAATGATCGTCATGACGGTAGACATGGTGGTCTCACCGGTGATGATACCTTCTTTCTCCTTAAGAAGGCTAAGAGCGTCAGCAACGCCGTCTTCGCTGACAGATGAGAAACCAGTAGAAGCGTAGCGCAAGCCCGGCCACGTTTGGAAAGACGTGGAGCCACAGGCTAGTCCGCCCATAACCACTTCATCATCAACCTGCAGGACAACGGGACTTTCCAAGCCCTTGCTACGAAACATTGATGCGGTAGGCTCCGCTTCGACTGGAAAGAAGTCTGGTGCTTGTTTGCCCCAGGCTCGCACGAGTTCCATGCAAACCCCAATGGCGAGTATGCCTGCACCGCAAGGTACGAACACATGGGTTGGTTTGGGTGTACCAGGGAACGCTTCGACAAGTTCACGTCCAACTAAGGAGTATCCTGCCATGATATCGAGTGGTGTCTCGGTATCACCCGTGCTTGCAAGTGCAGAGACGATTTTCCAGTTTTCCTGCGCCGCAGCGTCTGCTGCAACTTTATCGACGGCGAGATAGTCGCCATCCACAACCTCAACCTGAGCGCCAGCCTGTTTGAGCCTTTGTATTCGGCCTGGGCTAACCCAGGAGGGAACAAAAACCACAGCCCGACAACCAAAATGCTTCGCGCTCCACGCCAGTGCAAATCCATGGTTACCATCTGTTGCAGAGGCGACTGTCAAACCAGCTACAAGATCGCGAAACCCACCATCTATAATATCTTTAGAAGAAGGCTCGGGTAAACCTGTGCGCCGGTGTATTTCCTGCGCCAGATAACGATAAACACCATATGGGGTACCAAGCATCTTATAGCTTTTGGTGGGCTGGCGATCGCCCTCATGTTTCAACCAAAGGCGTCCTAGATCCAGTTCGTGGCACAGCTGGTCAAGCGGAATGAGCGGCGATGCTTCATATGCTTCCCATGACCGGATTTCTTCAGCTGCGGCGTCTACGCTACTCTGAGGTAAAATACTATCAAATATAGGTAGTAGCTGCTGGGCATCGGCCCGTTCCAGATTGGGGCGATATGCCAAACGCCCCCCGAGAGATTTCGCTGTCGTCACGTCCCACTCACATTTTCGTCAACCGAGTTATTACTGGCATGTTTCTTTATTTGAATCTGTGCTTCTGGCTAGTGTTAGATGGAGTAGATGCGACATTTATTCCTGTATTCTCAAGAGGGTAACTGGCTTTCCAAGCCATGAAAATGTTGTTTCTTTCATGCAATACAACATAATGTCGCATTTGTTATATCTCCTTGACCGGAGATGCGAAACCCTAGTGGCTATACAAACAATGCAAATTGGGAGGAGCCCCATGCCACTAGTAGAAAAAGATGAAAACCCGCGCGTGCCGTACCAGCACCCGATGCCACAGGATGCTTTGCCTGAAATCGTTATTCCAAGTGCTCTTAGTGAAGATGACCCCCGCATGTGGGTTCAACAAGCAGAGCATGTGTTCTTTCGTCCCTTATGTTTGAACGTCAGCCAAGGTTACTGGATGAACCTTTTGAAGGTGACTAAATCAGGCGTGCTGTCACGTCACAGGCACCCAAATGCGGTTCACGGTTTTGTGCTAAAGGGACGCTGGCACTACCTTGAACATGAATGGGAAGCGCGCGAAGGCGGCTATGTGTTTGAGCCACCAGGTGAGACGCACACGCTCGTTGTTCCTGATGATGTAGAGGAAATGATTACCTACTTTCAGGTAAATGGCGTGATGTATTACGTCGACCCGGAAGGCAATCACCTCGGCTACGAAGATGTCTTCACCAAGATTGACATGTGCCGAGCACACTTTGAAAAGGTTGGCCTAGGTGCCGATTATGTAAAGACGTTTATTCGGTAAGCTGATGAGTGATGTAACCTATAATTTTCAAGGCCGCGTGGCAGTTGTAACCGGCGGCGCAGCCGGCATAGGTGCTGAAATCGCACGTGCCTACAGTGCAGCTGGGGCGCAGGTTTCTGTTTGGGATATGTTCGAACCGAGTGATGACACCCATTATTGCAAGGTGGACATAAGTGATGCAGCTCAAGTGGCAGCAGCGCGCGACAAGACCTTGGAGTCGTTTGGAAAGATCGACTTCCTGTCTCACAATGCAGGGTTTGCTGGATCAACGGTGCCAGTTGTCAATTATGATCAATCCGAATGGCAACGCATCATCAATGTGAACCTCGTTGGATCGTTTCTTCTTGCTCAGGCCATAGTACCCGTCATGCAGCAGAGTGGTTATGGCCGGATTGTGAATATGGCATCTTTGGCAGGCAAAGAGGGTACGCCAAACGCATCAGCCTACAGCGCGGCAAAGGCCGGCGTAATTGCGTTTACCAAATCGCTCGCTAAAGAGCTCGCTGAGAGTGACATCCGGGTCAACTGCGTTGCACCAGCTGCTGTTAAAACCGCCATCCTTGAGCAAATGACGCCCGAATTCGTGCAGACCATGATCGATAAGTCACCGATGAAGCGCCTTGGGTATGTCGAAGAAGTGGCTGAGCTTGTCATGTGGCTTTCATCAGAAGCTTGTTCGTTCAACAGTGGTGCCGTCTTCGATCTATCTGGTGGGAGGGCAACCTATTGACGACTTTGGCTATTGACGGACTGCAAAGCAGAGCAGTCGAGGCAGCCCCGTCTATTACCCGGATACTCGCTAATGCGTCTATGAATGTGAATGGCTTGATTCCACTTTGGTTTGGTGAACCGAATGTACCGACACCGCGGTTTATCTGCGATGCTGCTGCACAATCCCTGTCCGCGGGCGAAACCTTTTATGCGGAGGGTTTAGGACGGCCATTCCTGAGGGAAACGATCGCAGAATACATGACGGCACTCTATAACCAGAAAATCGGTGCCGATCGCATTGCTGTGACCGTGTCTGGTGGAAATGCGCTTAATCTAGCCTTTCAGACAGTGCTTCAAGAAGGCGACCGAGTGGCGACACTGACACCGGCATTTCCAAATTTGCTTGCAATTCCTCGCTTGCAGGGCGCAAATCTGATTACCCATGAGCTGGAACTGAAGGATAACTCTTGGTACTTGGATGTTGACGTCTTTCTCGAAAAGACACGCGACGCCAAGGTGGTGTTGATCAACTCACCTTCGAACCCGACCGGTTTCATGCTTGAGCGCTCTGAAATGGAACGCATCATGAAGGTTTTTCGTCAAAGAGGGACTTGGCTGATATCTGACGAGGTGTATGCACGGACAGTCTATGATCGGAAAGTTTCACCGTCATTTCTCGACGTTTGTGAACCTGAAGACCGATTGATTGTGATTAACTCATTTTCCAAGGCGTGGGCCATGACGGGTTGGCGTCTTGGTTGGTTGACCTTGCCGCCTAGTCTAACTCCGGTGGTGGAGAAGATTGAAGAGTTTTCCGTTGCCTGCGCTCCGGTGTTTGCTCAGCGCGCCGGTGCTGTTGCCATCCGGGAGGGGGAGGACTTTATCGCCCAGACCAACCGCAACTATCAAACTGCCCGTGACTTGGTGTGTGAGGCTTTTAACCCATTACCGAACGTCCTCAACCCACTACCGCAGAGCGCGTTTTACGCCTTTTTCAAAGTCGAGGGCGTCACAGACACTGTATCCTATGCACGCGAACTGATTGACACCGTCAAAGTTGGGTTGTCGCCGGGTGAAGCCTTTATGATGTCGGAGCCTGGTTGGTTCCGTCTTTGCTTTGCACAAACACCAGACACATTATCGGACGCCTTGGGCCGGTTGGTGAAAAAGTTCCGATAGAACCTTTTGGCCTGATCAATCGGAATATCAATAGTCCGCTTTGGCCTGTTGGAACTGATTGGTCAGGCTTGAGGGTAGTGCCAATTTATTTGAAAAGCGTTGCTAAATGTCAGCTTTGTCTAAGTTTAGGTTATCATTTCGCCCGCATAGTCAGCCCACAGGACAAAAGCATTAGATCTTGCATGACGGAGGGATTGGGAGGAAAGCATTAAGCGGCAAAAACGGAAGATACTGTTGATATAATTGTGGTTGGCGAAAAACCGTTACGCTTGCCGGATCAACTTTAAGTGGCCTATGATCTTCTATCTATGGCAGGCAAGTTTCTCGATACCACTTGCAAACCTTGTTGCGTGAAAGCTTTGCCTTGTAGCCGACTTCGTTCATGGCTGCTTGGATTGATAGGTTAATGTTATGCGGAAGTACCTTAGGAAGCTTGTTTGTGCGAGCTAAGCGTAAGGGGTCGCCTAGTCGGATCTCATCAAGATGTGTTGTATAGGTGAACGTGTTTTTACATTCCCAATGACCACTGGGCCTGCCAGCTACACCTGAACGTTGGTTGACTGGGTATTGCGTACAGATTTCTGCATCAGAACCTGTGTGTACGACTTCCCATCGCCCTTTCAGCACATGTGTACTCCCAGGATACACAAGGTATGAACGCCCATTTTTGCTAAAATATTCGTAATGCGTTCCTTGGCTTTTGCTCCAAGACTTCGCTGTTGTGTCGCGAAAGACATCTCTATACGCATAGGTTTCCATAGTTTTCTTGGAAGAACTGATCCGTTTAGAAAAACATTCATCAGATTTGTTGCAAGTGCTTTGACTTTGACAGCCTGTCAGAGCAATTGTAAGTAATGAAATTAGCAAAAGTACACGCACCACAAAAAATCTCGCCGCAATTTTAATTTAACAATATAGTAGATACAACTTTAAAAAGTACAATGATAAAATTCCCCAGAACTTGGCTTGGGAAACGAGAGTCACCTTGCTGCTCGACTTCTCATCACGAACTGCTGCAAAGCCCACCGTCGTCTTGAATGCCGGAGTGAGATCGCGACACGGGCGTCTTGCAATGTAAATCTCCTGTTCTTGGCATCATGTCGATTGTAGGAGCAAATTCCATATGTGCTATATGCTCAGGTTTACCGAACCATTTCGACTGCCAATGTCATAGGACGGCGAAAACCGACCAAGGTCCCGTGTTTCAGATCGGCACGTAGCATTTGGCGCTGACGCGTATCCCTGAAGTAAGCCACGGCTCAGCAGCCTAAGATAAAAGGCAGGAATCTGTGCTTTCGCCTTCCTGCCTTTTTGGGTTGCGGCCATATGGGCAGCGCCATGCACTAGTTGAAGTAAGGAAGCCCCATCTTTTTGGCAGCTTCAACCCAGTTCGGAACGAACGGCACGATTTGATCCTGAGAGGGAACCATCATCTCAATAAAACTTGCGCCTTCGTGTTCGATTGCTGCGCGCAGTGTATCTTCAATCATGTCTTCTGACGTAATTCTTGCCGTTTTGAACCCAAAGCCCTCCGCGATCTTGAGATAATCAACCGCTCCAAAGTCCGTGCTCCACGGCTCGTCAACACCGTCTAGTAGAATAGCCTCGCCTCGAATCCAACCGTACACATCATTGCGCGTCAGGATGATAGTGATGTTTTTTCCGCTGCGTTTAAGCGTTTCCATATCACCTATGACAAAGGCAAACGAGCCATCTCCGGTAAAGGAAATAACTGGGCCATCAGCCGCGTAAATTGCTCCCAGTCCAGCCGGTACGGAGTAGCCGAGCGCACCCATGGAATAGTTGGTGATATAGCGGCGGCCCGCTTCCCTGACTGACAGAAGGGCGGATGGGTAAATTGCGCTTACACCTGGCTCTGAGGTAACAATCCCGTTCGCTGGTAAAATCTTGTCCAAGGCCTGCGACAGCTTAACCGGTGACACCGTACCTTTGGGCATCTCGATGTTGCTGTTAAACACAGCATCAAGCGCTGTACGTTTCATTACTGTCAGATCTAGGGGCTCTCGATCCAAGTTAAGGTGCTCTGCTTTTATAAGGGCCACCATGTATTCAAGTGAAGCGCGTGCATCACCGACCATACCAACCTCAACCGGGAAGTTATTGCCGACATGCGCCTCCGCAATATCCAGATGCATAAATGTTTTGCCAAAGCGGTCGCCATAAAGCTCCCAATGATTGGTCGAGCTCGAATCTGTATTGGTCCCGACAAAGAATACCACATCCGCTTCCTTTACATAGGAGTTGGCGTATTCCATACCACCTCTTGCGCCAATCACACGAAGCGACAAGGGGTGAGTTTCCGGGATTGTGCCTTTGCCCGGCGTGGTTGTTCCAATTGGTATCTGCAACAGCTCAGCCAGCTCTTGCAAAATATCTGATGCCTTAGAAATGAGTCCACCTTGACCGGAAATAATCACCGGTCGTTTCGCATTTAACAGCACCTCGATCGCCTTGCGGATTTGAGCGTGATCTGCGACTGGGCGATGTGCTGGGTACTCACAGTAAATCGGCTCGGCATATAGATCGGAAATCTCAGCTTCATCGTGGAAGATATTGATCGGTACGCGGATATGTACAGGTGCCGGTCGACCCGAAGTTGCCACTCTAAAAGCGCGGCGCAACATAAAGGGGATTTCCTCCACCTTTGTAATTACAAAGGATTCTTTGCAGATGCTGGCATACAGTGCCGTCTGATCGATACCAGTTAGCCCATGCTTTTTGTCCTGATTGATTGGGATGTCAGAGCTGAAATAGATAACGGGCACCGAACTAAGGAAGGCTTCCGTTATGCCAGGTGTACAATGGTGTATTGACCCAGCAATTTCTGCTCAAGTTATGCCGCTAATTTGTATGCCTCGTTAGGTGTCTTCATTGCAAGCGCCTGATGAGGCCTCAAGCCATTATAAAACGTAACCCAATTAGCAATTGTTCGGCTGGCATGGATTAGGCTTTCGAAGCGTTGGCGATGAACGCATTGCTCCTTCAGCGACCGGATCAATCGTTCCATCATGCCGTTCTGCTGCGGACAATATGGTGTGATGAACTCTTGGCGCAGACCGTAGCTTCGGACCAGGG
>NZ_LLWC01000025.1 GCF_001561995.1 Polycladidibacter hongkongensis
CCCTGGTCCGAAGCTACGGTCTGCGCCAAGAGTTCATCACACCATATTGTCCGCAGCAGAACGGCATGATGGAACGATTGATCCGGTCGCTAAAGGAGCAATGCGTTCACCGCCAGCGCTTCGAAAGCCTAATCCATGCCAGCCGAACCATTGCTGATTGGGTTACGTTTTATAATGGCTTGAGGCCTCATCAGGCTCTTGCAATGAAGACACCTAACGAGGCATACAAATTAGCAGCATAACTTGAGCAGAAATTGCTGGGTCAATACAAAGTCGTAGAGGCGCAGCTGCTTCCTCTTGCTGAGGATGTTTATTTGCTCGCCTATAAACTGCCCGCGACAAACACCCGCCGCAGTTCAGTTTGGAGGAGGCAGAAAAGCACCGCTAATCCATGCTGGCAAATGTTGTTTCACCAAGGCACAAAGTACCAAGGCAGCGATTGAACATTTTTGTGAGCAAGCCCTTCAGCTAAAAGCCCTGCCGGGGGCCGAGAGCCGCTGCGCGGCGGGGCTAAACGTGCTGGAATGCGGAGGTACAATCAACACTGCAAAAACTTAACGGTTTCTCCAGATTGCGCCTAGAAACACAGCGAGACCCACCAGCATTATAACGCCCGCCAAAAAGAATGGGGTGCCCGCAGGCGCCAATCCGGTTTCCATCACAAAAGTAAAGCTCTGCGTCATCAGCAATGTCGACAAAACCATGGCCAGCCCAAACAAGCTCGACACCGCGCCTTGAAGCGCCCCTTGCTGATTTACGGGCAAAAAACAACTCATAAGCCCGTTGATGGCCGGTGGAACCAGCGCACCAATGACAGCCACGGGCAAGAGCAGCGCGGCAACAAACCCGGAGCTGGCAAAGGCAAAGCCGAACAAAGCCAGCGCCGCAAACACAAAGCCCACAAGTGCTGTGCGTGCCTCCCCATGTCGCGGCACTGCATAGCGGATAAGGCCGCCTTTAACGCTGGAAAATCCAAGCCCGACCACGGCAAGCGACAGCCCGACTTGCGCGCTCGACCAGCCATAAACCTCAATGGTGAAATAGGGCCATATAGCGGTGTAGGCGTGGTTGGCCAATTGGAAAAAAAACAATGCAGTGAGAAACAAGCCCATGCTTGGAATCTGCGCCATTTGCCTGAGCGCCCCAATGGGGTTGGCCCGCGCGACTAAGAAGGGTCGTCGTCGAGATTGGGACAGTGTTTCTGGCATGTAGAAGGCCCCGTATGTGAGCGAAAGAGCCATAAGCACCGCGGCAACGTAAAACGGCAAGCGTAGCCCAATCTCGCCTAAGAAACCCCCAAGCACCGGACCAAACACAAACCCGGCGCCGATACAGGCACCAACCATGCCAAAACGCTGTGCCCGGCTTCGGCTACCAGAAATGTCGGCAACCGCCGCATAAGCCGCCGCATATGTAGCGCTGGCGGCACCGGCCACAAGTCGTCCGGCAAACAGCACCAGCAGACTATTGGTAAAGGTCATGATGAGATAATCAACCACCAGCACTGCAAGCGAGACTAGTAATACTGGTCGGCGGCCGAACCTGTCGGACAAAGCGCCAAAAGCAGCACCAAAGAGAAACTGCATAGCCGCATAAAGCGCCGCGATATAGCCGCCAAGCACCGCTGCTTCAGCAATGGTCCGCCCACTCAGCTCGGCGACCAAACCAGGCATAACGGGTATGGCAAGCCCTGCGCCAATTGCATTAAGCAGGGCAACACCGCCAATAAACATCAGCGTATGCCAAGGGCGTTTTGCCGTATCTTGAAACCGTGTTGGGCGGGACATGCATGACTCAGTCGATAATTGGTCATAGGGGTGTAGCAACACCTCTCGTCCATGTAAAACACGATCCTGTTAAAAAGGCTATTCCGGTGCGTCTTGAACCACTTGCTTTTGTGTTTCCTCGTCTTTTACCGCAAGTCTTGCAAAGAACTGTGTTATCGCTTTTTGCGCTTCCTCGCTCTCCCACCGGTCTGCCAGCTTCTCGAGGGTGTGTTCTACCTGCCCTTCAAACGGGCTGCGGGCCAGATGCTGACACAAGGCTTTTGCCTCGCTGACCGCGCCGGGCATGCATTTTAAAAAAGCCTCTGCTTCTTCCAGCACCTTGTCTCGCAATTGGCGAATATTTACGGTGTAACTGACAATGCCCATGCGCAGCGCATCTTGCGCGCTGAGCGATTTGCCACTCATAAACATCTGCCGCGCATTACCCTCGCCAATGCGCCGAACCACATAGGGCCCAATGGTCGCAGGAATGAGGCCGAGCTTGGTTTCGGTTAAGGCAAACCGGCTTTCGTCATTGGCAACAACGATATCACACACACACAAAAGACCGACACCACCACCAAATGCTGGCCCATTCACCCGGCCGATCAAAGGTTTCGGGAAGCTGTCAAGCACCTGTAGCATGTCAGCCAAACGCTTCGCCTCTGCGATTTTTACATTGCGATCATTGCGCGCCTGCAATTGCATCCATTGCAAATCTCCGCCGGAGCAAAACGTACGACCGGATCCGGTCAGCACCACAACACGTGTTGTTTCCTCCGCTGCCAACTCGGTGAACAGCTGCACCAGCTCGTCCATCATCTGGGCGTTAATCGCATTTCTCTTATCTGGGCGGTTTAATGTAACCTGCGTGATACCGTTGTCCGCACGCTCGACTTGCAATGTTTCAAAGCTCAAATTCTCGATCCTGCAATTTATTGGTGTATTCCTCTGCTCTTCGCATAGAATCTCTGTCTAGGTCACAAGAATAACCCAAACGATCAAACAGGTCTAATAGACTTAAGCTGCTAACGTTTCCTTTGGCCCCCGGGGCATAGGGGCAACCTCCTAGACCACTTATGGCTGCATCATATGTACGCAATCCAAGGTTGAGTGATGCTTCCACGTTTGCCAGAGCTCGATCTCCCGTATCATGAAAATGACCGGCTAATTGTGCTGCATCACATGTTTTCAGCACGGCCTTCAGCATTGATTCTGTTGTTGCTGGTGTGCCAGCACCAATCGTATCTCCAAGCGATATCTCATAGCAGCCCATATCCAGTAATTGCCGTGTTACCTTAGCCACCTGCTCGGCAGGTGTCGGCCCGTCATACGGACAGGCGATAACGCAGGAAACATATCCACGCACCGGTATGCCATCGGCCTTTGCCTGCGCAATCACTGGCTCAAACCGAGCAAACGCTTCATCAACGGAGCAGTTGATGTTGGCCTGACTGAACCCCTCAGAGGCCGAGCCAAAAATGGCCACCTCATCAGCACCCGCTGCCCTTGCCCCCTCATAGCCGCGCATATTTGGGGTGAGGGCTGTGTACTTCACCCCTTTCTTGCGAGTGATGCCCGCCATGACTTGCGCAGCATCGGCCAACTGCGGCACCCATTTGGGCGAGACGAAACTAGTTGCCTCTATTTTTTCATAGCCGCAAGCAGACAACAGGTTGATAAGCTCGATTTTAGCCGCGGTCGGAATGATTTGTTTTTCGTTCTGCAAGCCATCACGAGGCCCCATCTCGACGATTTTAACTTGCTTGCTCATGCTACAACCTCCTCTAGGGAAAGCAGCAGTTGACCCTCATTGACTTGTGCGCCCTCTGCCACATGCACGCTGGCCACCACGCCATCTCGCGGGGCTTTGAGCGCATGTTCCATCTTCATAGCTTCGCTAATCACCAGCGTTTGCCCCGCTTGCACGGTATCGCCTGCCGCCACTTGCACCGCCAAAACAAGCCCTGGCATGGCAGCGCAAATGCTATTGCCAGCCTCTGTGCTGTCGTCCTCGGCAGTTAATTGGTCAAGCGCAGTGAAAGCGTAGTGCTCTGCCTCGCATGCAACTGAAATGCGCGTTCTATGTTGTGAAACGCGGAAGGTCCTTTGCTGCCCTTGGCTCATTACGCGCAGGTTTTCGCCTTCCTTGGCGAAGATTTGTAGCTCAATATGCTCATCCCCAATCGCAGCGGTAAAGCGATTTGCCGCAAGAATGCCGAGCGCGACATCAAGCAGCTCATCGCCCCATTGCAAATGGCAATGCTGTGTTGCTGGCCCAAAGTGCCGCCAGCCGGTGAGCGATGCAAACGGCTCTTTTGCATCTTGTCCGGCTTGATCTTGTAGCAAACCCAGCTCGGCAATGGCAGCGAGCGCGATTATGAGAGATGTCGGCTTTGCCGGCCGGGTGAGGCTCTCGAGCTCGCGGTCAATAAGCAAGGTATCCATTTCGCCTGCCACATACTCGGGCTGTTGTGATAGGCGAAACAAAAACGCTGCGTTGGTGGTTGTGCCATCTATCTTCGTTGTGGCAAGGGCCGCTTGCAGCTTGGCAAGTGCGCTGGCACGGTTATTTCCATGCACAATTATCTTGGCGATCATCGGGTCGTAGTAGGGAGTAATGCTATCACCAGCACGTACCCCGCTATCCACTCGCGCCAATTCAAAGGGTAAGTTAAGAGCCGCAATCTCGCCAATGGCTGGCAGAAAGTTGTTTGCTGGATCTTCTGCATAAAGACGCGCCTCAAAGCTGTGGCCGCGCATTTGCAGTGCGTCCTGCCTTTTTGGCAAAGGGCCGCCTGCTGCCACTTGCAACTGCCACAACACCAGATCTTCGCCCGTGATGGCCTCGGTCACCGGATGTTCCACTTGCAAGCGGGTGTTCATCTCCATAAACCAAAACTTGTCTGGCTGTAGCCCATTTGAGCTATCGCAGATAAACTCGACTGTGCCAGCCCCTTCATAGCCCACCGCTTGCGCGGCTTTTACAGCAGCAGCGCCCATGGCTTCTCGCATCTCAGCGCTCATGCCGGGGGCGGGCGCTTCCTCAATCACCTTTTGGTGGCGCCGCTGTAGCGAACAATCCCTTTCGAACAAATGCACCGCGTTACCATGGGAATCGGCAAATACCTGCACTTCCACATGGCGTGGGTTGGCGATGTACTTCTCTATCAGCACATGCCCATCACCAAAGCTGGCAAGGCCTTCACGCTGGGCACTTAGCAAAGCCTCATGAAAATCATCCGCGAGCTCCACTTTGCGCATGCCTTTGCCGCCACCGCCCGCGCGGGCCTTGATCAGCACCGGATAGCCGATCTGTAAGGCCTGCTCGGCGAGGAATTCTGTATCTTGTCTCTCGCCATGGTAGCCCGGTACCACCGGCACACCCGAGCGGGCCATTAACGCTTTGGCGGCATCTTTCAGCCCCATGGCGCGGATCGCGCTAGCAGGCGGGCCGATAAACGTCAGTCCGGCCGCTTCCACTGCCTCCACAAACGCCGGATTTTCAGAGAGAAAACCGTATCCGGGGTGGATAGCCTGTGCACCACTGGCGAGTGCTGCGGCTATGATCCGCTCAATGTTGAGATAGCTCTCACCCACGGCAGAGCCACCAATGTGATAGGCCTCATCTGCCATGGCCACATGCAGCGCGTTTTCATCCGCATCAGAGTACACCGCTACAACAGAAATGCCTTGTGCCTTGGCGGTGCGGGCAATGCGGCAGGCAATCTCACCACGATTTGCAATCAGGATTTTGCTGAACATCTCCGCGCTCCTACATTCTGAATACGCCAAAGCGCGTGTCTTCAATGGGGGCATTCAGGCAAGCGGCTAAGGATAGGCCGAGCACCTCGCGCGTTTTGCGCGGGTCAATCACCCCGTCATCCCAAAGGCGGGCAGAGGCATAAAGCGGATGCCCTTGCTCTTCAAACTGAGCCACAATAGGGGCCTTGAAGGCCTCTTCATCTGCGGCGCTCCACGTGCCACCCTTGCGCTCGATTCCATCGCGGCGCACCGTCGCCAGCACGCCGGCCGCCTGCGCCCCGCCCATGACAGAAATGCGGGAATTCGGCCATGTCCATAAAAAGCGCGGCGAGTACGCCCGCCCGCACATGCCATAATTGCCCGCGCCAAACGAGCCACCAATGATTACAGTGAGTTTGGGTACTTTGGCGCAAGCCACCGCTGTCACCAGCTTGGCGCCATCCTTGGCGATACCGCCCGCCTCGTATTTCTGCCCCACCATAAATCCGGTAATGTTTTGTAGGAAAATCAGCGGGATTTTGCGTTGACAGCACAGCTCTACAAAATGCACACCTTTCAGCGCAGCCTCGGAAAATAGAATGCCGTTATTGGCGACAATGCCCACCGGCATGCCATAGAGATGCGCAAAGCCGGTGACCAAAGTGGTACCATAGCGCGCCTTAAATTCGTCAAAGCGCGAGCCGTCGGTGATGCGGGCAATCACCTCGCGTACATCATAGGGTGTTTTGAGGTCCGCAGGCACAACACCCAGCAGCTCTGCAGGGTCATAGAGCGGTTCTTGTGCTTGGGCTCGCGCTAACTGCTCGGGCTTGCGCCGGTTTAAATTGCGCACAGCTTGCCGCGCTAGGGCCAAAGCGTGAGCGTCATCACGCGCGAGCACATCGGCCACACCGGACAGGCGCGTGTGCACATCGCCGCCGCCGAGATCTTCCGCGCTCACCACTTCGCCCGTTGCTGCTTTTACCAGCGGCGGACCGGCAAGGAAGATTGTTCCCTGTTCGCGCACGATAATGGTTTCATCGCACATGGCAGGCACATAGGCACCACCTGCGGTGCACGACCCCATCACCACCGCAATCTGGGCGATGCCCTCGGCGGACATGGTGGCTTGATTAAAGAAGATACGGCCAAAATGCTCTTTGTCTGGAAAAACTTCGTCTTGCTGTGGCAGATTTGCCCCGCCAGAATCTACAAGATAGATACAGGGTAGGCGGTTTTCCCACGCAATCTCTTGCGCCCGCAAATGCTTCTTTACGGAGAGCGGGAAGTAGGTGCCGCCCTTCACTGTGGCATCATTGGCCAGCACCATGCATTCTTGGCCCTCTATGCGGCCGATGCCAGCAATCATCCCTGCAGCGGGACACGCGCCCTCATACATGCCATGGGCTGCAAACTGCCCCACCTCTAAAAACGGTGAGCCGGGATCCAGCAGCCGCGCCACCCGCTCGCGTGGTAGTATCTTACCGCGCCCTTCGTGCCGGGCGCGCGCTTCTTCGCCACCACCTGCCACAGCCAGTGCGCTGGCAGTCTCGATCTCGGCTATTGCGGCCAAATGCGCTTCCTCATTTGCCGCGTAGTCGGGCGATGCTGCGCCTAGGGTTGATCCAAGCACACTCATTATGCGGTTTCCTTGAAGAGCTCGCGCCCGATGAGTATGCGGCGGATTTCCGAGGTACCCGCGCCGATTTCATAAAGCTTGGCATCTCGCACAAGGCGGCCTGTTGGGTACTCGTTGATATAACCATTGCCACCAAGGCTTTGCAGTGCTTCAAGTGCCACCTGCGTTGCTTTTTCGGCTGAGTATAAAATGCAGCCCGCCGCATCCTTACGCGTTGTCTCACCGCGATCACATGCCTGCGCCACTGCATAAACATAGGCGCGGCAAGCATTGGTGGTGGCGTACATATCGGCGATCTTGCCTTGCATCAGCTGAAATTCGCCAATGGCTTGGCCAAATTGCTTGCGCTCGTGAATATACGGCATCACCACATCCAGCGCCGCCGCCATAATGCCAAGTGGCCCGCCGGAAAGCACCACGCGCTCATAATCTAGGCCCGACATCAGCACCCGCACACCGCCGCCCAGTTGCCCCAGCACATTCTCTTCCGGCACCATGCAATCTTCAAACACCAGCTCGCATGTATTGGAACCGCGCATACCCAACTTGTCGAGCTTCTGCGCTGTCGAAAACCCGGCAAAGCCGCGCTCGATAATAAAGGCTGTGATGCCACGCGACCCGTCCTCGGGGTCGGTTTTGGCGTATACCACCAGCGTGTGCGCATCCGGCCCGTTGGTGATCCACATTTTGTTGCCATTCAAAACGTAATGATCGCCGCGCTTCTCTGCCCGCAGCCGCATGCTGACGACGTCCGATCCCGCCCCCGGTTCTGACATGGCCAGCGCGCCAATATGTTCGCCGCTGCATAGTTTCGGTAGATACTTTGCTTTTTGTTCGGGCGTGCCATGCCGGTTGATCTGGTTCACGCACAAGTTTGAATGTGCCCCATAAGAAAGGCCGATAGAGGCCGAAGCGCGGGAAATCTCCTCTACCGCCACCACATGCGCCAGATACCCCATGCCAGAGCCACCATAGTCTGGGTCTGCAGTGACGCCCAGCAGGCCCAGCTCTCCCAACTGTGGCCATAAATCCGCAGCAAACGTGTTGGTTGCATCAATTTGCTCAGCCCGTGGTGCCAACTTCTCTTGCGCCCATCGCTGAGTCATCTCGCGCAGGGCATCAATCTCTTCGCCCAAGCCAAAACTCAAACTGTTGCTGAACATCCCCAAAAGCCTCCCGCTTTAACGCCACAGCCGGGCGTAACTGCCAACACAAATAATCTGCAATTAAACGAACGTACGTTTGATTATATAAGGCAGAACAGTTAAGCTGCAATCAAACCTTGGAATAGGTCAGCGCGAAAAGTAATGGGTAGTTAAGAGAAGAAATGGCAAGAACCAAAGGCTCAATTGGCAAAGATACGCAGGCTGCCATTTGGCAAACCGCAAAAAAACTAATCGTATCACACGGTTTTGAAGCTATGACTCTGCGCCAGCTGGCCGCCGAGGTCGGGCTGCAACCAGCATCAATCTATCGGTATATTAAAAGCAAAGACGAGCTGCTGCAAAGCTTGATGCTAGAACATATGGGCCAGCTACTGACGGCTTGCCAAAAGGCAGTGCCTCGGCATGCCACTGCTACGCGGAAGCTGGAGGCGTTTGTCGCCTTCCATATCCGCTACCATATCGAACGCCGTACGGATGTCATCCTTGCAAACTTGGAGCTACGTTCTTTGCAGGGCGAGGCCCACGCTCAAGTGGTTACCAAGCGCCGCTCCTATGAAGAGCAGCTCATCGCTATACTCGAGCACGGGCGAAATGAGGGAGCGTTCGCCATAAATGAGCTGGAAGTCGCTGCCTATGCGATTCTTGCCATGCTTACCGGCGTGTGCTTCTGGTACAACCCAAAGGGACGCCTTTCGATTGAGGAGATAATTAACGAGCACATAGCGCTCGTTATGCGGGGTGTTGCCGCCTCCAAGTAGAAGTGCTGAACGGGATGAATTCAAGGTTCCTAACCGTATAGCTCACTTACAAACCCATTAAATTTCAGCTAGTCTTACCCCAATCAATAGTGGTCAAAGCCACAGTGCCAAGCAAGGTTGGGGAGAGCCATGCGCCTATTTTCATATAAAAATCGCCCTGTGCATCTGGGTGGCTATCCGATGGAGCGTTTGCCGCGTACCAGCTCCGCTGTAGCACTGCCGCCCGTTCCGCCGCCAAAGGCGCTCAGTTATGCAGATGCGCAGAACCCGCTTTCCTTGAGCAATTCAATTGCCTGTGTCGCCTCCTTGCTGGATGCAATTCGCGAGGGCAATGTCGCCCCGAACCTCTCCGAAATTCCAAAAGACCCGCAGGAGCGGGCAGATCATTTGAAGGCGGCGGGTTATTTCTTTGATGCCACACTGATGGGCACCTGCAAGATCACCAAGGATATGTATTTGCAAGAGCCGGTGCACAATCCAGAGCTAGCGCAGTTGGCATTTGAGCTGCAAACCTTTCAGCCCAAAACGCTTGCCTCTGGCATTGACATGGTTTTGGCGGACCTGCGCGAAGCAGCGAAAACCGCACCACAGCCGATCCCCCACCACACCGATGCGCTCATCGTGGCTGTCGAGCACCCCCGCGCGCCAGACCCCGGCGAGCCGGGCGGCGAGTGGATACATGGCTGTAATCCGGCGCGCTCTGCCATCCGCGCTGCTGAAACGGCTGTTGTTCTCGCGTCCTATCTGCGCTTGCTGGGTGTAGAGGCACGGGCGCACACAGCTTCCAGCACAGATGTGAACCTTGCTCAATTGGCGCTCGCCTCCGGCCTAGTAGAGCGCCAAGAAGGCGGCGCGCTTGCCAACCCCTTTATCGGTTCAGAGTTCTCCCTTGCGGCGATAACAACAACGTTGGAGTTGGCGCCCGATGCACCACTTGCTCCGCGAAATTTAGCGGATCGGTGGAAAGCCTTTGGCCCTTCTTGGCAGTTGGGGGCCAGCACCTACAAGAATGCATGGAACAGGAAGCCCTATGAAAACAGGCGGTTTTATCAAGGGGCCTTCCCCTTTGAAAAGATCAAGCGTGTTGTAAAGCCAACCACGCTGATTGATGCGCCTCGCGTGCCGCGAGTGCCAAAACGGGCGGATATGTTTGCCCGCGCGCTTTTCGGAGACATGGGCAAGCCCTTGCAAGATGCGGCCAAGGGTGGGGCGTTCATTTCCAAAAACCCGATGAGCTTTTGTGCAAGGCGGGCGCTGGGTGCGCTCATCCTGCGCCAAGATGGAGATAAGGCAGAGGCAAAGCATCCAAGTGCCAGCGATCCGCTTAAGAACGCGCAGAATGTAAAGGCCGCCCTTTATTTTCTTGGCTGCGATGCGGTGGGTATATCCGATTGTCCTGATTATGCTTACTATTCCCATGATGCGGGTGGGCGAGAAATTACCCCGTATCACCCTAACGCCATCTCGATTCTCGTAGATCAAGGGCATGAAACCATGGAGGGCGCCAGCGGCGACGATTGGATCTCTGGGGCACAGTCCATGCGGGCCTATCTGAGAACATCGTTGATTGGTGATATCGTTGCAGCGCACATCCGCTCATTGGGGTATGCGGCGCGCGTGCACTCCGCTGTTGACGGCGAGGTGTTACAGCCACCTCTTTTGCTGTTGTCCGGTCTTGGCGAGGTGAGCCGGATTGGCGAGGTCATTCTTAATCCGTATTTGGGCCCGCGGTTGAAATCTGGAGCCATCACTACGGATATGCCACTGGCGCATGATCAGCCTATTGATTTCGGCCTACAGCGTTTTTGTGAATCCTGTAACAAATGTGCCCGGGAGTGCCCAAGCGGCGCCATAACCGCCGGGCCAAAACGCATGTTTAATGGCTACGAGATCTGGAAATCAGACAGCGAAAAATGCGCTCGCTACCGCGTAAGCCAGCCTGCCGGGGCCCTATGTGGCCGATGTATGAAAACCTGCCCGTGGAACTTGGAGGGCATATTTGCAGAAAAACCGTTCCACTGGACGGCGATGCAGTTCCCCCAAAGTGCACCGCTTTTGGCCAAGCTGGATGACACGCTTGGCAATGGCAGTATCAATCCAGTCAAGAAATGGTGGTGGGATCTGGAGGGGTCCCCTGCACAAGGCTACCGACAGGCCAAGCAAGTGAATGCGCGGGAGTTGCAAACAGAATTGGACCTCCGCTTCGAGGATCAAACCCTTGCCGTTTACCCAGCGCATTTGGCGCCACATCCCTATCCTTATCCATTCCCGATGGATCGGGAGGCGGGTATTCGCGCGTATCAGCAAATGCTAAGCCCGCAAGAGCACAAAGCGCGCCTTGCATCTGGGCAAACAGAAGGCCTTGTGCCCCAATACAAGGTAGATGCGAAAAATGCGCCAGTAATTATGGTAGAGGTAAGCAAGGTGGAATTTCTCTCTAGAGATATCGCGCGCTATGAGTTTACATCCGCGAAAGGCGAGCAGTTGCCAACCTTCGCAGCAGGGGCGCATATCGATGTTGTTATCGCCCCTGAATACTTGCGCCAATATTCCCTGGCCAGTGATCCAGCCAAGCCAAAAAGCTATGTTCTCGGCGTGCAAAAGGAAGCAAGCGGTCGCGGTGGCTCCATGCTCATGCACCGCATCTTTACCGAAGGCCGCAAGATTTTTATCTCCAAGCCGCACAATCATTTTCCGCTGCATGAAGATGCCAGCCACACCATCATGTTCGGTGGCGGTATTGGTATTACGCCGTTTATTGCCATGGCGCACCGGCTCCATACGCTTGGGCGAAGTTTCGAACTGCACTACTCTACGCGTACGCGAGAGGAGGCGGCTTTCCTTGAAGAGATGCAAGCAGCCCCGTGGGCACAAAATCTCTTTATGCACATTTCTGAGGAGGGCAGTCGCGCCGACCTCCCAAGCATACTGCAGGTGCCAAAGCAGGGAGCACATATCTACACCTGCGGATCAGACGGATATATGCAAGCGGTGTTGGAAGCAGCCACGCAGCAAGGCTGGTCGGAGGCGTCTTTGCATAAAGAGTATTTCTCACCGCCTGAGCAGCCGGAATACGAAAACTTCAATTTTGCAATTCATGTATCTGGCAGGGGTGATCCTATTAAAGTCACCGCAGAGGTTGATGCGGCGAGCGCTCTAAACTCAGCTGGAATCACTGTTCCAACCAAATGTTCGGACGGGATTTGCGGTGTGTGCGCTGCGCATCACGATGGTTCTGTCCCGATTGAGCATCGCGATTTCGTGCTGTCAGCGGCAGAGCGGCAAAGCAAAATTATTCTTTGTTGTTCTCGGCCGCTACATGAAGGCGCAGTTCTCAACATCTCACGACCCTAAACTGAATTAATTCCTGCTTGTTCATATTAATTTCTGGTTAACTTTTGGGGTATTTTGGGGGTGGGAGCTGGCTCTGATTGGCCTGTTTTTGGGGTTTTTGGGTGTTTTGTTTGGGTGTTAGTGATATACGCGGGGTTGTTTTGAATTAGGGCATTAAAGTTTTCCCG
>NZ_LLWC01000019.1 GCF_001561995.1 Polycladidibacter hongkongensis
CCCTGGTCCGAAGCTACGGTCTGCGCCAAGAGTTCATCACACCATATTGTCCGCAGCAGAACGGCATGATGGAACGATTGATCCGGTCGCTGAAGGAGCAATGCGTTCATCGCCAACGCTTCGAAAGCCTAATCCATGCCAGCCGAACAATTGCTAATTGGGTTACGTTTTATAATGGCTTGAGGCCTCATCAGGCTCTTGCAATGAAGACACCTAACGAGGCATACAAATTAGCGGCATAACTTGAGCAGAAATTGCTGGGTCAATACATTGGCCGGCCCCGTCTGATTTTACCAGCAAAATAACGCCCGAACTTGTTTACCCAATCCCGGATCGTCTCGTAGGAAAGTACTATTCCCCATGCGGCCAGCAGATCTTCAACATCTCGCAGGCTCATGGCAAACCGGTGATAGGCCCAAACGGCGTAACCTATAATGCTGCGAGGAAAACGGTAACCTTTAAGAGCCGGAAATACATCAAGTTTAACCATGGCAAACAACTACGCGATCTCAAAGCGCTCATCAACCTGACAGAGCCGCCATGATTGACGTCTGAAATGGGCCCGAAGGAGACTGTTGCGAGCGACTTCAAGTTAAGTTGATAACACCGTTGTCAGTCAGGTTAAATTGTCAAGTTCCATTGCAGTTACTTCTTAATCCCAACGAGTAGCCAACTGGGGCGGATCCAGAATACCTTGGAGAAGAGCTCGTGCCAATCCGCCCAGTTTTCACAGATAGCTTGCACAACACCGCGAGCTGCTTTTGAGTGTTGAAGAGCTGTTTCATCAGGGCAAAAGTCATGCCACATGATAAGCCCTCCTGATTTTACCAATCTAAAAGCATTGATGCTATCTGATGCTACAACATCTGGAGTATGACCGCCATCGATCAGGGCTGAGTTAAAAAAACCCGAATGAAAATCCTTGCTCTCCCACGTAGTGCTATTCGCGAGGATTTGTGTAACGCGATCCTCAAGTCCTGCTTCTCGATACAAAGAACCGATTTGCGCACCACAATCAGATGCAGTGCCATCTGGGTGTTGATAGGCGGCATTGCCCTTCAGATCTCGCTCTCCTTCGGGCAAATTAATTGTCCATATATGTGCATCACAGCTTTCTGCGCATAATTTTGTGCCAAAGCCTTGCCATGTACCAAACTCAAGGTGTCGCGCTGGTTGATGCCATCGATAAATTTGCTCCAAAATGATTGCGTCATGATCTTCCATTTTTAAATTAACAATGGGAACCTCGACGATATTTGATGGGCTGAAAAATGCTTGTTTACACTTAAAAGCTTTATCGAGTTCCTGAACGTTCACAATGGGGATTGTCTTATTTGCAGCAGTCGCTGTTCGGTCCACTTTTCGCGCTAGGGCTCTAACATCAATATGATCACAGCCTGAATCATAGCAATAAGGAAGATTATCTGGAGATTCCAGATTAGCGTGATATGCACGCACAAGAGAATGGGAAAACTTAAGTATATCCGACGGGCTAGCGGTATTTCGAACAATGACGGCGCCAACAAGACTAATGTCCGAGACATAAATCTGAACGAGCTTGCTCGCGGGGGCTCTAACCTCAACCTCATCGCCAAGCTTCGCGCCATCTTCGTCTATGACAAGAACACTTGCTATCCCGTTGATGGCTTGGATCTCAATGCTTACGAGTGCAGGGACTTGTTTGCTTGTCGCAATGGGCAAAGTTAGCGCATAGGCCCAAGCTGGCCCTACGAACTGATAGCTGTTCCCCGTACCAACACGCTCTGCCCCCTCAGATAGTTTGGCGCTCAATGTTTGTAACTCAACTTCCTCACCCGTGCATACGGGCCTTTGTGCCAATTCAAAGATGGGTTCGCGATCAAACACAATCCTCAAGGAGGGAGAGCTTTGTGCCTTATCAGGACGTCGCAACAAGTAGTTCTCACTATCGAGCTGTAGTGCCTGTTCATACCCTTGCCGCGCAAGCCACTCAAAAGCATCACCTGCCGATTGACCACGTTTGGATAGCGCATGATTAAGCTCAACAAGCACCCATGGATTAAATTGGGCAATCGTTCGTTTTGCGCCGCGCAAAACTTCGAAGTCAAAGCTGTCGACGTCGATCTTGAGCAGATCTAGTCGTGACCATCCCAAGCGGTCCATCTCATGATCTACACTAGAAAACGAGTACCCCTTGGTTTCTGGAGGATGCCCCCAGATGCGATACACAGATTCCTCTTTAAAACCGCAGACCTCGCCAAGGGCGATCTGGTGCGTTTCAACACCGTCTACTCCAAGGTTTTCAAGGTTTTGCCGCAGCATGTCAATGGTGCTGGTAGGTTCATAAGCGGCCACTTTTCCGCTAGAAGCCAAACGTGAAAAGAGCGCTGTATAATACCCAATATTTGCTCCCACATCGAATATCTGCCAGTCGGGTTGAATATGCCTTTGACACCAACGCTTTGATTGCGGTTCACAGTTTCTGTAATATTCTTTAAAATGGTCATAATAGGAAATCAGCTCGATCGGATCTCCTTCAGGCACCTCGACAAAGATGCTTCCCGCCTTCTTCGTAGCTCGTGGCCGTAGGTGTCTTCTATCAATCTGGGCGCGAATTTTCTGTGATAGCTCTTTAACTGTCATGGAGTGCTCTCCATTTTCTCTTCTAGCTTTGTAGAGAGATTACGTAGCTCTAGCCGCGTGATGGAAAGAGTGCTGCGGCCCTTGGAGTAGATACGTACCTGCATTGGTTTGCCCACATCTTCTTCTCGGATAGTAAGTGCCAATGAGAATTCA
Source organism: Polycladidibacter hongkongensis (assembly GCF_001561995.1). Taxonomy (GTDB): domain Bacteria; phylum Pseudomonadota; class Alphaproteobacteria; order Rhizobiales; family Stappiaceae; genus Pseudovibrio; species Pseudovibrio hongkongensis. The sequence continues at coordinate 2,776 of NZ_LLWC01000019.1, forward strand.
CGTATCTGAGTGTTTAAGGAGCGAATGGTCTTGCGTTGTAAGATCTTACTGCCAACCAGAATCTCAATGTAGGCAAGTTTCTTGTTAAAAATCCTATCGGGAACCAATGATACTTCATCTACGGTCAGCCGCCCACGAACCTCAAACATCCCGGGTTCAAGAGCAAAATATGGTCCAGAGACAACAATTCCCTTCTGCTTGTTATCTGTTTGAATTGAAGGCTGCGTCCGCTCCGCTCCGTTTCCTAAGTCTATGAAATCGAGCAGGTCAATTTGCCGGTTGTTGGTGAGGTGCTCTAGCTTGTTTATGTGTTCACGTCGCTGCACGTAACCGTGCCTAAGTCGTGCTGAGAATGGAGTTTTTGCACAGTTCACATTCTGTAAGACAACCTGCTCGAACTGATTATGTACAGCGTTTGCGCAGATAAGACGCCGGGCTATTTGACCGCTAATGTGCCGTTGCTTTTCGGCAGCAAGTGCCATGTCAAAGCACGCAAGAACATGGTCTTTTTCTTGTCCCGCGACAAGCGACTCGCAGCCGAAGTTAAACACAAAGCAACCAATCTGCTCTTCGCAGTTATGAAAGTTTTGCAATGTGAGGGGAACAAACTCGACGCAGGTATTGTTCGTAACAAGCAGGGCCTGAGTATAATTAAAAAGCGTATCTTGCGGGCCGATCCAGCCAATTTTTACCGCCCTTGGAGCATTCACCAGAATATCGGCAATGAATAGGGCGGTATGCGCCGGTGAAGCAGTTTGCTTACCATAGGTCTCGCTACAGAACAAAGAACGTGTTGGCTCTTTCAATGGTGGCTGCAGAGCCTCTTCAACACCCTGAATAAAGTGGGACGCGGAGCTGCCTGCCAATCTGAACTCCTCCAGAGAGTGGTTGTTCAGCCCCCAAGAGTTCCTCTGCTCACACAGGTATGGGGTCTCAACGCCGGTAACAAAGCGACGTGGATCGTTCTCTGGAGAGCCGTGTTCGTGGGCTTGGGTAACCTGTCTGGTATGGTCGCAGTGATAGCCATATAAGTGCTTGCCTGCATCACCTATGTTGCCGCGGTGCAAACTAAGCCGTTTAAACAAGTTAGAATCCACATGCCAACCGAGCAGCATTTCTTCATCAAAGCCGTCGATATCAAACAGGTCCTGCCGCAGCATAAACTGAAAATCTCCAGGCCCATCATAGAGCGTTTCCTTAGGCCCATAGACGAGTTCATTTAGATGCGCACTTGTGCCCCACCTCCGCGTTTGCGTGATCGTTTGCGCCGGGTTGTAGCGGTCAAGCCCCTCCCAGAGCGTCTCGGGAATTTCGATCCGAGGAGCGCAGTAAAAGCCGTCTTCAGTCTCGGCAAACACTCGAGAAAGCTGCTGCATTTCATGGGGAACAAAAATCATATCCGTGTTAGTGGAGATAACCCACTTGTTGTCTGGATTGCTTCGCCGTAGCGCCACATTCCGAGCAATCGGCTCCAAGGCTTTCAAATGGGTCTTTTCGGCGAAAAGTTCGTGATGCACAGAGGCTCGCACGCGAATAATCCGCAGGTGCTTTTTACACTTGTCAGTAAGCGTATCGGCAATTGCCTCGGGAAAAACAGGGAAATCATCAGGGGTGTTATAGTCAACAAATATGATCTCATCATCACCATCAAGCAGGTGGGCGATGCAATTAAGACTTAGAGCCGCGCGCTTATGTAGATTGTACCCATAATTGTCATTTCGACCGTAAACGATAAAGGAAAACACAGCAAACACTCACTTTGAATCTGTAATTGAATGAATCGTAAACAGAGCTTTGTGTGAGAGCTTAGCTAGTGGAAACTAATTGAAATAGACGCCAAATAAAGGGGGTAATTACCAAGGGGAGGGCTTTGAGAAGTAGATCATTGCTGTTGCACAAGCTCTCTGTCGGATCATGAGCATCCGCTAAATCTGGATTGACGAAGGAAATGCCGGGATGCCCGGCAAATCCTTTGTTAAAGCGTTGCGGCCATCAGGCGGTAAACGATTTGCGCTGTTGTGAAATCCCAAGCGGGATCGCCGTTCGGCGCCAGCTCGACAATATCCATTCCCACGCAGCGCCGCCCTTTCAGGCTATTCTCCACCAAATGCAGCGCTTGGTAGTAGCTCAGGCCACCTGGCACCGGCGTTCCGGTTGCGGGCATTTGCGATGGGTCGATCCCGTCAACATCAAACGAAATGTATATGTTCTGCGGGAAGTTCTCAGGCAAGGCCACATCAATGATGTTGCTAGTTACCAACTCCTCGGCATCCTTGTAGAACACGCCAAACTTCTGGCGCGATTGCACCTCTTGTTCGCAGATTGCGCGCACGCCGAACTGCGCCAGTTTAACGCCGTCTTCCACCAGCAAATTCATCACCGAGGCATGCGAATGCGGCTCCCCTTGGTAGGCAATGCGCAGATCCGCGTGGGCATCGATCTGCACAATACCAACCGGCCCTTCGCCGCGCTGGGCCAGCGCGCGTACAACGCCGCTAACCGCACCAAAGCTGAGGGAATGCTCGCCCCCTAAAGTAACTGGCAACTGCCCCGCCAAGACAGCCGCTTCAGTGCGCTTTGCCAGCCGCTCCATCACGTCAGGCAAGGGTCCATCACACGCCACAACCGGTTGGGTGAAAATGCCAGCTTCGCAAGGAAACTTGCCCTGGCATAACCGCTCCAGCTCATTACTGGCATTGATAATGGCTTCAGGCCCCGAAGCCGTGCCCGAACCATAGGAAACTGTACGCTCGAGCGGCATGGGAATAACCTGAAACCGACTCTCAGCGTTGCGCTCTGCTGCGCTTAACTCACTATCGAGAAAAACTGTCATCTGTTGTTGTCCTTTGGTTCCGTTAAAGGCCCAAGCAGTTCATTCCTCAAGACAGGCGCCCTAAAAAATCGTTATAGGAGAATTGCTTGATCATGATCAGCGCGTCAGTTTCCGAGTTCCAAAGCGCAATACTTGGCAGCGGTACACCGTTGAAACTATTGGTTTTCACCATGGAGTAATGCGCTTGATCAAGAAAGGCGAAGCGTTGCCCCACTTGTAATGGCGCTTCAAAGCTGTAATCGCCAATCACGTCTCCGGCCAAGCAAGATGGCCCGCCAAAACGATAGCAATGACCCTCACTCACTTCGCCCAGCATGGCAGGGCGATAAGGCGCTTCGATAACATCTGGCATATGGCAAGTTGCAGAAATATCGCAGATTGCAAGGTCCATGGTGTTCTTCGGCAAATCAAGGATTTCCCCCACCAGTATGCCCGTATCAAGTGCAACAGCCTCGCCCGGCTCCAAATAAATTTCAAATCCGGTGCGCACCTTCAAATCCTTAATAAACGCTATGAGCGCCTCGCGGTCGTAATCGGCACGGGTAATGTGATGACCGCCCCCAAAGTTAAGCCATTTCAGCTGCGGCAAGTACGGGGACAGCTTGGCTTCCACCGCTTCCCATGTGCGGGCCAGAGGCTCAAAGCCTTGCTCACACAGCGTATGCATGTGCAGCCCGTCTATGCCCGCCATCACCTCTGGCGTCAGCTGGGAAACCGGCGTACCAAGCCGCGAACACGGTGCGCAAGGATCATACTTGGCGATCTCGCCCTCGGAGTGCTCGGGATTGATCCGCAAGCCCACGCTTACTGGGTGGTCTGCCTTCGCAACCAGCGGCAACAGCGCTTGTTTCTGGCTGGCACTATTGAAAATCACATGGTCGGAGTAAGAGAGAATCTCTTCAAACTCGCTGGCTTTGTAGCCGGCGCAAAAGGTGGCAACCTCACCGCCATATTTTTCACGCCCCAGCTTGGCCTCATAAAGGCCGGAGGCGCAGGTACCTTGCAAATACTGGCGCACCAGCGGCGCGACAGCAAACATGGAAAACGCCTTCAGCGCAGCCAATATATGAGCGCCGGAGCGATCTCCCACATCCGCGAGGATCTTGAGATTCCGCTCCAGCGCTGCTTCATCCACCACAAAACAAGGGGAGGGAACGCGGCTCAAATCGAACCGCTTGAATGCCCCGGCATCCCCTGCCTGTGTTTGCATCATTTCAGCCATGATTTAAAAATCAACCGGGCCGTCAAGCTCGTGCACATGCCAAGGCAAGCCTTGGGTGTTGAGCATCTCCATGAAGCCATCCGGGTCCAGCTGTTCCATGTTCCATACGCCCGGCTCGTTCCATATGCCTTTCAGCACCATGGCCGCGCCAATCATTGCCGGTACACCGGTCGTATAGGAAACCGCCTGCGAGCCGACTTCGGCGTAACACTCTTCGTGATCGCAGATATTGTAGATGTAATAGGTCTTCTCGCCCGAACCATCTTTGGCATCACCGGTAATGATATCACCGATACAAGTTTTGCCCTTGGTCAGCTCGCCCAGCCCGCTCGGGTCTGGCAATACCGATTTCAGGAATTGCAGCGGAATAATCTCGTGCCCTTCGTGCATGACAGGCTCAATGGAGGTCATGCCGATACCTTCAAGCACTTTCACGTGGTTGATATAGGCATCGCCAAATGTCATCCAGAAGCGGGCGCGGTTGATTTCCGGGAAGTGGGTTTTCAGGCTCTCCAATTCCTCATGATACATGAGGTACATGTTCTTTTCGCCCACTCCGGGGAAATCGAAGGCCACTTTGTGGCTCATCGCCGGGGTGGTAACCCAATCGCCCTTTTCCCAATGGCGTGCCTCGGCGGTCACTTCACGGATGTTGATTTCCGGGTTAAAATTGGTGGCGAAGGCTTTGCCGTTATCGCCGCCGTTGCAATCGAGAATGTCGATCTGGCGAATGCTGTCCAGCTTGTGCTTTTTGATCCATGTGGCAAACACAGAGGTCACACCGGGATCAAAACCGGAGCCAAGAATAGCGGTCAGACCCTTTTCCTTAAAGCGCTCCTGATAAGCCCACTGCCAATGGTATTCAAATTTGGCTTCGTCTTCAGGCTCGTAATTGGCGGTATCAAGATAATGGATTTCCGCCTCAAGGCAGGCATCCATAAGCTTTAAATCCTGATAGGGCAGGGCAAGGTTCACCAGCAGCTGGGCACCGCTCTGCTTAATCAGCGCAACAACGGCGGCCACATCCATGGCGTCCACTTCGGCAGTTTCGATTACAACGCCGGTTTTCTCTTTCACGCTGGTCGCAATATCATCGCATTTAAATTTACGACGCGAGGCAAGGGTAATTTTTCCAAAAATGTCGGCGTTCATCGCCATTTTGTGAACAGCGGCAGACGATACGCCGCCCGCTCCAATGACTAGGGTACTACTCATCAGTTCTTGTCCTTCCAGATATTATTCGTAATAGGTGTAGCCGTTGATGCTGTCGCGATAAGCATTCATTAGCACGCGGCGATCAGATGTTTTCACCCGCCCCTCGGAAATGGCACGGTCGATGATTTTTCTAAAAGCATCCACGCAGTCACGCGGGTCATATTCCACATAGGCAAGCACCTGCGAGATGGTATCGCCTTCCACTTCCTGCAAAAGATCAAACCCGCCATCAGCACGCAGATCAATTGTGGCGACATTGGTATCGCCAAACAGATTGTGCAAATCGCCGAGCGTTTCCTGATAGGCGCCCACGAAGAACACGCCCAGATAGTAGGTCTTATCATCGCGCAGAGAATGCACCGGCAAGGAGGGATGGACACCATCATCGAGAATGAATCGGTCAATCTTGCCATCTGAATCGCAAGTGATGTCAGAAAGAACCGCACGCCGATCTGGCGGTGTGTTCAAATCTTGCAGCGGCACAACTGGATGTAACTGGTCAATGGCCCAGACATCAGGCAGTGATTGGAACAAAGAAAAATTGCAGTGATAGATATCGACGAGGGTTTCAAGATGCGCCTGCACCTCCTCGTGATCCTCACTCACCCGTGCCACCTCTTTCACCTGACCCATGAGATGGAGATAGATGCGCTCCGCTCGTGCCATCTGCCGCAAGTCAATATAGCCGCGGCGGAACAATGCACGCAGCTCATTGCGGTAATAGGTGGCATCATTGATGCACTCTTGTAGGCGTTTGCTGGAAAGGTAGCCTTTAACCGCCGCCAGATCGGAGACAAGGTGATGGTCGTCGTTTTCAACGTCCGGCGCAGCATCAGCATCAAATAGCGTGGCTTCCAGCACGTCGAAGATCAGCATGGACGATGTGGCGACGGTCGCCCGACCGCTTTCGGTAATCAGCGTTGGGTGAGCCAGTCCCGCTTCGTCCAGCGCATAGGCAACCGTTTCGACGATATTGGTGCAATACTCTTCTACCGAATAGTTCACCGAGCTTTCCGTAGCCCGTTTTTCGCCGGTATAATCCACGCCAAGTCCGCCACCCAAATCCAGATAGGTGAGCGGCGCCCCTTCATTGGAGAGCTCTGTGAAATAACGACAGGCTTCTCCCGCAGCACGGCGAACATCATTCACATCCGGCACCTGCGATCCCAAATGCGAGTGCTGCAATTTGAGGCAATGCAGTAAATTTGCCTCGCGCAGCCGGTCGATGACACTAACCAGTTGGTCCGTGTTCATGCCGAATGTTGAGCGGTCGCCCGAGCTTTTCGCCCAGTTGCCGGAAATCTCGTTGGTGAGCTTAACACGGACACCAAGCAGCGGCTCTTCGCCCAGCTCGTTTACCACATCGATAACGGTATCCAGCTCTTTCGGGCTTTCCAGCACGATAATGGTGTTAAAGCCCAACTTGCGAGACAGAATGGCAAGACGAATAAATTCTTCGTCTTTCACCCCGTTACAAACGATAAGCGCATCTTTTTCTAAGTTATGTGCAAGGGCTATTACCAGCTCGGGCTTGGAGCCCGCTTCAAGACCAAACGAATAGGGGCGGCCATATTCCACAATACGGTCCACCACCTGGGCTTGCTGGTTTACCTTGATCGGAAATACGCCGCGATACACGCCGCCATAGCCGATCCGCTCAATCGCATTCCCAAAGCTACGATTGATCTTGGTAATCTCGTGTTCAAGAAACGAGCCAACCCGCAAAAGCAAAGGGGCATGAATGCCGCGCTGCTTCAAATCCTCAACGATTTCAGGTAGGCTGATTTTAGGCGCTTCAGGTAGAAGCGGATTGCTCAGGCCAATATCGCCATTGGGGAGCACGGAGACGAGCCCCTTGCCCCAACGATCCAGACCATAAACGGAGTGAGGAGCATCTTCATGCTGGCGCAACCGTTTATCCTTTTCATGTGCTCTTGGGGCGGTTGGAGAAAGCAGCACCGCGCGCCAAGCGACCAAAACTAGCAACAGACATCTCTGCCACCGACGATCTTTCATCGCGCCAACACTTGCTTGAGCCAGATAGGCCCCCCTGGGGCTGGGCGAAGGGCAAACCTCCTCAATTCTTTGAAGAGCAAATGCCAAGCTGCGTAAATCCTCGGATATACCACGAATGTCAACGGCAAACCCGCATTGCCGGGTTAGATTTCGCTTGAAAAACGCCTATCTAGCAGAAACAAACGCCGCAAGTGCGTCCTTCACCTGTTGTTGCGCCCCCTCAAACCATTCCAGGTTACCGCCATGCGGTGCACACTTTGCTATTGGCTCACCATTGATGCGCATTATGTATCGAAGTGATTCTACCTTGGAGATATGTGGTGCCTTAAGCCAAGGGAAAACGCTGGGCGACTCACAGCTCAACCATAGAGCATCACTCTCTTGCATGTAGGCGCTAAATGCCCGCCGCTTATCTTCATCAATGACGTAGTTGAGTACAGCGCTATGCAGTACAACGGTTTTTAGTCCCACAGGTACTTTTCCTAGCAGGCTGGGTAGATCATCCAGCACATCGCCTTTAACGATCTGCAAGTTTTGATGCCTTGCGAAATCGAGAGCCTTGGTCAACCTCTCGCGTCGTTCATGGTGTTCCGGCCAGACCAGCGCTGTCAGCCAATTTCTCACATCCGCATCGTGGCAATCGAGGGGGTTAAGATCCAGTCCGGTCCGCTACGCTACGCTACGCAATCTCTGGATATCGTTTCGCCTGTGGGCCTGCGCCGCTGACCACCGTTTTGATTAGAATTGAGGAGTTGTAGGTGTGTGGCTGACCTCTTGGCTCGAGCCATTCCTGCCCATAGACATACCTATATTTATCGAGCAGCAAACAAAGGCCGGCAGAGGCGCCCAGCTCTATAAGAGCGATCGGCCCATGGATTTGGCTGAGAATTGGTAACCAGTAGCCGCAGCGTGCCACCTCATTTGTCTGTGTATTTCGCCTCATAATGGTGTTTCGGATGATATCCCAGTTTTCAATGACTCTCTCCTCAAAGCGATTCTTGGCTATAATTTCGCCTAAATGCAGTCGCACCGCCGCAAACAGTAGGTTCGGCTGTTGTTTACCCTTAGGCAATTGCCTTAGCAGAGTGAGAATTTGCTCTGATTCCGCGCAAGCCTCGGCCCATGCGGCATAAAGGGGTGAGGACATTCCGGCTTCTATCAAGGCAAATCGACGATAAGCATGAGATAATTCACAGCTTGACATGGCTGTCATTTGCATCGCTTTCCCCAAAATTAAGAATACAAAAACTATCAGTTTCCTGCTGATTTATGCGCAGTTCAAGTCGAAGTGTTCCTAGGGAAGTTTGATCCTGCTGCTGTTGCATGAGAGGAATTTATTCAACAATTTCACCCCTCCTTCGATTAAAAGCGCTTGACGGTTTTTAATGTTGGTCCTATAAGTCGGGCCATCGAGAGCGACGGCGCTGCCGGCGACGGCACGATGCGCTCTGGATTATCTGACAGATTATCGGTAGCTCTAAGCTCCAGAGAGATTTGGGGTTGCGGTTCGGTTTTCTGTTTTTGAGAGAATTGGTTGTTTGATTTTCTCGTGCTCATTGATAATTTTATAAAGTAAGAAAGAGAAACGTAGGCGGCGCTGTCTGCGGCTCAGGATTTGGATGAGAGTTCGAGTTCTGGCTATATAAAAGACAAGACGACGTAT
>NZ_LLWC01000033.1 GCF_001561995.1 Polycladidibacter hongkongensis
GCGGTAAATGTTGCGTCACCGTCAACTATCAGGTTCATATCCGCACCGGATGACAGTGTGGCGCCTGTATTTTGCAAATCGCCGCTTAAGGTAATATCGAGCTGTTCACCTGCATCAATGAGAGCTGTTGTCTGTAGACGGTCAGAATAGCCGTCACGGCCAAAGTCACGTGTTACTTGGGTTTCGTTGATTAGGTCAGTTGCCTCCAACGTCACTCGGGTACCGCTGATCACGCCAGAACTATTGATAATATTGCCAGCGCTTTCCACATTCAGTTGGTCATCAGCCAACAAGCGGCCGCCACTGTTATCAATTTGATCGCTGGCAAGGATGGTCAAAGTGTCACTGGCAAACAAATCACCTGAGTTTTGAACTTTAGCTGTCTGCACCAGCACCTGCTTACCTGCGATGCGAGCGCTGGACGCTGGTTTGGGGCCCATCGCCAAATAGATTTTTGGAACAAGCACCTCTTGGCCCTGCACGACCAAAGGTTCCATCCAGATGATGTTGGTTTTCAGGGCCGCAATTTGCTTAGGTGTCAAAGCAACGCCAACAGTTAGGTTAAGCTGCTTTTGAGCGTCAATGGCATTATCGTAAAGCGCCCGCATCTGTGCTCTTTCATCGGGCACATTCTCGATCAACTTTTTCCCAGTAAGGGCGAAGATTTGTTCGCGTAGCACACGGGTTTCAACAAAAGCGTCACCAAGGCGCTTTTGCACTTTGTCTGGATCAAAACCGCCAAATTGCGAAAGAAAGTAATCTGAGCCGACAAAATTTGCCAAATCTACAAATTCAGGGCGGGTCTCGATGAGAAACGGCGCATCTGGTTCAACAACGGTCACCACCAAATGCGGCCGATTGATTACCGCACTGATACCTGCATCAATTCCGGCGACGGGTAGATGCGTACCTGTTGTGGCCTCCGATGAGGCGTCACTTAATGCTGCTGCGGTTTCGTCTGTTGGCACACCGGTGTCTATGTTGTAGTCTTCAGGTGCGGGGGCATCGTTGGCATCGGGGCGGCGGGTCCCAGACGACAGGCCGATCTGTTCGGCACCCTCGCGTATGCTTTCATTCTTGACAAAATCGGTAGCACTTATGGATACGGTGCCACCGGCTTCTATCGTGCCAAAGACATTGCCAACGGTTTCAGTTTCAATATCCTTTTCCGACGTATCCCAGTGGTCCTTTCTCCAAGATGAACACATACCTAAAATGCGATTTGAGCACGATTTCTTGTAGAACTTGTGAGTTTTATCAGTCGTTGTGGTTTTAACCAGATCACGTGCCGAGTTGGAAAAGGATGCCGCATCTATAGACAAGTCATTATTGGCGGCGATCATGCCCATGTTATTGGCAACACTCCCCGCTGAGATGACAATATCTTTCCCCGCCAACATGCGTGAGAAGTTGGCCTTGTTAGGCAAGGTTTCGGTTTCGACAGTGATCTTGGTGTAGGTAGTTTTGGTGTGACGCTTGCCTAAAGTCTCTACAATAGAGTCTAGGTTATTAATCTCGGTTTCAACAACAATACCCGGGGTATTTGTTTCATTGACAACTGAGTTTGCTCTCACTACTAAATCGCCGGTAATTGCTTCAACATTACCGCCATTCTTATTAAGGACTTCTGTTGTTTGCGCCCCAGAGCTGCCACTTAATAAGATGTTGTTTTCGGCCAGAATGTCGCCTGCATCATTGGTGAGTATACCGTCAATCTTAAGTAGCGCATCCTTCCCGCCGTAAAACAGGCCGGTATTGCTGACATCCTTCGTTGCATCAATGAGGAGATCGCCATCCCTTGCACCAAGGCGGCCGGCATTGTTAATCGATGTCATCTTGATATCAAGTTCGGTTGCTGCATTGACCAAACCATTGTTCAAATTCACCAGCGTCGAACCACGCGTACCTCCAACGCCACCAAGCCATATGGATTGCCCGGCTTTTATCGTGCCAGCATCATTGGTAAGTGATCCGCCAGCTGCAAGTTTGATATTGCCAGCGCTTGCAATTTGCGCCTTGTTGGTTAGCTTTGTTTGGGAGGCTAGTGCCAAATTCCCCGCATAAGCCTCCAGCACCCCGGCGTTTTCTATCTCTTTTGCACTTATTTCAATGTTTCTGGCTTTTACCACCGCGCTGGCCAAAGCACTGTAGCTGAGGGGGCGTGCTCCAAGGTACCCGGCAAGAACAAAGCTCTCTTTGCTTAAGATCTCACCGCTATTAACAAAATCGCCATCAACGTGTACCAACAAATCGCCTGTAGAAAGCAACCTGCCCGTTGAGGCAAAGTTCTGTTCTACCTTGGTAACAAGATCGCCACCAGATGTACCAATCAAACCGTCGGATGAAAGGGCATTTGCATGCAACTCCATGTCACGGGCTTTAATGGACCCGCTTTTGCTATTGATGATTTCCGCAGCTGATGTGCCATTACCAGTGATTTCCAAGGAAGCAAGCGCTGCAAATTCACCATGAATGGCCACAGTGCCACTTGCCGTATACTTTGTATTGGCGTTGGAGATGACGCGTCCGGCAAACACCGCACTATCGGTGGTAGATAATAACAAATCACCTGCTGTGGTGCTCAAGACCCCATCGCTTGTAAGCTGAGCTGCTTTAAGGCTTGCGCTTCCCGCTTGAGTGGTACTGCCACCCTGCAAGTCGATATTGGCACTGAAATCGCTACTGCGACCTTTCAGCTTTAAACCGCCCTTGGCCAAGATTTTAGCACCATTGCTAATCTGGTTATCGGCGAAAAGTTCAACAGACCCGCTAGAAAGCAAGCGATCTGAATTTGTAATTGTTTGCGCCTGCGTTTTGAGAGCCTTTTGAGCCACCATCAAGCCGCTATTGTTGAGCGCATCTAGCAAGTTCAGGTGTAGCGTACCTTTGGCGGCGCTTATCTTGCCTGCATTGAAAACTGACTTGGCTTTGATGTTTGAATCTGCCCCAACCAGTTTTCCGCTGGCGCTGTTTTCCAAAATGCCATCTAACGCCAAGGTGGCAGCGCCATTATGTGCTAGTAACGAACCATTATTCGTGACATTGACAGCACTTATCTCCAGCCTATTGGTGTTGACAAGTCCATCATTAGTAACATTGGTCGCTGACTTAATCTCCACTTGGTCAAGAGATACAATCTCGCCCTGATTGCTGATGGACTTGGCGGCCTGTAATTTAACACCGCCATCCCCGCGCAATGTTTCTTTCAGTATAATATCGCCGCTGCTAGCATTAAGTGTTGCGCTGCCTATTGCCTGCAGTTTCGCTTTGCTATTGATGCTGCTTCCTTCAAGTAGAAGCTTTGCACCTGTTTTAAACTCCCCGCCATTCAATGCCAGCCCATCCGTTGCGATGATTGCAAGGTTTCCAAGCGTTTTAACCTTGCTGTTTGAGCTGTCGATGCTGTCGATGTTTAGGGTAATACCTTGTTTGGAACTCAGTTGATCGGTCTTAGGTGTTTTTTCTTGGGCTAGGTCGATATGCTTTGCTTTAATTAAGATTTGCCCTGCTGCAGCTAGGCTACCTTTTGCGATCTGCGCGACATCTGAGAGTTCAAGGCTAAGATCCCCGCCTGCATCCGCTAATCGACCGCTCACATCCACACCTGCACGCAGGCTTGCCCCATCCCCCAATTCGATAGAATGTGCACGAATGCTTGAGTGAGCTGTTGATGCGACAAAACTGTCTGCTGCCAGCTCAATTAGAGTGTGTCCCTCAAGAGTAATATCCGCCTGCGAGAACAATGACTTTTGAATGCTAACGTTGGCAGATGCTGACTTTGCTGTAAGCGAGCCAGTTGCACTGGCCCTTCCTAAAACCAGTTTGCCGTCGGCACTAATATGCATTGAACCAGCGTTCGCAGCCATCTCCTGCGGTGCACGCACACCGGCCCCTTTGTCTGTCGCAACAAGAGAGATCGTGTCAGCGTACATTCCTCCAAGCGCGGTTGAATCGATTGCGAACCCAATACCATCACCCCCGCTTAAAACTGGGGTAATCAGACCGGTTGCATAGTCAAACTTGTTACTGCCGGCTGTAAAGCGCAGCTTTTTTCCTTTTATCGGCCCGTCGATCTGAATCTTCTTTGAGATTACATCGAATAGGTCAGTGTAGCCCAACTGTGCACCAAGTGGACCAAAGCGAATTTGTCCGCTTTCGACTGTAAACCCTGTCAACCTGCCAGCAGGGCCGACTTGAGCTTGACCGGTTGTTAAACTAACACGAGGTGTATTGATGAAGCCACAACCATCACACAATATTCCATTAGGGTTTGCTATCACCACATCAGCAGCGCTTCCGCCAACCTCCAAAATTCCGAGCAAGTTGGAAGTTTTGGCTGACGTAACCTCGTTTAATATTACCCTTGCAGCACCGCTCTCCAGTAAGTTCGGATTGGTCTGTACGATGCCACCCAGCTTAGTGGGGGCGAATTCGGTAAATGTGTTGTTAAGAATCGCGCCCTGTGGATCCACATTAAAGTCTAGATACTTATTGTGAGACAGACCACTGCCGGTTGGTGTGCTTATGTTTATTAGGGGGATCCCGTTGGGGGCTTCACCCAGTTCTGGCTGGAACGCAGCTGGAGCTTTGGGGTCTACCTTTATGGGCAAAGACTGCGCCAATAAAGGATTGAGCATCAAACTAAAACTAACGGAACTAGATAGTAATATTTTAGAAATGCGCTTTGAAGGGACGTGATTTAATTTAATCATGAAAATATAAACCCTAGAAATGTAAGAAATGGCAATATTTTAACTAGAACTGAACCGATGCACGGGCTGAAAACATGCCCTCGCCTTTGTCTGTCCCTTTAGGTGCCGAAACTATTCGGCCATAATCGATATTAAAATTTACATTGGACTTTTGTGCAGACAACCCGATGGCCCAACCGGCGAGTGTACCGCCTTTAATTCCGTGCTTCTTATTTGGAAAAATGCGCCCCAAATTAAACTGTAATGAGGGTGTGACCTGATCAAAAAGCCGGAACCTATCACTTGTTGACTTTGTCAATAGTGCTAGATCGAAGCGGTTTTTGAACAAAGCTGCGTTATTACCGAATAAAATACCCGAGCGAACCCCCGGTATCGTGCCCGCGCCGCCAAGGGACATCTGTTCAGAACCAAAAAGCTCGTCTGGGCTCCACTGGGCGGAGGCGCTACCACTGTATGTTAGGCGGTACTTCCCAAGAGCCATTGAGTGGTTGTAGTCTAATGAGGCAGTAAATTTGCTGAATTGTCCTTTTGGAGACCCCTTTACCGCTTCCCCATCATCAAATGCGTCCCACAAGTTCAACCCGCGCTCATATCCAAGACTTGTGACCATGCTACCACTTGAAGTACGGCGCGAATAAAGCAGTTTGGTTCCAGCGATAGTAAGAGCCCGGCTCCCGGTTTCAATCAAACTACCCATTAGATAGTTGTCACTTTGCTTTCGCTTGATCGAGACTTGCAAAGTAGTTTTTGACTTTTGATCTCGGTGCAAAACGCGGCTTAGGCCTGTGTTAATCTGATTGGATTGTCCAGACGTTTGCATCGTCGAAACACGACCATAAATTTCACTTCGATAATGAGACCAGTTTGCGTCTGCAAACCATGTCCAATACCCAAATGGAATTGACGTTCTTCCTGAAATACTAGTGCTATTTGGTGCAATATGGTCAAAGGCAAACGGATGAGGTTCTTGCGCCCTTTGAATACTTAAAGACCACGTGTCATTGAGTAGAAGAAGGTTGTCATAGTCTAGCCCCAGCTGTGATTGGAACCGACCTGTACTCAGTGACCCCATATCGTCTACAGACGCATTAACTCGCCAATTCTTTGTGCGTGTCTCATCGAGCTCAACAATTGTTTCGCCTGTTTTTTCGCCCGGTAGCATTGAAGTTTTTGCGGAAACAGAAGCTAAACGGTTCATCTGATCAAGCCCCTGTTCAAGATCTCTAAGATTGACAGGGCGACCAATCAGACCGGGAAACGCCATGCGAAGGCGTAAGTCTTCCGGCTCCACCAAGCCTGACCCAGTTCTTGCGATACTATCTTCACCACCAAAGACTATCGAAGCCAACTTGCCTTCAATAATCTTGACTTCCAGATTGCCACTCATCAGATCTTGCTCAGGCAAATACGCGCGCGCCGTGACGTATCCGGCATCCACATATGCCAAGGTGACTTGCTTTAGGATCTGATTAAACTCTCCCAGTCCCAAGCATTTCCCAGAAAAACTGCTGACTGCTCGTTCCAATGAGCTTTGCTCGACCAGAGTTGCGCCAGTTATTTTAATTTGCCGAATAAGTAAGCAACGGCTCTTCGGCTCTACAGGTGCACTAGCTTGAATTGGCTTGGGTGAAGCGGCCGGTGGGGCGGTGCGCAGTTTTTCAGCTGCATCTTCTATCTGACGCAGGCGCGTAGCATTCTCTCTGCTAATCTGCTGCGTATGCTGTAACGCTTGCTCTGGAATTGGGGCTGCAAGCGCCCCTTTGATAAGAGCAATGCTCAAAATACATGTGAACGAGAATAAGAGTTTCGCCAACTTGATATGCAAAACGCCACGATGAAAAGTAAGTCTAGGCTGCATCATTGTTCCGCCCCTTGCTTCGATTGTTTGTTAGGGGTCTTACTTGTTTGGGCATGGCCCGGCGCGCTGTTTTGCTGCACAGTGGCTGAAATTGACTGCAAAGCAGCAAGCGCTTTTGAAAAACCCCGCAAGGAAAAAACAACCTCAACGCGTTTGCCAGAGATCATCAGGAACCGTGCACTGGCTTTGTTGTTTTTTTTGAAAGCCGCGATCAGGACTGAAGAGGCAACCGAAGTGCCCCAGCAACCTGAAAGGCCGCAACTTGAAAAGGGTATTTGCAAAAGCTCGTGTTTTGCAGAGTTTAGCCTCACACCAGCTGGCAGGTATAAATCCAAGGGCGTGATAACGGCCAGCTGCCAGTCTTTCGCCGCTTTGAAGGGGGGAGTGCTTGATGGTCGCTTCGTGACTGTAACGTTAAGAACTTCTACGTTGTCAACATAGACACGCTGAAGTATCTCGCAGCGTTTAAACGAGTTTTGATGAGGGTTGGTTGTGTCATCAGAGATTGGTGCGCATTGCAAGCTCCAGTCATCAAAGCGTGTCTGAGGAGCTTCCTCGAACTGTTTTTGCTCAGAGGCTGTCGCTGTTATGTGAGCGTTAAAAAGTAAAGCAATAGCGCTGACAATCGAAAAATAGACATACACGCAGCATTGGTTGGACGCAAAAAGGCGTCCATTGATAAGACTAAACAACATGCAACAACACTTTAAATCTCAAATTGTATAATTGGTCTTATTGCATATGGTAAAAATATCTACTTGCCTATAAGAGATTGTTTTTTTGGTTTTAATAAAAATGTAAAAATACAAAAATTTGAATTATCCAATATTCCTCGCTTCACTTCTTATTGAATACGTTAGAAAAATGTTGTCTACATTTTTTCAAGCTTCAGAAACACATTAGTTAAAGACGAATTCTTTTCATTTGAATGCACCCTTGCGCGATTGTTAGGAAGTAGCACAATGGTGTTGTCACGTTAATTTTGAACCATATTTTATCACTTAGCTATAAGTTATGAGGGCTTTGTCAGGTTATTTCGAATTAGACGCATAAACGCGCTATCACCCTTTTTAAGCATGCAATTCGGCTGTGTAGTCGTTCCATAAGCTAAAAGCGTCATTGCGCGCATGGCGGAATGAAGCGGCTGAAAGGCGATGGCGTTTAGGAC
>NZ_LLWC01000034.1 GCF_001561995.1 Polycladidibacter hongkongensis
TCTCTCACTTCCAACCAACCGCCGCCACCCCGTAAGGCCGCCGCCGTCTGGCGTGGGGCGGGTTATAGGCACACCAAACAAAACCGTCAACCCGATTTTCCAAGTTTTTGATGTTTCTTTCAAAATTTCTCAAAAACTAACAGCAACAGTGGATATCTAGCAGAAGAAAATAGCGCAGAGGCAACCACGTTGGCGACAACTAGCATCTAGAGCCCTCGCCTCAACCAAAATCGCCATATCAAGACGATAACAGTAAATGGGTCAGAAAAAGAAGCGCTCTGCACTAAGCGTCAAGGCAATAGCATATTAGAGGTGATAGGAGGAGAATGCGCGACGCATGGTTGACACCATAGCGACAAGACCGGCTCGTGATACGGAACAACCGACAACCACACCGCTGACAAGGTGAAAGCTATGACCTGATACTAACAGGTGGTGAAGCCTAGCCACCAAATTGATTTACGAAGAGATATGGCGCACTTAGAGGGAGAAAGTTTGAACTCTCTCTTTGAGGTGCTTGAAGAGTGGGAGAATCATTTCGCGCATTTGGACTTTGAAGGTCTGGAGCGTGATGATGACCAGCCTAGTCCATAAATTCAATAAGTTAGCGGAACCTGAGAAACGGAAGAAGTATCCGCCTCCTTACTCATTGCGTCTCACATTCGAAGAGCGAGCGCTGCTGGAAGAACGGGCGGCGGGTATGCCTTTGTCGGCCTATATTCGCTCTCAGATACCAGGAGAGGATGTTTCTCCACGTCGTACGCGTGGGCGGTTCCCTGTCAAAGACCATGAGGCGTTAGGGCGTGTTTTGGCACAGCTTGGCGCTTCTCGTCTTTCTTCTAACCTTAATCAGCTGGCGCGTGCAGTGAATACGGGCACAGTTACCGACTGCGCCTGAAACAGATGAGTCGTTGCAAGAAGCTTGTCAGGCTATTGAGGAGATACGCTCAGAGCTCATGCAGGCGCTCGGTAAAGAACCGGGAGGCCTGTCATGATTTTGAAGGGTTCTCAACGTGGCAATGGCGGGCAGTTGGCAAAGCACCTAATGAACTCCAGTGATAACGAACATATAACCGTGCACGAGTTGCGCGGTTTTTTTGTCGGAAGATTTGCATAGCGCCCTAGGTGAAGCGGAGGCGATATCTAAAGGAACGCGCTGCACGCAGTTTCTGTTTTCTTTGAGCCTCAATCCACCCGAGAATGAAAAAGCTTCTGTTGAGGCCTTTGAAGCGGCGGCGGATATGGCTGAGCAGAAGCTTGGCCTTGAGGATCATCCGCGCGCCATTGTCTTTCATGAGAAGGAAGGTCGCCGTCACGCGCATGCAGTTTGGTCACGTTTCGATGCACAGACTATGAAGGCTAAGAACCTTCCCTTCTATAAATCGCGTCTGAATGAGGTGTCTAAAGAGCTATACCTTGAGAATGGGTGGGAGTTACCAAAAGGCTTTATTGATCGTGATTTACGCAACCCTCTGAACTTCACGCTTAAGGAATGGCAGCAAGCGAAGCGTGTGCAGCAAGATCCGCGTGTAATTAAAGAGATGTTCCGTGATTGCTGGCAACGCTCTGACAATGGCGAGGCTCTTAAAAATGCTTTGGAGGAGAAAGGGTTTCATCTCGCCAAAGGTGATCGCCGTTCTGTTGTGGCAATTGATTTTCGTGGGGAGGTTTATGCTCTATCGCGTTGGTCTGGGGTTAAGGCGCGTGATGTGAAAGCCCGCTTTGCTCTTGATGAGAGCCTGGGCTCTGTTGATGCCGTGAAGAAGCAAATTACTGCGCGGATGGATGATAAGCTCAAGGGTTTTGTGCGGAATATTGATCTGAATTATCGCAAGATGCGCCCGGCTGTTGAGAATCAACGCACGCAGATGGTGGAACGCCAGAAGAAGGAGCGAAGGCGTTGTCACGTTAACTTGAAAGAGCCGGAAGAAGCTTTTCACCTTATGCCTCAGGCATCAATCATGGTAGCGTTTTTCCATTGGGCGAAGGCGCTTAGACGCTGTAGGTGAATGTCGATTGCGGAACGTTGATGGTGAGGGGGAACGAAAAGATTGCGAAGGCCGGAGAAGACTGCCAGAAACCTTTGAAGTTGGCTCGGCGACTTGAACTTCTGCATCGTTCGCTCGCGTTTTCGCAAGGGCAAATGCGAGTTCTCGGCACGGTTGTTCAGCCCTTTGTGGGAGCGGTGCTCTACCTGTGGCATGACTTTCCGTTTAGCAGCGCTGTACGATCCAAGTTTATCGGTAATCATTCGCTTTGGCGCTACGCCCTGTTGCTTCAAAAGGCGGGTTAGCAATCGCATTGCAGCCTTGGTATTGCGCCGATTTTGCAAAATCTCGTCAAGCACATACCCGTCCTGATCAACGGCACGCCACAGATAACGCTTTTTACCCTGAATGCTAACAGTAACCTCATCCAGATACCAAATATCATTAGTACTCGGGGCTTTACGGCGTAGGCCGCGAACGTAGTTCGGGCCGAACTTGTGGCCCCATCGGCGGATGGTCTCATACGAAACCGTAATGCCTCGCTCCAACAGCATCTCTTCACCCTCGCGCAGGCTCAAAGAGAAGCGATGATAGAGCCAAACCACGTAAGCAATGATCTCGGGCGGGAAACGGTGGCGCTTGTAGCTAATCGATGATGGCGTCATACGCCAATCGCTATCTCATCAGGCTGGTGCCAAAGTTTACGTGACAACGCCCCAGAGCCCTATAACATCTATTTTTCCTTTATATAACTGATATTTAAAAAGACCCTGAAACAACGTAACTCTAATCTAACATATTTAACTCTCTCAAGTTCGCCTACGGCTCACCAAAGAACAGGACGAATCCTGCCAAGTCCTCGGATACCGCATCGCTGAGTTGATGCCTGAGCCATTCAAGAACCATGCATCAAGGACAAGCCGCCTATGGCGGTGCTACGCATCCTTGACGCAGAACCTTGAACGTCTCCGAGACGGCATCAGCGATAGCGGCTCCGAAGAACAGGCACTCAAGATCAACCTTTCCCGCATAAATGCGGAGGTTCCATCCAGACCGACAGGACAGGTTGGACTTACTACCCAATGATCTGGGGTAGGCACAGGGGTTAGAAATTTCTGAGATCAGGCACGCCGAACAGTTTGCGTGCTGACTTTGAATAAGCTGGCAATCTCTCGAAGAGGACGGCTTTCCTCATCTCTCATACGGATCACTTCTGCTTTTTGATCCGGTGTCAAAGCTGGGGGACGACCGCCGATACGGCCCCGTTTCCGCGCTGCTTCCAATCCTTCACGGGTACGCTCGGCAATCCGGCGGCGTTCAAAATGAGCGATGGAGGCGAAGACGTGGAAAATCAGCTCACCTGCGGGTGTGGTCGTGTCGATATCCTCGGCCAAAGATCGAAATCCCGCGCCGCGCTCTTTGATAGCTTCCACAATGTCGAGAAGATCACGCAAGGAACGGGCAAGACGGTCGTATTTCGTCACCACCACCACATCGCCGTCGCGGAGCTGGTCCAGCATCTTATCCAGCTCTGGACGTTCCGCCTTAGCTCCGCTTACTCTCTCAGAGAACAGGCGTTCTGCTCCTGCCGCCGTCAGCGCGTCGGTCTGAGCGTCAAGATTCTGGTCTGTGGTTGAAACGCGAGCATATCCAATGATCATGCCCTATGATGACAAAAACCTTCCAAAACCCCAAACGTTTTGTCACGGGTTTTTGGAACGGCTAACACCTTGATCACTCGTGCAGAGATTGAGCGTGACAAAAACGACCGTTTCAGATAGGGCTAGTCAAAGTTTATTCTGTCTTCGTTGCCCACATGAGAGTCGACTGTGAAGATCGCAAGTATTGTATTCGGAATTATAGCGATTTCTCTAGTAGGTTGGTGGTTTTTCCCTTTGCCAGAGAGTTCAGCTCGCGACTTCTTTGAGAAGAAGTATCAAGAAGTTGCAGCAAATAGATAT
The DNA here is from genome assembly GCF_001561995.1 of Polycladidibacter hongkongensis. Taxonomy (GTDB): domain Bacteria; phylum Pseudomonadota; class Alphaproteobacteria; order Rhizobiales; family Stappiaceae; genus Pseudovibrio; species Pseudovibrio hongkongensis. The sequence continues at coordinate 3,950 of NZ_LLWC01000034.1, forward strand.
TTTGATGCCTTGGAAACACTTCAGTGTTCGCCCTCAGGTTCGCATTCTGCTTTTACAAAGAAGACAGCCTATTTATGCCGCATCGATACTCCTTGTGAAATATCTGTAGAGCAGAGGGTTTTCGTAGATCGGATGTTTGGGCCACATGTTGGCCCGGACCCTTTTTACCAAAGATTTGCAAGGGCGTGCATCGAAATACTGAATATTGAAACCGCAGAAAAGGCTGCCGCCAGAATCGATCAGGGAGGATAGTATGGCTGGAATTATTTCTAGCGAAGATAACCCAATTAGGGGCTTTACAAGACAACAAGCTGACATCCATTTCAAGAATGGCGGCGGCGTGGATGTATATGTTGAGCGAACTTGGTATATGAATGAAGGTCCGGGTTCTGTAGTTAGTCTAGGGGGCTCTCGCGCAATTCAGGATTTGAGAGATTTACCAGCCGGTTCAAAAGTTACCTTTGGTCGCGATTTGTATGAACGCACACCAAATGTTGAACCGGATGAAATCGCGTTTGACTACTATGACAGATTCGGGAACCTCAGCGATGAAGGTTACATATACGGCGATGCGAGTTTCGTTGTAAGAGGAACGGTCGAAGTTTTAGACGACGGTCGCCTTAAAGCTGATCTTGAACTTCGGCCATATGATGATCAATGGGGCTTTGAGAATAACGGACAAGGTGGTTTTTTCGAAGCTCTACGTGGGATCGGGGGTTGGCTCACCGGAAATGGCACAGCCTTCGATATCAAGTATCGCGGGCCTGGTCCTGGCCGTAAAATTGAAGGCATTTTCACCCACGAAGAACTAACAAAAAACATTGGTGAGTACCAAGGATATGCCGATAGCACTGAATGCTTCGGCCCCGACACTCCCATAGATATGTGGCCGCTTGATCCTGAGTTCGCACCTGATCCAGCCAATCCCAATAAAATCTTCGATCAAGACGCCGTGCGCGCCAAGATTTGGAAGAAGCCCATTGCGATGATCCGCAAGGGCGACGTTGTTGTGTCCTTCGACAAGAACGACAACCTCATGCTGGGACGGGTTACCAGAACCTTCGAGAATGAATCCAAAATTCTGCTCGACTACTTCGGCACGCGCGTGACCCCCGGCCATGTGTATTTCCGCCCTGACAGCAAGAAGACTGACAAATTCGAATGCTTGCTCGATATCCTGCGTGACGATGGCATGATCCAGAACGTTGAAGGCAAAAACATACGCGCCGCGACCAACGTGCCTGTTGGCGATCCGCGCGACGGCTTTGTCTGGGCAATCACGCAAGAGCGAAAAGACGGCATTCTTGTTGAGAAAGAACGAGCCCGTATCCGTCTCGGAACGCGCTTCATTGTTGATGGCAAAACATCGCAATGCGTAGCGGATGTGATCGAGGCCAAGGGCGGTGTTGTCGGTGACGATGAGTTGATCCGCTTCGGTGATGTTGATCCAGCCCCGTTTGTCTGGGAGCATGGGGCAACGCTCCCCAAGCCAGAAGACTTCGTTCTTCAGGCCTCGGGAACAACATTGACCGATATCTACAAAGCTGGCGAATGGGAAAGCCGCCGCCCACACATGCCTGCACCCATGGTGATGGATGGTGGCCCGGTGCAGCCATTGTCAGCAACGGCGCCGTCGGCCATGCCACGCAATCAACCGCTGAATCTGCAACCTGTCACCACATCCGCCCCCGCGCCCAAACGTACCGCGCGGCCACCGATGAACCGCAAGCAGCGCAAGGCCATAGAAGCCAAACAACGCAAAGCGGCCAAGATGCGCAATAGAGCGGCGGGGTAGGCCATGAGCAAGGATGACGACAATATATTGTCCCCGGAAGAGACCTTCCGGCTCTTCGGTGAACGGATGATGGCCGAAACTGAACCCTTCAAATGGGCAAAGGCACCAACACATATCCCGCCGAAACGCCCAGTGAAGGTCTACACGATTGAGCTGTCAGACCCGACGCTGCGCATCGCGACCACGCCGCCGCCGTTCAAAAACACATTGAACTGAGTGTCTAAAACCGCGCGGCAGGTGCACCGAGATCGGCCAAGTCGTCGTATTCGAGGCCGAAGCTTTCTGCCATCTGCGTGACGGTTGGCTTGGGATCATAGATTTGGCCGCGTTCTTCCGCGCGTTCGGCGGATCGGAATTGCATTCGAACCCAATAGCCGAGACCTTGGCGCAAGCGGTCGAGCCATTCCAGTTCCATGGCGGCGAGAACGCGGGCGCAATCATCGTGGGAGCGGAAGGCAACTTGCAACCCGCCGTCGATATTGCGGAATCCGATATCCACGCCCAGCTCAGCGGCTTTCTCTTTGGCAAGGTCTGTCCATGCGTGGCGCGGTGACAACATTGTGCTGCGCCCGCCTTGGGCGGGATAGGGAATGCCGTCTGGAAATGACACTTCGACCAAAGCAGGCCCATGGGCCTGCGGCTGAAACCGTTTAACAATATTCATAATAAAAACAAGCGACTATACCAGTTTGGCGCGTGCGTCGTCAAATCGACGGCCTGCGGTGCCAATGGATTTTCAGGCAAAGCCGCGCTATAAGCGGGATAGCGGAGGATGCATGGCGCAGACGGACGGCACCCAGAACAGCCAAGATCGGGAACGAGAAGGGCTGGACGATTTCACGGATCGGTTCGGGAAACTGGCCGACCGGATGGAGCAGGCCGCGCACCCGGATTTGGAGCGTCAGGATTTGCCGTCAGCAGAACATCCCGACAGCATCAAAGCGCGAGAGGCGCAACAGGCCGCTCAGAGCGAGCAGCCAGAGCATGACATCTGGCCGGGGAAGACATCACAACCGGATTTTGAGCAGGCTGTGTCCAACGACAACAGCCAGACCGCGCGCGAGGGTGTGACCTCGCAGCAGGTTGCACAGGACGACACGCGGACAAAGCGTCCGATGACGGATCAGTACTACAACCGTTTGGCCGAACGGATGCGTGAGGCTGAGCTGGACCGTGTCGCAAGCGGGCAAGACCAGAACCGCGACCGTGATCAGGGGCAAGAATATTCGCGATAGGCCCTGCGTTCTTATGCGGAGGTGATGGCGAGGTGGTACAGGATTGTGACAATGAGCGAGGCGGTGATTATCAAAATTGTCTTGCCGCGGCTATCCACCGCCCACTGGAGTTCCGCCCGATTTCCGGACAGTTTGATTAAACATATTACGCTGCCCTTTTCCAAGCCCTTTGTTCAAACACCTGACAAGGTGTTT
>NZ_LLWC01000013.1 GCF_001561995.1 Polycladidibacter hongkongensis
CCCTGGTCCGAAGCTACGGTCTGCGCCAAGAGTTCATCACACCATATTGTCCGCAGCAGAACGGCATGATGGAACGATTGATCCGGTCGCTGAAGGAGCAATGCGTTCATCGCCAACGCTTCGAAAGCCTAATCCATGCCAGCCGAACAATTGCTAATTGGGTTACGTTTTATAATGGCTTGAGGCCTCATCAGGCGCTTGCAATGAAGACACCTAACGAGGCATACAAATTAGCGGCATAACTTGAGCAGAAATTGCTGGGTCAATACAGTATGCTGCTGCGATCACGCCAGTAAATCTTCAAACTTGTACCGAAGCCATTTTAGCAAAACCGTTTTCTGTGAAACCTCTGCATAACAGCCTCCGTTGATATAATCAGGTATAAACGGGTATTTATTCTGGTGCGCATTCTGGCCTATTCAGGTATATAAACAGGTATGCTTAACACCGAGACGATTCACATCACACCCGAATTGCTCGCTCTTCTTTCAGAGCTTGACGAGTTTAAAGGCGCATGGCGAGCCTTGGGGAGCCTTGCCCCCGAACGCTTGCAGGCACTTCGACATGTGGCAACCATCGAGAGCATTGGGTCCTCAACCCGCATCGAGGGTAGCAGGCTGAGTGACCGCGAAGTCGAGCAGCTTCTAGACAAGCTGGAGATCATGAAGTTCGACCGCCGCGACGAGCAAGAAGTCGCGGGTTACGCAGAAGTCATGGAGACAGTTTTCCGGGCATGGGAAGACATTCCGATCAGCGAGAACCACATCAAGCAGCTGCATCGTGATCTATTGCGCTACAGCGGCAAGGATGAACGCCACAGAGGCGAATACAAAACGGTCCCGAATGACGTGGGAGCCTTTGACGCAACCGGAAAAATGGTCGGAATTGTCTTTGCGACGACCAGCCCATTCGATACTCCACACCGCATGAGAGAGCTTGTTAAGTGGCTGAATGACGCCCGTGATCTGAATCGGCTTCATCCTCTGCTGATCGTCGCCGTATTCACCGTTGTGCTTCTGGAAATCCATCCGTTTCAGGATGGCAATGGCCGCTTGAGCCGCGTCCTGACTACGCTTCTGCTGTTGCAGGCGGGTTATGCCTATGTCCCTTATACATCGCTTGAGAGCGTGATTGAAAACAGCAAGGATGCCTACTATTTGGCCTTGCGTCAGACCCAGACCACAATCCGCAGTGCAGAGCCAGACTGGCAACCGTGGTTGATGTTCTTTATGCATGCCTTACAACAACAAAAACGCCGTCTGGCTGTGAAGGTCGAACGAGAAGAGCGCGCCCTGGCCGAATTGCCAGAGTTGGCTGTCATGATCCTAGATTACGCCCGCCAACATGGCCGCGTCACCAACCGCGATATGGTCAGGGAATACGGCGCAAGTCCAAACACCTTAAAGGCTGTTTTCCGGTCTCTCGTCGATAAAGGGATGCTGGTTCGGCATGGCGGCGGCCGATCTACCTGGTATGCCCTCTCTATGGGAACGGTAAACGCTTCAGTGAATTCTCGCAGATAGCCGCTCTGTTTGCCTAGGCAGTGGGCATCATGAAAGACAGACAAGGCACTGTCAAATAATCCAAGTCGAGGACGGCTTATTTGACATCGTCGTTGGCGCCGCAATTCGACCACCAAAAATCAATGACTTAGTGGCTACCGTTTTACTGTCAAAAATGGGATGGTTATATTGATGCGACAGCCTTTATTGAGTGGTTTTTAAACATGACCATTCGCGCGACCTTGGAAGCCAAGAAAGAAGCGATGTATCTTGTGGTGCGGAACCATTTTTTTTTAAAGTATCAAAACATCATTAGTGCACGTAGCAAAAAGGTTTTGAGGAAACTCTTTGAGATGGGCCCGGAGCGTTTGAAAGATGGACTTAGCGCTAAATCCTACACTAAAATCGCAGGAACTTCACCAGCCACTGCCACACGCGAGCTCAACCAATTGGTCAAGCAAGGTATATTGCAACGTGGTACACAAGGTGGTCGATCAGTGAACTACAAGATCCTCATAGATAGCATTGATCCGCCAGAAATAGGGTTGTCTACACAACCAAGGACTAATTTGCCCAGTGGTCACATCGCTCCTTAGAATATGACCACTGGGTCGACGCGCAGTAAAATGAGCTTAGTCTGTCACTAAGCTCTATTGCAGCTAGTTTCCAACCTTGTAGAAAGGAATGTACTGCGTCGAACCGGATTTGAAACCATAGACGACATAGGAGGTGTCTGCATCCGGCTCACCCATGCCGAGCGATCCCGCTGGCATGCCAGGGGTTGCTAATCCGGTTAATTTTGGCCTTTCGTCCAGCAGCTTATCGATAGCCTCTAAGGGAACATGTCCTTCCAGGACGTAGCCATCAAGCAACGCACTATGGCAGCTTGCAAGCTCGTCAGTGATACCCAGTTGCTGCTTAATGAGATCAAGATCTTCCATCGTATTGATGGCAACAGAAAACCCAGCTTCCTTAAGTTTTTCTGCCCATGCACTACAGCATCCGCACCACGGAGTTTTGTAGATTGTGAGGTGAGAGGCTTGATCTGCCTGAGCTTGTGTTAAAGCGGCTACGCCACTAAGTGTCGCAATAAGTGTAGCAAGAACAACGCGTTTCATTGCTTTTCTTCCATTCAGCATTGAGAGAGTGTCAAGATATTCAACTATTGGCACAGCTGCAAAAGCCGTGATGCGTCTCAAGCTGAGATCGGCGGGCGTAACAAGCCAATGGAGCAAACAGAATGAAGGGTTTGCAGTTGCGGGTCAGAATGCGAAACCTTGCTTAAAAAGACAAGGGTGCCAAGCTGTTGAGGTAGAGCGCTGCAGAGCTTATTGCACTCAGATAGTACCTGCGCATTATCGTGGTGGCAGCAGCCAGCCGTGTACATAGCTTCTTCAGCCACGTCCGCATGCGCGCTTTGCGCGACTTCATTAGGCGCACCAGAATGGTCTGCCATCACTCCGAGATGGTGTGTGGCAAGCGCGGTAACGACAAATACAAGCGACACGATAAGGGTGCCCAGAGCTTTTAGCATTTTCTAGATCTAACTAAGTCGCCAGTGAAACACCATAGCGTAGGGGTAGAACTACGACAGCCTTAACACTTTTGGCAAGAAATCAGAACACTAAATTAACAGGAAACCACTTTAAAACAATAGGTTACCAAGGATACCCACATCCTTGTTGAAGGTTGAGGCATAGAGCCGCAGCATATCAAAACCACTGCATTTAATCGGCCTTGACATTCCAGTAACTGGAAGCCTTAGGGTGCGCGCAAGTTAAATCATCGATGGTGATCAAAATGAGCAATTCAGGACAAATTCAATTTCGTGTCTCTGGACTTAACTGCGCATCATGTGTTGCTAAGCTTGAGAAAACGCTGAACACACTTCCTCAGGTTCAAAGCGCAGGGGTCAATCTTGCTACAGAGACCGTGCAGTTACAGCATAACAGGGACCTTTCTGCAAAGCAGATCGTTAAAGTGCTCGACACGGCGGGGTACCCGGCAATAATCGATGAGATCGTATTGCAGGTGGAAAACATGTCCTGCGCTTCCTGTGTTCGCCGTGTTGAGCAGCATCTTCTGAGCTTGTCAGGTGTTGTCAGTGCCTCTGTAAATCTGGCAGCGGAAAGCGCAAGTGTTCGTTATCTTGCTGGCGCACAAACACCCTCTTCCATCGCGCAGGCGCTTACCCATGCCGGATATCCCGCCAAGCCCAAGGGACAGCGCCCTGCACCTGCGAGCTTTGCCAGTCAAAGCCGGGCGAGAAATGTTGGTGCAAGAGCATTCTTGGCCGGTTTGCTCGCATTGCCAGTGTTTTTAATCGAGATGGGGGGCCATATGTTCCCAAGTCTGCAAAGGTTTACGGAACAGACGATTGGCGCTCAGAATAGCTACTACATACAACTTGCTCTTACGACATTGGTTCTGGCTGGTCCGGGCCGTGGGTTCTTCTCAAAAGGCATTCCAGCGCTCTTCAAAGGCGCGCCGGATATGAATTCTCTGGTCGCATTGGGGACAAGCGCTGCTTATCTTTTTTCTATCGTGGTGACGTTTTTCCCTCAAGCACTGCCTGAAGGCGCCGCTCATGTCTACTACGAGGCTGCGGCTGTCATTGTGGCGCTCGTTTTGTTTGGCCGCGCTCTGGAGGCTCGAGCAAAGGGCCGCACCGGGGACGCGATCCGCAAGCTGATAGGGCTACAACCCAAAACAGCGCAGGTAGAGCGAAACGGTCAAGTGAGCGAATGCTTGATTGAAGAAATTGACGTGGGTGATGTGGTTCATGCGCGTCCTGGAGAAAGGATCGCCGTTGACGGTACAGTTCTCTCAGGCAGCTCTTACGTGGATGAAAGCATGATAACTGGCGAACCAACTCCCAACAAAAAGATCAAGGGCAGTACAGTTGTCGGCGCGACGATCAATGGGACAGGTGCGCTCGTGTTTCGGGCTGAAAAAGTCGGTAGCGAGACAATGCTCTCGCAAATTATAGAAATGGTAGAGCAAGCTCAAGGTGCAAAACTGCCAATTCAAGCGCTCGTCGACAAGGTGACCTCTTGGTTTGTCCCGGCGGTTTTAGCAACAGCTTTGCTCACATTTTTTCTTTGGCTGCTGTTTGGTCCAGCGCCTGCCTTGACGCATGCCTTGGTAAGCGCTGTGGCTGTCCTCATTATTGCCTGTCCTTGCGCAATGGGCTTGGCAACACCAACATCAATTATGGTGGGCACGGGCCGAGCCGCGCAAATGGGCGTGCTCTTCCGCAAAGGCGACGCCTTGCAAAAACTGCAAGAATGCAAAGTCGTAGCCTTTGATAAGACCGGTACTTTAACCGTCGGCCAGCCGGCACTGACAGATGTTTGCCTGACCACCCAAGTTGAGGAGGAAGAGGTCTTGCGCCTTACGGCTTCCGTTGAAAGGCAATCCGAGCATCCTGTCGCGCGCGCAATCCTCAAAGAGATCGCAGCGCGCGGCCTCGAGCTGCTGCCAACGCGGAATTTTGTGGCCATTCCCGGCTATGGAGTTCATGCCAGCGTTGAAACATTTAATCTTCTAGTTGGCGCCGATCGCCTTATGATCCGCGAGGGCGTTGACTTGCGAGCTCACGCCGCGCAAGGGCAGAGCTTTGCCCGGCAAGGAAAAACCCCGCTCTATGTGGCGATCAACGGAGAACTTGCAGCAATTATGGCCGTTGCGGATACAGTAAAACCTAGCAGTCGTGCAACGATCAATGCATTACACGATCTCGGCTTGAAGACAGTTATGATTACCGGAGACAGCAAACAAACTGCACAAGCGATAGCGAGCGAGGTTGGCATTGACCACGTCATTGCCGAAGTTTTGCCGGCAGATAAAGCCAATGAAGTAAAGACGTTGCAGGCTAACGGCACTCAAGTTGCCTTTGTCGGAGACGGGATTAACGACGCGCCGGCTCTGGCAACCGCTAGCGTGGGGGTTGCCATAGGTAGTGGCACAGACGTGGCCATTGAAGCAGCTGATGTTGTGTTGATCTCTCAAGACATGGCTAATGTTGTCAAGGCAATTGATCTGAGCCGTCGCACACTGAACAACATCCGTGAAAACCTGTTTTGGGCCTTTTCTTATAATGTAGTGCTTATTCCGGTTGCTGCCGGTTTGCTCTACGTGTTTGGTGGCCCGCAGCTCTCTCCAGTGATTGCAGCAGGCGCCATGGCACTGTCGAGCCTTTTTGTTTTAAGCAATGCACTGCGTTTGCGTTGGGTGCAGCCTCGTCTGGCATCCAATCGCCCAACCAAAGCGAACCTATAGGAGGTGAGGTAATTGAATATCGGCGACGTTGCAAAGCGCACCGGGGTAAAAGCCAAGACAATTCGCTACTACGAGGATATTGGTTTTTTGAAACCCAAAAGAACAGAGAACGGCTACCGCGAATTTGATGAAGCCGATTTGCATAAGCTCGTTTTTATCGGCAGGGCACGGCATCTAGGCTTTTCAATTGAAAGCTGTCGCGCACTGCTCGCCCTTTATGAGGATAAAAACCGTACCAGTGCTGAAGTTAAGCAGCTTGCCCAGGCTCACCTCAACGCAATTGATGAGAAGCTGGTGCTCTTGCAAGAGATGCATAGCACTTTGTCTCGTCTTATTTCGGCCTGTGCAGGCGATGATAGGCCGGACTGCCCGATCATGAATGAACTCAAGATTGATCTAAGATAAGCCTGTGAGCCGCTGCACATACTCCAGCGGGCCGGCATAAGAAAACTGAGGTGTTGACAAGTTAACTTGAAAGAGCCGGAAGAAGCTGCCGGTATTCCCCCCATTTTTGGAGGAGCTTTGGCGTAGGGTCATGCTGCCAGTTTTAGTTTAGTGGCGGGTGTTATGCCGCCGATGGCCATGTTGGGCCGTTCGTTGTTATATGTCCAGAGCCAGTCTGTGGCTTCCGTTTGCGCCTGTTCGATGCTTTCAAAGCACGTCTGATCCAGCCATTCCTGCCTGACAGTTCTGTTGTAACGTTCCACATAGGCGTTCTGTGCCGGCTTTCCAGGTTGAATATGCAGGATCTGGATCCCTTGAGATCTGGCCCAATTTAACAGGGTTTCACTGATGTTTTCCGGTCCATTATCAACACGTATGGTTTTGGGCTTGCCTCGCCATTCAATCACTTGGCTCAACGCCCGCACCACCCGCAGTGCGGGAAGAGAGAAATCCACTTCAATAGCTAGCCCCTCGCGGTTGAAATCATCAAGTATGTTAAGCGTTCTGAACCGCCTGCCATCCTCCAGTTGATCTGACATGAAATCCCCCTGTAAATTATTGGGACCAAACTTGATTGGCCCGTGCTGGAACCGCCAACTTATCTGGTTTCGCCCGCTTCAAACGTTTGCGCGGCCTGATCCGAAGGTTCAAAT
>NZ_LLWC01000027.1 GCF_001561995.1 Polycladidibacter hongkongensis
GTGTATTTCGAGCGTCCTGAGCCCATTCCCATCTCCTGCAACAATCAAAGTCAATATACTCGATTGTCCGGGATCATGGACGAACTCCAAATCGACATGAAAACATCTTCCGCACTAAAAGGAGATCAAAATCAGATATCCGACTTGGGCGAAGTGGACAAATCACTCGCAGACTCGACTACAGCAACACTCTTTTTTATGCTCAGCACAAAGTACCCGTAGCCAATCGTTGACAAACAAGCCAATGAAACCATTGCAACCTTGTATGCAGGTTCCAGTCCAAATTTCGGAGTAATGAAAGCAACCACAAGTCCGAAACTCCATTGCCAAACAAACACACCGACAAACAGAAGCAAGTTATAAAAGGCAATGGCCCTTCCTGCCCGCTCTGGTTTAGACCGCTGGCCAATGAGGGGGTGGGTGACCGACAACGGCCATGCAAAGACGCAGTACAAAGCGAACCAGTACCACTGTGCTTCAGCGCCTAATCCCGCAATGATAAATAAAAGGGCTATGCTGACGGGTGTCCAGCGGCGCAGCAAGCGCTCTCCGTCGTCTGCTGACTTGTTGAATTTGGGTGAAAGAAACCCCATCACCAAAAATACAAGTAGCATGATGATGTTGGCCAGCAAAAGATTGAATGAAGCTTCACGGGTGCTTTGTCCGCCGAGCTCGGTTAGCCAAGGACCGATCCAGAGGGTTTGCACCGCGACCAGGATTGCGTAGTTGAGAGCACCTAGAATACCAATACTCCAAGTGTACCTTGTGCGCAGGATCGCTCCATACCCATGCCAGATACCTTGCCTGTTTTGAGCGCTCCCAGCCTCCTGGCCAGGCGCAGCGACTCCAACCAGAAGGGCAACCACAGCAAAGGCTACTCCGAGCGCAACGAACAAAGAGGGCCAGCCATATGTACTTGCGATTCCTTCCGAAGGGAGAGTGCCCAGAACAAGTCCCAACGCTCCTGCCATCAGCATCCACGAGTTAAGCCGTTGTTGTTGAGCGGCTGTGGTCCATAACCGCGCTGCTGTAAGCGGAGCGACGAGGCAGGCACTCACACCAATTCCACTTAAGAAGCGTGACCAGAACAGTCCGTTGAACGAATCCGCCATTGCAAACAAAAAGGATGCAAGCGCTGCAATCATGAGGCTTATGCAAAGGACCCGCCTAACCCCAAAACGGTCAAGCAGGCCCCCCATGGGCAGTTGCAGAACCGCGAACGAGGCAAAGTACGACCCCGCCAGCAATCCCAACTGGGAAGGTGAGATCCCGAATTCTGAGGTGAAATGTGGTGCAAGAGCGGCTGTAACTCCGCGCAGTTGAGAGGATAAAAGGTAACCCAGAGCGAAAACAACAAGGACTAGCGCCCCCAATTTCCGCTTTTGCTTGCCGGAGGAATTCAACTCCATACTGTGAGCGCCTCCTTCTCGCCTCTATATCCTAGAAACGCCGAGATGGTCAGCCGATCCTTTCCTTCGCCGGGAAGAACAGCATGGAGCTTTCTTGCATTAAAGAGGATGAGATCTCCGTTTTCAGGCTTGGCCGAGTAATCGCAGGGCCGAAGCTGATCGAGCGGGATTGCATAGTCCTGACCGCGGCGGTCGAGGAATTCATCATCCGACAGCTCGTCATCCCACATCCCAAGCTCACCGCCGGTTTCCGGCACGTCGATATAGATATTTACTCCGAACTGGCTGATAAGACTGTCGCTCTCCGGGGTGTTAGGTGCGTGCCGCCCAAACATGTCATGGTGGGCTTTGAGCGGGATGCCCGGCTTCATGGAACGGGACAGACCGACAAACATTTTTTTCTCGTAGAGTGTTTGTAGGGTACATCCAGCTTCCCAGGTTTCGTCAACAACACATCGAAACGTGTCCATGGGGCACGGGTAGGGTGAACACGCCTCGCGCAGCAGGTTTATGTTTGCTAGAGCATTGGCGAAATAGTGCTCAATGATATCCGGCTGTCGGCCTGTCTCGAAGTACGACATTCCGATGCGCCCAACCTGAGGGGCATTCAAATAGTCGTTATAACCGGTTTTCTTCAGACCATCTGAGATACTTCGGCATGCGTTTTCACCAATAAAATTGGGAATGCGCAGAATCTGGATTTCATTATGGATCAAGGAAAGCAGGTCAGCTTTTCGAAAGCTATCCGATACTGCAGTATGGCTGGCAGTCGATGGGGCAGTTAAGGTTGAGGTCATCATCGGATTAGCTCCAATATGTTAGAGGATTATCCTCGCCGCGATAGCCTACGAAAAAAGAGACAGCTCTGCGGGGCGAGTCTTGTGGGGAGGCAACGGCATGAATTTTTCTAGAGTCAAATAGAAGAAGATCACCGGTGTTCGGTTTGACGATCACATCAGGTGCAGGAAGGTCCTCAATCGAGATACCGTATTTTCCTTTGCGTTGCTCATCAAATTCCGAAGTGGTGAGATTACGATGCCACATGAGCAACTCACCGCCCTTTTGCGGAACGCTGAAGTAGATATTGGCGGCAAACTGGGCGGTAAGGCTTTCGGCCTCTTCTATTCCGGGCGCATCTTCTGCAAAGATGTCGTGGTGAGCTAGAAAAGTGGTATTGGGCTCGACCATTCGTGACAGACCGACAAACATCTTGCGCCCAAACATAGTTTGGAGCCCTGCACCGGCTGGCCAGATATCATCTAAAATGGCGCGCAGACTATCCAGTGGCGATCCGTAGGGTTCACATGCGCGGCGAAACTCTTGGCGATTCTTCTCAGCAAGGTCGAAGTACGCATCAAGCAGATCGGCCTTCAACTCTGTTTCGTAAAAAGCCATTCCGATTTTGCGGACTTCTGAAACGTTTATGTAGGGTTCGAACCCCATAGCGGCCTGCCCATTAGAAATCACGTCGCATGCGTGCTGGTTGGCAAACGCGGATACCCTTACCACACACGCTTTACCGGAAACGAGAGCTTTGATATGGGAGCTTGAAAGGCCGTACTTATCCGTCTCAATAACGAAGCTTTGACCGCAGTTACTCTGGCAATTGCTACAATTATCGATAGTTTTTACTGAGCTAGTATACAATGTATTATCCTATTAATTATCTATCCAACAGAATAAAATTGTCGATTTGTTGATTGGATCGCGGAATAATCTTCCCACTCAACCAATCATAGCAACCTGTTGTTGCTTGCTATTGTTATCTTCTGCTTTGGTTTTATTGTTATTTTCAATATAGATATAGTATAGTCTTGGTCAGATTGTTTTGCCTGTAGGGCACGAATGTATAGGATGAGATGTTAAGCGCTGATTTGGAAATGTTGGTGCTCGTAGCAGACCACGGCTCCTTTGCCGCCGCCGCTGAAGTAAGAAGCATAACGCCGTCGGCTGTCTCGCGAAAGATATCCAGACTGGAAGTGCGTATTGGAGCGCAACTCCTTTATCGGTCCACGCGCAAGCTGACCTTCACTCGGGAAGGATATATTTTTCTTGACTATGCCCGTCAGCTTATAGCAACCGCAAAAGCTGCAAAAGATGATATTTCCCAGGCGATTAATGAAGTTCAAGGGCATTTGCGTGTTAACTGCGGCACTGCGTATGCGCGGCACAAACTGGGGAAGGTTCTACCGGGCTTTTTGCGTCAGAACCCGAAAGTTACAATAGACCTTACGGTCTGCGATCACCGAATTGACCCCTTTCAAGAACAAGTAGATGTAACCATTCGTGTTGGTCATACCGACGATTGCGACCTGATAGCCATTCCTTTGGGTACCGTAGAAAGAATAATCGCAGCGAGTCCCGAATATTTGGATAAATTTGGCGTGCCAAAACAGGCAGGTGACCTTGATCAGCATGAGTGTTTACTTCTTAAAGGGTTCAGATCACAAGCTTCCTGGCCAATAAAAGAAGGCAATGACATCGTGATGACATCGGTGAAAGGGTCATTCACTGCAGATAATGCGGATATTCTTCTGGAAATGGCGCTTTCTGGGCTCGGAGTCATTCGAGTGGGTGATTTCTTGGGTGAGCAAGCGATTGCAGATGAAAAACTTGTGAAACTGTTTGAAGGGAGACACTGCCCCGAACCAAAGCAAATTTCAGCTCTAGTTCTACCAGGCCGGCAGAAGCTACCGCGCATCCGGGCGTTTATTGACTTCTTAAAAGAAAACTATTGAAAGATATGGTTAGGTAGAGCGATCTGCATACATTACTGATATAAGCCAGAACTGAATGAGTATATCAGAGTGGCAAATCCCGAATTTCCCGCAACTGAACCCAGACTATTTGCGGTGGACCTGCAGTAATCAGTTCAAACCCGCATTATCAGCTAACGGAAAAGTGCAAAAAACAAGGGCGTTAGAGCTGGCTCTGGAACTTCGGACAGGTTGGAGTTCGTCCATGATCCCGGACAATCGAGTATATTGACTTTGATTGTTGCAGGAGATGGGAATGGGCTCAGGACGCTCGAAATACACT
>NZ_LLWC01000032.1 GCF_001561995.1 Polycladidibacter hongkongensis
CTTTGAAACCGCTTAAAGCCTTACCCAAAAAGCGCTTGGCAGCTTTGGCATTGCGGGTAGGGGACAGGTAAAAATCTATCGTTTCCCCGCGTTTGGTCACGGCTCTATACAAATAGACCCATTTACCTTTCACCTTGATATAGGTCTCGTCAACTTTCCAGCTGCCAGACCAGCAAGCTTTACGCCAGTGCCAACGCAGTCGCTTTTCCATTTCAGGGGCATAGTGCTGAACCCAGCGGTAGATTGTTGTATGGTCCACATCAACGCCACGTTCTTCAAGCATTTCTTCCAAATCGCGATAACTTATTCCGTATCGGCAATACCGCCGAACCGCCCAGAGAATGATTTCACCTCGGAAATGACGCCATTTAAAATCACTACTCATAAACAGAGCCCATCAAGCTGATCAAAATGAAAGCCAAATAGGAAAATCTCAAACTTTTTGCAACAGGGCCTATTTTTGCACCTAGAGGTTGAGCATTTGCAGACACCTTCAGTATTGAATTTTTGAAAAAAGTATATTATTTTCTGACAAGGAGATAGATGATGATTACATCGAAGATCAAACAACGCATTATCGGAAAAGGCCGCGGAGCGATCTTTGCGCCCCTGGACTTTCTGGATATCGGGTCCCGTGCTAGCGTGGACCAGGCGTTGTCGCGCCTAGCCGATCAGGGAGTGATCCGGCGCCTGACGCGGGGACTTTACGACTATCCCAAGAAAAGCCCGCGCTTTGGCTATCTTTCGCCGTCCGCGGACGATGTCGCGCAGGCGGTGGCTCGTAAGGACAACCAGGTCCTGCAGCCTTCCCCCGCCATGGCGGCCAATCAGCTGGGGCTCTCAACTCAGGTGCCAGCCAAGCCGACCTATATGACCAATGGTCCAACACGGACCAAGACAATTGGTCGGCAGGTGATCCAGTTTCGCAATGCATCCTCCAAGACGCTTGTCGGTGCAGGACAAAAGACCGGTGCGGTCTTTCAGGCGCTGCGTTATGTCGGCAAGGATCGGGTCGATGATCAGGTGATTGGCAAATTGGCTCGCTCACTTGATGATAACGATAGAGCGATGCTCTCCAAGCAAAGCAAACGTGCACCTGCTTGGATGCATGCTGTTGTGCAGCAGATCGTAGAGCATGTTTGAGCCATGGACCAGTTTGCCAACGATACCCCAGAACAGAGGGACGAGGCCTTTCAGGAAGCCGCAGTACAACTCGGGATGTCTAAGAACATCATTGAGAAAGATTTCTGGGTCTGCTGGTCATTGAAACAACTCTTCGCACTGCCCACCTTTGGTGATCACATGATCTTCAAAGGAGGAACCTCCCTTTCCAAAGCCTATGACGTGATCCATCGCTTCTCGGAGGATGTGGATCTATCTCTCGATCGTGCGCAGCTTGGTTTCGAAGGTGATCGCGATCCCGAAAATCCAGATCTGTCTGGCATGCAACAAAAGCGACTTTTGCAAGAGTTGCAGGTAACAGCCGAAGAAGCAGTCTCCGGACCGCTTCTGGCTGAGATTAAGCTCGCATTTGATGACAGTCTAGATCAGGATTTTTCACTGTCGGTTGATCCAGAAGACGCACAAACCCTGCTCTTCGCTTATCCATCCTTGTCGGACGGTTCTGGCGGTTACATCAAGTCTATTGTGCGCTTCGAGTTTGGGGCACGGGGCGTACATCTGCCGGCAGAGGTTCGCGAGATAACGCCATATGTTCATCAAGCTTATCCTGATTTGCTGGGGGTAGGCGGGGTGGATGTGAAAGTGCTGGGCGTCGAGCGGACCTTCTGGGAAAAAGCCACAATTCTGCACATGCTCTACCATCAGAATCCCAACAAACCCCTCGCGGATCGTATGTCACGTCACTACTACGACATGGCCCAGCTTATCAGGCATGAGACCAAGGAGCGTGCCATGAAAAGCTTGGGTTTGCTTGAGGAGGTCGCGCATCATAAGTCTGTATTCTTCAAGGCTGCCTGGGCCAACTACGATGCTGCAAAACGTGGATCTCTAAGATTGATGCCGAATGAGAGGCTGACTGCAGCATTGCGTCAGGATTATACTGGAATGCGTGAGATGCTCATCGGAGATATACTGAGCTTTGACGCTATTCTGGGAGAGATCGAAGCTTTCGAGGGCGAAATCAACAGCTGACCAGCGTTGTTGCATAAACCCGCCTTTGCTGTGTATGCAGTCCTGATATTTTCACCGCAGCTACTTTTAGATCCGATTAAATGCAGGGGGATTACTGCCTGATAGCTTTTTCGTATTCAGTGTCGAGCAGCACGTAAAGTAGGATGTATATGAAGCATAATTACCCCCATTGATTGTGATGACTCGGTGCCGCAAGGTCTCTATCAATAAACACAAGCTAAAAAACTCGATATGTCGAGGAGGGTGATGTGCCAAAGTTCGGACTATCTCTTAAACTTCAAGTTCCACCACTACAATTGAGCCAGCCGCATCATGCGTCTGTTGCAAATTATCAAGAAAAAAAGCCAGGCGGTCTTGCAGGAAGGCAAGACGTTATTGCGCAGCAGGTGAAAGACCTCCCAGTACCCGTCTTCCGCCCAGCCTCCAACCCACCAACCTTTGAATGTGCACGCGAAAGCGGCTGGGGCTCTGAAAACAACGGTTGGCGAACCCTAAATATCGAGAGTCAGGACTGTTTCATCCATACCAAACGCATCGATACAAAAGCTCAGGGTGAGTATGTTGGCGATAAAATCCATCTGAGTGTCGAGCCGAGCCAGGTACCAGCAGCCTTTGACGCTATAAACACCCTGTTGTTCTCTGAGGACTCCCCTGTCGACAAATGGAAAGTCACAGACATGGCCCGTGTGCCTGAAGGCTCTCGTGTTCAAGCCGGTGCGCAGTTCACTTTGTATCTACGCCCAACCGCCGAAGATTCCCAATACTCCGCGCAGGATCTAAAGGACGATAAATCATTCCTTGAAGCAATCGAGCGAAAGCTCTCCCTTGCAGGCATTCAACCGGGCGAACGTCCGGCCTCAGATGTTTCTGCTCACCATTGGGAGTTTGCCAGCTATCGCAATGAATTCCGCAGTGATCGCGAAGGTGGTATCGCCCAAACAGAGGCCTTGCGCCGCGAACCGGTTTTCGAGATACTTACGACTTAAAGCCACGGTTATTCTCCAATCTTTGATGACCCTGTTGCTGCATGCTGAGGAGACAGGGACCCTGTTGCAACTTTTCTCGACGATGCAAATAGCCTTCCCCTAGGCGCAATTCATAGGTGAAGTCCAAATAGGCGATTGATGAAAGATACTTCGGTTCCACCGCCCACAGATTGGATCCAGCCGTCAAATTGGCCCTTCTTGAACATGCGCATAATTTCAAAACCCTTAAGTGTCGAGGCTGCCGTACGCATGGACTTGAAACCCAGTGTCGGCCTTATGAGGCGCTTGAGCTTTCCGTGGTCGCTCTCCAGCCGGTTGTTGAGGTGTTCTACTTGTCGCAATTCAACGAATTCAGGTACTTTGCCTTCGGCCTTTAGTTCGGCAAGAGCTTGCCCATAAGCAGGGTTCTTGTTCGTATTTATCTTTGACCCGAACGTACGTTTCGTCTACCCGCCAGGAAAAAGAGAGGCGGTTCTGGTACCACAGTGTGCGTTTTTCCAGCTCTGGGGCGTATTGCTGAACCCGGCGATGTATTGACCCAGCAATTTCTGCTCAAGTTATGCTGCTAATTTGTATGCCTCGTTAGGTGTCTTCATTGCAAGAGCCTGATGAGGCCTCAAGCCATTATAAAACGTAACCCAATCAGCAATGGTTCGGCTGGCATGGATTAGGCTTTCGAAGCGCTGGCGGTGAACGCATTGCTCCTTTAGCGACCGGATCAATCGTTCCATCATGCCGTTCTGCTGCGGACAATATGGTGTGATGAACTCTTGGCGCAGACCGTAGCTTCGGACCAGGG